>NZ_LN901324.1 GCF_001465875.1 Legionella saoudiensis | reverse complement strand
TTCCTGGCGACCATATCGGTTTGGAACCACCTGAATCCATCTCGAACTCAGAAGTGAAACAGACATGCGCCAATGATAGTGTGAGGTCTCCTCATGTGAAAGTAGGTCATCGCCAGGGTTTTATTAAGAATAGAAAAGCGGCCTGGAGCCGCTTTTTTTGTTTCTGCAGTCTGTAAATGATTACCCAATACCCATCTCCCGCGCGTGACCACAGAGCCTATCAAGCTTCATTCGTGGGCGAGAGAGCCAAATACCAGCCATTATTTTAACTTGAATCCGCCCATAGAACCTCATCACTGCCAGAGAGGCGTGAGTACGCGCTATGATTTTAATAGGGCTCTTCGCAAAAATCGCTCCCCGTCATTGCGAGCGCAGCGAAGCAACCCAGGGTTCCGTGCCTCGATCAACCTACCATAATAGAACTGACCAAAAGTTATTCTTGATTTAAATATTTATCTTTTAAACGTACATAGTGGCGGGCAGAATACTCTAATTGCTCTAATTCGGTAGCTGATAATTTTCGAACCGCACGCGCAGGATTACCTAGATATAAATAACCACTTTCTAGAATTTTGCCCGGCGAAACGACGCTACCTGCTGCCACCATGACATGATGCTGAATATGGACAGCATCTAAAATTAATGCTCCCATACCAATGAGACAATAATCATCAATAGTACACCCATGTAGCACCGCTTGATGTCCTACAGTTATACCTTGACCTAAAATCAAAGGCTTACCCCCAGAAGTATAGGGGCCATCATGGGTAACATGAAGAATAGCTCCATCTTGAATGCTACAGGCACTACCTATTTTTATGAAATTTACATCACCACGCAAGACAGCCATTGGCCAAATAGAAACATCATCGCCTAATGTTACATCACCAATTACCGTAGATTGTGGGTCAATATAAACTTTATTGCCCAAGGTAGGGCTTTTCCCCTCGAAACTGCGAATAGAAAGATTCATCTTAATTACACCATCGTTACAAATTCTTCAGCACTTGTTGGATGAATGGCAACGGTGTTATCAAAATCCTTTTTGCAGGCACCCATTTTGACCGCCACACCAAAACCTTGCAACATCTCATCTGCCCCCAGGCCGATAACATGTAAGCCAATAATTCGTTCTTCCTTGCCCAGGGTTACCAGCTTCATTACCGTTGGGATCTTATCATCACTTGAAGCATAGTACATGGAGTTAAAACGTGTCTGATAGATCTTAATCTGCTCTTTACCATACTTCTCGATTGCAGCCTCTTCAGTTAGCCCTACTGTTCCAATAGGCGGGTGGCTAAATACTACCGAGGAAATATAGTCATAATTTAAATGTGCATCCGGTTGGTTACCAAATAAACGATCAGCAAGCCTGCGTCCTGCAGCTATAGCTACAGGTGTTAAGGCAGGAGCCTCAGTCACATCACCAATCGCATAAATTCCCGCAGTACTGGTATTTTGAAATGCATCAACTAGAACTAAACCTTGCGCATCGGTTTTAACTTGTACTGCTTGCAAATTTAAATTATGTGTACGGGGTTTTCGGCCTACTGCAGCAATGATTACATCCAGATCAGATAAAAGAGCGCCACTTTGGCAGGCTATCGCCTTTCGGCCATCAGTATGTAAGGTGACTTCGCATGCCCGATGATTTTGATGAACATGAATTCCTTGCTGTTGCATCGTTTCTAAGAGGGTATCACCCAAAACTTGGTCGAAACGACTCAGAGGCTTTTCGCCCCTCATCAGCAAATGCGTTTCAGAGCCTAAACCATTTAAAACGCCGGCTAGCTCGACCCCAATATATCCACTACCAATAATAGCTACCTTTTCAGGCTGTTTTGTTAAGGCAAAAAAACCATCGGAATCAATTACATGTTTCATGCCAGTGAAGCTGGGGATAATAGGCTCACCACCTGTGGCAATAATGATATGGTCTGCATGATAAATTTGTTCATCTACAACGACTGAGTTCTTATCATGAAATGCACCAAAACCATGAATGCGAGTAATATTAAATTGCTCAAAACGTTTAGTATAATTTACTCTTAGGCGTTCAATATAGGCATTACGTTTATTTACTAAATCATTCCAGTCCAATTTTGCATCTACCGGGGCAAAACCATAATCCGGTGCACGATGCATTGTTTCTGCCATCATTGAGGCATTAAACATTATTTTTTTAGGAACACAACCCAAGTTAACACAGGTTCCACCTAAATGGTTCGCCTCTATCACGGCTACTTTGGCTCCATATTTTGCTGCACGCACTGCACTTGCAATACCACCACTGCCGCCACCAATAACGATTAGATCAAATTGATTATTTTTCATGATTAAATTTTTTGAAAATAAAATTATAGTAGCAGGAACTGAAGGGCTAACCAACTGATAATTTATTAGATCTGCACGTGGGTTAGTCGCTTATCTAAGGAAGTTTATTATTTCCTATCATATCTGCTTTAGCGCTAAACAGGTCTGGGGTTGTTTGCCACTGGGTTTTCATTTTTCGTATTCATATTCCGCTGAGTGCTATGGTCTTTGATGATATAGAGCAATAAGCTCCTTACTGGATGTACATCCTAAGGCCAACATGACTTTAGCGAGATTTGCCTCAACTGTGCGAAAAGAGATACTTAAAAGCTTAGCGATTTCTTTAGATGTTTTTCCTTGAGCTAATAACTTAAGACACTTAGCTTGCTGCTCTGTTAAATGAATAAGTTCGTGTGATTGTTTATGATAAAAAGCCCGCTCGCTTGCATTTAATGCAGGAGAGGGATGCTTCAGGTGCATTGATGAAGGAACTACGTGTAGTACTGAGTTTACATGAGACTCCAAGTTGCTATCGTTGCTATCAATATTTAATGTAGCAATTTTTTCATATAAATGGTTTCTTTGAACATGTAGTTTTTGCAGGAATTTTTCCAGTGAATCGCCTAATAGTGGCTGTTGGCTTTTTGCAAGGCGTGTTATTTGTACAGGTAGACTAACTTGTAAATAGACGACGTGCTCAGCCCTAAGTAAATTAATGATCTCCTCATCACACACAATACTGGCATCTGTGGTAACGACAATATGCTCTCGTTGCAATAAAGTAGCTAAAATATTTTTTTGGCAATTAAGAAAATGATTTGTAGCTTGTTCTCCTAAAATCTCATCAATAGGAAGTCCTGAAAGGTATTCTAAGCCTGTATCCGCATCAACATAATTCCAACCTAGCCGTTCTGCAATGGTTTTCGCTAATAGTGCTTTTCCTGCACCTGGCTGGCCGACAATAAATATTCGCGCACTTAAGCTCATGATTATCACCAAGATGTATTTGTGTAATAAGTATACATTCCCGTGCTTTATCTAATCAATACGTAGAAATACTATAACCAAAGCATTGTAGAACTTGCCATGGAATGCGCATTTAAGTATCTATGTATATAATTAATATACAGAGTGTGTGTTTGTTGAGGTCCTTATGGCTAGAAAGAAACATCGACAGAAAAGTCATCAGGAGAATCATAAAAGGGAAGAGACTAAAAGAGAAGAAAAAGCTAAATCTGAGGGTAGTTATTTTCAAAAGGGATGTGATTTTGTTGGCCAAAGCATCAAAAACTATTTAACCAAAGAGAACATAATAATAGCTGGAGGCGAGGCATTTAATTACCTTATGTTGACTATTGATCCTTATCAGAGAGATGTAAGTGATTTTGCCACCCAGGCAAAAAAAATAATTCATACTGGCTCGGCACTTGAATCTATGGTTCAAAGTAAAGGTATTAATGTTGACAATATACCAGGTTATCATGCGGGTAATACTTTTATTTTAAACTCACAAATGGGATATTCTGAAGTAATTGATGACTGCTTAGGTCTCGATGTAATACAAAATCAGAATAAACTAATGGGGCAAATGATAACCGCAACGGCAATTAATGCGGCCTCTCGTGTTCCGGTGATGATAGCAAATATTGGGCAAAATATTACATCAAGTATACGTTTTTGGAGTTATGGAAATAATAGTACTGAAAAAGCAGACCAGGTCCCTTTAAAGCCATCTGCTGAAGTAAAACCAGAGGTAGCAAAGCGAGCGGATGGCTCAGAGAAATTTAAAGACTTTAAAGATAAATATAACTTGCAGAAAAAAAATGAGGAAGAACTTGCAAGTGAGGTTTCAGTGAAAATGTCATCTCCCGGTTAAGCTAACAGAAGTACCGTAAGGGATCTCCTGGATATGAAAATCCTATAAGTTCAGGGAGCCCCTTCGCCGTAGCTCCCCAGGATTATGTGTTTTTCTGGTACTTAGAAAGTTTAGCGTTATGAGTCTTAAGCGCAGCTTACTATAAGGCCAGACTTCTTAATTTACCGCAAAGATTTTTTTACAATTATTATCCGGTACATCAGCGTTTTTTACTCCGTAAAATGCGCCTTTGTCCAAATCCTCACAGACTTGATCTGGAGTTAATTGGTCCAAGCATTCTGCCAGGGTTTGTCCTTGGCAATTAGGTAAAATAGGGTCTGGGGCACTTAGAGCGTGGTATTGCTCATTATTCCATTCGCGTAAAGCGCTCGTGTAATACGTAGTAAAGTCTTTTATTTGCAACTCTGGATTTAAGCTAAATACTTTTAACGCTGAATAGTTATGATGATTACGGCTAATGCTTGGAGTGGCATAATCATACAAATTAAGTCCATTATCTAATCGCACCCTGCGGAATTCTTCCATGTGAGTGTGGGAGCTAAGTAACGTAATTTGCCCGTACAAGTGATTATATTTATTAAGAATTCTTATAAATTCTTGTTCATATTTCTCATACCAAATGGACTCACCGAGATAAGAGCGGCCAGGAGGCTCATGCATTGCAATAAGCAATTGTTTTGCACTGTGACTTTTTAACTGGTCTTCTAACCAAGCTAATTGTGTGCGCGCATCGGCTTCTTGGTTTTTGTATTTAGAGAAAAATCCACGTTTTAGCCATGGTATTTGGGTCCATTGGGTGGCATTTAAGGCCAATAGAATCACTTCTTTGTTATTAGGAATAACATAACTGGAATAATAGCCATCATGATACATATGGCTGTCATCAATTATAAGGCCTTTACAATGAGCACAGGCTCCATCCCAATCAGTAGCATAGGTCAGGGGAGAAATACCATTTGCTTCAAAAGGCTGGTAGTTTCCTTGAAGAGAATCATTATTTCCTGGGACATAAAATATAGGTTTTTGTGCTATATCACTGCGATATAAGCTTTGGAAAACGATTTTTTCATATTCCACTTTGGACGAATTAAACAACAGGGCATGTGCAGGGATATCGCCTAAAAAAAGGATAAAATTTACCGTAGGACTTAATTCTTTTATTTTATTTTCGGTAAGTTTAAGAAGTTCAGGCCCGGCATCTTGACCATCGCCTAGTTTATTATTATTACCGTAATGAATATCGCTCACCGTTAAAAACTGTATTGGCATTGGTGCAGCACATGCTGCATTGAATAGAAAAAAGGTGAGGAATACAATACGCATTATAATGCTCAAATTTTTCTCCAAATAGAGGTAAGTGGTGGTACTTAGTAGCCTGGATGGCGGTTAGCCATAATTGGGAATCAAGGCCTTAATTTTGAACAAACCCTGGATTGCGCAACACTTATCCTGACTACGCTTTCTGCCCTTATTATACACCTAAGCAAGCTAAAAAGGATATTTTTGTTCTATGTGGCTCTTTTTTATGCGGACTCCTTGATGGTCCATACACGCTCTGCTTGATTGCCTGTATCTGTAGTTTGTACCCACAGTAATGCAGGTTTAGCAGCAGGGTGAATTGCTAAGGTTTTAGAGGAAAGCATTACGGCAAAAGGATATTTTTGGACAACGGATTGCAGAGATGCCCATACCTTATTGGCATCGGATTGGTTATCTGTTACCACTAATTCATCGCCACGATAGATTATATTAACTGTTTGACCGCGTAGGGCAGTGCGTATGGCAGATTCCAAGCGTCTCCATTTGGCTTGGTGTGCCTTTTGTCGTTCAATTTGATTTGGCTTTAATTGAAAATTAACGGGTTTGTGTGCCGAAACCAGTTGTGGGGCATGATTTATCACAGGGCTAAGCTTAAGAAAATAAGAGCATAAAGCATCTAATACCGGACGCCCAGGACCTGAAGACTTACCTGGTTGTCTATTGACATACATGGCAAAAGCTAAAGTATGGCCATTAGCTGTATATAAATAGCCAGATAAGCTATTTATTCCGGTCATTGTACCCGTTTTTGCCCGAACAAAACCCTGTTGTGTCGGAACCTTGAATCGCTTTTGTAAGGTACCATCACGTCCAGAAACCGGTAGGGCGGCAATATACTCATAAGCAAGAGGGAAGCGTTGATATAAAAATGTTAATAATGAAATAGTTTGTTCAGGGGTGACCAGGCTATAACGAGATAATCCCGAGCCATCAGTAAATATAGAGCGGCTAAAATCAATTCCAGTTTGTGTTTGTAAAAAATTTTTGATGATTGGTTCCGCCTCTTTCCAATTAACTGGAGCTCCGTTAAGTTTGGCAGCAGCATGTAAATACAAGCTGTCTGCGTATAAATTATCAGAGGGTTTTAGCGTGTCAGCCATCAGCACCGATAATGCTTTTGAATGCTGGTTGGCAATCAATAAAGCCCCGGCAGGGGTTTTACCTAATTGAACTTGGCCACTCAGTTGAATATTCGCTTGGGCTAAACTATTGCGAATCATTCCCTGGGCATAGGCTAGTGGATTTTTTATTGCCATTCGTTGTTGTACGGCTCCTTGCCCCACCCCTACACAGCCACGGGTAATTAGGTGATTGTCTTGATCTAGGGAAAAGCCCACGCCACACCCCTCTGCGCTCGCTTTAGTGGTGGCTTGATTATTAATGCTGATGGCAGCCCCCTCATCATTTGCCTCCACAATGGCTGGATCACCTGCTTTGGCTCCAGGGTTTACTGTCACGGTTAAGCGGTTTGCATCGAGCATTACAGGAGCATTGGGGGCTCCATAGCTATAAGCTAAATCAGTGCTTAACCATCCAGGAGGATAGGCATCGACATTAGCTAGATTGCTATCAATATATACATTGCCTTGAATGGCACGGATGTTCCAATTGTTTAAAGAGGAAAGTAATTCCTTTAAATCATCACGTGAGAAAGAAGGATCGCCACTGAGCTTTAGGTAAATATCACCATGTAATACACCTTGCTGCACCATTCCAGAACTGATACTTAACTGGTTAGTAAAATGATAATCTGGGCCCAGCACCATCAATGCAGCTGCTTCCGAAAACAGTTTCATATTACTGGCAGGAATATAAAAACGGTCCGCATTGCGTCGATATAAAGTTTCACCAGAAGTTAAATCAATAACGACCATGCCAAGATTGACATTAGGGTTTATCTGCTTAATTAATGCGTCTACATCATTTTGTATACTGCCGCTTTGAGAGCCTGACGATAATGCCAGCAAACATAAGCCAGTTAGCATCCATTTTATCAATGTTGGTTCCTTTTTCTAGGATAATTTTTTTATTAGAGGCTGCTCCCATTAGAAATTGGAGGCAGATTCTAATCATATCGTAAGCCCAGCCGCTCCAAAAGCCCTGCAAGCGTGTCATTGTTAAAAAATTTCACTTTAAGCCAGCCCCCATCACCATTATCGTCGATTATTTCTACAGGGGCACCTACTTGCTCTGCTAAAATAGTTTGCAAACGCTCAATGTCGCGATCTTTTTTGGCGTTTTTAATAGGTGTTGAATTTTGCTTTTTTTGTTCTTTTACAGCCTGTTCTAATTGACGAACAGACCATTGCTCCACTATGGCCTGCTCAGCTAAATATTCTTGGTCAGTCGGATTTAAGCCAATTAAGGTGCGGGCATGACCTAAGGATAGAGTTCGCTCACGAAGATAATTTTTTACAAAAGGAGTAAGGGTTAATAGGCGTAAGATATTGGCAACATGGCTGCGTGATTTGCCTACTAATGTGGCAATTTCATCTTGATGATAGTTGAATTCATCCATTAAACGGCGATAGGCGCTGGCCTCTTCAATAAGATTTAAATCTTCACGCTGGATGTTTTCAACTAAAGTAAGCGCGCAGGCTTGTTTATCGCTGTAATTACCAATTAAGCAGGGTACTTGCAGCATTCCTGCTATTTTCGCAGCTCGCCAACGCCGCTCACCGGCAATAAGCTCATAACGCTCTTTGGCTATGGCGCGTACAATGAGTGGTTCAATTAGGCCCTGAGAAGCAATGGATTGAGCTAATTCTTTTAAGGCATCGGGATTAAAGTCTTGTCGGGGCTGATATTGACCTGCTTGGATGTTTTCTATAGGTAAATAATGAAATTCACTGTGCATTTAATGCAATTGCATGGATAATTTGCCTGATTGTTTCATATCTTGGTGGGTGGAGGCAAGTGTAGGAAAGCCAATTCACATTGACATGAGTATTCTCTAGAGCCAATGGTGTAGCTTGGTGGTTTGCACCAAGCTACCTAATAAATATTTGCAGGCGCGCGTTGTTAAAGTAGGCCATAAATAATTGCAGAAATTGCAATCACACCCATGATCACGGTGAATAGATTGCTAATTTTTTGGGTAGCGTATTTTTTCATTGCCGGTACTTTGGCAATCGCATACATTGGCATAATGAATAACAGCACAGCAATAACTGGCCCTCCTAAAGTTTCAATGATTTTGAGAATGTTCGGGTTAATTGTGGCGGTGATCCAGCAAGTAATAACCATGAATACTTCAATAACCAGTTGCAGCTTGTCTTTACTAATTGTTTTTCCAGATGATTTTAACGAATTAACAATAATGCTGCTCAAGCCTTCTTTAGCACCTAGATAATGTCCTAAGAACGATTTGGAAATGGCAATAAAGGCAATAATGGGCGCAATGCAAGCAATTAATGGGGTTTTAAAATGATTGGCAAGATAAGACAAAATTGAGATATTTTGTTGTTTGGCCTGCATTAAATCTTGAGGGGAAAGACTAAATACACAGCTAAACACAAAAAACATGACTGAAAACACCATCATTAAATGGCTGTATTTCATAATATTGGTACAACGTTTATCAGCAGCCTCGCCATGACGCTCTTTTTGGCTGACCGCAAAAGAGGAAATAATCGGTGAATGGTTAAAAGAAAATACCATTACAGGAATAACTAACCAAAGGGTCATTAGTAGCCCATTTCCGCCATTTGCGTGTAAGGAGTTGCTTTGTTGTAAAACGGCATTATTCCAATTAGGAATTAGATATAAAGATAAAAATAGCAAAATACTTGCAAAGGGATAAACCATAAGGGACATTGATTTTACAATGATTTCCTGCCCAAAACGGATAATCGCCATTAAGGCGAGAATAAGAATAATAGCTAAAAGAGCGCGCGGTGGAGCGGAGACGCCAACCTGATTAACCAGAAAACTTTCTACCGTGTTGGTGATGGCAACGCTGTACATTAACAAAATGGGGTAGATTGCAAAAAAATATAAGGCAGTTAGAATACGCCCAGAAAAGGTGCCAAAGTGTTCTTCTACCACCTCAGTGATATTGTTTTGTGCCGAAGAGCCAGATAAAACAAATCGACATAAGGCTCGGTGCGAGAAGTAAGTCATTGGAAAAGCTAATAGGGCCATGATAATTAAGGGCAAAATGCCATTTAGGCCCGCATCAATTGGCAGGAACAATGTGCCTGCGCCTACTGCAGTACCATAAAGGCTCAGCATCCAAACTGTATCTTGTTTTTCCCAAGTAGTAGTGCTTTGATCTGCTCCAGATACGGGTACTGCCAAAGATTCATTTATCGCCATACATCCTACCTTAAAACGGGCTTGTATTATTAATCCAATATACAAGGAAGTCCTAATTGTACATAATATTACCAGTTAATGTCTATTTTTTTCACATAAATGGTATTTTTATGCTGCATATTACTTTAATACTACAGATTGGTTAGCATTGTAAAGCGTTGGATACCCTAACCCGTATTGATGGTGCTAATGCGGGCTAGGTATTTATTAATAGTCTAACTTTGTCCCATAAAGCCTATCTCCAGCATCTCCTAGGCCTGGGATAATGTATCCCTTTTCATTCAACCGCTCATCAATTGCAGCAGTAAAGATAGTGACATCAGGATGCTCTTCATGGAAAGTGGCTATACCTTCAGGAGCTGCAAGCAGACAGAGGTATTTAATTGATTTTGGTTCTCTTTCTTTAATTTCTTTAACCGCAGCAATTGCTGAGTTTCCTGTGGCAAGCATGGGGTCAACAACAATTACATCACGATCATGCATGTGCTCAGGTAATTTAATATAATACTCAATAGCCTCTAAAGTTTTGGGATCACGATATAATCCAATATGACCAATACGAGCAGTAGGGACAAGTTGTAACATGCCATCCACTAAACCATTGCCTGCACGTAGAATAGAAACGAACACCATTTTCCTGCCCTTGAGAACGGGGGATTTCATTGTTGCCATAGGTGTTTCGATATCAGCATATTCTATTTCCAGATCACGAGTAATTTCATAGGCCAACAACATGCTTACTTCATGCATTAGAGTGCGAAACTTTACGCAACTGGTTTCCTTTTGGCGCATGATCGTTAATTTGTGTTGAATTAACGGATGATTTACTACCACAACCTCTTGATTTTGCATCATAACTCCTAAAATACAGTACCATCACTAATAATTTGTAGTGGCGGGGTACCTTGATTACGTTTTTCCCTGGCAATACGCCGTCCTGCTTCCCAGGTACCTCCTTGCAAGATCTTTGCGAGTGGTAGCTCTTGAGTATTTTTTTGTAGATTTTCTCTAATTAAATCAGCCAGTTCATCCAATAAGGCCACGGTTAAAGCTCGCCATTCCACTACGAGCTCAGAGCTGGGATCATGAGCTTGGTGTAGGGCATTTGGATCTTTAACTCGAAGCAAGCCCGTATCAATCAATAATCCGCCATTACGATACTCAGGTAAGCCGGTTAATGTTTCAAGTTGCGTAACTTGGATTCCAGCTTGTTCTAAAGGCTCGATAAGAGAGTAGGTGAGCCATTGAGACAATTTATGAAATGGGACATATTCAGAGCCGGAATCTTGGGTTTTTAATGCGCTATGCAACCATACATCACCTAAGGGCACTCCTTGATAGCTAAGCCGCGCGGGCCAGATATTATTAAAGGCGCCAAGTACCGCTTGAAAAATTTGTGCTGCTTCCAAATGACCCTGTGTTGCCATAGAGCGAACATTGGTATAAAAATCACCCAGGCGTCCAGTTGGACCAAAATACTCAGGATGTTCATGGATTGCTTTACCTAGGCGATTTAATAAAGCAACCCGACCTGAAACACCCTCAAGAGGATTGCTGCTGCTGACTTGAAAACCCTGTTGCAGATCTTGCTCACTAAATTCGGTTAAGCGTTGAGCATCTACGCGCAACGGTTCTTGAGGGTGGGCACTAAAGCTGCCGCATTGATAAAGGTCCAAGCTTGCTAGAGCCAGCCCTTCCGAGCGTGAAAACTCTTTTCCAGATGCTGGTTCTTTATAGCGCCAGGAAGGGCCGGCCCCAGCATCCAAAAATACGCTAATAATTACCAATTCATAAAGAATCTTCCCGCGTTGCTCAGAATTAAGTGAACTCAGCTGCTCCTGCATTTTTTTGATGCGATCAATGCCGCCAGCTTCAAAATGGCGCCAGCGACTATGGTAGGGGATATCCAAATTGGGGTATTGCTCTTGAATTACCTCAGTAACAAATGAGGCAGTAGCTGCCATTTGTTCCGGTTGCAGGCTAAAGTGATTAAGCTTGTTTTGTTTGGCAAGCTTTAAAATAGCATGAGCACGAGTGCGAATGCTGCGCGGATCACGAAGCATGGTTAATACAGGATCTTGTATTTGTTGTTCCTTATTCATGAAGCTCACGTCCTTTGGTTTCAGCTAATTCATTAATATCGACGATGCGCTCCGGTGAGTAATAACCAGCAGCACGTTTTGCATTCATTTCTACCTGAGCATCAGGAGGAACCAGCTCATCAGGAATAGTGACGCGCTCAATCACTTCGATTCCTGATTTAATGAGGGCATCGTATTTCATATTGGACATGGAAACAAAACGGTGGATTTTGGTAATGCCCAGCCAGTGCAGAACATCAGACATAAGCTCTTGGAAACGCATGTCTTGAACTCCGGCAACGCACTCAGTACGCTCAAAATATTTAGCTGCTGTATCGCCGCCTTTTTGACGCTTACGTGCGTTATAGACTAGAAACTTAGTAACCTCGCCTAAGGCTCTACCTTCCTTACGGTTATAAACGATAAGTCCGGCTCCTCCTTTTTGAGCTGATTCAATACAAAGTTCAATGCCATGTGTTAAATAAGGGCGGCAGGTACAAATATCCGAGCCAAATACATCAGAACCATTACACTCATCGTGAATACGACAAGTTAGTTCCACTTTAGGATCATGAATGGTGGTTACATCACCAAAGAAATAGGCGGTAAGTCCTCCTATTGGCGGTAAAAAGACATCAAGGTCAGTACGCGTTACTAATTCTGGAAACATGCCTGCTGTTTGTTCAAATAGGGTACGGCGAAGGGCCGATTCTGAAACTTGGAAGCGCTCAGCAATTCCGGGTAAATACCAAACAGGCTCAATTGCTGCTTTGGTTACCGTTACATCGCCTGATTCTTTTAATATTTTGCCATCAGGTTTGAGGCGTCCTTTTTGCATCGCTGTGTGCAGTTCGGGAATATTAATATGTGCTCTGGTAACCGCAATTGTGGGTCGAATGTCATAGCCGGCTTGAATTTCCTCAGCAAATTCTGTGGCAACCATGTGTCCCCAGGGATCTAATGAAATAATTTTTTGCGGATTACTCCATTGGGGGTGTGGGCCAATAGTCACCGGTGGGGTAGTATCAGTCAGATCGGGGACGTGTTCAGGATCTAATACTCCAGCTGCGACGGCAAGTGCTCGGTATACTGAATAAGAGCCTGAATGGGTACCAACCGCATTACGATTACGGATGTTAGTCAAGGAGGCAATAATTGGTCCACGTTCTTTAGCGCTGGGAGCACCCCATTTAATTTTTAATGAGGGGGCTGAGTGTACCGAAGGATGTGAGGAGAGGACTATGTGTCCCTTGGATTTCTTTTTCTGATCATCATGCGTCATGGTGTTAATCCTTTAAATATAATCGCCTTTTTATTGAAACTTATCATAGCAGAACCACTGCGGAGGTAAAGGCCTAAGTTGTTGAGTTTATTTTGTTCATGATGTAATATTATTGACTTTAATTGAACTCAAAATAACAGCAAAGAGGTCTCATTTTCTGTTTATAAGGATCGTGCAGGTATGTTTGGCAAACGACAAAAAGCTTCTCGTTTTACGGTAGTTAACCAATCCCAGTTATCAGCAAAGGACATTGAAACAATTTTTCAAAGTATTGATGGGGGGGATTTACGCTCTCTACTCCCTTTCACCATGCATTTAACGAGTACTGCAAATATCTTACATCCGAAATATAAGCTAACTATAGTGCAATATGCAGCTATGGCCGGCCAGCTTGGTATCTTACAGTGGCTCATTGAGCAAGGTATTGTTGCTGAATCATCGCTTACCGAATATACCGTTGATAGCAATGGAAATAAGGATGTAAACGCCATTTTAATCGCAGCCATGAATGGCCGCATATCGATCCTCGAATGGCTTCATTCTCGTTTCGGCTCACAGGTTTTATCGGCACAACGTAGCGTGCAGCAAGAATTAGATATGGTTTTACTGGCTGCAACCTATGGTCATCTTGAATTGTTTAAATGGTTGGTGGCGCATGACTATAGTGTAAGTGTCCGCGATCGCTGGGGTAATTCCCCTTTATTGTGTGCAGCGATGAATGGCAGGGCTGCTGTCGTAAAATGGATAGTGGAATTACTTAAAGTACCATTGGACGTTAAAAACAGCCAAGGCGATGGCATCATTAGTCATGCTGCAGCAAATGGGCATCTAGAAATATTGGATTATGCTTATAGTAAAAAACCTCTTCTTTTGAATGAGGTAAGTGCAGCAGGACTTACTCCTGCGATGTATGCCGCGTCCTACAATAAATTAAATATACTGCAATGGTTATGTGAAAAACAAGGGATATTGCCTATTGTGGCTCAGCGTGCAAAAGATGGTACAACGGTTTTTACAGCCGCACTATCTCATGGTGGTTTGAACGTATTTCAGTGGTTAGTGGCACAGCTATATGGGAATAGTTATTCCCCTGATTTATATAAGTTCTTACATTTTGCAGCCAGGAAAGGGCAATTAGAAATCGTGAAATGGTTAATTACCACCAAAAATCTTGCGCTTGATGAAAAAACGATGTTGAACGCCCACAGTAGTATGAATGGGGCATTGCTAGAATGGTTGACGCAATACCAACAAAGCCAAATATCTAACGCTCATTTGGTTCCTTCAGCTGCAGTAATCGCTTCGATGATTGAGAAGGGGGATCTAGAGGCATTGAAAATGCTACATAGACGCTACTCTTTAAACAAGCTAGAAGAATATCATCACATAAAAATTGTCCAATATGCGGCTATGAAAGGTCAGCTTACTGTTTTACAGTGGTTAATTAGCGATATTTTTGCTGAATTTTCTCTTACCGAAGGAGAAAATGCGATTTTGCTTGCGGTAAGTAGGGGTCATGTTAATGTGGTTCAATGGATACATCAACAATTTGGGCGGCAAATCCTTACGGCGCAATATAAAAATGATTACGATGTGGTTTTACTGGCTGCTTATGGTGGTCATTTACCCTTATTAAAATGGTTCTATGCGCATAATTATTCATTTGATGTTCGCGCAAAAACTGGATTGTCTCCCCTAACAGTTGCCATACAGGAGAACCACTATCAGGTTGTCGAGTGGTTACTTAATGAGGGTCCTAATGCATATGAATTGATAGGAGATACCGGTAATGTGCAACAATCCCCTGTTTGGTTGGCTACTCAGTATGGTTATTTAGAAATTCTCCAATTATTGGATCAAAAAGGATATCGTTTGGACCATATGGATGTAGATGGAGATACGATATTGCATCTGGCTGCAATGAATGGGTTTTCTCATATTGTTTTTTGGTTGGTAAAGGAAAAACAATTTTCCTTTAATGCGGTTAAGAATAGGGCAGGATATACCCCAGCTACTTGTGCGATGATAATGGGTAGGTATCATCTCTTAAGAGATTTATGTAACGATAGAAATTTAGATATATCTGTTACGGAACCTGCCGATTCATTTAACCTTTTGGAGGAAACCCCTCAAAATTATGTTATGGATTTTATTAAATTGCTGCAGCAGTTTTCTAAGGAGCAGCCTTATCCGATGCACAATAAAAAATTTTTTGAACGAAAGGTAAGAATACCTGCTGAGCTCCTGTTTATGTTAATAAGTTTTTTGCATCATCATAATGCTAGCTTGTTAAGCGATAGAAATATTCAGCAATTATGTCGTTTATCTGAAAATAATTTAAAACGAATTAGCATACTGGTAGAAAATTTAGCTAAACATCATTTGCTTAATAACCTTTCGTTTACAAGTGCATTGCAACGGATTCAAACCAAAATTATCTCATCTTTTGAAGCAAGCATTGCTCAAAGGCGAGTATCTGAGGATCAATTAAAAACCCAAACGACGTTAACTGATGGTCATAGTTTCTGGATGAATAGAGATATGACGCTTTTTGCCCGTGGTGGGCAAGGGACAATTCGGCAAGCTTATTTATCGCCTAACGATGTAGAGCCTGCTTATTGCGTCAAACAGATACAATCTGGTGTTGTACCCGACTTAAAGGAGGCTGCGCGACGTGAGGCTAAATGTCATGGGTTATTTTCAAGAACGGCACTCTTTTTCTCTGAAGGCGAGTCAGCTTATGTGGTTTCGTCTTGGCAGCCTGGGCAGGCATTAGGACGATTTTCTAGGGAGCAACTACTAAGTTTGCCTTTTGATACACGCTTAAAATGTATTATCACCGCGTTACGCGATTTGAATGAATTACATTTACGTTATCGTACTTATAATGATATTAAGCCGCTGAATTTTATTCTTGATGTGCAGGGACAAGCAATGAGATTAATTGATTTCGGCTCAATGCTAAAACATGGCTCTACTAAGAAGATGATGTTTACGGAACTTTATCGTGATCCAGTACATAAGACAGGCTTTTTAAATGATACTTACGGTATGGGTCATATTATTGCCGTGCTCTTCCCAGATTTATTTGCAGCGAGTTTTGTTTCGGATTCTTCACAACTTTTAGTTAATCCTGGTTCAGCAGCTCCTAAGCATAAGGCGATTATCAAATTGGTACAGGCTTTAATCGATAAGGATATTGAAAAACGATGCACTATTGCCGATGCCCTAAATTACAGTGAATTATTAATGGAATCATTGTCGTCGCTTGATGAAGCAAAATTGGATGACATTGCTTTTTCTACAATTTATCGTACCAACCCTACAATGGAAGATGTATTCCGAGATGCGCGTATTAGTAGGAACTAATTGCTGTTCCTGCTGTTTTATGTAAGAGTTGTCTTGCTATTTTGCTCTCTTGCATGATGTAATTTGATTTTCAGTCGTGATTTTGGATTACGGCTTGATGAATTTCAAGGATCATTTAATGCCCAAACCAGATCGCCGAATCGTATCGCCATTTTTAGTTTTTGTTGTGTTATTGCTTATGGTATTAATGCAAACAACTACTGATCAATACGTACCTTCGCTCCCTGCGATTGCCAAAGTTTTTAATAGTAGTGAGGCGGCAATTCAAATGACTCTGTCGTTATTTATGTTGGGTTTAGGAATTTCTCATGTATTTTATGGGCCTTTATCCGATAAAATTGGCCGTAAGCCCCCACTAATGTTTGGGATTGGTTTAAGCATTTTGGGCAGTTTATGCTGCTTTCTTGCCACATCGGTGTGGATGTTAATTCTAGGGCGTTTTTTACAAGGCTTCGGTATTGGCTGTTGCAGTTCTGTGGGGCGCTCCTTAGTTCGTGATTTATTTACTGGAAAAACCTTAGCAAAAATTGGCTCTTATGTGGGAATCGTCAGTGTCTTTATTATGGTGGCTTCACCAACCTTAGGTGGATACATTCAGGAGCATTTTGGGTGGCGCGCTAATTTTTTATTTTTATTATGCTTTGGATTAGTGATTTGGGTGCTCGCGTTTTGCGCCTTGCCTGAAACGAATAAAAATCTTAACCCGGATGCGACTAAGCTTAGAGTAATGCGTGCTAATTTTTTTATTTTATTACGCTCTAAAGTGTTTTTAGGGTATACCCTCTGCTCTTGTTTTGCTTGCGCAGGCATTGTTTCTTACTTGATTATTGCTCCGTTTTTCTTTCAAGATGTTTTAGGATATACACCCATTGAGTTTGGACAATTAACTGTTTTTATTGCTGCAGGTATTTGTTTTAGTGGCATTATTAATAGCCAGTTAGTGATGCGTAAGGGTATATCATATATGGTATTTGTTGGAGTATTACTGATGATGCTTGGTGGGGCTTGCATGCTGGGTTTGGCCTTATACGGTATCACCACAATGTGGAGTATCATACTTCCAGTCGCGATATTTTGTATGGGGGCGGGATTTACCTTTATTAATGCATTTGCAGGAGCGTTTCACCCTTTTCCCCAAATGGCAGGTACCGCAGGTGCCTTATATTCGAGCTTGCAAGATTTAACCGCCGCATTAACCAGTGGCATTATTGCTGCGGTCCAAGGTTATGGACAATGGTCCTTAGCCATAATTCTACTGATTTTAGGGGTAGGCGCTATTGGAAGCTGGGTTTTCGCTGCTCGCGAGAAGTAATGGGCAAAACCTTGATGCTGCATCAAGGCTATATTAAGTTAAAAACCATGTAGCCGTAATGCAGCATAATTAAGGTTTGTTTATTTAAGGTGCAGTATTCGAATTCGTACCGGAATTCATATTGGTATTGGTATTATTATCAGGATTTCCTAAATTAGTGCCAGTATTTGTATCATTTGTATTAGGATTTGTTCCTGTTCCTGTATTATTCATATTATTGTGAATACCAGTTCCGGTATTTGTTCCTGTGCCAGGATTTCCTGTCCCGACTCCTGTAGTCGTGCCGCTTGTACCGCCACTAGTACTTCCTCCGGCACCTCCAGCGCCTCCGCCAGTACCGCCTGCAGCATTTAAAGCGGAAAAAGCAAATAAGCCTAATATAAGAGCGACTGTGCGTTTCATAATATCCTCCTTGGAAATATAATCACCACTTTACGATAAGATAATTTCTTGATGCTGAGTTTAAAACAGATATGGACAAATCACTTAAATAATGCGCGAGATTTAATCTCTACATGTAAGTTTTAGAACACTATGGGAATAATGCAACCGCAAGGGCGAGTTTTATTGAGTAGCTTTATGAATATAAAGTATTAAAAAATTAATTACTGATAACCAATATTCGCAGAACAATCTGCTTTTTATAAGAACAAAATTACTGCTAATATTAGCCATCATTATTAGGAGTGATTATGTTATCAAGAGTGCAGTTGCTTCAATTCATAGAGGAATGTCAAAAGTTACCCCTTATTTTTTCTGACTCATTTAATGAAAAAGAAATTTACTGGATGAAATTAGAGACGGAGGTGGGTTTCGACTTCTTTAAAAAGCTGGTTCAACAAGTTGATTTTGACAGCGAACAGGAGGCAATTGAGCAACTTATTAGAAGATATTTACTCAAGCGAGGAGAGCTGGTTGGAGAAAAAAGCAGTATTGCCTATTTGAATCATCCTTTTTTACCAATCAATCAGCTGTGCCTTAAGGTTGCAGAAGCAATTGCCAAACCGGATGAAGCGGTTTTGACAATGTTAATGCCTTCAGTCTGGCAATTTTGTCGACCCATGGGTTTTTCTTTGAAAGAGGAAACCGAAGAGGAAGGGCATCTTCCTCTTGAGCTCTATGCGTTAAGCCAAAGGAAAACAAAGCCTCAACTAATTCCAGTAGCAGAAATTTTTAATCAAGCAAAAGTAAATACAAATGTACTCTTTCCCGATTTTCAAAAGGATTTAACAGCGCTTCAATATAAGCTAGGCGGACGGGATTTTTTAACTCTGGAGCAGATAGGAGGCGAAGCGAGTCGTGTCTATATGCATGCGTTAAAGCAAAAACATAATCAGCAGTTTGATGATCAAAGTATTGGTTTTGCTATTAGAAAATTGGCTCGGGACTTGAAAAGGGGAGCGGTGGGGGATGCTGGAACGGAGCATATTGCTGATAATGAAGTACTTGCAGGTCCTATTCAGACTTTTTATGGCTTATGGAGGGCATTGCCTGAAGAGACTAAAGCGCAGGTAGCTCATTTAAAACTGAAACATTATGGTTATAAAAACGCCACGCTAGAATGTTATTTTTTAACTTTATTTGCTCGCTGTCTCGGATGCGAGCTTACTGATGAAGAATCCCTGCGCCAAAAGAATGAGGATATTTTTCCTTGTGTCGATCAAATTTCTCAGGCCCTTGATGAGTATTTAATACAGCATCCACAATTATTCACCATTAGCCTTAATGAGCAGACAACTGCCACATCAACACCCTCTGATTTGCAGGGATTATGCAATGCCGCATTACAGGCTTTAAATACGCGTGGCCAAAGCCTGGGGTTTGATGATGATAATTGGTGGTATAAGTTGGCTCAATTAATGACGGTTGCAGAGTATCCGATATTGAGAACATCGCAAATAATAACACCCGAATTATGTGAAATGCGCGATTTGCTCTCATTAATTCCTATCAATCTACAATTATTTGCAGCAGTATTGAACTGCCTGGGAACGAGATTAAGTCAATTGCCGTTTAAGGTGCATAAATTACATAAGGTACTGCCACATTTTTTGGCAGAAAAACAAGAAATTATTATCCAGGCTAATTCTTCAGAAATCGTAGAGCTCATTCGTGATGAACCGCAACAATATAATTTTATTTTCTATGCTTTAAAGTCAGAACTTAGGCAACGTTTTGAGCAAGATTACTTCAAGCTCATGTGCGATGGCGTGAAATATGGCGATGAATGTATTTCTTTAATGGTTAATTATAATGAAACGCAACTTACTGTTATGTTGTCTTATTTACAACCAAGACTCCAGGAATTGTTTAAGGGTTTTGATTTTTCAAGGCTTTTTACTCATGGGGTTAAAGGGCATCCAAACTTGCTAATTGACGCTTTCTTTGAACAATTATCCCAATGGTTCTCGCCCCTTACTTACTCTACATGGCGTCACGCCTGGGGTAATGAGAGCAAAAAGTATTTTCTGGGCCGATACGTAGAGAGCATAAAGACAATTACTGGCTTTGATGCACTGTTAAAATTTCTGCAACATTGGGAGAATAAAGTTTTAATGCACGAGACTATTCTCGAGCATGTCAAACCACAATTAAAAATGTGGGTAACCGATAGTCAGCACTTAGGTATATTACTGGAAAGCATAAATTGTAAAAGTGACGCTTTTGTTGAGTTTTCTGATTTAATTGCGGATAGAGCACTTTTGCATCGTTGGTTAATTGTTCTTCCTTCTGCAGCTCGACTTCGGGCACTTTCTACGGTGAATTATAGAGCATTTATTCATTCATTTTCTGACCTTCACGATTTGTTTTTTTCCTTAGAGAGAGAAGAGCGTCAAGTAGTTACTGCACAACTCTCAGGCCATTTATCCTGTACCTTTACGGAGTTGTCGGGATTAATAAGTGACAAAACCTCGACTTTCATTAATGACTTAGAGCGCTATGCTGCTCAATGCACTAATAGTAGCCGTCTACAGGCTATAGAAAAATTAATGGAAAAATTCCGTAATCCTCAGACATCACTGGAGGAGTTTCTGGATTTAATTCGGCGGGAGAAGAAAAAAATTGAGGAGGAGTCCTTTTCTTTTCGTTTCTTTTTTTCATCGGCGCCGGGTAGTCGTTTGTTTACCTTATTAAAAAAGTTTGAAGGCGAGTTAAAAGAGTTGGCGCGATTTGTGAACGCAGTAACAGAAGGAAACTCACACAAATGCTCTCCTAGTAATTAAAGTAATCTTCTCGCTTACTTAAAAAATGTTACCGCAACTATAGCCTATTAGCGCAAGTGTAATACGGGCTACGGCGTTATTCGCCAAGCTGCTTGCAAACAATAGGCTATTTTTTCTGATGAATTATTGATTCCACAATCTGCTGGTAATTAGAAAGAACGATTTGCTTCATCGTCATAATAGCCTGTTCTTCTTGTAATAGCTTTTTCTGAGCATGTTCTACCGTAATCATCGCAAACCGCAGGGTATCTCCAGGCTTGCTCTGGGCGAGGATAGGTAGCGAGGTGCTATTGGCGGTGCCAATCATTGGGTAGCCGCCAATAGTTGCTCGTTCGGTCATGAGGATAATCGGATGTCCATCGGCAGGCACCTCAATACTTCCCATATTGACTGGATTCGATAAAATAGTTTTAGAAGTATCAAACTCCAAAACAGGGCCCTCTAAACGATAGCCCATCCGATCTGAAGCTTGGCTTACCTGATAAGCTTCACTAAAGAAGGCGGCGATACTCTCCAAGGTCAAAAGAGATAATTGTGGATGTAAGATAACTTGTACGTGATGTTCTTTAGTTAAGTCGGGATAGAAATGTGAATAATTAATAGCCCAGTTAAATTCAATAAATTCTTCGTGTCGCTGAATATGTGCTAATTGACTTTGATTATTGAGGATATGGGTAATAACCTGTTGGGTTAAAGGGCTGGGCTGATTTACTTTTATTAGTTCATTTTTCGCCACCGTACCCTTTGCTATACCAGGAATAGCAATATGGCTGTATGTGCTTTTGCTGGATAAAAATGCAGTGCTATCAATGCCTCCTGCCACTGCTAAATAAGCTCGGCAGCCAGTTTTGAGTTGACCAAATTTTAAATGACTATTTTTAGAGACTAATATAGGCTTCCAATTAGGGATGGGTTCACCATTAATTGATGGACAAATATTGGCGCCACACAGTGCAATAATAGTATCTTCTTGAAAAACCAGTTCCGGGCCGGCGACGGTAATTTCTAATGCGGCTTCGTGTTCTGCATTACCCACTAAAATATTAGCCATACGTAAAGCGCGGGAATCCATCGCGCCACTAGGGCTGAAGCCTAATTTTTGATAACCAAAACGACCTAAATCTTGAATTGAAGTGCATAAACCTGGATGTAAGATCAGCATATTTGTTAGGGTTCCAAATCTAAAAATTCCTGTTTATCAATAGGTTGAAAACTTACTTGATCCCCGGGCTGGAGTAAAGTAGGGGCATCTTGATTATTACTTAATAAGGTTAATGGCGTTCGCCCAATCAATTGCCAACCAGCAGGTGATTTTACCGGGTAAATGGCGGTTTGATAGCCGGCAATACCAACGCTACCTGCAGGAATAACTAGCCTTGGGGTTGCATGGCGGGCAACGACTAGGGTTTCTGGCAATTTTCCTAAATAAGCAAAACCTGGTATAAAGCCTAACATATAGACGAGGTAACTCCTACTGGTGTGAAGTTTAATAATTTGTTCAATGGTTAAATTAAGCTGTATCGCCATCAGTTCAATATCTGGGGCAAATTCAGGATCATAACAGACAGGAATTTTAATACGGCGATGAGTTTGACTTGTCGTTTGTTGCACGCAGAGCTGTATTTGTTCCTGGACCAGCGCTTTTAGTTGTTTAAAATTAATTTTTCGTGGGTCATAATAGAGAGCAAGACTTGCGTATGCTGGAACGCATTCGATAAGACCGTTGATGGTGATCTGTTCAATTTTCATCCATAAGGTTTGAATCTGTTGATGAGCAGTTTCTGAAATCTCATCGGTCGTTAAATAGATGGTCAGCCCTGAATCACCCAATGGTACAATCTGATAGTCATGCGCAAAACTCATTTTTAATCATCCTCTTGTACTGTGCTCGTAATAATAATTGCTTTATTACCCTCAATTCATTTAGCCAGTATTAAAATACTCGTAATAACCAAATAAATACTAAAGATAATTTTTAATGTACTTGGCGGTATCCCTTGAGCCAGTTTTACTCCTAACCGTGTGAATATCAGTGACATGCCGGTAATTGCCAGAAATGCAGGGGCATTAATGTAGAGCAGGGGATTCGCCATATAATGCGACTGAAAAACGCCTGCAAGCATGTAAATAGTTAATGCGCTAGTACTATAAAACAAAGAACAGGCCACTGAGGTCGCAATTGCCTTTTGAAAGGCAATTCCTTGTCGATATAAATAAGGAACCATGAGGTTGCCGATACCTGCGCCTGTTAAACTGGCAATACCAGAAATGCCACTCCCCGTCAGCGCTAATTTCATATTGGAAGCTTTTTGCGCGGTTTTAGGTTCTTTTTTAAGATATAAAGTATAAAGAACAATGATTAAAACAAATACAAACAAATACTTAATCACATATCCGGGGATAATTACACCTAATGCGGCGCCAATTAAGGCACCAATCAAGCAACCAGGGCCAATAATTTGAGTAAAATGCCATTCAATATTTTGATGCTTATGTTGAATCCAAATATTGTATATTGAAATTACTAAAACCACGGCAAGGCTGGTGCCTATAGCCATATGTACTGCCATACCACTCGTCACGCCATGTTGAGGTAAAAACCAAATCAACGCAGGGATGACGATAATTGCAGTACCCGTACCCAGCATGCCTGAAAGCAAGCCGCTAGTTATTCCAACAAGTAAGTAAGTGATAATGTGCATATTTTCTGCTTCTTAGTTCATTATTTTAATTTGTTATAACTCTATTTAAGTTGTTTGTGGTATTTTTAATAAAAGTTGTCTGTCAATTTTCCCATTAGCCGTTAATGGCATTTGTTCCAGTTTGATAAATAATTCTGGCATCATAAAGCTTGGCAAATGATGGGCAATATGGTTTTTTAACTCTGAATCCATGACATCAGTCTGAAACTCTGTATGCATGAATTGTTTTTTTAAGGTGAAAAAAGCGACAACCATGGTTTTTGCAAAGGCGTTGGTATAAAGCAAAACCACCACTTCTTTTATTAAGGAAAAGGTCATCAAACAAGCCTCTATTTCATTCAAAGGAATGCTATAGCCACTAATACGCATACCGCCATTTGAACGACCCAAATACTCCAAATCTCCATTAGGCAACCAGCGCACATAATCTCCTGTTCTATATAAACGAGTATTAAAATTTGCGTTTAACTCAGCGGGACTGGCAAATGGGTTGTGTATGAATCGCTCTTGAGTTAATACTTGATTGTTCACATAGCCTTTAGCAATACCGATACCACCAACATAAAGTTCGCCGTAAACGCCTACAGGGACGGGCTGCATGTAATCATCAAGAACATAGAACTTTAAGTTATTGACTAAATTACCAATGGGCTCGCAGTTCCTATCTTTATGCTTATCTAGGCTGCACAAGCGACGGCAGGTTGTTACCGGTGTTTCCGTTAATCCATAAGTAATATAAAGATTAATATTTAATTTTTGGAGGATTTTTTCTTTTAAGTGTCGGGTTAAATCTGCACCACCTGTAAAAATACGCCGTAAACTGGTCACTTGGGATTTATTATCAGGGGTTAAATATTCGATAAAACTATTCAATAAAACCGGCCCAAT
Source organism: Legionella saoudiensis (assembly GCF_001465875.1). Taxonomy (GTDB): domain Bacteria; phylum Pseudomonadota; class Gammaproteobacteria; order Legionellales; family Legionellaceae; genus Legionella; species Legionella saoudiensis. Next base: position 1,735,816 of record NZ_LN901324.1, on the reverse strand, counting down.
TTGCATCGTGGTTACTTTGTTTTGATTAATACAGGTGATTAAATAGTCAAAATCATTGGCTTGACAGCTCTTAGGTATTACTACTGGAAGTCCGTGAATTAATGGCCAGAAAATTTCACTGATGGAATTATCATAACCATAAGGGGTGAATTGTAAGACTCGATCATCCTCTTTCAAGGTAAATTGACGCTGTAGCCATTTTAATGCATTAACTACACTGGATTGTTCTACCATAACACCTTTGGCTTTACCACTGGAGCCTGAGGTATAAAGAACGTAGGCCACATCGCTGCATTGATAATCTAATGCTAAATTCTCCATCGATTGCCAGCTGATGTCTTGATGCTGGGCATCTAGACAATAAAGTTGTAACTCTGGTTTTTCTAACGTAGCAAATTCCTGCGCATGACGCTGATCGGTAAGAATATGAGTCAAGTTCGTATCATCAATGATGTAGTGTAATTTACTTAACGGGTTAATAGGATCGAGGGGCACATAACCAAAACCGGCTTTTAAGATAGCAAGAATACTGACAATGGTATCAATGCTTTTATCCAAACAAATACCCATTAATTTATTTTCAGGAAAATTGTTTACGTAATAACTGAGAAGATGGGCAGCGAGTTGATTGGCTCTTTGGTTGAGTTGCTTATAACTTAAAGTAAAACCTTCGTGCATTAAGGCTACGGCTGTTGGGTTAAGGACAACTGCTTCTTCAAATAAGACTTGTATCGGGCGTTTTTCAATAGGTCCAAATTCAGTTTGATTCCATAGGGAAATTTGTTGGGCATCAATTTCGTGCAATTTGAGCAAATCTTTGGTTAAAATTTCATTATTCGTTAATAACTGGCTAATAATCACTTGCCATTGACGGGCCATACGTTCAATCGTTTCTTTTTCAAAAAGACTGGTATTGTAGTTAAGGCTGCAATTGAGTGTTGCATTAGTTTCTCTGATCGAAGCACAAAGATCGGATTTTTGCATTAAGTTATTGTTATATATAGAAATATTTCTTAAGTCCTCTTGGGTTGAGTAATAAAATAGTACCTGAAAGAGGGGAGAGCAGCTTGGGCAATCATAAATATTCAAGCGGCTTAATATTTGTTCTCTACTGAGTGATTTTATCTTATTGGCATCTTGGAGTAGATTTTTTCCGGCATTCAATATTTCTTCAAATTTGGTATTGCCCTCAATATGGTAATGCAGGGGAATTGGAGCAAAATCATAATTCTGTTCTGACCGTTGCTCTTGGTGTGTTTTAAGGGCTGCGCCAATAATAATATCTGCTTGGTGAGTATACTGATAAAGCAGGATATTAAATGAAGCAATTAAAATATCAGCAGTTGGATATCCGGAAAATTTGTTTTTAAGTTCATGAATTATTTCAAATGGAAGCATGCATTCAAAATCTGCTCGGGTTAGTTTTAATTCTGGGGGTCTGGGCTTGTCTGTGGGAAGCGCGAGATAAGGGGGGGCATCTGATAAAAATTGTTTGATAAAAATTCCTTGTGCATCTACATCCGATTTGCTTGGTAACAAACTACTCATACATGCTCCTATCGCCAGGTCTTGAACAGTTTTTTATGATTTAAATGCGTCCATGCCTTTAAATAGGGTTTCAAGAAAGTACTTGAAGGCTTCCTGCTAATGCTAAACGAAAAATGTTTGGCTGAATTCGAATTATTATTGTCATTTAAGGATAGCAGGCAATGTTGAAAAAAGGTGCATCTTGACTATATCTTTACCATTTATTTGAGGGGTAGTCTAAGTGTCGGAAAAAATGCAATTTTTTACATAAACTGTTACCGCTTGCAGCTTATCTTTTATGGCGAATTAAGGGTTCGAACAGCGATAAACATAAAGGCTATATTCTTTCTGTTTAAACGCATAATTACGTGTAGGTATTCTTTGACATTGGGAAAAATGCTGTGCTAGGCAAGCACTACGGTCATAAATATCAATATATAACGCTTCTTTTAACGTTTTCTCGTTAATTTGCTGATGAATGGCAGTACTCCATTCCGCGTATTGATTTTGTTGGGTATCGCAACCTAAAGTATAAACGGTGGGATTATGGTTAAGGAAAAATAGCATTCTGGCGGCAAACCAGCCTGAGGTTAAAACTGGTGCGGTTAGTAAAGGATAATCTGCATTGAATTGTTTAATTAAATGGTAGGCTATAAGCTTTTTTGATTTAACGATAGGATAAGTATGGTTATTATCAATAACAATAAAAAAACTTATTAACACATAAATTCCAACTAGAGCGCTGGCTAATTTACGATAAGAAAAGACTTCAAAACAGTATCCTAATAATAGAGCACTGCTAATTAAATAGGGTGCGAGCCAATATTCGCGGATTTCTGCTTTACTTGCGGTATATAAGTAAAAACAAAGAAAGGTAATGCTCACAATCCGACATAATTTTACGATTAGCCCATTCTTCATATCTGATGTCCCTGTTCCCCATAAAAATGGGGGTATAAGCATCACATTCAGACAAGGAAGAAATAGTTCAATAAAAGTTTTTCCTGCACTCACAAGAGGATTAGCTTCAGCATGGAGCTGATGGGTTGTGAGTTGATAAATAAAGGATTGCCATTGATGTTGATAATTCCAAATAATAACAGGACTAAAAATGCCAAGTGATAACAATAAAGACAAATAAAAATGTTTGTTTTTAAAAATTGAGCGATAAGGGCTGGATATGAGGAAAAGGAGCAGAGCAAGAATTAAGACGATGCCAGAATATTTAGACAGCATCATTAACCCAGTGCTGGCCCCAATAAGATAGAGTTCTTTATTGTTATTTGTTTTTAAAAATTTTACAGTGAAGTAAAGGGTGAGGGCCCAAAATAAGGTAAGTGGTGTGTCATAAGTTGTTTGTTTTAATATATCAAGGGTTACTAGCGGGGAAAATAGCCAAGAAAGAGTAGCAATGTAGCTGGCTTCTTTCGATAAAAAAAAGCGAGCGGTTTTATAGATAATCCAACTGGTAAGCGCTGCAGTTAAAATGCCTACGAGGCTTAGCGCAAAAAGAGTATGACCCCATGCTGATGTGGCCAGTTTTATTAAATAGGCGATCATGGGAGAGCCATCATAATAAGATAGAGCGAGGTGACGGCTCCATTCCCAATAATAATAGGTATCAAAAGACAATAAATTGATGGGTGCTAACCCTAATAGCACCATGAAATAAAAAGCGAGAAGAAAGCCAGTAACTCGTGTATTGATCATAGATTTAGCCGTCACCTTAATTATTCAGCGCAAGCTTTTCTCCCCAAATGTGGCGGGAGTAAGTGAAATAATTTAAAAGGGACATTAAGCCAATACCAACACCCATAATTATATTTTCTTGCAGTGCTCCATCACCAAAACAAAGGAGGCCAAGACGTAGCCAATAGCTTTGTAAGTAAATAATACTAATCGAGTAAATTGAAAAAAGTGCGAGCCTTTGCATTTTTAGGGCCCGTGAAATAGGGTAGCGTGTGCGGAAAGTAATTTTATTATTCAAAATAAAATTATTAATAATGGCAGCAAATACGGCCAGCTGAGAGGCGCTAAATGGAGAAAGATGTAAATAGTTACGCAACAGATTATAAACTCCAAATTGCACCGCCATGCCCATAGAGCCGACCAGGCACATTTTTAGATAGCGTCTAAGCTCGTAATAGCGTAGGGTAAATACAACCCGTAACGAGTCAGTGATACTATTTTTGGGCAGCTTGCTGTCTCCTAAATCCCGATCAATGAACTCGATAGGAAACTCGCAGACTCGCGCTTTGCTTTTATGAAGTAACCATAATAACTGTAATTTATACGCATAGTGATTAGTTAAAAAGCGCTGCGGTAGAATTTTTAATAAGTGCTGACGGCGCGTTGCACGAAAGCCGCTGGTGAAATCTTTGTATTTTGGGGTAAGTACAGCTCTGGCAATGTAGTTACCTAAAACGGAAAATAATTTGCGATGAAAAGCCCAATCTTTCGGAATACTGCCGCCAGGGACATAACGACTACCCACGACACAATCACAGTGTTCTAATTGTTCCAACATTGGCGCAATATATTTGGGTTGGTGGGATAAGTCGGCATCAAATTCAAAGATGATATCTGCTTTCATTTCATTAAGCGCATAATTCATCGCTTGCAGGTAAGCGGAACCTAATCCTGATTTGGCTAATTCCGAACATAAATGTAATTTTGAATAGCGCGTTTTTAATGATTGAACAATGGCTTGAGTCTCATCAGTAGAGGCGCTATCAAAAATTAATATGTGTAATTCATAATTGAGAATAGTGTCGGTTGCAGCAAAGACTTGCTCAATGGTGGTTTTAATGACAGAGGCTTCATTGTATGTCGGAATAATGATAACCACTTTTTCCTTAGTGAGAAGCGCATCCATAGGCACATCAAGAGCATTAGATTTATTTGCATCAAGAGTCAATTTTATATCCGACAGAGGAATATTTTGGCTAGAGTGTATCAATTAATTTTTGTAAAAAAAAGGTGTATTTATTCATGGAGAAGAGGGTTTATTTATGAAGGATAGTAGCTGGCTGCTGTGACAGCCAGATCTACCTTACGCAGCAGCATTATTAATGATCACATGCATCCCGATTACAGCTTGGTACCTAGGGTTAAACTTACCGATTCAATCGCATTTTTTGCTGTTTCTCTAAAGTGCAGTAGGTAAGGTTGAGTTGAATGAACGTCAAAGGCGTCTTTGGATTCAAAGCATTCAGTCATAGTGAATATGCGAGGGTTTTCCACGTTTTGATAGAGCTCATAACTAATGCATCCTGGCTCGGCTCGAGTAGGAGCAAGTAGGGTTAATAGGGCTTTATGTAGCTCCTCCTCCTTACCAGGTTTCGCGATAAATTTTGCAATACAGAGTAAATTTGCCATTATTTGTTCCTTAGTTACGGCCTATAGTTTTTATTTTCGAAGATTTCTATTAACTCTGCAATAAGTACTTAAAACTTACTTTGGATTGAAACCGCTTTCTCACATAAGTTGCGTAAGGCCATTCCTATTTGCTTAGCCTCATCGCCATTTAAACGATAATTCTCTTTTAGTTTGATTGGGTCGGTAAAGCTTAACCAAACCTCCCCGTTAGAGTCTTCGGTAACCATTACTCTTAAGGGCAAGTCTAGAGCTATCGCAGGGTTTTCTTGCATTAATGCAGTTCCTTTAGCTGGATTTCCTATAATAAGTACCTCGGTAGGTAATAAGTGTTGACTCACTTTATTGGCTTCCCCGCTGTGATCGATATGAGCAAAAATTTTCCCTCCTTGTTTGTTGATTATTGAACTTAATCGCTCAATAGTTTGCGGCACTGAATAGGGACTTTGTAAGGTTTCTGCTGTTAAACCACCATCCATTGCCGCTAATTTAATGTCAAAGGCGGCTGCAATTTTACGAGCTAAAATATCTAAATCTGCTAAATTCTCTTTATTAGCTAATAGTGTCACACAAACCAACTCATTCGCAGCAGTAAAACGGCTTAAAAAAGCAGAAAATCCTGGAATATTGCCTTTAATATGCATTAATCCCGAATGGCCTGGAAATGACCAGCCCGCATTTCCAGTAATTTTCTGATTATTTAGTATGGGGCTTTGATATAAGAACGCTCTATTGGCTGCATTTTTAACGAGAATGCCTCCTGCCAGACCAATATCCCAAATGCTAATGTCTTCAGAAGAGGCAAGAATACCGCTATTAGCATAAGAAGAGGTCCAGCTTATTTCCGGAACGCTTGCCTGCTCCTTGGAATGCCCAACAGCGTGCTCTGTAGGATTTACAAGAATAGGATTGTTTAAAAACTCGCTATGTTTAAATGGAATAGTACCATTGCCAGTTTCATTTTCCACTGACGATAGGCTATTGATAAAAAAAGTATGTTTTAATCCCATACGCTCTATCTGATTTTTAGTCACATAAGCTTCGTAACTCATGCCACTGGCCTTTTCTACAATAAGCCCGAGTAGATAAAAATTAGATGCACTAATTTGAGCTGCCGTTCCTGATGAAAATAATAATGGCTGTTCGCTAATAAAGTTAATAATCTCCGTAGCAGAATAGGGCTTGTGGTAAGAAAAGTGCTCACATGCCGTATAGTCAGGTATTCCTGAACTGTGCGTTATCAAATGGCGAATGCTTGTTTTTCCCCAGGAGGGGGGAGCGAAGGAGGGTAGATATGCCATTATGGAGTCATCTAAATTTAATTTTTCCTCTTCTTGGAGTTGCATAATCGCTACTGCCGTAAACGCCGTGCTAATTTGCCCTATATTAAAAAGCGTCCGGGTTGAAACCAAGCGTTTAGACTGTACATCCGCTAATCCGTAGCCAACGACACGTGTAATATATGGAGCTTGTACAATGGCTAGAGACATTCCGGGAATAGCATGTTGCTCCATGTATTCAATAACAAGATCATCCACCGATTTTCCTTGATAAATGGTGCGAAAGTCTCCGCGACTACTTCCATGCTTATCCATTGTTAGCTCCTCACGACAATTATTTTAATAATAGATGATTCTTAAGTATTTTTCTGGCCTTATTTCGGACACTTGGCTTTTGTTTTGGTCTTTGTTCGGGTAGAATAAAATTTTTATCCGGCAGGAATAAGAGGGGCTATGCAAAGCAAAGAAGAGCGTGGCAGACAGTGGTTAGGTGCTAAAGCAGATACGGAATCTGGGCAAGCAAGATTACTAACCGCCTTATTAATGAATGATTATATTCAATCAGTAAATAATTTGGGGATGATTAAAGAGGCATTTGCAAATAGCTTCAACTCTGAGTTATTTATTCGTTTAGATATTTTTAATGCTCGGGAACGAGGCGCTATATTATTTGCGAAGTTGACTGTCGATGAAGCGCTAGAGAAGCTACAGCCTGCTGGAAATCAAGACTTGTGTAATGCCTTACACGATTTAAGTAATATTACAGGTCATCTTTTTAATACCAAAATACCCTCAGCAGAGGACGTAAGAAAATTACTCCAGATAGTAAACAATATATTAGATTTAGATGATGCCGTATTTACCGATAAAGCACTGGCAGCAAATTTACTATTTACCCTCTTTTTTATACTTAATTTAGGGGAGCCAACATTACAGTCGCTAAATGCTTGGGCTTTAAAAATGGTATCCTGGGTTATTCCTATAGCTGAAATACGAGAAAATGTGGAGACGCTACTGCAAAAAGCAGAAGCAAAAGCCTCGATGCTTGCTCCTAAGCCAGAGGGAGTTGAGGAGCTTAATGTTATTGGACTTGCCCAAGCCTGTTTTAACCAACAGAGTCTCTCTTTACTTACTGCGGAATCTGATGAACAGGCCAGAAACACCAACGAGCTTGTGGTGCAAAAGAAGTTGGCGAGAGTCGAAGAAGTTATGAGTCAGACTTCTGCCAGTCTTTTAAATTTAATGACATTACGAAGCAATAATCAGAAGCTTGGAGCAAAAATTAAATCGCTCAAAGCATTTCTTACGGCGGTAATCGAAAATGAGAGCCGTGTCTCTGGTCGCCTGTATTTTTTAGATTTGCTAAATAATAATTTCACTGCTTATCAACTTTTGCTAGAAACCTTGCCTGAGCAGGAAAAGGAAATTTTTGAGGCCATGGTAAATCAATTAACTAAAGTCTCAGAGGAAAAAAATCTGTCGCAGCAATTGTCTTATGGCCTTAGCTGGCTTGCTGTACCCGTAACGCATAGTTATCGTTACCTTACCCCGCAAAAAATACAGGATGTTGCGATAAACGTGATGCCATCTACTCGGGATAGCGAATGCAAGAGGGCGTTAAAATTATTGTTAACGCAGACTCTGGACCAACTTAATAGCACGATGCAAGCGCAACACAAAGAAATTACTCGTATTAATAATCAGTTATTTCAGCAGAATAATGAGATAAAACAACAAGTTTTAAGCGAGTCTGATGAGAATCTTCTGTTGCTCCAAAAATCGGTGACCCTGACAGAACAGGCGGTGCATACATATAATAGTTTATTGTATTCCGCGCGAAAAAATATGGAGTTTCTACGCCAGCATCAAGCTGAGGCAGAAACTTTGGCGCATTTTATCCAGGTACATAATACTTTTTGGGTAAAGATTTCCAATTTTTTTGCGCAAATTTGCTGGTTATTTAAAACAGATGCTGCATTGATGGTGGATACCGTAACTCGATGCCATACGAAGCTTGATCAGTTGAATAGAAAATACCAGCAGGCAATTGATAGCGCGCTTAAGCAAATTGAACAAGATGAACATGTGGATACGAATATTAAAAAGCAGCTAAGAAAACAGTTTAATACGGAAATAGATAGAGAATATAAAGAGCCTTATAATCGTTTGGCTGGGAATCGATCCATCCGTCTATTAGTAAAAAATCTGGAGCGTCTTTTTGCGACCAATCCTCAGCCTTTGCAACCTGTTTTGGAGTCTAAAGAAGCTGTGGAGTCTTTAGAAGAGTTAAGTTTTAACTATTAAGAAAAATGCTTGTATTATTCTTATCATTTGATTAGTATTTGCCCAATTTTAATCATAATAAGGAAAATTCATATGTTTACTTTTTTTAGTCAAGACAGCAGTTTTGACAAAACAATGCAGGTTTTAAATACTGGCGCACTAACTTTAGCTGCCATCCAAATGGTAATGGACCCAAGCACCTCATTTCGTTTTGGTTTCGATCTGGCAACACATGGTTTAACGATAATTGCATTTAGAAATAAAGATACGTTCTGGGGCCGTTTAGCAGCTTCTGGAGCCAATTGTGCGAGATTAGGCGCTATCTATGCTGATGCGACAGGCCAAGGGTTGTTTGGGATTGCTGAGGTAGCAGATGCGGTATTGCATAGTGCTAACGTAGTAGGTACCCTCCTCTCTGGTTCTTATGAGTCAAAACCGGAGAATACTCCTAGCCCTAGCCGTGGTTAATGCCTGCTGGCTCATAACTTTAGGTATCAACAGTTTATTTGAATATGTTCCCTTGGTTCGAAATGTCATCTTTCGTGCAGGCAAAGATTCATTCTCTTTGGCACTTTGCCCGCTTATGGCGAGGGCAATAAAATGAGAGGGTACATTCAGTCCCGGGACTCAATTGCAATGCTAATCGATTTATTTTCTTGAATATTTTTCCGTCCATAGGCAGCCAAAACCTCCACTCACACTGCTAAATTTGAGCTATATTAAATAATACAGGACTAATAATAATAAAAAGGACCATGTCATGAGCGCTCTTCTGCTATTGGCTTTAGCAGTATCATCCTATTTGCCGCCAGTACCTGTGCAGTTTATTGAGCAACAACAAAAAAAGGTGAATGATGATATTCGTTTTATCAATGGATTAGTCCCTGTTGCTTCGGCTGGACATTCCAGTGCTCAAGCCATTAATGATATGAATCTTATGCTTCATAATCAAGCACCTCATTTAAATCAGCAAGTTATTAATAAAGTATTGATGACCTTAGAATGCGCTAAGGAATATAAAGTGGATCATAACAACATCCTTACTATTATTGATTATTCAATGCCCTCAAATGAAAAACGCTTGTGGGTTTTTGATTTAAAGGAAAATAAATTATTGTTCCATACTTATGTGTCTCATGGCATTAAATCAGGAGCTTTAGTTTCCAATTATTTTTCCAATAAATACAATAGTAAAGCCAGCAGCATCGGTGTTTATCAAACTCAACAGGCTTACTATGGGCGCGATGGCCTGTCGTTGCGTTTAGATGGTTTAGACCGCAATTTTAACGATAATGCTTCAAATCGTTCGGTGGTTATGCACTCAGGTTGGTATGTAGAGGAGAGTTTTATTAAAAAATATGGGCGCCCAGGACGTAGCTGGGGCTGTCCTGCCTTACCTTTAGAAAACTCAAAAGCCATTATTAATACCATTAAAGATAAATCATTACTGGTAATTTATTATCCTAGTGATAATTGGTTTAGCAAATCAAGATTTTTGAATTGCGATAAGGATGTTGCATCCCATCTTAATAACCAGATGACTTTAAGCATGCCAGATACTGCTCCTGACGATCAGCGTGAGGCTATTTTATTTGTGAGTAGTGGTTATCATGGGAAAGCTACGGAAACTAATCCAGTAGCAGTAATTTCTGCAGAGGTTTATCAACGTATATTCCATACCACTGCACCTTTAAAGCGAATGTTAAGGCGCCAAATTAATAATGCGGAATACATTGCTTTAAGCACCTCGGAGTTGAATTATTTAGCGACTAATAATCCAGCAGATTTAAGTGCAATTTCCTTTGTGATACCTACAATGAAACAAGTCCGCGGTGGCTATTTTGAAACGCAAATGCAGGTAGTTAACTTGGGGAAGATTAAAGAAGTAAAAGCAAATGGGACTCAAGGAACTAGCTTTACTATTTATTTTGAAGGAAGACCAACAATTAGTTTAAATGCCTCAACTCAATTTATACGATGGGTAGGATTATAGTTAGTTACCTGACTGCTTGCAGCCAGGTTTTTAAAAAGACCTGACTGCAAGTGCTACAATTACATATCTTCTGGGCGTTCGTCACTATCACGTAGCTCAACCCACATGGCATTCAATATTGCAAAAGCACAGGCTAAACCAGTGCCCAAAATCCAGGAAAAATACCACATAAATAACCTCCTAATAGGCCGTTTCTTGATTCTTAGTAATCGTTTCTTCAGTTACTTTCCCGCGTAGCACCCGATAAACCCAAGCGGTATAACCTAGAACTATCGGCATGAAAACAGCTACGGCGACCAGCATAACAAACAGCGTTAATTGGCTTGAGGAACTATCCCATACTATTAAGCTCTGCTCAGGGTTTGTGGACGAAGGGAGTATAAATGGAAACATGCTCACTCCTACCGTTGTAATAATCCCAATCACTGAAAGCGCGCTGCAGACGAAAGCTATTTTTGCCCAACGAGCAAGAAGCAAGGCGCCAAGTGCGGCTAAAATTCCTACAATAGGAGCGATTAACGTAATCGGTATATTTCGGTAATTATTAAACCAAGCATCCGCTTGCTGGGCTGCTGTTTTGTAAAGCGGATTAGATGGACCATCATGAGGTACCACGGCGGTTAGCGCATAACCATTGATGTCATAATGCAACCAGAATCCGGCCGCAATAAAAACAAGAATTGAGAGGATGGCACTAATTCTTCCAGCGCGGATAGCCCGGCTTTGTATATGGCCTTCTGTTTTAACGTTAAGAAAAAAAGCCCCATGCATGGCCAGCATGAAGACGGATAAAAGTCCACAAACTAAGGCAAAGGGATTTAGTAGAGCCCAAAACGTGCCGGTATAAAATGGGCGTAAGTGGTCATCAAAATGGAATGGTACACCTTGCAATACATTGCCTATAGCTACTCCAAATATAAGTGCTGGGACAAAGCCACCAATAAATAAAGCATAGTCCCAAACGGTTCGCCAGAGCGGGCTATTGACTTTAGAACGATATTTAAATCCTACTGGACGCAAAATTAAGGCAAGTAAGATTAAAAACATAGCTAAATAAAACCCTGAAAACGAAAGGGCATATAGGGCCGGCCAGGCTGCAAAAATAGCGCCACCGCCGAGAATAAACCACACTTGGTTTCCTTCCCAGGTGGGCGCGATGCTATTAATCATAATCCGCCGTTCCATATCGGTCTTAGAAAGCCAGGGCAGCCACATCGCAACCCCTAAATCAAAGCCATCAAATACTGCAAAACCAATCAGTAAGACACCAAGCAGTACCCACCATATAACACGTAGTATTTCATAATCTAAGGGCATCATCATTCTCCTAGTGAGTAAGATTATCAGGGCCAAGACGGATGTATTTAATCATCAAATACACTTCAACGATGGCCAGCGTGCTGTAAAAGAGTACAAAACCCGAAATTGAGGTAAGTACTTGCGTTGTACTGACAGAAGAAGTTCCCATCATGGTGGGCAATACTCCTTGCACTACCCAGGGTTGACGGCCATATTCCGCAACTACCCAGCCTAGTTCGGCAGCAAGCCAAGGTAAGGGAAGGGCACAGAATGCAATACGGTGGTACCAGCGGGAGGTATGTAATTTATGTTTTGCAGATAAGTAGAAGCCTACAGCAAACAGTAAAATAAAGAAGAACCCACAGGCCACCATAATGCGGAATGAAAAGAATAAGGGGGTGACATGAGGCTTAAGATCCTGAGCTGCCTTATCAATTTGTTCTTCAGTTGCATCCACTACATTTTCTGTATACCTCTTTAACAGCAGACCATAACCTAAATAGTCTTTATGCGCGGTGAAGTCTGCTTTAGCTTGAGCATCATTACGGTCTTTTTGTAAACGAGTTAAAGCGTCATAAGCTAGCATCCCTTCTTTTATATGCCCTTTACCTTGAGCAATAAGTTCCGCAATACCTTCTAATGGTTGATTAAAGCTGCGGGTGGCAATGATTCCTAATACATAAGGAATTTGGATTGCATAGTCCGTAGTCATCGTTTTTTCATTGGGAAGGCCGATTAAGGTTAACCCTGCTGGTGCCTCTTCGGTATGCCATATTGCTTCAATCGCTGCGAACTTCATTTGTTGGACATCATAATCAAAGTGTCCACTTTCATCGCCTAAAACGACCACTGCTAAAGCAGAGGCTAGCCCAAAGCTTGTTGCCACTGTCATGGAGCGTTTAGCGAAGGCAAGATTACGGCCTCTTAATAAAAAATAAGCACTGATGGATAAAACGAAAATGGATCCAGTAACATAGCCGGCGCTAATCGTATGGACGAATTTGGCTTGGGCTACTGGATTAAAGATAACCGCAGCAAAATCGGTAACCTCCATGCGCATCGTTTGAAAGTTAAATTCAGCACCTACAGGGTTTTGCATCCAACCATTAGCAATTAAAATCCATAAAGCAGAGAGATTCGTACCTAAGGCCAACATCCAGGTACAACACATATGTTGTACGCGACTTAGCCTATCCCAGCCAAAGAAAAATAAACCGACAAAGGTAGCCTCCAAAAAGAAGGCCATGATTCCTTCCAGCGCTAATGGCGCGCCGAATACATCGCCGACGTAATGAGAGTAATAGGCCCAATTCGTCCCAAATTGAAACTCCATAGTTAATCCGGTCGCAACACCTAACACAAAGTTAATTCCGAACAGTAAGCCCCAGTATTTGACCATTTTTCGCCAAATCTCGCGCCCAGTCATGACATAAACTGTTTCCATAATAGCCAAGATTAACGAAAGCCCAAGGGTTAACGGGACAAATAGAAAATGGTAAAGAGCGGTTAAAGCAAATTGTAGACGGGAAAGATCCACAAGATCACTACCAGGTATCATGGTTCACCTCACTTGTAAATAACGCGAATCTAAGTAAGAATCGCATAAAATAGAAAGCTATTACGGCGCTTTAGAAGGTTCTTTGGCATATGCGTTGCCTAACAACCATTGCTCCGTATTTTTATTGGGTTTTTCTACATTTTTGAAACAGACAGCCCACAGCGCGAATAGTAGGAAAAATTTTACTATTAAAGTCAATAAGATATCACGAGTCAGTGGTTTTATCATGGCATCACTCCTCTTTTTTGAACATACCAAACTTTAATGATTCGGCAATTAAATTGGCTCTTTGAGTTATTTCTGCAGCAGCCTCCTTAGGTAAATGATTTAATGCTTCTTGTTGGAATAGGTTCAACCAACGGATAAAGTGTGTTTCGTGGATCGGGGTGAGTTTTTGGAGTATTACATGTTTTTGGTAGGCATTACCGTGATATTCATTGGTTTTTAGCATGACACTGTTCCAAAATTGACACAGTAAAGGAATATGTTCATCCCAATTTACTTGGGCTACATCATTAAAGACAGGCCCAAGCAGTGCATCGGCTTGTACTTTTTGATAAAAGTGAGTTACGAGTGTTTCTATATGTGCTTTGGTCAGTGTGGTCATGATCTACTGCCAATAGGTGTAACTTCAACAATATAGAGGGCACATATTATGAGGCGTGTATTGGAAAGTTACTAATTTTGAGATGAAACTAATAATAATAAAATTAGATTTCAAATGCAATTTTAAATCGGGGTTTCTTGCTATTTTTATAAGGGTTTACCATTAGTTTGAGTGTTTTCATGCACTGGTGGGGTTATAGGTAAAGCCGGGGTAACCTGCTGCATGAAAAAGCTAATTTTTTTAAAAGCCTCTAACGAATATTGGTCCTTAGAGACGGTTTGATTTTGCTCATGCAAGTTTATTAATGTAGCAAACTCTAGTATTAAGCTTTCTAGGTCGTGTCTTAGGCTTGCTTGCTGTTGTAATGATTCATGTAACTGTTTTTGAGTTGTTTCAAGCTCTAGGTTTATTTGGGAGGTGCTTACCGCAAATTGCGAAAGATCTTTTTCTTTACTAGTGACAAATTCCTGCAATTTTTGTTTCAGGAGCTCTTGATGCTCTTCTTTAAGTAATGCAGAATTTGATAAAGAAATTACCGTATTTTTAAGTGCCAATACGGTCCGAATCATTTGCTCATGCTCGGTTTCCATTTGGGCGCGTGTTTGCTCTAAAAGACGTATTTTTTCCGAAAGTTGAACTTGAGCCTGCTCTGAGTGCTCAGTGACTTCAGCTAATTGTCTTTCAGTTCTTTGGAATAATTCAGATTGTTCCTGATTAATTTTGTTCAGGTCAGTAATTGTCCGTTCATGAGTATCAATCACGGTCTCTAATCTTCCTTTTGCTTTCGTTAATCCATCTATCTGTATGATTAATGCAGCGGTTTGCTCTTTTAAGTGACTAATATTTCGTTGCATTTGTTGGTTTCTTTCTTGCATGCTCTCGATTTCATTCTTAAACTGCTCATGAATATTAGTGATTAAACCAATCAGACTGCCCAGCAAATTAGTAAGATTTTCCATGATGGTTTTAAATTTCTGGGTGTTATGCATAAGCAGGCTGTGATGATCATTAAGTAAGAATGCAACGACAATATACCCTGCCATAGCTACGATGCTGACAGCCAGGCTAACCATTAATAGTGAGAACGCCAATAAAAAACCAGCGGTGATTTGTGCCCAAAGTGGCCATTGTCCCCAATACGCCGCTGCACGAGAAAGCAGGCTTTTATTATCGGCAAATGAATCAATTGCGGCTTCGAGGTCGTGCTGTAATTGGCCTAATTGCTTACAAAGCTGATCAATTTGCTGTAAAGGTAGTTGTTTCGGATTTGAAGCAGTATTCTGGGCAACTTTAATTCCCTTAGCAAAAGCCATTAATTAGTCCTTCTTTCTTTATAATCAAGATTATAGGTAAAAACGCGGCGGCATTATTGCACATCTGAGCTTTAGAACCAAACAGTAAAATAGCTAGTTTAGACAGCCCATCATGCTATGCTTAAATACAATTTGAGCTATACTAAAATTAAATAATAAATAAAACTAATGGGGATGTATCATGAGTGGAAATACGATGAGTAAAGTTATGCGTACTGCGGTTTTTGCTCTTGGCCTATTTGCTAGTGCGGCATGTAGCGCACATGGTGGCGGTGGCTGGCACGGTGGCGGCGGTGGTTGGCACGGCGGTGGTTGGCATGGATATTATGGTGGTGGGGGCTGGTGGGGTCCTGGTGTAGTAATTGGTGCTCCCCTCGGCGGCTACTATTATGATTCTGGGTGCCAAACCGTTCGCGTATGTAACAATTATGGCCACTGTTGGTTGCAAGAATCCTGTTATTAATCCTTCAAATAATTGAAAAAACCGTGGGGTTGTTCAAACACGGTTTTTTAATTTGTGTGTAATTAAAATGAATTATGCCATAGCCTATTGAAGTCCCACTCTTACTACAGTTTCTTTCATGTTCCCCCGGCCGCTTATTTTTTGTGATATTATTGTGCATTTTACTGAGTACATAGAGACATTATGGAAAATACCTTGGAATATTTGAAACATTTAAAATGGGAGCATATAGCCTTTTCTTTCATGCTACTCTTTTTTGGCTATTTTTTTGCTAAAAAAATTAGTGGCTTGGTTGGCAAGTTTATTGAAAATAAATTCTCCAAGCATCATGCAATGCTTTCTAGCCGTGTTGTTTATTATGGGCTCTTTTTGTTATTTTTAGTTTCCGCTCTGCATGAGATGGGATTTAAACTCACCATTTTATTAGGTACAGCGGGGTTATTTACCGTTGCTCTTAGCTTTGCATCTCAAACAGCGGCATCAAATCTTATTAGTGGTGTTTTTCTCCTTTTTGAACGCCCCTTTAAAGTAGGCGATGTTATTTCGATTAAAGACATTAAGGGCACGGTTGAAACCATTGATTGGTTATCAACCAAGATTAAAACTAGTGATAATCGTTTGATTCGCATACCAAATGAAGGGTTAATTAAATCGGAAATTACCAACCTAAGCACTTACCCGCAAAAACGCGATGAAATAGTTCTACGTATTGATTCAGCTCACAATATTAGCAATATTAAATTACTGCTTAAAGAAATTTGTGAAGAGTGTGTGCATGTTTTGCCTAAGCCTGGCACCAAAATTTTATTATCACAAATGTTGGATAAAGGGGTTGAGTTGAAAGTGTTGTATTGGTCAAAAACCGATTTAGCGTTAGTTCGTGATGAATTATTAACTGCAATTAAGACTTCTTTTGAACGTGAAGCAATTAGCTTTGTTCCGGAGCGTTCATTCGCTTAAACCGTGTAAGATGTCAACGAAAACGCAGTCATTACATTAGCAATGACTGCGTTTTAAGCTGAAGAGTTACATCTTGGGGACATAGGAGCTTGATTCTTCTGCAGCAGAAAGCTCAATTAGGCTTACTGAATCTAGTGTATTTTCTTTGTCACTAGTTATGGTATCTTCCAGCGATACATTGGTATTTAGTTCATGCTTATTGATAAACTCTAATACTTCTTCCATGGATGGCGGCTCTTTAGAGAGCAAGTTGTTAATCAATTGGCGTAACTCTTTACCTTGTTCACTACGAAAAACAGGCTGCTTAAAGTTATAAATATTACGCCAGCCATCATTGGACGTTTGAAGTTGTGTTGGCGGTTCACCGCAAGCCAATTCATAGAGTGTAGTTGCCAAAGTTTGGCATTGAAGCATTTTCAAGTTAATCTGATTTTTATTAAATACACTGGATTGAAAATAGGCTTGACTCGTGCTGGTACGATTGATGGGGACCTCAAGTTCTGATGAGGAAATTAATCCTTTGATATCACTAATAATAATATCCTGCTCGTCATTTAGCAGTATATTTCCAGGTTTTAAATCGGTATACCAAATTTGTTTTTCATTAATAGCGATAAGAAATTCAACTAATTTTTTTGCATAGCCAACGAGTTCTTTGTCAATATCTGCAGTAGTAATGTATTTTAAGTCCTTTCTATTTCTTAATGCCTCAAAATGCTGTTGTAGATTACCTGAGGCATAAAACTCACTGTATTCTAGATAAGTTATTTCGTGGTGATCTTCGGCAACAAATTCTAATAAGTAAGGCTGGGGGATTTGGGGCAAGTCTTGAATTTGCTCTCGTATAAGGCGAGGAGACACTCCTGAATCCTCATCATTTTTATTCATTCTTAAAAATCGAACTACAAAACTGTCATCTTCATGGTTGATTTGCACAATAGGGTTATTATTACTGTGTATCGCGGTAACCTTATAACCTTTATTTACTTTACTAAGCTCCCCTTCGACCAGGGTCCTAAAGCTGTCTTTTCCTGTATAGCTCTCATAAATGGTGGGTAATTGTATTTGGGCTGTCAGATCCAAAATTTTGTTACGTAATTGGTTATTGCTTGCTTGCTGCTGAATTTTATTGTGTATGCTTTCTATGGGGTTTTCGATAAACCATATGGCAACCGTTGGTGTTAAATCATCCTTCTGGAGTCTTTTCTGATAGAAGTCATTAAGCTCTTTTACATAGCCTAATGCCTTTTGCGGGTCCGACTCATGATGTTTATTAATTTTCCTAATGAACTCATTGAGCTTATCTATTTGTAATCGTTTGGAACTGAACAAAGAACCACTGGATTTTATTGGTGTTAACATTATTCCCTAAACCTCACTCCTTTTATTTATGATTTAAATATAGACCATATGATTATTTGTTGTTCTTTTTTTGTAAAAAAAGGAGAAAAGGTCAACAGGCTAATTGTCACCCAAAGCATAACAATCTTTCGGCGATTTGCTTTAGAGTTGATTGAAATGAAAGATTAAAGAACCGTAATCTCGTGAAGCGCTTGCAGGCTTATCTTACTAGGTGTATGTTGGATCTTGAGGATTCTAAGAGTGAGGGTATTGAAATGGACTCAATGATCGAACTGATAGGATATGTTGCTTCTTTCTTAGTTTTTGCAACGTTTTATGTTAAGAACATATTAACATTACGTTTAATTGCGATTAGCTCCAATGTTGCATTTATTCTCTATGCTCTTGGTAGCGATTTGCATCCTATTTTTCTTTTACATTCCTTGCTATTGCCGTTAAATTTATACCGTATTTTTGAATTAAAAAGAAATATGAATAATTTAGATAGCGTGAATGCAGAAGTAGCAAGCTAATTGTCTCGAACGTAGTGAGGGATCTTTTGGGAGAGCCCTCACCAGGTTCAAGACATAATCTCGAATAGCCTTCGTATTTTGCTAGTATGGGCTATGAACGAAGTAGGCTGGGCTGTAAAGCCCAGCAGCAGAGCTTGAGTTTATTCCCAGTGCTGGGCTTTACAGCCCAGCCTACAAGCTACTAGGAGTTTCTATATTTATAGGGCTGGTAGGATCGTTTATCTTAAGACATTTACAATACGTTATTGTTTCGCCAGTTTCAGGTGCTAGGAATTCTTTATTGCTGAGTCCATGAGCAATCAGACGGCGTTTTAGATTAATTACCGGATCATTGATTTTTTCCATGGACAAACGAAATGTTTGGTGATGAGTCGCAATGCTTAAACTGCTTTGTAAATCAATGCTGGCTAAAATCGCTTCTTCAGGATTCATATGGTGGTCTTGCATAAACCATCGCGGCTCATAAGATCCGATTGGCAAAATGCTAATATCTGGGGCACCTAAGCGTTCATGTATTAATTTGAAATGGGGACCATAGCCTGAATCGCCACAAAAATAAACTTTTAGCGAGTTGCATTGAATCCAGAAACCGCCCCAAAGAGCCATATTAGTATCTTTAAATGTGCGCATTGACCAATGTTGAGCAGGAACTAGGGTAATCGTATGTTTTTCAGTTAATGCTTGAGTTTGCCACCAATCCAACTCCACTACCTTAGGAAATGTTTTTGCTTTTAAGTACTTACGGTTTCCTAAAGGAACAATAAATAAGGGTTGAAACCTCTGTTGTAATTTTTTGAGGGCGGGTAAATCCATATGATCATAATGATTATGGCTAATGAGTACGACATCAATTGTTGGTAATTCATCTAGCTCAATACCTGGCCTGCGGACTCTTTTGGGACCTAGCAACGACATGGGACCTGCTCTTTTGGAAAAGACGGGGTCAGTTAAAATATTCATATGGGGCAATTGGATTAGGTGGCTTGCGTGATTGACGTAAGTAATTGCTACTTCGTCTTCTTTTAATTGCGTTGCCAGCTCAGGCGTTGCTTTATTTTCAACAAAACGTGGCCATGGATTTTTGCCCTTGCGTTCCCGCAGCATTTTCCATACTTGCCCCCAGCTTTTGGTGGTTTTGAGCCCGGGATTGAAAAAAAAACTACCATTGCAATGATCCGATTTAGGATAACCTGAGGAAGATACATTCTGCTTTGGCTTGGCAAGCGAGTCATCAGTGCTTGGAGACATATCATTACGTCCTTGTATTGTTTTTGAGAATTATAGTCTAGGGTAGGTTTACATTTCTACTTCTCTGTCAAAAAGGCTTATTTTTCATATACAAACCGCTAAAACAGTGAGGTGGTTTCATTTCTCCTTGAGCGGGCAAGATAAATTGGGTCATGCCACATTCATCGGTGCGATATAAGGGAATATTTAAGGAGCTCATACTGGTTAAGGTCTTGGCATGAGGAAAGTGGAAACGGTTATCAAAGCCTAGAGAGGCGATTGCATAACGAGGAGCAGTTTCTAATAAAAAGCGGTAGGAGGATGAGGTTTTACTGCCATGATGAGGAACGATTAAGACTTCTGAGGCAAGCTGATGGCCATAAGTGGTTATCAAATAATCTTCAGCTTCTTTTTCAACATCTCCAGCTAATAACACACGCCCCTTGGCACTTGCGACTTGCAGGATACAGGAGTTATTATTTTTGTTTTTAAAGAGAGTATCAATCGGTAAAAAACGAAACCGTACTTGATCCCATTGCCATTCCGGATATTTATGGCAGTTTACCCCATGCCGGTAGTAACGTGGTTCATTTACCAAAAGTTGTTTGACAGGAATTGCTGCCTCGATTGATTGCAATCCACCCCAATGATCTTTATCTGGATGACTAATAACAATGGCATCGAGGCTTTTGATGTTTAATGTATCAAGGTAGGGCAAAACCACCATTTTTCCTAAGTCGCTGCCTTGAAAAAATCGATCGCCGGTATCATAGAGCAAAACATGATTTTGCGTCCGGATGCTCACCGCAAGTCCTTGACCGACATCTAAAACATCAACCCATGCTTCCCCTGGTTGGATAACTGGCCGTGAGGGGAAAAAAGGAAGTAGTAACCATAAGCATGCGAACCAGCGAAAAGGGTTAATGGGGAGTAGAACCCACATGAGTAAAGCCCCCATTAAGGCTAGAGTGAATTCAATGGAGGGTAATGAGCAGTTGATATTAATTGCGGCTAATTGTTCCGTCCAATGTAATCCCTGTAATAAAAAACTAATGGACCATGAAAGTGGATGCATGATTAATAGGGCCCACGAAGAGGTGCTAATTAGCATAGTGATTAAAGCGAGAGGGACAATAACAAAACCTACCAAGGGAATCGCAAACAAATTAGCTAAGAACCCATTAATAGACCCGTAAGAATACCAATGCACGGTAAGAGGCATTAGACCGATTAAACAGCTTAATTGTATGGCAAGAGTATTTTTATAGCTTTTGAGTCGCCAGCGTTGTTGGGTTAAAAATAAGCAAGATACTGCCAAGAATGAAAAATAAAAGCCTTGCATAAATACCGCATGTGGCTCGAGACAAAGTACCAATAAAAGGGCATAACGCCATATTTGCCATGGGGTAAAACGTTGTTTACCCATGCTGCAAATAGCGTAAAAAAAGCAGCCGATTAGTGCACGTTGTACTGGTGGCTCAAATCCAGCTAAAAAGGCATAAAATAAAGCAATGAGCGCCCCGCAGCTACTGGCAACATAGGGGGCGGGAACATAAAGGCAGGCTTTGGAACTGCGTGACCAAAGCCAGCGGCTAAGCCAGTACATAAGTCCAGATATAAGAGCAATATGCTCCCCAGAAATACCAAATAAATGGGTAGTACCCGTGCGCCGGAAGAGCTCCCAGGATTCTTGGCTAATGTTTCGCGTTAAATTTAGGGTTAGTGCTTCAATAATCCCTGCGGTAGTCTGATTTGGCGCTAATCGAGTTAATTTATCGCCTAAGGAGGCACGTAATTCAACCCAGTTAAAGCTTGAGCGTTTTTCTTTAATTAACCGTGCGCCGTGAGCGCGAATATAACCAGTCCATATGATGTGGCGTTTATTAAGTGATCTTATATAATCTGAGCTTCCTGGGTTTAGGAAGTTACGTGGTTTTTTTAGCTTTACCAAAAACTGCCAATATTGCCCAACCTGTAACACAGGAGCTTTGGTGTACCAGGCTAATTGCACTAAGCCTTTAGCCGGGTGCTGATTGAATTGCTCTAATTCAAAGAGGAATTGTGTTTTATGGGAATTATGTTGAGGAATAGAGACAATTTTTCCTTGGATAGTAGCATGTTGTATGACCGGACTATTTGGAAGCCCGCTGGGCATAACTAGCCATTGGTGAATCCAGGCAATGCAAAAGCCTAGAAGGAAAAAGAGAATAAGGGGAAATCTGGGAGTAATGTAAAACAAAAGTAAGGTAATTGCCGGTAAATAAAGATGAAAGGTATAGGTATAAAGTATGCCTAGGAAAAAGCAAAAAATTTCCATTTAATTTTCAGTGTTGGACTATCCTGCACGCATGGTAGGAAATTAGTAATTGCCTGTAAAGGGATTTTATTTACGGAAACCAGCAATCATTTTGTATTATTCCATTTACATCGATGGCTATTTTTTTATTATTTTGATCCACTAAAAATTGAGCGCAATGACTGTCTTTTGTTTGCCCTCCTATCGCTATTGCCCTAAGTGAATATGCTGTTTTACTTGGCTTGATTAGGTTAATAAGATAATAGTTTTGCGAAGATTTATGAGGGTAAGTAGGTAAGTGAGTGCAGTCTTTAGCATAGGAATTGTTTTGTGTATAGCATGCCTCTAATAGCATTTGCTCTTGAATTAAGCCGGTGATGGCGTCTACCCGATGTTTTTTTAAGATGAAAGATACATAAGAGGGATAAGTCATTACCGCAAAGCTTGTTAGGATAAACAATACGATTAATAGTTCGATTAAAGTAAAGCCAAATGTTTTTTGCGAATCCAAATCAAATCCTTTGGGAGGTTTAAGCGAAGGCTCTCCTGGATAAGTTCATTATACTCTTTCATATAACTTATACCACATCCTAGAGAGCCTTCTTCGCATTGGCACTAATGTCCTAAGCGTTTAATACTTAAAAATATCCTTTAAAAAACGAGGGAGTAGATGTACTGGCCTCATCCGCTTCCGACTCATTGGGCTGAGCTAATGAGCTAACGAAGCTAAGTTGTCTAGGCTTTCTTTTTTTCAGTGGCGGTGGAGTGCCTGGGCCTGATGACTCTGAGACTTCTGGAGTTGGAAGTTCTTGCTCTGCAAATAGAGGCACGGGTTGAGCACGTGGATTCAATTTTTTGGGTGCAAATAGTGACGTATTTCTTAATGCACGAAACGTTCCCGAAGGCCTTACTGGCTCGTCAAATAATGGAGTTGGCAGGTTTTCTTCTTCTAAGGGTTTATCATCCTCAAATCCGAGCCTTCTAGCTTTTTTTACATTAAAGGGAATGGGGGTAGGATGATCTTCTGTCTGAAGCAAGCGTCTACCTGGACTTTCGTAGTGCACAGTTTTAGTTGTTGCATCTTGTTTTTTCAAGTCTGATGTTAACGGCGTGTTTTCTGCAAAAGTTTTTAACCAGTTTCTGATATCGGTAATTGCATATTGGTGGGTGTTCTGTACCTTACCATTATGATCTAACTCCTCAATAGTTAAAACTTCAGGTAACTTGAATGGGAGGCGGTCTTCATTAATAGCAAGAATCGCTAAAATCCATTTAATAGACGCGAATGTAGGACGAAAATCTCCACTTTTATGATTAATTCTGATTAAGGTGGAATAGTCCTCACTCAAAAACAAGTTGCCAGCAGTTTTACAAAAAGCTGCATTTTGTGCATTACCTGTCATTTGATAATGTGCAGGGGCAGCAGGGCCAGTATCCTGTGATTCTCTGGCAAACCATGCTGTTTTATCTGTATCTACAAGGTAGCGTAAAGCGGGAACTTCCTCCCCTTGCTGCATTTCTGTTAATAGCTGGCCTAAAGTGGCTAGCGAATGAATAAGGTACTCGGATACCCGTGTTATCTTTTTCATATTATTAGAGCGAAATCTATCGCTTTCTTGAGGTGGAGTGGAAAAAAGTTGCTCTAATTTTGATTGCATAAAAAACGCCTTTAATCAATAAGATATGTTAAAAAAGGCGCGAATTTTACCACAGAAGTCACTTTTTATCCATTATTTTGATCTTATTTTTTCCTAATCGCTTTTTTTCTGGCTTTTTCTTATTTTCTGGTGAAGGTTTCCTATTTTTAGCAGGACCTCCTCTTCTTACTTGAGTTGGTAATGAGGAACTAGGAAGATGATGATTCGGTTCAAAGTCATCAATTTCAACCCGATCTAATTTGCGTTTAATTAGTTTTTCAATTGCTTGTAATTGTCCAATTTCATCAGCACAAACTAAGGAAACAGCCAAACCAGATGCTCCTGCACGCCCTGTTCGACCAATACGATGAACATAATCTTCTGCTACCTGTGGTAAATCAAAATTGACTACACAAGGCAGTTGATCAATATCAATGCCACGAGCAGCAATGTCAGTAGCAACCAGGATATGTAATTCACCTGATTTAAAATCTGCTAAGGCTTTGGTGCGTTGTGATTGCGACTTATTGCCATGAATGGCTGCGGCATAGATATGTTCTTCAGACAATTGTTTTACCAGTTTATTAGCACCATGCTTAGTTTTTGCAAAAACTAAGGTTTGCCCCCATTTGTTTTTATGAATTAAATGGCTTAGCAAGGCTGCTTTACGGCTTTTATCAACAGGATGTACGGTTTGTTTGATTTTTATAGCCGTGGTGTTTCTTGGGGATACATCAATTTCCACAGGCTTATTTAGCAGGCCTTTCGCTAAAGCGCGTATACCCTCAGAAAAAGTAGCTGAAAATAATAAATTTTGGCGATTTCGAGGCAGCATGCTGATGATGCGTTTAATGTCATGGATAAACCCCATATCTAGCATGCGATCCGCTTCATCTAAAACCAAAGTCTTAATTTCATGGAATTGGATGGCTCGTTGCTGATGTAGATCCAATAAGCGTCCAGGTGTTGCTACTAAAATTTCAACGCCACTACGTAGTTTCATCATTTGCGGATTAATTTTTACCCCACCAAAAACTACGGTTGAACGCAGTGGCGTATAGCAACCATACTGTTTCACACTGTCATACACTTGGGCTGCTAATTCACGGGTGGGGGTGAGAATTAACACTTTAGCATGATTGCCCTTGGCTCGGGGTTGCTCATGGAGCTTTTGTAAAATAGGCAAGACGAAGCTTGCCGTTTTGCCTGTTCCTGTTTGTGCTGAAGCAAGTAGGTCATGCCCACGCAAAATGGCAGGAATGGACTGCGCTTGAATAGGGGAGGGCTCAGTATATCCTGATTCATCAATGGCGCGCAGCAAAGGTTCGATTAAACCTAAGGATGTAAAACTCATGGTATTTCCTTAACTAAAAATGGGGATGTAGCTTAAATAGTTTCTAAATGGGTCAATGTGAATAAAATATGAATAATTGTATCATAGATAGGAGTTATAGGGTAATTAAATTCTTTAATAATTAATGGAGGCTGGGTGGAGCGCGGCAAAAAAAACTATACTTCCTAATGCTGAGCTTTTCAGCCCAGCCTACATTCTTGTATGACCTAAATTAATCCCAAGCCACAAAAGCATCAATATCCTTAGTATTTTTTCCAAGTTTCGGTTGCGGTTGAGGATGAAGCTGTGGTTTTGAGCAATGGATTGATGACTTAAAGGTTTTCAACGCGCGTTCTAGGCTGACAAAAGTATAGCCGTTTTCTTTATATAGATTAATAATATCCGGTAATACATAAGCATTAAGCAGATTTGCATGAATTAATAAGATTTGCGCTTGCTGACCATTGTGATGCTCTTCGGCACGCATCGTTTGCTGCCAAATAAAATCCAAATAAAAAGGCTTTAACTCTTCAAGGTAAGCACGGCGATTTAACTCAGGGACGGCAAGTAATCTTTGGTTGAAGACAAAATCTTTAGAGTCTACTGTGATGGGGGCGACCTGGTAATTCTTTTTGGCGAGAAAGCACAGGATAGCTTCTTTCTTTTGCCCAGAACTCATTGATAAATACGGATAACGGAAATATTTTGGCTCTGTTAATACTGGGGATAGGATTGCATCTGCTTCGCCAATTTCACGAATTGCCTCTTGAGTGCCAAGTCGCCCAAGATTAGCGTGGGTCAAGGTATGATTACCTAAGCCAAAACCAGCATCTCGAAACTTACGAAGAATTTCCCAGTTATCTTTGCGTACTTCACTGGCAATGATAAAGCCTGTTGCGGGAACCCGCTGCTTATTCATGGTTTCAATCATCATATTTAAATGAAAATTTCGATACTCACCAACAAAAGGTAAATCATCAATTGTAATTGAGATGAGCTTTTTTTCTGTGGAGTGCGATGCTTTATGGCTGCTTGTTTTGTGAGACTTATCAGCGGAGGCTTGCATTGAAGGCAGTGCAAAACTTACTGTAGGTAGGGCTGAAAAAAGCATTAAAGCGGGAACTATGTTCTTAATTATTAATTTAATTTTCATTAGGGCAAGATACAACAAGATTAAAGAAAGCGACATTGTAACAAAATTTAAGAACTTAATCTAAAGAGAAAAAATAGACTTAATGATGAGCAAATTTGAGTAGCCACAATGGCGTGGCTACTCAAAGAAAGAACAGCTTATCCGTTATTTAAGCCTGAAGTGGGGAGATCTAAAGGTAAGCTATCAGTATGAGCTTGGTCTGGAGCTTCTGATGATTTGCCATACAAACCAAATTTACTATAGGCTCCTTTTATCAAATTAGCTGGATTCCAATAGCTCGTGCTTGCTGTTGGCTGCTCTACTTTTTCACTTTGTTTCAGCTCCTTGAAAATTTGCTTGCATGCGCTGTCACGACAAGAGCAAATCGCTTCGAAGAACAAATTTAATACCTCAGGTAATTTGAAACCTTCAATTTTTACAAATGGGTGGGCTTCATTGATTACTTTGGCGGTGAAAGTTTTTTGCTCAGAAGGGATGTTTTCCAGGGTAGCGTAGCGAATAAAATTATTTGCTGCGGTTAATAATGATTCCTGATCGAGATGAGTTACACTGTCAGCACCGAGTAACACACCAAGTTTTTTATGGATTTCAGAGTTATCAGGAGAACGCAGGCGATGAATTATACTCTCTTCGTAGCTTTTTTGGATTTGTTTACGTACCAAGTACATTGCCCCGGCAAGGATAGCGATTTTTTCTGAGTCACCAATGTTTAAATTTTCCACTAGGGCACTAGTTTGCTCTAGGAAATTAAGTTGAGCTGCTCGCGCTTGTACCTCATTAATTGTCCCTTTCCCTTTAGAAACCAGCTCTGCAGTAATGATTGCTTCGAGTTCTTTTTTCAAATCATCAAAAGATTTAAATCGTTCTGTAGCTGAGGCAGGAGTTTCTTTTTCAACCTTGTAGGCAGAGATGTCGATAACACTTTTTCCATTTGCAGTTAAACCATTAACTACATCAATACGTGCATTTTTTTCAAACTCATAACCCATGGTAAGGATTCTTTCAAGATCCTCTTTTGGCAATGCTGAAAGCATATGCTCTTCTTTAAAGCCCTTACGTGCATCCGCACTTGGGAAAAGGTGAGATCGCATTAATCCGTTGAATACAATATAGAACGTTTCATAGTTATTGGCGTTTGGACGTTTCTCTACCGAAACAGATGCGCTTATGCCTATAGCCTCAGCGATACGCGAGGAGAGCATAATGGCACGGTTACGGTTAATTGAACTAATATCATGGTGAGCTATTAGCATGGCTCCATAAAATGCCAATGTATAATTTTGAATATTTTCGTTAAACCGGTTTTCAATTCGCAGCTTAGTTTTGTCTGCTTCTTCTTTTAGCTTGGTGGGGCTGAATTTTTTTTCGCCATCTTTGGCTTTTTCAATTTCAGCCTTTAGCTTTTCGTCTACTTTAGCCAGTCTTTCTTCTTTATCTTTAGCTAAAACAGTAACTTGTTCTTCTATTTTTAGTAAAATAGCCTCCTGTAATATCATGGCGGAACGCATTTTTGGTTCTTCGAGCTTGTCAAAAGATGTGGCATTTTCGTAATTGAGTACCATCTCTTTTGTGCGGTTGAAATGATCTTTTAATTCCTTCAAAGTTTTTAACTCAAACGTCATGTTTTTCTCCCAAAATCCATTAAAAGTCATGTAAGTTCATCTTACAGCACCCAGTGTAAACTAAACTAAACCGCACGTCATGTATTTTCATTATACAAATTATGCATTTAAAAAAATTATAATGAATACAAAAAGTTATTACACAAAAAAGAGTGGATTTTTTATATAAAATAGAAAAAAGTATGAAAAAATTTGTATTAATTTTAATAACAGGTAATATTCTCCTTCATTTTTTAAGCACTATTTATTTTTTGCTGGTTTAGGTCAAGGAAAACGCAAAACAGCATTTTGTGGTAAAATTTTTTTGTAGCTCTGCTATTTGAGCTGCTATGCAATATTGAGTGGGGTCAGTTTTGAACATAGAAAACGATAAACTATTGCAAAGGCAATTTTTTAATCATGCATTATTTGTATTGTCTTTTCTTCTAATCTGTCGTGTTATTTCCATGTGCTTTATTCCGCTTAACGATGTTTCTGAAGCACGTTACGCTGAAATTGCACGTAAAATGCTGGAAACTGGAAATTGGGTCACCTTACTTCATGACTATGGAGTTCCTTTTTGGGCTAAGCCCCCTTTGTCTACCTGGCTCTCTGCGTTTTCGATGAAATTATTTGGCGTTAATGAGTTGGCGGTACGTTTGCCGGGATTGCTGTTATCTATAGGAACCCTCGGACTGGTTTGGGATTTAGCTAAAAAACACAGTGGCCAAACAGTGGCAACCTTAACCATCTTAATTCTTGCAGGCACCTTATATTTTTTCCTGGATGCGGGAACAGTAATGACAGATCCTGCATTAATTTTTTGCACTACCCTCGTGTTGGTTTCTTTTTGGCGTGCCGTTGTTGATGGCAGCACAATCTGGTCTTATGCTTTTTTCATTGGTATTGGTTTAGGCTTATTAGCAAAAGGGCCGGTCGCCACAGTGTTAGCTGGAATGCCAATTTTTTGTTGGGTTGTATGGCGTAATCAATGGCGTAACTTATGGAACAAATTACCCTGGATAAAAGGCATTCTTCTGGCATTGGCAATTGCGCTCCCTTGGTATATCTTGGCAGAAATGCGCACTCCAGGGTTTTTAAATTACTTTATCGCTGGAGAACATTTTCACCGATTTATTACACCTGGATGGACTGGCGATAAGTATGGATATGCTCATAAAGAGCCTTGGGGAATGATTTGGGTATTTGCTGCAGTGGGTAGCTTTCCCTGGGGACTGCTTGGCGCTACTTGGTTTGTCAGTTATCGCAAGACTTTGCCTTCTTTATTTTGCGATGAAGATGGATGGTTAGGTTTTCTGTTTTTATGCACGGTTGTTCCTTTATTATTTTTTACATTTTCTAGTAATATTATTTATACCTATGTATTTCCCTCATTACCTGCATTTGCATTGTTTTTCACGGAATATTGGGTAAGAGCAGGAGCAATGCTCCGCGCTAAAAAGTTAGTGCTGGGTTTATCTTTAAGTTGTGGCATACTGTTTTTAGGGGCGACTATTGCATTTAATATGGTGCCTGAGGTAGTTTCCAAAACGCAAAAAGCAGTAGTGGCGGCATGGCAAGCCCAAAAGCCAGCATCGGGCAGCAAACTAATTTATTGGGATTATAAGACTGAATACTCAGCCCAGTTTTATGCTGCCGGCAAGGTAGATTTTATTTTTCAGCATAAACAACTTTGCAAGTTACTTTCGAATCATCAAGAAAATTATATTGCTGTTAGTCCTAAAAAAATATCTCAAATAAACCCTGATTTATTGGATCATATGCAAAAAGTAGCAAAAATTGTAAGTAACGGGCAGCCTTTGGTGCTGCTACGCAGCTCAGGAATACATTGCTCGTAACATTAAATTAGGCATGAATGACGGTATATAACTTCATAGTAATCACTATTTTTACTAAGTTTTACCGTCATGATGAATGAGCTGTAGCAGCTTAAGGTTTAGTGCCTCAAACACAAAGCTTTCGCTTCGTTACTATAGAGATACCAATTTGATTTGAAATTTGTTATACTATTGCGCAATTTTTAAGCCATAATGTGAGGAGTATTTGTGTCGCATTCTGTAGCAATGGATTCGAGAGCTTTTGTACCTCGTGGTGATTTGATGGCTTGGGTTGTATGCCTTTCCGCCGGGCTATTCTTCTTATATGAATTTTTTCAACTCAATATTTTTGATGTCATTAATCAACCTTTGCGTAAAGATTTTAATATTGATGCAACGCAATTAAGCTGGATGTCCAGTGCTTATTTATGGGCCGACATTTTATTTCTCCTACCTGCCGGCGTTATCTTAGATCGCTTTTCTACACGTACAGTCATTTTATCCGCTATGTCGGTGTGCATTCTCGGCACCCTGGGTTTTGCTCTAACAAGTTCATTTATCCTGGCCTCATTTTTTCATTTCCTTTCCGGAATAGGTAATGCCTTTTGCTTTTTATCTTGTGTAGTGCTGGTTGCTCGCTGGTTTCCGCCTCGACGACAAGCCTTGGTCGTTGGTTCTTTAGTGACGATGGCTTTTATCGGTGGGATGATGGCACATACCCCTTTTGCCTATCTTTATGAATTGTTTGGCTGGCGCCAAGCTTTATTGATTGATGGTGCTGTAGGTGTTGTTTTGTGGTTATGGATTTACTGTATTGTTCAAGATAGACCTCATGATGCTCCTGCCAAAACACAAAGCAATGAAGGGAAGATTGGTGCCAGCTTTGTAAATGCCTTATCCAACTCGCAAAATTGGCTAGCTGGGCTATACACTTCTTTTTTGAATTTGCCAATTATGGTGCTTTGTGCTTTGTGGGGGGCTAGTTATTTGCAAGCGGTTCATCAATTACCAGAAATGGCTGCTAGTAATGTGGTTAGTTTAATTTTTATGGGCAGTGTGATTGGTTGCCCATTGGCAGGGTGGTTATCTGATTCACAAGGACGTCGTAAACCATTAATGATTATTGGCGCACTGGCCACATTCATTACGGTACTTCCATTATTTTTAAATATTGCCCTTTCTCAGCTGACATTAAGTATTATCTTTTTTGCACTTGGTTTTTTTACCAGTACGCAAGTAATTTCCTATCCATTAATTGCAGAAAGTAATTCTGCAGACAACACTGGTGCCTCTACAGGTATCGCTTCCGTAATTATCATGGGCGGTGGCGGTGTTGGACAAGTATTATTTGGCTGGTTAATGACCCATCACGCAAATGCAGCGACCACGTATACGGTAGCTGATTTTCAATTTGCTATGTGGATGTTTCCCATAACTGCGATTGCGGCCCTAATCGCCGTATTATTAACCCGTGAAACGTATTGCAAGCGTTAATTCTGAGGAGTAAAAATGCACATGGTGGATGAAATTCAAGGATATGATGATATAAAATCGTCATTCTTGCCCTGGATGGTATGTTTTGCTGCCACGTTATTCTTTTTTTATGAGTTTATCCAAGGAAACATGTTTGCTTCCCTTGCGGAAACTATTATGCAAGACTATCAAATCCAAGCCGATAAAATGGCTTGGTTATCCAGCATCTATTATGTCTCTAATGTACTTTTTCTCTTTGTTGCCGGGATGGTCTTGGACCGATTCTCGATTAAAAATACCTTGCTTGTTGCCATGTTTTTATGTGTAGCGAGTACTTTTTTATTAGCTCATTCTCATTCTTTTGCAGTTGCACTATTTTCCCGTTTTATTACCGGTATTGGTAGTGCCTTTTGCTTTTTAGGTCCAGTTCGTTTGGCGTCCCACTGGTTTCCTCCCAAGCGCATGGCTTTAGTAACTGGAGCTATTGTGACTATGGCAATGGCTGGCGGTATGCTTGCCCAGTATCCTTTAGCCAAATTAGTAGGTTTGGTTGGGTGGCGCCAGGCAGTACAAGATGTGGGTGTTTTAGGATTTGCCATGCTGGTGGTGATGTTTTTCTGGGTTAAAGAAAGACCTCAGGTGGCAGTTAAAAAAGCTGCTCCGGCATTAGATGTATTAACGGCAGCCAAGAAGGCATATTTTAATCCCCAGTATATTCGTGCCGCATTCTATGCAAGCCTGATGAATATGGCGATTGCTGTATTTGGCGCAATGATGGGATCTTTATACCTGCAGCAACGTTTAGAAATTAGTGGAGAGCAGGCTTCAATTATCAATACAATGCTTTTCTTGGGAGCAATTATTGGCTCTCCTCTCGCTGGATGGATCTCTGATAAAATTGGGTTGCGCGTTATGCCTATGAAAATAGGTGTTTTGGTTTCTTTATTGACTATCTTAGCAATTCTTTACGTCCCTGTATCTTTTGGTGTCATGGGCTTCTTATTTTTCTTATTAGGATTATTCACCTCGGCTCAAGTGATAAGCTATGCCTTAGTAGCAGAAAGCAGCTCACCGGCAATGACAGCAACAGCGGTGAGTGTTGTTTCCATTTTGACTCAAGGTGGTTACATTGTTTATCAAAACATTTTTAGCAATTTATTAATCAATCATAGTGGTATGCATCTAGTTAATGGTGCCCCAGTTTACTCGTTAGACGCCTATCAACATGCCGCAATTATTTTGCCAATTGGTTTATTAATTGCATTTCTCATGCTATTTGGTTTAAAAGAAACACGTTGTCAACAAATTGAGGAATAAGCATGGCTGGACGAGTTTGTATTTTACTCATGGATTCTTTTGGTATTGGCGCAAGCCTTGATGCGGCGCGTTATGGCGATGAAGGTGCAAATACTTTTGTGCATATTCACGAAGCATGCGAACAGGGCAGGGGTGATAAAGCAGGGATACGTCAAGGCCCCTTAACCTTACCAAACTTAGCTAAGTTAGGCCTTTATCATGCGGCTTTAGCCAGTTCTGGATTAAGATTTGTTGAGTTATCTGCCTTTGCGGAACCAGTTGGCTATTATGGCTATGCTGTCGAGCAAAGCTTAGGCAAAGATACCCCGAGCGGACATTGGGAAATTGCGGGGGTTCCCGTGACCTTTGACTGGGGTTATTTTCCGGATCAGCCCTCTTGTTTTCCTAAAAAATTAATTGATGAATTTATTCAACGTACCGGTCTTCCTGGCGTTTTGGGCGAAAAGCATGCTTCGGGAACAACCATTCTAGATGAGCTTGGTGAAGAGCATATGCGCACAGGTAAACCCATTGTATATACCTCGGCGGATAGTGTGTTTCAAATTGCAGCTCATGAAGAAAGCTTTGGTTTAGAGCGTCTGTATGAGATTTGTGAGATCGCTCGGGAATTAGTTGATGAATATCAAATTGGCCGTGTTATTGCGCGTCCGTTTATTGGGAAGCCAGGTGCATTTAAACGTACCGGAAACCGCAAGGATTACGCAACCTTGCCTCCAGCCAAGACCTTATTGGATCATGTAAAGGATGCAGGGCAGGAAGTTATTGCCATAGGCAAAATAGCGGATATTTATGCACATCAGGGAATAACCCAAACGATTAAAGCTGATGGCAATATGGCTTTATTCGATGCAACCTTAGAAGCGATGAAAACAGCACCTCAAGGTAGTTTAGTATTTACTAATTTTGTTGATTTTGATTCTTCTTATGGCCATCGTCGTGATGTATGTGGCTATGCCCATGCTCTAGAAGAGTTTGATGCACGCTTACCAGAATTAGATGCTTTATTACAACCTGATGATTTAGTGGTAATTGCTGCGGATCATGGCTGCGATCCAACACGTCCTGGCTCTGATCATACTCGTGAGCATATTCCTGTTCTGGTGTATGGCCCTAGCTTAAAAGGGCGTTCAATCGGTCGCCGAGACACATTTGCCGATATTGGTCAGAGTATTGCTCAGCATCTGGGATTAAATAGCTTATCTCATGGTCTATCTTTTTTAATTTGACCCTATTGTTTTTTTATTTTTCATCCCCATGTATGCCTTAAGTATTTTGTCATTCCTGCCAGGCGGGAATGACGGCCAACGTTATAGTTAACCTAAATTCGAGGATTTTATTTTGGAACAGTTTCGTGGGACAACCATTCTTTCAGTAAGGCGTGGGAACCAGGTCGTTATCGGTGGCGATGGTCAGGTTACTTTAGGTAATACCGTGATGAAAGGAAATGCGCGTAAGGTACGTCGTCTTTATAAAGATCAGGTGATTGCTGGTTTTGCTGGGGGTACTGCGGATGCATTTACTCTTTTCGAGCGTTTTGAAAGTAAACTGGAAATGCATCAAGGTCACTTAGTACGCGCTGCCGTTGAGTTAGCTAAAGATTGGCGAACTGATCGTATGCTACGCCGTCTGGAGGCAGTGCTTGCTGTTGCTGATAGCAAGTCCTCTTTGATTATTACTGGTAATGGTGATGTCATCGAGCCTGAAGAAAGTTTGATTGCTATTGGTTCAGGAGGCCCCTTTGCACAAGCTGCTGCGCGCGCCTTAATGCAAAATACAGAATTATCCGCTGCAGACATAGTTCGTAAAGCACTGACTATTGCCGGTGAGATTTGTATTTATACCAACAACAATTTAACCATAGAAGAGTTAAACAATGTCAGCAAATAATAGTATGGTAATGACTCCGCGCGAGATCGTTCAAGAGTTAGATAAACACATTATTGGGCAAGATGATGCCAAAAGAGCTGTAGCGATTGCACTGCGGAACCGTTGGCGCCGTATGAAAATTCAAGATGCTGCTTTACGTAATGAAATTATGCCAAAGAACATTTTGATGATTGGCCCTACTGGGGTAGGAAAAACAGAAATAGCGCGACGTTTAGCTAAACTGGCTCATGCGCCTTTTATTAAGGTAGAGGCCACTAAGTTCACAGAAGTGGGTTATGTAGGTCGCGATGTTGATTCAATTTTACGTGATTTAGCAGATATTGCGATTAAGCAAGAGCGCGAATTGGCCATGAAAAAAGTTGAGCACTTGGCTGAAGACGCGGCGGAGGAGCGCATTCTTGATGTTTTACTCCCTCCGGCTCGCGGTAGTTTAACGCCTAGTGAAAAAGACAGCACTGCCCGGCAAGTATTTCGTAAACAATTACGCGAAGGCTTGTTGGATGAAAATGAAATTGAAATTGAAGTATCAGCAACTCCTGTTGGCATTGAAATTATGGCACCTCCTGGTATGGAAGAGATGACGAGCCAATTGCAGTCTATGTTCCAACAAGTAGGAACTCATCGCACCAAAACACGTAAAATGACGATTGCGAAAGCGATGAAAATCATACGTGAAGAGGAAGCAACCAAATTAATTAATGAAGATGATATTAAGATTCGTGCTATTGAGAGCGTGGAGCAAAATGGTATTGTGTTTATTGATGAGTTGGATAAAGTTGCTAAGCGCTCTGAAAGTGGAGGTGGGGATGTTTCTCGTGAAGGGGTGCAAAGAGATCTGCTGCCTTTAGTTGAAGGAACCACAGTTTCTACTAAATATGGCATGATTAAATCCGATCATATTCTCTTTATTGCCTCGGGGGCGTTTCATGTAGCGAAGCCTTCTGATCTAATTGCTGAGTTGCAGGGGCGCTTACCGATTCGTGTGGAGCTTTCTGCCCTATCAGTTGATGACTTTGTGCGTATTCTTACGGAACCAACAGCCTCTTTGACCTTGCAATACACCGCATTAATGGCAACAGAAGGGTTGACTTTGAGCTTTGATGAGTCGGGAATTCGACGCATTGCTGAGGTGGCTTGGCAGGTTAATGAGCGTATGGAGAATATTGGGGCGCGCCGTTTATATACAGTTATGGAGCGTT
Organism: Legionella saoudiensis; assembly: GCF_001465875.1. GTDB lineage: Bacteria > Pseudomonadota > Gammaproteobacteria > Legionellales > Legionellaceae > Legionella > Legionella saoudiensis. The sequence goes on along the minus strand of NZ_LN901324.1, from coordinate 1,700,323 downwards.
TGTTAGAAGTGGTTTCTTTTGAAGCTACCGATAAATCGGGCGAATCAGTGCACGTGGATAAAGCATACGTTGATAAGAACCTAGGCCAGTTGGTAGCGGACGAAGACTTAGCCCGTTATATTCTTTAAATCACTCTCCTTCATGCATGAAAAATTGCCGTCATTGCGAATGAAGCGAAACAATCCCTGGTTCTGTGCTTCGAACTCCTGGGTTGCTTCGTCACGCAGTTCCTCGCAATGACGGGATAATAGATTAAGCTTAAAAATTTAATTTACATCCTAATGCCGTCATTGCGAACGCAGTGAAGTAACCCAGGGGGCTATACTTCGAAACCCTAAGTTGCAAGTCAATAGTTTACTCATTCCTATTCTAATGTATGATCCACCTCCTAGAAGAAATCATGGAGTTATTGATGTCTGATCCTTATATCCTCATATTGTACTATTCAAGAACTGGCTCCGTGGCTCAGTTAGCTCAATATATTGCTCGAGGTGTTGAGCGAGTATCTGGAATTACAGCGCGTTTAAGAACCGTACCCCCAGTTTCCACCACCTGTGAAGCAGTAGACAGCCCGGTTCCTGAGAGTGGGGCACCTTATGCAACTTTAGATGATTTGCGCCATTGCCAGGGATTAGCCCTAGGCAGCCCGACTCGTTTTGGGAATATGGCTGCGCCATTGAAATATTTTCTCGATGGTACCTCTGCTTTATGGCTCGCAGGAGATTTAATCGATAAACCGGCCTGTGTTTTTTCTTCATCTGCGAGCATGCACGGTGGTCAGGAAAGCACCTTATTAAGTATGATGCTACCCTTATTACATCAGGGGATGGTTCTTTTAGGAGTGCCTTATTCTGAACCATCACTCAATAATACGACAACAGGTGGAACTCCTTATGGGGTAACTCATGTTTCTGGTGTGGCTAATGATCGTACTCTTAGTGAGGATGAAATCACGTTGGCTAAGAATTTAGGTGAGCGTTTGGCACATGCCGCTCTTAAGATGAGTAAATAAGATGAAAGTAATTTGTTTTAATGCCAATGGTATTCGTGCTGCCGCACGAAATGGGTTTTATGAATGGTTGGCTGTTCAAGATGCTGATTTTGTGTGTATTCAAGAAACTAAGGCCCATGCAGAACAATTAGTACCTGAGGAATTGTTTTTTCCCCGTGATTATTACTGCGATTATTATTCAGCACAAAAGAAAGGCTATAGTGGGGTGGCGATTTATGCACGCCATAAACCTCTTCGGGTTGTGAAGGGGATTGGCTATGATTACTGTGATAATGAGGGACGTTACATTCAATTCGATTATCCTAAATTAAGCGTTATCTCACTTTATTTGCCTTCAGGAACCAGTGGGGATGGGCGTCAGGAAGTTAAATATGCCTTTTTGGAACAATTTGCCAAGCATTTAATGCAGTTAAAGAATGAAGGACGCGAATTGATTATTTGTGGCGATTATAATATTGCTCATAAACAAATTGATTTAAAAAACTGGCGTTCCAATCAAAAAAATTCTGGATTTTTACCTGAAGAGCGCGCTTGGATGGACGAATTATTTGGCTCCATGGGCTTTATTGATGCCTTTAGAGTACATAATCAAGAAGAAGAACAATATACGTGGTGGTCTTATCGCAGCAGAGCCTGGGAAAAAAATGTGGGATGGAGGATTGATTACCAGGTGATTACCCCTGGTTTAATTGAAAGTGTAACGGATAGTCGCATATTTCGTGAAGCTCGTTTGTCTGATCATGCACCCTTTATGATTGAATACAAAGGAGACTGGTATGCTTAAATTAGCTAGTTGGAACGTTAACTCCTTAAAAATCAGGTTAGATCAAGTGCTTACTTGGTTAAGTTCCTCGCAGGTAGATGTTTTAGCCATCCAGGAAACTAAATTAATTGATGAAAATTTTCCTCAGTCTTCATTTACTGAAATGGGCTATCATGTGGTGTATTCAGGACAAAAAACATATAACGGTGTTGCCATCATTAGCCGTTATCCGATCAGTGACGTAATTACTGACATCCCTGATTTAGATGATCCACAACGCCGTATTCTGGCGGTAACGGTCGCAGGGCTACGCCTAATTAATTTGTATGTGCCGAATGGATCAGAGCTAACCTCGGATAAATATGAATATAAATTAAATTGGTTACAAAAAGTCACGGCATTTATCCAGCAGCAATTGAGCGCTTATCCGCAAGTTGCAGTGGTCGGTGATTTTAATATTGCGCCAGAGGATAGAGATGTTCATGATCCGGTAGAATGGGAAGGCAGTGTATTAGTAAGCGCACCTGAGCGAGACGCTTTTATTGGCTTATTGCAACTGGGCTTATATGATAGTTTTAGGAATTTTGAACAACCAGAAAAAACATTTAGCTGGTGGGATTACCGTGCAGCAGGCTTCAGACGTAATAGGGGCTTACGCATTGACCATGTTTTATTAAACTCAGCATTGAATGCTTTATGCCGTAGTTCGAATATTGATGTAGAACCACGTAAGGCAGAACGGCCTTCAGATCATGCACCGGTTTGGGTTGAGTTAGAGTATATACCCGAGTAAAAGCGTGAGCGTTGGGGAAACAAATAATAACAATCACTCCCCGCGGCAAAAATAAACTTCTGTGCTATAGTAAAAGATTGGGCACAGTTCCCATGCGATCCAATATTAGAAAAAATTGCTTTACCTGAGTTTTTCTGCTATTGTTTCGCGTCATTTGTATAGAATATGGTGCTTGGCAATAGGGTCCAGGTGGCGATATTCATTTGAACTATAAGAGAGTAGTGTTATGAAAGCAACGATTCATCCAAATTATGAAGTTGTTAAGGTTACTTGCAGCTGTGGCGAGAGCTTTGAAACTCGTTCCACTTTATGTAAAGATTTAACTATTGAAGTATGTTCACAATGCCATCCTTTCTATACTGGAAAGCAAAAATTAGTTGATACTGGTGGTCGTGTTCAGAAGTTCCGTGATCGTTACAGCCAACGTGCTGCTGTGGCTGCATCAAAAGAAGAATAATGTAGTGAAGCGCGCATTTTTTGCGCGCGTTTAATTTAATTTATTGAAAAATTATTATCATCATGGTAGTTTTTTGATAAGTTGTCAGGGCTTTGACGCTCAAATCTCCTCTCAATTCGTGTGCCCCGCGACTTCCTCCCCGGAAAATTAGAAGTTAGTAGTAATATTGCTACTCTAACTTATGCTTCGGAATAGTCGTGGAAGATAGACAATGGTTGGAGTATTGCTCAAACCCTTTTTGTATGGTTTTTATTTAAGAGAGTAAGTACCTTGGATAATGAAGTTTTAAAACAGTCAGCATTGGATTATCACGAGTTCCCTGTCCCAGGAAAGCTCAGTGTTCACCTTACTAAGCCAACTAACTCTCAGCATGATTTATCTTTGGCCTATACACCGGGCGTTGCCGCTCCAGTATTGGCTATAGCAGAAAATCCTGAAACTGCTTATCGCTATACCAACAAAGGTAATTTAGTGGCTGTAATGACTAATGGTACCGCAGTACTTGGTCTGGGCGATCTTGGCCCTCTGGCCAGTAAGCCGGTTATGGAAGGCAAGGCGGTTTTATTTAAACGTTTTGCAGATATCGACGTATTTGATATCGAAATTGATGCCCATGATCCGCAAGCATTTATTGCTACTGCAAAAAACATTGCTCCTACCTTTGGTGGAATTAACTTAGAAGATCTTAAAGCACCGGAGTGCTTTGAAATCGAACAGGCACTAATCGAGCAGTTAAACATTCCTGTATTTCATGATGATCAACATGGCACAGCCATTGTTGTTGCTGCAGGTTTATTAAATGCCTTAGATTTACAAAAGAAAACTTTGTCTGATGCAAAAATTGTATGTATTGGCGCCGGAGCTGCAGGTATTGCATCCATGCGTTTACTCGCTGCTTTAGGAGCAAATAAAGAAAATATGATGCTTTTGGATACCAAAGGTGTTATTCATTCAGAGCGCACCGATCTTAATGCGTATAAATTTGCTTTTTCTCGTACAACATCATGCCGTACTTTAGCTGATGCTTTAGTAGATGCAGATGTATTCATCGGTGTTGCCAAGCCTAATCTATTAGATGCCGATTTATTAAATTTAATGGCGCCTAATGCTGTTATTTTCGCGTTATCGAATCCTGATCCGGAAATAAGACCAGAAGTTGCTCATCAAGTTCGTAAGGATTTAATCATTGCAACAGGCCGCAGTGACTATCCTAATCAGGTAAATAATGTGTTATGTTTTCCATATATTTTCCGTGGTGCACTGGATGTGCGCGCAACATGCATTAACCAAGCCATGCAAATTGCAGCAGTTGAAGCAATACGCCAATTAGTGCATGAGCCGGTTCCCCAGGTAGTGAAGGATAATTACCCAGGCGTTACAGATTGGGAGTTTGGGCCTAATTACATTATTCCCAAGCCCATTGATCCTCGCTTAAAAGAGAGGGTTCCTGCAGCTGTTGCCAAAGCGGCAATTGCTAGCGGCGTAAGCCAGAATAATGATTATTTAAAATAACGGTAACTTCTTGGTAGTTATCCTGACTGCAGTATGAGATTTACAGGATGAAGCGTTCTGCCTAATTTTGCTGTGCCTGGGATAAAACCTTGGAGTTAATATAAAGAAAAAGCGTGAATTGTCTTTTAGATACCAGGCACGCGCTTTTACTTAATCCAATAGTTAAGGAGATGACTTTGCTTTCTGAGAATCGTAAGAATTACACCCTAATGGGGTGGTTTATTTGTGCTCTTGGGGCAATATTCTACAGTTATGAATATTTACTAAGAATTGCGCCTAGTGCGATGGAATCTGCTTTGCGCACACACTTTGATTTATCTGCAACTGGCTTTGGGCATATTTCTTCTATTTATTATTATGCCTATGTTCCCATGCAATTACCGGTTGGTTTATTGCTTGACCGTTATGGTCCACGTCGTCTGTTAACTCTCGCTTGTATCATTTGTGTAATTGGTACCTTTTTATTTACCGGAACTGCAAATTTTTGGGTAGCTGCTTCAGGTCGTTTCTTGGTCGGTTTAGGGTCCGCATTTGCTTTTGTTGGCGTCCTTAAACTTGCGACAATCTGGTTACCGGAAAATCGCCTTGCTATGGTGTCAGGAATGACCGCGGCACTTGGTACAATAGGTGCGATGCTGGGAGATAACTTTTTAGAAATTTTTGTGGAAAAATTAGGTTGGGTGAGAACGCTCAATGCGACCGCTGCCTTTGGTATTGTTTTAACATTTGTCCTATGGGCCGGTATTCAAGACAAGAAAGGACGTCATAGACAAAGTGGAACAGTTTCAAATTTCAAAAAAGGCTTGGTTGATTTAGCGATTATTGCCCGTAATAAGCAGATTTGGGTTAATGGCATGTATGGTTGCTTGGTTTATTTGCCCACTACTGTTTTCGCTGAATTATGGGGTATTCCTTATTTAAGACATGCTCATGGTTTATCTGCCCATGCTGCAGGTCTTGCCAACTCATTGCTGTTCCTTGGTTTCACCTTAGGTGCGCCATTAATGGGATATATTTCGGATCGTTTTGAGCGTAGAAAGTTCCCCATGCTTGTTGGTGCTACGGGTGCCATGATCATGATGTTAATTATTTTGTATGTTCCTGGTTTAACTGAAACCAACGTACAAATCTTAATGTTTTTATTAGGCTTATTATACAGTGCGCAAGCTATTGTATTTGCCGTAGGTCGTGAATTAAGTCCTGGTGAAGCTGCAGGTACTGCAATGGCAATTACGAATATGATTGTTATGTTAGGCGCTATGTTGTTGCAACCTTTAGTTGGACATTTATTAGACTTTAGTTATTCAGCACGAAGCGAAGCTACTGGCGCTATTGTAGAAAACGTCCATAAGTTGTACACTGTGGCTGATTATCAGTTCGCATTATCCATTATACCCTTAGGTATATTTATTGCGGCCATATTAACGTTCTTTTTACGAGAAACTTACGCTCTAGTAGATAAATAAATATGAATGCTAAAAAACAATTGATATTTGGTTCGTTCATCTGCTTTGTTGGGGCAGTGTTTTATTGTTATGAGTTTATCCTGCGTATCATACCCGGTGTGTTACAGGCTGAACTCAGTATTGCTCTGGGGCATATTTCTGCAACGACATTTGGCCAAATATCGGCACTCTACTATTTTGCCTACTCACCTATGCAAATGCCGGTAGGGATGCTTATGGATAGATATGGGCCTAGAAGGTTACTTACCTTTGCATGTATTTGCTGTACTGTGGGCTCATGGATGTTCACCTTAACATCATCTATGTTTTTAGTAGGGGCGGGCCGCTTTTTAGTAGGGTTTGGCTCGTCTTTTGCCTTTGTCGGTGTTTTATCCTTAGCATTACATTGGCTACCCAGACGTTATTTCTCTCTTGTAGCCGGTTTAATGACTACTCTAGGCATGTTGGGGCTGGTTTATGGTGAAGTAAAAATCACTGAATGGTCTCAACGTGTTGGCTGGGAGCAGGTGTTATTATTCATTGCCATCATCGGTTCTGGCTTGAGCGTTTTGATGTTGCTCGTAGTTCGTGACGGTCCTACTGGTCATCAATCCAATAAACATCCCTTACCAGAGTTTTTTCATAACGTACTAAAAGTATTAATGGCTCCTGAGGTATGGCTAATCGGTTTTGTAGGCGCTTGCCTGTATACGTCCTTATCGGTGTTTGGCGAGTTATGGGGCAAGACCTATTTAGAACAGGCGCATCATTTAACCAAGGTTGAAGCGGCGAGAACCGTTTCCGCAGTATTCTTAGGTTGGGCTGTTGGTGCTCCTATCGCTGGATACCTTTCTGATCGTACAGGAAGAAGATTATTACCCTTGGTAGTGGGGGCTATTCTTTCCTTAATTTGTATTAGCTTGGTCTTGTACATGCCAGGATTATCTTATACCTCACTTAATATTCTCTTATTTTTGTATGGGGTATTTAGTGCGACAGAAATCATTGTATTTATTATGGCTAAAGAATGTAGTGGTGCTCAGCTATCGGGTACAGTCTTTGCCGCGACTAACATGATTGTAACTTTAGGCGGTGTTGTTTTCCAACCCTTAGTTGGTAAGCTGTTAGATACTTTTGGTGATAGTGGAATTGTAGGTGGCGAGCATATTTATACGGTGGTAGATTATCAAGTTGCCTTATCGATATTACCGATTTCTCTTTTATTAGTTACTATTCTAGCATTCTTTATTAAAGATCACTCTGCGCACTAAGCGTGTTTCCAATCTTTCAGTGTAGCCTGGTTGTTTGCAAACAGGCTATGCTTAACTAAAAATAGCCAGCAATTCTTTAACCGGCCGACGTAGCTCCGTTTTGCAATTGATATATCGCGATACGGGAAAGCTTTTAATATTTGCTTTGCGGTAATGATAGCGAGTAAATTCAGTATCATGATTGGATAAGATAACCGGAATGCCTTTCGCTGCTGCTTCTTTAGCTAGCTCGGTTAATTCAATCTGGTCTTCCGTAGTGAATAACTTTTGGTTATAAGGCAAAAGTTTGGTTTTTTCTGAAAGAGGCACATAAGGGGGATCGCAATAAATGACATCACCTCGCTCTGCTTGTTCAAAAGTCTTGCGGAAATCTTGGTGAATAAATTGCGTATTTTGGCACTTTTCATGGAATAATTGCATTTCTTTGCAAGGAAAATACGGCCTTGTATAAAGCCCAAAAGGAACATTATATATGCCTTGAGAGTTATAGCGACATAAGCCATTATAGCCATGGCGGTTTAGATATAAAAATAAGGCTGCTCTCTGGGAGGAATAAGGTGCTTGGTTAAATTCACTGCGGAAAGGATAATACTTTTCTTTGCAATTAAATTCAGGGGTAAAATAGCTACGACATAGGTTAATAAATTCATTGCCCTCTTGCTGCAGGTAAGTAAAAAGATGGACTAAATCTAAATTGCTTTCAGCTAATACATAAGACGGATAAGCGGTATTCATAAAAATAACCCCTGAACCAGCAAATGGTTCGATTAAACGCTTACCAGACGGCAAAAAAGGGATAATTTTATCCAAACAATTATATTTACTACCTGCCCACTTTAGAAAAGGTCTTATTTTGATCATAATTTTATGGGGGATGAATTCAGAAGCAAGTATTGCTCATTTTGGAAAAAAAAAACAGAATTTTTGTAGTGAGCTTTAATGTTTTTTACAGTCATTTTAAATCTCCTCAACGCTTAATGAGCGCCTACGATCTTATTCTATTTAATTAAACATAAATAATACATCTCAATGCAAAGAAGTCCATTGCAAGATTGGAAAAAACGCATGATGAGCTTTTTGTGTTCACTTGTTGTATAATTTAATGAGTCCTGCTTAGGAGTTTCTAAATTATGCATTTAATTGTTTATTTTTGTGGTACTGGTGATTCGGGTTATTCATTTTCAAGAGATCATGCAGCTTATTCTGAAGAATTGAAAGCCAATAATACGCATACTCTGGTAGTGAACGGTTGCCATCATCCGGAAGTATGTAACGATGGTACTATGCCTGATTTAGATGCTTTTGCTCATCGCTTTATTGGCAAAGTATTTAAAAAGAACGATAAAGGAGAGGTTTTTTTAAGCAAATCAAATTCTGCTGAACTTGCACAGTTAGGAGTGGGTATTCAAGATCCTGACACCGTTTGGGTTGCTGATTATCAAGAACAACAATATGTGCAAATTCCTCAGGGACAACCATTAGCCCCATATCAAAAACATGCAAAATCAGTAGATTCGAAATTTACTCGTAACCCCGATAATAGCTTTGAAAATATGGATGAGCCGATTGAAAGCATTACTTTTGTGGGTTACAGCCGTGGGGCCGTAACTTGTTTTAATGCTGCTCGAGCCAAAGAGAAATTGTTGACGGGTACCAACGTTCCCGTACGCATTGTTGCAGATCAACCCGTACCTGGGACAGCTTATGCTCTTCCTGGAACCAATGCGGCACGCATTGCTGATTGTAGTGATTTGAAACAAGTCACTAAAGTAGATTTAACTATTGCAGCATATACTGGCCTTAGCACACTAGGTGGTTTTGCCGGAAAATTAAAGCGACTATTTCATAACATATTCTTCTCTCAAGTGATACCGAAATTGCCGGCCGATAATTGCAAGCTCAATCTGACAGTGATGCCTCGTGCGAATCATTGGGAAGGGGAGCTTAATGGTTCACAGCATTTACATATGAATTTAACCCAGCAGTTAGCGGATGAAGGATTGCTCGATCAAAAAGTTGCCACGCAAAAAAGAAATGTAGTTTTGGACTATTACCGTAGAAATAAACCCTTATTCCCTAATGCAGGCGAAGTACAAGGTTCATTTGGCGCTAGTATTGCAGAGCTGTATGATAATGTTGACCCACGCTATCTTGCTGAATTAAGCACGAAAGAATATCAAGAGTTTTTATATCAATGGTGGGAAGCTCAAGAAACGAGCGCATCGTTCTTTTCTACACAATTAACTAAAGACTTGGAAGCCGTTCTTAAAGATACAAATTATGATGATATTGGCCAGCGTTCTTTGGACATCTTTAGAAAAGCCGATACTTGGCTTTTGGCAAAAGAGGGGGTTGGCAGTTCTCGATATGAACAAGTAATGAAACTAAGAGAAAAGGTGCGCGCTGTTATAATAGAAAATAGTGTGAATTTAGAAGACGTACAAGAAAAACTAGATGCGATTCATCGAGAATCGGTTCATTCAACCCGTTATTTCGAACAACGGTGGCAGCGAGAGAGTAAAGCAGCTTCTTGGTTTAAAACCAAAGCCACAGTCGAATTGGATAAGGCATTTACAGAACATGCAAATGCCAGTGTACCGAGTAAAGAAAATGATGAGAAATTACTCGAGGCAATTGATAAATGGTTAGAGGCTAAGATGCCCCTCAATGAGAACTTTAAAAGCACAAGTAGCCGTTTTGATCTGGTTCAAGGGATTAGAGAGCGTTTAGTGGAAGAAATTAATAGATATCCTAAGCTAGACCAAGATTTTGAGCTTAGAGCAATTAGGTAAAGGTATCGGGTTTCCGGGGCTCCTGGAAGCTCGCAAGCCATTAGTTATTCGGGCTATTTCTTAACAGTTTGCTCGTATGAGAAAATACAGTAGAGCCCAGTAAAATTAATCAAAATTTGATTTACACGATAACATTGCAGAGCTATTATTGATTTCTGACACAAAAATCAATAATAGAGAATAGCATGAATCAGCGTGGCGGTAGACGTGTAGGATCAGGAAGACCTCCTGGGCAGGGTAAATATGGATCGGAGCCTACAAAGACCATACGAGTACCTATCTTCCGTATAGCAGAAATCCAAGAGTTATTAAATAGCGAATCTAAAAGCCATCGTGTGCCGGTTTATTCCAGCAAAGTGCAGGCTGGTTTCCCTTCTCCTGGAGATGATTATATTGAGCGATATTTGGATTTGAATCAGCAATTAATTAGACATCCCGCAGCTACGTTTATTGTCATTGCTACGGGTGACTCTATGACAGATGTTGGCATTCATTCTGGGGATATGTTGCTTGTTGATAGAAGCCTTGAGGCTCAGCACGGGGCTATTGTGATAGCCGCATTAAATGGGGAATTAACGGTTAAGCGTTTATCCAAAACACCCAATAAGGTGCAGTTGCTTCCAGAAAATCCACGCTATAAACCCATTGATATTACTGAGGGCGAGGACCTTGTGATTTGGGGTGTTGTAACTTATGTAATTCATAGTTTTTTATGAGATTAGTTACACTGATGTTATCGAGGTCTTATTATGTTCGCCTTAATTGATTGTAATAATTTCTATGCCTCCTGCGAGCGTCTTTTTCGGCCGGATTTGCAGCATAAGCCTATTATTGTATTGTCGAATAATGATGGTTGTGTCATTGCACGCTCCAATGAAGCGAAAGCCTTAGGAATTGCTATGGGGGTGCCTTATTTTAAGGTTAAGGCGTTGTGCCAACGCGCAGAGGTACATGTTTTTTCCTCTAATTTTGCTTTATATGGTGATTTATCACATCGGGTAATGGCAACGATTGAGCAAGAATGGCCTGAAGTTGAAATTTATTCGATTGATGAAGCATTTCTTAATTTAACTAGCCTACCCACAGGCCAGCATGATGCCTTTTGTGCGGCCTTACAACGGAAAATTTTAAAAAATACAGGCATTCCTACGTCTATTGGCATTGGAAAGAGTAAAACCCTGGCAAAAGCTGCTAATTATTTATGCAAGAAAATACTTAAGCTACCTACGTTTAATTTAACTAATCAAGGTGAATGGTTAAAACAAATTCCTATAGGCGAGGTCTGGGGGGTTGGCAGGAAGTGGAGTAAAAAATTTATTCAGCAAGGTATTTATACTGCTTATGATCTTTCCATAATGGATATAAATTTATTGAAAAGGCGTTTTAATGTGACCGTTGTGCGTACTGCTTTGGAGTTACGAGGAGTTTCTTGTGGAGACTTTGGGCGAGATGAGGTCAAGCAAAGTATTTTATCCTCTAAGAGCTTTGGTTCCTTGCAATCAGATTATGCTGCGGTGGCTGAGTCTTTAAGCAGCCATTGTGCTCGAGCCGTTGAAAAGCTGCGCGAACAGAACTCTTTAGTACGGAAAATATCTATTTTTGTTCAAACAAACCGATTTCGTGAAGACTTAGCCCAGCATGTTCAATCTATTGAACTACAATTTCCATACCCCACTGATGATGTGCGTATAGTTACCCACTTTGCCAAGCAGGGCTTACTAAGAATTTTTAAAGCAGGATATTATTATAAAAAAACCGGTGTTTGTTTGGAGGAGTTGCTTCCTAAGGCATCTACGCAAATGGATTTGTTCCATCAGCCTAGTGAGGAGACATTGCAAAAAACGGAAAAAATAATGTCGGTTCTCGATAAAATCAATCAACGTTTTGGCCGACATACCCTACACCTTGCGGCTGAAGGAAGTAGTAAGCCTTGGGATTCGCGCCTTCAATTACGCTCCCCATGTTATACCACACAATGGTCTGAATTACTTAGAGTGCATAATGCCACCTAGAATGCAGACTGGCTGCCAAGCCCAGCATTGGAGTTAAGATAAGCTTATTGCCGGGCTTGATGGTTGAACCTACTTAGCCTTGCATGCGTAAGGTTATTTCAGTAGGGGCTTCTAAGTTAATCTCTGTTTTAAAACTTTTTTGTAAGAGCTCCAGTGCCGCTAATGTTTTCCTAAGCATAGAGGATAACGGGCTTATGGTTAGGGTATTCCAAATAGGGTGTTTTCTTGCAAAAAGAGCATCTGCTTGGTTTATGATGTTGGTTGTTTTTTGATAAAAATCGTTTAGTTCATCCTGGCTGCTGGCGTGTAACAATTGTTCCAAGAGGAGCTGATATTCATTTTTTAACATGATTTCTTTTTTGGAAATGGAATTTTGAGGATTATTCGAATAATCTTCAAAATATTTTTCTATGGTTGGGCGAATGATGTTAAAGGTAGATGAAAAATATATGCGTTGGATAATCTGTATGAATGCCTCGTCCACATTATTTCTTTTAAGCCCTGATGTTTCTAAATAGGCAATTCCTAGTTTTTGAGCCAGCTGTTGGGCTTGTTCCTCAGAAACCCTACGTGTTTGCGTTAAATCCGTTTTACAGCCGATGAGCATGATGGGAATATTAGGTTGAACTTTGCGCAGTTCATTGACGTAGTTGTTTACATTCGTCAATGAAAATGGGCTCGTTACATCAAAGCAGACTAGAGCGCCATTTGTATCCGGAATGTATCTTTTAACCAGCTTCCAAAGATGCGGGTCTCCGCCTGCATCCCAGACTTTTAAGTTAATGTTTTGGTTGAAAAGAGATAGAAGGCTTGTTTTTTGCTCCACACCACAGGTGGAATAATAGCAATCAGGATCTTGCTCTTTAACAAACTTTTGCAACAAAGTTGTTTTACCAACAGCACGATCACCAAGGATCAATAGTTTAAAAAAACGATTCGGTTCTTGTTTTTGTTGCATAGTACACCTCGCATCTATTTATACGGTTTATTACCGGGCAATTACTGCCGCGGTCATTCGTGCAATGCATGTTTTACTTCCAACCTCGTTACAGATAATGACTTCCCAAACTTGAGTAGTTTTGCCTATATGAATGGGGGTGGTTACCGCAGTGACAATTCCTTCTTTAACTGCACGCAAGTGATTGGCATTTATTTCCAGCCCTACACAATAATAGCGTTGGAGGTCAACAACCCCATTTGCAGCCGTACTGGCAATGGTTTCAGCTAAGGCAACATTTGCTCCGCCATGTAGCAGGCCCAACGGTTGTTTGGTACGTTCAGTTACTGGCATGGTAGCTTTTAAAAAATTATCGCCTATTTCAGTAAACTGAATACCAAGAAATTCCGACATGGTATTTCTCCCAAACTCATTTAACCGCTCGAGAGAAACTTCTTTAAACCAAATAGCCATTTTGATCTCCTTTTATCCTTCAGATAAGATAAACTGTATTATAAATAAAACCAATAAGAATCTTTTATGAATAATTTATCTTGTATGCGTTGCTTTGTTTCAGGTAAGGTGCAGGGGGTTTGGTATCGTGCCTCGGCGAAAGAACAAGCAGAACAATTAGGAGTTAATGGCTGGGCTCGTAATTTGCCTGACGGACGGGTGGAGGTTTTTGCTTGTGGGCCACAGGACAAATTAGAGCAATTATATCTTTGGCTGCAGGAAGGGCCACGCTTAGCTATTGTGCATGACTGTTCTCGTGAGGATTTACCTTGGGAAGAGTATGAGGGGTTTGATACTTTTTAAATAAATGTGCACATTTAAAATAAATAGTCTGGCTGCTTGCAACTGTATCCTCTACACATCTCAGCTAACACCGTGATACCCCAGCAAATCCCGAGACATTAAAGTGTAGAGCTGGCTTGTGTGAGAAGATACAGCTGTTTGCAAGCGGGATTAGTTTCACCAGATATGTTTTACTGTCGTCATTGCTGTGCTATGGGTAGTGATTCAGGTTCTATGCTACGTACCCTGGGTTGCTTCGTCACTACGTTTCTCGCAATGACGGGATTGAGCAATTGTCCTTCGGTTTAAATCGCTATTAACTAATAAATGGCGTAAATTGATATGGTTTGCTTTATCCGTCATTGAACGAAGTGAAACAACTCAGAGTTTCGGGCTTCGCTCATGCAATTAGCAGCAATTTTTCGTGATGTAGAGCTCCAGGTTGTAAGCAACTAATGTCACTTACTTAAGATAATTATCGGAACTGTAGCCGTATTAACGCGAGTGTAATACGGGCTACGGCATCTATATAACTATATAAATAAATGACATCCGTCATTGCGAACGAAGTGAAGCAACCCAGAGTTCGGGCTTCGATCACGCGACTAGCAACAACTTTTCGTGAGCATTAGAGAAACCGGTTGCTTGCAGCTAGAGTTTCCTTAAACAGCAACAAGTCGCTCCTCTAGCGCAAGGCAATTCCTGCAATATCCACGAAATACACGTTTTGGCTGGCTAAGCCAATTTCATGTTTATTGATAATAAACCACAATGCTTTTTGAGTTTGATAGATGTTGCGGATAGAAAAGCCATTATCCCAACAAGAATCTGGTTTTTGTTTTAACGTCAATTTGTTGACGCCATTAAACCAAAACTCCAAGTCAATGGAGTTTGGGGTATCTGCGCAGTATTCGGAGGGAATGCTTTTCACCATGAATTTTTTGGTGCCTCCATTGATAATATCGACCCAACCTGCAACCGATTCAGGATGGTTATCCGTAATCGCCATATGGGCTTCAGAGATGAATTGATTATCCAGATCAATTTCATATTCTTTTAAAATAGAGCTGTTTTTTTCCAGAAGGTGGTCAACCAAATCGGCAAGCTCTTTTTCCCCACCGTCCATCCGATAAGCACCATCTTGAAATAAGGGTTCTTCAATTCCTGCTTTTTTAATAATTAGGCTTGCAAAAGGGGCATGAGAAGAGGGGCCGAAATGCGTTAGCATAAATGCTGCGACTGTACCTTCTCGAGTAGTACCCACAAGTGCGTAGCGTGCAATTGATGGTGGAGCTGCATAAGCGTGATTAACTAAGAAAAATAGAACTAACAGTAAATAAAATCGTATAACTTGAATCATATATCATCCATAATTGATAATCCGACGTAGACCACTTCTGAATTTTAGCCATTATCGTCATGAGGTCAATAGTGGAATTTCCTAATTTTGAAAATATTTGTCTATAATTAACTCATAAATGGTTAATATACTGGAATTATTATGGTTAATCGTGTTATTCAAAAAACGATAGATATCTATCAGTATCCCAAAGAATTTGAAGGAAATTCTGGTTCTGTAACCATCGGTGATCTTCATGGAAATGCAGTTAAATTAGTGCATTTTTTATTACGTCAAGATGTTATTCAATTTAAAGCTGGCGTAGAAAACCCTGCGGAACTCTATGCTCAGTTCGTTAATTTATACGATAAAATGGGTGCAGCGGTTGAGACCCTAAAATATAGTGCATCCGCTATAAAAACACAGCAAGATACCAATAAGGGACATGAGAAAAAAATAGCTCGACACGCAGAGCTGAGTGCTAAGGCAGAGCGTACACCTGAAGAAGAGAAAGAGCTGGAAAGTATAAACCCAGACCAATATAGGGAATTTATAAGCAGAGGCCTAGAAAAAATCAGAGCCGAACAGGAGGCAATAGAGAATAGTAAAAACCTATTACCTGTTCTTCTTGATGAGTTTCATCAGTTTCTAGCCCAAATTGAGGTTAAAGATAAAAATGCATTAGTTCGGCTTATTGGTGATGAGCTTGCAGACCGTGGTAGTAATGATTATTTTACTTTGCGTCTCTTGGAGCTATTAAATGATAATGGCGTTAAAGTACATATTACGATTTCCAATCATAGTAATGAGTTTGTTACAGCCTATGAAAATTTACTTAATAATTTAGGGCTTAAAGCAAAAGAAGATGTTTCTGATCCGGATAAGCTATCGTTCCTTGGGTTGAGGATATTGCTTGAACAAGGTCTTGTTCAAGAATCTCAAATCACCGATCTGGTACAAAGAGTATATAAACCTACATTAAAGGTTATCGACTACACTCTGAGTGATGAAGGGATTACCTTATT
The DNA here is from genome assembly GCF_001465875.1 of Legionella saoudiensis. Taxonomy (GTDB): domain Bacteria; phylum Pseudomonadota; class Gammaproteobacteria; order Legionellales; family Legionellaceae; genus Legionella; species Legionella saoudiensis. Next base: position 1,684,170 of record NZ_LN901324.1, on the reverse strand, counting down.
TTCACACGCTCCTGTTCGTTTTGATGTGATTGAACATATAGCTAACAAATTTGGAGTGGTTTACGATGATTCAACTAAAGAGGCATTAGCGGCAACCATTGATAAGATCAATGTTAAATTTAGTCAGGCTGTTGCAGAAAATCGTATTAATGAATTATGTGATACGTCTGAAATTTCATCGCTTGAGAATATGACGCCTGAAGAAATAGCCGCTTCACCCTTAGTTAATGTGATCTGGAATCGATGGTCGAAAGAAGCAGATACAGAAGATGCTCGTCCCAGTGAGAAAAATGGATATAAAATTGGTTATAACCATGGCCATGATCCTTACCAAAGTCAGTTTACGCATGTAAATAATTTGGATACTGCATGTGGTAAAGGCGCTCCCAGACAAGTTGCCAAAAAATTAGCTGATGCACAAACAATAGTTAATTCACCCACTGAATCTCAGCTGAAGAAGGACGCTCAAGCTTATATTGATAGTGTAAATTGCTATAAAGTACTCGATTCAGACGAAAGAAGTGTAGCGCATCAGTTTACACCGGAGGGAATCGATAAAGAATTTAAACAAAAGAACCAATCATTTTTTGCGAATTTATTTGATAAAGTGGCCCAAGTGGCTAAGAGCGTGGTCGACGGCATTGCTAAGTTTGGACAAGGCTTATGGGATAGAGTTAAAGAGACGGTTTCTAATTTGGTTAATCCCGATGCTAAAGAAAAGCCAGCGCAAGAGGCCTTAGGAAAAATGAAAAAAGAAGTACAAGTATACAATAGTGCAAAAGATAGGCTGGAATTGTTTTTAGGTGGGGTAACTCAAGGGCCCTATAGCAGTGCTCAGATAAAAGCAGATATGGCTATTATGAGTAATGCTGCAGCGAATATAAAAGCAATGGAAATATCTCCAGAAGTAAAAGCACTAGCAAAGAAATATGAATATGCAACGGATATGAGTAAATTAAACTGGGCAGCTTATGCTGAATGCGAGCAAATTAAAAAAGGTGAATTAACCCATGACCGCTTATTTCAACGCTTAGATGTGGCCTTAGATAAAATAGCACAAAAGCAAAAACAAGAGCCATCTCCCTGGGTTAGAGCTCAGCCTCACGAACGTCATGATTTAGTGGTGAATCAGACGTCTGGCAGTACCATAAATGTTTCTCATGAGGTTAAAGACACCTTGAATATACATAAAGGGGTTGATGTAAAAGCAAACGATGATGAGCAGGAAAGTGTGTCCATGAGCAACACGTAACCCTACTGCCTAGCTAGCATAAAGATGGAGTTGCTCTGGCGCAATCCATCTTGCAAATCGGCATAAATCACGTTAGAAAAAGATTTAAGTCTATACGGGGAGGAATGCCAGCGGCTTAGGATACCATTATGGACGCAAATTTTGTCACTATCTTTTTGGGCTTTATCGAGGGATTTGGTTTAATTATTTCTCCATGTATTTTACCCATTTTACCGGTATTTTTTGCTACTTCATTAGCTGGTTCGAAAAAGCGTCCTATTGGTATGATCGTAGGTTTTACTTTCTTTTTTGCCCTATTAATTTTTTTCTCCCGTCAATTAGTCCATTATTTAGGGATTAATTTCGAACTCATACGAACTTTGAGTTATGTTATTTTGGTGCTTCTTGGCCTGATTATGCTTTCGGATCATTTAACCGAACAATTCAGCAAGCTTACCCAAAAATTTGCTCAAGCTGGTCAGGTTTTTACTGCCTTGAATAAGGCTGAAGGAGGCTTTTTAAATGGGGTGCTTTTGGGCGGATTGATCGCCATTATTTGGACTCCCTGTGCAGGACCTATTCTAGCTGCAATTATAGTACAAACCGTGGTGCAGAAAACTACGTGGCTGAGCTTCTTTACTTTGTTGGCTTTTGCCTTAGGAGCAGTTATCCCTATGTTCATTATTTCTCTCTATGGAAAAAGGATAATGAATACCTTCACTTTTTTTAAAACACGGGCATCCTTATTCCGCAAATTATTAGGCGCAATCGTTATCGCAAGCGTAGTGTATATGGTCTATTTTGAAAATACGTCCGCATCATCAACTAGCACACAGACCGGAGTTAAAACGTCAAATGCTTTAATTGATGGCTTATGGCGTCCATATCCTGCTCCACCCATTGATGGGATTACTGCCTGGATTAATACAGCTCCTTTACAGTTAAAAAATTTGCAGGGCAAGGTTATTTTGGTGGATTTTTGGACCTATTCTTGCATCAATTGTTTACGTACATTGCCCTATATTAAATCCTGGTACAGTCGATATCGTGATAAAGGGCTGATTATTATTGGCGTCCATACTCCTGAATTTGATTTTGAAAAGGATGTGGGGAATGTTCGCGCAGCAGTGCAACGTGATGGCATTCTCTATCCAGTTGCGCTTGATAATCAATACAGTACTTGGATTAATTTTAAGAATCATTACTGGCCTGCTCATTACTTGATCAATAAGAAAGGAGAGGTGGTTTATGAGCATTTTGGTGAAGGAGATTATGATATTACAGAAAATAATATTCGCTATTTATTAGGTATTAACGAGCTCACCATCTTAAAAAATGAGCCTATGCAAACTGTGCGTGCCTCACAAACACCAGAAACTTATTTGGGGTATGAGCGAGCAAATCCTAATTTTAGTCCTAAACTAATAAAAGATAAGATTGTTCAATATCAATTTCCACCGCAATTGGCAGAAAATAGTTGGGCTTTAGATGGTTTATGGCAAGCCAATGCCGACAGTATTACAGCTATAAAAACAATGGCAGCATTGAAAATACACTTTAATGCTCGTAAAGTATTTTTAGTCATGGGGACGAGTACTGGCAAAGCAATTAAAGTGGATGTGATGTTTAACCATAGTTTGGTAAAAAGTATTTTAGTGGATAAATATTCTATTTACGAGGCACTAAGCCAAGCACAATTTTCTAGTGGCGATTTAGAGATTATTGCTAGGGAACCGGGAGTTAAAATTTATACGTTTACGTTTGGTAGTTGACTATTTAAGGAAGATGCTTATGCCTCATATAAAAGTGAATGATATTTCAATGTATTATGAAATTCATGGCCAAGGAGAGCCTATTGTATTTATAGGCGGATTTACTGCAGATCATGTGGTATGGAATGCAACACTAAGTTATTTTAAGGATTATCAGGTTATTTTATTTGATAATCGGGGTGCAGGACAGACGGATGTCCCCGATGGCCCCTACAGCATCGAGCAAATGGCTGATGATGTTGCTGCACTATGTGAGTCATTAGGGATTTTGCGTGCGCATTTTGTGGGTAATTCCATGGGAGGCTTTATTTTACAAACCTTGATAATGCGCCATCGTGATCTGGTAAAGTCAGCGACTCTTTCTAACTCAGTATTAACTCCTCGCGCTCCATTTCAAATTTATCTGGAGGCACTTCGTGAATTAAGAAGCAGCAATGCCTCAGAGGAAGTGCTAATTAAAATGGCTTGTAGCTGGTTCTTTTCTTATCAGTTTATTTCTCAGCCTGGGATGTTGGAAGTATTAACGCAAATGGGACTGAAAAACCCTTATCCGGTGACTGATAAAGGATTTGATGCACAGTACGCAGCACTACAGAAATTTGATTCAAGTTCTTGGGCCCAAAAAATTAATGTACCCACCTTGGTTTTGGCGGGGGATCAAGATTTGGTATTTCGGGAAACGTTAGTCAAACAGCTCGCTGCGAATATTCCCAATGCTCGATACTATTGTTTTTCTGACTGCGGCCATTTACCACAAATAGAATATCCAGAAAAATTTGCTGAATTAGTGGATATGTTTATTAAAAGTTTGGATTAAAAGATAAGGCAGTGGTTAGATTGTAATTTATTTTACCTTAATGATGAATGCAACCCAGGGGTATGCTGCAAATCCCTGGGTTGATTGACAGCTTTCAATCATAGAATTGAAAGCCTTTGAGGCCAGGGTTTAAAACCCCCCTGGCAAATTAATTGTTCCTGCAGAAGTCGGCGTCGCCGGATTAGAGTTAATATTACACCCCTTCGACTTCTCCTTAACCGTAGTTACCGAACCATCACCACCAATCGTTAGCGTGCATAAATTGCCATTACTTCCTGCAACAGTCATCGTTGAAGGAGCGGCAATGTTTTTGAGTAAACACGCAGGGTTTTTAGTCACCGGATCGGGACATTGGATGGTATTATTAACTAATACAGGTTTAAATGGATAGCCAACATACAGTATGAACGAAAACTGAGTGACAGGGGGAGGCGTATCTCCACTGCAAAGTTTCCCTTGAGTAACTCCAGGTTGAATATTTTCTAAGGTACATGCCAGGGCGCCATTATTGTAGAAATGGACCGTTTTCGCAATGCTGTCTCCATTGTAAGCTGCTACGTATAGAGATTTACCTGAACCAAAGGCGGCGTAACTAGGGGTATCCGCAGTGATATTGGAGTTTAAGTTACCTAGATTTTTCAAGTTTTGAATCCAGTAATAAATGCTAGGTAATGTTTCCCCAGGATCCGGAGTGTTGCCTTGTTGATCAAAATATTGCGCATAATACTGAGACGCTAAGGTTGGATTACCTAAGGCCAAATATTTCAGCAATGTGCCGCAATAAGCAGAGTTTTTAGGATCTCCGCTACAAGGGTTTTTCGCATCTTGAGTATAAACCTGATTAACAAAATTGGCATCAAATCCTAAATACAAAGAGCCTGCGGTAATCGGTAAAGTGTTTGATGCTAAATTTTGGTAATAACAGGGCTGTCCTGCACAAAAATAAGTAGACCGATCTTGCTTACCGCCCCATACATTACCCAATGAAAGGTATGTTTGGCCCGTACTGCTATTAGACCAACCTATAGGAAATACTCCGGAGTTAGGATTTTGATTAAAATGATAATGATTTAGTCCTTGCTCCTCAGTGGTATATAAATACAAGCCAGTCTCTAAAAGATCTTGTGGAGAGCTATTATCTCCAGCAAAACTAAGGCCTTGGGTATTGATACCCCAAAGCACAATTGCTTGGGCAAGATTCATAAACTCAGCACTATCTTCCTCATTAGTATTGTCTAAGCTATAGGGCATGCCTAGCGCTGAGGATAAACCGGAGTAGGGATCAAAACTACGAAAATGTGGGAATTGTGTGGCTTCATTACCGTCTTCGCCATATTTATAGTTACAAATATCACGAATCAATAAATTAACCATTCCACCATATTGTTGAGCCCAAGTTTTATCAAACTGCGCAATTGTGGCGGCTGAATCTAATAAATATCCCCAGTGGAAACCATGATCGGTTAAGGTTGTAGCGGTAAAAAAGCCACTAGGGAAGCCCATCATTGTATGCCAGTCGTTATTATAGCTATAAAACCAGCTTCCTTGAGCACGCGTACAATCACTAGCGCCTCCAGGACAAGGGTCAGTATAATTTAAACCGGTTAGAAAACTCGTAACTTGCCCTTTGAGTTGTTGTAGCAATGTATTTCTAATATTTTGATATTTTGTTGATGAGGTGCTATCTGCACGCATTAGCATATCCGCTATTTTAATTAATTGTGCTTCGCGGCTTAATAATTTGCCGGTAGCATAAGTATCAGTCCAGGGATTTTTTGAGTCCAGATGTGGGTCAGCAGGCATTGTAAAAGAGTAACTACCAATTTTAGTTAAATCGCTCTGGCTTAGCTGACTGGGTAATACCGGCAATATCCCTCTAAAAGGCACTTGAGTAGTAAAGGATGCAGTTTGCGCAGCTGTACTGGGAACTGCATACAAGTGCATAGTTCCTTTAAGAGTTTGGATTACTCCCTTGGCACTTGCACATTCGTCATTTAATAAACAATGAGCTTTATCCGCGCTACTCATGTTTTTAATTTGCCAAGGATAAAGCATTACCGCTGGCTGATTTTGTAGGGAAGCATTGCTGTAAAGCATTTTTGTAGTGAAATTAAAATGCGTGATCACTTGCGAATTCGCTTTATCATATTCATAGCTAATGGCTGTATTATTAATTGCGGTATAGGCATATGCCTGTAATTGGCTCATCAATTGTATAGCCTCTGCATCGGATGCCGCAGGAATAGCCGCTAGAGTAAAATAGTTATCTGCATCATTCGTATTAATTAATGTCGCAGGAACAATGTTTCCACTTCCTCCTTGGCTTATTGGCACAATTGGTACTCCTGAAGCAGTTTTCCAGGTGCTAGCAGCCTTATTGGGATTGGAAAAATAGGCATAGTAATGATAATTCCCCTCAGAAGCATTTTTAGTTTTAAATAGACTAGCTCCGTTTAGCTGAGTAAGAAGTTTCGCATCTTGAGAGTTGTTGAATTGCAAATAAGAAAGGGTTTGCTTGTTTTTCTTTTCCACGAAGATAAAAGGTGAACCTTCAATAATATTCGCTGTTAATAAGGGAGCATTATTATTGGCCCATTGTGCTTTAACCATCCAATCTGAATAATCAGCAACTAAAGGGGCGGTTCCTTTTAAATCTCCAGTTGTCACGGTAATGTCTAAAGTATTGGTATAGCCTCTATCTATATGTACCGTATCCACATTCGCTTTTTGTAAAGGAATTCCCATAGCAATACCTTGATCGCTTAAACCTACTGTAATTGGGTTAGGGATCATAAGTAAGGGGGATAAAAAATCACTATCTTGAATTTGTCCTGCAGGTTTATCCACAGCAAGTAAAGGAGTCCACCACATACCCGTAGTTGTGGGTTTGTTGGCTAATCCAAATTGGCTGCCTCTAAAGAGACTTTTTAAACTGGAATAATTATTGATTAATGGATAACCAGCATCCTTTGAAACCCGAGAGGGATAGGTTTGTGCTAATTTAGAGATTTGCTGATTATCATAATATATGCCTTGTCCTAAAGCGGTTTCTGCTTGCACCACATTGACAGGTATTAACAGGGTACAGGTTATAAGCGAACAGTATATTTTAATTCGATTAAAGAAATATCGATACTCTCCCATAAGTTTATCTCCATATTATTTTTAGTGGAACCTTTAACTTTAGTACATAAAAAAAATAATACCAATTATCTTAAGGAAAAAATTAGAGAATTTTGCCTAAGTAGTTTTTGAATATGAGCCTAATGCGGGAAGTGAAGTAGAAGGAATTCCAACGCATCCCTGCATGGAATGGATATTTTTAGATGGATTTCTTAATAGTAAGGATTATACTGAGGACTTGGGAGCTCCTTTTGAAGCTTCTGATTTAATTTTTCCATACAGTATGCTTTTATTTGTTTATAATCCTCTGGAGCGCATAGTTCATTTAATGTTGCAAATATACAGACCATCATTTCCTTCGTATCCTTATTGCGCAGACTGGGAAGATTAGACGCTCTGTTTACTTTCCCTTGCATACGCTCAAAAAGATAGGGGGTATGCGTTTGTGCATCAGAAAACAAGCTTAAAAACTTAACATTCTTATTAGAAAAATTATACCGGTAGTGGCTTATTTCCTGTAGAGACATTTTGGAAATAGCTTGTTGAATCAGTTTGATAGAAAAATGAAGTACAGGGCTATCTTGTTTTTCTTTTAGAGCAGTACTTTTTTCAAAGAGCATTGCTGCTGCTTTTAATAAAAGTTTACCCATAGTTTCTTGTGATAGGTCTACATGGTCTTTTTCAAAAAGTGAAACATATTTATCGAGTAATGCATAGCATGATTCAGCATCTCTAATATGTTCCATGGATGGAAGTATAACTTCTGGTTCAGTAGTTAATGAAAAATTTTGCGTATTTGTTTGGCCATTTTCTTGAGGGGCTGTGGTTTCAGCGCTATCTAATTCTATCTCAAAGTTAGGCGATGTTGAAGGAGCCGTAAAAAAGGCAAAATTATTCGTTGCCACTTGAGCTAAAATATCTAATGAATTAGTGCTGGTATTAATGCGAGATGAGGATACTTGAGTTTTTAGTAAAGCAGGTCCTTGCTTTGTAGATGGTCTATTTTTATTAATTGTTTCCTTATCCCTTATCACTTTGGTTGGGGCAGGATTCAATAAGGCTGATAATTCAAATGCTCTAGACCTGGTTGGTTTTTCTGGAGATGAGTGAAGTTCAGTTTGTTTAGGGATTGTTTTGCTTGTGTCACTCACTACGGCTTGTTTTTTATTTGCGGATGTTGTTTGCAGAGCTTCATGATTTGTTCTTTTTTTGGTTGTTGTATTTTCAGTCCTTACATTATTTTCTAAAGTTTTTGAAACGTGTTCTGCTGGTGGTTTAGCTATATTAGAAGAGGAGGATGGGTTTTTCTCAGCATTTTTTGCTAATAATTCCATTACAAATTTTCTAGTGTGCGCTATTTGCTGCAAGGCTGCTGTTGAATCTAGTCCGCGTTCCGCTTGATACCTGGCATCATGGTAACGATCTTTTAAAAGCTTTTCAAAGGTATTGCAAGCAGAAATAATTTCAGTGGCTATTCTTGAACCTCTCTGCAAATGGTTATTCCCTGCAAGAAAAATATCTAAATTTAGTTTTGCCTTATTAAATTTGTCTTGATGTAAATAAAATTGTGCCTTACCACTTTGTAGCATTAAAGGGGTGTATTCGTCGCGATTTAATGCTGATGGAGGAATCTTAGCAAGATGCTTTACAATTTTATCATGATAATTTATCGCTTTGCTTATATAAGCTGTGGCTTGTGACGCTGCTTCGGGAGTGTTCGCTAGAATAAAAGCATAATCTGTATAACATTGCGCCATCATAAATAAAATTTCATTACACAACTGTAAGTCTGAAGCGGAGCTTGAGTTTAGCTTTTTCAGGACTAATTGCTCATTTTCTTTGGTAAATACGTCATTTATATTATTTTCTAAAAACTCAACATGTTCAGGATTTTCTAGATATTCTTTATAGTTTGCCAATACCGCATTGTACATCTCTTTTAATTTCAATTTGCTTCTCCAATTTAAAGGGCGCGGTAGTTTAACTGATAAAACCTAAAAAAGGATCAATTTGTGAAATAATTAGTAAGTTCGATAAATAAAGTGTGGGTTCTATGTTGATAGAGCTCTTCTTTAAAGAGAGCAAGTAATGGAGAAATTGCGTTGAAAAAAATCCCGGGGTGGGTAAATTTAAATCAAATGGGGCAATTAATGAAATTCTGGTAACATAATGCCTAGTACAAAATTTGAAAAGAAGGTTGGTTGGGCACTAATTGGACATTATTACTTGGTTATCTAGAGAGATATAGACAACCAAATAGCAATGTTTTTAGAATGGATTGTTAGCCTAATGTCAATGTTACCGCTTCTTTTTCTATAGAGGGCGGCATAACATCATCTGTTTCAGGTTTAGAAAAGAATCCATAATCTGTAAGTAAAGAACTATTATTTGAGTATGAAGGTTCGGGAAGTAAATTAATATTATTCTGATATGCAATTATAATTTGGTTATCTTTATAACCTAATTTTTTTTGCGCATGGTAAAGAGTACTAAAACGCTCTATTTGTTTAAAACCACTTGGGCATGCTGCCATCATGTATGTTTCAACAGGTCCTAATACATGCAAGGCCTCTTGATTTTTAATAATTGAATCAATTGTCTTGTGTCCGTATTGAAAAGCGGCCATGTACGTTATTTGTTCATGCGAATATCCTAAATTCATTAATACAGTGTGGTTGTCTTTGACTGCCAATAAATTCTGCCAGCCACCATTATGAGCGACAATATGGGCAACTTGCTCAAGTGCATAACCTGCTTCAATAAAGAAAGGCATATTTTCCTGTACCGCCTCCAAATTTCTTAGCCCACTGGGAAAATCCCCTATGTGCTGAAGTGTTGAAGAGCAGAAAAATTTACCTAAACTCCTATAAAGTCTTCCTTTCATTTCATTATATTGTTCTTGAGTTCCTGTGTTATCTTTTATTTCTCGATTAAGGTATTGAACTTCTGGGAGCGAGGTGTGCTTTAGCTTTAGCATAGTAAGTTCCTACGATATTAATGTTTTGTTGGAATCATATCATATTACTATCAAAGGTAGAGCGACTAAGTGAATAAGAAAAAACCATTGGATTGCGGCAGGTAATCCTCCGTCTAAATGTTTAGGATGGCTTACTTTTTAGGAGTCCTTAACGTGTTTTTCTTTTTTAGCAATAAAGAGAATCTTAGTCACCTCAGCAACGACTTCGCCGGCTTCATTGGTAATTTCAACGAGAAATTCTGGTTGAATTTTTTTCTTCTCTTCTACTTCTCGGCGAATTTGTTCTACCTGCTCTAAAGATAAGGAAAATTTGGCATAAATGGTACCTTTAGCGGGTATTTTATAGCGGATGGAAGCAGATTTATCCCAGACTATATATCCTTTACCCAGTAATTGCATAAACATTAACATGTAAAAGGGATCAGTCATGGAGTACATCGAGCCGCCATAGTGAGTGCCTACATAATTTTTATTCCAAAAACGCATTTTCATTTGAACGACAATGTTGGTGTAATCAGGAGTAAAACTTTTTACACTGATGCCTGCTCCCCAAAAAGGTGGCCATATCCGCATTAATTTTAATAGGGTTGAAAATTTCATAAGCGCTCATTCAAAGGTGATATTTTTATTAATAATTATAGAGTAACACCTAAAGGAATATATAGAACAATTGGGAATCGTGCTACAATTTTTACCTGTCTACCAAGTTATCAAAGTGTATGGAACCTGATATTATTTTTATTGGCGCAGGACCTATCGGTCTTTTAGGCGCAATCCAATTAAAGCTCCAATGTCCTGAAATAAACATTATAATGTTTGAAAAGTATGAAGATCCGGTGCGCAAACACGCAATGTATGTGCAACAAAAATCATTTTCAGGAATGAACCGAAGCAAAGGATTTGGTGAGGTTCTGGATGCGATTCCCTCCAAAGTAATAATTAGCGATTTAGAAATAATTTTAAGAGAGTTTGCACAAAAAATTGGTATTGATATTAAGTATCAGGAAGTTAATGATTTTAAGACCTTGAAAAATCAGTATCCTAATACGCATTATTTTGTGGGTAGTGGTGGGCTACGGGGTATTATTCATCCGCAAGTTTTTCTTAATAAAAATCAGATTAATGAAGTTTTGCGCTACGCAGTTGAAGTCAAATACAAAGCTGTAGGAGAGGTACGTACCTTAAATCAGCTGACTGAGTTACCTGGTGTATTGGCGAATACTGACCATGTGGTTTCTGAATACGTAGGCCATTTGAAGGACGATCTTACTCCCGTTTCACTGAGAATTTTTATTTCAGAAGATGACTACAAGTTAATGAAGGGTGCTACCTTTAAATCACCTTATACGCTTAAGGATCAGGATAAAATTCCCGCAGATTTATATAAAACGATTACTCTTTATTTAAAAGCTAGAGAGCATCTTGCTCAAGAACAAATCGAAGAGAATAGTTTAAAAATTTCTTCAATTACGATGTCTATTTATGCCAGCAAATCTTTTTGTACTCAGGTTGGTGAGGATATAATTTTCCAACTTGGAGAAGAGGCTTTTGCCTGTCCTTTTTATCGTAGCTTTAATGATAACGCTTGCTGCGTTCCTTATTTTACTAAAGCGATGAGCGCATTATTTAAAGAGCAAAATATAAAGGCTGAAATTAGTTCCAGCTCTATATTCAAATCAAGTATGGAAGATCCTCTTAGCTATTATCAACGCAAAGTACAAAGTTTAGTTACCCAAGAAATTCATACAATTTATGCGTTAAATTTTGGTTTAAAAATGATTGAAACATCGGTTGATTCATCTCGCTATACGCCCGTCATACCTTCGTCTAAATTATATATGACTAGTGGAGGGAAAGAGTTTATGGGAGATGTGAAAAGAACTCGAAAAAAAGAAGAGGAAAATCCTGCTAAAAGCAGTGGTTTCTGCGCTTTAATGTAAAGAAAGAAAATGTCATCCTTGTTGGGATGACATTCCAGTGTTACAAGCTATTAATGTCATTATTAAGTTCTTTAATAATCTGCATCACAGCATCGTCCACAATTGTTTTTTTCGTCTGACTATATATAAGATCGAACAAGGGGCAGGAGCTTTCATTCATATGGCCCATAGGCTCGATAGAGCTAATGTCTCTTTTGATTTTTGAGAGAATGTTCTTTTTATCAAAAGAGAGATGTTCGAGGCCAATCAATTTATCAATGGTATTAATTAATGCAGAAGACTCAAATGCCATGAAAATGCGTTCTTCTTTAAGCTTTTCTTTGATAAGTTGCAACATTTCCGGAGAGGCTTCGGTTTGAAAAAATGAGTATTTTGAATAGACAATCCCTTCGGTATCTTCCTTAATCTTGCTGGATATTCTTATTGCCTCAGCCGTGCTTTGATTTCTTAAAAAATCGCCAATACGTTTAATTAAGATGCTATTAAATTGATGGTAATTGTTATCTAACTCACTGGTGATGGAGCTAATAGTCAAAAGTTTCGCGCGTACATCAATGATGCAATAGAAGATAAGAACTACTGCCGCATTAATAAACGTTTCCGAGATAATGGTCAAAAAATTTTCATTTAATGTGAAGAGTGGGAAACTATTTCTAAATAAGCTAAAGGTTAAGCTTGGTTTTGATGTTTCAGCCACAATAAAAATAAAATAAAAAATAAGACCTAATATAAAATACTTATGTCGAACTATTTTTTTCCAGAGCATTTCTTAGATAGTACTTTCTTAATGGGTTTAAAATTACAGAGGAAGAAAACTCACTCCACAACTTGCTAATTATAAGTTAATGTAACGCGTACATCTATGAAAATAGATCAATTTATCGCATAGTCTTAAAAATATTATAGGCTGAAATTTGGTCATTTAATAAGTTTATAAGTCATTATGTGGGGTTTCGGCTACGTATGCTCAGCGAGTTTCCAGCATCATCAATTTGTTGTTCATAAATCAGAACGAGGACATTTCCTTGATGTACTTCTAAACTGATTTCTGAGGCTTGAGTTCGGTTAAAGCAGGAGGTTTTTCCTGGAAAGGTTAACTGACTTGCGTGTAGTTCCCATTGTAACCCTTTTGATGAAAGGATGGCTTGCGGAATTCCCATTAATGATATTTTGGTTTGCAGGGGCAACACCCAATTTAATTGTGAGTTTTCTTTAAGAACCAACCCGGTTATTGGTGGCGCATATAAAAGACAATTAGTTTCTAAAAAAATATTAATATTATTTAAGATGTGGTCTAAGTATCCTCCATTAACTCCAACGACAATTGCAGGCAATAAGTTTTTTTCTTCTAAGTAAACTAAAGCCTTTTGATAATCATTACTGTTTTGATCAGGAAGATGTAAGTGAGGATGATTTTTCAAAAGAGTAGGGTGAACTGAATCCAAGTCGCCGATGATTAATTGGGGGTATATATTTAATTTATGGAGGCTATTTGCAGCACCATCTGTAGCGATTATAGGTAGCCCCATTTCGGTGAAAAAGGATGATGAGGGTAGCTCACCATGCAAACATAAAATACAGCGATAGTCTGCCAAATTAGGGGCGTTGAACATCATAACGCCTCTTTAACAGGATAAGTAACAGGCTAATGATTAAGCCTGCAATATTTGAGCTAATGACAAAAAAGGAATTGGTACCACTGCCGTAAATAATCCAGGCGATGGAGCACACCAGATAGTTAATGAGCATAAGCATGGATAAATCTTGAGTAGATTTGGTTCTAATGGATTTGATAATTTGTGGTAATAAGCCAATAAATGAAGTAATAAAAGCAACAATACCAGAACATATAATAAGAGACACATTTTCCTCCGCTCAGATGAATGAGATCAGGTTCAAAGGGTTGGTTCATCCTCTCAGCCATTGCTAATGGCACCCCTAATGTACAAATATTATTCTATCATGAATGAGTAATAGTGCCAATTAGAAAAAAATTCATAGAGGCAACTAGGGTTTTCCACTATATGTTGGCATTGCAAGAAAATGGCCTACCTTGTTAGACTAAGGAAACGCATGCTTCTCATTCAGGAGACACCTATATGATAACGATAGATCTACTTAAAAATCACCAGCATACTTTACCTGATCTAGCACAGATGTGGTATGACGGACTAGGACGTATATGGTTACCTGAAATTCCTTTAAATCAAGCTGTAGAACGTTTTCGTGACCATGCGAATGCAGATGCTATGCCGTTAACTTATGTGGCTCTTCATGAAGGCAAGGCCGTAGGTATGTGTAGCTTACGTGAAAATGATGGTATTCGACCTGATTTGACGCCCTGGTTAGGTTCACTAGCGGTGCATGAAGCTTATCGAGGACAAGGTATTGCACGTCAATTGGTGGAAGTAATTAAGCAAGAAGCAAAGAAATTTGGTTTTAATACCTTATATCTTTTCGCATTTGACCACACGATTCCAGATTATTATCAATCCTTAGGATGGGAAATTATAGGTACGGATCAATTCAAAGAGCATCCGGTAACAGTCATGAAAATATCGTCCTTTTAAGAAGCTGGGTTACTCATTTTTGATTACCTCCAATCACGAAGAGATCTAGGGTAAATTGCAGAAACATTACGGCTATAGCATGGATGAAGCTAAAAATTAGTACGTGATTTTCTAATAGTTGAATGGATAAAGAAAAAAGACCTACCGCTTTATAAAGCTGTGGGTCTTCTTTTTAGCCTGTAGTACCTGCTATTGGCCATGACCCCGACACCATCAATTATTAATACATCACTGCAATAATGAGCAGGCCAGTAGCAATAAAACCGATTAAAGCCAGGCTCGAATTTCCACCTGGGATAAGATGCCCTTCTGTAGCCATCGCACAAGTCTTCCGACCTTTCCATGCCATAATCGCTGGCAAGAGTAGCAATAAAATCACGCAGCAAACACCTGCATAGCTTAATGCGTGTAAATAAATTCCTGGATTCAATAACACCACTGCTAAGGGAGGAAGAAAGGTTAAGGCCAGAATGTATTTACCTTGGCTTCCTGATTTTTTTAGTTTTAAACCATCAGCAAGAAAATCAAATAAACCTAAAGAAACACCTAAAAAGGCGGTAAGCATACATATCGAGGTGAAAAAACCAAAAAAACCACTAATCCATTGGCTTTGCACGGATTGGCTTAATGCCTCTGTTAAGCCACTGGTTGCATGTTCTGAACTCATCAAGGCAATTAACCCGTTATCTCCTTCACGAGAAACAACTCCCATAATCACTGCATCCCAAATAATGTAACAAGCAAGAGGGATTAAGGAGCCTAAAAGAATTACGCGCCGCAAAGAACGGATGTCATCGCCAAAATAATCTCTTAGGCTAGGGATAATAGATGCATAACCAAACGAGGTAACTAAGATCATTAATGTGCCTGTAAATGCACGGGCGGAGCCACCAGTTAAACCCTCAGATGAGGCATGGGGACTGATAATCACAACAAGTAATGCATAAACACCTAATTTACCAAACATTAATCCACGATTGACATAATCTACAGAGCGGATCCCTTTATATACAATTAAACTAAAAAGTATCGTGAATAATATGGAGGTAACACTCGTAGGTAAATTAATACCTACTTTATGCAGTAAGTTGTTAAAGACATCACTTCCACCGGAAATGTAGGCAGAAAGCAAGGTATATAGTAAAAATAGGTAGGTAATCCAGGCAATAATTTGCCCTGGCATGCCTAAAGTAGATTTCGCCATAGAAATCATATTGCTGCCTGCTGGAAGACGAAGATTAACTTCCAGAACCAGCAGGGCACCTGCAGTCATCACTAACCAGCAGAAAAATAAGAAAAAAATAGAATTAGTAAAGCCTACTTCAGCTGTAGATACTGGCAGGGCAAGCATTCCACCGCCTATCGACGTACCTACAATAAGTAATATCCCGCCGATTAATTTTGAATTGATCATGTGATATACGCCAAAGATGTTCAAATATAGTGCAATATGCTACTTTATTTTTCATTTAAAGTCAATGTAGAGCTTTACCGGCTCTATTTAACTTCCCAATAATCCCCAGAGTTCATGTGCTAAAAGTAAAATGGAAATAAAGAGCACGGCAACCTGAGTTATTTTACCGCCCGGTACAATAAAGGTTGAGCTGTGGTTTTTTCTTCCAAAATAACACATTAATGCAGGTAAAAATAGTAGTAAGATAATACAGAAAATACCGGCATAGCCTAAGGCATGAATATAAGCTCCAGGATAGTAGATTACTATTAATAAAGGGGGAACAAATGTTAATAAAAATAATCCAATTCCATGATGGCCGGAGGTACGTAATTTCAAGCCATCCGCTAGGAAACTGTATAAGCATAAAGAGACCCCCAAAAATGCAGTAAGCATGCAGATGGAGGTAAAAAAATTAAATAAAGCACTAATGGTTGGGCTTTGTACTCTATTTGACAGTAAGGAGGCTAAGGCACTAGTTGTGTGGGGATTGTGCATTAAGCTCTCAAGATTTTGACTGCCTTCAGCAGGAATGGCTCCCATGATTACCGCATCCCAGGCTAAATAACAAAATAAGGGAATTAATGAACCAATAAGAATAACTTTTTTCAACTGTTTAATGTCATCATCAAAATATTCTCTAAGATTGGGCACGATAATCGCAAATCCAAATGAGGTAATTAAGATCATAATTGTGCCGCCAATATAACGAACATCTCCATGATGAAAATTTTGTACATTGATGTAAGGCGCAATCAGAACAATTAATAAAAAGTAGACGGCTAACTTCCCAAACATCAGAGCACGATTGGCATAATCGACATATCGAATACCACCATAAACAATTAGCCCAAACAGTAGGGTAAACAGGCAACTGGCTTGCCAATCGCTAAGATGCATACCGATTTTATGGAGTAAGCTATTTAATACATCAGCGCCTCCGGAAATATAAGCAGAGAGGAGGGTATACAATAAAAATAAATAACTGATCCAAGCCGCTAACAAACCATAATTACCCAAGGTGGCTGCTGCCATAGAAACCATGTTTTTACCTTTAGGTAGGTAAAGATTTGCTTCAAGAATAAAAAATGCGCCTAAGGTCATAAAAATCCAGCACACGAATAGAAAAGCAGAGGACTGCCAAAAGCCAGTAGCAGCATTGGCAACAGGAAGGGCAAGCATACCACCTCCTATAGATGTTCCAACTATTAAAAGAACTCCACCTAAGAATCGTGAATGCATGTGTACACCTTAAAACATCGTTGAATTGTAACCCATATTAGCGCTGCATAATGTGGGGATTGCTTTATCCCGTATTGCCGGCTGCGAATACGGGTGATTTTACTTATTTCATCGCGAAATTTATTCTATTTGGCTTCATCACACAGCATTTTTGCGGTGTTCTACCTATAAACCATTGGATTTCAATGCGTCGATTAAATGCACTACCATGAATAAATGCATTATCGCCTACCGAGTTCTTATCGCCATAACCTTCAGGGTGTAAGCGTGTGGCCTGAATGCCGTTAGCCCATAAGAATGTCATCATCGTTTCTGCCTGAGCTTGAGATAGTCGATCTTTACGGTATTCGGTTCCAACATTATCCGTAAACCCGGCAACATAGATGGGGTTATCTGGATAGAGTCTTAATAGATCAATAATATGGTTAAGGCCAACATAACGTATTTCATTAAGACGAGGGCTTTCAAACATGAAATATTTATCTGTAGGGATAATCAAAGTCATGGTATCGCCGTATTGCACAAATTGAATATCGCATTTATTTAAATTTCTGATAATACGGTGTCTGGGGTTAGTACCTGAGCCTAAGATCGCCCCTACTGTACCACCTATAGCCGTACCCGCTAGTGCTCCAGGAACTGTTCCCGTTGCAGCAGCACCCACCGCTGTTCCCATCGTAGCGCCAATCACTGCGCCACGGGCAACAAAATTCCGGGGTTTAAAATTATTATAAGGAGGATGTGTACAACTACTTAGCAGGCAAGCAATTAGGCCACTATAAATGATTTTTGTTCTTGTTAATTTGAGTGGCATATTCACTCCTTAGTTTACGCGATTTTATCATTATTAAACATCTAGTTAAATTTCGCAATGTAGAGACGCCACTTGGAGTGCAGAATTACTTACGGCAGCCATTAAAAAGCCCTAATGGCTGCCAAAATGTCAATTAATTAACGACAAGGCCCTCTTGCATGATAGGGGTATCCTTGGGTTGCGATGTAGATAAAACGGGTGATTCTTTAGGTTGGAAGAAAGAAAGTAATGCTCTTTCTGTATCATACTCGGTGCTATGTCGTGCTGTGCCTTTAAATTCTCCGAGACTGGCAAGACAATGGCTTGCTGCTTTCATAAATAATCCGCCAACAGTGATTGATACGGCCAGACCTAAAGTAGGTTGTACAATCAACATGGGTAAGGCAACAAGAAAAATAGAGGCGTAAAGGCTAATGGTTGCTGCAGCCCAGAAGGTCAATTCACACACTTTATAACAGTTATGGAAGAAGGCACTAATTCTTCGTGCATCATATTCACGACCTATTTTTTCATTAGATGCTTTAAAAAAATCTTCTATTTTATCGTATGGTAGGGGCTGTAAATGGGTAATTTTATGGCTTTCAGTTAATAGGTCAATGTAGTTTTCATAGCTAATGATAATTGCAAGTTGTGTTTTTTCACTTTTTGCTTTACGCAGAGAACTATTGTAGTAGCTTTGTATGGCATCAATGTGTGTTGCTATTTGACGAGTAGCTTCTTCATCGTTTATTAGTTCAGCAAGTATTGTTTTTACTGCTTCTAATTGGTCATGGTACTTATTAATGCGGCTTTTTGCGTCTGTATAATAGGGCATGATCGCTCTCTTTTAAAATTAAATTATTTGTATAAAATTACCCACAATAATCGAATAGACGATATCAAGTGGTTTTATAACACAAAGAGAGAAAAAACCAAAGGAAATGGTCTCTTTTTGGCCTTATGCTGGATTAACCTGAAATCGACATAAGCTTTGAAAAGAGCATTGTTGGCAAATGGTTAATTGAGCTGGTTGCGGTGCACAATGACCTTGTTGAAACTCCTCTGCCAGATGGGTTAATTGATTATGCCAATGAGTGCGGCAATCGTCCCAGGTCTCTTCCTTTTTTAAAGAGCTAATGCCACTAACCGCTTGCTTTTCCTCACTAAAACCACTGCAAGTAATTTTGCCTGCTTTAATTTGCATTAAGAGCATTGCATTAATTTCTGTATCTAATAATGCATACAGTAATAATTGTGGTTCTTTAGGACGGTCTTCATACCAGGGTTTGCTACTCGGCAAGCTGCTTTTATAATCAATAACCCATTTTTTATCCGCAACCTCATCAAGCCTATCAACACGAACATTGAAGTCTATGCCTGCTAAATTAATGGTGAACGACTGTTCTAAAGCAGAGATAGTGAAGGGGCTGCGCCGTTTTTCCCACTCCAGGTAACTTAGTGCTAATCGTTTAAGACGAGTATATTCAACAGTTCGTACCAGTTCTGGGAAGGTTTCAGGATGTTGTTGGCTTAACGGTTCTAAGGCACGTTGAATTGCCGTATCAATATGCTGTTCTAAACGGTCTGCATCCAAAGTGAATAGGGCCTGTTGGTTTTGCAATGTTTGCCATAATAATTCCATAACTTTATGAATAATTTGCCCTCTGGTTTTTGCATTCAAGCCATCATGGGTTTGTGATGATTCTTTAGCACGTAATCGATGCTCAGCAAAAGATCTAAAAGGGCATTTAGCCTGATTAGCGAGCAATGCCGTACCTCCAGAAATTTGCTCCTCTGCCTGGACGGGCAGCAAGTAATTTTCTTCTATGTGTATTAATTGGGTTTCTTGCTGTGGATTGATTGCTTGATCTATTCGAATAAACTCAGGGTGTTCGATAATCAACGAGCAGGGTAAATTAGGTGTATCTCCTTGCAATTCCGCGTAGCTGAATACTACGGAGTTTGCGCTTTGTTGTAGCCGGTATAGCGTTTGTTTGGCAAATTGCAGTTCACGTGCTGGTAAACTATGAGGCATTTGTAGATCACGTTGCAGTTGTGGCGGTATAAATGCCGATAAACTTACTTTTTGCGGCAAGCATTGATCATTTAGGCCCGTCATCCATAGGTGATCAAACTCACATCCTGAAGCCTCCAATAAACCTGAAACCTGGATAATCGAATCCGTTTTTTGCGCTTGGAAAATGGTATTTACTACCAGTTGCTTTAAGAGTTCTAAGGCTTCTGTTTTAGTTAAATGAGAGCAGAGGATGCTTAATTGCCTTAACTCATCAAAAAGAAGACTAAAGCGGGAAAAACACTGATAATTTTCTGAATTTAACCCATAATCACCGGGAAAGGCCAGGCTGTTTAAACGTTCTTGAAAGTATTGTATCCACTCATATAATGAGGCCTCTTTAGGGTAGGTACTGATTTGGCCCACTAGCGCGGCAAGCTTAGGCGTATAGGTTTTCAGATCATTAATAAATTGTGTATATGGAATATTTTGATCTTCCAATAGCGTACTATTTTGTAAGTATTCTGCACGCGCCAGAAACTCTTCCTTGGCGCTACCAAGATATGGCGATTGCAGCAGTAATGTAGCTTGGTGAGCACTTAAATATGTGGTATCAAGATTTAACCAACATAAGGCATGAGCAACAAGAGGAAATTCATTTAATGTTTGGCCTAGAGAAATATTAAATACTGCAGGGTCAAAATGCTGCGCCAAAAGTCTGCGGATTGCTGATGGCTTTTGCTGTAAATCAGGGATCACCACCGCAATGCGCTGATTTCCTTCCTGAATTTTAAGTTGTAACCAGCTAATTAATTGTTGGTACTCCTCTTTTTCATCTTTGGCTGCAAGAATGCTTACATCGGATACCCGGGCTGGCAAGTCGTATTGATGCTGAGCAAATCCTTGTTGTTCTAAATGTTGCTGCAGCTGCACTTGATTTGGAGTAAAATCATCAAAACATGCCCAAATGACAGGCCCTGATAATAAAGGACTGTGGGCCTTAATTAAATAGGGGACAAGTTGGCACTCAGCGATTAAATTGTTCTTGTTTAATTCTTTATTAAATGATTGCCACCACTGTTGGAATTGCCGTGTTTGAGGTGTGTAATGAAACGCGGGATCATCTGCATTGATTTGCCACTGCTCACAGCGCTCCCAAGCACTGATTACGGCCTGTAATAGCCCATCGCTATAGGTAATGTCATCACATGATTTGATTAATTTACGCCATAAGTAAAGGCATTGATTACTGTTTAATAAGATAGGATGCGTTGCTAATGGAGTAGTAAAATTAAGTTGCGTATAGGCTTTCACCAAGGCCACCCCATAGGGTAGACAAACTGGTTTATCTACAGTGTTGTTGTTTTGCGCATGATAGTACTGCTGGGTTATGGCATCACTAAGTCTGTTGTTGGGCGTAATAACCACAGCCCCTTCTGCTAATAAAGCAAACAGTTGCTCTTTATTGTTTAAAACATGCATTAATGAATCATACCCTATTTAGAAACTGCTTACATTTTGCCTCAAGCTGGCGAAATGTAAACAGGCCATTTTATATTTTTTTATGATGTGTCGCATGTGCTTTACGTAACGTTTTAGTTCGAGCCTGGGCAGATACAAATCGTGGTAAACGCATGTGCTTTCTTTTATCGGTATGTAAGATATCGTATACCAACCACCCACGCAAATATATAGCAGCACCTCCTGCGGCAATTGCAAGTAAAATACCAAAGAGTATATAGCTGTAGCCGAGTATAACCAGATAAGAGTAAACTAAATGTTTAAAGTTGGGGATTGAAAATAAGACAGTAGAGCCTTTATCCATAAAGAACACTAGGCCTAGTGCAAAAAAAGGCAGTGATAGGATAACCATGATAAAACCAATGGCAAAGGTTTTTTTCATGTAAGGTTTGGGGCAATAAATGATTTGTTTACCAAATATTGCTCCAGTTGCTGATGCAACGACCATCCCTACGATGATTGCTTCAAAGAGCGGCACAATATCTTCTATTCCAATTAAGGAAAGAAATGCATCAATCAAAATGGTTCCCACTACAGACAACAATCCAAAGTATACGGCACTCAGCAAACGTGGATTGGAAAAGTATAGTGCTGGATCGTGTGTTTTCATGATCTGCTCCTAGCGACGCGTATATATGTATAATTTTAGTACAGTTTTGGTGGTTGTTCTGGTTTAACTCAGGAATAAAAAAATAAAGAGGTATCATAAAGACCTGTAAAACGTATATACTAGTGTACAAGTAATTAAAGATAGTTATGTTATGCAGAGATTTGGACAATTTATTTTTAAATTATTTGGCTGGAAGGTAGTGGGTGAATTACCTAAAGAGAAAAAATACGTGGTTGTTGTTGCCCCGCATACCAGCAATTGGGATTTTATGGTTGGCCTATTTGCACGTTTCTCGCTGGGCGTGAAAATTAATTTTTTAGCCAAAAGGCAGCTTTTCTTTTTTCCTTTAGGTCCTATTTTAAGGATATTAGGTGGAGCCCCTGTAGATCGCTCTAAAAAAAATAATGCGGTAGATAAGGTAGTTAATTTATTCCATACGCAAGATGAGTTTCGGCTCGCGATTACTCCTGAGGGTACTCGAGGTCCTGTCACCCGTTGGAAAGAAGGTTTTTACCATATTGCTTGTAAAGCAAAACTTCCTTTGGCTATGGTTGCTTTTGATTATGGTTCGAAAGAAGTTCGCATTCGAGAGGCGTTTTGGCCTACTGGCGACATAAGCACTGATTTCCCCAAAATATTGGATTACTACCGTCATATAAAAGGATATTATCCTAAAGCAGTGCCAGAGTATTTGCCTTATAAGAAAGATTAGCCACTAACCAATTACAAAATAATTACTTTTTTATAAAAACCAGGGATTAAGGTGACGTGAAAAAGAGAATAGTATTAGCCGCTAGTTTATTGTTGTCTTGTCATTGTAATGCTGATGATTTAATGGGCGTTTTTCGGGAAGCATTAGCTCATGATAATGTATACCAAGAGGCTCTGCTTAAAACTTTAGCTTATAGGGAAGATATTGCCATCAGCAGGGCCGATCTATTACTCAACGCGCACCTTGAACTTCAACCCTCTGCAGATAAGCAATACAGCTATGGCGCTATAGTGCCTGAAATAGAACCCCCGCGTAATACCTTTCGCAGCTATGAAATGCGCCTTAGTATAACGCAACCAATCTTTAATTTTAGAAGTTTTTCTCGCTATAAGACTGCTAAAATTGCTGCTCGGGAAGC
Source organism: Legionella saoudiensis (assembly GCF_001465875.1). Classification (GTDB taxonomy): domain Bacteria; phylum Pseudomonadota; class Gammaproteobacteria; order Legionellales; family Legionellaceae; genus Legionella; species Legionella saoudiensis. Next base: position 1,660,977 of record NZ_LN901324.1, on the reverse strand, counting down.
GGTAGCTCGTTTGAACTCTGAGTTGCAAGATTTAATATTGCGGGTTACTGATGCTTATTTTAATGTGCTGCGCAGTGAAAAAAGAGTCTCTTATCTTCATGCCCATAAAAAAGCTTTAGCAAAGCAATTGTATGATGTGGAGCAAAAATACAAAATAGGGAAAACCACCAGGAGTTATGTGTATGTGGCAAAATCCTCCTATAGTGCTGCTGAATCGGATCTTATCTCAGCGGAAGCCCAGTTAGCTTCCGATAGAGAATATTTAACCCAGATCACTTCTTTTGAATACACTTCTTTAGCGGATTTGCGTAACAAAATCCCCCTGATTTCCCCACAGCCTGCCAATATAGAGAAATGGGTGCATAAGGCGCTCACAGGCAATTGGATTGTTAAGGCAAATCAATTAAAACTGCAGGCTTCTCGTGAAAAAATAAAACAAAATTATGGGGATCATTTGCCTACAGTTAATGCTAAATTATTGTATGATGATAATGCATTCCACTACTCAGAAGGTAGTGTTATTGTTGCCGCTGGATCAAGCCGGGTACGTAATGCTGGCGCGTTTCTTAATGTAAATATACCCATTTATGCTGGAGGCTTAGCGGTCGCTTCTGCACGCAAAGCGAAATATAACTTTCGCATCGATCAGCAAAAGTTAGAGCACTCTGTAAGAGAGGTCACTTATGAGACACGTAAAAGTTATCGAAATGTTTCTGCCAATATCAAGAAAATACGCTATGCGAGTGATGCAATTCAATCAGCGCAAAGCTCATTAGAAGGATTAAGACAACGCTATGTTTCTGGGGCTGGTAGTTTAACGGATGTATTAGCTCAACAAACCCAATTATTGGACGCGCAAATGCAATATGAATCGGCTCGTTATGATTATATTATTAATTTATTACGTTTGAAAAAAGAAGCAGGCACTTTAAGCGCTAATGATTTATTCGTCGTGAATCAATGGTTGCAGCATGGCTGATTTGTAATTGAGGCTAATAATTATGTTTCAAATTTCACCTAGCGCAGCAATAATTTTGCTTAATCCAAGGTCTTACGATAAAACTTATAACTAATAAAAATAAGCACAATAGCAAATACAATAATTGGCCAGATATTAGGTAAGATATCCATAAAACTAGAATTCTTTAACATCACATCCCCACTAATTTTCAGAAAATAGGTACTAGGGAATAAATCACTCAGCCATTGTGCCCAGGTGGGCATGGACGCAGTAGGAAATAAAAAGCCTGAAAATAAAACCGCAGGAAGAGTATAACTCCCAGCGATTTGAGCTGCTTGAAATTGAGTTTTAGCAATGCATGAGGTTGCAATTCCAAAGGACAAGTTAGCAATAATAAACGGGAATGCAGCCAAGGTAAGTAAAAATAAACTGCCATAAAAAGGAACATTAAATAAAAAAATCGAGATAAACAGTATCGCAAAAAATAAAATATAGCCTAAAAGAATATTGGGTAATAATTTACCTAGAATTACTTCAAGCGGATAAATTGGGGTAATTAATAACATTTCCATAGTGCCACTTTCATACTCCCCAGTAATGGAAATAGCCATTACTAAAGCTAAGGATATCGTCAATATAGTTGCCAATAATCCCGGCAGGGTATGATATTGAGCTTTAACTGCAGGATTATATTTAGCATGGGTATCAATTACAAAACCTGACTCTTGTGGCTCAAGATATTTTAAAGGTCCTTGCGCAATTTCTTTTAACGTGTTTTTAGCGATTGCTGATGAAGCATGAAAGGCATTATTGATGACTGTTGGATCAGTGGCATCTCCTTCCAAAAGAACATGAGGCGAATCATTGCGAATCAAATCCCGGGTAAAATCTTGAGGAATATGGATGACAAATTTCACTATCCCTTTTTTAAGTAATGCATCGGCTTCAGTCTCATCTTGAATGACATCTTTGATATTAAAATAGCTGGTATTGCGAAAAGATTGAATTAAGCTGTCGGTGATAGGGGATTGATCTTTAGCCACAACAATAGTTGGGATATGTCGTGCATCATGATCAATAATCAAGCCAAATAAGATGGCTTGTAAAAAGGGGGTGATAAGCACGAAGATATAGGTTCGATAATCACGTAAGATTACCCTTAATTCTTTTTTGAACATGCCCCATAGTCGTAGCGAGCGATAATTTTTAAAGTCCATGGCTTAGGATTTTCCTGATTGATGTTTTGTCATCCAGACAAATACGTCATCCAGCGATGGCTGAATCATTTGCCAGGTGAAATTTGGATTCTCTAAAAAGGGCTTAATGGCTTTATTTAATGTCTCTTGATTTTGACCGCTGACGTGGAGCGTATCCAGTAAGGTAATGACTTGTTCTACTCCTGGAGTTGCTTCTAGCTGTCTGGCCAGTAATAACAGATTTTTTCCCTGAACGCTCCAGGTGGTTAGGTTAATATCACGAATGATTTCTTTAATTTTCCCGCTAAGCAGTAAATGGCCATCAGTAATGTAGGAAATACGATGACAACGCTCAATTTCATCCATATTGTGGGAACTAAGTAATATGGTCATTCCTTCGGAGGATAAGTCACGCATGATTTCCCAAAAATCCATACGAGACTCGGCATCAACACTGGCGGTTGGCTCATCCAAAAGCAATAAAAAGGGTTGATGTATCAGTGCACAGGCAAGGGCTAGACGTTGTTTCCATCCGCCTGAGAGGCCACCAGCTAACTGATTTTTTCTTGAGCTAAGCCCAAGGTGGGTCATGATTTGTTGGGTGGCTCGTTTACGATCAAAAACCCCATACAGTTCAGCCATAAATAAGATATTTTCATAGACGGTAAGCTGCTTGTATAAACTAAAATGCTGTGGGATATATCCTACATGGCGACGAATTGTTTTGGACTGGGTTAACAGGTCATAGCCAAGACAGGTTCCTGAGCCGCTATCTGGAGTCAAAAGACCGCAAAGCATGCGAATAGTAGTGGTTTTGCCTGAACCATTAGGCCCTAGAAATCCATAAATTTCTCCGGGTTTAACTTGCAAGTTTACATTGACAACGGCAGGCCTATCTTCAAAGTTTTTCCCTAAGTTTTTTACATCAATAATTAAATTAGGTTCCATCAGTTTTTATTATCCAGAAAAACAGTAACTGGTTGTCCAGGATGCACCGCTAAATTATTTTCTGTAAGTGGCAGGGCTTCAACCCGGAATACTAGTTTATTGCGCTCTGCATCACTAAAAATTACTGGCGGGGTATATTCTTCCTTTGGGGATATATAAGTGATTTTTGCTTTAAGGGTTTCGGATTGTCCATCACGAGCAACATATACAAGTTGATTTAGGCTGATGGTACTGAGTAGTGGTTCAGGAATGTAAAAAATTACTTTTGATGAACCTGAGGTAAGCAATGAAAGTACCGGCTTATTAGCAGGAACTTGTTCGTGCTCATAGTAATAAGTTTGGAATACTAGCGCATCAACCGGTGCGAGAACGGTTTTTTGCTGTGAGGACCATTGAGCCTGGCTTTGTTTGGCTTTTTCTTCTAACAAATTGGCTTGAGCAGCTTTTTTATTGGCTGATGCGGCATTTAATTCATCATTACTTTTATCTAACTCTTCTTTGGAAATAACTTCTTTTTTAAATAAAAATAAATTTCGTTCATGGTTCTTTTTTTGCAAAGCATAATTTGATTCATGCTTTTTTTGTTCATCGAGTGCTTGTTGTACACGTGCGTTAGCTGCAAGCAGCTCTGTGTTTTCGGGGGAGGGCTCTAGGGTAAATAAGGGTTGTCCTTGTTTGATGGTATTCCCAGCGGTGACATTAAGCTGTCTTAATTCCCCCGGATAATAAGCAGAAATATAAGTAAATTTTCCTTGTATATATCCAGGAAACGCAACTTGTTTACTGTTTTTACAATTGGTGAGTGTAAAACAGACAAGTAGAGTGAAGAAAAAAACTCGATAGGTATTTGTTTTCACAAATGGATTATCCTTTCCAGAAACGTGTTATTTTTTTCGCAATTTTTTTCAAAATTGGGGTTGGAGATAATTTAACCGAACTCATAATTAAGTCAAAATCCCTAAATCCCAAATTGTGTAGTTTTACCATGATTACATACAGCTCATCATGATTTAATTTTATTAATCCACTTTTTAATACATTTTCTAATGTATTTTTAGCATTAATTTGTTTAAAAAGCACCTGCTCAAGACGAGAAATATTAGGTTTATTCTGTTCGTGTAGGTAAATGATATTTTGAGTATTCTCTCTTAGTGGATTTGAATGGGTTTGGGTTTTTTCTATTAATTCCTTAATTTTGTCTGGAGATAAAGTACTTAGTGAGTGTCGTATTAAATTCATGAGCACAAAACGTTCACTTAACCTTTGTAATGAAGGATAAATGGTTTTATGAGCTTTTAAAAAATTATAAAACCTAAGTAAGTCAACCCGTAGTAAAACCATATCGGTTATTGCAATGACTGATGCGACCCTTACTCCTTGCTGGCAATGAAATCCAGATTCGTTTAGCCCAATGGCATTATTAGGGCCTAAAGTAATTACATGGCGGGGATTGGTTTTCTTAATTCTTTTTAATGATTTTGATACAGAAGCGGTTCCAGAAACAATGAGAAAGAATCCATCAAAATAATCTCCTTCCTGAACAATGACCTCATTAGGTTGCACGCGAACTTCTTCTACCAAGAGGGCTAACTGATGGACTGATTCAGGGGGCAGTAAACAAAATACAGGGTATTTGGCTATATGCTGCTTACGCGCTTCAAGGGAAATATAGTTTTCTACAGCAACTTCTTTCATTAATCTACCTATACAACAAGATTAATAAATATATGAATCCAGTATAGAACAAAAGGAATGAATTTCCAGAATATTTTGTATTTAATTTGATCCGATTGAGTTTTATTTGTCGATAAATTTGTACTAATGGATGGCATCACCCGCATTAACCTAGTGTAATGCGGGTGTTAATTATTTGATTATTTTTTTAACGCGGCAGCCCCTAAGTAAGGAAGAGAGGAAATTTCGTTGATTCTAAGTAGTTGATTGTATTTGGCAATTCGATCAGTGCGACATAAGGAACCGGTTTTGATTTGTCCACAACCTGTTGCGACGGCTAAATCGGCAATAAAGGTATCTTCTGTTTCTCCAGAGCGATGTGACATGACACAGCGATAGCCATTTTGGTGGGCTAATTGAATTGTTTGCCTCGTTTCACTTAACGTGCCTATTTGATTCACTTTAATGAGTATCGCATTAGCAATTTTTTGGTCGATTCCTTCGCGGAGGATTTTAGGATTGGTAACAAATACATCATCACCAACTAGTTGGATTTTTCCGCCGAGTTGACGAGTTAACTCTTGCCAGCCGGCCCAATCTTTTTCGTCCAGCCCATCTTCAATACTAACAATTGGGTAGTTGGAAACCAGATCCGCATAGTAGCTAATTAATTGTTCGGAACTAAATTGCTGGTTCTCTGAGGCCATATGATAGCTGTCTTGTTTATAAAGTTCGGAGGCAGCTACATCAAGAGCAAATACGATTTCGTCACCTAATTTAAAGCCTGCAGTATTAATGGCTTCGCTAAGTAAATCCAATGCTTGGCGGTTTGATTTAATATTAGGAGCAAAACCACCTTCATCGCCTACAGCAGTATTTAAACCTTGTTTTTTTAACACTGATTTGAGTACATGAAAAATTTCAGCACCCATTTGTAAGGCTGAGGGAAAATCACGAGCACCCACCGGCATAATCATGAATTCTTGAATATCCACATTATTATCTGCATGGGCACCGCCATTTAACACATTCATCATTGGTACAGGCATACTCATGATAGTGCCCTGATTTAATGATGCGTATAAAGGTAGGTTTTGAGTATTGGCTCGAGCTCTTGCCGCTGCAAGAGAAACAGCGAGAATGGCATTGGCGCCTAAGCGTGATTTATTTTCGGTGCCATCTAGCTGACATAGAACTTGATCTAAGGCTTCTTGATCATCAACAGAAATACCGTTTAGCGCTTGATTAATTTCGGTATTTACGTGAGTAACGGCTTGTTGCACTCCTTTGCCGCCATAACGATTAGGCTCATTATCACGTAATTCGCAAGCTTCGCGGCTGCCGGTTGAGGCTCCGGAGGGCACACTTGCTCTTCCCATATGTCCATTATTTAAAATAACATCTGCTTCAACTGTTGGATTGCCTCGGGAGTCTAAGATTTCACGGGCATGAATTTTAGTTATTTGCATGTTGTTTCCTGATGTTTGTTATTTGTATTTACTACTAGAGCTCAGCTCTGGGTTGCTTCACTGCGTTCGCAATGACGGCGTTTCTTATAAAGAAACAATTTTAAAAACATGTTTTCTAGCCTAAATTTCGTCATTGCGAGCCTTAGCGAAGCAACCCAGAGACGGCGCTTTTCTAGAGCTCAATTCTGGGTTGCTGCCTTGTGTTCGCAATGACAGTATAAAAAATGTTATAAACGCACAGCACCTAATTTCCTTAAAGCTTGTGTTAATGGAAATAAAGGAAGTCCCAAAATAGTATCCTCATTTCCCTTTATTTCTTGGAATAACCATTTGCCTTGAGCTTCATAGTGGTACGAGCCACAACTATCATACGGTTTTTCGTTCAGGAGGTACGTTTCAATGGTTTGTTTGCTTAGCTGGTGCATGGTTAATTCAGCTACCTCATGATGTTGCCAAAGTATTTGATTACTTTTTGCAATGCAAAGACAGGAAATTTGCTGATGAGTTTGACCGCTTAAGCGACTTAACTGCTCAATTGCTGCTTGATGATCAAGTGGCTTATTTAGCAAGGTTTCACCAAGTACACATAATTGATCAGCTGCAATAATAAAATGTTCTGGATAACGTTGACTTACATCCAAGGCTTTTTGTGCTGCAAGTTCATAGCCTAATTTGAGTTTATTTTGCGTAGCAAAAGATACTTTAATCGCCTCTTCATCACACTGAGAGGGGACTACTGTAAATTTAATTCCCAGCGAGTGCAGCAACTTGCTGCGTATGCTAGAAGCTGAGGCAAGAATTATTGATTGCTGTTGTAAAAATTTAGACATAAATAGCGACCGTAGCCATCAATGTAAACCCGATAATTACAAAACTAAAATCTCTAAGATTGCAACAGCGCTCTACCATAACACAGCGCTCTAAACCATGTAGGGTCCCTAAATACAGAAAAGTCCCTGCGGATGCAGCCATTAAAATAGGATCAAAAATAGAGTTTGTTTCAACCCCATGGCCAAAATACCAGCCAAAATAAATTCCTAAGGGGGTCATGAAACTAAACAGAATAAAGAATATTAAGCTTTGATTCATGCTCATTGAGCTTTTATTTAGTTGTACAGCAATAGCAAAACTTTCAGCCCATTTGTGGGTAATAATGGCTAAAAACAGCATGATAATTACTGAGTTGTAATGGGCTAAGCCTAAAGCGGCACCCAACATAATCGAGTGAACGGAAAGCATTCCCCAAGCTAATAAGGCAAATGCAGGATGCTCTGCGTTGTGATGGTGATAGAGCTCTTTACCTAAATGCTCAAACCATAAGAAAATTAAAAATACGGCACCAGTAATAATGAAGGCAAAGGGGTAGCTATAACCCATGGCTTGAAACATTGAATTCGCTTCCGGAAGCATATGAAGTAAAGCGGCTCCTAGAAATACGCCTGTAGCTAAGGTTTCTCCTACGGGAAAATCAATATGTTTATCGTCTTTGATACGTTTTTTAAAGGGATACCAGCCAGCCAGCAAAATCACGACGAAAATGGAACATGCAAAAAGTATTTTTAAACTGGTAGCAGAGACCATGAATCATGCCTATCGTTTGAAATCATAAAGTTTTGGGGGCATATTTTACCTAAAAAAAGGCTAGAGGTCACGTAAATATAAAAAGAGACGGAGTGCCCCTATGGCAAAATGTAATCAAACAATTCATCAACTGTTAAGACTCAATTGATTTTTGATCCATAATTTCATGTAAACTAAAGAGGCGAACCTCTTTAATATCGGATTGCAGTTTTAATGCCAAAATTACTTGCTCATGCAATTCTCTCCACTGGGTAAAATGTTCCTTGCAAACGATATCAACGCTGATTTTACCATCGAGATAATGTAAGTTCCAAAAGAGTATTTGTGGGAAATTAAGGTGTACCTCAGTAAGCAATTGCTCATAGATTACCTTTCTGCTGGGTAAGTGAAGTGAGGGGCTAGAGATTTCATCATCTTCTGGATCCACATGAACAATAACATCAGTAACACTATCAATTTGGTTAACGAGTGCTTGGTGTACATGTTGTGCAATGTAGTGTCCTTCTGAGACTGATATTCTGGGAGAAACCAAAATATGTACGTCAATAAGCACATTTTCACCCATAAAACGACTGCGCAATTGATGGATTTTTTCCACTCCTGGTACATTTTGAATTACTTGCTCAATTTGCGCTAAGAGGGTAGGGCTTACTGCGGTATCAACCAGCTCTTTAATACTATGCCAACCATAATCCCAGCCCATTTTAGCAATCATTAACGCCACAATAATGGCAGCGACTGTATCAAGGTATGCATACCCGGCTAAACTACCTATTAATCCAATTAATACTACCAGTGAGGAAGCAGAGTCGGTACGATGGTGCCAGGCATTGGCAATGATTAATTTAGAGCTAATGCGCTTGCCTATATATAAGGTGTAATGGAATAAGGCCTCATTGGCAAGAATAGAGATGCCTATTACGGGTAAGGATAGCCATTGAGGCATTGTATAACTTGCATGCATCAGTTCATATATGGAATCCCAGGCAATACCAATTCCCGCCAAAATAAGCAATAAAGACAATAAAAAGGTTGCGGCAGTTTCAATACGCTGATGGCCATAAGGATGGGTATCATCCGCATCAAGGCTGCCATATTTGGAGGCGAGTAAAACCATGCCATCGGTAATGAGATCAGAAAATGAATGTAACCCATCGGCAATGAGTGCGTGAGAATGGAATAAAACGCCACCAGATAATTTAATCACACCTAAGAGTGCGTTAGAAATGCCGCCTATAATGGTAACTTTTTTAGCTTGCCAGTATCTGTCTTTTTGCGTCATAAAGGGGTCGTTTTTTTGTTTTCGGTTATTTAAACATGGATAGCAATTATTTTATATCAAAATTTAAAATCTAAGACTCTATACATATTGTTTTACATCCTATTCACAGAGTTATCCACAGAATTTGTGGATAAGTATTTTAAGATTTTAAAATAAAAAAAGCTGTAATCCCCTAGTGAAATAAGGGTTTTAAAGAGATTAAAATAAAAGTGTTGTATTATTATTCGTTGTGCGTAGAAGAGATATCCACAGGAGGTTTTGCGCAGTATGGAAATCAGGGCTGGGTATATTAACAAAGAAAAAAATAAAAAACAGTCTTGACTTGGTATTTTTTAAATATTTTTTTGGAAATATCGTTCCTCTGAACTATCCTTGCAAAAATTGTTCGAAATTGCCTAACCAGCGCTGGGTAATCATTTTGGCAGTGACCGGTGCTTTTTGTACTAGGCTTTTTGCAATGGGTGGTAACTCTGCCAGCAATTCCCGATCTCGATTAAGATCGGCAATTCTAAATTGGCGGTATCCTGTTTGTCGCGTCCCTAATACCTCTCCTGCACCGCGTAACTCCATATCTTTTTCGGCAATAATAAATCCATCATTGGTTGCACGCATGATTTTTAAACGTTCTGCTCCCTGAGGAGATAAAGGAGATTGATACAGTAAAATACAATGCGATTTAGAGCTGCCTCTGCCAACACGGCCACGTAGCTGATGTAATTGAGATAAGCCTAAACGCTCTGCATTTTCAATAATCATTAAACTGGCATTGGGTACATCCACGCCCACTTCAATAACTGTGGTTGCAACCAATAAATTAATTTCGCCCGATTTAAACGCAGCCATGGTTGCCTCTTTTTCCATTGACTTCATTCGCCCATGTACTAAGCCAATTCGAGCATTAGGCAGTTGAGCTTGTAAGTTTTCGGCTGTTTCGGTAGCGGCCATGCATTGAAGTTTCTCTGATTCCTCAATCAAAGTGCAAACCCAATATACCTGACGTCCCTCAGCAATAGCGATTTGTAATCGTTCAATAATAGTTTCACGCTTATTCTGACTTAAGACAGCCGTAGTAACCGGAACACGACCTGGAGGTAATTCATCAATAATGGAACTATCCAAATGCGCGAAATGAGTCATGGATAATGTTCGTGGAATTGGCGTGGCGGTCATTAATAATTGATGTGGAGTGAGTTGCTCCTGCTGTCCTTTTTGTTGTAGAGATAATCGTTGCTCCACGCCAAATCGATGTTGCTCATCGATAATAACTAAACCTAATCGTGCAAAAGTGACTTCCTCTTGAAACAGTGCATGGGTACCAATAACCAATTGGCAACTGCCATCAGCTAAGGCTGCAAATGATTTGCGACGCTCTGCGATTTTCATTTTGCCGCTTAGGCGATAAATCCGGATGCCTAAAGGCTCAAGCCATTTAATCAGGTTATTTGCGTGTTGTTCGCTTAATAAATCAGTAGGTGCCATAAAGGCAACCTGTTGATCATTTGCTATAGCATGCAAGGCGGCTAAGGCAGCAACAATAGTTTTTCCTGCACCGACATCACCTTGTACTAAACGTAACATGGGTTTGTTTTGTGCTAAGTCTTGGCTAATTTCTTGCACAACTCGTTGCTGCGCTTGGGTTAGGGGAAAAGGTAATGAATCAATAAAACGTTGATTTAAGGCCTTATCCGCGGGTAAAGGAAGCGCATGTAAGGCTTTGCGTGACTCACGAGCAAATTGCATACTCAGACGCTGGGCTAATAACTCATCAAAGACCAAGCGTTTTAAGGCTGGATGTTTTCCTTCTTCAAGGGATTGCACCGAAATATCTGGAGGAGGATTATGTAATAGCTTAATTGCCTCTGCTAAGGGATAAAAACCATGAGTTTGTAATAATGTTTCATCCATCCATTCTAATTGGTGTAATTCATGGGCGCATTGGTTAAGAGCGCTCAGCACCATTTGTCTGATGCGGGTTTGGCTTAGGCCTTGTGTCGATGGATAAATGGGAGTTAAGGTTTCATTGACGGTGCATTCTTCATGCTCATCCAGTAATTGATACTCTGGATGAGTCATTGTTAATTGGCCATTAAATTCTCGCACCTCTCCAAAAGCATGAAGTCTGGCACTATTGTTGAAGCCGGTGATTTGCTGCTTATTAAAATGAAAAAATTGCAGCTTAATTATCCCTGATTGATCATCAACGTAGCAATGTAGCATTGAGCGTTTACCTGATTTCACTTCAGTTTTACAGACTCGCCCGGCAACAACTGCCCAATCATTAGGCCGTAAATCCTGAATGGGAGTAATCCGAGTACGGTCTTGATATTTATAAGGCAAATGGAAAAGTAGATCCTGTACGGTATGAATGCCGCATTTCGTCAATTTGGCTGCCAGCGCAGGGCCGACGCCTGTTAATGAATCACAAGGGTTGGATAGCACAATAGTATTTAGTTTAGTATAAAATTTTAATGCAGTTTACCTTGAATTTTTATTAGTTGACAGTGCTCTAATAGCAGTCATCAATTAGAGTTAATACTATGTTCAATGAAATTAGGTAACTTTATATTATTAGCAATTATGTAATTGTGGATGACCTTGGCTATGCTTTGACCCCCTGAGTGCCTCACAGCTCAGGCTGGTTTGTTTTTTTATTATATTTTCACCGAATGAGGGCGTTCCTCTTCATAATCATTATCTGCGGATGTCTCGTTTGTTACTTGAGGCTCTGTTGGTTGGGGTGCAGGCGTATTCTCCCTTACGCTGGGCTTAGGTGTATGTAGCTGCTCTTTCTTTTTCTCACTTAATAAATTAATGCGTGAGGAAGTCGTATAGGTTTCTAAAGTAATTTGAATGGCTGGAGAAGACGCAACATCTTGAGAGGCTGGAGTCATCGCTTCAGCCATTGTTGCAGTCCATTTGGAAAAGAACGCCTGTAAGTTTTGCTCTTTATTTTCACCCTTAAAGGTTAACTCTCCTCGATTAGGATCGTAAAAAACGTAAGCCTCTATTTCTTGTTTATCGTTACGTATACAGCGAATACCAACAGCATGGCCTTCATTTAAATCTTCCATCTTAAAATCAATCGCAGCCAGATTATTATTGGCATTTTCTTTAAAATAGTTGATTGCCTGGTTGATAATTTCTTCTTGTGAAGCACATTGGCTCGCCCTTTTGTCAAGCGTACTTAGCCTGCCTTCGGTGATAAAGTAGAAATCTTTATTTTGTTGTTTATGGAATGCTTGCTGTGTATGTAGGGTAGCAACTCGTGCAACAAAGTTTTCAGGAGAGTCGCTGTTTAATTTATTATTAAGTTTCTCCAGAAAATTTTGCTCGCCGTGTGGATATTTGGTGTGAAATCTTGTCCATTCACTTATCAGACCATCACATACCCCTTTGCTATTTAACGCATCATACTTTCCAATTAATTGGTTTTGGCCAAATAGCTGCATGTCTTGTTCATGTTTTTCCCAAAGAGCGAATAGCGGTTTACTCCTTGCATTGCTTACCGCAAGCTCTTGTAATTCTGCCGCTTGGGAGTCTAATTGCGAATTTGCAAGGAAAAAATTTACTGTGTCTCCAAATATGTTTTTCATGAAAAACAGAAGCTTAGATGACGGTGCATTCTGTTTATAATTATCAAAAGCCTCCTTATGCTGCTCATGCATGGCTAAATATGTATCATTATAAGCCGATTGTCTCCCTGCTCGCTCTGATAAGTCTTGACTCGATTGAGCTAATGCCTCCTCATTTTCTTTTATTATTTGCTGATGTTTCTCATAAGCCCTGCTTATAAATCCATAGTGTCTTTGCCGTTCAGCTAACCATTGTTTAAAGCGCTCAAACATAATTTTTCTCAAAAGACATTTAATAAAAATTATAGCCCATATTTTGATTTCTTTGGTTCATGTATGGCCATAAGGGAATATATTTGTATTTTTTAATAGAGAATGGGAGAGGGTGGCGCCAAAAGTCGATTCACTTAAAACCTTTTCATCTGGCAGGAAAAAGAGCATAATAGCCATCATTTTTTTGATGGAAAATAAGTCGCATGAAACAAACTGTAGAGCATCTTTTAAGACAGGCTTTAGCCGCTTTGCAACAATCAGGAGAAGTTCCTACTGAATTGAACGTAGATATAAAAGTAGATCGTTCAAAAGATTCAGCTCATGGCGATTATGCCAGTAATTTAGCATTAATATTGGCGAAGCCTTGCCGCCAGGCTCCTCGTAAAATTGCAGAACTTTTAGTTCAAGCGTTACCTGAAGATGCTTCTATAGAAAAGGTAGAAATAGCTGGTGCAGGCTTCATTAATTTCTTTATCCGTAATGATGCACGTTCGCAAATTATTACTGAGGTTTTAAAGAAAGCTGGTGAATTTGGGCGTAGTACTATTGGTCAAAATCAAAAGGTTTTGGTTGAGTTTGTTTCTGCGAACCCTACAGGTCCATTACACGTTGGTCATGGACGTAGTGCAGCGTTTGGTGCCACCTTATGCAATGTCTTAAGTGCTGCAGGCTATGATGTTAACGCCGAGTATTACGTTAATGATGCAGGGCGGCAAATGAATATTTTGGCCGTTAGCGTCTGGTTAAGGTACTTGGAGCTTGCTGCTGAGCCTGTTGTTTTTCCTGCGAATGCCTATAAAGGCGAGTATGTTATTGAAATCGCAGAAATTCTCTGGACAAAACATGGCAGCCAATTTGTGCACCCATGGGCTGAAGTGCTTGAGGGCATGCCAGCGGATGAACCACAGGGAGGCGATAAAGAAATTTATATTGACGCAATGATTGAGCGAGCTTCATCCCTAATAGGAAAAGATGCTTTCGCATTGTTTCATCAACATGCATTGAATACAGTTTTAGATGATATTAAAGACGATTTGACGGAATTTGGTGTCCATTACACCAATTGGTTTTCAGAACAATCTTTATTTGAAGATGGCTCTATAGAAAAGGGAATTCAGGCACTTAAAGACGCAGGTCATACCTTCGAGCAAGAAGGAGCTTTGTGGTTTAAGGCGACTGATTTTGGTGATGAAAAAGACCGAGTTCTGGTGCGTGCTAATGGGCAAAAAACCTATTTTGCTTCGGATGTTGCCTATCATTGGAATAAATATGATCGTGGCTATGACCGCGTGATTAATATTTTTGGCGCAGATCATCATGGTTATGTAACTCGTTTACGTTCTGCAGTAAAAGCTCTAGGCCATGATGAGAATGCTCTGACGGTATTATTAGTACAGTTCGCAATTCTTTATCGAGGCGGTGACCGCGTGCAAATGTCTACTCGTAGTGGTTCTTTCGTTACCTTAAGAGAGCTACGTGATGAGGTGGGTAATGATGCTGCACGTTTCTTTTATGTGGCACGAAAGTCTGAACAACATATGGATTTTGATTTGGATTTAGCAAAGTCGGAGTCCAGTGATAATCCTGTTTATTATATCCAATATGCTCATGCACGTATTTGCTCCGTATTAAGACAATTGAATGAACGTGGTTTATCTTGGGATAAAGCGGTGGGACTGGAGCATATTAATTTGTTAGATCAGCCACATGAAGCAGCGTTAATTGCATTGATTGGTCGTTATACCGAAGTTGTAGAGCAGGCAGCAATCCAATGCGAACCCCATCAAATCGCCTATTATTTACGTGAATTGGCGAATGGATTGCATAGCTATTATAATGCGGTACAGCTTTTATGCGAACATGAGCAATTACGCTATGCACGTTTGTGTTTGTTAGAGGCTGTACGTCAAGTATTAAACAATGGGTTAGATTTATTGGGCGTGTCTGCTCCTGAGAGTATGTAATGGGAAGAGAATATAACACTAAGCGGTCAGGACGTGCGCACACCAGTGCGCCGCAACAGATTTTAGTAATGGCAGTATGTTTCTTGCTAGGTTACTTTACTGCGACTGTTTTTGATGTTGATGCAATTAGCCATTGGGTTAACGCCCAGGTTTTGGCTCATCATGAGGCACGCAAAGAAGCACCAAAACCTCAAGCCGGACGCCAGGCTGCAATTCCTCCTAAGCCGAAATTTGAGTTTTATACTTTACTGACTAATGAAAAGGTTCCTAGTTCACAACAAGCAGCAGGCAATACGGCTGCTGCTCATCCAGTGGCTAACACCACAACTACCGCAACAGCTACTGCTGCGGTAGCGGCTGCACCTAATGCTACCGTTACGACGGCACAAACCGCAGTAGCGGCTACTACAGTGACTGCATCAGCTCCCAAACCAGCGGTAGCCAAAATACAGGCGCCTGCACCAGCGCGAATTGCTGAGGCACGGCTTGTAGCGCCGGCAGCAAGCAGGGGCGCTTTTTCAGTACAGGTCGCAGCTTTTAAGGCACGCCGTGATGCGGAGCAAATGAAAGGAAGCTTAACACTTAAAGGCTTTAATGTAAGTGTGATTCCAATTAATCATGCCACTAAAGGTATTTGGTATCGCGTTGTTGTTGGTCCCTATGCTAATCGTTCCTTAGCACAAAGAGCGCAAGTCGATTTAGCGCGAAACTCTCGTTTAAGGGGAATGGTTACTGCGGGTTGATGGAGCCTGTCTGCGATTGCGAGCAATTTGGTGTAGCATAGTTGCTTGCAACTAATGGCGCTCTATGGCGTCGCGCAGCGCATGTAGCTGGGCTGTTAAGCCCAGCAAATAGGACTCGTGCTACTTCCGATCCTGAGCTTAACAGCCCAGCCTACCTTATAAGTTTAGGGCTATGCTAAACCGATATCTTTTCCAATTTGGCGAGTAATTCTGGTGCCGTATTGCGTTTCTCGGGTTTTGGGTTCGTACATGATTTAATGAGTGGGCCAAAAAATCCGCAGTTGGGATAAGTAGGTTTTGTTGTGTGGGTCACTGAACCCAAGAAAGATTTTTCCGTATGAGGCCTACGATGCTGTCGTTCTTCTTCGGTAAACTCATCAAAGCGTCCTTCTAAAATTTCTTCTTTACTTCTACGGGGAACACGTCCAGTAGCTAGTTCCCATAAAATAATGCCTAGACTAAAAATATCACATTTTGTGCCCGCGCTTCCCCAGCCGCTTATTAACGCCTTAGCTGTTTCTGGGGCTGAATAGTTTAGGGTTCCTCCCTCGGTTCCTTTTACTACACCTGATACAAGGGTTGTACCTATAATTGGAAGCGTAAGTGCCTGAACCTCTTTAGCAATGCCAAAATCACTAATTTTAGCTCGAATATTAGGCGTATCTTTAAATTGATCAACCAGGATGTTCTCTGGCTTTAAGTCTTGATGAACAATTGACTTTTTTTCAAAAAAACCTTGCGATATATTATGTAGGTGCATCACGCCTTTTACAATTTGAATTGCAATAGATAATTTGGTTTTCCAGGATAAATTGGGGAGGTTATCCAATAAATCACGAAGTGAACCACGCATAAATTCTGTAATAATCCAGGTTGTATTTTCTACTTGGGCTTCACCTACTAAGCGTATGATTTGAGGATGAGGAGTTGCCTTTTTTAATAAATCCAGCTCGTGTTTCTGGAGCATATTATAATTAGCTTCTTTAGGCATTTTAACTGCAACTGGTTTATTTTCGAGCTGATATTGATGTACGGCTCCAAATGCTCCTTGGCCGAGTATTTTATCGGGGCCTTCCATGATACGCCCATCCCTGAGTCGAATTTTTTGCCGACTAGGTAACGGGGCAGAATAAAAAGCATGTGCAATCAGAGCAATCACTGCAAGAGAAATTCCTGCAATTGCGAAACCTAATAAAATTTTGCCTAAAACGATAAGGCCGCCAACGATGAATGTAAGCACTACTATTCCTTTCAAGAAAATAGGTGGGCGATAGTATCATTATTAAGCATTGATGTGTATTTTTTTACTTTATGTTCCCGATTTAAGGTGCGTCAACGACGTATAATGACTTGAATATTCTCGGCATTTTTTATCGCATGAGGTTTACTAATACTGACAGTCAGTTGAGGAACGTTAAAATGCTGCTGAATTAAGTGAGCTACTTCATTGGCTACTGTTTCGATAAGTTGGAATGGCTTAGACTCTACAAATTGCGTGACCATTTCACAAAGAGCGGCGTAGTCAATGGTTTTATTGAGGTCCTCTTGGCATGAACTTAGGTCGGTATCAATGTTAATATCGATTAATAATTGCTGGTTAATATGTTGTTCCCAAGTATATACGCCAATACGGGTACTTACTTTTAAGCCTTTAATATGCAAAGTATCCACTCTTTTTCCTACTCATTGATTTGCAGCTATTTTACCTAAATTTTCTTTCTTAATTAAGTCGGATTGTAATGCTTATGGTAAGATAGACGCATTTTTTAATAATGCTGGAGCCGCACAATGTATGATTTAAACCAATCCTTATTTCTCCGAGCGTTAAGACGTCAACCCGTTGAAAGAACCCCAATATGGATGATGCGTCAAGCGGGTCGTTATTTACCAGAGTACCGGCAAACGCGAGCATTGGCGGGTGATTTTTTAAGTCTTTGTAAAAATCCCGAATTAGCCTGCGAAGTCACATTACAACCATTGCGACGGTACGCGATGGATGCGGCTATTTTATTTTCTGATATTTTAACTATTCCTGATGCTATGGGCTTAGGGTTGTACTTTGCTGAAGGAGAGGGGCCTCGTTTTCACCATCCAGTACGGGATCTTGAGGCAATTAAAAAGTTACGAGTACCTGAAACCACAGAATCTTTGGCTTATGTGACGAACGCTGTGCGCTTAATCCGTAAGGAAATGCCGCAAGAGCTTCCTTTAATTGGTTTTTCCGGCAGTCCATGGACTTTAGCCTGTTATATGGTCGAAGGGCAGAGTACTCGGGATTTTAAGCATATTTTAAAGTTAATTTATACCGAAAGTGAAGCAGCACATCTCTTATTGCAAAAGCTTGCTGTATCCGTAACCGATTATTTGGAAGAACAAATCAAAGCAGGTGTTAATGCGGTAATGCTTTTCGATACTTGGGGCGGAATACTTACACCTGAAAACTACCAATCATTTTCTTTGGCTTATATGCAGCAAATTATCCAGCAGCTAAAGGCCAATCATCCTGACATTCCAGTAATCTTATTTACGAAAGGGGGCGGGCAATGGTTAGAGCGTATGGCTGCTACGGGCTGTGATGCTTTGGGGCTGGATTGGACTTGTGATTTGGCGGAAGCTCGTCGTAGAGTGGGTGATAAGGTAGCCTTGCAGGGTAATTTAGATCCTTCAGTGTTGTTGAGTTCTGAGAAATGTATTCGTGAACAGGTGCAAAAGGTCTTGGCATCTTATGGGCATGGAACGGGGCATGTATTTAATCTAGGACATGGGGTTACTCCTGATGTGCCGCCAGAGCATGTAGCTGCAATGGTTGAGGCCGTGCATGAGTTTAGCCCTCTTTATCACCGGTAAAGTGTGTAGGTTGGGTCTCAACCCAACCTACAACTTGAGGAATTTTTTCTCATCAAACTCTAAACTGCCGGCTTAGCTGCAAGGCCATTTCAATCGATTGCTCATAGTTTAAGCGAGGATCTACTAAGCTATGATAAGCCGTTTTCAGATCATGGGCGGCTAAACCTCGAGCACCACCAATACACTCAGTGACATTATCTCCTGTGAGCTCAAAATGAACACCACCAAGATAACTGCCCATGCCGCGATGAATCTCCAGAGCCTGTTGTAACTCTAAAAGAATATTATCAAAATGGCGTGTTTTAATGCCATCTGCGGTGCTTTCCGTATTGCCATGCATGGGATCGCATGACCAGGTCACCGGAATATTTGTTTTTTTCACCGCATCAATTAGGGGCGGTAATAGGCGATCAATGTGTTGGGCACCTAAGCGGGTATACAATAAAAGGCGGCCTTCTTCACGATTAGGGTTCGCAATTTCCAATACCTCTTGTAACCACTCTGGCGTAGCGCTAGGGCCAATTTTTATGCCCAAGGGATTTTGCACACCGCGTAAGAACTCTAAATGAGCGCTGTCTGCCTGGGCTGTTCTCATACCAATCCAGGGTAAATGCGTGGATAAGTTATACCATAAGCCATCTTCTAATTGCCGAGTTAGTGCTTGTTCATAATGCAGATGCAATGCTTCATGAGAGGTATAAAAATCAACCTTTGCTAAATTACTGGATTGTATCCCATCAATAGTTTCCAAAAAATCTAAAGCATCACTAATCGAATTAACTAATGTTTTATATTCTTCTTTTTGCTGAGAATGTTCTACAAAACTTAGATCCCAACGCTGGGGGTGGCTCAAATCTGCAAAACCGCTATCTAATAAAGCGCGAATAAAATTCAGAGTGATACCTGAATAACTGTACGCCTGAAGCAATAAATTAGGATTAGGTTCTCTAGCTTCTGGAGTAAATTCTGGCGAATTTACTAAATCACCACGATAGCTAGGTAAAGTAATGCCATCAATCGTTTCAAAATCAGAAGAGCGGGGTTTGGCATATTGCCCTGCAATACGGCCGACACGAATAATGGGTTTACGTAGCCCATGCAATAAAATCAAACTCATTTGCAACATGATTTTTAGTTTATTGCTGATAATTTCAGGGCGACAATCATTAAATGATTCTGCGCAATCACCGCCTTGAAGAATAAATGCTTCACCGCGCCCAGCACGGGCAATTTCTCTTTTTAAGTGTTTTACTTCACTACTGGTAACCAGTGGTGGCAGCAGACTCAGTTGATCCACCGCTTTTTTTAGCTGGGTTTCATCAGCATAGTTTGCAGCTTGCAAATAGGAGCGCTGGAGCCAGGAAGTTGGCGACCATTTTTGCATAATAAATCCAAGTGACTTTTTCGGTGTCTAAGTATGGAATAAATGGACACATACTGCAACAGGCCCTTACTCGTTTACATTTTATTTTAAACATCAGCCCTTGAAATTTATTCCTTTTGTCCCCATGTGCAAAATTCAGGTTAGTCAGGAGTTATTTGGATGAGCAAACACGATAAAAAAGATTGGAATAAATTTAAAGAAGAACACGAAGCTCACGAGGAGCAACCTACTGAAGAGCAAATACAAGCTGAAGAGCCAGCTCATCATGAGGAAGGCTTAGAGCATGCGAATTATAAAGAATTAAGCGAGCAATTAACTCTTGCTGAGCAAAAAGCCCATGAAAACTGGGAAAAGTCTGTGCGCGCTATGGCCGAGTTGGACAATGTACGCCGTCGTGCTGAACGTGAAATTGCTAACGCACACCGGTATGGTGCTGAAAAACTAATTAGCGCTTTATTACCAATCATTGATAGCTTAGAGCAGGCGCTGCAATTGGCTATTAAAGCGGATGATGTAGCAATGCGTGAAGGCCTCGAATTAACCATGAAATTGTTTGTTGATGTTCTTCAGAAATTTGATGTACAACAAATTGATCCAGTGGGGATGCCTTTTGATCCTCAAGAACATGAGGCAATGACAATGCAAGATGCACCTGATGCAGCACCAAATACAGTGATTGCGGTATTCCAGAAAGGATACAAGCTTAATGATCGTGTAATTAGACCCGCACGCGTCATCGTTTCAAAAAAATAATTCAGGAAATGGGTTGAAATCATTGGGATATATCCCCATATGAATTTCATCACATAGTGAACAATATTAATTTGGAGTAAAAAAAGAATGGCAAAGATTATTGGAATTGACTTAGGTACTACTAACTCATGTGTCGCAGTAATGGAAGGTGATAAGCCTCGAGTAATTGATAACAGCGAAGGTCATCGTACCACTCCTTCAATTGTTGCATACACTGATGATGGTGAAATCTTGGTAGGTCAATCTGCAAAACGCCAATCAGTAACAAATCCTGAAAAAACATTATTCGCGATTAAGCGTTTAATTGGTCGTCGTTTTGAAGATGGCGTTGTCCAAAAAGACATTAAGATGGTTCCTTACAAAATCATCAAAGCAGACAATGGTGATGCTTGGGTTAAAGTCCAAGGTCAAGATAAAGCGCCACCACAAATTTCTGCTGAAGTGTTACGCAAAATGAAAAAGACTGCAGAAGATTACTTAGGCGAAGAAGTCAAAGAGGCGGTTATTACGGTACCTGCTTACTTTAATGATTCACAACGTCAAGCTACTAAAGATGCTGGCCGTATTGCAGGTCTTGAAGTAAAACGTATCATTAATGAGCCTACGGCGGCTGCTCTTGCTTATGGCATGGACAAACGACGTGGTGATTCCATCATTGCTGTATATGACCTTGGTGGTGGTACCTTCGATATTTCCATCATCGAAATTGCTGAAGTTGATGGGGAGCACCAATTCGAAGTATTAGCTACAAACGGAGATACCTTCCTCGGTGGTGAAGACTTTGACTTGGCATTAATTGATTATTTAGCTGCAGAATTCAAAAAAGATTCAGGCATTGACTTACACAATGACCCATTAGCGTTACAACGTTTGAAAGAAGCTGCTGAAAAGGCAAAAATTGAATTGTCTTCAGCACAACAAACAGACGTTAATTTGCCTTACATTACCGCAGATGCTACTGGACCAAAACACTTAAATATAAAATTAACTCGTGCGAAGTTAGAATCTTTAGTTGAGAAGCTGGTTGAGCGTACGATTGAACCATGTAAAACAGCATTGAAAGATGCGGGCTTAACAGTATCGCAAATCAATGAAGTAATTTTGGTTGGTGGTCAGACTCGTATGCCTTTAGTACAAAAAACGGTGGAAGAGTTCTTTGGTAAAGAACCACGCAAAGACGTAAACCCTGACGAAGCAGTGGCTGTAGGGGCTGCGATTCAAGCAGCAGTATTGTCTGGTGAAGTGAAAGACATTCTCTTGCTGGACGTAACTCCATTGTCTTTAGGTATTGAAACAATGGGCGGGATTATGACCAAGCTCATCGAGAAAAATACAACAATTCCTACCAAGGCGAACCAAGTGTTCTCTACTGCTGATGACAACCAAACTGCAGTAACAGTGCATGTATTACAAGGTGAGCGTGAGCAGGCATCTGCAAACAAATCTTTAGGTCGATTTGATTTGGGCGATATTCCTCCAGCGCCACGTGGCGTACCACAAATTGAAGTGACTTTTGATATTGATGCGAATGGTATCCTTAACGTTTCTGCAAAAGATAAAGCAACAGGTAAGGCACAATCGATTGTCATTAAAGCCTCTAGTGGTTTGAGTGACGAAGAAGTTGAAGCCATGGTTAAAGATGCCCAATCTCATGCTGAAGAAGATAAGAAGTTTAAAGAGTTAGCAGAGCTTCGTAATCAGGCTGATAGCTTGATCCACAGCTGTGAAAAATCAATGAAAGATTTAGCTGAGGAACTTTCTGAGGATGAGAAAAAAGGCATTGAAACCGCAGTTGCTGAATTAAAAGAAGCGGTTCAAGGTACTGATAAAGCAGAAATTGAAGCGAAAGTAAAAACCTTAACTGATGCTTCTGCTAAAATGGCAGAGCGTGTTTATGCGAAAAAATCAGCAGAAGGTCAGGCACAACAAGGCAGTGCACAGGAAGCACCAGCTCATGAATCTGCCAAGGCGGATGATGGTGTTGTGGATGCTGAGTTTGAAGAAGTTAAGGACGATAAGAAGTAATTTTATTCAATGGGTTTGGTAAAACCTGGATTGGGCCGAGAGGCCCAGCAATAATCTCTATTCCTGCCTATAATGCAAGGAATAGGATTATTGTTGGTGTCTTCGGCCCAACTGTGTTTGACAAAACGGTATTAAAACTAATTTATCTATATATGTGAGTAGTTATGGAACAGCGGGATTATTATGAGCTTTTAGAAGTAAGTCGAACAGCGAGTGATGCAGAGATTAAAAAAGCATATCGTAAGCTGGCGATGAAGTATCATCCAGATCGCAATCCCGGTGACTCCTCCGCAGAAGAAAAGTTCAAAGAAATTCAAAATGCATACAGCATTCTCTCTGATCAGCAAAAACGTGCTGCCTATGATCAATTTGGTCATGCGGGCGTGGATCCATCACGTGGAGGCGGTGGCTTCGGCGGTGGTGGTTTTGGGGGCTTTGGCGATGTTTTCGAAGATATTTTTGAAAACATTTTTTCTGGTGGTCGTGGTGCAGGGCGCCAATCACGTGGCCAACGCGGTGCTGACTTACAATTTAACGTCACCTTAACTTTAGAAGAAGCCGCTACAGGCAAAGACGTTGAGATTACTGTACCCAGACAAGGTTCGTGTAATACCTGTCATGGTTCCGGAGCTAAGCCAGGAACTCAACCTAAAACATGTGAAACCTGTAATGGCATGGGACAAGTTCGAATCCAACAAGGGTTCTTTTCCATTCAACAGACTTGTCCAAGTTGTCATGGCGAAGGTAAAGTCATTACTGACCCATGTACAAGCTGTCATGGCCAAGGCCGTATTCGTGAAAGCAAAAAATTAACGGTTAAAATTCCTGCAGGTGTTGATAATGGAGATCGTGTACGTTTGACTGGCGAAGGTGAAGCCGGAATATATGGTGGTGGTTCGGGTGATCTCTACGTGCAAATCAATATTAAAAAACATGCGATCTTCGAGCGCCAAGATAATGATTTACATTGTGAAGTCCCTATTAGCTTTATCACTGCGGCATTGGGAGGCTCTATTGAAGTTCCTACTCTTGAAGGCCGAGTTACCTTAAAAATTCCTGAGGAAACGCAAACAGGCAAAGTATTTCGTTTAAGAAGTAAAGGAATGAAATCGGTACGCGGGCACGGTCAGGGTGATTTATTGTGTAAAGTCGTTGTTGAAACTCCAGTTAACCTTTCTCGTGAGCAGAAGGACTTATTATCTAAATTGCATGAATCTTTAGAATCCGCCAAGGCAAATCATTCACCACGTACTAGTTCATGGTTTGCTGGTGTGAAAAAATTTTTTGAAGACATGAAATTTTAAGCTAATTAAGTTACAATGGCGCATTTATTTTTATGTGTAATTTATGCACATTTTTGTGCTTATCAACATAGTTTGATTTTGGATTCAAACTATGTTGATTGAATTACACACAACATAGAGTGTGCTCCATGATAAATCAACCAGCAATTTTAGTGTTAGCCGATGGAACGGTATACGAAGGAATTTCAGTAGGCGCTAGCGGTGACTGTGTTGGTGAACTGGTTTTTAATACCTCCCTAACTGGCTATCAGGAAATGCTTAGCGATCCCTCCTATGCCCGCCAGATTATCACTTTGACTTCTGCTCATGTAGGCAATACTGGTTGTACTTTTGAGGACATGGAGTCTAATACAGTATGGGCTGCTGGTTTAGTGATGAGGAATTATTCCTTAACCCACAGTAATTATCGTGCTGAGCAATCGCTTAGCGAATGGCTCAAAAAACATAATGTGGTTGCTATTGCTGAAATTGATACGCGTGATTTAACTTTAAGGCTACGTGAGCATGGCGCAATTGGTGCTTGCATTAGTACTGATGTAAGTAATCCCGAACGGGTTCTGGCTAAGGCAAAATCATTTACAGGTTTGCAAGGCATGGATTTGGCTTTAGAAGTTTCTCGTAAAACAACAGAGCGTTGGCATGAGGGCCGAGGAGAGTGGGGCCCAGATTCTCGCCCGCAGCAGTTTCATGTGGTCGCTTATGATTTTGGTGTAAAACACAATATCTTACGTATCTTATATGATAAAGGGTGCCATTTGACCCTTGTTCCAGCTCAAACCTCAGCCGAAGAAGTATTGGCAATGGAGCCTGATGGCATATTTTTATCGAATGGCCCGGGAGATCCACAAGCTTGTGACTATGCAATTAAAGCAACCCAAGAATTTTTAAAGCAGGGTATCCCTGTATTTGGTATTTGCCTGGGTTTCCAAATTTTGGCGTTAGCTTGTGGTGGTGAAACTAAAAAAATGAAATTTGGTCATCATGGGGCGAATCATCCAGTTATTGAAACTGAAGGTAGCCAACGTGTATTTATTACTAGCCAAAATCATGGATTTACTGTGGATGAGGACACTTTGCCAGAATGTTTGACAGTGACTCACCGTTCGTTGTTTGATGGGACCTTGCAAGGTATTCGCCATAAAGAAAAGCCAGCCCTCGGTTTTCAAGGGCATCCAGAAGCGAGCCCTGGGCCGCATGACATCGAAATAATATTTAATGAATTTATTAAATTAATGGGATAACCCCTTTAAAGAGGATTTACAATGAATGAAAGCTTTGTCTTCACTTCCGAATCGGTTTCTGAAGGACATCCAGATAAGATAGCTGATCAAATCTCTGATGCGATTTTAGATGCTATTCTTGAGCAAGACCCTAAGGCGCGTGTGGCTTGTGAGGTTTTTGTTAAAACAGGCATGGTCTTAGTTGGTGGAGAAATTACCACTAAAGCCTGGGTTGATGTGGAAGCGGTAACGCGAAATGTAGTGAAAGATATTGGATATAATAGCTCCCAAATGGGTTTTGACTGGGAGTCTTGTGCGGTATTGTCTGCAATTGGCAAACAGTCCCCTGATATTGCTCAGGGCGTTGATAATGCTACGACTAAGCTTCAGGGAGCAGGTGACCAAGGCATTATGTTTGGTTATGCCAGCCGTGAAACAGATGTTTTTATGCCAGCCCCGATTGCATATGCCCATCGCCTAATGGAAAAACAAGCTCAATTACGTAAATCAGGTGATTTATCATGGTTACGCCCAGATGCTAAAAGCCAGGTGACTTTGCGCTACGAACAAGGCATGCCTGTTGAAGTGGATACAGTAGTATTTTCTACCCAGCATTCCGAAGAAGTTAGCCACCAAGATTTAGTGGAGGCGGTACGTGAAGAAATTATTAAAACAACGCTGCCTGCAGAATGGTTAACCAGTAAAACTCGTTATTTTATTAATCCTACCGGTCGTTTTGTGATTGGTGGCCCATTAGGTGATTGTGGCTTAACTGGACGTAAAATCATTGTTGATACTTATGGTGGTACAGCCAGACATGGGGGCGGTTGTTTTTCAGGTAAAGATCCGTCAAAAGTAGATCGCTCTGCCGCTTATGCTGCGCGCTATGTCGCCAAAAATATTGTGGCTGCAGGCTTGGCTGATAAGTGCGAAATCCAAGTTTCTTATGCTATTGGGGTTGCAGAACCTACTTCTATTTTTGTGGAAACTTTCGGTACAGGTCGTTTAGCCAATAATGAAATCATTGAATTAATTCATGCTCATTTTGACTTAACGCCGCAAGGCATTATTGAGCATCATAATTTACTACGCCCCATTTATAGAGAAACGGCAACGTATGGACATTATGGACGCGCGCAATTTCCTTGGGAGCGTTTAGATAAGGTCGCTGAATTACAGAAAGCACTGTAAGGAGATAATTATGGAATTAGCAACTAAGGTAACTATGAATCAAGATTATAAAGTAGCAGATATGTCCTTAGCGTCTTGGGGACGTAAAGAAATTGCGATTGCAGAAACGGAAATGCCTGGTTTGATGGCCTTACGTGAGGAATTCGGTGCTGCGAAGCCTTTGAAGGGTGCTCGTATTGCAGGTTGTTTGCACATGACCATTCAAACTGCAGTGCTAATTGAAACTTTAGTCGCTTTGGGGGCAGAGGTTCGTTGGTCTTCATGTAATATTTTCTCTACTCAAGACCATGCTGCTGCAGCGATTGCCGCAGAGGGAATTCCTGTTTTTGCCTGGAAAGGTGAAACTGAGGAAGAGTATTGGTGGTGTGTAGAACAAACCTTAAGAGGTCCGAATAATTGGACTCCCAATTTGCTTTTAGATGATGGTGGCGATTTAACGCAAATTATCCATGAAAAGCATCCAGAGCTCTTAGAAGAAATTAAAGGGGTTTCTGAAGAAACCACCACAGGAGTGGCTCGTCTTTATGAAATGGCGAAAAAAGGTGATTTAAAGATGCCCGCGATTAATGTGAACGATGCGGTTACTAAATCTAAATTTGATAATCTTTATGGCTGCCGTGAATCATTATTAGATGGTTTAAAACGTGCTACCGATGTCATGATTGCCGGTAAGATTGCTTTGATTTTAGGCTATGGTGATGTGGGCAAAGGCTGTGCGCAAGCCTTACGTGGTCAAGGCGCCACAGTTTTTATTGCTGAAATCGACCCTATTTGTGCCTTACAGGCGGCAATGGAAGGATATCGAGTTGTTACTTTAGATGATGTAGCTGAGCAAGTAGATATTGTTGTAACGGCAACAGGTAATTACCATGTGGTGACTCATGAGCATATGAAGCGCATGCGTAACCAAGCTATTTTATGTAACATTGGCCATTTTGACTCGGAAATTGATGTTCACAGTTTAAAACAATACCAATGGGAAAATATTAAGCCTCAGGTTGATCATGTGATATTCCCTGACGGTAAACGTATTATTCTATTAGCTGAAGGACGTTTAGTTAATTTAGGTTGCGCAACCGGACATCCAAGTTTTGTTATGTCTGCATCATTTACTAACCAGGTTCTAGCGCAAATTGAGTTATTCCAACATTCTGCGAACTATGAAAGACAAGTTTATGTTTTGCCTAAAGTTTTAGATGAGAAGGTAGCGCGTTTGCATTTGGGACGTATTGGTGCAAAATTAACGCAACTGACTCAAGAGCAAGCAGAGTATTTGGGCCTTGATGTTAAAGGACCATACAAGCCTGAACATTATCGTTATTAATATAGCTAACAGTAGATTTATAAAAGCCCGTCATTCTGAACAAAGTGAAGAATGACGGCTTTATGAGTCTCTTTTCAACACTAGAGCTTCCGGGGTTGTAAAATAAAACATTGAGACTAAACTTAAAACAGGGTAACTAAATTATGAGTTAACGCCTATGTCTCTAAAAAAGGACCACATTTTAAATGAGAGAGTCAACCCGACGAAATACAGTTCGGTACAAGAAGGGTTGGATTATCTGCAAAAGCTTAAAGATCGAGATGATTTAAGCCGTGCCAAAGAACACTGCCAAGAATATATTGATGAATTGGTGGTGCTTAATTTTTCTTATAACAATCATTCAGTTAATAAACTAGTTCAAGAGACTCATCAACAAATTTACGCAGCACAGGACGAAACGGAACTTGATGAAATTCAGGTAAGCATGGAGTCTATTCTAAATAAAATTGTAAGTAATAATGTAATTGATCAAGCAAAAAAAATATGCGAAACCTTTCTACATAATATAGAAAAACACGCTTCAAGTGACATAAGCATAAGTAAATTTCTTATGGAAACGCGGCAAGCGGTCGCACAAAGTCAAAATGAAACGGAAATAACCACAATAACTAAAGATTTGTATCAAGTATTAGAACGAATGCAAGTAAGTCCTATAACCAGTAATCAGCGTTTTAAAACTGAATTCCATAATATAAAGTCGGCACATGACGAATTAAAGAATGAGCCAGATAGTTCTTCTTTTGAGCCATAAACATATCAAGTACAGACCCTATTCTTGTTTTGCTATTTATCTTATTGCATACTGAGTGACGCTTTATCCATTTTATAAGGAGATTGGGTATGTATACTAAAGGGATTATTGGTTTGGGGCTTTTATCCATGGCCCACGGGGCTTTCGCCCTTCCTAATCAAGACAGCATTCATGTTATTATTAAATACAAGCAACAAATAAAAAATACCACTACATTAAAATCACAAATTACTCAATTTGCCCAGCTACCTGTAAAAGAGCTCAAACCAATGGCTAATGGAGCCTACTCATTAATATTAGAAGCTCCAGCTAACATCGCAGAAGAGAAAACAGATCCTACCCAATTGGCCCTTGAGCGCCTTCGTAAAAATCCAGCAGTACTTTATGCAGTTAAAGATCGTATAGGTCATTTTACACCAGTACCCGATCCAAAAACTTCTTATAACTTGGTTGATTTATTAACTCATGAAAGCCAATGGGATGAGTTTGAGCGCCCCGCCGGGGTGATGTTGGAATCAAAGCCCGGTTCACGTGATGGGGCATGGGCTTATACAACTGGTTTAGCTAAAAAGCCCATAGTGGTTGCCGTATTAGATACCGGGATTACCTTAAACGAGAGTTTAATTAATAACCTGGTTAAAGACAGTGAGGGCAAGATTTGGGGGTGGAATTTTGCCGCAAATAATAATAACTTAAATGATGAAACTAAGTCATTCCACGGCACCCATGTGGCGGGAACTATTGCAGGATATGGCCATGTGATGAGTGGCATGGGTGAAGATTTAAAAATTCTTCCGCTAAAAATTCCTGCTGCTTCAGGAATGTTCTATGAGAGTTCGGTAGTTAATGCCATTTATTGGTCGGTGGGAGGAGAAGTTCCTGGAATCCCCAATAACATTCATCCTGCTAAGGTACTTAATATGAGCTTTGGAGTTGATAGGGGGCCTAAGGATGAAATAGACTTTTGTGATCAGGCACTGCAAGAAGCTGTTTTTTTTGCACGTAACCAAGGAGCCGTGCTTATTGCTGCCGCAGGAAATGATAATCGTTGGGAACATTATAATGCTCCTGCCGCTTGTAATGGAGTAGTTAAAGTTGCCTCTACCGGCCCTGAAGGATTACGCTCCTATTTCTCTAACTATGGCCCAGGAATTACTCTGTCAGCACCAGGTGGGGATAAGCGTTATGGCTTGTGGGGGGGGATCTTATCAACAGTTAATCCTGGTGGTGGTTACAATGGCTCCGGATTTGATTACTATCAAGGCACCAGCATGGCAACGCCCCATGTGGCTGGGGTTGCCGGATTAATTTTCTCTGCAAGCGATAAAGTTTTAAGTCCAGAGCAGATAGAGCAGATTTTATTTACTACTACTCATGGCTTTGGCGTTAGTGCAGACCCTAACAAATCATGTGTGGGTAAAAAACCTTGTGGACATGGAATCTTAGATGCGGAAAATGCAGTAAAAGCTGCAATTGCCTCTTATGACGTACTTTTTACCTCACCAAAGCTACAACAGTTAGTCGCTCAATATTGTGGTACAGGTGTTGCTGCTGGCGCAAAACGTATTCAAGCTGGCAATGCCATTTGGATACAAGTTCAGGGAGGATGTGAGCCTGCAATCAATTACCAAAAACCTCAGCTTGCGCAGCATAAGGATGGGAGTATAATTGCTTCTTATGGTTCGGTTAGTTATCGTCTCGATCAAAGTGCATACAAATCATGCCAAATTGTCGGTTATGATGGCATAGGCTGTTATTTGTAAAAAGAGTTTCACAAATCCTTCTTTACCCCTCTTTCTGCTTCTAGGAGAGGGGATTTTCCTTGTAATTAACGGGGAATGTCTTAAAATTCACACTATGTTCAATACAAATTTTATGTAGAGAGTTTCATGTCTGATTTTTATCAGGAGTTCAACACACGGCGAACTTTTGCAATTATTTCTCACCCTGACGCGGGTAAAACCACGGTGACGGAAAAATTACTGTTATTCGGGGGGGCTATTCAGTTGGCGGGGACTGTTAAAGGCCGTAAAGCAGACCGACATGCCACATCCGACTGGATGGAAATGGAAAAGGAGCGAGGAATTTCGATTACTACCTCCGTGATGCAGTTTGTGCATAACCAGCATGTGATGAACTTACTGGATACTCCAGGACATGAAGACTTCTCAGAAGATACTTATCGTACCTTAACTGCGGTGGATTCGGCACTGATGGTTATTGACGTGGCAAAAGGAGTTGAGGATAGAACCGTTAAATTAATGGAAGTATGCCGTTTGCGGGATACACCGATAATGACCTTCATTAATAAATTAGACCGAGAGGGACGTGAGCCTATTGATTTACTGGATGAGGTGGAGTCAGTCCTAGGTATTAAATGCGCACCTGTAACCTGGCCTGTGGGGATGGGTAAGCGTTTTAAAGGCATTTATCACCGCTATCAAGATATTGTTTATCTTTATGAGCCTGGTAAAAATGCGCAAAAACAAGATGCATTACAAATCAAAGGCTTAAATAACCCCCAGCTTGATGAATTACTGGGAGATAGTGCTCAAGAGCTGCGTGATGAAATTGAATTAGTGAAAGGCGCATCGCACGAGTTTGATTTAGAAGAGTATTTGGCAGGTAAAATGACACCCGTCTATTTCGGTTCGGCCATTAATAATTTTGGTATCAAAGAACTCTTAGACGATTATGTGAGTTATGCTCCAGGCCCACAACCGCGAGCAACCCAAGAGCGTATGGTCTCGGCTGATGAGGAAGCTTTTTCTGGTTTTGTATTTAAAATTCAAGCAAATATGGATCCGAAGCACCGCGACCGAATTGCTTTCTTACGAGTGTGCTCCGGAACTTATAAGAAAGGGATGAAGCTATCGCACTTACGTATTGGAAAGGAAGTCCAGATCTCTAATGCCTTAACCTTTATGGCTGGCGACCGCTCCCATACAGAAATGGCTTTAGCAGGTGATATTATTGGCTTACATAACCACGGTACAATTCGCATAGGGGATACGTTCACTCAAGGAGAACAATTAAAGTTCACGGGGATTCCTAATTTTGCTCCAGAACTTTTTCGTTTAGTGCGTTTACGCGACCCATTAAAGAGCAAGGCTCTATTGAAGGGATTAATTGAATTGTCCGAAGAAGGCGCAACGCAGGTATTTAGACCTCTAAACAGTAATCAGTTAATTTTAGGAGCTGTAGGGGTGCTGCAATTTGATGTAGTCGCACATCGTTTAAAGCACGAATATAAAGTGGATTGCATCTATGAAGCGGCTAATATAACTTGCGCACGTTGGGTCTATGCTGAAGATGATAAGGCAATGACAGAGTTTCGCGCTAAGGCTTATGATTATTTGGCCTTAGATGGTGGTGATGCATTGATGTATCTTGCACCAACACGCGTTAATTTAACTATGGCTGAAGAGCGGTATCCGAAAATTAAATTCCAAGCGACGCGGGAGCATTAGTTACCTAGCTGGATGGTCTAGCGTGATTTGTGCTCTAACATTCCCGTATTACGACTTCGTCTAATACGGGCTACATATGCTGCTTTATATTCATTTTTTACCTTTCCGTAGGCCCTAACTATGACTACAATTATTATGCGTGTCATAATAATTAATGGCTGTTGGGGGGAAAATGCCAATCTTTAGCGAAATTCAAAACGAGAATGAATTAATTGAGGGGATTAATTATTATTTTTACTCTAGACCCATGTCAGTTGTTAATTTCAAACGTTTGCAAATTCCGCTACCGCAGCCTTTAAGGAAATTAATTTCAGAAGATAAACAATATATATTTCACATTCGTTCCTCACATGGTTTATTACATGTGCTTGCTGCGGCAGAATTAGTTGGCCAAATTGATGAGATTTATATCCAATATGTTGAGGGATACACGGCTGCATTAGATGAAATTGCGCAAATTTTTCGAATAAGTCAAGATTATTTACTGGATTTAGTTCGTATCGCAGTTTTATTGCATGATTCTGGTCGAGAAGGGGATGGCATTGATTTGTGGGATGCTAAAAGCGCTGATAATTGCCGTAATTATTTAATACAAATGAATATCCGGGCCGATTTAGCGGCATTAATTGCAGATACTATTCGTCATAAAGATGATCCTAAAGAATTTCAACGCAAATACCAACACATTCATCCTAAAATCGATTTTTTAAGACATTTGGTGAACATGGCTGACACACTTGAAGTCATTCGTACACGAGATATTTTTAAGCCTGAATATATGCCTGTTGCCAACTTGATTAATGAAAAAATAATGGTGCAGCAAGTTATCCCTCGTTTGGTAGTACCGCATCGACAATTAGTCATTGAGCAAGGTCGCTTAGCTAAAAATGGTGAAATTGAATTTGACGGAAATAGATATCAATTTGATGATTCGGCCTACTCATCCCAACCAGGTACTGATTCGCAGTTAATGTTCACCGCATATTTAGAAAAAGTGCAGCGCTTTAATTTATCGGTTCTTGAAATTAATCAAAGAAATTTACCTAGTGTATTACAAAGAGCAATTCGAGGTATAGAAACCTATCTTAATGAACATCGAAATCCTGGAGTACAGTTTTTTCATAATGGCTGCTTTAGCCCCCGTTATCATAGCCCTGTAGAGCTAAGCCGTGCTCGTTTTTATCGCTCTATTTTGAAGAGTATTGAGCAACCTAATACAGAAAAAATTAAAGCTTTATGTGCTTTGTTCGTTAGCAAAGAGGGCAATACCCTTAAAGAAGCAGTCTCGCGTAGTTTCAATCAGGGGAATGAGGAGACTATACGCATGCAGTTGTATGCTTTAATTCAGCCAGATCGAGATGAGCAGGATGTCATTAATGGGGTGAATCAGGATATTGAACGGTATATTTGCCGGGCTAATGGGATAAGATAGGGGGAAAGTCCTCCTTCCTGGTAAAGGCTTCCTAGTATCTGGCTCAAGGCTTGTTTGAAGAGCCCTGCCCTCTCATTACGTTCGGAATGACGTCTTAATGGAATGAGAGCGGGGAAGGGCTTTAAATCCATCTAAATCTATTTTTTTAAGCCGTAGTACAGCTCGCCTTAACTGCAAGCTCCCCTAAATTAGTAATCCTAACGCGAGCACCAGAATCTGCACTTAATCTTAATGTTTGGCCATTAAATACAGGAACCTGCATGGATTCTCCTGCGGCCAGGGGAATTTCGTTAATTTTACCTTTTTTGGCTAAGCCTTCAAAATTCAGAGTTACGCTTGGGTTTTCAGTGGTAATAACGCAATTAGCGGTTATAGTCCAAAACATATAATTTGCTAATATTAGCGGTTGCTTAGGTAGAAACTCATAGTCAATGGTAGTTGTCACTAGGGGCTTTATTTCATTATTTTCTAAAGAATAAGCATGAGTATTTAAACAGGATGCCATACATAATAAACCAAAGGCTATTTTTCTTAGCATAATAACTCCAAAGTAAAAAATAACTGGCAAAGATACAGTTTTTTTGATTATTTGGCAAACTTGACTCTTATTAAGAGAGCAAGTACATAATTATGTCAATATGTAAGAAAACGTCATCCTTTGTCTCGGATGACGTTGGTATTTATAGTTCTTCCAGTGCTTTTGAAATGGATTCAGTCATTGTTTTTGCATCGCCAAAGAGCATATAGGTATTATCATGATAGAACAAATCATTTTCTACACCCGCATAACCTGGTGACATACTGCGTTTTACGAATAATACGGTTTTCGCTTTTTCCACTTCTAAAACGGGCATTCCATAAATGGGCGAGCTGGGATCGGTTTTGGCAGCAGGATTAGTTATGTCATTAGCCCCAATAACAAAAGCGACATCACAG
Organism: Legionella saoudiensis; assembly: GCF_001465875.1. Classification (GTDB taxonomy): domain Bacteria; phylum Pseudomonadota; class Gammaproteobacteria; order Legionellales; family Legionellaceae; genus Legionella; species Legionella saoudiensis. Next base: position 1,626,677 of record NZ_LN901324.1, on the reverse strand, counting down.
GTTGCAAAATCACGGTTAATTTCACTTTGTTCAAATACACGGTCATAAGGAATATTTGCTTCTGCAAGCAAAACGTTCATATGACCTGGCATACGGCCTGCTACAGGATGAATGGCAAAGCGCACACGGATTGAGCGCTTTTCTAAAGCATCAACCAGTTCTTTTACCGCGTGTTGGGCATGAGCTACTGCCATACCATAACCTGGCACAATAATTACATCCTTAGCATTACTAAGTAAGAATGCAGCATCTTCGCCATTTGCTTGACGTACATTACGTGATTCAGCCCCTATAGCGGTTTGAGATGAACTTCCAGAGGATTGAATGCCGCCGAAAATTACGTTAAATATAGAGCGATTCATGCCCACACACATAATGTAACTCAGGATTGCCCCACTAGCCCCCACCAAAGCCCCGGTGATTACTAATAGGTGATTATCTAATGTAAAACCGATACCTGCAGCCGCCCATCCTGAATAGGAGTTCAACATGGAAATTACTACCGGCATGTCCGCACCGCCAATTGGAATAATGAGCAAAACGCCGATTAAAAAAGACAAAGCTGCCATGATGCAAAAAAAGGTCAGCGTTTGATTAACAAAAAATACAACTAAGGAAGCTAAAATCGCCAGGGCGATAAGCAAATTTACCAGATTTTGGCCTGGAAACTTTACAGGCACACCGGACATAATTCCTTGCAACTTTAGAAAGGCAATCACCGAGCCTGAAAAGGTAATCGCTCCAATAATTAAGCCTAAGCTCATTTCCACAAGGCTTGCGCGAGCGATATCGCCCGCAGAGCCAATGTGGAAGGACTCAGGGGCTAAAAAGGCACAGAAAGCCACGAGAACTGCAGCCATACCAACTAATGAGTGGAATGCAGCGACCAGTTGCGGAATCGCGGTCATATTAATTTTTAAGGCAATAAAGGTACCGACAATACCCCCGGCAATGATTAAAGAAATAAGTATGAGATGATGATGGGTTGTTGGCATCATCAGTGTAGAGCCCACAGCCAAAATCATTCCTGTGATTCCCAGTAAGTTTCCTTTTCGTGCACTGACTGGGCTGGCTAAGCCTTTAAGCGCTAGGATAAAACATATAGCCGCCAATAAGTAAAATAGGGGAACCAGGTTTGTCATAAGAATCCATCCTTTATTTTTATTTTTATAAAAGGTCAGCCTTATACCCACGTGATGCAGACGTAGGTATCTTAGGTGACGTACTACTTATTTTTTATACATACTTAGCATGCGCTGTGTAACCACAAAGCCGCCAAAAATATTAATTGCGGTGATAAATATGGCAAAACCACCTATCCAGGTTATTTGTCCTATCAGTTGGCTTCCTGCGGCGATAAGGGCGCCCAAAATGATAATACTGGAAATCGCATTAGTAACTGACATTAATGGGGTGTGTAACGCAGGGGTTACTTTCCATACTACGTAATATCCTACAAAGCATGCCAGAACGAAAATGGTGAGTACGGTAACATAACTCTCATGCATTTTGTGTCTCCTTAGTTGCCTGGAACGGTAAATATTGGCCTTGATGGCAAAGAACCGCTTGCTGAATAATTTCATCTTCAGGATTAAATTGAATCTCAGAGGATTTATCGGCTAATAAATTAATTAGATGAACCAGGTTATTTGCATAGAGCTCACTGGCGGTTGTTGGTACAAGACCTGCCATATTACTTAAGCCAATGATGGTAACATTCCCATGTTTTATTGTTTCATCAGCAACACTAAGCTCACAGTTACCGCCACGTGCCGTAGCCAGATCAACAATGATTGAACCTGGTTTCATTGCCTCCACAGTGCTTTTATGCACGAGAATAGGGGCTTTTCTACCGGGAATTAAGGCAGTCGAAATTACAATATCCGCCATTTTGGCGTATTGATCGATAAGCTCTGCTTGCAGTTTTTTATATTCCTCACTAGTTTCAGATGCATAACCACCTTTGGTTTCACTGTCTTGTTCTTGGCTGACTTCTACAAACTCTGCCCCAAGACTTTCTACCTGTTCTTTAGCAGCGCGTCGCACATCAAAAGCATAAACTACAGCACCCAAACGTTTAGCAGTAGCAATTGCTTGCAAACCGGCAACGCCTGCGCCAAGAATAAGTACCTTAGCGGGTTGAATCATTCCGGCAGCGGTCATCATCATTGGAATGGCGCGCTGATATTGGCTGGTTGCTTCCAATACGGCCCGATACCCGGCGAGATTCGCTTGGGAGGACAGGCTATCCATACTTTGAGCACGGCTAATGCGGGGAATTAAATTCATTGATAATAAACTCACTTGGTTTTGCAAGCACCAGGTGATGAGCTCAGCCTGAGGCTCATTATCAATATGGCCAATAATTAAAGCCCCAGCGGCCAAACCTGTTAAATCTTTAGGACTGGGTTCGTTAATGCAAAGAAGGACCTGTGCTTTTTCCAGGATTGATTTTCGATCTTTGCTAACCTGGGCGCCGACTTGCTCATAGTCTTTATCTGCGAAGCCTGAGGTTTGGCCTGCATTTGATTCGATGAGTACTGTAAATCCTGATTTGATATAGTGCTTTGCAGAATTAGGAGTAATCGCTACTCGTGTTTCGTGACCTTTTTCCAATAGGGCTGCGATAATCATGGCAAATCCTTTACCTAAATAATTTATCTTATTGTAATTTAATCTGTTTTACTAAAAATAGAAATACCTAATATTCCAAATAAAGAAAGGGCGTATCGCTACGCCCTTTGTTCGAAATTGGTATAGACAGTAAGATTGAGTACAGTCCTTATTCACTAAGGTGGACTCCTCCGGAGTATTTTAGGCTTCTTACAACTTCTAAGCATGCACACCATACTCTCAATCTGGCTCCCAATGTCGTGATGTTGGCTGAACAATGTGTACCGTCTATGCTTCAATCATAGGCCAGTCTTTGTGGGAATGCCAATAAATTTAGGGATTTTATTGCAAAGATTGCGTAAGGGTGTTTATCGGGTTTAAGCACTCCGTCTAAATGAAATGCCACCGAATGAAACCCCGAAAGGTGCCCTTCTGGCTGCATGGGTAGGAGTATGGACGTTTGCTTTGGTAGTGCGTAGGAATAGTTGAGTATAATAAAGCTTACCGTGCTTGTCGCGGATCACTCCAATACCGGTTAAATCATAATTACCGACAATATTTCTTTTATGGCCTGGACTTCTTAGCCATTGTTGAACAACGATGTGCGCATTTTTGTAATTATAAGCAACGTTTTCTGCGCCAGCCCCGGTGTTTTTAATTTGTTTATGTAGACGAGTTATACGTTTGCCAAATCCTTGATGACCAAATGGCATTCTATGAGTAGCCATATCTTGAGAATGCAATCTTGCTTCACGTACCATGTTGTTCTCCATTTTTAATGGAGATAGACCGTGTTGTTTGCGGTAGGCATTAATTTCCATTAACACGGCATTTTGGATTGCAGTTTCGCTTTCTACGGCCTGGGGCTTAGTGTTCGCATAAGCAGTAGATAAGAATGCTAATGCGATGAAGCTAAAGAGGGCTATATTTTTTTTCCAAAGCATGTGGATTCACCTATATAAATATCTGTGGTCGCATGGTGACTAAAAAGTGGTTATTTGTCTAGGTTTGAAATGAGTGAATTTTATTCAAAAGAGCATTGATTAACTCTAATTTTGCAAAAAATATTCTAAAAATGTATTTTTTATGCGAGTGCTTGAGGATAGTTAAAGATTAATACTAATGCTTTAGCCGTTTAATAGTTTCTTGTAAGCTTTCAACTTCACCAGAGAAATGGTAATAGATTCTGTTATTCGTACAATCGACAATGCATAATTGTTCTTGAGGGTTATTATTAAATTGTTTAAATACCCAAAATAATCCATCATAGTGTTGTTTTTCAATTTCAGAAAGTAAATCCACCATCTTTTCTTTTTGTAGCTCAAAATGAGGATAAAGAAAGCCACAGGAGCCGCGTGTTACTTTATAGGCAAAATGATTTTCTTTCATAATTACACCCCATCTGTACAAAAATAGACCATATATAAAATTATAGCCTTTTATGGTGAGAACACACGGAGGGAACGAGCCATTTGTAGGGCAATATTTAACGGTTCTTCATCAGTCAGTTATAAATTAACAGAAAGCCCAACTAAAACTGCATGTAAAGTAGGAATATTGGCTAAATTTGTTCTTTGAGAATAAGGATCTAATTGAGTATTCGGTGTATTGCCATAAATTCCCTGATACAACAAACTTAAACTGGCTAAAGCCGTAATTGGATAACCAAATCCAGCCTGTACCTCGCCGGCTAATTGAGAAATTTCATTAACCGGAATGCGGTTAATTTTCCAATGCCGGTAAGCAATACCACCTTTTAACTGCGCAAAAAAGGAACTATTAAATAAAGGGTCAGTTTTTGTAGTAATTAATAAGTCTAAAACTGGAGACAAAGTTGTATGTACTGGGGTCCAGCGAAGACGGCTTAGTGACTTTTTGGGAATATTAAGGCAAATTTTATTACCTGTTTGCAGACCCAACTCGAGGCCTAAGGCAATATCGCCGGCAAGTAGCAATTCATTGCCAAGAGCTAATCTGCCTAAGGCAGAATTATTGTCATTCGCAGCAACTTGGTAATTAGCACTGCCAACACTAGCAGTCACAGACCAAGGTTGATCTTGAGACGTGAGCGTCGGTACGTAGCTTACTGCATGAGTCGTAAAGGAAAACAGAATTCCCATTGCAGTAGATAGTTGTGCAAAATATCTCTTCATTTTTTATCCCTAAATGCATTAGTTCATATCAGCTGGGAATAGGGGCAGTGACCCTTGTTGGCGGAGAGAGAGGGATTCGAACCCTCGATACGTTTCCGTATACACACTTTCCAGGCGTGCGCCTTCGACCGCTCGGCCATCTCTCCATTGCGGCAAGCTTATACATGTCAGTTAATAAAATCAACCCTTATGCACTCAGAATGCATGTTTTTATTGCATTGACTGTATATATTTGTATATCGTGTATACTAAAATGAAGAGATCAATGGTTTTAAAGGAATTAAACTATGTTCATGCGACTTATTATTTTGTCATTGACGTATTTATTCGCAAGTCCGTTGTGGGCAATTACCTGCTATTATACCTTAGCCAAAGATAATTGTTGGTTAAAATATGATGTTACGGTTGAGGTAATGGATGCCGTAAGCGCAAAAGTTTTAACTTCAATTACAGTACCTGCGGGTCAAGCTTGGGGACGTGTTACCTTTCCTTGTGAAACCAATGGACAGAAGTTGATGTATCGTGCTCGTTATTCCCCCATTTTTTGGGAAAGCGAAAAAGGAAAGGTATATTCTGCGAAAAATTACTGGTCTTTGCCTAATGAGATAAAATCTGGCGATTCAGCATGGAATGTTTCCGTGTGTTATCCGACTGACTTTGCGGCAGTGCCATTACCTCCTGAAGCCACAAATAATTGTCAATGTGATTTTTCCACTATTCCTGCTATTCCGCCAAAACAATTATAATAATCTCCAATTCCTTTCCCATATATTGGGAAAGGGGGCATTGCCATTAAGTTAAGGATTTGTCATTCCTTTAAGCAGGGAATGATACTTATCATTTATGAGGAGGCCAAGAAATTGATTACTTTAAGAAATAAAATTGGTCAGATGCTGATTATGGGATTTGCCGGTAGCGAAGTTCATGATAGAAGCCCTGTCGCGGAATGGTTATCACAGGATGGCTTAGGCGGTGTTATATTATTTGATCGCGATGTAGCCACCGGGGATTACGGTAAGAATCTAAAAGATCCTTTGCAAATAAAGCAATTAATTCATCAGTTGAATCATTATTCCGCGCAACATTATGATGAAGATAATAATCGTATGCCCTTATTTACCGCGATTGACTATGAAGGTGGGGCTATTGATCAGCTCACCCATATCGAAGACTGCATGACCACGATGCCTGCTTTAAGCATGGCTCATCTAACTGAGGAGGCTTTGGAGGCGGAATTGAGTCAAATGGCAGAAACTCTAAGTTCTTTAGGGTTTAACTTAAATTTTGCTCCAGTGGTTGATTTACATATGCACGATGAGCGAGGCATTATTGGGGCGATGCAGCGTAGTTTTTCAGATAATCCTGAAGTAGTTATTCGCCTGGCTCGTCAGTTTGTACGTATATTTCGCCGTTATGGGGTTGTAAGCTGTTATAAGCATTTTCCTGGACATGGCAGCGCAGTAGGTGATTCCCACGAGGGCTTTGTGGATGTAACAGAAACCTTTTCCAATGCTGAATTAGCTCCTTATTACGAGTTAGTGAGGGATGTAGAGCAGTCAGCTATGATTATGACGGCCCACGTTATTAATAAAAATTTAGATGCACAAGGGCTACCTGCAACCTTATCTTATAGCATATTGACTGAATTATTACGTAACGAGATGGGATATGACGGAGTCATTATTAGTGATGATTTACAAATGCAAGCGATTACGGATCATTATTCTCTAGATGAGGCCTTACATCTTACCATTAACGCAGGTTCTGACATGATAATTTTTTCAAATCAATGGGATACTATTACTGCACCTGAGGTTATTGAGCGTATTGAACATTTGGTGTTAACCGAAAAAATCGACTCTCACCGAATTGAGGAGGCTTATCGGAGGATCATACGCTTGAAACAAAGTCTAATATATTGATGATTCGAATTAAATCTCTTGACGTGAAGGTAAGATGTGTTAGAATAAGCACTTGTTGTACATATTTTAATCATATATTAAAGGTTTATATGCTTTTACACTCCAGATGCATGATTTCTCATTCTATAAACTTAAACGTTCAGTCTCCTTCTTCTTGTTGTTGCTGTTAATCATTTTAGTTGTCTATTTTTCCCGTTTACTTTAAGGATTTAATCATGTGTGCAGCACATCAAAAGCAAAAGAAGAACTTTATGTTAAGTACTCCAATTATCTATGCCTTGATGATTGGTTTGGGGATTCTTAGTGGAATGTCGAGCATTCCTTTTTTAAAGGATATTGGCTTACTGGTTTCTGATTTATTTATTAAAATTTTTAAGTGCATTAGCTTACCTATTATTTCTTTATCCATTATTGTGACTTTAGCAAATTACACAACTGATGGATTAATGAAAAAAATTTGGCAACGTACAGTTAAATATACGTTTTCAACCACTATTATTGCGGCAACGATTAGTTGCCTTTTATACATCTTAATTCATCCTAGCTCAGTGCAAGTAAATATTAACGCGCAACACATTACTCAATCAGCTAATAGTTTGGGGTATGTAGGGTACTTAGCAAATATTATTCCTACTAATTTATTAGCTCCATTTCTTGAGCAGCAGGTCATGGGCGTTTTATTTTTGAGTATTATTATTGGTATTGCAGTTCGCCAAATCCCTGAGGATGGGGCGCGTGAAACACTGACTTCCTTTTTCCGTGGTGCTCACGGCATGTTTTTAGTCATGACTCGCTGGATTATTGCGATTATTCCTTTAGGTTTATTTGGATTTATGACGTCAACTGTAGTCCAGTTGCGTTCAGGTATGGACATTAAAGGAATCTGGCAGTATTTGCTAATTATTGTTTTGGCAAATCTGATCCAAGGTTTTGTGGTTTTGCCTTTGTGGCTTAAGAAAAATAAAATTAAGCCTTTTGCTGCCATGCGGGCAATGTTACCTGCTTTATCTGTAGCGTTCTTTTCTAAATCTTCGGTAGGAACTTTACCGGTGACCATGAATACTATAGAAAATAATCTCGAGGTAAAACCAGGAGTAAGCCGTTTCGTTTTACCCTTATGCACGAGCATCAACATGAATGGCTGTGCGGCGTTTATTTTTGCTACGGTAATTTACTTGATGCAAAATCATGGGATGCCTATTACTTATTCAACCATGGCACTTTGGGTGATTGTTGCTACTGTTGCTGCAATTGGTAATGCCGGTGTGCCTATGGGATGTTTTTTCCTTAGTATTAGCTTGTTATCCAGTATGAATGTACCTATTGTGTTGATGGGCGTGATTTTACCGTTCTATGGGTTAATTGATATGCTGGAAACTGCGCTTAACGTTTGGTCTGATGCTTGCGTCACGAAAGTTGTTAATGATAAGGCTTTGCTTGAGGAACAAACTGAGCAGAAACCTAAACGCCGCGCTACATTTGCACCGGAACTGGGTTAAAGAAAACAAGGAATTTACTGCTACAAGCTAACACCTGCTACTTATCGTTGTATCCAATGAGGCGGGGAGTTCTTCTGATTGAGGACGTGGAAATTTTTCAGTGAATAACCGATAAGCTCGTGCAGCCCGAAGCGTATTTAATTCACCGGCTTTAGTTACTGGATTGTCTCTAAAAGGGTGACGATGAGATGCTAATTCTTGAAGTACTAAGTTGCCTAGGGCTGATTTTTGATTGGTGATATCAAAGCGTTGTAAAAGAGGAACTTTACCGATTGCTATTTCAATTCGTAGTGCTTTTGCCTTCATCCCTATGGTGTAAAAACGGCATTCATTGCGAAACTTTGCGATAATACTATGCATCTCTTTAATGATAGGGTGTTTGGCCATTTGCGTTGCAAGATTTATTAATTCTAATTTTATCGGTTGTAGCTCTTCTTCTGTTGCTTTATTGTCAATGTCGCGCTGCTTATCCTCTATAAACTGTTTCATCTCTAAATCCGTTTCTCCAAACTGGAATGTTTTTATTTCCCTTAATATGGCTCTACATGCTTTTTTAAGCTCAATAACCTTCATATTTTTATGAAGTGAATCATTTAAGATTTCGAGCTTTTGTTTTAAAGAAGGAAATTCATCCGCATTCGTGGTTTGTTCAAGATAACCTAAGGCTTCGTTAATGGCTTTATCAACTTCCAGATCATTGCGACCGCGTTTATATTGTTTAAATTGCAAAATATAAATGCGATAGTGTTCTAAAGCTAATGAAAATTCGTGCCTAGTTTTTATTTCTGATAACTCCTTAATGATTTCGTTCATTGAAGGACGTTGTGCGCTGTTTATTAAAGTTAGTTTTTCTATAAGTGCTTTTAATAAGGCACCTGATGGGGTGAGAAAAACCGGATTAGAAAAGTCGGTGTTTTCTCCGATTACATCATCCAAATCGGATGCATTAGTTAAAAATTGATAAAGGTTTTTTCCTAACATAAATGCATGAGCTTTATCTGCAGAGCTGGGAAGAGGCATACGACTATTTAATTCCGGAGGAATTAGATCTACTGTACCGGTAATGCCATAAAACCAATAATTTTCGGGAATCGACATATCCAGAAGTCCAGACTCATCGATAAATAAAAACGATTTAGTATCGGCTAATTTTAAAACGCCATTATCAATAAGCCAATTGGAGTTTTTCATATCGGTAAAAGCGCAACCATCACCCACAATATTATTTAAGAGGTTTGCCATTTGCAGATAGACATTTAGTGCTAAAGAAATTAGGTCAGTAATAGAGCGTGGTAATTTGGCATGATTTTCTAAATCAGAGCCCTGGCAATAATCGGTAACCAGGAGTGTGCGGATCACCAGTTTATTTTCACGATTAATAAAGCTACCATCACGCTCAGCCCATATCGAGGTGCATACATTCTCCAATGAGCGTTTTCTTAGATGGATGTCTGCGTGACGGGGGTAATTTTCCCGAAAATCTATTTTAAGAACCAAGTCTTGGCCATTACGTGTATTGGTTACTTTAAAGTTATGTGAATTACCACCGCCCAAACTCATTATGGTGTGAGTTTGTAAAAATATTTGAAATTCGTTATAACCTTCCTCTTGAGGTAAATATAAATTGATGAACTCGTCTCGATTGAAACTCGCCCCAGCAAAAAGGATTTTTAACAAACTATCCACCTTTTCTGGAGGCATGTTGGCTATAAGTTCTGGTAGAGAGGTAGGATCAAAATAGGATGGTTTTGCAGTAAGTTGTGCCTCTAAAGTATCTTCTTGTAAAGAGCTTATATCTAAATCCATAAATTCATGTTTAATTTCTTTAAATAACTTATGGTGAATTTTTTGTTGATATTCAGGACAGGAGGCAATTATTCGCTGTGGGAATCGGTTACTTAATGCTTTTTGTGTTTGGTAAATTTGATAGAGAAATAAACGCCTGTAACGGTAATTTTCTTCACTATTGTATTTTTCAATTAAAACATTTAATTCCACTAATCCTTTAGCCACATCAGCATAAAACCGTTTGAGTTTCGCATCAATTATAGAATCCGGTTCATTAATAGAACAAATGGTGCTAATTTTTCCCATAATAAAGAAAAAAAGTGGAAGAAAAGTGGTATCATATAACCTTTGCTAAGGAACATCCAGTATGTATTTTCAATGTTCTTCTTGGCTGTTTCATTTTCATGGCCTACCGACTTCGTTTTTAAGTCGGTAGGATGGCTGTAAGGTGCGGAGCAATGAGATTTTTTACCGATCAGTAGCCATAGATTTATTGCTTGGGATTAGGTTGTAAGCATCGATGATTATCATATTTTTCACAATGATTCGTAAAATATTGCTTTAATCCAGAGACAAATATGGTTTCACCATTCTCCATAAGAAAAATGCGTTCGGGTTGCAATTCGGCATAGTTTGAGTCCCTTAAGATCCCTTTATATAAAGAACCTGCATTTGCAAATAACCATTTGTCGAGAAATGGAAGTACTTTATCGGCGCTATTTGAGTAAAAGTTTTCATAAACATCAGTAAACAATTTATTTTTCATTTCATAATTGCTCTTGAAATAAAAATTACTGCGATCACGTCGATATTCAGTGAATGGAGGCTTAATTGGATTTTTTTTCATTCCTGCAGCAAAGCTTAATGAAATAATAAGACCCTTAGCGGGTTCGATTTTGAATTGAGTGCCTAATAGGTTAGAACCATTATATTCGTGGAGGTAGTTTTCTAAATAGGCTACAGCTTCATCATTTACCGGATCAAAATAACTATTAATAATGAACTGTTTGGCGAGAAACGTTTGTGGGTCATAGTGGCAGCTTATGTATAGGGCATAAATAAAATGTTCATTCGTGATGTTATCCACTAATATTTTATTGATTTGGTTATGAACTTCGTTACAGCTTATTTGCTGATCTTTTATTTCGCTCTCCATGCGAATAATTTGCGTAGGATACTCTATGCTGCGGGTAAGTAATTTAAGCTGGCTCGGGGCTGCTGACTCATTAGAATAGCTCATGGTTTGAGTATTTTTTTCCGGTGTTTGAGTTAATGACATAATTTGAAGGGTATTATTGGGATGGCTAAATGCGGAAAGCGGTATTAAAACAAGTGCTACGATCAAGTAATTAAATTTCATAACAAACTCCTTTTTCTTAAGCCTTATATTGCATCCTTGGCGGATAACATTGTGATGGCTCACATTTTGAGTATAGATGAGGTGTTTTAGAATTAGCCACCTTGTTTATTAATAAAAAAATGATTAATTTCCAAGAAATAACTTGATATGGATTTATTTTGAACAAAATTGGCAGGGCGTTATCTAAATAAGAGTAGGTCATCCCGAATGGTGTGAGGGGAGCTCCGGAATGAGGCTAAGTATTATTGCCGAAGATAATACCACTTTCAGGAGCTTCTTTATCGTGCTTACAACTTATCAGGTAAAAATCCGCCAGCCTGCATTTTCCACATACGGCTGTAATAACTCGGTTTTTGAATTAACTCCTGATGGGACCCATCTTCAATAATACGTCCTTTTTCAAAAACCAAAATTCGATCCATTTCGGATAAGGTAGATAGACGATGAGCAATAACAATAGTTGTACGCTCTTGCATGACTAAATGTAAGCCGTCTTGAATTAGTTTTTCTGTAAGTGAGTCCAAGGCAGAGGTTGCCTCATCTAATATAAGGATAGGAGCATCTTTTAAGATAGCTCTAGCAATAGCAATTCGTTGTCTTTGACCACCAGAAAGCTTAATCCCACGCTCACCCACCAAAGTATCATAACCTTGGGGAAGTTGAGTAATGAATTCATGACAATGAGCCTTTTTGGAGGCACAAATCACCTCCTCATCAGAAGCACTAATTCGCCCATAACGAATATTGTCCATTAAACTGCGATGGAATAAGGTGACGTCTTGAGGAATCATGGCAATATGCTCGCGTAATGAATCCTGGGTCACTGCCTTGATATTTTGACCATCGATTAAAATGCGACCGGACTCCACATTAAATAAACGCAAAATCAAATTAACAAAGGAGCTTTTGCCAGAACCGGATAAGCCTACTAAACCAATTTTTTGCCCAGGCTCAATGACAATGGATTTATTTTTAAATAGGTGGGCTGATTCATCATAATGAAAACTCACATTTTTAAACTCAATGCGTCCTTGTGTTACAACCAAGGGTTTGGCATTAGGTTTATCTGTAATTTCATGAGGTTCAGTTATTAAGGTTAACGCTTGGCGGCATTTACCTAATTCCTCGGCAAAGAGTACAAATTGGCTAGCCAGATACCATAGGTTATAAAAAATACTAATGGACAAAGAAATAATAAAACTAAAATCGCCTACTGAGACTTGATTTTTACTATACATCACCACAAGCATGTATAAGTTGGTGGCAATTAAAACAATGATACTCACATCCCAATAGATACGCATTTTGAGAATGACCCACTGCATGGCTTGATCGGTAACAACCGTATCTTGAGTTGCGTTTTGAATTAAATTATTTTCATAACTTGCTCGGGAAAATAGGCGTAAATTGGTTACATTACTGATGCTATCCACGATTTTTCCCACGAGTGTGGTTTTACTGGCAGCAAAAACATTGGACATATCACGGACGGGTTTAAAATATACAGCCGCAATGCTAAGAAAGCATATAGTCCATACTAATAGAATGAGTGCAAAAACAGGATGAACCAGCAGCATGCTAATGATTGCAATCAACACGCCAATGATTTGTGCTAAGGCATCATCAATTGTTGTAAAAATGGTAATGGTACCGGCGGTCATGTCGGAAATCTTATTGGAGAGGCTGCCCGCAAAGTTATTTTGAAAATAGCGATGTGAATGTCGATTCAAGTAAGAAAACATAGTATCGACAATATCATAGCGTAACTTGGGAAATAATTGTAAACGAATCCAGTCAACTAAGCGCATGTCAATGGCAATTACTACCCATAATACTATGTAAAGAATTACCATAGGGAGTACGGCATTGAATACAGCACCTCTACTTCCTTCAAAAGCAGCTACTTTATCAATAATTAGTTTAAGCACATAGGGAGAAAGCGTATTATTAACTCCCCAATAAGAAGCCACTAAAAGTAATGAAATTACATAATATTTATGTGGTTTTAATAGCTTAATAAAAAAGTGGTAAAGCGAAATTTTTGTATTCATTTTAATAATCCGTCCCTAATTTCATAGCTTGTGGTAATACCAATCTCTGCTAAAAAATCAGAGTCATGTGATATAACGATTAATGCTCCTGGGTAGGCATTAAGTATCTGAATGATATGAGCGCGTGTTTCTCTATCCAAATTATTGGTTATTTCATCCAAGATCAGTAGCTTAGGACTAATGGCTGCGATCTGCGCCAGAGAGAGTCGCGCTTTCTCTCCTCCAGAAAGGGTTTCAACTAAAGCCTCCACTTCCTCATTCTTACGAAATAGAAAGTCATTTAGATGTCTCCTGATTTCAGTATAGGATCGATTAGGTAACACACAACTTAAAGTTTGCCATACTGTATTTCCTTTGTTTAGGTTGTGATAATGCTGATCCAGGTAACCAATTTCTTTGGCGGGAGGAAGCAGCCACATTCCAGTTCTCACTAAAGAAGGCATTGTTAGGAGTGCTTTGATTAAGGTTGATTTCCCAGAACCATTATTGCCTTGAATCGCTACCCGCTCATGACCTTTGATGACAAAATTTAAGTTCTGTAGAATGGTGGAGGTTGTGGCATAACGAACACTACCTTCGCTAATCGTTATTAGAGCCTGATTGGTGGGCTGGCCCCTTAATATAAATTTGGGAGTAATTATTTCCTCTACGTGTAATTCTGTTAAGCGTTCTGTGAGCTCCTGTCTTTTATGGTTTAATGCTTGTTTTTTACGTCCGGAAGTTTCTTGAGCATTTCTCACTTTGGTTCCGGAAACAAGGGTAGGCCATTTTTTTTGGTGCAATTGTTTTTCACCTAGCTGGCGGCTACTTTTTGCACGCGCCTGTTCTTTCATCAAATTGGCATGCATTTGCTTTTTTTCGCGGACCAGATGGCTTATTTCGTTTTCTAAGGCAGTACGTTGTATGGCTTGCTCTCGCATATAGTCATCATAACACCCAGAAAAAACGTGAATTTGATTTTGTGCAATATGCCAAATTGTATCAACAGTATTTTGTAATAGTTCGATGTCATGGGTTACCATAATTAATGTACCTGAAAAATTAGAGAGCATTCTCATCAATGAACGTCGGTTATAACTATCTAAATGATTCGTTGGCTCATCAAGTAGTAGCAGTTCGGGAGCATGAGCTAGTGCCTGAGTTAGTAATTTGTTAAAGCATTGCCCACCGCTTAAAGAGTCAAACACATCAACAATTTGGGGTATGTATCCATGGGAGAGGTCTTTGGGCATACACAAGGTACCCTCCACAGCAGTTTCTAAACCAGCAAATAGATTCAGTAAGCTAGATTTTCCGGAACCATTACGCCCGATGATGGCAATACGGCTGCCAGAAGTAATTTGACCAGAAAAATCAGAAAAACAGGTTTTATGGGAGAAAGAAAGACTAAGGCTTTCAAATTGAATTGGCTTATGCATCATAAACTCTCTTAAGTGTTCTAAAGGGCGATGAGTTAACTTGCCCGGGTTAGGGCATACTTAAGAAACTTTGTTCATGACGTGTTCGAGCCTCATGGAGATAATTTATTCTTATTATGCTAATCAAAGTAAAGTGGGTTGTCAATTACTAAAGAGTAGGCTGCCTGAGAGATTGCTACTTTTTTTGAACGATAATATAGACCTACAGCGGAATTTCCAAATTCGGAACCAACTCTTTGCAATGACGCATTACCCGTTGATTTTCTGGGGGAAGGGTGAGGTAGTCGCCAAATTGTTGGGTTAATAACTCAGGCGCATTATTCGGAATATTGAAACTTCCCGTTTCGAATACAGCGCGTTTTAAAGGATAAATATCCTCCTGTTTTAAAAAGTTTTTTCCTACACAATTATAGCCACGGCCCAAATAGGGACTGCCGCTAGCATTAGCTTTTTGAATGATATTGTTCAAGCTGGACTCCAATATCGATTTAGGAATAACTTTCCCGATGGTTTTATATACTTTGGCATGATGACCAATACTGACGGCACCATATTTAGTACTTAAAAAACGCGAGATTTTTTTAGCTAGAAACTTATAACGCTTACGTAATTTTTGATCTTCGGGCATGCAATCATAAACGAATACATCGATGAAAATTCCTTGCACATAGGGCTCATTGCCTTGTTCGTGTTTTTCAATGTAGCGACTGGAGCGATCTCTGATTTTTAAGGGGGTGGCCATGTTAAAATAGCCTGGATCAGTATGGATGGTTTGTAACCAGATATGTTCGGGAAGTTCTTGGGGGGCAAGGCGTAAGAATTCTTCATAGCTTGCTCGAGGCATCGCGATATCCATATCATCATCCCAGGGAATAAACCCCTGATGCCGAACTGCACCTAAAAGCGTGCCTGCATCAAGCCAATAATCCAGATTATATTTTTGACAAATTGCATCGACAACTTCTAACATTGCCAGCATTTTTAATTGGGCTTGTCTTAAGCGACCATCGCTTAATGCGGTATCTGCTGTATGTGGATTGATTGGTTTTTCTAAAGCCATGAATGAAGTCTCGCAGTTTTGCTTGCGCGCAGTATAAAATAAATTTTTTTATAGAGCTACTTTGGTGTTGATATCGCATTGCATCAAGGTCAAGGGCGTTTGAAAAATCTTGCTTGGCAGCTTTTTTTCTTATAGTGTATGCCTGTTATTTGATGTTATGAGTGTTTCATGTCTGATGTTCAAACCCCAGCAGAATTTTCCTGTGAGGTTCTTTTATCCGCACTAGCAAAAGAGGCCGCAGGTTGTACTCGTTGTCCGCTTCATAAAACTCGTAAGCAAATTGCCTTTTCTCGTGGTAATCCGCAAGCAAAGTTGATGATTATTGGAGAGGCGCCTGGTTTTTATGAGGATCAGCAAGGCAAACCATTTGTAGGGAAAGCGGGTGGTTTATTGAACCTCATGATGCACAGTGTGAATTTATTTGAGAATGATTTTTATATTGCTAATGTTTTAAAATGCCGTCCTCCGAATAATCGTGATCCTTTATTAGAAGAAATTGTGCAATGCAGCAGCTATTTGGAGCAGCAAATTGCACTTATAAAGCCGGATCTTATTTTGGCTCTGGGGCGTTTTGCCGGTCAGTTTTTACTTAATAAACCTGCGGCGTTAAACCAATTGCGAAATACGGTTCATTATTATAAAGAAATACCATTTATGGTGAGTTACCATCCGGCTTATTTGTTGAGAAGGCCTGCTGATAAGAAAAAGACTTATGCGGATTTGTTAGCAGTGAAGCGGTTTTTGGAAGGGAAAAGATAAATCCGAAAAGTTAACCCTACAGCCCCCCACACTCATCCCTCACTACGTTGGGATAATAGCAGTGAGGGCAGAAGGAGAATAATAATATTATTATGATTATTCTTTAGGCATAGCCGCTTCCACATCGCTAGTAATATCAATCCATGAGCTATCAGAATAAACCACAGAATTTGAGTTTAACACTGCATTAAGTTGTTTTTCTTTAGCTATTTTATCAACTGTTGACTTCACCAAGTCAGTGAATTTTTTCAAACCAGCGGCTTGTGTCTCTTGAATTTTTTTCTGATAAGCTTGGCTCATCTTATTTAATTGGGTTTGCTCCGCAGTAATTTCCTGAGCAACAGTTTTCTTTTTATCATCACTGGTTTTTTCATAGGAACTAATTAAGGTCTGGATCTTGGCTTTTTGAGCCTGTAATTTTTCTTCCATCCCTTTAATGTCCTCTTGAAGCGTTTTGCTACTGTTTTGGATGAATGCTGATTTGTTATACAGCTCAGTAACATTGACTACACCAATTTTTAATTGATCTGCCAAAGCAAATGGGGCACAACATACTAATAAAATAAATCCTAATATTTTTTTCATAAAAAATTCCCTCGATGAGTTTAAATTCCGTTGGTCATCATAGGAGGAATTATTCAAGAGTTCAAGCATGGTTTTTAATGCTTTTATTTTAAAAATAATTAGTTATGGGTGAGTAGGTTAACGTCTAGTGCTTCTTTTTTAGAAAGATTGGCGTCTGTGGGTTTGGGCGAGGCACGTTGCCATAAAAGATATCTATTATGGATGTCCTGAGAAATAGAATAGGTTACATGGGCAATTGTTGTAGAGGCTATTACTACTCCTGTATTGGTCGCAGCCTTACAAAATAGACTTAGCATAGGTGTTTCCCTTTATTGAAATGCTCGTATTATATCGTTAACATGACAAAAAGAATATTTTTTTCAACTTTACGGGCAAATGCAGCCTGGTTAAAAAAACCAGGCCATGCGAATTAATTAGGTCCTTTTGGTGCGGGAGATGTTTCAGCGCTAGTTTTCGGTTCTGAGGTTTTCTCTTTAGCTTTAAAAAATCGATACGATTTTAATGCTTCTGCATCGGGTTGATTTTCTAGTGGAACCACCTTAGCTAGGGGATAGGGCCCCAGTTTTTCTCCAATACCTGCAATAAGTGAAAAGATTACCGCGGAAAGTGTCATTCTTAAAGGGACTTGTTTCCCTGAATAAGTAAGAAAGGTTTTAATAGCTTGTGCCGGATTTTGATAGAATTCACCATACAGGCTTTTTACTACATTGTACGTATTCTCGTTGATTAATTGTCCGTTCGCTGAAACTTTAGTACGCGCTACAATCAAATCTTTTAGTGAGGCAAAAGGATATGCAGCTAAAGCACCAAAGGCACCGCTAATTGCTCCCGCAGTAGCATGTTTTGAGGTTGAGTTCTGCATTTTTAATTGGCTCGCCATCCAGGTTTCAAATTGGAGCATGGCAGTAAAATATGTAACTCCCGACGCATATCGTACTAAAACACCATTTAATAAAAGGGATCGCACGTTATGGGGGGTGTACCATATAAAATTGGCCGGCAAAAGACCTGGTGTTTTTTTCATTTGCCCCAATGATTCAGGTATTTGGGTTAGGGCAAGATCCCAAAAAGCGGCGTGCATAGTAAAGCTAAATGGGATTTTTTGTGCTGGTTTAAGCGGTTCTTCACGAACCACTTCTTCTCGAATAATAGATTCCCCGCCTAAGTTTTCAGTGGGCTTATTATTCTTGGTAGTAGTCACATATGTGGTGCGTGCAGCCGATCCATAAAGGCTGGTTTTTGTTCCTGCATAGAGCGCTCTAAAAAAGCCAAAGGTTCCTCCAGATAGAGGGGGTACTGCTGGAGCTTGAGCCGCCATGCGCGCCAGTAAGGTTTTTACCGGACTTTGTACACTAAGGATAGCAAGATTGGTTACGCCTGCAGCAGTAACTAAATTGCTCGCATGCCAAATAGCTGGGGGTATTTTCATTGAAGGCATGTTAAAGCCTGGCCCTTGTTGTTGCTCTTTATCAGTATTGGCAGATGTTCTAGGATCGCCTGGCATCATAAACCTCTATGTTCGCGTTAAATCGGCGCTATTGTAAGAAGGAAAAATTAACAAAATATTAACAAAAGCGCTTTTTTGATCTATTTTTTGCTCATAGAGTATTTATGATGACCTTGGCTCGAATTAGACGCATTGTACTAATATACTTTATCTAGCTCATTCATCGCCAACAGGTAAGATTCTTTTTTATGCACCTCAGAAGGTTCACATAAACTAACCAGACTCTTGTCGCACCAACGTGTTGCACTAACTAGGGCAAGGGAATCTTTATTTCCTTTTGCAGACCACTCCGCATATTCCAAAAGCAGGCTCGCTATATAGGTTTGCGTCAATGCAAAAGCAAAATGACGAGCTCCAATTTGCTGTTCTTCACTCTTCATTCGACTCATAGAGTCCAGATAATTATGTATTTTTTGTACTGCCTCTACGGTTTTGTTTTTAGCGTGTTGTAGTTTTGGGTCATTAACTAAATTAAGACGATTGCTTACATCCTCAAAAAAAGCAACCGCTGCATTTTCTTTTTCAAGGGCACGTAAAACATCAAGACTTAAAATATTGGTGGTTCCTTCCCAAATAGATAAGACTTGCGCGTTACGTAATAATTGCGGCAGCCCAGTATCTTCAATATAACCGGCTCCGCCAAAAGCCTCTAACGCCTCGCTAACTACCGCAATGGCCTGTTTGGCGGTATACAATTTAGCAAGTGGGGTTAAAAGCCTTAATAGGGAGCGTTCACGTTCTGTAGCAGTTCCTACCTCATCTTTACCGAGTAATTCAATTGCATGGAAAACAAGATGAAAAGCGCCTGTGAATTCCAGATGCATATGGGCCAAGGTTTCCACATGCAAGCCATGCTGAGATAATGGCCGGCCAAAAGCAACACGCTTTTTGGCATAATCACGAGCGAGCGCAAGTGCACGACGCATATAACCCACAGCACAGCAGGCATTGTAAATGCGGGTAATATTAAACAGGGATGAGATTTTTTTTACCCCATCTCCCATACCTCCCACCAAGAGGGCTTGTGCATTATCCAGAGTTAATTCAGCAGTAGGAAGGGCACGCGTTCCCAGTTTGTCTTTTAAGCGGTTGATACGAATTCCATTAAGGAGGCCTTGGGAATCGCGTAATTCTAAATAAAATAAGCTTAACCCACGGCTGCCTTCAGGAGCTCCTTCGATACGAGCTAAGGTCATGGCCATTTGAGAGGTGGTTGCTGAGGTAAACCATTTAACACCACTCAAACGAAATTGAGCCCCATCTGCTTTAGCAATAGTTGAAGTACCGCTCACGTCAGAACCACCAGTACGTTCAGTCATCCATTGGCCAGAAGTCCAAAATTGGGATGGATCTGCTGAGATTAAATGTGGAAAAGCATGTTGTTTAAGGGCTGGATCAGCATAAAGTTCTAAGGCACGTGCTGCTCCATCGGTCATTGCAAGCGGGCAGGTATAAATTGCTGAGGAGGGGTGGAATAAATAAAGTTTGGCAAATTGATGGATACGTGATAGTGCGCCATGCTTACGTTCATAGCCAATAGCAATGAGCTTTTCTTCGGCGGAAATTCGGTCTAGCGCGTTCCAGGCAGCATGTACTTCAATATGATCAATTCGCTTTCCCCAAGGATCATAAGGAACGTGTTTGGGGGGAAAGGCTTCTGCCTCTTGGCCTAATTTATAGATGTCTTCAATGACCCGTTGTCCTAAATGCTGTAAGTCAGGTTGAATCTCATTAAGTATGGAGGCAGGAAGTTTCCATTCCAGGTAATTTTTGAGTACCAGATCATCATCGTATTGATTAGTTAAGCTTGGTGGTGTTTGAAAAAAATCATTCATCTGGAATCCTTCCTTATGATTTTTAAGATACCTTATATTAGCTGGATTTTAATGAATTTTAAAATAGATGATTTCTTGACCTTCCTCAGGAAAAGTGAAACTCTATTCCCTCTTTTTACTTCGCAATGCTTAACTAATAAGGAGATTATTTAATGTTACGCCAAATCATAGGGCAGGGTAAAAAACATATGTTGGCATTGATGTGCATGGTTTCTTCGGCTGCAGGAATGATTCCTCACAGTGCCCAGGCACTTCCATTTAGTGAGATTAGCCAGGTTTATTTTTTTGGCGATAGCCTGACAGATAGCGGTTTTAATAATAACTATACAGCACTCATGGGGTTTCCCATGAAGGCCCCTACGTTCACTACCTTACATGGTTATACTTGGTCACAGTATGTTGCGCATGACATAAAAGGCTTTCCCTTAGCTACGGGGCCATTTCCTACCCTAGCTGATAAGATTACTAATAATACCACCCCGATTAACCCCGTAGTACCCTATGTGATTCCGGAATTAACTGGGGTTAATTATGCCTGTGGTGGAAGTCGAACTAATGCTAACCCTGGCGTTGATTTTATTTGGGCCCCCTCGTTGCATCAGCAAATCCAACGGTATTTATCTACGACACCCAAACACCTTGATCCAAAAGCAATATACTTTGTTTGGTCGGGAGCCAATGATTTATTAGCTGTTTTGGATTCAATGCCATTACCTACCCCGGCGCAATTATTAAAAGTGGCGGATACTACCAGTACTCAAGTAGTTAATGAGGTGGCTACTTTGGCTGCGCGAGGAGCAAAGCGAATTGTTGTAATGTCACTTCCTAATGTAGGTTCCACACCATATGCCAATGATTTGGTGTTGGAAACGGGTGATCCGTCAATCCCAGCAAATATCAAAAATTACAGTTTTCTGTTTGATTCCTTCATGAATCAGAAGTTAGGTTCAGTACAAAAGAGACATCGAACTAAAATATTATATTTTGATACCTATACTGCGTTGGATAATTTGATTGATAATGCCAAGCTAGGACAACCTACGATAATTAATGGGCAATCTTTTTTCTTTACTAATTACAATACACCAGTATGTGGAACTTTGCCGGCGATCGTTTGTGATACAACTTCGAATGGTCATATTTTTGCTGATTCGGTACATCCAACGGATATGGCTCATCGGGCCTTGTCTTTGGAAGTAGAACGACGAATTCAAATGTGGCAGTAATAGGCAGCTACGTGAATTGCGAACGAAGTAAAGCAACGGGGTTCGAAACACGAACCATTGGATTGTTTTACTTCGTTCGCCATGGCGAGATAACTTATTGATATTTATTTTTTTTCTATCAAAAGACATTCAATCTTGGTGCACCATAACTGCTGCTTCTATGGTAATGGGCATAATTAGTTTAGCTGATAGATGCTTACTTGCTGGCAGTAATCATCTGCTATATTTATGCATGAGAATGATGCTAATGAATCCCTATAGGAGCCTTCTTGAAATTAAAATCATATAATTTACTAACTTGGGTACCCCATCTTTTTTTGTTTTATAAGGAAAAGGTATTTCGAAAATTATTGCCGATTACCGCAATCGTTACGGTTTATGCAATTTTGATTCTTTGTTTTTTTGAAAATGCCAAAAAATACAATATAGGGCAATTTCATCTAATTTTTAGTTTTATTTTAGCCATTGTTATTAGCTTTCGAGTAAATACCAGTTATGCGCGCTGGTGGGAAGGGCGCATCCTGTGGGGCGGCATTAATAATAATTGCCGTAATTTAGGTTTAAAGTTTGATGCATTTATTGGTTTAAATAAGCATCAGGATTTTTATGAATTACTCATGAAACTACCCATTATTATGAAAGCGCATTTACGTAAAGAAACGGACGAGTTGCAAACGGAATTATTATCTGTATGTATTCATGAATTAGACTCCAATAATCCCGTGCTCTTAGTAATGCAGAGGATGTATGGCATTCTCAATCAATTACGCCAAGAAAATAAATTACAATTAGAGCAATATTTAGCATTAGATACGCATATGGCAAATCTAATTGATCTTATTGGTGGTTGCGAGCGTATAGCTAATACGCATGTCCCTCCACCATTTGCTTTTTTTGTAAAGCAAGCCTTGCTCTTTTATGCGCTAATTTTTCCCTTCGGCTGGGTTAATACTTTTGGTTTCTTGGTGATCCCGATGATGGTGATGATTGTCTACATCCTACTGGGTTTGGAAATTTTATCTGAAGAGTTGGAAGAGCCTTTTGGAAAAGGGGATAATGATTTGCCGCTAAATAATATTGCGAAAAATATTGTGCGCAATGTGGAGCAAATTGCAACAGTATCTCGACAAGGTGGCTTATAGTTTAGGTGAATCAGGAATCGGATTATCTCCCCCCTGCTCTTGCTCTTTCATGAGCGTGCGACAGTGTTCAATATAATTTTCAAGCGATTGAGTTTGTTCCATACTAGAGCCACTGTATTCTTGTTCGAATAGTTGTAAGATGGTAAGCATTCTCGCAGGCGAGACCCGTTTTGTTTTGTATCGGGAGGAGTTGGGATTTTCATTGATATGTTTTATCAATGTATTGAGATTTGCTGGGCTTTTGACGGGTACTATGGGTTGTGCAATAAATAATTCCTCATAAAGAGCAGCTTTAATTTCATCAAAGGTATCCACATCAATTAGTTGAATTACTTTGTTTAAATGCTCAGTAAGATTTATTTTATGGGAGCGAGGATCCATGAGCCAGGCACTCAGTGAGAAAGAATTATCCTCCATGCCCTCAGCGATATTTGATTGATAAACATAGCCTAAAACCCCCTGGGTGGTTTTTTCGCTAGCAAGCATCACATAGGAATGTCCTGGAATATCAATGCGAATCAATTTAGGTAAGTGTTTATCCAATTCTCTAACTAAAGAGGGGAGCTTGGGTGGTTTTTGTGTAAGGGGAGTAAATAAGGTATTTTGGGTTATAAGTTGACAGAAAGCATTAGCGATATCCCCACAACCAACAGGAAAAAATAAAGATTGTTCAATCGATTTTTCCAAGCCTCCCATTTTCTCAAACACAAGGAACACATTTACCATAGTTTGCAAATCACATCCTTGCAGTGCGAGATGAAATTTAGCACTGGCGACACTATCAAATCGCTTTTCATAGGAGTCTAGTACCATTTTTCTAAAGTATTGATCAAAGTCATCCAGGGTGAGCTGTTGGCTGTCTTTTTGAAAAAAAGAAAATTCAGTTTTAAAATTCATAAGATTTTTGACCAAATTAATATATAATTGTATCAGGTTAATATTTTTTTTCCTTTCTGCAAAGTAAAAATAGAAGATTCTTATGACGAATACAAATGCGAATAAATATAAATTTTTTACTGAAATCAATACGGTACAGAATTTATTACATGATTTTTTCAATAAATTAAAAAAAAATAATCAATCTCCCATCGAATTGGCTAATATTTTACAAGCGTTACTTGATGGGGAGAATATTCCTAACTTGCCTAAAGAATTAGAGCCAATAACTATTTTTTTAAATAAGCCTGAACTAATTATTGCAAACTTAAATGATGAAGGGAAAACATACTTTAATGCTGCCGTAAGAGACAAATTAACCTGCTTTATCACGTCGTTGAGGGAACAGCAGGAACAGGAACCCCAAGGGAGCCTAGAAGGGCCTGCAGGACGTAATGCTTTTAGAAGTTAACATGAGAGAGGTATTTGCTAATTGAGCAGGCAGCCCGAAACTCTGGTTGCTTCACTTCGTTCTGGTTCTTCATAGTTCTTATGTTTAAGGGTCTTTAATAATCGATATAATAGTAATAAAGCATTTAGCTCCAGTTTTCATCAGTTTATTCTTCACTTTGGGTTTGAGAAGAAATGGATTCCCGCCTGCGCGGGAATGACACATCATAGTAGGCTCATTTTAAATATTCAAAGGTTTCCCGTTAATCATTACTTTTTGGTTTTCTAAGGTAAAATCGACCACATAGTAATCACCATCGACTTTCAAAAATCCTTTATTTGTTAAGTCGGAAATTAACTGCTCAGCCTGTTTTTCTGCTTCTGCCTCGGGGTTAGCCGCAGAGGGGGCAGGGAAGGCTGCAGTTGGATTGGTTACTGATGCAGGCTGTTGCTTCTGCGTTTTCTTTTCTAAATCACTCTTAATTGAGGAGACCGTTAATGATTTAACCAAGCGAATAGGGGCTTTAAAATGACCTTCACCTCGTACTTTTTGCATTGCTTGGGCTGAGTCTTTTGCTTCATTTTCAGGCAGCCATATTTTAAAGTTACCGTTAATTTGCCCCTCAGGCAGGTTTAGATTCATCTCGGAGAGCTCAATAATTGGCCCTTTAGTCAATAGCTTAGGTAATTCAGCAGCAACAGCAAGCATCGCAAGGTTGGGATCCACATTATTTTCAACCATATTGGCTTCTTGTTGATTGAGCTTAGCCATTACATTTGGGTCTAAATTTTTAATGTTGAGTCTAAAAACGCCCGGACCATAATTTTGATTATCGATTGTGAATTTTTTTAAAGATAAATTACAGTCAATGGCTACCTTATTATCATTCACTGCCGAATTAAACCGCATATCGAGTCCTTGCAGTTTAAAATTCTGAGCATCGGGTGCATTAATTATAACGGAGGCGAGACTCAAATTAGATTGTCCAAGCCATAACCACTCTTGATGCCGCCATAGCTGTGCTTCATGTTCAAATTTTTCAAAATTAAACTCAATGTTGCTGGCAGAGCCACTAAGACCATATACGTTTAAACTAGTATTAATCTTGTCGAGTTTGGATGAAAAACGTAGTTTAGTATTTAAACCATTCCAATTGATTTGTACTGCTCCATCCGCAGTCCCATCATTGCCTTTTAGATTAAAAGAGGGGAGAGAATATTTTATGACGGTTTCTCTTAAATAATTGATCAATGCCTTATAGTGAGTTTCTGGACGGGTCGCGATTTCGGCAATTCCAAAGCGGAAGCCGTTGTCGGTCTTAATAAATGGCCCATGTTTAATGCGAATAGGAATGCTTATATATAGATCAAGAGGCGTATCCATTTTGGTAATGCCATTTTGATCGGTAATTTTTTGCGCAGGTATATGCATTTTTACATTGACTTGCGCCTTTGATGAAAACCATCCTTGTTGATAATGCTCCAAATGAACATTTATTACAGAGGATTTAGGAAACGAATCTATATTATTGGTCAGGGTGTTTTTTGCCATTACCCCCATAATATAATAGGCAAAGAGAACGACTACAACGAGACAGAACAAACCAATCCATTTTTTCATGATTATTTTTATTAGTAGTCTTTAATAGTAATTAATTATGTAGCTTACAAAGCTTTGTTTGTAAAATAAATCATCGCAAATATGACGGGTAGAAAAATAAAGAGTGATTACAGTTAGCTGCAACTTGCGGTTTTTGAGAAAGCGCTTAAGCATTTTCACCAATCTTTTCAGCGTCTGTTAACAGACTTATCCACAGAATTTGTGGATAAATTTCAAGAAATTTATGAGCAGGTTTTTGCGCGAAGTGGCATATGAATAAAGGGCTAACGGATCTTGTTTGATTTCTGTTTTACTAAAAAGTTTGAGAAGATTTAAAAGTTATTCACAGAGGCTGTGCATAACATAAGAAGATTGCCTCAGCATGATAACAAAAAAAAAAATGAAAAAACAGCTTGAAAAAATTCTTTTTTATACTACAGGATTTTGGCTAAATCCGTAAGCGTAAGACGGCTGCCTGTCACTCGTAGGCCTTGACCCAGTTTTATATTTTGATTAATTTGAAGGATGCAGATAAAAAAGCGCCCCAGAAGGACTAGCAGAAATGGAGTTATTAGAGGAACAGAGCACAAATTCTAATACATCAATAGGCGTACTAATTTTAGTAACCATCGGCGTAGGTATTGGCTCAGGTTTGATTGGCATGTCGCTGGCTTTATTACTCCACTATTTACAACATATCGCTTACGGTTATAGCCCTTTACATATTATTAGCCCTGAAAGCTTTTTAGAGGGGGTTAGTGCGTCTAGTCCGACACGCAGGCTTTTAGTTTTAGGGAGTTGTGGTTTAATTGCCGGAGGGGGCTGGTTAATTATCCAACGTTTTGGTAAGCCGTTAGTGAGTATTGCCCAAGCCATCAAAACAGGCAAAATAATGCCGCCCTTAACTACAATCTGCCATGCTTTAATGCAGATCATTACCATTGCTTTAGGCTCACCTTTAGGCCGCGAGGTTGCTCCGCGTGAGGCTTCGGCGGTGTTTGCTACCTGGCTTTCTCATAAAGCAGGCCTTAGTTTGGATGAAACAAAAATTATGCTCGCTTGCGGTGCTGGCGCAGGATTAGCAGCGGTTTATAACCTTCCTTTGGGGGGAGCAGTTTTTGTGATGGAGGTTCTCTTGTTTAATTTCCATTGGGCTATTTTGCTGCCAGCTTTTGCTACATCTGCTATCGCTACGGTGGTATCTTGGTGGGGATTGGGGCAGGAGGCGACCTATCATATTCCTGAGTTAACAAGGATTGATGCCTCTTTAGTCATTTGGTCTATTGCCGCGAGCCCTATATTAGGTTTTTTTGCTTTTTGGTTTATTGAAATTGCAAATAGACAACGAACTAAAGCGCTTCATGGTTGGCCTATGTTCTTTGCTTGCCTGGCAAACTTTATCATGATTGGATTTCTAGCCATTTATTTTCCCTCTTTATTGGGGAATGGGAAGAGTGCCGCACAGTTGGAATTTAGCCAGTTATTGTCAATAAGCATGAGCGCTTTGATCTTGATTTTAAGAAGTTTTATTGTGTGGAGTAGTTTACGTGCTGGGGCCTGGGGTGGACTTTTAACGCCCTCACTAGCAAATGGTGCATTATTTGGGGTGCTTTTAGGTGGAATGTGGAATTACATTTGGCCAGGCGCTCCATTGGCCGCTTATGCGGTGATTGGGGCTGCAGCTTTTCTTGCCGCAGCTCAAAAAATGCCCTTAACGGCGACCATTATAATTTTTGAATTTACACGGGTTGATTTTGTTTTTTTAGCACCGGTGATGTTTGCAATCTGCGGAGCTATGGGGGTTGCGGCGTTAACAGGTAAATGGCTTGCAAAGCCAACCTAAATGAATAGTTGCAAGGATCCCCATGCTTTGTGTAGGATTAGTTTTTCTTCCCATTCCCCTGTGTCATGAACTATTTAAAATCGTATTTTCTTAATGGAACGACCCTAAGACAAGAATTTTTGGCGGGTATTACTACCTTTTTAACCATGGTTTATATTGTTTTTGTAAACCCAACGATTTTACATGATGCGGGTATGGAGCAGGGGGCGGTGTTTACTGCAACGTGCCTTGTGACGGCATTTGCCTGTGCTCTAACAGGAATCATTGCGAACACGCCAATTGGTATTGCACCGGGCATGGCCTTAAATATTTATTTTTCCTACAGCGTTGTTCAGGGAATGGGGATTGACTGGCAGCATGCGCTGGCGATGGTATTTATCTCAGGGATATTGTTTTTTATCGTAACGTTAACCGGAGTAAGGCGCTTATTAATTGAAGCAATCCCTTATAATTTACAAATTGCGATTTTGATTGGCATCAGTTTGCTAATCGCTCTGATTGCACTTCAAGCCAATCATATTATTGTGGATGATGCGCATAACTTAATGCGTTTAGGCGATGTGCGCAAGCCGGAAATTGGCTTGTTCTTTCTAGGATTTCTAATCATTCTCGTGCTCGATTATTATCGGATTGCTGGGGCGATTATTATTGGCATACTGAGTATTAGTATTTTGAGTTTGATATTGGGAATGACTCAATGGCAAGGAGTATTCGATATTCCTCCTTCGATAGAACCTACTTTTTTGAAGCTTAATTTTTCGGGTATGACCAGTGCAGTTGCTTTAAAAGCCATATTCACTTTTTTCTTAATTGCTATTTTTGATGCGACAGGAACTTTAATTGGTTTACTTAATCCCACTATTTTTAAGCAGCAAGAAGATTACGCGCGCCGTATTAGTTATACCTTAACTGCGGATGCTGCTGCATCAACCTTAGCTGGACTTTTAGGTTCGGCGAGCACTTCGCCCTATATTGAATCAGCCACTGGTATTGAAGCAGGCGGGCGCTCTGGGCTAACCTCTTTAGTTATCGCCCTAGGCTTTATCCTTATGTTGTTTTTCTTCCCTTTGGCAAAGATGATTCCCACTTATGCAGTAGGTCCAGCATTGCTTTATGTAGCTTGCTGTATGATGAAACATTTAACGGATATGAAATTATCAGATATTAGTGAAACGGCTCCAAGTATGACCACTATAATGATGATTCCCTTTACTTCATCTATTGCTAATGGCATTGGTGGTGGCATTATTCTTTATAGTATTTTGAAACTGTTGACTCGACAAAAGCTGAATCCGTTAGTAATTATTTTAAGCCTGATTTTTATACTCTTTTTTTTAATTAGTTAAGAGGCTAAGCAGAATACTCATTCATTCAAAAAAGTTGGAGTGTTGTATCACGTAATATCAGGAGCTTGTTAAATACCAGGATCAAAATGCAACTCGCTTCAGTGATACTTTTTTCCTCATTTTCTGAACATCAAATAGGTGCACAAAAGGAAAATAATTATCCTTGTCCTGAGCTGTAAATAATTTAGTGCAATTAATTTGGAGATGAACTGTCGGTGTTGCCATAGTGCCGACAATAGGTGAGACATGGACAGGGTTTGTCTTTGGCCTTTAGCCATTATGATTTCAGGGGAATTGACCGGAATGGATTTAAAAGGTACAATGTGATCCTTTTGTTTTCTATTTATTTTTAAAGGGGCTTGTTGTGACCTTTGATGACAAAAATAACATTGTTGAAGTTTGTCTTTTTGAAAGTTTTCTAGCGAAATATTTTATTGAACATCCCGAAATTTTTGAGCCACTCTTGGATAAGATTGCTATAGCAATAGATTCTTTGATTCAGGCTAATTCAAAGAATAGCGATTTTGATAGAAGACTCTTTGCTGCGTTTACAGAAACTTTGAGTCAAGATTCTTCCCTTGAAAATTTTGATGCCGTAAAAAAATCACGCTCATTAATCATTTGGGATACTTTTCTAAAATATTTTATAGAACGAGTTATGACTATACCCAATCTGATTTATCCTTCTTTAAAGCGAGAGAGTTCTTTGGAGTCTTTGAAGGGGCTAATACATTATAGTTTATTTAATACGACACCCAATTTATATCAGAAAAAACTATTGGAGAAGATGCGTCCAAACGATTTGTTTTCAGATGAAAATAGAGGATGTATTGAGTTAGAGGAGGAGGAGCCAGTGGTTCCAAGTTTTAATATAGGAATTTTATCTGAGACTTCTGGAACCTCTATTCCTGAGGAGCTGGTAAATTATTTAAAATTTGAAAACTATCCCAGTAAGCAATTTTATGCACCCAAAGAAGACAGTGAAATGGCCAATTGGCTTCGCGAGCATTATATACCCGTTATCAGTGGTGCTTCAGGAGGCATTGGTAAGACCATAAGTTATTTGACCACATTACTGAATTTTTCTTCCACCGAATATAAACTCTTAGGGTTATTAGTTGCTTCGTCCACTATTGCTTTAGGACATCATTCTTTTTTTGAGGTAATGCGGCCACTGAGCTTTATTATGAATTTTATTGAAGAGAAAGAGGACTTGTGTGCTTTTTATGAGCAAGTCATTCCCGCAGAGATCAAAGCACTAAGCTCTTATAAAGAACATATGAGCGGCCCTTATGGGGCTGCATTGATTAAGGATTTGAGTTTTGAAGAAAAGGAGGCTGGGGAGCTAGAATTCCGTAATTCCTGGTAACAATACTCTCTTGTCTACATCTTAAGCTGTTGGCAAGAGAGATGACTAGGATGTAATTGCATCCAACTAAAACTTATCTTAATAAAAATCAATCGTCGTGGTCGTTATATCAACGGGACTTCTATAAGGATATCGTATGAGCGGTTCAACCACTGTAGCAGATGCTCGTTCCCTACATATAATTTCAGAGCTAAGACAACATCCCTGAAGCGATAAAATCGTTAATGCTAAAATGGTCCATTTCATTTTCAGTCTCTATTTTCATCAGCGTCTAGGTGCACAACAAAAAAGACATCCATATCAAGTATATACCATAAATCAAACAAGGAAGGTCGGCAGCTGAATTGCAAACTGAAGTAATTAGGCTAGAGTTTTTATAATAAAGAGTAAGGTAACAAGGAGAGTTAAATGAAAACGTATAAGGCAGTGGAAATTACGACTCCTGGTCAATTAAATATTGTTGAACGACCTGTTCGTGAACCTGGACCAGGGCAAGTTCGTTTACGTGTAGAAGCAGCAGGCGTCTGCCACACGGATGTATTAGCCGTTGAAGGAATGTGGCCTGGGTTACAGTATCCTTTAGTGCCAGG
The DNA here is from genome assembly GCF_001465875.1 of Legionella saoudiensis. Taxonomy (GTDB): domain Bacteria; phylum Pseudomonadota; class Gammaproteobacteria; order Legionellales; family Legionellaceae; genus Legionella; species Legionella saoudiensis. The sequence continues at coordinate 1,595,685 of NZ_LN901324.1, read as the reverse complement.
TCATGAAATTGCTGGCCGTATTGATGCTCTTGGCGAAGGAGTAACTACTTGGAAGGTAGGACAACGTGTTGGGGTAGGTTGGTTTGGTGGCGAGTGTGGAGAATGTGAGTCTTGCCGACGTGGTGATTTTATCAATTGTATCAAACTGATCATTCCTGGTTTTACTAGGGATGGAGGGTATGCAGAATTGGTTATTGTAGAGGCTCGTGCTTTAGCATCTATTCCCGAGGAGCTTAGTGCAGAAGAGGCTGCTCCTTTACTCTGTGCAGGAGTTACCACTTATAATGCATTGCGAAATGCCAAACTACGTTCTGGCGGGGTGGTTGCGATACAAGGTATTGGTGGTCTTGGCCATTTGGGTGTTCAATTTGCACGAAGAATGGGATTTTATACCATTGCTATTGCTCGCGGCCAAGAAAAAGAGAAATTGGCCTTGGAGTTAGGCGCTGATAAATACATTGACAGCACCAGAGAGGACCCCGCGGAAGCTTTATTAAAACTAGGCGGAGCCGATGGAATTTTAGCTACTGCAGCGAGCGGAAAATCGATGAGTGGTTTAATTGCAGGTCTAAAGGCACGTGGTAAATTAATTGTAGTTGGTGTTTCTAATGAGCCAATTGAGATTTCTATTCCGCAACTTATTTCCGGCACCAAAGATATCCATGGTGCAGCCTCAGGTACGGCAATAGATATTGAAGATACGCTGAAATTTAGCTGTCATCAACATATTCATTCGATGAATGAAGTGGTTCCTTTTGAGCAGGCTAAAGAGGCATATAATAAAATGAAGAGCAATGCTGCACGGTTTCGGATGGTTTTAAAATTTAGATAAATTCGTTTACGTTTATGCTTCATTAGAATGGCTTGGGTTACAAGTAACTAATGAGCTAAACTGTAATTAATTACGAAAAGATCATAAATGTGAGAAAAGAAGTCGAAAAGATACCGTTACTAATGGAGCTCATAAGGATTGCGGCATGGAGTTATCCTCGATTTAGTGACAGTTATCGAGATGTGATGGTCCCTAATTCCCTTGCCCTGCAAGGGTTAACAGGATAAAACCAATTAGGTAATTTTATTGATATTTTTATATAAAACCTTAAATGCTTTTTCTATCTGACTCTTTTTATGATCTGCGGTTATAAAAATTCGCAAACGGGCTAAATCCTCTGGAACAGCAGGATAAATTATTGGCTTTATATTAACTTGCTCTAAAAAACACTGGCGCGAAAGAGTTATGCAATCAAAGGATTTGCCAATAATTATTGGCAGAATGGGTGTATGATCATTTAAACCAATATTAAAACCATAACTTAATGCAATCTCTCGTGCATAAGAGCTTAATTGTTTCAGTTTTGCAACTCGTTCTGGTTCATTTTTTAATAAGCGAATTGCGGCTAAAGCAGCTCCAGCCATTGCTGGTGGCATACCAACAGAAAAAACAAATCCAGGACATGTGTATTTTAAGTATTCAATTAATTCGGACTTTCCTGCTATATATCCGCCACAGCTGGCAAATGCTTTACTCAGCGTTCCCATCCAAATATCCACCGAATCAGCATTTACACCAAAATACTCACGAATCCCCCCACCATTTTCTCCCAGTACACCAATCGAATGCGCTTCATCAACCATAAGCCAAGATTGATATTTTTGTTTTATTTCAATAAATTTGGGTAGATTAGCTATGTCTCCATCCATACTATAAATACCTTCGATTACAATAAGCGCTTTTTGGTAATGTTGACGATTCTTCGCTAATAATTCCTCAAGAGTCTCCCAATCATTATGAGGAAAGCTGATACGTGTTGCTCCTGAATAGAGAGCACCTAAAATTAAGCTATTATGGGAAAGTTCATCATAAAGAATTAAATCTTCAGCACCATATAAATGAGCAATTGTATTAACATTAGTAGCATGTCCTGTGGTAAACACTATGGCATCTTCTGCTCCAATTAAGGAGGCTATTTCAGTTTCCAGCTCACCATGAAGTATTTTTTCTCCTGAAACGATACGGCTTGCTGATACCGAGGTTCCATATTGACGCATGGCACGAACAGCCTGGTTGATTATTTGTGGGTGTGTACTTAAGCCTAAATAATTGTAAGAGGTAAAATTTATTATTTTTTTTCCACCTATAAAGCAACTATCTGTTGCAGCCTTTTCTTGCTTGTCAAAAAATATATTGGGAAGATTTTTTTGGGATTTTTTAAACTCTTTATAGGTAACAGAATTGGTAAAATCAATAGCCTTTTCTCTATAGTTACTAGGTTTCGTTTTTTCCTTGGGAAGTTTTTCGACTTTCGCAAGCGAAGAAACCTGTTGAGAATCAATGAGGCTTTTAATAATTTCTGCGGTTTCTTTAATATTTTCTTCATTTAAAATAAAGTTTTCATCAAGCTCAATTAAAAAAGTTTTTTGAATTTCAGAAAATATCTCTTGTAAATGTATGGAGTCAAGACCATAAGTGTACAAGGGTTTTTCTGGATCAATGTGTTCTGGTTTTTGTTTTAATACGTTGGAAATTCGAGAAATTAACCAATGTTCTAAATCGGCTAATGAGGTTGTTTGAGAATTTTTCTGGGCTTTCATTTATGCACCTGTAGAGTTCCATTTAAAAAGGATGGGTAACCCATGGTTTTCAACCATTAATTTAGTATGTTGCCTTCTTAACTTTCCGCTCGTTGTTTTCGGGATGCTTTTTGCAGGACAAAGTATAATTTCACTTATAGGAATACAAAAATTCAAATTAACGTGTTCATAAATTTTTTGGGTGATTTCCTTAAAGTGCACTAAATTATGCTTATTTATTTCTACAACAACAGTAACTTCCTCTTTATTACCATAGTTACTCGCATAAGCTACACTACATCCTGGGCGAATCTCGGGATGACTTGTTTCAATACCCAATTCTATATCTTGGGGATAGTAATTTTTTCCATTGATAATGATTAAATCTTTAATACGGCCAGTAATATACAAATTGCCATCCAAAAGAAATCCCAAGTCACCAGTTCGTAAATAAGAAGTTTTAGACTTATCATTAAGTGAAGCAGCGAAAGACTCTCGCGTTTCTTGCTCTTTATTCCAATACCCCTTCGCAACACTTTCACCATTTAGCCATATTTCACCGACTAATCCGTCATTACATATTTCCGGAGCAGGAGTCTCTACATTAACAATTAGAGTAGGCATTTTGGGTTTGCCACAACCTACTAATATTTTTGAGTCTTGTTGTGTTGCAGCAATTATTATTTTATTTTTCCTTAGACCTTCTTGCTCTACACAAAGATATTGAGGAGAGTCATTTGAGTGGGTCTTTTCTCCACTGACATATACAGTTGCTTCTGCTAAGCCGTAAATAGGATAAAAAGCATTTTTTTTAAATCCGAAAGCAGAAAATTTGTTAGAAAATTTTTCTAACGTGCTGTGCTGGATAGGTTCGGCTCCATTAAATGCTACATGCCAATGCGCTAAATTAAATTCAGATGGGAGTTCTTCGTTTTTTATTTTATTGGCGCAATATTCAAAGGAAAAATTTGGTCCCCCACTGATTGTTCCATGAAATTCGTATATTGCTTGCAACCATAAAAGAGGATTGCGCAAAAATACTATTGGTGACATCATCATTACTTCATATTGGCAATAGACGGGAAATAGTAAGCTGCTGATTAATCCCATGTCATGGTAAGGCGGCAACCAAGATACCAAACGTTCATTTTTTGTTTTTCCAATTGTCTGAAAAACCAATTCTATGTTCGCTAGAATATTTTGGTGAGTGATAACAACACCCTTAGGCATTGAGGTAGAACCAGAGGTGTATTGTAGATAAGCCACATCCTCACTTCTTTTATCTACATGTTGCCAGTTTTTTGATACAGTGGTAATTTGATTGATATCAAGCCAAAAAAAGCTTTTAAAATCCCACTCTAAAAGATCTGTTGTTTTGCTGGCAAATTGCTTTAATAACTTTTTCATCAAACGATTTTCGGCAATTTGTTTTACGAGGCTCAAACGCTTTATGCTTGTAATGATTTTCGTATTGGAGAGAATTACTGTAGGTTGAGCATTTTCTATAATTGCTTGAATTTTTTCGACGGTATTTTTATTAAAAGGAGGGTATGCAGGAACAGCAATTACTCCCGCATATAAACATGCCCAAAATGCCAGAATATAGTCGATTCCAGGAGCAAAAATCATTAATACTCGGTCTCCAGGAGATGTATGCGCTTGAATTATCGCTGCAATGGGTATTATTTTTTCCTCGAGCGAACCATAGTTATAAGTTAAATTATCTTTAAAGGATCCTGTTTCGGAAAAATGATACACGTTTTTTTCAGGAGTACCTTGTACGCGCTCTTGAAATAACTCAATAACATTTTTAACTTGAGCACTCATATTTACCACCTAAATTAAAGAAAGACAGATTCATACTTTTGGGGAATTTTATTAAGTATAGTAAAAAAAGGCTCTATTTCACGCGTGAGAGGGGATTAATTAACTATTGTTGGAAGTGAACCTGTAAATTACCGTTACCTGTTGAACTTAATCAGCTATTTAGAGAGAAAATTAAGCGACTATTAATTAGAAACATATAATGAGATTTGCATTTGATATTTCATTAATAGTTTTAGATATGCAGTATAAACCATCGTTCATTTGCAATGAGCCTGAATGAGCGAGCATAAACTAATATTATCTCCAAGAATGGGCCTCAATAAGTGGGATACGTTAAGTGGGGCCTTTAAGCACGTCGTTATTCATCTCTTCTGACTGTTGAAGTTTTCTTAAGGAATCATTGTGCATTCTAAATCGATTTGTTGTGGAATAAGTGTCAAAAAAAGAGGTCATTTTATGTAAGCAATTATCAACCTTTTCAAAAACTTCTTTCCAACCTTGATACTTTTCTAAAATACCTCGTGATTCCTCAATGGCCTTTTGTCCTTTTTGATATAAATTATTGAGAGTTTCTTTCAGTTCTTCAGATGGCAAGCAGTTTTTTAAGTCTTCTTTTGCTTGCTCAAGTTTGTTGTAAGTCCCTCTTGCACTAATAGCCGCTGCTTTAACTTTCGGGTCTGCAGTTTTTTCTGCTTGTTGCTCTAACTCTTCAGTTTTATGTAAGAAGCTATCAAGATGTGTTTGTAGTTCAATATTTTCTGAAATACTTTTCACACTTTTCTCTTGATGAGTTAAATACTCATTTTTCGCCTCATTAGCAAGCTCGTTGATTTGCTGTAATTTCTCATCAATTAATTTTCCAATACGCCCTTTATGATCACTTGGTAGCATGGCAATCAGTTTTTCCTTTGCTTCTTCCAATAAGCACTTATATTTTTCATGTAAGGCACTAATTTGGGTAATTGAGTTTGCTGTAGAAAAGCTATAATTAACTTTTTGTATATTTGCTAAAAGCGCATTTGCTGAAAATATTAAGAGTTGCTCCTCTTTTTTATGGGTAATTTCAGTAACTTTTTTTTCCACTGCTAATTCAACAACGTTGGCATACTCATTAAGTATAATGGAAGCATTTTTTATGTTTTCATCTTTTAGCATGCCTCTTGCTTGCTCTATAAGTTTTCTAGCATGATCTTCCACCTCTACCTCAGTAGATAGATTATTATAATCCACTGCTATTCCTTCAATTTCTGCAATACAATCCAGTAAGATAGTGGCTGATTCATCCACTACTCTCAAGCGATCTTCTTTTCTTCTAGTAATATTCTTAAGCTTTACATCGAGTGCAATGTCTAAGAGATGGACATCAGAAAGCACTTTTTTAGCTTTTTTTACCTCTTCAGAACTAACTAGTTCTATTACTTTCTCTCTTAAAGCTTGCGCATGAGATTCAATATCAGAGGTAGTAATCAACTCGCTAAAATCCAAAACTATTGCATCAATAGCTTTCATACAATTAAGAAGGGCAGTGGTAGATTCCCCTAGGAGCGTAACGCGCTCATAATATAAATTATTTATTTCTTCTCTTTTTTCATCAATGAATTCATCTAATATTGAATGATGGAGTTTGTTTTTCTCTAAAATGGTAACTATTTTAGGGTGGGTTTTGATGCGGTCTAACAAATTAAAGACCTCCTCTTTTTCTTCATTCAAATCCTCAATAGTTGTACACTCACTCAATTTTTTAGGTGTGTCTGTGATTACCGATTCGAGGAGATCGACTGCTAACAATTGTTTTTGTATTGATAAAGCTAGTCTGATTTCCTCTTCTTTACTTTTAAGGGCTTTTTTTACTCCGGAAAAAGGATATCCTTGTGATTGGAATCCTTGGAGGTTAGGATTTTCGTCCACAAGATCATGTAAATTAAGGAAAATTAACTTCTCTTGAAGACTCAAAACCTTCATACTGCTTGTTTTCAAAGAAAATGAAAATGCCTCTATTTGTTTTATAGCATTATATTCAATAGTTTCAGCAGCCTTTAAATATCGATGTCTTTTTGAGGCGCTCTCATTAATCTCCTGGCTTTTTTTGTTAAGATGAATGGTGATTTGATTTTTCTCTTCGGGGCTTAGATGAGCTGGAGTTAATGCCTCAATCGTCTCATGTAGTGCTTGAATCACTTGTGCTTTATGCTGGGCAACAGCGTCTGGCTCATATATTGATTCAAAAGAAGCTGGAAACTTGTTTATTTGCCAAATAATATCTGATATTAACGAATAACTTAGCGCTTTTTCAGAGACGTCCCCTTGCCACCATTGTTGGGCTTTACCTTCTTTTAATACGATCTTCAAGCCTGGGTTAGCTCCTTGGAATTGATGTTTTAAGCTATTGGCCAATTCACTTTGGGTTTCACTTAACCGGCTCAGGTTATTAATGATTTCTTTGGTAGATAAAGTGCCCTCAGCACACATTATCTTTACAAATTCATTTTTCTCTCTCTCGTTCAATCCGTGCAAAAAAAACGATAAGTGCGGAATTTTTTTATGAAGAGTCAATAATCCCTCAATCATGTTTTTATTAAAAAGTTTTATATCAGCTAAAGAAAAATCAACCGAAGAAAAATCAACTAATAATTGATAAACATCTTGATTTAAAGAAATATATTCTACTTCTTCGAGAGGTAAATCCTCTAAAAGGCTGTGCAAAGCTAAATTTCGTTTTGGGATATGATAAATTATAAATTTGGGATCTCGTTTAAGGATTTCATCTAAAGAGTAAGTCACAATTTTTTGTTGATTATCCCAAGGGTTTGCCATTATAAAATCATAACTTCCGGCTTGATTAGGTCTGATTTCGGCAAGACGTAAGCCATGCCTTCCCCGCTCATTGTGCGAGTTTTCAAAATCAATACCAATATATACAGGATGATCGGGATTTAGCATTTTCAGACGCAACAATTTTTGTAGGTCTTCATCTTGAGGCGATTTTGATGTTAATGACAAATCAGCGGTTTGCACCTTAGTCAGAGCAGCAATAAATGCACCATCAGCCATTTTTTCAAACCGCTCGCCCTGACCTTTGACCCCATGCGCTTTTAAAGAAGCCTCTGCTGTTTTACTGTCCCAATCGTATCTAAAATAATAAGGAAAAACATGTTCCAAAATTTTTACTGCTAAGGCATTTGTTTTAACTCCCTTTGAATCTTCCTTATCAATGTCTATTAGTTGCTCATTGGGAATGAAGAAAATTTCCTCTTGAGTATCCACATCACGGTAGTGTTTGTATTTACCGCGACTATTTAACTTAGCTGCATTTAAGCTATTGGATGCCAATTTAGCAGGAATACGTAGAAAAACTCCCTCTGGATTTTCAATGAATAGAGATTTTATTTTTTTTAATCCTTCCTCTGAACTAAACATGCAATCAAGGGATGCTAATAAATAACAATCACTAACCATACCCTGAATAATATGGATTTTTTCATTTTGAGGGAACAATGGGGTTAGAGGTTTAGGCATAAAAGCTCCTAACTATAGCTTGTATATAATTCTAGTATATTTTTCATGTGGATCTGACGTAATGAAACGGTTAACTTACTTAAGCGTTAGTAAAGGTCAGGTTTAGAGCTGGGTTTTTGGTTGTCCGAGGCACACGAATTAGTTTTAAGCTATAATAAGGCTAACTAAACATCAACATGGTTTTATTATGCACTATTCTGATTGCTATAAATACGTCAAGAACATAAAAGATAAAGACTTTGCTAAAAAATTAGAGCAAGATTTAAAAAATTTAGAGTTAGAAGCCAATAACCCTAACATTGTTGATTTTTTAAAAGAAAATAAAGATAGTGGTGAAGATATTTTTGCGTTACGTAAACAATATGATCTTATGCAATTGGAAAAAGTAGTTAATGGCATTAAATCAATACGGAAAAGCATTGAGGAGCAAGCGGCTATTAAAAATGAACCTAGTTTTTCATTAATTAGTCTGATTCTTAAAGATATTCAAACAACGGCCAAGTCTCAACTTAAAAATTATGAGGACTATGTAAATAATGATCATTATTATGATCTTGCAAAGAGCTATGCAACCCACTACATCCCTTTTAACCAATCTAATGATCCTTTTAAAGGATCCGACTTCCAAGGATATTGTTGGGGACATACTCATGAATATGGAAAATTATCCTCTGAAGGGCGTTTGGAGAATCTCACTCAGGCATCAAGTAAAAAAGTATATAACACATATCAAACTAACTTTACCTTGGCAGATATTGTTTTTAGGAGAGTTGGTTGGTATTTCTCCGTACAACAAGAACAAAAAATGAGAGACGCAATTTGGAATGCGTTAAAAGATTTAGATGAGAAAACAATTTTCAACTTTAACTTTTTAACCAGTGGCTTTCACTCTACAGGGTTAAGAATGGTGGGAGATGGCATTGAATATTATGAAAATAACTACGGTATAGTACGTTTTGATACGCGGGAAGATGCAGTTAATTTCCTGGCAGGTCATCTACTGCATGAGGCCCAAGCCAGCAATTCAGAGGTTAAATTTATTACCGTGTATAAATTACCTTACGAAAATGATCCCAAACAGGATCTTTTTTCTGGATTAACCGATATGGGCTGCATTCAAAAACAACCAAAAGGTCCAAAAGTTGAGCATTCAGAGGAATTAGCAAAAGCCATTACAGCTTTAAGAGAGTATGGCCAAAAGTTAAGTGAGGGAAATGAGATCAAAGGGAAAATTAAAGGCAATGAAATAAAATTTTTAGTCGAAGAATTAGAAACCCTGCCTGCAGAGGAAATAAAACAGCGAGTAGATGCTATTCTTGAAAACAAGAACCACAGTTTAATTCTTAACAGAGGCACTGGGCTTTATTTTATTAGTTCAAAAATGACAAGCCACAGCACTACAGAAACTCTTTTACAGGATATTTCTAAATCAGCACAGAGCAATACGTTAGATTTAAAATCTGAGGCCTCATTTTGACCTCTGTCCAGAATCTTTGGCATCATTGGTATTGCCATATGCTGCCGTGAGCGCCAAGATAAAAATTGGCATCACGTTAGCAACTACTCTTAAGTTGATGCCCTGGGTAATTCATTATTTCAAATAATAAAATTGTCAAAACACCATATGGAAGGGTGGTGGAAAATAAAGCGTAGCCCAATAAGGCTATTGCTTGCGTGCTTACGGTGGTAATAAAATAATACCCCTTGTTACCCTATCTCGTTTAACAACAAACATTCCTAAGTTGATGCAGGATACATAACTCAACCAAATAAAAACAGCCAAAGTAGTTCCTTACTAAATATAAGCAAATAATCAGTAACTCGAGAATAATAAACTGTTTAATCGCCTCAGGAATACCAGGAATTTGGGGTAAGGCATCAAAGGAAATATCCCTTGGCCATCACAATACTGCCATCAGCCGTTTGAGTTCGCGGTTCTTTTTTATACGCGCGATGAATAAGTCCTGAGATAAAAAACAGGAAAAAAAGTACAGCAAGATATAGATGCATTCTTTATTCATTTAGTCTTCAGATAAAACAGTGGGCATTGTAATTTTATGTTAGATTGTATCTCCCTAAAAACATAGAGAAAAATATGATACGCATAAGAGTTGCCAAGCTTGAGGACACCCCAAGTCTAAATGAATTAATTACTTTATCGGCCAGGGAGTTAAGTCGTGACCTTTATTCAGAAAAAGAAATTGAAGCTGCTATCCAGTATATATTCGGCGTAGATAGCGAATTACTTAATGATAAGACCTATTTCGTGATTGAGAAAAATGGCGAAACAGCAGGATGTGGGGGATGGAGTAGACGTAAAACTTTGTTTGGTGGTAATCAATTCTCAGCAAGGGAAGAACCTGTTTATCTTGATCCAAAAAAAGATGCAGCCAAAATAAGAGCTTTTTTTATTCATCCGAAATTTGCTAGGCAAGGCCTTGGGAGCATGCTATTACATCATTGTGAGCGAGAAGCTAATTTACATGGGTTTACTCAATTTGAAATGATGGCTACACTTCCTGGAGTGAGATTATATTCTGCTTTAGCTTATGAGGCTATTGCAGAGGAACACGTTATGCTTCCGAATGACATTTCTTTAAAATTTGTGCGTATGGCGAAAAATCAGAATCCATTTAATTTTTAAAGGAGTAAAAATAATGCGAATCACGACTCTACGGCGAACCACATTAATATCCTTATTGGCTTTTGCTGCAGCAGCACAAGCTGAACCTGAGCAGCACCATGGGGGAGAAGGACAACCCCATGTGCAAGCACCTCATGTGGAGCAACCCCATGTGCAAGCACCTCATGTAGAGCAACCCCATGTACAAGCACCTCATGTAGAGCAACCCCATGTACAAGCACCTCATGTGGAGCAACCCCATGTGCAAGCACCTCATGTGGAGCAACCCCATGTGCAAGCACCTCATGTAGAGCAGCCCCATGTGCAAGCACCTCATGTGGAGCAACCCCATGTGCAAGCACCTCATGTAGGGCAACCTCATGTAGGGCAACCCCATGTAGAACAACCTCATGTGCAAATACATCAGGGACATATGCATCAACCGTCGAGCGCTCCAAATCCTAATCTTCATGGTCCTGCGATTGAGCAGGGGGGAGTTAAAGGGCATCAGGCGCCTAACCAGCCAATGCATCCAGGGGCACCTAACGTGATTCAGCAAACAACTCCTGCCCCAGGACATATCACTAACCACGCACAACCGAATACTATTAATACTCATGCTCCCGTACGTGTAATTACCAATACTAATCCCAGCTATCTGTCTAACCGTTATACTCAGGGCAACCTGCATACTTCGATACATCAAAATCAGCAATTTATTAATGCCCCAAATAATGCGCAGTTTTTGCATCAAATCAATGGGTATCGACAGCAGTATCATAATCAATTTTACAATAATAACCTGCGGCGTTTTAACGTTTATGGCCGTTACTGGCAAAATAACTACTACCATGATTGGTACAGCGCTTGGTATCGATGGGGATTTTATGGTGGATTTTGGTATCCGGTGCGACCTTATTTTGAAATAGACAATTATTTCACCTATCCAGCAGTTCAATGGTTCTTTATGGATGAGGAAGTTACACCCGAATATTACACTACCTATTATTCTTCTTCCAAAGCTCCAGAATCATCTGGTTGTTCTGGGGTATTTCCTTATAAACATGCTTATTTTCCTACAGATACTTTGCGCGATTTGTTGGTAGAAGTTAGTGGATTTCCTCAGGATTTACGCTGCAATTTCCGCATTGCGGTTATTAATATGACTTCAAATTTACAGCAAGCGATTAATAATTATTTTGCAGCAAGTTTCACCTTCCAGCAGAACGATATAGTCGTGAATTATTATCAAAACTTGCATAATAAAGCGATTGTCATTTCTGGTTTTGTGAATCAGGGGAACATTAATGTTGCATTTGAGGCGCTTCTTGAGTTACATCATCCTGATCGCAGTATTACCTTTGTTCCCGATGGACAAACACCCACGGAAAGTCAGTTAAATGTCTTGGAGCAAATGAATGAGCGCATCAAACAACTGGGTGGTGATCCGTTTACAGCGCAGCAAGAACCTGCAACCGTAGTTGATACTGGAAACGCAGGCCCAACTGGACCATAAACAACGAGGCCCGTATTAGCGAAAGATAATACGGGCTAAACTATTTATTTCTTTTCCATAGTATTATTAATAGTATTATTATATGTATTGTCATTAATCCCATCGGACTCAACAGTGGGGATGAAAAAAGAATGTCTGCTTACCCCAGAGCTACTCGCCTTTTCTTGCCCAGCCTGATACACATAATCCATAAATCCCGGCAGGTTTTCTTCCAGCCATTCTTTATCCAGCTCTTCAAATGTATCAACAGACATAACCTTCTCTGGATAAAGCTTGTTTTTTAAAGTAAATTCCAGCAAAAGATAAAGGGCTAGCTCATTACTTGAGGCAAATGCAATGTCTATTGCAGTTTTACCTTCTTCATTTTTCGCTGTTAAACTGGCCCCATGTTCTAGTAAGAGCTGAATTACATACTGATTTTCTGTTGACTCAGAGGAGGAACAAGCATAGTGCAAAGGGGTATTCCCAGCATCTGTAGGCTGATTAATTTTTATATCTGATTTTTGTAATAATTCCCAAACAATATTAACAAGACTTTGATAAGAAGCCACACACAAAGAGGTTATACCTTCAGCATTGCCTTGATTCACTAGAATATCGTCATGTTTGAGCAATTTTAAAACAATATTTTCTGTACCATACTCGCAAGCGATGTACAAAGGAAATTTTTTATTTTCATCATCAATTATTTGATTCACCTTAATTAGCTCATGCTCTAATAATGCTTGAACAGTTGTTTCATCCTCGTATTGGCATGCGAGGTGTAGGGGAGCTTCACCTGCTTCGGATGGTTCATTAACTAGGATTTCTGAATGTTGTAATAGTGCTTGAACGATTTCAGCATGTCTTTTTGCGCAAGCAAAGGATAAAGGGCTTTGTCTTTTTAAATTGCTTTCATTAACTGCAGTATCCGGATGTGCTATTAATTCTTGAACAATTTCAATATACCCTTGGGCGCAGGCAATTAATAAAGGAGTTTCACCTTTTTGGGTTTTCGTGTTAATCAATATATTAGGTTGTCTTAATAAATCCTGAACAATCTTTAGATTTCTATGTCTACATGCCAAAACAAGTAGCCCTGTATTGAGATGATCATGTATCGTAGCCTGTTCTGCTGTAATAGGGTGCTGAGCCTGAAAATTATCAAGCTGCGCTTCGAGTGCGGAGTTTTCCTGGTTCGTTAATATTTCTATATTAATAACAACATGCGGCCTTTCTTCTGAATCAAATGATTTAAAAATGCTATTGGCAAGTTCTTCTGTATTCAAGTTACGAAAATAAGAGTTATTCTCTGGATCATCAAAGTCATTGGTGTCTACATAGAGCCAAGTTCCACCATTTTTATTGTATTTGAAACAAACCGTATGGTGGATATTTCTTAATATAATTGGGGGCGAGGCATTTGTATCTTTAAATATGTTTGCTAAATTGCTTAAATAATTGTTTAGATTTTTTTTATCAAAAGCATACGGTCTATTGAGTAGGTGGGTTAATTTCGTATCTTTAAGTTTTTCTGGGCTCAGGAAGGAATAAACCTTATTGATGTCTTCCTGGGAGGTACTCTCTTCAAATAAATCAAGATGTTCATTAGGTTTTAAATATAATTCTATACCATCAAAAAAAGCCAGTACTTCAAGCAACTTCTCGTTTTGTTCACCAATAGGTTCTATGACAGATTGAATTTTCTTTTTAGCTTTTTGGATGTCTTTTTTTAGTTGCACAAAATGGGGCTTATAAGATGCAATAAAGTGCAGTCGATCAAAAAAATATTGCTCATCTTCAGCTAAAAATGCTTGGGTCAACATTAACGAAACACCATGGCATAGACCCATTTCTGATAGTTGATAACCCAGTAACTTACCTAAAGTATATAAATCATAATGGGTTAATTTAGTCATAATCCCCGGCGCTTATATTTTTCACAAAGTGATTTTTTTGAGCTTTATTGATTTATTTTAGGACACTTATGGGGATGTCACAAGGTTTCATCTCAGTATGTTATTCTAAATAGAATGACGAGGTTTGAGATTTATGAATTTAAAGGATTGTTATAATGCTTTAAATACCTGGTTGCTAAATGATAAGACGCGTAATCATTTATATGCGCAGCATCACGAAACAAGGGGATGCCGTTTATTTCTGCTTGGCACTTACCTTGTGGGCATTGCACTTTTGCTGGGTCGATAATAATTAGTTGAGCATATTTTTTTTTCATGCGTAAAAATAGATCATCCTGCCATTGTGACTTTTTCGAAGTTACATCAAACTCACATTGTTCTGGATCATAATTTGTGCGTGTTTTTAGGTGATGAAGGAAACACTGATATGAATTACCGACTACAATGGATTTAATTAAAACAGGCTTTGCCCCTGAATCAATAATAATTTGTAATGCTTCCTCCAACGCGTATTCAATGCGCTTTTTTATCGGAATTTCAGGCTTTTCAGGAATCAATTTATTGGCTAAATAACCATCCCAATTTTGGCCTAATATTACAAAATCATAATGATTTTGTTTGATCATCGCATAGTAGCGTTGAGTTTGCTCATAGCAGGCGGTGTAATTTTGCACATTCCAGTCATATTGACGTATCTTGGGTAAAGAAAGACAGGCTGAAGTGGCATGAGAAAGTACTGATAAATTGGCTTGTTGAGCTAGCCTATCCATAAACCCCCATAAATGGTTTGCATGTGAATCACCAAACATAAAGCCACGTTTGCTGTTGGAATGATGGGCTCCAAGCATGCAATTGCTATGAATGGCTACATTTTTCTCATCCAGACACAATGGTCTTTGGGAGTTATGGTAACGTTTAAGTTGACTTGCAATTCGAGCTGTTTCTGCAAAACGCTGTGGATAACCATCATGGTGCTTGACTAAAGAGCTGCTTATATAAATTAACGCCAGAGGGATTATGAATAAAATCGCTAAGCTATAACCGAATTTAAGCGTATTAAATTTTTGGGCTGGTTTCTCAATAAACTTCCAGGACAAAAAAGAGATAATAAAAATACAGCTAAACGCTAGTACGAAAAACGGAGCTGTTTCAGGGACTGCCAAATAATGCATTAATACAAACACTGGCCAATGCCAAATATACAATGAATAAGAAAGGAGGCCGATAAATACTAAAGGTTTTATGGAGAGTAAACGGGTAAGCAGAGAGTGAGAGTTATTTTTGCCTGCGGCGATGAGAATACTTACAGCGACACATAAAATAAATGCATAAGCATTTGGAAAGCCCCAGCTAATATTACTGCGTGTTGCGATATAAAAAATTACAAAAAGTGCGGCGGCATTAAGCGATTCGGATACATATTTATTTAAAACAACCCGATGTGAGCCAATGGCAACACAGGAGCCAATTAAAAATTCAAAAATACGACTTGATAGATAATAGTAGGTTTTGGCGGGTGCCTTTGCCGAGTAATATAAGGCAAGTACCAAAAAGACTAAGGTGAGCAGGTAGATGATTTTGCTCAGCTTTTGAGGAGCAACAAGACGGTGTAACGCGTACATGGCCAAAGGAAGGATAAGATAGCACTGCCATTCTATGGATAAGGACCAGGTATGTAATAAAGGCAATTCGTTTGCCTTAGCTGAAAAATACCCTTTGGTAGCTTTTTCAAAAAAGGTATTAGAAATAAAAAGAGTGGTCTTACGAGCACTTTTGAAGTAATTCACTAAATCTTCAGGTAAATAAAAAATACAGGTGAGGCAGATGGTGGTAAGAATTAAACAAATAAAGACTGGCTGTAATCGCCACAGCCTGCGGCTGTAAAATTCAGTGAAAGAAAAATGATTTTTTTGTAAAGAACTATGCAGAATGCTGGTAATTAAAAATCCAGAAATGACAAAAAATATATCAACCCCTACAAAGCCAGAGGGGAATAATTTAAGTCCGCTATGGAATAATAAAACAAATAAAATAGCAATTGCTCTTAATCCATCAATATCTGGACGATAGGTCACGCTCAATCTACCCTAAATTTTTGTGCCTGCATTTTATAGCATAATTTTACTGGTTTATAGTGGGTTAATTTTATAGGGTTCTGTTCGATTTGTTGGAAGTGTTTTACAATCCAGAACCGGATTGAATTCACAGCAAAGAATTATTTATAGAGGGAATTATGAAGGAATTAATACAGGCTATAACCACGAACCCGGATGAATTTATCCGCCTACTTTCAGAAAATCCCCAAGGCTTTTCCCTGGAGTATGCTACCTATTTAGATGAACTCGATCCCCTAAAAAGTACCCAAGAATTATTTGCTTATGCGGACTTGATTCCCTTTGCCGGCCATTCTTTAGGACCAGTATTTAAACCTGCTGTTGAGGAAATAAAACGTATTCATCAATTGCAGGTAACGCAATTACATGAAGGGCATTTTTCTGAAACAAAAGATGCAAGTGGAAATTGGTTTGACTGTGACATTGAGCAAGATGCTATTTTGGCCATGCAAGACATGTTAGGTTTTGCAAAGCCTAATGAGTTTCTTTATACACAAGAGGGCTTATCAGCTAACCTCGGTCGTTTGCTCGATACATTTTACCGACCAACATTAATTGATTGGCAGACAGGAAAAACCGCAATTTGTCATTTAGGAAAGGAGTTTTTTTCGGATCAGGCGATTATTGAATCCGTTTTAAAAAGAGGAATCCAACAGGCGAAAAATTTTGGTGTATTTGCCCAATCCACATCCATCCCAAATGCAGAACAACTTAGTTTAAAAATTCAACCTAATGAAAAGGGCCTTTATTCTGAAGAGGCAATAATCGCTTTTATTAAAGAACATGTCGAACAAATTCAAATTATTCATTTATCAGATGTGGTTTTTAGTACAGGCCAACGCCTTAATCTAAAGCATATCTTCACTGAATTAAAAGAACTGCTTGAGCAACATCAGATTATTGTGGGTTTGGATTTAGCCCATACCGGTGGAAATAGAACATTAATATTACGCGAATTGCCCATTACTTATGCTGTAGGATGTAGCTATAAGCACATCTGCGGTTCTGCAGGTAGCGGTTTTGGTATTTATGTGAGTAATGCAACGGACTTAGAAAAGTATCCGCCTATTCAAGGATGGAAAGCTGCTGCTTCAGAAAAAGTTTTTAGTGTGATTGATGGCTATGATGCCCAAATTATGATGTCAGAAGGAGCATGGGCCTTTCGTTGCAGTAATCCTTCTCCCGTCGATCTTGCCCCTGTAAAAACTTACATCAAGACAATGAGTCAAATTGGCTGGGATAAGCTTTATGCTAAATCAGAATGCCTAACTCGTTATATGTACTTGGTGTTGCAACAGCATATGGGAGAGAATATCGAGTGGATTACTCCTGAAGCGCCTTCACAGCGTGGTGCTATGCTCGTATTTCGCCTGCGTGGCATTAATGACGTGAGGCAGGTAGAAACTTTACTAAAGCAAGAAAGTGGTTTAGGGAGGTTTGAAGTAGATGTGCGTCCGCCCAATAATATCCGCGTCACAGCACACTATGGTTACACCCGATTTTCAGATATATATAAAATGGTTCTACGTTTAGAACAAGTGGTAAATTTATTACTTGAGCAAAAAGAGCAAGCAACATCAAGGCAACAAGGAAGTGGCTTTTTTGATAGGCCAGCAAGTCCTCGTCAAATAAAAGCGGATGTGTCTACGCACGATGCAAGCTTGACGATCAACTAGCTTTTACAAGGATGGAGAGCGGCTTTATGCTAATTAAAAATACGTATGTGTATCACTCTGTAGGAATTAAGGAATTAAAGCATGTTCTAATTACTGATGAGGGAGAGCAAATAGCATTTCCTATCGATACGGACATAACTCAGATTCAAGAAACAGATATTATCGATGCGAGGGGCGAGTACTTCTTAATGCCTGGGATGCTTGACTCACATGTGCATGGCCAAGGCGGCATTGATTTTGCTGATTTAGATGATGAGGTAGAGGAAGAGCAATTAGAACATATCGTTAAGGCGCTAGGAGCAACTGGCCTTTCATATGCCTTGGCCACTTTGGTATCGATGCCTATTGCTTCTTTAAAAAAAGCATTGGTAAAAATTAATGGATTTGTGCAAAAGCAGGAACAAAATCCGACTCCCGGTTGCACACAAATTTTAGGGGTACATCTAGAGGGCCCTTTTATCTCAAAACAATGCAAGGGAGCCCATGCTGAAGAGGTGCTGCAAGAGAGCATTTCTATGAGCCTATTTAGAGAGATTATTGATGTGGCTCCAAATATTACACACTGGAAGATAACTCTTGCACCTGATTTGCCCGGTGCTGAAGAATTTATTAAACAAAGTAAGACGCTGGAGCAACAAGGTATTTTTGTAAAGGTTTTTCTTGGACATTGTAATCCAGAAAATAGGGACGCGATTGAACGTGCCATTGATGCGGGAGCTTGTGGATTTACTCATCTAGGTAATGCATGTCAAGAGTCGTGTAGCAGAGATCCTCGCGAACTTAGTGTGCATGATGTAAAAAGCAATTTAGTACAATGGGTACTTAACAATCCCGAACGCTGTCCACCAGGCGTAGAGCTAATTACAGACGGAGTACATTTATCCAATTCTTTTATTTCGCTGATTCATAGTACGATTCAAAATAAGATTATTCTGGTAACCGATGCTTTAGGCCCGGCGGGGTGCAAGAATGGATTATATAAACTAGGCTCACTGGATATTTGCCAAGAGCAGGCGAGTTTTTATTTGACCAATGGTACAGGGGATTTTCTGATGAAAGAGGGAATTCTGCCGACTGGTGAAAAAGGTTTAGTAAAAATACTTGCAGGTAGTGCGGCGTCCTTATCTCTTTGTGTGCAAAAATATTTTGCAGCGATTCCTCAGGCAACTTTAGAACAGAAGATGGATTTTTTATATACGGCACTTATTACTAATCCCAGGATGGCTTCTTTATCGAAGAGGGCCATAGAAAACTTATCCGACCGTACGAACTTTTCCCTTTTTAATAATAAAGGACAACTTATTTTAAGTTCATGCCATGGCCAAGTCATTGAGCATCTTCAATTTCGCTCGACAGCAGGATTACATCAATTTGGATTCTTAGCCTCGGTACTTACGGGAGAGAGTAAAGACGATGGGAAAAATAATGCATATCGCTTGAAGTAGACAATGAATGATTGATCTATACTCATTAATAATAATGGCAAGCAGGGAAAAAAATGAGTCAAAATAAATTAGATAATCAACAGTTAATTTTTTTTCAAAATTTAGTTCCTGGAACGCAAAACTCTCCTTTTATTGATCGCTATAAGGATACTTACTTAAAGGATGAACCGCCTAATAGTGAGCGAAAACTTTTTTTAAATGCTTTTCCCCCAGTTTTATCGTTTTATGAAAAACAAAAAAAAGAGTTCTATGATAAAGAGGCAGAAAATTGCACGCAATTTTGTTGTGGTGCCATGGGGGTGTCTAACAGCATCGATGGTTCAGTGAGTTTTAAAAATCTTGATAAATATATGTTTTCTTCTGGCTCAGGTACTCTTTATGAGGGAAGTGCAAATAACATTAAATCTCAGATTCAAAATGATATTCAACAAAGTGGGTTTGGCAGTAAACAGCAAAATGATTTAATCGCGGGTTTACAACAATTTAATTCTGCCATTTCGGAGAGAACACAACGTATAGGTTTGGAATCTCCACTGAGCGAGATGACTGGTCCGGATGATAGCCCATTTAATCCTTTCAAAACATCGCCCACTCCGCCAAAAGAATAAAGTCAAACAGGGGTAAAAGCAAAAGTAGGCTGGGCTATTATTAGCCCAGCAATTCTAGCCGTCGAGCTTGTAACAGGCCTTACGGATAGATTAGTTCACTGACATTCTCCTGTATTCACTCTGTTGCTCATCAGCCTGACATGCATCAACCCAAGTTGATAATAGTCGAGTAACAAAGGCAAAACTTTCTACTAGAGCATTAATTGGAGTCATAACGGCAAGCCCCAAAGATAAGCTAAAGTTTATGCCTAGATTACGAGCATTTTGCAAAGCATGTCTTGGTTTACATATAGCTATATTAGTAAGTAAATCAATTGCTTCAGTGACAGCCTTCACTGCGCGCACTAATGAATCAAAGCTGGTTTCAAATGTAATTGCAACAGGAGAAAAAAACTGACCTATAAGCGCTGTTGCATCTTTATATGGAGCGAAGAATCGTGGACTTTGGAAATAAGCTCTTGAGGGAAGGGTCGTTGGGTGCTTATCAATTTCTTTAGAAAACTTGTCGCTCAATCCGCGTTCGCTTAAAGTTTCAAGAGGCTCTTGCCCAACAAACCATGAGGCCATGAGTCGAGTAAGTAGTTCAATTGATTTAGTTAAGGCATGAATTGGAGCCATAACCGCCAGGCAAAGTCCTAGGGTAATGCAACTACTTACATCTTCGAGTGCATCTAACATATAACCCGGCTTTAAAATTAATAAATTCCCTACAGCACGCATGACAGCCCATACCGCACGAGCCGCGTAAGCGCAGGTTGCCAAACCATTGACCAATGGTAGTCCCCCTGAAATAACAACATGGCACCAAAATTCTGCGCTGTTTTCAAAGGGCGCGGTAAATCGTTCAGCAGAAAGATAATTGCTATCAGGTAAATAACCATCTTTAGTTAATTGATTCAATTCATTACTGTAGTTCATAAGGCCTCTGATATGAATATTTTAGAAGCCAGGAGTATAACAAAATTCCAAATCTGGTCAATATTAATTCATTTTGTAGTTATGAATATTTAGAAAATGATCTTCAGGTATGTAAGGGATAATCGGTCCTGCGCTACATTCCTACGTCTCCCAGGCATGCTGCAAGACGTAGGAGATAGCTAAAGCTTATATTTAGCCTCAACATTAATTTAATACTTTAATGGCAAAGGGTTGTAAATTCTTATTGGTTTTTAAAAACTTATGAACCTCATTGACTCCTTTAATGGTTGCCGATGAATAAATGCCAGTAGTACAGGTTTTATCATTATATGTATCGGTTACAATAATATAATCCCCTTTATTTTTGACAACGGAGCAAAGACAGGCTGCTTTGTCTGGGGACTTAGGGTCAATTTTGCAGGGGCTATCTAAGCACCAAGCCCAAGGCCTATTATTTTTACAAATCGCATAGGATTTAATAGGATAATAACGTGATCTTATCGCTGAGCCATGGGTGTTTTTTTCTAAGCTTGCGCAGGATTCTGTACCAGCCGAATACCCCTGCTGAACGCTACAATGACAAGAAACCCAATCTTTTTTTCCTGGTATTGGATCACACAAGGCGGTAGTACATAAAGCAAATTTACTTTTGCATACAGTAAAATTAGAGTTTTTGGCGCTGGCAGAGCAACTAATTAGCAATAATAGGATACAGATTAGACCTTTTTTCATGACAAATATCCTTATTAAACTGTAAATTTCCAATAGAGAAAACATCTAAGGCAAGACATTTTAACTTTGGTTCTCTCTTGGGATTTTGTCAAGCGGGCAAATAGTGGTTTATTCTTGGGGGTAAAGGGAAAGATATGCCACGTCCTTGTGGCGCCGCCTCGCGTCCCTGAAGCGTTGATACTCCCTGTGCCGACATCCATTGTCTCTTCTTACTCTTTAAGTTTAGAACACGCAGGTTAAAAAAGCATCATAAAATATGCTTAAATTTGTGTAAGATATTTCTCAAGTTGATGAGAAAATTTTAACCTCGCCCTTGGTAGGGGTTTCAAAGTAACTTGAACTTCTTGATTCGGTTCAATTTTAGGGCCGTAAATAAATATCATCGAACTAAATAAGAGAGCATTACATAAAATTAAATTGCCGCCACGCCTCATATAAAACAACAGCTACTGCATTTGAAAGATTCAAACTACGATTATTCTCTCGCATGGGAATGTAAAGTGACTGGTATTGCTCCCTTATTTCTTGTGGTAAGCCTTGGGATTCAGGACCAAATAAAAGCATATCATCTGCGGTATATCGAACACTGGTATAGCATGTGCTTGCACGAGCACTAAAGGTATAAATAGTATTGTGTTGATGTTGCCGAATAAAAGCCGCCCAATCTTCATATTGAGTAATAGAGGCCCATTCATGATAATCTAAGCCTGCCCGCCTTAAGGCTTTTTCTTCCAGGGAGAACCCAAGCGGATGAATTAAATGCAATTTTGCACCCGTATTGGCGCATAAGCGAATAATATTTCCGGTGTTCGGAGGGATTTCGGGTTGATAAAGAACAATATGAAACATAAATCTTATAGGGTCTAATAATTGAAAGCATAAATAATAAATGCTCATGTTTAGATTAAGCAAATGCTTTCTAAACTAATGTCCATTCCAGCTGGTTTTTAGGTTTTTTTATACTTTTTAGGTCACCACACTAAAACATCATCTATTTTTCACTAAGTGAGGTTTAAATAAGATTTCGGCTAACTAAAAAATCATGAGCTACTTTTTGCGGCGGGATTTTTTTAACATCTATTAGATAATTTAAATGTTGCATGGTTTTATTGTCTAGGGTACCTAATAATGGAGCTAATACCAATAAAACTTGAGGATTGTTCTTCAGAATGCTGTTACGAATTATAGGAGCCGCATCATAGGGTGGGTAAAAATGCTTATCATCATTTAAGATACTTAGCTGGAATTCGGATATTTTTCCATCGGTTGTATAGGCTTCAATTGCTTGCACAGCATCGTTTTTAATCGCTTGATAAACTAGGTTAGGTTGCATTTGGACGATTTTCTGAAAATGAAAATTATAAGTTCGTGTAAGGCCTGGCAACCCATCCGAACGTTTTAAGAACTCAGCAGGGACGGCAAGCTTAAGCGTGTTGGCTATTCGGCTTAAGTCGCTTAAATTGCGCAACTGATATTGTTGCGCCAGTTCTTTTTTAACGGCTAAGGTTTCAGAGTTTTCAAATCCAAAAGGTGGTAGCCAAATAAGATCGTAATTTTTTTTGTAAACTGAGCTGATGTAATTATAAAGTTGCTGGGAGTTGAGCGGCTCATTTTTTTTAAGCACAACATGATATGCTGTTCCTGTATATTCTGGGTAAAGGTCAATTTGGCCTGCTAATAATGCATTATGTAAGATCGCGGTGGTTCCCAGATTAAATTTTTTAACTACATGCAAATCAGTTTTTGCCTCTAGTATTTCAGCCATTAAATGACCTAAGAGGTATTGTTCGGTAAAATCTTTAGAACCTATAATCAGAACATTTTTGGGGAGGCACGAAGAGATTAGCGGTTGTGCTGCCATAAAAAACAGTATTCCCATAATGAGGCTGACTAAAATGAGTTTCGTTTTTTTAAAGCATAGTGTTAAGCGACGTCTGCCTGATAGTAATACGCTCAAGGTTCCGATGACATAATCGACACTTAAGGCAAGTAAGGCTACCGGGATTGCACCTAATAAAATCAGTGTAGGATCATTTAACGATAAGCCCTGGGTAATAAAATCGCCTAAGCCACCAGCACCGATAAACGCTGCAATGGTGGTAATCCCTATTACCATTGCCATTGAGGTGCGAATGCCGGTCATAATTACTGGAAGGGCGAGGGGGAGTTCAATCAGGTATAAGCGCTGCCAACGGGTAAAACCCATGCTATCTGCAACATGCAGATAGTTGGCTGGAACTTCTTTTAAGCCGGTATACGTAGTGCTGGTAATCGGTAATAATGCATAGATAATCAGCACAATTAATGTAGGGGTTAATCCGATTCCTACAAAGGGGATCAAAAATCCTAATAAGGCGATACTAGGTATGGTTTGGGATATATTTGTTAAAGTAAGGATTGGGGTTCTTAGTTTTGGCAAATGATTAATTAACAGCCCTAGGCTTATGCCAATGCCAGTTGCTAGAAGCAAGGCTGAAAGCGATATGGAGACATGCTCAATTAATTTTGTGTATAGCTCAGGTAAATGTGTTTTTATTAGATCCCAATAATTATCCATATTTTGTTTTATTCAGTAATTGCTTCACAAAATCAGTAGCAGGTTGAGCGAATACATCTTCTTTGGAGCCAATTTGTTCCAAGTGACCTTGATGCATAATGGCAATTCTATCGGCCAAACGAAAAGCTTCATTAATATCATGAGTGACAAAAATAATAGTCTTATTAATTTTTTCCTTTAAGCTGATGACTTCGTTTTGTAAGGCTTCACGGGTGATCGCATCCAGGGCGGCAAAAGGTTCATCCATGAGTATGTAGTTAGGATTCGTAGCTAAGGCTCGAGCTACGCCAACTCGTTGTTGTTCGCCACCGGATAGCTCATCAGGATAGCGATTCACATAGTGTGATGGTTCCAAATTCACTAACTCTAATAATTGATTAACACGACTAATTCGTTTTCTTTTTTTGATTCTCATTAAGCGCATGAGAACGGCTACGTTTTGAGCTACAGTCATATGAGGAAATAAGCCTGTATGCTGGAATACAAATCCCATTGAGCGTCGTAATTGGGTTTGAGGATATTCGCTGATTAATTTCCCATCAATTTCTATGCTACCAGAGCTTGGGGCCAAGGTATTATTAATTAATTGCAGTAATGTGGACTTTCCACTACCTGAAGAACCTAAAAGCACTAATGTTTCACCGTCAGCAATCGATAGGCTAACGTTTTTAACTGCGTAAGATACATTGCCATCAAATGATTTGTGAACATCACGTAGTGTAATCATTACTAGTTGAGATTTCCTTCCAAGATTATCTGCATAATAATACCTATTCAAATGAATTGTAAATGGCATGTAAATTTAATGCTCACTGTTATGGCCTGAATGCTGGCTTGTCTTTGAAGGGAGTTGGAGCGTTTGCACTATTATTAGATAAGGATGTTCATAAAAAAAGCTATGATTAAATTTAGCTTCACTATCAATGACTGGATGCAAAACCTGTAGCCTTAATGCAAGGCTACAGAGGCTTTTGATAAGGTCAATCTAGCTCTTATCTATGCCAGGTGTTACCACGCTTCACGACTTTACAATTACCGTGGTAGCAGGTTTTATGAACCGAGGTATGATGGCATGTGTTGCCTACACATTTAGTCTGATTTCTATTAGTGACCCAAGCTGCAAAGCTGGTAGAGGTAAAACTGATAATAGCTAAGCCTAATACAACTTTTTTCATATGGGACATAGAATCACTCCTTTTTTAAGTTGTTATATCCTCAAAGTGAGTATAGTTGAACTTCGTCTTTTTGCTATTTTATGAACAATAAGTTCGTTTTTTGAGAAGCTCATCATCCCGAGCACCTGCGAGGGAGCTCCTGAATGACGTATCTAAATTAAGCTTCCTGGAATTAGGAAGCTTAATTTAGCCTATAGACTGATTAAAACAAGCTCTCTTCGACAGGCGCCATTTGTCCCTGATCATTACTGGCGTTATAAATCGGAGTTGGATCTTCTTCGGCAGGAATTTCCTTCTGCCGGAAAAACTCAATGATACCGTTGGGTTGGTTCGGTCTTGCCAGTAAACCACTACTTGGGTCAATGCGAACGGCAACCACATCTTCCGGTTGCTTCATATCATGTTCAGGCTTACCTTTTAAAGCGACCTTCATAAAATCAATCCACAAGGGTAGGGCAAGATTTGCGGCATATTCATGCAAAGATTTAGGGTTATCAAAACCTATCCACGAAGTAACGACTAAATCACCATTAAAGCCAGCAAACCAGGCATCAACTTGATCGTTGGTGGTACCTGTTTTACCCGCAATATCTTGGCGATTAAGTACTCTTGCTGCTCGCGCTGTACCATGTTGAATGACATCTTTTAGGGCGGAAGTCATTAGATAGGCAATGTCGCCAGGAATTACTCTTGGTGCTAAGGCCGAATGATCAACACTCGGGTCACAGTGAGTGCAGGCAACGGAAGGTTTCGCTTGCAGGAGAATTTTACCATCCTTATCGGTGATGCGATCGATAAGATAAGGCTCTACCTTATAACCACCGTTTGCAAATACCGCATAGGCGGCCGTTAAATCCATAGGACTAATTGATAAACTTCCTAAGGCAAGAGATAAACCTCTTGGTAAAGTTTTCTTGTTAAAACCAAAACGCGCTAAGAAGTCGATGGTGTAATTAATGCCAATATCATCCAAAATACGAATGGATACCAAGTTTTTCGACTGAACTAAGGCTTGCTTTAAGCGTGTGGGTCCATTGAATTTTAAATTAACATTATGAGGGCGCCATAAATTAGGCTGACTTGGATCATCAACAACGATGGGGGCATCGTTAATTAAGGTAGCCAAGCTATAACCATTATTTAATGCCGCTGCATAGACAAAAGGCTTAAAGCTGGAGCCAGGTTGTCTGCTTGATTGAGTAGCCCGGTTAAATTTACTCTTTTGGAAGTTAAATCCGCCAACTAATACTTCAATGGCACCATTATTAGGGTTTAACGCTACCATGGCTGATTCAGCTTCCGGTATTTGCGCTAATTCCCAATGTTCTTTAGTGGAATGCACATAAACTATGTCACCAACAGCAACAATTTGCATAGCTTTAGTGGGCGCCTTACCCATCCAGCCACTTTTAAGTGCGGGTCTGGCCCAAGATAAACCTGACCAAGGGATAATCACTGTATGGCCATTTTGTAAAGTAACGGTTGCTGCACGGTCATGAACTTCTGTAACTACTGCGGGAACTAAATGATTAAGGGCAGGGTATTTTTCCAAATTCTTTTGGATTGCACGTAATGATTTGCTGTCTTGCTCACCAATGGTGGCAATTGGGCCGCGGTAGCCATGACGATGATCATAGGCAATTAAATTCTTTTCGACGACTTGGTTTGCCGTATTTTGCAGATTACCGTCAATGGTGGTATATACCTTATATCCTTTAGTGTAGGCGTCAGGGCCAAAATTATCGACTAATGATTGGCGAATCATTTCACCAACATAGGGCGCGCTGACTTTAATGTCTGTGCCATGATATTTTGCAGTGATTGGTTGATTAATCGCATTTTGGTATTGCTCTTCCGTAATATACTTTTCTTCCAGAAGGCGTTCTAATACGTGGTCCCGGCGCTTTTTAGCGGCGAGTGGATTGGCAATAGGATTTTGCGTTGAAGGTGCCTGGGGGAGTCCGGCAAGCATTGCCAGCTCAGCTAAATTAAGCTCTTTTAAGGGCTTACCATAATAAACCATAGCGGCTGCACCAACGCCATAGGCACGGTTACCTAAATAAATACGATTTAGGTAAAGCTCTAGGATTTTTTCCTTGCTTAGTTCGCGGTCTATTTTAATAGCCAACATGATTTCATTAAATTTACGTAAAAATGTTTTTTTACGTGATAAGAAAAAGTTCCGCGCTACCTGCATGGTGATGGTACTACCACCTTGAGACTTAGTTCCGGTACGGACCATACGCACTGCAGCACGCCCCAACCCCATAATGTCTACGCCTGGATGTTCAAAAAAGCGTTGATCTTCGGTTGCCACAAGAGCATGGATTAAAGTTTGGGGTATTTCATCATAAGTTACGGGAATACGTTTTTTCTCACCGTATTCTTGAATCAATAAGCCTTCCTTACTGAAAATCTGCAAAGGAACTTGCAATTGCACTGTTTTTAATGAGTCTACATTGGGGAGCTGGCTTTCTAGGTAGAGGTACACCAGGCTTCCTGCAGCTAATAAAAGGAAAAACAAGCTCATTAATGCCCATAGACCTTTACGCCAGAAATATGCCATTTTTTTCATAGAGTCAAGTTGTTAAATGAAATTAGGCGCGTATTATACCGTGATTCCTCACAAGATTGCGAGTTTTGTACAAAAAAGAGCAGAATTTGGTAATTAAATTTGATTTTGCTGAGAGCTTGTGGCCCGCATTAGCACAGTGTAATACGGGATTTGAGGTCAAACATTTCGTATTCGACTTTGTCTAATACGGCTCCACCATGCTAAATTAAATATCCAATGATGATGTTGATGTATTATTCGCAGTGCCAGGCTGTTTAGAATCTGGGTTTACTGCATGTTGAAAGTTTTGATAAAATAGAAACTGAGAAGGCCTTACATAAAATGGAGGAACAATGCCCGAGGTAAACGGTTGCCTTCCCTTTTCTTCTTTGAGTGTTTTTACTTCCAGCTGCAATCGTTGAATTTCTGTTTCTTGCTCAGAAATTTTAACTTTGGACTCTTGTAATGAATCTTCTGCTTCTTTTAGTTTGCCCTCTAATATCTTACGTGCTTGGGCTTCGGCCTCGATTTTTCGTTGCAGTTCATTAGTACTATTTTGTAACTCCAGCAATTTTTCTTCTTTTTCTTGAAGCTTTTTTTCTAAAAGCGCCAACTCATGTTCAAAACGAGTACGTTCTTGGCCATGTTGTTCTTTCAGTTCTAGAATTGTTGTTTGTAATTCTCGGTGACGAGCAGCCATAAGTGCGTGTTGATGACCTTCGCAGATGTGCTCTGCGACCATTCTGATCTCGCTCGAAGTAGATAGCTCTGTAAGATTAAATCTATCTAAGAGTTCGACTTTAACAAGATCCCCTGAGTTACACAAAGGAGAGCTTTTTAGCATCCCAAACATATTGCTAACACCTACTGAGTCAATCATGCCATGTAGGCCTAATTTAGTTACAATGGGATCATTGAATTTTTTAATACGTGCTTCATATACAGAAGTTTTTTGCGTGTTTAATAAACCTTTAAAGTCCGTAAGCAACATGGCTATTTTGTTCTTGTATTCATTAAATTCGCTATTTGTTGACTCATCATCTGATTCTTGAAATGGAGTTGTTCGGAGCGATACTTCTTTAAGTATTTTTATTTCATCTTTGATAAATGTGAGCAAATCAATGCGCTTAAAGTCTGCATATTGTTTGGTACATTCCACATTGAGGCGTGCAAATTCCTGGTCAAAATCTTCTGATTGCAACAGCTTCATTGCGTATTCCCGAGCGGCTTTTTTCATTGCTGCAGGTTCATTTTCTTTAATACAGACATTGATTTTTTGGCTGTCGTGATAACGAATTAAAATTGTCGCAAGTGATATAATTAAATCATTTAGTGAGTGTGCCATATAACTCTTCCTCCATAAAACAAATGTGAAATTCCATGCCAGATTGATTCTTCACTATATTAAATGTTTTCTGGGAGTTCAAGACGTTTGTAGGAGGTAAAAAAAAATATTCAATTTGTTATAAAGTTACGTTACTATTCGCGGCTGGATTAATGGAGTTTTTGTGATGCATAGGCTACTCAATGGAATACGAGGCCTGCATAACATGGTTCAACCTAAGCGTAATTCAATTATAGGAATAGACATATCCTCAACAGCGGTAGCTATATTGGCGCTGTCCGAGAAAGATAAGGTACTGTGCGTCGACTGCTATGGACGCGAGTTCTTATCGCCTAATGCTTTGGGAACCATTGATGCAGTCCCTAATACGATAAAAAAATTACTACATCAGGTACACCCTCAGTACAAGCGGGTCGCTGTGGCGCTTCCTGATGCGGTGGTTATTACTAAAATTATTCAGGTCAATGCTTATTTAAATGAGGTCGAAATTGAGGAGTACGTTTACCTCGAAGCGAGTA
This sequence comes from Legionella saoudiensis, assembly GCF_001465875.1. Classification (GTDB taxonomy): domain Bacteria; phylum Pseudomonadota; class Gammaproteobacteria; order Legionellales; family Legionellaceae; genus Legionella; species Legionella saoudiensis. The sequence continues at coordinate 1,566,092 of NZ_LN901324.1, read as the reverse complement.
AACATATTCCTTATCCTCTAAATGAAATTTACTTTGATTTTACCATAATGGGGGCCTCGACAAAAAATTCTTCCCTGGTTGATGTGCTCATTGTGGCCTCGCGGGCTGAACAGGTAACCAGCCTGGTTGCCTTAGTAAACAAGGCGGGTTTGGATGTCCACATTGTTGATGTTGCCTCTTATGCAGTGGCCCGAGCAATACAACACCTAAGTGTGGATTTGCCTGTAGAAAGCCGTGATAAAACAATAGCGCTTATTCAGCTTAATACACAAGGTATCAACTTGTTTGTAATGCAGAAAATGGAATTAATCTATTTTAGGGAAACGCCATTGAGTGCTGCTCAATTACCTACAGCATTTGCATCTCTTAAAGAATATCTTTTAATCCAGATAAAACACGTGCTGCACTTTTTCTGTTCGCTTAGTCCCGAGCATAATGTGACGCATATTGTATTAGCGGGTGATTTAGCGCAGGTACCCGGTTTGGCAGGAATAATTCAGGAACAAATTCGAGTGACTATATCGATTGCGAATCCATTTTCTCACATGGTGTGTGGAGAGGCCGTTGATAGGAGTGCACTTCATCAGGACGCTCCAGAACTGATGATTGCCTGTGGATTAGCCTTAAGGAATATAGCCTGACATCATGGTCCAAATTAACTTATTGCCTTGGCGTGAACTTAAACGCCAACAAGAAAAACGGGTATTTATCAGGCGTTTAGGCCTGGGCAGTGCCTTCGCTTTATTAACAATAGGTTCAATTAATTATCATGTATTAAATTTAATAAATAATCAGCAAATTAGAAATCAAAAGCTGCAACAAGAGCTTACTCTTTATGAGCGAACCATAAAAGAAGCAAAAATTTTGCAAAAGACAGAAATTCGGCTTTTGTCACAAATTTCTACCATGCATAACTTACTTGCACGGCGAACGCTACTTGTTCATTTATTTGATGAGCTAACTTGGGTTGTTCCATCAGGCATTTATTTGAGTAAAGTAGAAAGCAAGGGCAATGTGATTTTTCTCTCAGGCTATGCACAGTCTAATGCCGATGTTTCTTGGATTTTGCAAAATATGGAGCATAGCGAATGGATAAAACAACCAATTCTTCACATGGTGAAACAGGTAGAAGATAAGCAAAATACGCTAATCAATTATTTTAAATTAACCTTTATTCTTGGACCGAAGCATCCAATTGGAACACCATCATGAGCAGTATTTCTTTTCATGAATTAACTTTAGAGTCAATGGGGCAGTGGCCCAAAATACTTAAAGTAAGTCTGCTTTTGGGCTTCAACAGCTTTATTATAGTTTTAGGTTATTGGCTGATACTCCATGGCAACCTCACTCATTATGCGGACTTACAAGCTCAAGAGCTTACATTAAAAGCCGATTTTGAAACAAGGCAACGTCAGGTGGTTGATATGAATACTTACCGACATCAGTTACAACTGTTGCAGGAGCAATTTAGCGATATGCTTAAGTACTTGCCTGCAGAAAATGAACCCTATGGATTATTAGAGGAAATTTCTAAAACCCGTATCGCTTCTGGTCTTAAATTTATCTTATTTGCCCCTCAGCCTGAAGAGACACATGGGTTTTATATCCTACAGCCAATAAAAATGTCTATTGAAGGAGATTATTTTCAATTAGCGTCCTTTCTAAGTCGAATAGCAACCATGGAGCGTCTTATTACCTTCCATGATTTTAGTATTAAAGGGGAGCTGTCACATTGCCATCAACCACACTGCGAAGATGTATTGGTGATGAATGTCACGGCTAAAATATACCGCTACCGTATTCATAAATGAACCATAAACTGCACATTCCATTGGGTTTATTTTTTTTATTATTGGCAGGCTGCTCCAATGATAATCAAGATTTAGCCTCATATATTCAGCAAGTAAAGCATCAAAAACCAAGGGACATACCTACAAATCCTCTTTTAGAGCCAGAACCTCTGTTTAAATTTCCTGGGGCAATGAAACAGCGTAATCCATTTAAACCTACGGGCTTGCAAAAATTAAACCCACTGCCTGGAAAAAGATGTTTAGAAGCGCATCCTTTGCATTCATTAAAATTGGTGGGTGTTTTAATCCAAGGAACCCGCCGTTGGGGGTTAATTGCCGGGCCTGATAGGGCAATTACCCAAGTGCGCGTTGGTGATTATTTAGGAAATAATGCTGGGCGCATTTTAACCATTACTATAGATGAAATTAGTTTGGAAGAGAGTATTAAAAGGGACGATGGAGTTTGGCAAAAGCATAAAACTACGCTCAAGCTGCATACAAAAAAATGGGAGTGACGGTGCAAAAAATCATTATATTCATTAGCTTAATCACGGCTTGCTTTACGAAGGTATGTGCTCAAAATAGTGTTTATCCTTCCAGATTAATTACCGTGCCTGGACTATCTCAAAAACAGGAGACTAAGAAAATCCGCATTGCGGGTAAACACATCTCTCTTAATTTCCAGAACATTAGCGTTCGTGCTGTATTGCAGATAATCGCGGAGTTTACCCATTTGAATATTGTGGTAAGCAAGCGAGTCCATGGAACCATTACACTGAGTTTAAATGATATTCCTTGGGAGCAAGCCTTGGATATTATTTTAACGACTCATGGTTTGGTGAGGCATAGAGTAAATAATGTTATTTTCATTGATACTAAAGCCTCGGCGAATAAATTTGGACCACCTCATGTAAAAGGCCGACAACATACAGCACTTGTACGCTCCGAACTGGTGCAAATTAATTATGCCAAGGCGGCTGATATTGTTGCTTTGGTGAAAGACAGCCAAAACTCTGTACTTTCTGAGCAGGGAAAGATTAGTGCAGACATTCGCACTAACTCCATTTGGATTCAAGATCGCAGCGATAAGATTGTGGAGGTTCGTACTTTAGTGAGGCAGCTGGATGTGCCAGTCAAACAAGTTTTAATTGAAGCACGTATTGTTGAAGTATCAAAGGACTTTTCTCGTGATTTAGGGATTCGTTGGGGTGTTTCCAAACCAGGTAGGCTCAGTGGTACATTAGCCGGGGTGAAGCAAATGGAGCAGGGCATCCCTCCTGCGGATGTTAACCCCTATTCGCAACGATTAAATTTAGATTTGGTTGCCTTGCCCATTGCGGGAATGAATCCGGCTTCTATCGGAATTGCTCTAGCAAAGCTAAGTGATAACATTTTACTTGATTTGGAGCTTTCCGCTTTGGAAAGCGAGGGGCGCGCCGAATTAATTTCTAGCCCTAGGTTGATTACAACTAACCAGCAACCAGCTGTTATCAACTCAGGACAAGAAATTCCGTATCAGGAGGCTATGCCTAGTGGCGCCACCTCAGTTTCATTTAAAAAAGCAGTCTTAAGTTTAAAAGTTACGCCACAAATTACTCCAGACAGTAAGATTTTGATGGAATTAAAAATTAATCAAGATACCGCCTCAACGCAACTATTTAATGGCGTTCCTGCTATACTTACAAAGGAAATTAAGACAAATGTGCTAGTAAGTAATGGTCAAACTATTGTGCTGGGTGGTATTTATCAACAGGACAAGAGTAAGACAATCACGAGAATACCTTTTTTAGGGCAGCTGCCTGTGGTTGGGAATTTATTTCGAAATACGCAAGTCTCATTAAAAAATGATGAGTTGCTTATTTTTATTACGCCGAAAATAATAAATTATTTGGCTAGTACTTCCCCTAAAAAGTAGGCCAATAATTTGTAATTCCTCTACAGGCAGCCCTGTAAGTTGGGTTTCGACCCAACCTACAATTTATAAAAGGCAGTGTGACCTTGTAGGGTTGATCTTGTTGGGAGTAATGGTGATAGGGCTACAGTTGTAAATTAGGCGCAAAATCGATATAAAAAGTAGTATTATTTGTTATATCCGACTCATATTAAATAATTTTATGGGTTTTTGTCCTGTATTTGTGTAGAATATTGAACGTGGTTTTAGGAATAGTTGATAAATCTCCTACAAATAGCACAGTTAATGACTGCGGATAGTAGAATTTATTGTTATAATAACATGTTTAATTTATGACATCACAGTTGAACGAGGTATGTAATAAAAAATGAGCATAGTTAAAGTACGAAATATTTTTCTGATTGGGCCTATGGGTGCTGGAAAGAGCACAATTGGTCGTGCTTTGGCAAAGGAGCTCAAATTAGAATTTTTTGATTCAGATGAGGTCATTGAAGAGCGCGCTGGTGCAGATATATCTTGGATCTTTGATATTGAAGGCGAGGAAGGATTTAGACGCCGTGAACAAAAAGTTATTGATGAGTTAACGCAAAAGACCAATATAGTTTTGGCCACCGGTGGCGGTGTTGTCATTACGCCTGAAAATAGAAATGCACTTGCTGGACGAGGGACTGTTATTTACCTCAAAACGTCATTGCAACAACAATTTGAGCGAACCAAACGTGATACTAAACGCCCCCTGTTACAAACAAATGACCTTGAGGGACGATTAGAATCACTAAGAGATGAGCGTGAGCCATTCTATGATGAGTTAGCCGACGTAAGTTTTGAAACAGATAAATTAACAGTTAAAGCGGTGGCAAATAATATAATCAAATATATTTATGGCGAACTTTAAGGTTTATGAACAGGTTGATGTTTCATTAACCGGGCATAATTATTCCATTAATATATGTCGCGATGGTTTGGACTGTATTCCTTGGTTGCGAACCTTCGTGAAGTCCTCACAAGCCCTGATTGTCACAAACTGCACTGTTGCTCCACTATATTTAAGCTACATACAATCCGCATTGAGCGGAATTCAATGCGATGTAGTCATTTTAGAAGATGGAGAACAGTATAAAAATCAAGATAGTTTGTTTGCCATTTATGATGCATTAATTCAAAATAAACATCATCGCGATACCACAATCATCGCCCTAGGCGGTGGAGTAATTGGCGATATGGCTGGTTTTGCTGCCGCAACCTATCAACGTGGAGTTGGTTTTATTCAAATACCAACTACCTTATTAGCCCAGGTTGATGCTTCGGTTGGAGGAAAAACTGCAATTAATCATCCTCAAGGTAAAAACTTGATTGGTAGTTTTTATCAGCCGCAGGCTGTGCTAATTGATATGGCAACGTTAGATACTCTACCTGAACGAGAGTTTCGTGCGGGTATTGCGGAAATAATTAAATATGGCTTGCTGGCAGGAGGCAATTTTTTAGCACAATTAAGCCAAACATTAAAGCAAGGTTTGAGTACGAGGAGCCCAGAGCTGCCACAGCTTATTGCTACCTGTTGTCAGATTAAAGCTCGTTTTGTTGAAACGGATGAGAGAGAAAGAGGGCAACGTGCCTTATTAAATCTTGGGCATACCTTTGCGCATGCTTTGGAGGCTTACACTCAGTATCAGCAATGGTTGCATGGGGAGGCTGTTGCTATAGGTTTATACTGTGCTGCAGTGTTATCTCATAAAATCGGTTTGATTGATGAGCCGCTCGTTAAATTTATTGAACAGATGTTACGTGATGCGGGTCTTCCTCATAAAATTCCAGCGACGATTGATTTGCAAAAGTTAAGAGCGCTGATGAGTTTGGATAAAAAAATTAAAAATAGTTGTTTACGTTTTGTGCTGATTAGAAATCCAGGAGATTGTTATCTGGAAGAACAGGTAACAGAAGATAGTTTATATGATACGCTGAGTGTTGCAGTAGAAGGAGAGTAAAAATGAGGGATGGATTGTTTCAATCTGAGTTAGCAGCGGTGATACAACCTAGAACATTGTTAAAGCCAGAATCGTGGTTGTCAAAGATTGAGTTCATTAACCATTTGATTCTTTTTAATAATACGCTAATTACCGTATTATCTGAAAAATCTGGAGGTAAAACCTCATTTGCTTCACTACTGCAAGAGAATTTGGACCCGCAAATAAAACCCTTATTAATCACCATAAAAGCCCCCTGCAACCGCGAAGACATTATCAGCAGTATTGCTGAACAGTTTCATTTAAAACAAGATGAGCATACCGATATGTCTTCTTTGGTAGCGCAAATTAATGAGCGCAGAGCACACGTGTTGCTGTTAATTGATGAGGCGCAACATTTACCAGAAGTCTTTATTAAAGAAGTAATGCTTGCAATTAAGAACCAGGAGAATTTTAATTTCTTCCATCTGTGTTTATTATCCGATTACTCGATTGTTGCTGCGTTAAATAGCTTTTCAGCGTCATTCTTTAATGGTTTAGTGCATACCATTGAGTTGGGTGCATTAACTGAGGCAGAGACGAGAACTTATGTTCTTGAGCGGGCTACCGCTTCCCGTTTGATTACTAAACCGCTTTCTGAAGCTCAGCTTAAAAAAATTTACCAGCTAACTAAGGGAAATGTAGCCAAGATCAATTCGAGTTTAGAATCATTTATTTTTAACTGTAGCAATAAAAAAGAACTCACAGCTTTTGATATAGTGAAAAAATTTGGTATCCCTATAGGAAGTGCAGCGCTTTCTACACTGTGTTGTTTGTTTATTGCTAAGACTTTTAACCAAGAGCCTCCTGCCAGTAAGATCACTGCTTCAGTCACTAAATCTGCTCAATCAGTAGTATTAGCAAGTCAAATTCCTTCCTGGCAAGATTCAGCTACGCGAGAATTAATAAAACATTCTTTGGCAGCCCAACAAAATTTAGATTTGATCAGTAAAGAGGCAAATGGAGCAACAATTGCCATTGTGGAGCAAGCAAAGCGGCATGCTAAGATTGAGCAGAAGAAAGCAGGGATTGCTAAGGCTTTGGAAGAGAAGTTATATACGATCCAACTAGTTGCCAGCACTGATAAAATTGATATGAAACGCTACATCAAAAGTAATAAATTACTTTATTCTACTGCGAAGCTAAACCATTACACAGAGCATAATGTTGTTTGGTATGTACTTACAATCGGCGAATACAGTAACATGACTGATGCTCAGCAGTCTATTAAGAAATTGCCTCCCTCATTGAAACGGCTTAACCCATGGGTACGTCCTCTTGCTACATTAGGGTAGCCTCGCTTTTGTCCCTGGCTCGACTTATTGGCCAGGGATACAATCTACGTAAGCGTCACGCTGTATGTATTGTATTAAAAAAACTGCTGTCATTGCGAACAAAGTGAAGCAACCCAGTACTGAGTCTGAACGAAGCATCGTTCTGGGTTGCTTCGCCATGGTTACAATGTGATTCTTAAGATCTTCCAGTCTTATTAACATTTGGCAGCGTATTAGATAAAGAATCATTTTCATCAGGTTCCGGAGTTTCAGAAAAGAATGTAATAGCACTAGAGCGTCTTTTTTTAGCTGCAGGTGCTTCCCCTGGAAATGCCTGCTCTAAATCTTTTCCCATATTCTTTCTTTTGGGCCTATTGGGAGGATTTTCAAAATCAAAATCTACATCCATACGTTCTGGGGCTGAGGCTGTTTCAGCGGCATTTCTGATATGCTTTACTAAGCTTTGTTGTTGATTTTCATTTAGTAACTGCTCAAGGTATTTACCCGGTTCTACTCGCCTAGACAGGTGCTCCTCCGTCAATAGACCTTGAGCAGCCAATTTGTGCAATAACTCGAACTGTTTATGTTTAACAAGAAATTTGAGAAGGGATTTAGTATCTCTCTTTGTTCTAACTTCTTCATTTAAATCTTCTGCCGTTAATAGCTGAAGTTCGACTAACTTAGCTAATGCGGGAAATTCTTTTTTTTCTGCAAGTTCTAATACGCTAATGGCTTTTCTCTCTAAGAGCGATTTAATTAAATCTAATTCTTCGGCTTTAAAGAGCAAATCTAGAGCGGTTTTTCCTTTATAAATCCCGCTTCCGGCTTTGGCCATGAAGTGCTCCGTTTTGAGGAGCTGCTGATCGAGTAATTTCAGAAACAAATCCTTTTGATTATTCATGATTAAAATAAAAACAGTGTTTTTTTGATAATTAGTTCCTGAACCTATTTTATCACTTAAATGTTCTGAGCGAATTGCGTTTTCTGCTATTAATAAGGCCAAAATTTCCCATTGATTATCTACAGCAAGTTGTGTGCTCGTTATTGCCTTATTTCGAAAAAGTTGTTTGATTAGTTCTATTTTTTTCTGAGCGTGTATTATTGAGTGCATATCAATCGTCATTAAAGGACTATAACGATCATTAAATGTCTTAATAAGTTTTTCTGCTTGAACTATGAAATCAGCGGACCATTCTACGGCTTCTTTCCCTTTAAACAAGGTTTCTTGAGCAAACTTGAGATCCAGATTCATTTGCTCGGTTAAATAGCGAATAACAACTTGGGGAGTGAGTTGACTATTTAAATAGGTTACCAGTTCATTGACGTATTTTTCAGCGCCAGGAGTTTTTACATTATCATTTCTTTTAAGGACTCCATAGCTATCTGCTACAAGATCATAGAAGGCATTAACAAGGTGTATTTCATTACCTGCTTTGATGTTGATACGTTTTAGTTTGATAAAATTTAATATCTGCTGTTGAAGTAGTTTCCTTTTAGCTGACTCTATAGTTTGCTCAAGACCTGTTGCAGCTTTTAAATCATCTTTAGCGTCAATAATATTGGTTAATGTTCCATCGCCACATACTACAATCCCTTCTTGAAAGTTCATTAACACATTTTTTTTATTATCAAGAGAAATTCGTTCATCAAGCAATAAAATGTATAGTTCTTCTAAAGACTTTTTACCTTCATCAAAAAGTAGAGCAGCACGAATACTAAAAAAGTCTTCCGCAGCAAATAAACGATAATAAAATAATCTAATTGCCGATATTCCTTGAGGATCATCGGTTCTAACTCGTGTTACTGGAACATTATTCGCTACGCACCATTTTTTTATGTCGACCAATAGACGCTCGTATTGGTGCTGAAATGACGGATATGAGGGGCTTGCTTTAAAAGCTTGTAATTGAGCATTGGTATCAGGATCTCCTGTAGCCTCGAAGTAGATCGGTGGCTCACCATTATATAATGCGGATATCTGTTGGGTATTAACTGGTTCTATAAAATGGTTCTTTTAAGAAAGCGAGTATCGAATGAAAAATTAGGCATAAGAAACATTATTAATGTGTATTTGATTTAATTTTAAACCAAAAGGGCAAGAAAAAAAGTTTTTATTATTTTTTTAATTGGGAATTGCCCATTGAGCAATATTTTGAATTAGAATATTTGCCATTACTATTACAGCGAAGCAACTAAGCGAGCTTGCTTCGTCCTACTAAGTTCTTTGGGAGTAAGGAAATTTACATACATCAAGTCGATTTAATTTGCTCAATACGCTCATTTGCTGCCTGATATATTTTCTTAAAGCGGGTAAAAAAATCTTCCATATCTAATGCTTTTAATGAATGTTCCGTAATGCCAAGAGGGGTTGTTACGCCTGCTCGTAATTCAGCAAAAGAGTAGTTCGATTGTTTGGCTAAGACTGCGGCGCCACTTACTACCTCAACGGTTATTTTTTCGGCTAATTCTGCGGGAATATTTTGACTGACAGCTGCTTTTTGGAGTGCTTCCATAAATAAAAATACATAAGCTGGAGCACTGCCAATGGCAGCAGTAAGGGGGTCTAAAAGCTGTTCTTTATCCACCCAGAATGTAGAGCCTACTGCGTTAAAGAGTGCCTCAGCTATTTTTTTATGGGTACCATGGGCATATGAGTTTGCAAAAAGGGCAGAGGCCCCTTGGCAAAACTCCATTGGAGTATTGCTCATAACGCGAATGATGCTTAAATCAGGGACTCCTAGCCACTGGGCAATCTGTTTGATTTCTGTTACCCCAGCTAGTGAAATAACAAGTGGTTTTTTCATTTGCACTTTAGCGGCGATTTCTTGACACACCTCCTGCATAAATTGAGGTTTTACCGCTAAGATGAGTACTTCGGCTGCATCGACTGCCTCATTATTGCTGGCTGCAGGGATAACGTTCAGCTCATCCACCAAGCGATTTAATTTATCTTGGCTACGATTACTGACTGTAATGGATTGAGCAGAATAGCCGCTTCTGATGAGCCCACACAGCAAAGCGCGGCCAAGATGGCCTGCGCCGATAAGCGAAATAGATTGTTGATGGTCCATTTTTTACCTAAGCGTATTGTTTAAATATTTTCTTAGCACTTTCTACACCAGGCTGATCAAATGAGTTAATATTCCAAATTACGCCTTGCACAAAAATTTTATGTTCATACAAGGCAATGAGTGCACCCAGTGTTTTAGGAGAGGAGTCTGCTAAGGAAATATGATTTACCGGAATTTCCCCATGCACATAGCTGAACGGATTGTCCTCGGTAGTAACCCCTTGGGTGAGGACTTTTCGGTGTCCTAAACACATTTTGTTAATGGGTTCCTGATCAAAGGTTTTAACGCTGATTAAATCTGCAGCAATTTTGCGTGTTCCCTGGCACAGTAATTGATAATAACTATGTTGTGCATGATTTCCTGGACCACCCCAAATAATAGGGCCCGTATCATAATTAACTCGTTGTCCTTGTTTATTGACTGATTTGCCATTGCTTTCCATATCCAGTTGTTGCAGATAGGGAACCAAGTATTTTAAATCTTCTGAATAAGTCAGCATTAATAAGTTATTGCTATTCAAAAAGTTAATATTCCAAATGCCTAGTAAGGCTAAAAGTACGGGAAGGTTTTTGGAAAATTCAGTAGCTCTAAAATGCTGATCCATGCTGTTCGCGCCATCAAGTAGCGCTGAAAAATGCTCATAGCCTATCGCAATACAAGTAATTAAGTTAATTGAGGAACATACGGAGTAACGGCCACCAACCCAATCCCAAATGGGGAGAATTTGCTTAAAGCCTAACTCACAAGCCTTTTCTACGTTCGCGGTAACTGCAATAAAATGTTTGTCCCGGTGCTGATCCTGGTTCATCCATGCCAAAGCTTTTTCCATGTTATATAACGTTTCGGGTGTGGTGAATGATTTAGAAGAGACAATGAATAGCGTTGTTTCTGGATTTAATTTGGCGCTGACGCGTGCAAAGGAGTTCGGATCCACTTCAGCAACAAAATGAAAACTTAATTGATTTGTAACGTAATCACTTAGAGCGTCAATGCAAAAAAAGGGGCCAAGCATGGAGCCACCAATTCCTAAATTAACTACATCTGTAATGGGTTTACCTGTATAACCCAACCATTTTCCTTCTCTAATTTGCGTGGAAATCGCCTTCATTTTGTGACGCACATCAGTAACATCAGAAACGACATTGTGGCCATTAACATAAATTGCTTCCTGCTCTTGAGCGCGTAAGGCGGTATGTAAGGCGGGGCGATTCTCTGTATTGTTAATGTTTGCGCCTTCCATTAGATCACGCATATGCTCTGCTAATTTGCTTTCATGAGCAAGTTCAAGAAGCAGGCTTAGTATTGATTCACTAATGGGTTGTCCGCTGTAATCCAAGCTTAAGTGTTCGCTTGAGACGCAAGCGTTTTGGGGTAAGGACGATTGGGGTAAACTCGCGGCACATCCTTTAAGCTTTTTCCATGAATTTAGTTCAGTTGGGCGATTCATTCATTCTCTCTCGTTATTTATATTGCCGAAGACTATGGGTAACAGCCCCTGGTTTTTCCCTGTATTTAATCATAACTTTGCCAATGGCACAGTAGTTTCTACCCAGGTTTCGATGTTAATCTATGCAAGTTAACAGCAAATGCTATAGATTTTACGGATTATTTTTAAACTATGCACTTAAAATCTGTTAGTTCAGGTGGTTTTTCCGATATTTTTTAAATAGGTGGTTGTAATAATGTATTCTTTGGATTGGCCGCGGGTTTATGGGGTGCCACAATCTACGGCACATTTTAAGTACATACCTGAAGATTTTCAGGTTAATGAGTTCTTTGATACCCCCTTTAGTGGTCAGGGTGAACATATTCTTTTAAGAATAGAAAAAAGCGGTTTGAATACCGAAGAGGTAGTAAAGTCGCTGGCTTCCTTAATAAATAAGCCTATTAAAATGATTAGCTATGCTGGATTAAAAGATCGCCAAGCATTAACTACCCAATGGCTAAGTGTGCACGCTCCCGGTGAGGAAATCCCAGGAATTGAGCAACTTTCAGCACCGGGGTGGCGTATTTTGGAATCTACACGTCATCATAAAAAGCTTAAGCCGGGATTTTTAACAGGCAACCAATTTGTTATTCGTTTGCGTGATTTGACTAATGAGCCAGCTTTTCTGCAGCGTGTAGAGGAGATAAAAAAAACAGGCGTACCGAATTACTTTGGTGAGCAACGATTCGGTCATAATGCAGGCAATCTAAATAAAGCCGAAGAGATGCTGGTACAGGGGCGTAAAGTTAAAGATCGCTTTCGTAAAGGAATGTATTGCTCGGCTGCACGCTCCTGGATTTTTAATTTAATTTTGGCGCATCGTGTCCGTGAGCAAAATTGGAACATCCCTTTAGCAGGTGATGTGATGCAACTGAGTGGTTCCAAGAGTATTTTTGTTATTGATGAGGTACAGGAAGAGTTAATCCAACGTATTTGCAATAAAGACATTTCCCCAGCTAGTCCTTTGCCCGGAAAAAGTAAAGGTAAAATCCAAGGAGAGGCCTCAGTACTGATTAATAACATTTATGCGGAATGGCAATCTTGGGTGGCCGGACTGGAACGTTTAGGCTTGGAAGAAGCTTGGCGAGCGAATATTCTGCATACAGAACAATTTAATTGCGTTATCCAAGATGGAGGCGCCGAGCTGTCATTTATTTTACCAGCAGGGGCTTATGCGACAGCGGTATTACGGGAGTTAGTTTTATATTAATGAACCTTGTCTCCACCGATAATAATTCGGCATGAGGCACCTGGTAGTTTATGCCTCATGCAGGAGATCCCGTTGGCGTCCTAAAATTTGGAAATACTGGATCAAAACTCAGTCTGAGAAGCTATAAAAAACTTTAGGGGACGCTGCCTAGCTTTTTCGCAATTAATTCAATAAATGAAACTGTTTTTTTAATCCATAGCCTGACGGCTATGGGGCTCGTCCCAACCCAATGTAGCACAATTAAATTAATATTAAACATACCATGAGTTTGCTTTATTTTTTATCTTTTTGTATTTAATTTAAACTCATTTAGTGCTTGAAAATAAATAATATTATGCTTTTTTTGGCACTTTGCTTTCTGTTAACTATACTCAATTTAAAGTTGTGGTGATAAAGGAGTATCGTTCCATGAGACAGAAGGGTTCTATTACAAAAGCTGTATTTCCAGTAGCGGGGTTTGGTACACGTTTTCTCCCTATCACTAAAACAATTCCAAAAGAAATGTTGCCTGTTATTGATACCCCATTAATTCAATATGCCGTTCAAGAAGCCATCGACGCAGGAATTAATGAGCTTATTTTTGTGACCAGCCAAAATAAAGTAGATATTGAAGATTATTTTGATAAAAATACGGATTTAGAAAATAAATTAAGCCAGGATGGAAAGTCACAATTACTTTCATTAATTCATCATATTTTACCTCCGAACGTAACTAATGTGTATTTACGACAAGTCGATTTGTTAGGTCTTGGACATGCGATTTTATGTGCCAAAAAATTAATTGGTAACGAACCTTTTGCTGTGATTCTTCCTGATGATTTGATGGAGGAGCCTAATAGTTCCTGTTTAAAAAATATGATTTCCTTGTATGAGTCGAATGAGGATATCTCTTGCGTTTTAGCTACGAAAGAGGTGGACCCCAGCATGCGTCACCATTATGGAATTGTTGCTTTACGAAGCAATGACCCTGATGAAACTAAGGTGGAGGCGCTCATTGAAAAGCCGATGGCAAATGAAATTGATTCAAATTTAGCGATATTGGGCCGTTATATTCTTCCACCCGAAATTTTTAGCGTATTAGAAAAAAATACAATAACGAAAAATAATGAATTGCAGCTTACGGATGCCATTCATGGCTTACTTTCGCGAGAAAACGTTCACATCTATCGTTTTAATGGCACGCATTTTGATTGTGGTTCAAAAATTGGCTATATCAAAGCGAATGTGACTTATGCATTGAAACGTGCTGAATTAGAACAACCTTTCAAAGAGTTTATAAAACAAGTAGCTCAGGATCTAGAGTAAGCCTGGATGCAAGCAACTAATGGCACTTCCTTAAGCTCAAGCATGAAGTGTAGACTGGTGCTGAGCATCGCGAAGCCCAGCATGGATGTGGCATTGAGCCTCGGCGCTGGGCTTTGTTGCACTCAGCGCCAACCTACAAAATCCCTTAAGTAAGTGCCATTAGCTGCTGCAAACAACCAGGAGTTTTCATTAGAGAACTACTGTTAACTGAGCATCTGCAGTTTCTAATCTATCTAATAAATCTCGGGTACGTGTACTGACATATCCTGCTTTAGATAGCCCAAATACCGTATGTCCAGATAGTGCGGTTGGAAAATCAATTTTAACTTTTTCCACCGCTTTAGCCACACTCATCGTATATGAGTTGGTTATCAGGGCATTAAGCGCATCCATTTTTATCTGTTTTAAACCCTTGTTAGGATAAGGCCAGCAGCTATGAATTTCCTTAAATAAACAACTGATTGCTTCATTAACCTCGTTCAATTGCTCAGGGCTTAATGATGATTTTTTGTCTAACACATTGTCGCTTACTGTAGGCTCCTCAGTTGGAGGAAACATCCCAATAGAACCTGAAGAGGATTGTCTTTTGGGCGGAATTGGTTCAATAACGGGAACGTCAATGTCAACGGGTGAGGAGGGGAGGGTTTTTGGTTCAGTAGATGGCTCAGTATTAGTTACTGGAGTACCCTGATTTGTTGGATTTGGAGTATTTACCGGTACTGGTGGGGGAAGTACTGCATCCTCCGTAGATACCTCAATGCCATCGTGCTCGTTTTGTTCCACAGGGTTTGCTATTACAATAGGAGGGGTATCTGTATTGGTTGGCACTGGTGTTGGTACTTTATCCGAGTCCTCGGTTTTTTCTGCACTGCTGCTTGGTATAGTATCCACCGAAGTAGCCTCCTTTTGTTGTGTTGCTTGCGCAAGTTGGGCTAAGTTGCGCTCCACAATATTGGCAAAAGCTTCTGGATTAATACCATAGCTGTTTAAGGGGGCAGTTGATACCGTGCCTATATAGGCTTGTAATGTTTTCCCAGGATTCGTTCCTAAAGTATGAGAAGCAGATTGCCAGTGTTCACCGACATCGCTTAGCCCATAGATTACATTACTGCTTGAAGGATTATAAATAGCGCAAGATTTTCCTTCTGTATTCATCAAATAATCGGCAACAGCAATGATATCCTTAGTTGTACGGGCTACGTTAGTCGGATTTTTTGCATTTTTTAATGCGCGCTCAAAAGCATCTTTATGGTCATCCGCATTATAAATAATATTTAGGCTCGGATATTCTTGAGCGACAGCCATTAGTGCACTAAAGTGCATCTCAGGGCTACCTCCATGATGGCCTAACCCCGCGGCAGGCATCACTATGTATTCACGTTGTTCAGAAACGGCTGCATTAAAGAGGTTACGATACATGCTAGTAATAAATTTTAATTGCTCGTCTTTCTCTTTTAGTGCTTTACTGTGGTCGCTATTCAGATTAAGTTTGGGGCTAGAAAGGAGAAGAATGGCTGGGGCATTGGAATTAATGCTGGCACTGGGGCGAGCGGTCGTATGGGCTCTTCCATGGCTACTTACACTGGTAGTTACAAGTAAATCAATTTCTTGCGCATGGCAGACGGCAACAGCAAGGTTTTCCCAATCAATTTTGTTATTTTCTGCAGGTAGCTTTTTCTGCTGTGTTAATTTTTCCACTAATGTTTTTTGATAATGCCCCAGGGGAAAAATACTGGTATCTACATAAATTTTAGCACTGCTAAATAGACGGTCTATACGTTCTCCACTGAGGGTTAAGGTACTTTCCGGTGCACTTGGAGTAAAACTCGATACTTTTATTTGCGAGTTACCTGTTGTTTTTATATCTTTTTTAGCAGTAAGTAAGACGTGTTTATCATAAGTTTCAGGACCACCAAGGGCTGCGATAACTTGTTGTGACGGCTTGGAGGCAAAGGGAATTTTATAGGTGTGGCCGTTGCCTAGGGTTTTGTGTGATTTTGAAAAACTGCCAATTTCTTTATTTTCATTAATCGTTTTAACTAAATCTTTTAAGCCTGTCATAAACACCTCTCCTTAGATTGTGGAATAGAACATGGTACTACCCACTTTTTCATTAACGTCATCCCGAACGAAGAAAAGGATTTACTGAATGGGGCCAGACAACCTTATTTGATATCATGTTACATTCATAAATTCTTTGTCGTATTTCCTTAGGAAGACGTGCCATTAGCACGATTTAGAATATCGCAAGGCGTTAGGCCGTGCAATTACCTATGCTCGTTAAATTCGTTAAGGGCTTGAAGAAAATCACTCCCATAATGAGCCAATTTATGTTGCCCCACTCCAGGAACGGCAAGTAGTTGTTCGGTATTTTGGGGTTTTGCTTCTGCCATGGCTTGTAAGGTCGCATCGCTGAAAATCATAAATGGTGGTTTATTTTCTTCATCAGCAAGTTTTCGTCTTAATGCACGTAACACTTCAAATAAAGGACTATTGCTGGATGGAAATGGCAGGCGCTCTTTCTTTTTCTTTTTAGTGTTTTGCAGATCATTATTAGGAATCGTTAAGGAAATTTTCTCTTCGCCTTTAAGCAAGGGAATAGCTTTTTGCGTTAAGCGCAGTACGTTGAAATGCCCAATGTCCTGGAAACAATAATCTTTATGAATAAGTTGCCATGCAAGTTGTTTCCAATAATGGGCGGATTTATCCTTGCCAATACCAAAGGTACTTAATTGCTCATGGCCTAATTGTTTGATTTTTTCTGAGCTGCTACCACGTAAAACCTCAATGGTATAAGTTAGCCCATAATTTTGACGCAGCCGGTAGATACAGGATAAAAACTTTTGTGCATCTTCTGTTGCGTCGGCGGTTATGGGAGGACTATCACAAACGTCACAGTATTTGCATTCCTTATCCCAAGGTTCATCAAAATAACGTAAGAGAATTTGTCGGCGACAATGAGAGGCTTCAGCAAAGGCAAGCATGTGACTTAGTTTATTATTTTCTACGCGACGTTGTTCTTCACCGGGAGTGTTCATGATCCAAGAGCGTAAGCGGGCGCTGTCTGCCGCATCATAGAGAAGTAATGCTTTGGCTGGTAAACCATCACGTCCTGCTCGTCCTGTCTCTTGATAATAACCTTCAATGTTTTTAGGTAAATCATGGTGAATAACAAAGCGTACATTCGGTTTGTCAATGCCCATACCAAAAGCAATGGTAGCAACGACTATATCAATGCGGTCATAGCGGAATAAATTTTGTACGTCTTTACGTTCTTTATGTGACAGCCCAGCGTGATAGGCACGTGCTTTAAAACCTAAGTCTTGCAACTTTTCAGCGACACTTTCCACACTATTTCGGGTACCGCAATAAATAATTCCTGATTGCTGTTCCACCGATTCTAAAAACTGGCTTAACTGTTTAATGACGTTAGTTTTGGGAACTACCTTGTAATGAATATTTGGGCGGTTAAACGAGGCGATGTATTTTTTCGGCGTGTAATTTAATTTAACTACAATGTCATGGCGTGTTTGCTTATCCGCTGTTGCGGTTAAAGCAATTACGGGGGTTTCTGGAAAATGACTTTTTAACAAGCCTAAAGAGGCGTATTCAGGGCGAAAATCATGCCCCCATTGGGAAATACAATGGGCTTCATCAATGGCAAATAAGGAAATATGGCATTCTTGCAAACGTTCAATAAACGCAGGGCTAATAATCCGTTCGGGGGCGATATACAATAAATCGAGTTCATCATTATGTAATTGTGCTAAAACTTGCTTCGCTTCTTCACTGCTTAGCGATGAATTATAATAGGCGGCGCGAATACCTTGTAATTTAAGGGCGGTAACTTGATCTTCCATTAACGAAATAAGAGGGGATACCACAATACCGACACCAGGTCGGACCAAAGATGGAATTTGATAACACAGCGATTTTCCGCCACCAGTAGGCATTAAGACGAGTACATCATGTCCCGCAATTACATCATTAATAATATCTTCTTGCGGTGTTCTGAAGGAATCAAAACCAAAGTATTCTTTGAGCACTGCCAGTGCATCTTTATTGACGGTCTTGGTTGGCGCTAATGTTTCCATATACTATTCTTGTTTTTCAATGGCCCTTTAAGCCTGCAATCATATCATCATGGCTTGGAAATAAAAGCATTATCTTTGATGTAAAAACGCAATAATTTTTCTGCCCATTCCTTGGCGTAGTGCACCCCGATTCGCGGTTTTTCCACAATAGTGAAGGGCTCTTGGTGTTCGGGGCAGGCGATATAAAAATTTTCACTTGTTAGATCATGTGCATTAAGTTTTTTATCAATACCCATGGCTTTAGAGAGCAAGCCTGGACCCTGGGTTCGTTCGTAAATATTTTGTATGGGCTCTAACGCGCGTAAAAGCACTCCTGAACCAATACCCTCAGTTTCCGTAACTACATTAGTGCAATAATACATCCCATAAATAAGGTAGATGTAGGCATGCCCTGCAGTACCATAAAGTACTTTTGTTCTCGGTGTGAGGCCTTTAGAGGAATGCGCAGCCAGATCGTGTTGGCCTATATAAGCTTCAACTTCAACAATTTTTCCTATGCGCTCTTCATGAACTAGATATTTACCTAAAAGCTCTTTGGCAACGGTGACGGTGTCACGCTCATAAAAAACACGAGGTAGTTTGTTCATGTGTAGGTCCTGACGTAGATATTTTAGTAATGCATTTCAAGAGTTCGTTAAATTAACAATTCTGTTACTATAGATATTTTTGGAGTATAACTCTTTTCTGGTTATAAAAAATTGGAAATAATATAGCGTTTCTATACCTCAGGTATATAAATCTAAAACAGTTAAGCGATTGCCAGGAATATTTACTGACTATTTGGTAGTTAACTGTTTTTAGATAAGAACTTAATTTAACAAAATTTCTAAGGATGGTTTATGGATTTTAATTTCACAGAGGAACATCTCGAAATTCAAGAGATGGCTGCAGATTTTGCTCGTGACAAGTTGGCCCCTATGGCAGAGCATTGGGATGAGCACAGCGAATTTCCCATTGAAATTTTACGTGAAGCCGCCGCATTAGGAATGGCGGGAATGATGGCTCGTGAAGATATTGGCGGCTCTCAATTAACTCGTCTCGACTCCGCTTTATTATTTGAGCAATTGGCAACCGGTTGCATTAGCACTAGCGCTTATCTTTCTATTCATAACATGGTTACCACGCTAGTCGATCGCTACGCTGACAAAGAGCTAAGGGCCAAGTGGGGGCCTAAGTTAACCGCTATGGAAGTCCTCTCCAGTTATTGTTTAACTGAACCTGAATCAGGTTCGGATGCTGCCTCTTTAAAAACAAAAGCGATCAAGGATGGTGAGCATTATGTACTCAACGGTTCAAAATCTTTTATTTCAGGCGGTTCGGTAAGCGACGTGTATTTATGTATGGTACGTACGGGTGACGAAAGCCATCATGGAATTACTTGTTTACTAGTCGAAAAAGGTACCCCAGGTTTAAGCTTTGGTAAGTTAGAAAAAAAAATGGGCTGGCATAGCCAACCTACCTCAATGGTCTTTTTTGAAAATTGCCGTGTTCCCGTAAGTAATCGCGTAGGCGATGAGGGGATGGGATTTAAAATTGCGTTAAGTGCGTTAAATGGTGGTCGTATTAATATTGCATCTTGCTCTTTAGGAGGGGCACTTGCTTGTTTGCGTTTATCCCAGCAATATATGGATGAGCGTAAACAATTTGGTAAAAAATTAAATGAAATGCAAGCTTTGCGTTTTTATTTTGCAGATATGCTCACTGATTATGAAGCAGCTCGTTTAATGGTTTATCGTGCTGCCGCAGCGATGGATAAGGAGGACCCAAAAGCACCAATGTATTGTGCTATGGCAAAACGTATGGCTACTGATGTTGCTTTTAATATTAGTGATAAAGCGATGCAATTGCATGGGGGTTATGGTTATCTACGTGATTATCAGATCGAGCGGATTTTTAGAGACTTAAGAGTTCATCAAATTCTTGAAGGAACGAATGAAATTATGCGCGAAATTATTGCGAAGGTAAGTTTGGATGACGGCTTTGTTTTGCGTTAATCAATAGATTAAAACAGGAGTGATACAATGAATGTAGTTGAACAAGAGTTAGATAGTCACGGAATTTTACTGTTAACATTAAACAGACCCGACAAACTGAATGCCTTAAGTACTGAGGTACTGGATGAATTAGCACAGATCTTTCACGCAGCTAAAGCAAACCCTAAAGTTAAAGCGCTGATGATTACTGGTAATGGTAAAGCATTTTGCGCCGGAGCAGATATCAATCGTTTGGCAGAATGCACTGCCCAAACAGGTTATGAATTTGCTTGCCATGGACAAGAAGTATTTCGTTTATTAGAAACTATGGGCAAGCCCTCTTTAGCTGCGGTTAACGGTTTTGCTTTTGGTGGGGGGTGTGAATTAGCGATTTCTGCAACCTTAAGAATTGCATCAACCATGGCACAATTTGGTCAGCCGGAAGTAAAATTAGGCGTTATCCCAGGGTATGGCGGCACTCAACGTTTAGCGCGTTTAATTGGTAAAGGACGTGCTTTAGATTTATGTCTGACTGGTCGCTTTATTAAAGCAGAAACTGCATTACATTGGGGATTGGTAAGCGAGGTGGTTGAACCGGAAGCCTTAATTGAGCAAGGTAAAAAATTATTACAGGGTGTTTTAAGCATGGCTCCACTTGCCATTGCCGGGGTAATGGAAGTGATTGATCATGGTTATGATTTATCACTGACAGAGGCCTTACATTTAGAAGCGATTCATTTTGCCAAAGCATGTGCCTCTGAAGATAAGCAAGAAGGGGTTTCTGCATTCCTTAGTAAACGGCCTGCCCAATTTAAAGGAAGATAATCATGACTGAAGACGTGCTTTTTACACAGGAAGGTCAGTTAGGATTAATTACATTAAATCGCCCAAGTGCTTTGAATGCGCTTACTTTAACCATGATTTTAGCCATGCAACGGCAATTAAGCTTATGGAAAGAGGATGAGCACATTCGTGCTGTGATAGTACAAGCAGCACCGGGGAATGCTTTTTGTGCTGGTGGAGACATCCGTGCACTGTATTTTTCTGGCCGCTTAAATGATTCAGAGCAAATGCAGTTTTTCTGGCACGAGTATCGTTTAAATCACTTTATTCACCATTTTGGTAAACCCTATATTTCTTTAATTGATGGCATGGTGATGGGCGGTGGGGTTGGTATTTCATTGCATGGAAGTCATCCTGTAGCCTGCGATCGCTTTGTTTTTGCAATGCCTGAAACCAGCATTGGCTTTTTTCCAGATATTGGCGCCAGTTATTTATTAACGCGCTGCCCTGGTCATTTAGGTACATACTTGGGATTAACCGGTAATCGATTAGGCCCTCAGGATGCGTTAAAAGCAGGTTTAGTAAAGAATATTATAGCTTCCGAACATATTCCTGCATTAATTAAGACATTACAACAAGCTGATTTATCAGCAGATGCATTTAAAGGTGTTGACCAATGCTTGCATGAATATGCTGTTTTAATATCCGATTCTGAGCCCAGTCAGATAAAGCCTGCAATCAATGTCTGTTTCGCTCATCCCAGTGTGGAAATGATTAAATCCTCATTACAAGATCAGGAGGGGGTATGGCCTGTGAGTATTGAGAATGCCTTATCACAAAAATCACCATTAAGCCTTAAAGTCACTTTAGAGCAATTGCATCGCGCTAAGGGATTAACTTTGGCGGAATGTTTGCAAATGGATTACACCTTAGTGAGCCATTTCATGCATGGCAAAGATTTTTATGAAGGCGTGCGCGCTTTATTGATCGATAAAGACAAGAAACCGCATTGGAATCCAGAAAGCTTGGATATGGTTACTGATAGTATGGTGGCTAATTATTTTGAGCGTCGACATGCGGGATTGGAGTGGGTAAGTTAAAACCATGTCCTGAACAGACTATGTAGGCTGGGCTGTCAAAGCCCAGCATCAGAGCTAGCTCGCATCCTGTTTGCTGGGCTTTTCAGCCCAGCCTACCAAGATCTCAATCTAATTACTTTAACCAATCACTAAGAATATTCACAATCTTTTGCGCCTGATCCGCGCTAGAAATATTAAATTTAGACTTCTGCCAATATTGATTATTACGCTTTTGATAACGGCGAATGGAATATTTTACGGGTCCAAAATCGTTTTTGCTATTATCCCAATCCTGATATTTAAATATAATAGTGGTCCAGGCTCCCTTGCTTAATACCTGCTTATCCAGCTCTTTAGTTACTTCTGTACCGTTTTCGCTAAAGGCAATGGTAATATCATCAACTGTTTCCGTCATTCAAGTGGTACCTTATGTTATTTAATTGATGGATTGTAATTTGCCATTAACAAAAGTCAAGGTTACTGTAGGTTGATATTGACCAGGTTGATAAATCCATACTTTAGGTTTTTCAGCAGTAGGCACTACTTCATTAATATAGGTATTATTCGTTAATGAAGGGCTACCGCAGGAATAATAAACTTTTTCTACCGGATCCCCAATCTGGATGCTATTACCACCACAAATAGAAACGGAATTACTATCAGAACTGTTTAATTTAATACTTCGTACTTTTTGATCAGCGATATCTACTTCCAGCTGAGCCCCACCATTACCTGTGGGAATGTTCCATACACCATAGAATGCAGTATCGGCACCTTTATTATTATAAATAAGTTGTTGAACAGGTACTTTTCTTAAAACAGGTTGATTCGAATCTTGTTGACTGATGGGTTGACCACAGGCTGCTATTACCTCGTCAGGAGTCATGCCCACATTAATGTAAGCATGATTCTGTGGACAATATAATTGGTCATCAGCAAATAGACTAAAAGGTAAAATAACTAAAGCTAAACCTGTATAATGCGACCATTTCATAATTTCATCCTTGTAGCCCTTGTCTACAAATAAGTATAGTTCGTTTTATAGTATTCTCCAGGGAAGGTTCGCATTAATGAATAACGTAATAACTTTCAAAATCATAAGCATAACAAAGGGGGAAAAATCAAAACCGGAAATATCAGGAATAATTTTACGTCCGATTTTCAGCAAGGGATCGGTTAAGGTACGTAAAAAAGACTCAATGGGGCCATTCCATGCAGGATTAACAAAACTCATAATTACCCGGATCAAAATGGCGAAGAAAAGAAGATCACACGGTTGCATGATTAAATCAGCAAGAACATAGAGGATAAAATAGCCTAGGGGCATCAGACCATGAAATGCGATCATGCTGAGGATAAAAATCTTCACTATTTCAACCAGCACAAGCACGACAATGGCTGCGCTATCATATTTTTGCCCAGGTTTAGGACTTAATTTCAGTAAGCGTTGTACTGGGATTACTAGAGGATCCGTGATGGTATGGATCAATTGGCTTAGAGGGTTAATTGCACTGATGCGAAAGTAACGAAGCGCCATCCGTAACCAGATACTAAAAATAAGTACTGAGAAAGCTAAAGAAACAACAAATAATCCTACAGCGGTTAAACCTGACATATTTACCCCTAATCCTTACTTTTGTTGATATACGCCAGCTAGTATATACCTAAATAGAGAAATCCAGAAAGCAAGCCCATTGAAAGAACGTACAAGAGAGTACAAGTTAATAAAAGGTATGTCTGAGAAGTTTACGACGAAGTCTCTCTGTATGCGGCACATGCTAGCTCCTTGCCGTATTCAAAAGATCCCTCACTACGTTCGGGATGACGAATTCGTTATTGTTTGAGCTATTTGCCACGCTCACCAAAAATAGCTCGACCAATACGCACAATAGTGGCTCCTGCTTTAATTGCCGGAACCAAATCATCACTCATTCCCATGGATAAAGTATCCATATTTAAGCCTAATTGTATGTTCAAGGATTTTAAGAGCAAAGTCATTTGCATAAAGAGCTCATATTGTTTTTGTGGATTATGTTCCGGAGGAGGAATGGTCATTAAGCCCCTAAGTTTGAGATGCGGCAATTGGCTCACTGCTAAAGCTAATTCAATTACGTCTTCTGGACTAATACCTGATTTAGTTTCTTCCGGGACTAAGTTAACCTGCAAGCACACATTTAATGGAGGTAAATTGGACGGACGATGTTCATTTAGTATTTGGGCTATTTTTAGCCTATTTATGCTATGAACCCAATTAAAATCACGCGCAATGTTTTTGGCTTTATTACTTTGGATAGGCCCAATAAAATGCCAACATATGGGCAATTCTTTTAAGGCATTAATCTTTTCATGGGCTTCCTGAAAATAGTTTTCGCCAAAGTTTTTTACGCCAAGCTCGAATAATTGGGCAATTGATTTTGCACTTTGTTGTTTACTGACGGCAAGCAGCAATACCTCATTTTCATTCCGGCCACTTTCTAACGCTGCCTGCTTAATGAGTTGTTGTATTTGATTTAAGTTAGATTGAAGTTTCATGTGCACGCACTGTCTTTAAAACGATAACAATAGCAAAAGACAGGGCGTTTGCCGAGTAGATCCTTCTATGTTAATCTGCTGACCGTACCAGCACTCGCAGTAAATTGGACACATTAAATTATGGAT
The DNA here is from genome assembly GCF_001465875.1 of Legionella saoudiensis. Lineage (GTDB taxonomy): Bacteria > Pseudomonadota > Gammaproteobacteria > Legionellales > Legionellaceae > Legionella > Legionella saoudiensis. The sequence continues at coordinate 1,541,454 of NZ_LN901324.1, read as the reverse complement.
ATTATCGAATTATTGACGTTCGCGGTTAACAATCAGGCTTCAGATTTACATTTGTCTTCGGGTCTAGAACCCCGAATCCGTGTTGATGGCGAATTACGTACAGTTAATTTACCCGTTTTAGAGCATGGCGAATTATTGGCCATAATTCATGAGTGCCTGAACGTGCAACAAAAAGAAGAGCTAACAAGGCGTTTGGAGCTTGATTTTTCTTTTGCAATTACAGCACTTGGTCGTTTCCGCGTTAATGTGTTCCATCATCTACGTGGTATCGGCGCGGTTTTTCGGCTCATTCCCGCAGTTATTCCTAGTTTTAGTGATTTAAATTTGCCGCCAATTTTCAGGGAACTCATTACTTACTCTAATGGTTTGATTTTAATAACGGGACCAACGGGTTCAGGAAAAAGTACGACTTTAGCAGCGATTATTGATTGCATTAACGCCTCACGCCATGGCCATATCCTAACAATTGAAGATCCAATTGAGTTTGTACATCCAAGTAACAAATGCATAGTAAATCAACGTGAAGTGCATACTAATACCCATAGTTTTCAGGCAGCACTACGCTCTGCTTTACGCGAAGATCCTGATGTACTTCTGGTGGGAGAGCTACGCGATGTAGAGACGATACGTTTGGCTATGAGTGCTGCAGAAACAGGGCATTTGGTATTAGCAACCTTACATACAAACTCTGCGATTCATGCAGTCAATCGTATTATTGATGTTTTTCCTGTAGAGGAAAAAACAATGGCACGCTCTGTCTTAGCAGAATCATTAAGAGCGGTTATTGCACAGCGTTTGGTAAGACGAAAGCAGGGAAGTGGACGTATCGCAGCTTTAGAAATTATGATTTGCACTGGCGCGATACGTAATTTAATTCGCGAAGATAAAGTGGCGCAGATGTTTTCTTTTTTGCAAACGGGGAAGGCGCTAGGAATGCAGACTTTAGATCAGCATTTGTTGGAATTGGTGAGAAGTGATGTTATATCAAGGGATGTTGCTGGTGATATTGCAGTAGATAAGAGTTTGTTTAGTTTATCTTAAGAGGGTTGAAACCGCCCGGAAGTATCATCATTATTATGGCACTTTGCCAAATTTATAGATAGATTGCCTCCAGGCGGAGATGATAATCAAAATCTCGGCCCTTGCCTGCCAACTATAAGCAGTTAAGCCTTTTTCTGTAACTCAATCAGTTGAGGAATACCAATTTCAGCCAAAGCAAGCATACTGTTCAACTCATCACGATTGAAATTTTTATCTTCCGCTGTTCCTTGCACTTCAATAAAATGTCCTGCCTCAGTCATCACCACATTCATGTCCGTTTCAGCAAGCACATCTTCAGCATAATCTAAATCGAGAACTGGTTGGCCTCTATAAATACCCACAGAAACTGCAGCAATATAATTAAACGTAGGCATTCTACGAATTTTTTCGCGTTCAACCATCCAAGTAACCGCATCTCTCATGGCAACACAAGCCCCTGTAATGGCTGCAGTGCGTGTTCCGCCGTCTGCTTGGATAACATCACAATCCAAAGTAATGGTATTTTCGCCCAAGAATTTTAAATCCACACAAGCTCTTAAGGAGCGACCAATAAGGCGCTGGATTTCCATAGTACGACCACCTTGTTTCCCTTTTGCAGCCTCACGCTCTGTACGACTATGAGTAGCACGAGGAAGCATGCCGTATTCTGCAGTTACCCAGCCTTGGTTTTTACCCTTAATGAAACGAGGTACACCATCAATCACTGAGGCAGTACATAGAACCTTAGTATCTCCAAACTCAACAAGCACCGAACCTTCTGCATGTTTTGTAAAGTTGCGGGTTAATTTTATAGGACGAAGTTGATTGGCTTCACGATTACTGGGACGCATGGGATAATCCTCGCAAAAAAGAACAATTATACTCCTTAACGCGTCGAGTTGCACTCATCATATAGTGATCTAGTTAAATCCCCTTATCGGGCCTCATAGATTCATCTACAGAATCCTCAGCTATTTTCATTCGTTTTCCTACCTTTGGAACATTGGATGCAAATAATGATTTCCTTTTTAAAGGGGAATCATTCAAGGGGCGGAGGGCTGATGCTAAGCTTTTAAATTCAAGGTGTATATTATTTAATAACGCTACATATTGTGGTTCTTGGCTTTGTGTCGCAAGAAACTGCATTCCCTTAGTATATCGATTATCTAATTCACCTAATCGGGAAAAATACTGTGGTGAGGTAAGCAAGCTTATGTATTCATTAGTAAATTCTTTTAACCCGTAAGCTGCATTCACTGCCTGCGGTGTTTGAGATGTTTCACAATATTTTTCCAAGGCTACAACGGATTGATATAATGAATTAATTCTACTCGCATGTTTTAATAACGTTACAATGGGTTCATTTCCCTCAACGTAGGCTATTTCCTGAGGTGTGATGAGAATCTCGTCATTTACCACAAGTTTTTGTTTTACTAAGGTATTAAAGCGTTGATTAGATAATGCACTCGTCGGGTTAAATTTTTTGAGAGGGTAGGCAATAGATTGGCTCGCATCAGCCCCAAATTTTATTAACTCAGCTACGGCCTCTACATTTCCGCGACTAACGGCGAGTATAAGCGGGGTACACATTTTACGATCCCGAGCATTAAGATCCGCCTGGTGTTGGGCAAGGCAAGTAATAACTTTAGTATATTTATCCGCTATAGCATAATGCAGAGGAGTCCTGCCGCTCTCTTCATCCACTACATCGAGATTAGCATTATGTTTTGCAAGTACGTTGATAACAGCATCATGCCCTTGTAAAGTAGCAATCATAACCGGAGTCATCCCATTTTTATCTGTAAACTCTACGTTTGCTCCATTCTTTGCTGCTTCATCAACAATTTTTGCCTCACCTCGCATTGAGGCTAGAAAGCACAAGTTCACTTGTTCTTCACGTTGAGCTATGTTATTCGTTACCGGATGGGTTGCGCTTAGTTTGGAAAGTCCTTCTGTTAATGAATTTATGAAGAGATCATTTTTTACTGTAATTACTTTAGAGGTAAAGGCAATATAAGGGCTCTGATGTTGTTTGAGACTGTCCACAATTTTTTTGGCAATTTTTTGAGTTTCATTTTTTGGCAAAGATTCGGGTGGATATTCATTAATATCCATAAATCTCCATCCTTTGCCTGTAGTGTAGGTTAGTGCAATTGAATGGAGATAACTGGATAAAAGAATACCTACTTTTTTTCCAGGAAGAAGACAATGATTTTCTAATGCAACTCCTAAATGATCTAAATACTGGGCGATTTCGAGCTCGTTGTATATTAAGGACTGGGAATAAACACTAGTAAGTCCACCTAAGCGTTTTATTGCCTCAGATGAGCCCAGCATGGAGGCTTTATCAATGTCATCTTGAAGAACAGGATGGATTGTATTAAACAAGCTTTGTTGCTCAAATGGGGCTTGAAAGATATGTAAATGATCCATAAAAGCTTGGATTTCTAGCAAAAACTTATCTTCTTTAGTTAAGTTTTTTCCACGTTTTGCTTTAACGGCCTCAAGAGCCGCTTTTAAATGTTGGCCATAAGCTACAATTTTGAGAAGACGTTTATGAAATAAAGGTTCTTCATCCAAAAATGAAGCCTCTAACCACCGGAGAGCAGCTCCATGGCAACATCCTCCATCATCAAGAGAATAACCTAAGGATACATAGGCATTAATAATTGCATCATGGGTATTCATGTGTGGTAATAAATAATCAATGTGTGCGAAGTATATAATGCGATATTATTTTATTCAATTGCTAATGAGACAAATTGAATTTTTAATGACCTTTTTGTGGAGTTCTCTATCCTTCTCCTTATTTAGTTTTAACCAATAGGTGCTCTAAAAATTTATCAAAGGAATTCGATATAAAGGTGCTCTCTTGATTAAGCTCATTCCATAAATATACGTTGGTTTGCCCATTTTCCCATTTTAGAAAATAAATTGAATGAGTATCATGCTCTGCGAAGGGTAGGGTTTCGGGGCCTAAGAGGTCTTTATATCTATTAATGGCAAACCAGATATTTAAGGTATTCCTTTTATCTTTACCGACTACATAAAAATGATTCATCTGATATGGTGTGAGCGAAGCACCATTATAGTTTCTAAAGATTTCTTTCAGTGTAAATGGAAGGGGATGGTCAAAATGATTTTCTAATTCAATAAGTTGTGCTTTATTAGCTGGAGGCACAGCCTGTTCTAATTTCAATTCATTTAGGTTAAAAGATAATTCATTCATGGTTTTATTATCCAAGTTTATTGGACTGCTATTGTGCATAAAAATGGAAAACAATCAATTCTACTATCATTATACTGCCGCTTGCAGCTTTGGTGCCGCGCTGTTCAAGGCTACAGTTTTTATCGTTGATCAGTTCTGTCCAATTTTCTGAAATTGCGGTATAGTCGCGCGACGTATCTTCAATGGTATTTTTATGATTCAAAGTATGACGGCCTTTGCTCGGGCACAAAAACAGCTCAATGCCGGGACTCTGTGTTGGGAGATTCGCTCCGTAAATCATCGGTATTTAGATGTTTCATTTCGTTTGCCAGAGCCATTTCGTTTTATTGAACCACACTTACGTAATGCGCTGCGTGATAAAATAAGTCGTGGTAAATTAGAATGCCAGCTTAAATATCAAGATGTTGGTTCTGATAGTCAGTCTATGCTAGTAAATACGGCAATGGTGAATGCTTTGGTGGATTTAAGCCATCAATTATCAGCTACACATCATTTAGCAAATGATTTTGGAGTAAGCCGGATTCTTGCATGGCCCGGAGTAGTGCAGGTAAGTGCTCCTGATGTGGAAGAATTGGGTCAGCAAGCAATTTCTTTATTCGCAGAAGCTATTGAACAACTTAAGCAAGTGCGGGCTACTGAAGGCCAGGCATTGCAATCGCATGTGCTTAGTCGTTTGCACGATTTAAATAAAGAAGTACTGCGCTCCTGCGATCTGGTGGCGAATCAAGCGGAGCAAGTTAAAGATAAATTATTTTCACGTTTGCAGGCTGTACAGATTGAAGTGCCTGAAAATCGGGTAGAACAGGAAATTGCGTTAATTCTTACTCGCTTGGATGTAAGTGAAGAATTAGATCGGTTACAAACTCATATTAAGGAAGTGAGTCGGACTATAAATTGCGATAAAATAGCTGGAAGACGCCTTGATTTCTTAATGCAAGAGCTGAATCGAGAAGCAAATACCTTAAGTTCTAAGTCAGATTCTGTGGAGTTAACTCAGAGCGCTGTGGAAATGAAAGTACTAATTGAACAAATGCGAGAGCAAATTCAAAATATTGAGTGAGTGATATCGTGGGTAATTATTCGGGTAATTTATTTATTGTTGCTGCGCCTTCAGGAGGAGGCAAAACGAGTTTAGTGAGAAAGTTGGTAGCGACTCTTGAGCAGATTGAAGTCTCTACTTCTCATACTACTCGTGCAATGCGGCCAGGAGAAGCTCATGGAGTAGATTATTTTTTTGTCGAAGAAGATCAATTTACTACTATGATTAATGAAGGTGCATTTATTGAGCATGCGCAGGTTTTTAACCATTTATATGGCACTTCCAAAGCACAAATTTGTGAACGCCTAGAACGTGGCATTGATGTGGTTTTAGATATCGATTGGCAAGGTGCGGCGCAAATTAAAAAAAATTTTCCTGACGCGGTAAGTATTTTTATTATTCCGCCCTCCATTGAGGCTTTAAAGGAGCGTTTAACCAATAGAGGCCAAGATAATGAGGAAATCATTCGTGGGCGCATGAAAAAAGCCCAAGATGAGCTTAGCCATTATTCTGAGTTTGATTATTTAATTATTAATGATACCTTTGAACATGCAGCGGCCGATTTATGTACTATTGTGCTCGCTAATCGTCTGCGTATCGAGCGGCAAATAAATAAACAAGCAAAATTACTTTCATTCCTGATGTCATCGCAGTAAAATAAGAAGTTTTGGTTACCGGAGGATGCAATTATGGCACGAGTTACAGTTGAAGATTGTTTAGAGCATGTAGCAAACCGATTTGAATTGGTTATGGTGGCTACAAAACGTGCACGACAAATTGCTGTGCGTGGTGATCAACCCATGGTAGAGTGGGAAAATGATAAACCAACAGTTGTTGCTTTGCGTGAAATTGCTGAAGGTCTTGTTACCGCAGATATTTTAGATAAAGAATAAAAATTTTGTAGCCCGTATTAGCGCAGTGTAATACGGGAAAATTTGTTGCTACAGCGTTTTATTATTAGTACTTTGCTAATATGGGTAATCGCCACAATTTATTATTTTTAAATTACTACAGTCATTGCGAGTGCAGCAATCCAGAGTTCAGATCACGGAATCCCTGGGTTGCTGCGCTGCGCTCGCAATGACGAAACTTACCTACAGTGTGAATTTACACTACGGATTACGTGTTTTTAAGCATTTAAATGGTCTATTGTGCAGGTGCACCATTTTTTATGGTTTGGGCTATTATTTTAGTAAGGGTTCAATTTTTTTGCTTGGATGTGAAAGCTGTTTCCATTATCTTAGCCAAAATGAGGTATGACCATGTTGGACATCAGGGAGTGCTGCGTGAGCTATTTTAAAGAGCTTGATGAAGAGCTGAAATGCTATCTCGAGCAAGCTCAAATAGAAAAATGTTACCAAGCATATTTGGTTGCTGAAAAAGCACACCATGGTCAAATGCGCCGTTCAGGAGAGCCTTACATCACTCATCCTGTTGCTGCAGCGTTAATTTTGGCGCGAATGCGGCTTGATTATCAAACTATTATGGCGACTTTGCTCCATGATGTTGTTGAAGATACCACCGTAAGCAAAGAAGATTTAACCCGTCAATTTGGTGAAGACATTACGGCCCTAGTCGATGGAGTAACCAAACTTACCAAAATCAAATTTGAATCCAAAGCAGAAGCCCAAGCAGAAAATTTCCGGAAAATGGTTTTGGCGATGGTCAAAGACATTCGCGTAATTATCGTCAAGCTAGCGGATCGCTTACATAATATGCGTACCTTAGGCTCTATGCCTGCGGCAAAACGACGACGAATTGCCATTGAAACCTTAGAAATTTATGCCCCCATTGCCAATCGCCTGGGGATGCACTCCATTTATGTAGGTCTTGAAGACCTAGGCTTTCAAGCCTTATATCCCATGCGTTACCGAGCAATTAAATCAGCCGTAGAAAAATCCCGCGGTAATCGTCGTGAATTAACTCAGACTATTGAGCGGGACTTACAGCAAGCTCTTGCTCAATTAAATATCCCTTATGAGCAAGTATTTGGCAGACAAAAGCACTTATACAGTATCTATCGTAAAATGCGACAAAAAAAGGCTTCGTTTACGGAGATCACTGATGTATTTGCATTTCGGGTTATCACTGAGGATATTGATTCCTGTTATCGCATTCTAGGGGCTTTGCATTGTACTTATAAACCGGTTCCTCAGCGTTTTAAAGATTATATTGGTATTCCTAAAGCGAATGGCTATCAATCACTGCATACCACTTTGTTTGGTCCCTTTGGGGTTCCGCTGGAAGTACAAATTCGAACGCGGGATATGGATAAGGTTGCGGATAATGGGGTTGCAGCACATTGGATTTATAAATCCTCAGGATTAGAAGTAAATGAAGCACAGCTACGTGCCCGAGAATGGGTACAAAGCCTTTTAGAAATGCAGCGCAGCACCGGAAATTCCCTAGAGTTCATTGAAAACGTTAAAATTGATTTATTCCCTGATGAGGTTTATGTCTTTACTCCTAAAGGCCATATCATGGAGTTACCTAAGGGGGCTACACCGGTTGATTTTGCTTATGCCGTGCATTCGGGAGTAGGGAATAGTTGTGTGGCAGCGAAAGTAAATCGGCGTTTAGTACCATTAAGTATCCCTTTATCGAACGGGCAAACCGTAGAAATTATTACTTCCTCCAGCGCCCATCCTAATCCGGCATGGTTAAACTTTGTAGTAACAGGTAAAGCGCGTTCCAATATACGTCACTTTTTGAAAAGCCAGCAAAATGAAGAGTCTATTGTTTTAGGAAAACGATTATTAGAACAATCTTTAGCGGAATTATCCAGTGATTATGCCAAAGTACCACCTGAGACACTGCAAGCCTTATTAAGTGATTTACACTATAAAGCAATAGATGATTTGCTCTATGCCATTGGTATTGGTAATCAAATGGCGATGGTAATTGCGAAACGTTTAGTGGTTAGCCAGGACTTTCATGAATTAGATAAAGCGGGCAAAGTGCGCCCCTTTGCTATTAAAGGTACTGAAGGAATGGTGGTACATTTTGGTGAATGTTGCCAACCAATACCTGGTGATAGCATTATTGGTGTTTTCCAGCAGGGCAGAGGGATCATTGTTCACAGCAGTGATTGCGCTACCTTAAAAACTTCACGAATGAACCCTGAGCAGTTTGTTCCTTTACGTTGGGATGAAAAGGTTGAAGGGGAATATTGGGTTGATATTACCGTAGATGTTGCTAATGAACGGGGTGTGTTAGCTGCTTTAGCGACTGCTATTTCTGAGGCAGGTTCAAATATTGGCAATATTAACGTAGACCCTCGTGATGGACGCCATAATGCAGTAACTTTTTCAATCAGTGTTGTTGACCGGACGCACCTGGCTCGTGTAATGCGTCGATTACGGGCAAATAAAGTGGTGATGCGCCTATATCGAAAAAAACAAGGGGATAATTAATGCAGCCTGTACATACTAAATTAGCTCCAGAGGCTATTGGAACTTATTCACAAGCTATTCAATGCGGTAACACCGTATATCTTTCAGGGCAAATACCCCTAGACCCTAAGACCATGCAAATGTGTAGCGAAGACATTAGTGAGCAAATAACTCAGGTTTTAGAAAACTTATCAGCAGTATGTGAGGCTGCGGGTGGTAGCTTGGCCAATATAGTGAAGCTCAATGTGTATTTAACCGATTTAAGTCATTTCCCCTTAATTAATGAGGCCATGGGGCGTTATTTTGTTGAGCCTTATCCTGCACGAGCAGCAATAGGTGTTGCCGCTTTGCCGCGTGGAGCACAAGTTGAAATGGATGGGGTGTTAGTATTGCCTGAATAGGTTGGTTGTTGGGCGAATAGCTCTCTTATCCGTCCTTTCCCGCATTTATGTACAAATAACTATTCGAATATTTTTCGCAGACGGGGACCCACTTGGTGCCATGGTTTTTAATTCCCCTGCCCGCGAAAGATATTCGAATCAGGGTACTGATGGGCACGGGAGAGGGCAAAAATCACAACCAAAATGTATCAATTTTTAGAGTTTAAAGTATGAGTATTCTTTCCCTTCATGACGTTAGTCTTAATATTGCTGGTAATCAATTGTTGGATAAAGCCGATTGGCAAATACAGCCACAAGACAGGATCGCCCTGGTTGGTCGGAATGGAGCCGGAAAATCCACGCTTCTTAAATTACTGCAAGGAGATATTGTTCCTGATAGTGGGCAAATCAATAAACTATCCGGTCTACGTGTCGCAGGCTTAACTCAAGAAGTCCCTATCACAGGAGATGATTCAGTTTATCATTTTTTAGTGAAAAGTTTAGGTGAAGTGGGAGAGGTCTTATCGCAATTTAATGAATTATCCCAACAAGGGAATATGGAGAAGTTAGCCGCCTGTCAACAGCGTATGGATAATCTACACGCCTGGGATAAATTGCCACAAATTGAAACAATGGCTAGTCGTTTAGGTATTACTACCCAGGAACGTATGAATAATTTATCAGGAGGAATGAAACGTCGAGTTCTTCTGGGAGCTGCACTGATTGCTTCCCCTGATTTATTATTATTGGATGAACCAACGAACCATTTAGATATTGAAGCAATTGAGTGGCTTGAGGCTTATCTCAAAAGCTTTAAAGGCGCTGTATTGCTGGTTACCCATGATAGGGAGTTTTTAAGTCAGGTATCCAATCGAATTGTGGAAATTGATCGCGGAAAATTACATCAACATGATTGTGATTATGAAACGTATCTGGACCGTCGCGAGACAATTCGTCAAAGTGAACAAAAGCAAAATGAATTATTTGATAAAAAACTCGCTGAAGAGGAGGTTTGGATTCGCACAGGCATTAAAGCCCGACGTACGCGTAATGAAGGGCGAGTGCGCGCCTTAAAAGCATTGCGTGAAGAATATAAAGCACGCCGGAATCAATTAGGAAAAGTCAAGGCAATTGCTTTAGATGTAAATCGCTCAGGCTCAGTGGTGATTGAAGCAACTAAAGTGAATTATTCTCTCGGCCAAAAGAAGTTATTAGATAATTTTTCTTTATTGCTAACTCGCGGAGATAAGCTTGGCATTATTGGACCTAATGGTTGCGGTAAAACAACTTTAGTGCGTTTATTACTAGGAGAATTGCAGCCTGATTCTGGAGAAATTAAGCAAGGTACTTCTTTAAATGTGGCTTATTTTGATCAACTACGTCGCCAATTACAAGAAGATAAAACGGTAATGTACAATGTGGGTGAGGGTGCTGATTATGTGACCATTAATGGCAAGCAAAAACATGTTGCCAGTTACTTGCGGGATTTTCTCTTTTCTGCGGAACGCTTTAATCAACCTGTTTCCGTACTATCAGGTGGTGAGCGTAATCGTTTATTATTAGCTAAGTTATTTGCTAAACCAGTTAATTTTTTAGTAATGGATGAACCGACAAATGATTTAGATATCGAAACACTAGAACTTTTGGAGGAGATGTTAGTTGATTATCCAGGTACATTAATATTAATTAGCCATGATAGAGCGTTTATTAACCAGGTAGTAACTAGCGTCTTAGTCTATGAAGAAGCCGGACACTTTAGTGAGTTTGTTGGTGGCTATGATGATTATAAAATGCATAAGAAGCAACAACAGCAACAACAGCGTGAGCGAGAAACAGCAGATAAAAATCCCGCTGTTAAGCGCAGTCCGTCCACAAATAAGCTAAGCTTTAATGAGCAGCGAGAGTTATCCCAGTTGCCACAAAAAATAGAGCAATTGGAAAAAAAGATCTCAGAGTTGCAATTACAGATGGCTGACCCCAAATTTTATCAGCAAGATGCCTCGACAATTGCAAAAATAAACCAGAGTCTTGCTGAAGATGAAGCGGTGTTGATGGAATATTATGCGCGTTGGGAAGCTTTAGAGGATCGTTTATAAAGGTACCAATTTGTTTTAGTTTTTATGTTTGAGGAATGAGTAAATGTTATTCACAATGACTTTGGTTATCCTGTTGGGGGCTATTGCCGTGTTTTTTTCACAGGAGTTCCTCGGATTTATTAAGAAAGTTTTTGCAGTTAAAGGGGTTAAGTTATTTTTACCTTTATTGGCGGCATCTTGGTTCGTCTTTAGTTTTGGTGATTGGGTTATCTGGGGGATAACCTATTATCGTGAACTGCTCGCTACAGTATTAACGTTTATTGTGGCCATAATACCGCTCCCACAAATTGCAGAATATACAGCTTTAGTGATTGTATTAACTGTTGTCTCAGTACTTCCTGTATACCTAATTGATTTATATATGCGTAAACGAAGTTATAAATCATACAACTATCCTTATACAACCAGTACACTACTTTTTATTGTAAGCACATTTGTTTTATTGGCACTGTAACTACATCGCCCGTATCGTAATACGAGCGATGAAAACCAATTACTCTAAGTTATTGTCAAGCTAAATGTAGAAGCTGGCGAGATATTGCCGGCAGCATCTGTGGCTGTGAACAGGAGTGTATGCGAGCCTAGGGTTAAGGGGTCTCCGGGGGTGAACGCCCAATTACCATCAGCACCTACTATTGTTGTTCCAATTATATCGACACCATCTGTGATAGTAATGATAGCTCCAGGCTCTGCTGTTCCACTGAAGATAGGTTGCGCATCATTGGTGGAGTCTCCATCACTTATTGGCCCTGAGGTAGTTGTTACACTAACAGTTGGTGCGTTAGGTGCAAGAGTATCCACGGTAAAGGTAAAAGGAGCAGATGCGGGTGAAACATTGCCTATATCATCCGTAGCTGTGAAGGTAAAGACATGTGAGCCCTCAGTTAATGTCGGCGGCGTAAATATCCAATTACCGCCTGCATCTACAGTTGTAGTCCCAATGACAATGCCACCATCCATAGCGGTGATAATTGCATTAGCCTGCGCGGTTCCACTAAATACAGGTTGTGGATCATTAGTAATTCCTCCATTTGTTATTACACCGGTGTTGGGAGGAACATTATCCATTACGCTAGAAATAACAGGTACTGGAGGTGGCACAGTATCTACGGTAAAAATAAAGGGAGCTGTTTGCCCGGACGTATTGCCTGCGGAATCTGTTGCAGTGAAGGTGAACGAATAGGTGTTATCTGATAATGGGGTTAGAGGAGTAAATGTCCAGGAGCCATCTGCTCCTACGGTCGTTTCACCCATAACTATGTTGCTATTGCTCGCTGTGATAACAGCGCCAGGTTCTGCTGAGCCACTGAAGGTAGGTTGCGTATCGCGAGTTGTGCCGCCATTTGCGATCGACCCTACAGGGGAAACATGGCTCGTTACATCAGAAAGAACAGGTACTGCAGGAGGCGTAGTATCTACGGTAAAAATAAAGGGAACCGTTTGCGGTGATATATTGCCAGCAGCATCGGTAGCCGTGAAGGTGAAGAAGTGTGTACCTTCAGCTAATGCCGGTGACATAAATGTCCAATTTCCCGCTACATCTACAGGAGTTGTTCCAATAAGACTGCCATTATCGAAAATTGAGATAACTGTGCCAGCCTCTGCTGTCCCATTGGCTATAGGCTGCGTATCGTTAGTAAATCCATTATTAGCGATTGGTCCCTGATTGGGTGGCACATTACTAGTCAGAGCTAAAAGAACAGGTGCTGCAGGTGCTGTTGTATCTACAGTAAAGTTAAATGGTGCAGTGGGTGTAGAAGTACTGCCGCCAGCATTTGTAGCGGTGAAAGTGAATGAGTGTGCCCCCTCAGCTAACGGAATTGGGGGGGTAAACGTCCAAGAACCATCTGCAGCCGCCGTTGTTGTTCCAATAAGAGTGCTTCCGTCATAAACACTGATAAGATCACCAGCCTCTGCAGTTCCACTAAAGGTTGGTTGTGTATCATTAGTCGTCCCGCCATTATTTATGGGTCCTGTTGGGGCTACATTACTTATCACATCGGTAAGAATAGGTGTTGGAGGTGGTGGCTGGCTTACAGTTAATAGGGCTGCATTAGTAACTGCCTGGCCTATCTCATTAGTAAATACCGCTCTATATTGGCTACCATTATCGCTAATCGACAAGGTAGGTGTCGTATAAGTAGTTAAATTCGCTCCTGAAATATCAACCCAGTTTACGCCATCGATGCTTCTCTGCCATTGTACGGTTGGTGTAGGGGTACCCGTGGCCTCAGCAGAAAAGGATGCGGTACTACCTACAGAAGCGCTTTGGTTTACAGGTTGTTGAGTAATGGTTGGGGCTGCTGTATAAGTATAGGCATTTGGTTTGCTTACACTTCCTGATGATGTAGTTAGGGTGATGGGAACTTCGCCTTCTATATTGGGAGGGCTAATTACACTCACCTGCGTATCAGTAACTTGCACAATAGTGCCCGGAATACCTCCAAAGTTGACACTTTGTGTAGTAGCAAGATTGGCTCCAGTAATCGTGATGGTCGTTCCGCCAGCAATACTACCTTGTGTAGGACTTATAGAATAAATTACCGGTAAATTGCTTCCCAGGTAGGTGTACCCATTGGTTAGTAAGGATTTTTGCCCGTCTGGATTTTGTACGACAACATCAACTGCCCCTCCTGAGGAGTTTGATATTGGAGGAACTACAACGCGAATGCTTGTTGAGGAAAGTACTTGGATATTGGTAGCTAGCTGACCGCCAAAAAATACTAATAGCCCTTGAACGAAATTTGTGCCTGTTATCGTTACGCTATTACCGCCAACAATAGGGCCACTATCCGGCGCTACCCCTGAAATAGTAGGGGCTACTAATTTAGTGATTTGCTCGGCAACCGCCAGGACTTGATCCATTTTTACAGCGGGGGAGCGAACCCATTGGGCAATATTGTTGCCCACGACTTCTCCACGAGCCCTTTTATTGTAATGTTTTGGTTTATCACCAAACAGGCTTAAGTTAATACTAATACTGCTATTATTGGGAGTAGCATTATGTGACACCAGATGCTGGCCTACTACAGAAACTTCTGAAGCGACTCCCCATGAAGGAATAAAACTAAAACCTGCCTGATATGTATCATAAATTTCTCGTAGGCTTGCCTCACCTAAGACCTTGAATCGCTCGCCCAAAAGTTGATCTATTTTAAATCCTACCCCTAAACCTGAACGATCCTTTACGGGGTTGATATTAACGGTTTTAAATTCTCTGCGATAATGTACCTGATCATAATACAAATTAGTTTGGATGAAGGTCGCAGGCGTTAATAATAAATCGATACCTGCATCTAATCCCTTGCTTCTCGCTCCAGCTAAATGGCGAAAGTTAATACAAGTTAAACCGGCACTAAAACCAGCACAGTTAACTCCGTTTGATGTAAACAATACCGGATTTAAATTTTTATTTTCGGCCTGTGCCCAATACCCACCAACATTAAATTCCTGCAGCCAATTGGCATTTAATAGTTGTTGGAATCTGCCCCCATAGGCCATTTGATTGACACGCGCATTAATTGACCCAGAATCAAATTCAAAAGGTAGGCGTTGGCCTAAACGCTCCACACTCGCCTTGAATTGGCTTAAGGGATTAAAGCTATAGCCTAAAGTACCGTTGATGCGATACTGATTCGCTCCATATTCACCTAAAGCACCTAATGCTAATCGCTCACCAAGTGGCAGTACATATTGGGCATTAAAAAAAGTGCCGGTCAAATCACTATAGGTTAAACCCCAATCAAGTGGTCCTTTTAAGCCTAATTGGTTATTCGTTAATGATAAATTATTTAAGGCCTCCGTCTGGACAGGCGTCTTATTTATTGCTGATTTATTAGTTTGATAATAAAGCGAAGAATTAGGTGAGATGGGAGTTGTGGGGGCTACGGCAGCGCCAGCGATTGGCACTAATTGGCAGTATAAGAGAGTAGCGGCTACACAACGACGAAAAAGATTATCCTTTTTAAAAACTTTTTCTAGCACCTAATATTCCTTTAGTATAAATAGAAGAAAAAGTATGTTACCACGATAAATTTATAAGATTCCAGAATATATTCAATGCGTTGCTCTTAATCTTATTATGGAAAACCTTAGCTTGACTTGATGGAATATGGGACGGATCGGCAGCTTAGCCCCGGCTAATTCCCGTGTGGAAAGACAGAGAAATTGTTCTTGGTTAAAAGAAGCCCCAGCATTCAGCAAAAACTAAAAGATTTAGATAGAGCCTGACAGGATACTTTTGATAGGCAAAATAGTTCTTTCCAATAGCTACCAGACAGGCAAAATTTTCTCAAGATGGCAGAGGCTCCTTTAATTAAAAAGAAATAGTGCGATAGATATTAGAATAATAATCAATACAACTATGTGCTTATGATTAACCATAATGAATTTTCCTATATACATTTATTGTATTTTAGCCTATTTATTCCTCACTAAGATTGCTTGCATTACTTGGTTATAAAAACATGAAAGACAGATTTGGGGATAGATAAGAAATTTATGGCTATTAAATTTTGAATAAGAGGACTAAATGATACAATGCGAAGATCTATTCCCTTAGGGTGGCTCATTCTCAAATGACTAATTTTGACAACAAATCGTTTCGCTTCTCCTTCAACCTTCTTGATAAATCTCAACATGCACTTGTTCTACAGTGGATTCAGCAACCTCATATTAATGAATGGCTCCATGGTGATGGTCTGAACAACACCATAAATGATATTGAACAGTTTTTAAATAATGGTAAGCCATGGGCTACCCATTGGATAGCCTATGATAAGGAAGTCCCATTTGCTTATTTGATTACCTCTGATATCGAAAAATCAAAAGAGTATCCTGAGGGAGCGAAGACTTTGGATTTATTCATTTGTAATGTGGATTACATAGGTAAAGGATTATCAGTACAGATGATCCATGAATTCATTTTGAGTCAATTTATTGATGATAAAATTGTGCTAATTGATCCGGAAATTTCTAATCAACGTGCTGTACATGTATATAAGAAAGCAGGATTTGAAATTATTGATGAATTCATTGCCGCATGGCATCCAGTTCCACATTATAAAATGCAACTAAATATTGATGAGCTAAAAAAGAAAAAGTTATCGGCCAAGTAATTTTTCAGTATGTTTAAAGAATGACTCAGTTTCGCCAAAAGAGCTGCATTGTATTACCAATAATAAAAGAGGTTTGGGGAGATAAGAGGGTAGAGAAATTTTATCCTGCCCTTGAGAAGGAATAACTGCTCCGGAACTTGAAAGAAGATTCGCCTCATTGTCCTCGTCTCCTATTTCTTTATGTTCTTCACTTTCATGGGTGAGTTAGAGATAGAACGCTCAGAGCAAACAATTCGACTTCATTCTCCTTTTATATTTAAAACCCAAGGAGATGTAACCTTTTTTGGGTGTCAATTGCAAAATAACTTAATTTTTTTTGCCAACTCATCTTCCTCAGCATAAAAATACGCAGTAGGAACGGCTAATACCTTGGAGATTCTTTTCAATGTGGAAAAATCAGGGGTATGCTTTCCAGTTTCATATTGATTAATGCGAGGACTGGCTGAAAATTCATCCATTCCCGCCGCAATGCCTAATTGTTTTTGTGATATCCCGGCGGCAACACGAGCTTCTTTTAATCGCTTTGGTAAAGGCGAATCGGTCATAAAATTTACCTGCTTATTTTTCTCAAAAAACTAAGGATCGCTTAGTATCCGCCTCTTAATGAACCAAATATGATCATTTGGTTTTTTATGGATTCATGAAGTCTAAATAAAAAACGAAACTGGGATTAACCAGTTAAATTTTATCAATTTTGTTTAGGGGTTCCTAATGAAATTAAGAATATTAGTTGTAAGTGCGTTTATTTGTCTTTTTAGTTCTTCTAATTTGTTGTACGCATGGGGTAATTATCACTATCACTACAAACGCCGACATCACCATCATCATCCCCTTCGAATTCAACCTTATTTACCAAGACCACAGGTGCATGTGCATCAACATCATAGCTTCAATTACTATCCTAATCAGCATTGTCATAATAATATATGTCAGTAGATGTACTAATAACATTGTTTTAAAGACGTTACTGTGAGAAAAAAATGAAAAAATTTATCGCCATAATTCCTGTTTTATTGCTACTTGCTAGTTGTGCTACAGGTTATCATCCAATGTCACTATCGGGAGGGTTTGAAGATTTCCGCTTAAGTGAGGATACCTATACGGTAAAGTTTTTAGGGAATGAATACTCAAGCCGCGATCAAGCTTATCAATATGCGTTAAGACGCTCTGCTGAATTAACCAAAATGAATGGGTATCGTTATTTTAAGATTCTTGATTCTGCGTCAACGGTAAATAAAAAAACTTATCAAACGCCGATAACGGAAACGACTACAACGGATTCAACTTCTGATCACCACCATTATCGTCGTCATAACACCACGACTACCAGTACCACAACGATTTCGGGTGGACAATGGGTAACGGTGGAAATCCCTACAACCTTTATGAAAATTAAATTCTATCGGACTAATGTGGGTGGAGTAATGGATGCTGAGGCTGTTTTAAGTAACTTCAAAAAATAGTCTGTTGCTTGTAATTAATGGCACTTACTTAAGGGATTTTGTAGGCTGGTGCTGAGTGTAACGAAGCCCAGCGCCGGGGCTCAATGCCACACCCATGCTGGGCTTCGCGATGCTCAGCACCAGCCTACACTTCATGCAATCAAGGCTATACGATTGACCAAAGATATTGCTTCAAATCCACACGACCACCAAGCATCACAATTCCTTCCATTTCGAGCAGTGCTTTTTGATATTCATATGCTTCGCTATGCTGTGGGAAGGGGAGTACTCCTCCTGCTTTAATGACCCGATGCCAGGGAAGTTCGTGTTTTTGCGTACTTGAATGCAAAAGCCATCCCACCTGACGTGCGGCACGAGGGCTTCCTGCCAGAGTTGCAATTAATCCATAAGTGGCAACTTTCCCCTCAGGAATTGCTTTGATAAGCCGGATCACTTCATTAGAAAAGTCTGTGCCAACTTTCTTGTCTAAAGCCACTAAGATTCCCTGCTAATTAAAGTTGATAATTCGCGTAAGGCGATAAAAAATTGAGTATAGTCAACTTCTTGACTGCTTAATAGCATTTCTAATAGCTGCTCCCAGCGATTTTGTATAAATCGGTTATTAGCTAACCAGGAATCAATTAATTCTTCAGCATTAGGTTTCTGATGATCTTCTTTTAAAATGGCAATGGTGATACGGCGTTGTAAGTTATCCAAATCTTCACGTAAGGAAACCCGTGCCAAACTATTCCAATGCCCTTCACGTGAGTCCAGGGCAATCTGATCGCGAAACCAAACTAAATTAAACTTACTGCCTACGGTAAAATACACTTCAGCAGTTCGCTCTAAATCAAACTGATTTTGGGTGGCTACTTCGACTACGTTTAGCGCAGTATACATTGCGCGCGTGGCGGCAATTTTCTTGGCAGTTTCCTCAGCAATACCAATGCCGACAAACTGGGCAACCAGTTTATCCAAATAGTCTTTAGTAATCCCCGCCATTAAGGAGGGAATCTTGGTTTCAAGCTTCTTAATCGATTGTTTATAATGCTCAATATTGCTGGCCAAATCGCCATGAAGTCGCCCATGGTGTAAGAACCAACGAGCCGATAAATTCATGAGTTGCCGCACATGATGTAGCAGTTCATATTGGGTTTGTACAGAGACTTTGTAGTTCAATGAGTCAATTAACTCATGCAATTCTTCTAGGCCATAGGCTTTAGCTGCTAGAGTATAGGCACGCGCAATATTCGCAATTGACAGACCGGTTTCTATTTGTAAGCGATACATGAAGGTGATACCAACCGTGTTTACGATCTGATTACTGAGTTGGGTTGCGATAATTTCCCGACGTAAGCGATGTTTTTCCATTTGTTTTGCATAAAGCTTAGTTAGTAAGGATGGAAAGCTTGTTTCCATAGTGCCGATAAAATAAGGATCATCGGGTAAATCTGATTTTAATAACTCACTGGTGATATAAATTTTGGTATAAGCCATGAGAATAGACAGTTCTGGACGAGTGAGTCCTTGTCCTGAGGCTTTGCGTTCTATAAGTTTTTTATCATCGGGTAAGAACTCAACGTTTCTATCTAGATTTACCAATTTTTCCAGTTCTTTGATGTAGGATTGATACAAGCCGCTATACGATACAGTATTAGCGGCAGAAAAACCAAGAACTAGAGCTTGATTATAATTATCTTGAAGTACCAGTTGGGCGACTTCATCCGTCATTTGAAAAAGTTCTTTATTGCGTTTTTCTTCAGTAAGTTTGCCTTGGTTCATTTCTTTATTCAGCAAGATTTTTATATTCACTTCATGGTCGGAGCAATTTACCCCTGCTGAATTATCAATCGAATCCGTATTAATATGACCACCATTTAACGCATACTCCACGCGACCAAGTTGCGTAAAGCCCAGATTACCTCCTTCGCCTACGACTCTACATCGCAGTTCACTGCCATTAATGCGGCAAAATTCGTTGGTCTTATCACCTACCTCCATATTTGATTCAGTAGATGCTTTAACATAAGTACCAATGCCGCCATTGAATAATAAATCAACCGGAGCTCGCAAAATCGCTTTAATGAGTTCGTTGGGTGGCAAGGAGTTTTGGCTGATATCTAATGCTTGTTTTATTTCTGGAGAAAGAGGAATCGACTTAAGGGTTCGTCGATATACCCCACCTCCAGTAGAAATGAGCTCAGGGTTATAATCCTCCCAGGAGGAGGTTGGTAAATTAAAAAGACGTACTCGCTCATCAAATGATTTATGGGCATCAGGGTTTGGATCAAGGAATATATGACGATGATCAAATGCGGCGAGGAGGCGACTGTTTCTGGAATAGGTAAGCCCATTACCAAAAACGTCACCACTCATATCGCCAATACCCACCACGGTGAACTCTTGTTCTGCAAAATTAATATCTAATTCACGAAAATGCCGTTTAATCGATTCCCAGGCTCCACGAGCTGTGATACCCATTTTTTTATGGTCATAGCCCGCAGAGCCGCCAGAGGCAAATGCATCACCTAACCAGAAGTTGAATTCTTTAGAAATGCCATTGGCAATATCGGAAAAGGTGGCCGTTCCCTTATCGGCAGCGACCACCAAATAAGGATCGGCCTCATCGTAGCAAACAGTATTGGCCGGTGGAACGATTTTATCTTCAACCAGATTATCAGTCAGATCAAGAAGCCCCTTGATGAATAATTTATAACAACTAACCACCTCTTGCTTTATTTGCTCACGATCAGACATGTTGTCCAATCGTTTTAAAATAAACCCGCCTTTGGCTCCAGAAGGTACAATTACCGAGTTTTTTACTTTTTGAGCTTTCATTAAACCAAGGATTTCAGTGCGGAAATCCTCAGGTCGTTCCGACCAACGAATCCCTCCACGCGATACTTTGGCACTGCGTAAATGGATGCCTTCAAAACGCGGAGAATATACATAAATTTCAAACATAGGTTGGCCAGGTGGTAAGTCAGGAACTTTTGCGGAATCTAATTTAAAGGATAAATATTCTTGATGATGTCCATCGATATTTTGATAATAATTAGTACGCAGCGTGGCTTTAATTAAGGACCAGAAATAACGAATAATATAATCTTCGTCCAAGCTGCTAATGGCATCAATGTGGGTTTGAATATCATGCTCTAATTGCTCCATGGCTTTTTTAGTCGCAGCATTTTGCTCGGGACTAAACTTCAAGGAAAACAGTTGAATGAGCATTTTGGCAATCGATGCATGCGTATCAATAATTTTTTCGAGGTATTGCTGACTAAAGCGAAATCCTACTTGATGCATGTATTTTGCATACGCACGAATTATATTCAGTTCACGCCAGGATAATCCTGCACCCAGGACGAGCTTATTAAATCCATCGTCTTCGCAAGCCCCCCGTGTAATTTGCAGTAGGGCATCACTAAAAATATCTTTTAATTGCTCAATATCCAAGGCACTGCTATGAGTTGAGGTGACATTAAAGTCACTAATCCAATATTGCTGCTCATTAAGAACTATTTTATAAGGACGCTCGGTATAAGTGCGCAATCCCATATTTTCGAGCATGGGTAGAATATCGGATAAGGGGATTGGCGAACCAAAGCGATAAATTTTAACATGTAAGGGATATTCAGAAAGAGTTGATTCATAGAAATTGATGATTGTAGAACGCTCAATAGATAATTGATCAAGCAGGAACAAGTCGCTTGCCGCCTCTTCAACGGTATGCTGTTCGCAATAACTCATCGAAAGAGCATTAACGAATTTCTGGGCATCAACCTGTTGTTCTAATTGCTGACTTAATTGTTCTTTCCATGAATGGTCCATTTTCAGATCCTAAAATGAAAAACGTTATTATTTAACTACAGTATAGGTGATGAAAAATTTCCGTCCATTTTTATGGGTAACCTGTATTAAGCCTGGGCGTACCGGGAGGAGTATAGAAAGCCCTAGACACACTATATAACTAAACATACAATGATGAATGCATCGATATTTTCATATACATCAGCAACTTAATTAATGATAAAAAAAACACTACTTTTAACCTCCATGCTAATAGGATTATGGGGCTGTGGTAAGGGAGTAAAGCAGCAGATCGTTGCGCCAAAGCAATTTCCCTCTAGCACAAAAGCTTATAAGACTCTTGAGAATTTACCGTGTCTGGCGTGGTGGCAACAATTTCATGACGAAGAATTGAATCATTTAATTGAGGCAGGCTTGCGTTACAATATGGACATCCACATTGCCTTAGGAAATTTGCAGCAAGCGCGAGGAGAGCTATTGCAAATTAAACTGAGTTGGATTCCCACAGTGCAAATATTAGCAGGATATTCAACAAACCCAGCTTTAGGTGCTCCGGGCGCCTTTTACGGTATCTGGCCCTATTATGTTTTAAATATGATGAAGCTGTATACGCAAGGGAAAGAAGCAAGCTATAAGGTACAATTTCATCGTGCTGCTGTTGACGGTGCGCGCTTGGCGGTTATTGGACAAATAGCGTCTGCTTATTTTACGCTTATGTCCCAACAGGAGCAAATCAGGCTTTTACGACAATTAAATAAAGATCTTAAAGCGCTAATTGCTTTAAGTGAGCATGATATTCGCATTGGTCTAAATGATGATATTTCATTAGCGCAACTGCAATCAGATGAACGTTTAATTGCAGCTCAGATTGAACCTGCATTACATAATATGGTGTATAGCGAAAATGCATTGCGTTTTTTGGTCAATGAAAACCCCGGGCGAATAAAAAATAAAAACAATTTTGCCAAATTGGACTTTTCTCGCTTTAAGCCAGGTAGTCTTCCAGCTACAGTGCTTAACAACCGTCCTGATATGCGCATGGCCATCTATGCATTAAAGGGGGCGCGTGCCAGTGAATGGGTTGCCTGGAGTGATTTCTTCCCTACCTTACAATTAGATGAATTAGTGGGAAGGGCACGCCTGCCAGGTGGTGTATCGGTTAGTGTGACGGATGCTTATGCCGATTGGGATATAGCCCCCAGTTCCTTAGGAAAAGTGGCGAGTAGTAAGGGGGTACAACAGGCCAAATTAGCTGAACTCTATAAGACAGCTAAACGAATTTTAAGCGAGGTAGACACCGATTATTCCGCAAATAAACGTATGAATGAACAATTTAATGCCTACATGCGTGCGGAAAGTGAATACTTACGTAAATATAAATTGCAACAGGGCTTGTTAAGAACAGGGTTAATTTCGTATAAAGAGTTATTAGAAAGTAAAATTAATTTAGATAACTTGGCACTGAAAACAAATCAAGCGAAGTTAGAGCTTGCTATGTCATTGGTAGTTTTATATCAAGACTTAGCCGGAGGCTATGCGGTAAAACCCAGCGATGAAAAATAGAATTCAACCTGGTTGAGTAACCAGGCTGCACCAAGCAAAAAGTAGATTATTTGAGAGGGATATGATTAATTTTACCAGGCTTCGTTTCCAATTTAAGAGACGCTTTACGCGAGCGAAGCGTTGGTTTACTTTAGCGAACACAATTATCTTTATTGGTATTTTCACTACATTTATTTATCTTTTTTCGTTTTTATTTCCTTTTACCGATAATGCCTTTGTGATGAACAATGTTCGTCCTGTAGCAGCTCTTACCAGCGGCTTTATCACTGGACTTTATGTAAAAAATGGTGATGTAGTCCAAAAGGGGCAAAAGCTTTTCACGGTATTTAAAAGACCCTATGCCTATGCCCATGATCAATTTATTGCCGATTTAGCTAGCGGTGAGGCCAAATTATTGGCATATAAAGCAACCTATGAGCGTGACCTGCGGCTTAGCAGAAATGACGAACGCAATTACATTAAACTGAAACAAGATGATGAAAAATATCGAAAAGGGTTTCGCTTAGGCTCAGTTTCGCTGATGACTTTACAAAATTCTGAACAAGAAACCCTGGCAGCTAAAAATCGTTGGGAGGCTTCTTTAAAGCAATTAGAAATTGATAAGTATCAAATTCAAGCTCAAGAAAGCGAGCTGCAATCCATTAGCGCGCGCCTGGGAAATGCGAAAGTAAATTTACGCTTAACCGATGTATATGCCCAAGGAAATGGGGTAGTACAAAATTTATTCTTTTCAGTAGGAACTCCAGTAAATGTCAATCAACCCTTATTTTCATTAGTTGATACTGAAAATATTTATATTCAAGCAAACTTTAATGAAACTGATTTAGGGGCTGTACGTGTGGGGTCACGGGTAGTGGTATTTCCTCGCATGTATTTAGGAAGAAAAATATTTCATGGAATTATTGAATCAGACTATTGGTCTGCTAACCGGCAGCTAGTTGATGCCCGTACGCAATTGCAAAATGTTACTAATGAAAACCAATGGATTTTATTACCTCAGCGTTTACCGGTAATTATTCGTATCATCGATCCCGATCCTAGATACCCACTTCGTCTCGGCAGCAGCGCCTATGTTTACATCAGGGTTTAAAGCATGGATTGAGGAGTATGATCCTTATGGCGCTCAAAGGGTCATTCTTCCCAAAGCACTTTTTTTAGCTACCGTGGCGACTTACGTTTATTGGATTTTTCAACCCTCGAATTTCCAAAGTTACATCATTCCTTTTTTGGTGCTTGCTTTTTATGAAGCGCCAGCAATAGACTCCTATCCAGAAAAAGAACGGTTATTGGTTTTTATGACCATTGCGCTCATATTGATTAGTGTCTCTTTCTATTTGGTCTTTCCATTTAAAGGTACTTTTTTCTTTTTTTCCGTACTGGTTTTAGCGCTTACTTATTTCTCAATACTCAAGTATTTTTATGCACTAAAAAACTTAACTATGCTGCTCTTGGTGAATGGAACAGTCGTTTTAAGTACCCAACCTTTAGGAAGTATTCAAGTAGCATATACCTTCGTATCTTCTACCTTATTGGCGATGTTAACCGCATTTATTTGCCTCAAAATATATCCAACTAATTATTTGTGGATATGGAATAAGGCCATGCAAAAGTTTATTCATTGCCTGCAAGAGGGAATGGATTATGCCATACGGAAGGAAAAAAAGAGCTCCGCGCAAGAAGTACAACATCTTGGTATGGCTCGTAATTACCGCAAGTTAATTCCAATAAAATACCGAAGACAAGCTTACCGTATCGCGGTTAATTTACGGAATATTCAGCATTGTTTGGACAGTCTTTATTATGAGGATAAAAATGTAGCATTTTGGCATGAAATACAGGCTAATTTTGAATTACTCCGTCACAATATGAGCACTTATGCTCCTTGCGGTTTGCCACGGATAACTATAAAGGCAGAAACACAATTGCAACATTATATTTGTCGTTGTTTAAATCAAGTTTTTATTCATTGGGATAAGTTATGCTATCTACAGCACAAATGAGACGAAGGCTTGATTACGCTCGTTTTACTCATTTAGCGGGCATGTTTATGATTGCCATGTTCATTTATTTATTCTCCACTATTCCACATAAATTTTGGGTTTTACTTACCGTGTTAGTAGTGAGTGCGGGGATTGAACCAGGACTAATTACCCGGCGTGCAATACATCGTATAGGGGGTACTTTTATTGGCCTGACAATTTTATTACCTTTACTTTATTTAATGCAGTTGAATTATAGATTTATTCCCGTAGTTTTTGTATTAGCTCTTATTGGTTTATCGGTTTCCACCTTAAACCCACGTCGTTATGATATTAGCGTATTATTTACGACCATTATGATTTTTTTATTATTAGCGCAAACCACGGATCTAAATTCACCGGAAGGCCCCTTTGATATGGTTATTAACCGAGGGATCTGTACTTTAATCGGCGTCGCAATTATTTTGGTGGGGGATTATTTTTTATTTCAGGGCTACCATTATTCGCAAAAACTTTATTTATTTCACCAACGCCTGGTTTACAATTTTTTCAGAGATAGTGTGCAAGAGATTATTAAATTAAAGCCAGAAGAAATAAATACCTTTATTTTTGTTGAAAAACTACGGGCTGAAGTAATACAAACTTGCGCTCCCATCACAATAAGCTCGGAAAATTTATTACTAGAAAAGAGGCTTGACCCAGAGATTAAGAAGAAGGTAGATGGATTTCAAGACACACTCTGGGAAATGCGTCGTTTAATTTTTGCCTTAACGGTTTCTAAATTTGTTTTGCATACCGAGATCACCACGCAGAAGCATCTGCAACATTTTAAAGAATTGCTGCAGCAAGCAAGAGCCAATTTTCTATAAGCTATATCAAACCACTGCTTCTGGTCAAAAAGTAAACAATTGTAGGCTATAATAACTCTACAGGTAACTCGTTCCAATTCGTGTGGGATATCGATTATAGAGGTACATCATGCCTAAACCAGTAATAGTTCCGGAATTATTAAGAAGTGGTGAAATTGCATCGTTAAGTGCGCTTTCGGATTCAATCGGTCAAGTTTTTGAAATAGGTCGTAAAAAGAAACTGGGCATATCCCATACAAAAAACATAGCTATCTATAATGAACATGTACAAAGCATTAAGACCAATATCCAGGATTTACTAAATTTACACCTCACACTGCAAACTAATGGTGTCGAAAACCCACATGAAATCCTTGAGCAAAAGGCTAAAGCAATACAAGCATCAATGCTGGTTTTATCACAAACCACAAAAGATCCAGTGAAAAAACAATTTTTACTGGATCAAATGACTGGCGTAATGAATGCCTTAAGTTATGCGCGTAGTGAAATTGTAAGAGCGCCATTAAGAGCTGAATTTGCCGAATTACAAAAGCAGACGAAGACTGATTATTTGCAAGGAAAACATGGTTATTACGATGCTTATGTGAAGAAGCATTGGGAAACATTTAGTGCAAATTATGGAAAACAACTTCAAGAGCATGTCGCAAAAGTACATAAAAAAGAGTTCGAGGCTGCACTCGAAAACAAAGTGCAGGAAGCTATTGCTGCGGGTGGTTTGGGATTAGAACGAAGGTTTGAAGAGATGTACTTAGAAAGCTTTACGCGTGCCAAAGAATACGAACTGAACGCACAAGGAAAATCGTTTAAAACGATAACCCCGGAGGAAGGAAAAACAATTCAAGCTGAATTTAATGCTAAGTTTAAGGATTGGGTGACAAGCCAAGTATTAGCGCAAGGATTTAAAGAGAATTTTCAAGGTACTCCGCAAAGAGTTTTAGAAAAGGAGTTTAAGGCTGATTTTGATAAAAAATTTCATGACCAATATAAACAACATTGTGGGGATCGAATTAAGCATTATGAAAATGAAATTAAGGTTGCGCTTAATCCCGGAGATCCTAAGATAAAACAGTTACAGCTAGAGCATATGAAAGATGTGATAAATGATATATTAGCAACATGTAAAGGCAATAGCCCAAAAGCCAAAATAGCTGCAACGCAAGCTGCAGGTTTTATAAACTCTATTGAGGACCTTGAGTCAAAGATAAAGCGATTAACCAATGGGGGTATCTCACCTAAAGATGCTGGGGACGCAGCCCTGGGCATTAATATGATGCCTCAAGTCTTAGCCTCACTATTGAAAAACTGCGAGAGTCCTAAAGCGAAAGAGATTATGGCACGTGAATTTCCTGCATTTTTCCAACAGATACAAGGCATTAACCTAGGTATTCAAGCAGCACAAATGCAATGTGAAATGGGTGCTTTACAGCGTATGCAAGGTGAAATTTCTAGTACACATCATCTGGAGCAAGATGTGATGTTGAATGATGAGTTAGATGGTGGACCATTAGATGTGAATCCTCAGTTGCTAGAGACTTTTAAAACGGACGTTAAAATGAAATCAGAACTTCAGGCCCAAAAGGCAGTTGAAGAGTCTCCTAATGAGGAATTATATGGTTCTCTTTATACAGGCCGCACAAAATAAATATTATCAATTAAAGGATCACTATGTTTACAGATACACAATTAGGTATATACGAAACTTCAAAAGATTATATTTTTACTCGATTAGCAAATTTAGCTCATCGCTCGCATGAGGCAGGTATTGCTTCAGTTAAGGCCTTCTTTTTCCAATTAAATGTGGCCTTAAAATACAACAAAACCTATACTGAGTATGTGGGAGAACTATTTTATCCATCCCATTTAAACGTAAAGCTCTTTTTTTCTGGCCTTAATGATTTATTACATGCCAATGCTCCTGAGCATGTATTTGTAAAATCAATTACAGATCCTCGTTTCTTTTCTGCAGAAAATAACACTTATGAATACAAGAAAAAACTATTAACAGAATTTAGTAATAAACTGAAACAGGATGTTAGCAGTTGGTATGATGAAGAATTTAAAAAAACAGAATTAAAAGATTCGGACATGGCTGATTTGCATTCCAAATATCATCCTAAATTCATTAACAGTTTAGCAAGTGCAGGTAGCCAATCGGCAATGAGTAAAAGATAGGAAGGTACAAAGCACTGGTTAGTTTACTGCTAACCAGTGCTTGGATATTTTAATTAGGGGAAAAACGTCTTACATCATAGGTCAGTAATTTAAAGTAATCATAGGACATATAAAACTCACCATTGTCCCCATAATTATTTCCCCAGGAGTTGCGTAATGTTAATAATCCAGTGTGTTTTTTACCATAATTATCCACTGCAACCGCATTATCATCATAGCCGGTAATAATCATTCCATGTGCTGCTTGGATATTCATCAAGCCACCAGAGATATCGGGTGTAAGTAACCAGGTGTCGTTGTTGGTTTTATAATTTCCTACAGCACCTACAAGACCTAAGTCAAGACGCGGTAGCATAATTGTAAAAACCGATCGGTCACCTGCTCGAAGCGCTTCTTTCACTTCATTTAAAGTCCAGGTAGAACTGAGCCTCCAATAGATATTAGACCAATTCACTACTTTCCCGAAGATTAATTCACTCATGTTGGCGTATTGCTCGGGATCAATAAACGATTGGGGCGTTTCGCTCGAATACGTGGGGTATTCAGTTAAACCGCCACAGCCTTGTTTTGTTTGGTTGTCTTTATTAATGATTCCATATTGTTCCATTTGATTTATTACTGAAATTGGATAATTGCCATCCCAACCACTCAATACAAACCACCCATGTTGTTCTAGGTAATTGCCTAATTGCAAAAGACAAAGTTGGCTAATGTAATCGCCACGGCCAATGACCGCATCAAGAGCCCCTGTCATGGCAAAGGTGATGCATGTTCCATGCACCCCTTGATCCAGTACTGGCACATTATTCATACCCAATTGAACTGCTTTAGGCGTTTCAGTATCCAATAAAGGATTTGTAGTCAAAGAATGGTTGGCCGCCATTTCTTTAACACGCTGCGCCAGCAATTTTTTAGCCTCATCCGACAGTTCAACTTTAAGTAATTGAATATCTTTAGGGTGAGAAAGCCCTTTATGGTTAAAAGAATTAACGGCGGGTTGTATGGAGTGCTTCATTGAGCCAATAACATGTACATCTCCAGAAATAGCCCCCTTAACTATCAATAAAGTGAACATGGCTACTTGTATGAAGGGCCTTATAAAGCGTGTGATTTTCATAATAATTGGCACTTTGAAAAATTATTGAACGAATATTGTCTTCTTTTGGCAACTAATTTGCAAGGGCCATGGTAAACCCTTAGTGATCTGAAAACAAACCCGAATGAAGCTTGCTGCGAGTCCGGAAGGTAAAAGAGCAAAAGAAGGGGTAAAATCTAATATGCACCCTAAGCTGGCAATCGTATGGAGACAATATTGTCTTAATCTACCTAAAAGGATTTATTGAATATGGACCACTCTCCTACAAAAGTTAATTTAAATAATATATGTTTGGCTCTTGAGGGTGGGGGGATCTTTGGGGCTTTTATTTGGGGCGTTTTAGACAGGTTTTTGGATGAGCCCGATTTTAGCATAGAAGGTATCAGCGCCGCTTCAGCAGGTGCCTTGAATGCAGCTCTATTAGTAAGTGGTTTTGCTTCAGGTGGACAGTTAGAGGCTAAACGAGTTCTGAGGAAGTTTTGGGAAGAACTCGCTGTTCTTTCACCATTTACGCCTTTTCAAAGAGGTACCCTGGATAGGCTAATGGGGCATTGGAGTCTTTCATTTTCTATACCTTTTGTAACCCATGAGCTGATGGCTCGTCTTATTTCACCCTATCTCAATATGAATCTATTGTATCCACTAAAAGAATTATTAATTAATTGCATCGATTTTGAGAGTCTTACCAAAACCAAATTAAAGCTATTTGTTTTTACCACTCACATCGCTTCAGGTGAATCAAGAGTATTTACTAATGAGGAAATTACTGCGGATGTTTTAATTGCATCGTCCAGCATACCTACTTTATTTCCCGCCACTATAATAGAGGATGAAGCATATTGGGATGGTGGATTGACAGGAAATCCCAGTTTAAAACCTTTGGTGCAAGAATGCAGGTCAAAGGATGTAATTTTAATTCAAATAAACCCACAAAAGCGTGAACCGCTACCGGTTATTGCTTCTCATGTAATGAGCCGAATTAATGAAATCGCCTTAAGTGTCCGTTTAGCGACTGAGCTTGATTTTATTCAGATGTTAAAAGAGCAACCGCAGATTTTGTCTGGCGAAGCATTAAGGTGGGCTGAGTTAGGTATTCATTCAATTTATGATAATGAGGTTCTTGAATTGGATTACTCAACTAAATTCAACTCTGAATTGGCATTTACAAATTTTTTATTTGATAAGGGTAGAGCGGCAGCCGAGCAATTTCTATCAGCGTCATAGGATAGAAATTGCTGGGTAAAAATGTTTTGTGATTAGGAGGCAACAGCCCGCCATGTGTAAATAATGATGTACAGTACATAAATTATTAAGCTAATGGTGCCGATAGTTAAGGAAATTTTAGCTCGCTTTTTTTCATCTGGATACTTAAGTTCAAGACCAATTGAAACAAAAATAGAAATGATAATGGTCAAAAAAGTTATCATTTGAATGGCATCGGCAAGACCGTAGCTCGGTGTGGGCGGTAAACGCGGATCAATAATGTATTTATTTCCGATGAAGGCAACAACAGAGCCGATAAAAACAGTTGCTCGCGCTGCAAAGGGAAGTGAACTCATTGTATAGAGCAAATGCGCTAATATACCGGCCATAAAAAATCCAATAAAATAGCTTATATACAGTTTCCAACCTTGGCGCTTTACTTCAATAATAAAACTAAGTCTGGAATAAGAACTACTATCTACCGCTTCATTACCGAAATTAGTCGCATAATGAATAACTGAACTTACTAAACTCATACCAATAATATTCCAGCCAGGCATGGTAAATTCTGAATGGAGTCTTGATTCTTTATTATCTGGTTGAAAAACAACCTTTGTATCATCGGCAAAATCTTCCATTTTAACGGTCAAAAACTTGCGCCCAAATGGAAAATTTTTACTATCCCAAGGCTGATGTATTTTGGCGTAATAATGCACAGAAGTGTAATACTCATTACCCACTTTACCGGATGCTCCCAATTTATGGGTATAATCACGGGCATTTACAATTTCAATGTTTTTGGTCGGATTATAATTTTTATCAGTAGTTCGCCACCAGGCATAGTAACTAATACTGAAGGTACCATTTGCTGGGTCAACATCATAAATACTAAGTGGGTAAACGCCGAAAGTAACCACATTGGGAGCAGCCCAGACAGGAAAAATAAACCATGACATTAGTACGATAAGAAAAACTTTTTTCATCCTCTGAAATCCTTTTGAGACTAAATTCCATTTTATTGTGAGCAGTTCGATTATAAAGCCCGTAAATTAAATACTATCACATAACCATAGTAAGTCTAATTTAAGCAGAGTTTATTAGATGCTAACCTAGAAGGGATAAAGCTACTTATCTTCTTGAGTTCTTGAGTTTTTATATTAGACTTTTGTTAGGCATGCAATTATTATGGGCATCTTGTATTGTTGTTGAAATTAATAATAAACATGGAGTCTTTTTATGAAAACAATTAGCAAAGAAGATCTGAGTAAAATAACTCCAGACCAAGCTATTGATTTACTAAAAAAGGGGAATGAGCGGTTTATGCATAATTTGCGATACAATCGCAACCTGCTACAGCAAGTGAATGAAACCGCTAAAGAACAATTTCCTTTTGCCTCAATTTTAAGTTGTATTGATTCCAGAACTCCTGCTGAGTTCATCTTTGACCAAGGTCTTGGTGATATTTTTAGTATTCGGATAGCAGGAAATATTGTAAATGACGATATTATCGGGAGTTTGGAGTTTGCCTGCAAAATTGCTGGGTCTAAATTAATTGTTGTACTGGGCCATACTAATTGTGGCGCTATAAAAGGCGCTTGTGATGAGGCTCAATTAGGCTATTTAACACAACTCCTGGGTAAAATCACACCGGCAATTGAGCAAGAGACTTCATTTAAAGAAAATCGCAATGGAAGTAATCCAGAGTTCGTCACAGAAGTAACCCGAATCAATGTCGATAACAGCATAAAAATGATCTTAGAGAAAAGTAGCATTCTAAGAGAGTTAATTGATAAAAAAACCATAAAAATTATTGGGGGGTTATACGATATTGCTTCAGGTAAAGTTTCATTTTTTGATTAATAAAAAACAAAAAATCGAAGCTTACGAAGTACAGCATAATCTATTTCACATTTGATACCGCGCGCTTTAAGCGCGGTATCAAATGGTAGTTACGATTTAGGAACAGAGCGTCCTTCTTCAAAAAAGGTTACTTGTCCTGTTTTAATGTCATGAATCCCTGCAACAATACCTACTTTGTTACTTTCCACTAAGGCCTTAAGGATTGGGCTTTTTTCCTGGATTTGTTTCACCACGTTTAACGCATTTTCTTTTGCAATTGCATCAACTAATTTAGGATCTGAACAATTCTTGTTTCCTTCGGCTTTCATGCTCATTTGAACTGCAGGCTGTATTTTATCTAAAATATCTGTTAAGTGTCCTAATTTAACTCCATTACATGCGCCAGCTACCGCCCCGCAAGAAGTATGAGCCAATACAACAATTAAGCGTGCACCAGCTGCTTTGGTAGCAAATTCCATACTTCCTAAGATATCGTCATTAAGCACATTTCCAGCTACACGTAAGGTAAATAAATCAGCCAAACCCTGATCAAAAAAGAACTCAGGAACACTACGCGAATCCATGCAATTTAGCACTACAGCAAAGGGATACTGGCCATAAGAAGATTGATACGCTTGTTTTAAATAGTCTCTGGCAATGAGTTTTTTATTTAAAAAACGTTGATTTCCATCTTTTAAACGTTGTAATGCCTGCTTAGGAGACATCTCTTGCTGCTTCGCCTGAGTTATCGTCTTCCCAAGGAGTGGTAGCTCAGCATCGGCATTTGCAAAACTATTAATGGAATAAACAAAACCACAGGCTAAGAAAATTGCTTTTAATAAATGATTCACCGGAAACTCCCTCTCTCTTTGTTATTATTATCTTTTATCATGATAGCCATATTTATATTCTTTACAACTGTAATTACATGATAAATGTAGTTAGGTTGTAAGAACTTAGGTATGCTCTCTTTTTTTGCATAATCTCTGTGTGTTGTTATGGCAAAGCCTATGCTTATTCTATGAAGCTATAAGTGTTATTGAAATACGTGACTGGTAAATTAAGAATCAGGCTAATTAAGAAGAATATCGAATTGAATTAAGAGGAAACAAAGATTAATGGTACCTAGGGTGGGACTCGAACCCACACGGTGTCACCACCACCGGATTTTGAATCCGGCGCGTCTACCAATTCCGCCACCCAGGCACTGTGGTGGCCATTATAACAAAGAAATAGATTCCCACAATGGGTTTTGGTATATAATTCTAAAAAATATTAGATAATTAAGGCATGGGATGAAAATCAAATATTTATTTGCTGGACTGGCACTTACCTTAAGTAGTTCGATTGGTTGGGCGATGATATGTCCTGATCCGGAAACAAGTTCATTGCAATGGGGAGAGCCGCCAGCTCCCTGGGTTGTTAATCCTTATTCACAACATCCCCCCCAGGGAGAGGAAGGGACTCGTTTTGTGCGGGCGAATATTTTAGTAGCCCAATACGGGCAGGGTGTGGTTTGCACTTATAGGAATTCTTTGGGGGACTATTCTATTTGGCTGCAGGCTCTTACCAAGATCCCCGCTCCGGTAGATTATAATTGGATTAGAACTTTGGGTGGATATGTCTGCACGCAAGGCATTGATGAATGTCAATTTTTTATTGCCGAGTATTAAAAGCAATTCATTAAATTAAACAATTGGATTTATTTTTGTCCATATTTGCCATATAATGGTCCCAACTAAAATTTTTTTAGAGCAATATAAACTGTTCTAAAAAGTTATTTGGGAGTTTCGTTTATGCCGTCTAACCCTGATGAAGCGCAGTTGTTGATTTCATACGTTAATCAGTTAACCGCAGGCAAAGATGAGCAACTTGCTAATTCAGGGATGGAACAGCTCTTAACAGCAGCCGAGCTTGATGCGCAGGGCCCGCTTTTATATCCTTGCTCTGGCTCCGATGTAGTGCATCCCATATTGCTTTTCCCAAAAGTAGATGAGTTTGTTTTAATTGACGAATATCCTTTGTTTTCGGCAAATGAAGAACTTAATTTAACCGACTTATTGCACTTAGGTAAAATCACCGATTTGTCTCGAGGAATGGGTTTTTGGGGATATGGCTATGATTATTCGCATATATTGCAAACCTTTAATCGACTCGATATATCTTTTAATTCCGATCGGTTTCAAAATAGAATAGGTGCCTTGTTATTAGCGCGGCTACGCACCTTATGCGCCATGGAGTTGTTGCAAATATCCAATCTAGGTGAAGGTGTCTATAAAATTGCAGGACTTTGCGATGGGAAGCTTAAAACAATCTATTACGTGCAGCATCAGCTTGGGCACGAATCAAGCGCTTATCAATGGCTATTAGCACAAAATATTCAATTTCAAACTTTATTCATTAAAGCCTTTTCGGTTTCCATTAATGATCAGGTAATAGAGCCGAGCATTTTTCAACAAATAAGAGCACTTTATCCAGAAAACTTACAGCAATTAGCGGTTGTGGCAGAAGCTGATGGGGGTTATGGATTTAACCGCACTTTGCCTCATTTGCTTAATCCAGATTATTCTTATTTTTGTACTGAAACCGATTTTGCTTATGGCTATTCAAATAAGGTAGTGATAACCAGTGGCTTGGGGCTTTATTTAGATTATCCTCAGCACTTGCTTGCCGTGCAACAACTGCAAAAAGAATATATTACTGAACAACATAACGTACAACTTATTGAAAAGCATCGAATTGAAGCGGAGTTGAAGAATTTTTTAAAACTGGATAAGGATAAAAAATTTAAGTATTTGCTGCAGGAAAAGTTGCTTACTGTGTCTGATAATTCCTTGATGATCCCGTTATTTGATAGTAAAGAACATGGTTCTAAATGGACTAATAAAGTAATTATGGATGTATTAGAAGTGGGCAAAGTTAGGAATTTGCGTGCCTTGCAATTGACTTTAGGGCCTGCACATACAAGTTTGAAATATCAAGAGTTAGTCACCCGTTTTATTAAGCGGCTGGACGCGGAAGGGGAGTGGGTTCGCTCTTTTTCTGTTAAGGCATCCATTGAAGAAGTTAATTTCAAAAGTTCCTTTGCTATCGTTGCTGCTGAGGCATTAAAAGTGCATGGGAAAAATTTAGTGGAAATTAGTGTGCAGGTAAACGATCAAGCCGCTTTGGCGTTTATTGATGTGTTTCACTTTTTACAACAAAACGGGGCTCTGGCAAAAGGAATTATTAAGCCCATTGTTAGTTGGCGGGCTGAGACACATCAAGCAGTTGCTGCTTTTCTCCATAAGATCCCCTATGATATGCTCTGGCCTATTTAATTTACTAATATCTTGGTTGTAAGTAGCTTTCGCCTGAAAAATTCTTAATCTTATCCCTTGAAGGGTATGAAATTGAAATTATCCCATTTAGGGTATATGCTGAATATTATCCCGTGTAAGGTAATAAATTAATCTGGAATCATTATGCCTATTATTCATTCACCTGCAGAATTATCTTTATTGATAAAAAATCAACGGAAAAAATTAAAATTAAGTCAAGCTGAGATTGGCGAGCTGGTAGGATTAAAACAAAAAACTATTTCCGCCATTGAAAACATACCAGAAAACGTAAAATTAAGTACAGCATTTCGCATATTATCAGCTCTTGATTTGGAAGTGAAAATATTGCCTAAAAGCATTGAAAAGGCAACCAATGAGTGGGCTGAGGAATGGTAAAGCAATTAAATTTAAACCCCTTACAGAACAAAAAATTGCCTCTATTTTACGTAATTACCGAATTAATCCCTTGGGTATGAGCAGTGAAGAGGAAGATTTTCGTATTTCTATTGCTGGTGCACAGGAAAAATCGGCTTTCTTATACCATGAAAAACAGTGGTGCGAACCACTACAGGAAACACCAACCACACTTGAGGAAATATTGAAAAAGACAGATTTTGTTATTAATGAGGTCTCAAAGCTAATTCCGGAAGGATTTCCTGCTTATATTTGTGATCCCATATTTCAAGGCATAATGAAGGCAAAGCAGAAATTAGAATAATAAAACTAGCTGCACCCGGTTGCTTTGCAACCAGGTTATATTAATTAAATTCTATCTTCCGTAATATCAATCATCATTTGTAATGATTTCTTGGCATTTTCGATAACCCACTGTTGATCATTTACGGGCAAACGGTTACGAGTGCCTGTGAACTCATTGACAACATCTCCTGCGTTTACTTCATTGTAAGACATGGTTTTTCCTTGTCTTAATAAATCGACTAGGGCGACTAAATGAGGCGGGTCGTTGCGTGACATAGTAGCACAGCCGCAGCCAATACCTTTTTCCTCATCCGCTTTGGGTGCTTCGGCTAAATTGACTACTTCAATTCCTAAGCCTTTGCAATGTTGTTTTAAGTTTTCAACCATATGGTTTTCAGTACCAATAGCATAGCGTTTGGTATTGGCACGGTCATTCACTACGTAATCCCAAATAAATGCGGTGGAGCCTGAGTGTTGCGCCACGCGAACTACCGAATTGCGGCACTCGGGATGTACAATAGTCGTGTAGGATTTACTGTGCCAATAGTCACACATTTCCGGTTGGTAGTGAGTGTGTACCGCACATTGGCTGGCAAATAGAATTAGCTCTGAATCATCAAATTGTTTTAAGGTTTTGCTGTCTTGTGCTGCCAGGGAATATTGTGCTCCTGCAGTTCCGCCAGGCCAATAGGCTAGATTTTTAATGCCAAGCCAATAAGCAACGTTTTCACCCATGTGTTGATCTGGAATAAAGAGTATTTTCTTATTTTGCTTTTGTGCCCATTGGAATATTTTTTTCACGTTGGAACTGGTACATACTGCACCACCTTGCGCACCAGTCATTGCCTTAACTCGTCCGGAAGTATTCATATAACAAACAGGCAAAATATTTTCAGCGCCATAGCGCTCATTTAAATCCAGGAATGCCGGTTCAACCATAAAATCTTTAGCAAGCATTTCCATGGTGCAGCCGGATTTTGGATTAGTAATATAAACCTGTTGGTGGCTGTTCGCGAGAATACTGATTGATTCCGCCATGAAATGCACGGCTGACTCAATAATCACTGATTTTTCCGGGCGTTCAGCAGCCATTAAAGCGAGTTGATAGGAGTCACCGATAACACCACCAAATTGCTCTATTAAGCGGACAATATCACCACCCATATAATAATGCGCAAGTAATAATAATTTATCGCCAAAATGGTCTTGGGCTTTTTTCATATAAGGAGTCATCCACTCCAACACCGTAGTTAGCTTACGGTCGGGGAGGGCTTGATATTCTTCAGCATAGGGAATAAATTCTTCTTGGTACCAATCTAGAGGGTAATCGCTTTGGCAAATACTCATGTCATTGCGGATACGCATTAGGGTGGTTTCAGGAGTATAAACAGTTGAATTCTTAAACATCTTATTTTGCCTCTAATCGACTTAAGTCTATTATTTTTGGTGGTGTGCTGCCATTAAGGTTGCCGAAGTTTCCCGCTGCGAGAATGACGAATGTTCTATTCCAGCAGCAGCTTATTCCGCAATATCCATCAA
The DNA here is from genome assembly GCF_001465875.1 of Legionella saoudiensis. Lineage (GTDB taxonomy): Bacteria > Pseudomonadota > Gammaproteobacteria > Legionellales > Legionellaceae > Legionella > Legionella saoudiensis. The sequence goes on along the minus strand of NZ_LN901324.1, from coordinate 1,503,650 downwards.
TCCTATTTTAGCAATGCTTTCTTGTGCCTGAGTTTTTTTATCTGGATAATCTTCTCGGTAATGGCCGCCACGTGACTCTCGGCGTGATAAGGCTGCGCGTACAATTAATTCCGCATTGAGAATGATGTTTCTTAGCTCAATAAAATCTCGGGTAATGCAATGCTTCCAGTAATATTCTTCAACTACTTTTTTACGATTCATTATTAATTGTAGTAGATCTTGCAGGCCGGCTTCGGTGCGGACTATACCGGCGTAGGAGGTCATCTCACCACGTAAGCCACGCCATTGAGCGTTGATTTGGCTTGCGCGTCGGGTATTAACCTCACCTGGTGAACTCCAATTAGGAATATGAGCAGTATACTTCCAAGGTGAGGAGATATCTTTCAAAGTACAACGTGCGGCATTGGAACCCATCACTAAGGCTTCCAGTAAGGAATTGCTTGCCAAACGATTGGCGCCATGTAACCCCGTAAAGGCTACCTCGCCAATAGCATATAACCGCTTTAAGTCCGTACGTCCATCAATGTCGGTTAGCACGCCACCGCATTGGTAATGGGCTGCAGGCACTACCGGAATCATATCCTGACTCATATCGATGCCAATAGATAGAAGCGTGGTATAAATTTGGGGAAAGCGTTTTTCTAGGAAACTTTTGGACTGATGAGTAATATCCAGATAAACATAACCGGTTTGGCTGCGTTCAATCTCACTAAAAATAGCGCGAGCAACCACATCGCGGGTTGCCAGCTCCATCTGCTGTGGTGCATAGTCTTGCATAAAGCGCGCACCGGTTTCCGCATTTTTAAGGAGAGCGCCTTCACCACGCACGGCTTCAGAAATTAGAAAATTATTCAGCGAGTGGTGGTGTAAAAGAGTAGGGTGAAATTGATAAAATTCCATGTTACCAACTCGAGCGCCGGCCCGATATGCCATAGCAACGCCATCTCCGGTCGCTACCATAGGGTTTGTCGTATAACGATAGGTTTTACCGGCACCACCAGTAGCTAATATAACACTATTGGCTAAAAAGGTATGAATGAGATTATTGTTACAATCTAAAATATAAGCCCCAAGTACCTCAGCTTGAATATCTGTACGATGAGGATGGTAGTGGGTAATTAAGTTCACGGCGACATGGTGTTCAAAAAAGTGAATTTGCTCATGTTGCCGGGCTAGCTGATTCATCGTCTGCGTGATTGATAAACCCGTTTGATCACCGCAATTAAAAATACGTCGGTGTGAATGACCACCTTCTTGTGCCAGGTTAAACGCACCATTCGCATCTTTTTTAAACTGAACTGAATACTGATTCAGTTGGTTAATCGTTTCCGGCCCCTGGCGAATAATAAACTCTACTGCTGGCGGGTAACACAAGCCATCGCCAGCAATTAAGGTATCTGATATATGCGATTCCAAAGAGTCTTCAGCTGAAAAAGCAGCGGCAATTCCTCCCTGAGCATAGCGGCTGTTGGATTCAGTAGATTCTGCTTTACTAATCAACGCAATTTTTACACGTGGTTGCATGTTGATTAATTGCAGGCAATATTGTAATCCCGCTAATCCTGTACCGATAACAAGAACATCGAATTCAAAAGTTTGCCCTTGTTGCGATAAAGTTCCTGTCATGAAAACGCCTTAACAAGTTGTGCTGCCAAACCGATGTAATTTTCTGGGGTAAGCTTTGCCAGTTGCTCTTTAGCCGCCTCAGGTATGGATAGGGTTTGGATAAATTGCTGTAGGCTGTCGCCATCGATTCCTTGACCACGAGTTAATGTTTTGAGTTGCTCATAGGCATCTGGAACATTGTAACGTCGCATCATGGTTTGTATGGCTTCGGCCAATACTTCCCAGTTTGTTTTTAAATCATCTTGCAACGCACGCTTATTAATTTGCAGCTTATCGTTGCCTTTCACAACAGAAAGATAGGCGATTAAGCTGTATGAAAATGCCATGCCAATATTTCGAAGGACAGTCGAGTCTGACAAGTCACGTTGTAATCGGGATTGGGTTAACTTGTTTGCAAAATGCATGAATAAAGCATTTGCCAATCCTAAGTTACCTTCAGCATTTTCAAAGTCAATTGGATTTACTTTGTGAGGCATAGTTGATGAGCCTACTTCTTCTGCTACAGTTTTTTGTTTAAAGTAGCCCAGAGAAATATAACTCCACACGTCTTGGGTGTAATCCAAGAGAATATTATTAATGCGTACCATAATTTGTGATACTTCGGCCAAACCATCATGAGGTTCAATCTGGGTTGTATAAGCGTTGAACGACAGGCCTAATGAGGTCACAAAATTAGAGCAATGCTTGCGCCAATCTACTTCGGGATAGGCAACAACATGAGCATTATAGTTACCCACTGCGCCATTGAATTTACCAGGAATTAACACTTCAGCTAATTGTTGCTGTGGTCTTTTTAGACGTGCGACAAAATTCACTAACTCTTTACCCATGGTTGTTGGTGTAGCGGGTTGACCATGAGTTCTTGCCAGCATGGGAATATCGCCATGTTGTTTACCCAGTAGCGTAATCCCTCCCATGATTTCAGCCAGAGTAGGTTGGATCACTTGAGCAATCGCTTGTTTCACCATTAAGGCATAAGCCAGATTATTGATGTCCTCTGAGGTACTGGCAAAATGAATAAACGCCGTTACGTTTTTCAAATGCTCATTATTCAGGAATTTCTCTTTGAGATAATACTCAACAGCTTTCACATCATGGTTTGTTTGACGTTCAAAGTCTTTGACTTTTTGTGCTTCGGCTTCATCAAAATTCGCAATGATTTGATTGAGGTAATCCTTAGTTTCTGGATTCAACTTGGGAACTTCAGCAATCGCATCATTGGCTGCTAAAGATTCAAACCAACGAATTTCAACCATTAATCGGTAATAGATTAAGGCAAACTCGCTAAAATAAGGACTCAAAGCCCGGGTTTTGTTGAGGTAGCGCCCGTCTATGGGGGAGATGGCGTTTAAAGGAGTTAGAGTCATAAGTAGCTTGCCCCTGATAAGAAAGCACATATGATATTAGATGCGAGGCAAGATGTGAATTCTAGAGGCTCAAATTATCTGTAGAAAATGTTTTTGTGTTCAAAGCTTATCCAAAAAGATTATTTATATATACTTAAAGCATATTTTCTTTTTTAGCTGGCATTAAAATAGACTCTTTTATAGGGAAGAATATGCCATTTTTATTGCTGGTATGCGTATAATGCCAGCAATATTAACTTAGAATTATCTTATTTGTTATGAGAACTCTTATCGAATCGTACCAGGAAGGCTTATTTCACCGGAAATATTGGCTGCAAAATATCATTTCAGGCTTAATTGTAGGCGTTGTTGCTCTGCCTTTAGCTATGGCCTTTGCTATTGCATCGGGCGCAAAACCAGAACAAGGCTTATATACCGCGATTATTGCTGGATTAATTGTTTCTGTTATGGGCGGCAGCCGTTTACAAATCGCAGGGCCAACAGGAGCTTTTATTGTTGTCCTTTCAGGAATTACTGCAAAATATGGGATTTCTGGCTTACAAATTTCGACGTTGATGGCTGGCTTCATTTTGCTATTTTTTGGTTTGGCGCGTTTAGGAGGAGTCATTAAGTTTATTCCTAATTCGGTAATCGTTGGCTTTACTGCAGGGATTGCCGTAGTGATTTGGGTAGGGCAGTGGCATTATTTTTTTGGTTTTTCTTCCGGCGGAAGCGGGCATTTTCATGAAAAGTTATGGCATCTGTTGCATTCATTTCCTCAGCTTCATTTTGTTACTGCGGCGCTAGGACTGTTGGCTTTAGCTCTAGTTCTTTTCTCCAATAAAATTCCAGGTTTAAAACGGGTGCCGGGGCCGTTAATCGCTCTTTTAATTGTAACGAGCTTACAGTCCATATTTCAATTTGAAGGAGTAGCAACTATTGGTTCGATGTTTGGTGGGATTCCTCAGGGTTTACCCAGCTTTGAAATTCCCGAAATTACGGTAGATCGTATTATTGAATTGATTGGCCCTGCTCTGACTATTGCACTGTTAGGCGCTATCGAATCATTATTATCGGCTGTAGTTGCTGACAGCATGGCAGGAACCAAACATAATTCAAATCGTGAGTTAGTCGGGCAGGGTATTGCCAATATTTTTGCCCCTTTATTTGGTGGTTTTGCTGCAACAGGAGCAATTGCGCGTACGGCAACAAATATTCGTAATGGCGCAAACAGTCCCTTAGCTGGAATCATTCATGCCTTAACTTTAGTGCTAATTATTCTCTTTTTAGCGCCTTTAGCAGTGAACATCCCACTCACAGCTCTCGCGGCAGTCTTATTCGTAGTGGCATGGAATATGAGTGAGGTGAAACATTTTGTTAAAATAATTCAGCATGCCCCACGTGCAGAGATTGTTATTTTGCTGGTGACCTTTTTCCTTACTATATTTGTAGATTTAGTCGTTGCAGTAAGTGTTGGGGTTCTTATTGCCATATTATATAAAAGTTTTTTAAAAGTGAGTACGCGGTAAGCAGCGCTTATCTGATTAGACGCTGGTTACGGGGTGCATTCCAATAGCATCATAATTTCAGTAGAATGACGTTTACTTTATGGATATGAGGTAGTTATGGCGGTCAAAACACATATTATTGATTTAGCACAGCTTGGCATGCGTGATTTGGAGCAGGTGGGCGGCAAAAATGCGTCACTTGGTGAAATGATCAGTCATTTATCTTCAGCAGGTGTTGCTGTTCCTGGAGGCTTTGCAACAACAGCGGATTCATTTAAAGAGTTTTTATCCCAAGGTGGCTTGGATAAGAAAATTTATGAAAAACTATCCACGCTTAACACCGATGATGTTCATCAGTTAGCTACTGTTGGTAAAGAAATTAGAGAAATGGTGATTAAAGCACCATTTACCCCTGAGTTTGAGCAGGAAGTGCGTACTGCTTATCAAAAGATGGCGCAAACGATTGGTCATGAAGACTTTAGTGTTGCCGTGCGTTCTTCAGCGACAGCAGAAGATTTACCTGATGCATCATTTGCTGGCCAACAAGAAACCTTTTTAAATGTCAAAGGTGTTGATGCCATTTTAGAGTCTATCAAGCTTGTTTTCGCTTCTTTATTTAACGATAGAGCCATAGCCTATCGAACTCACCATCAGTTTGAACATCATGATGTTGCTTTATCCGCAGGCATTCAGCAAATGGTACGCAGTGACTTAGCAGTAAGTGGTGTGATGTTTACCATGGATACAGAATCAGGTTTTGATCAGGTCGTATTTATTACCTCTTCTTATGGCCTCGGTGAAATGGTAGTGCAGGGGGCGGTCAATCCTGATGAGTTTTATGTGCATAAGCCTGGGCTGCAAGCAGGAAGACCGGCTATTATTCGTAGAAATCTTGGTAGCAAAGCAGTGAAAATGGTTTATTGTGATGACCCAAGCCAAAATCGTCGTGTGAAAACTGTTGATGTTGATGCTGCAGAACGTTTACTCTTTTCCTTGACGCCTGCTGAAATAGAAAGCCTGGCGCGTCAGGCCATGATTATTGAGAAGCATTACGGCCGCCCGATGGATATTGAATGGGCTAAAGATGGCACCAATGGCAAACTATATATTTTGCAAGCGCGTCCAGAAACAGTTAAAAGCCGAGATAATAAGCAAATACTCGAGCGCTATACTTTGCAAAAACAGGGTGAGGTATTAGCCGAAGGACGCAGTATTGGGCAGCGTATTGGTCAAGGTAAAGCACGTATTATTCGTGATGTGAGTGAAATGGACCGAGTACAACCAGGGGATGTACTTGTTTCCGATATGACTGATCCTGATTGGGAGCCAGTAATGAAGCGCGCCTCGGCAATTGTTACAAATCGCGGCGGTAGAACGTGCCATGCTGCAATTATTGCTCGCGAGTTGGGTATTCCTGCCGTTGTAGGCTGTGGTGATGCAACTAAAACAATCCGCGATGGTGATGAAGTAACTGTGAGTTGTGCTGAAGGGGATACCGGTTTTGTTTATGAGGGCTTGCTGCCGTTTGAGCAAATTCAGCTTGATGTAGAAACTATGCCCGAACTACCTATGAAGGTTATGCTGAATGTGGGTAATCCGGAGCGCGCATTTACCTTCCAATCGATTCCTAACTCAGGAGTCGGTTTGGCGCGGTTAGAATTTTTAATTTCGAATACTATTGGAATCCACCCACGCGCTTTATTGGATTTCGACCGTTTACAAGATAATGAATTGAAAAAATTTATTAGCGAAAAAACAGCAGCGTATGATTCGCCAGTCGAGTATTATATTGAGCGTTTAAAAGAGGGAATAGCAACAATCGCATCTGCTTTTTACCCTAAGCCCGTAATTGTTCGCTTGTCTGATTTTAAATCGAATGAATATGCAAATCTTGTAGGTGGTTCATTATATGAACCGCATGAAGAAAATCCGATGTTAGGTTTTAGAGGAGCCTCACGTTATGTTTCTCCTGAATTTGCCGAGTGTTTCGCTTTAGAATGTAAAGCGGTGCGCCGTGTGCGTGAAGAAATGGGCTTAACCAATGTTGAGGTAATGATTCCTTTTGTACGTACGGTGTCTGAAGCTGCGAATGTTATTGAAGTATTAAAACAAAACGGTCTAGAGCGTGGCAAGCATGGTCTAAGAGTGATCATGATGTGTGAGCTACCTTCCAATGCCTTGTTAGCTAAAGAGTTTTTAGTACACTTTGATGGTTTTTCAATTGGCTCTAACGATTTGACGCAGTTAACTTTAGGTCTAGATCGCGATTCAGGTTTGATCGCCTCTCAGTTTGATGAGCGCAATGATGCAGTAAAAGCTTTATTGCATTTAGCAATTTCAACCTGTAAAGCAGAAGGTAAGTATATTGGAATCTGTGGTCAAGGGCCTTCGGATCATCAGGATTTTGCTCAATGGTTGATGAATGAAGGGATTGAAAGTGTTTCATTAAATCCTGATTCTGTCTTGGAAACTTGTTTGTTTTTAGCCAAACAGAAATAGTTAAGATTATAGGTTGCAGGTTAGGCTAGGGGCCCAACCTGCAAGCCATTGCAAAATTTTCTTTATGGCAGAGAGGGGAGTAAGCACGTTCTCTATGCTTGACGATCACAATTCCAAGCCCCAACATAAGCAACATCAATTAACATCATGTCGAAATTTTTCAGAGAGGGTTCAGTTTAATGCAGCATAGTAAATGGTGGTTACTTTTAGCCGGATTAAGCCCAGTTGTAGCATTCGCATCTCCAGTCGCAGAAGAAGCTGATCCTATAACTTTTGTATTGCTAGGCGTTACCACCATCTTTTTCTTTGCCATTTTAGGGCGTTATATCGCAAGACGTTTAAACCAGCCAAGTGTGCTTGGTGAGCTACTTATGGGGGTGCTGGTTGGCAATTTATTTTATTATTATGGCTTTCAATTAATTATTTTATTACGTGAGGGAGCGGCGACTTTTGATATTGTGCGCGAGCTTTTAAAAGGCATTCCCTTAAATACTGCCGTAACCGAAATTATTTCTAACTCAGAACAGGCCCAACAAGTTATTGCTGCCTTAAGTAGTCCTCGTGGCGCCGATTATCTTAAGATTGCCTATGTTGTAGATATTTTTTCACGTTATGGGGTAATTTTTCTTTTATTTATGGTGGGCCTGGAAAGCTCTCTTGAAGAATTAAAACATACCGGCCGTGATTCAATACTTGTCGCTTTAATTGGTGTCATTGTGCCAATGATTCTTGGATTTGGCGTTGCTTCATTATTAATGCCGCAGGCTTCTTTTCAGGCTGATTTATTTATTGGTGCCACCTTAAGCGCCACCAGCATCGGAATTACTGCGCGCGTACTGGCAGAAATGAAAAAATTACGTACCCGAGAAGCGCGTACCATTCTGGGAGCGGCTATGCTGGATGACGTATTGGGTTTAATTATTTTAGCAGTAGTCAGTTCAGTCGTAATTAATGGGGCTGTAGATTTTATGGTAGTGGTCCGAATTATTATTGCCTCCCTAACCTTTTTTATTAGCGCCATCCTGTTAGGACCTTACATTTTGCGATGGGCAATACATTTTTTTCGCTTTTTAGAGCCTTGGGAAGCTAAACTTTTTATTTCATTTTTATTTATTATGCTGCTTTCTTGGTTTGCTTCATTTATCCAATTAGCAACGATTATTGGTGCTTTTACGGCTGGGGTTATACTCCATGATGATTATTTTAAGCCGCTTGAAGTAAACCAAAAAGAGAAGGTACAGCGTACTATTTATCATTTATTATCGCCCTTGGAAACCATATTAGCCCCTGTTTTTTTCATCTTGATTGGTATTCAGGTTAAATTGGAGAGCTTTTTTCATTGGAACGTAATTATTTTAGCCTTAGGCTTAATTTTCGCAGCAGTGATTGGAAAACTGGTGAGTGGTTATGGGGCTAGTGCCAAGGATGATCGGCTACTTATCGGTATTGGGATGTTACCCCGAGGTGAGGTAGGATTGGTTTTTGCTGCTATTGGACGAACCTTAGGAGTAATTTCTGATGATTTATTCTCAGCGATTGTATTAATGGTTATGATCACTACTTTTATTGCTCCTCCATTATTAAAAGCACGCTTTTTAATGCAGGAAAAGAAGGCACAGTAAATGAACAAACACTTATCGCAAGTACAGATCGATGTAACTCATGCATTGCAAGAAGATGTAGGAGCAGGGGATGTTACAGCGGCCTTATTACCAGAACACTTAATGGCCGAGGCTGAAATTATTTCGCGAGAGCCCATGCTAATTTGCGGACAGCCTTGGGTTAACGAAGTATTTAACCAGGTTGATAAGCACATTAAGCTTGATTGGCAGGTAGCTGAAGGTACGTGGTTAGACAAGCCAATGACCTTATGCCGTATTTCAGGACCAGCACGCAGCATGTTAACCGCAGAGCGTACCGCGTTGAACTTTTTACAAACCTTATCTGCGACTGCCACACAAACATACCGTTATGTGGAGCAACTCAAAGGGACTAAAACACGTTTATTGGATACACGCAAAACCTTACCTGGGTTACGCGTGGCACAAAAATATGCGGTGGTCTGTGGTGGGGGAGTTAACCATCGTATGGGACTTTATGATGCCTTTTTGATTAAGGAGAATCATATTAAGGCATGTGGCTCTGTAGCTAAAGCAATTGCCTTGGCAAGAGAGACACAAAATAATATCCTAGTAGAAACCGAAGTTGAAAATTTAGATGAATTACGAGAGGCTCTGGCTGCAAGACCTGACCGCATATTATTAGACAATTTTAGTCTGGAAATGCTTAGTGAGGCAGTACGTATTAATCAATCTAGCCAATGCACATTAGAGGCCTCTGGAGGAATTACTCTTGAAAATATTGCTAAAATAGCAGCGTCAGGAGTGGATTTCATTTCTGTTGGAGCAATTACTAAATCCATCCAAGCGATTGATTTAAGCTTATTGATTAGGGAAATATTATGATGCCAAGTATCGTTTTTACCGGGGGTGGAACTGCAGGCCATGTGGCGCCGAATATTGCGCTGATTCAAGAGTTTCGCCATAAAGGCTGGGATATCGCTTATGTGGGGTCTGCTGAGGGCATTGAACAGGAAATGATTAAGCCGCTTGATATTCCTTTTTATTCAGTGAAAAGTGGTAAATTGCGCCGCTACTTAAGCGTAAAGAACTTATTGGATCCATTTAAAATCATTTTAGGAATTTTTCAAGCCTTTTTATTACTCGCTAGATTGAAGCCGGACGTGGTATTCTCCAAAGGTGGTTTTGTTGCCTTTCCCGTGGTAGTCGGCGCCTGGTTAAACCGTATTCCAGTTGTTGCTCATGAGTCAGATATGAGTCCAGGGCTTGCAAATCGCTTATGTTTTCCTTTTGTTAATAAAATTTGCCTTACCTTCGATGCGGGTAAAAAACATTTTAAAAGCCAAGAAAAAATAGAAGTTACCGGAACCCCAATTCGTGAGCAATTATTTTCAGGGAATAGCGCTGCAGGATTGGCATTATGCGGATTCAATATGGAAAAGCCCTGCCTTTTAGCTATAGGAGGGAGCTTGGGTGCAGGCTCAATCAACCGCAGTATTCGTGAGGCTTTACCGCAGTTAACCCAGGATTACCAAGTTATTCATCTTTGCGGTAAGGGCAAAATGGATGCGTCCCTAATGGATGTTGCGGGTTATAAACAATTTGAATATGCAAATGAAGAGTTAGCCGATTTATTTGCTGCTGCATCAGTGGTTGTTTCCAGAGCAGGAGCAAATTCGCTTTATGAATTATTGGCCTTAGGTAAGCCGCATATTTTAATTCCTTTATCGGCGCAGGTTAGTCGTGGGGATCAAATCCAAAATGCCAAGTATTTTCAAGGATTAGGAATTAGTTTTGTTATTGATGACAATTCCTTAAATGCAGCGTCTTTAGTACAGGCTTTGTGTGATCTGGAAAAAAATAAGGATGAAATCCTTAATAAAATTAAGGCGTTAAAAATTAAATCTGCTACGGAACAGATTGTGGTTATTATTGAGGAGCAAATACATGTTCAATCCCCAAGCGCTGTATGACTTTATTCGTCAGCAATGGCAGGAAGAAATTATTCCCAGCTTATGTGATTACATAAAAATTCCAAATAAATCTCCCCATTTTGACGCGAAATGGAAAGAACATGGATTGATGGACCAGGCGGTAGATCATATTGCGGATTGGTGTAAAGCACATGCTCCTCAAGGGATGCAATTAGAGGTAATGCGCTTAGAAGGGCGTACTCCATTAATTTTCATGGAAATACCCGGGCAAATTAACGAAACTGTACTAATGTACGGTCATTTAGATAAACAACCAGAAATGTCGGGATGGCATGACGACTTACATCCTTGGAAGCCAGTGCTTAAAGATGGCCGTTTATATGGCCGTGGGGCTGCTGATGATGGCTATTCGGCTTATGCCTCTTTAACTGCCATTCGTGCCTTGGAGGAGCAAGGTCTTCCTTTTCCTCGCTGTGTATTGATTATTGAAGCCTGTGAAGAAAGTGGAAGTTATGATTTGCCTTATTATATCGAATTATTAAAAGAGCGCATTGGCAAACCTAAGTTAGTGATTTGTCTTGATTCCGGGGCAGGTAACTATGAACAATTATGGATGACTACTTCTTTACGGGGGAATGTAGTAGGAGAGCTGTCTGTGGAGCTCATTAGTGAAGGAGTTCACTCCGGTAGCGCCAGTGGTATCGTTGCCGATAGTTTCAGAGTTGCTCGGCAATTAATTAATCGTCTGGAAGATGAGGTCACGGGGGTAATTAAGTTACCGCAATTACATTGTGATATTCCTGAAGAACGTGTCACCCAAGCACATCATTGTGCAGAGGCTTTAGGTAATCATGTTTATGACGAGTTTCCTTGGCATGATGAGGTGGAACCTATAGTTCAAGATACAAAAGAACTGATCTTAAACCGTACTTGGCGTCCAGCATTAACAGTAACTGGGGCTGATGGCTTTCCTCCCATAGCCAATGCCGGTAATGTGATGCGGCCATTAACCGCATTGAAACTATCCATGCGCCTGCCTCCTTTAGTAAATCCTAAGATTGCAGCCGCAGCAATTCAGGAAACATTAACACAAAGGCCTCCTTATAATGCCAAAGTTCATTTCTCAGTAGGTGATGGTTCACAAGGATGGAATGCGCCTAAACTTGCTTCCTGGCTAGCTAAAGCAGCGGATGAAGCTTCTCAAACCTATTATGGCAAGCCTGCTGCGTACATGGGGGAGGGGGGAACAATTCCTTTCATGGGCATGCTAGGCGAAAAGTTTCCTGAAGCCCAGTTTATGATTACTGGAGTATTAGGTCCACATTCTAATGCTCACGGCCCCAATGAGTTTTTACATTTAGACATGGTGGAAAAGCTCACTGCATGTGTGGCTTATGTTTTGTATCAGTCGATTGCATAACTCTAATGGCGTGCGATAAAGCTTTTGCCGGGCACGCCATCGTGAGTGACTTTTAATGCTCTTTAGACCATCTGCCTACATAAAATCTTCTAAAAATCATCTTAAAAAATTCTAGACAGTTCCCTTAATTCTTGGGATACTGCCATCGACCCTGGAACGGGTCATTTAGTCCAACAATTAGGAGAAATTTATGAAAGCACAAATATTTGCTGCTGCGTTATCATTATTAGCAGTAAACCTTTCCGCTCATGCGAATACGGCAAAGATTGCCAAACCTGAACAACAAACCCCTCTTGCTTCTAAAAAGATTGATCTCAATAAAGTTGATGTATCTGCTTTAATTGGTTCATTTAAAGGTATTGGCAAGAAACGAGCCGAGGCAATTATTGCCTATCGTACTAGCCACCAAGGTTTTAAATCGATTGAAGAGCTTGCGGAAGTTAAAGGTATAGGCCAGCGTTTTGTAACGGCAAATAAAGAAAAATTGAAAGAAATATTTATAATTAATTAGAACTTCGCTCTATGTCTTGGTTGCTGGGCTTAACAGCCCAGCTTACATGTTAAGTGGTGATGATTAAAACTTAAACAGTAAGCTATTTAAGTAGTTGATGCGGCAGAAAAACAAAACGCTGAAAATTGGATTGGACAAAAAATTTACTTTTTTATTTGAAATTGTTGCTCCAGAACAGTCGATCTTTACGCAAAATTAGTATAAAGTAGCGCAAAAAAAAGAATGGGATAGTGCTGCTTATGTTCAGGAAATTAAGGGGCGTGTTCTCCAATGATTTATCGATTGACTTGGGAACCGCTAACACATTGATTTATGTAAGGGATAAAGGAATTGTCCTTAACGAGCCCTCAGTTGTTGCGTTGCGAAATGAGTCAGGTCAAAAGCGCGTAGCGGCAGTAGGTCTAGAAGCCAAACGTATGCTTGGAAGAACTCCTGGCAACATTAACGCGATTAGACCGATGAAGGATGGGGTCATTGCTGACTTTTTCGTTACTGAAAAAATGCTACAGCATTTTATTCATAAAGTTCATGAAAATAAATTTTTGCGTCCAAGCCCACGTGTGCTGGTTTGCGTTCCTTGTGGTTCTACCCAAGTTGAGCGTCGTGCAATTCGTGAATCTGCCATGGGTGCTGGTGCTCGTGAAGTATTTTTGATTGAAGAACCAATGGCTGCTGCCTTAGGTTCGGGAATGCCAGTAGAAGATGCTAGTGGTTCGATGGTTGTCGATATCGGTGGTGGTACTACTGAAGTTGCGATCATTTCTTTAAGTGGTATCGTTTACCATCAATCAGTACGTATTGGTGGAGATAAATTTGATGATGCAATCGTATCTTACGTGCGTCGTAATTACGGTACACTTATTGGTGAAACGACCGCTGAGCGCATTAAGCATGAGATTGGCTCTGCATTCCCAAGCCGTGATTTGTTTGAAATCGAAGTACGTGGAAGAAATCTTGCAGAAGGTGTGCCTCGTAGTTTTGTTTTAACCAGCGCGGAAATCTTAGAAGCCTTACAAGAGCCTTTATCAGGAATCGTAGGTGCTGTAAGAGCTGCTTTAGAATTGGCTCCACCTGAATTAGCTGCTGATATCGCGGAGCGTGGTATGATCTTAACCGGAGGCGGAGCTTTATTGAAAAATATTGATCTCTTGTTGATGGAAGAAACTGGTCTACCCGTATTAATCGCTGAAGATCCGCTAACTTGCGTTGCGCGTGGTGGCGGTAAAGCTTTAGAAACCATGGACTTACGTGGCGGTGATTTCCTCTCAACAGAATAATAATCGAAACAGATTATTTAGCCGAGGCGGGCACAATCCAATAGGATTCGTGCTTGCTTTGCTTATTTCTGTTTTTTTAATGTTTTCTGACTACCACTATTGTTACTTAAATAGTGTTCGTAGTGGTTTTTCTTTAATTGTAGCCCCTTTGCAATATGCCGTTGATTACCCCGTACGTGTATTTGGCTGGATCCAGTCGTTAGTGGGTGCAAAAAAAGCCTTAATTGATGAAAATATGAGATTGCGCTATCAGCAAGCAATGTTAGAGGCTGAATTACAAAAGTTATTAGTTACACAAAAAGAAAACTCTCAACTTAAAGAATTATTACGCACTTCTTCTCAAGCGGATATGCGTGCGATGGCTGCGCAAATTCTGGCTGTTGATACCAGCAATTCGCGGCAAATTGTCGTATTAAACAAGGGCAAGCGTGATGGCGTTTATGTTGGTCAACCCATATTAGATGCTAAAGGGGTGATGGGACAGATCATTGATGTTGGCCCTTTAACCAGTACCGTATTATTAATTTCTGACTCTAAAAGTGCCGTTCCAGTGAGAAATAATCGAACAGGGGAGCGTGCCATTCTGGTTGGTACTAATGATATTGAAACCCTCTTTTTAATTAACTTACCGAAAACTTCATCCATTCATCCCGGTGATGTATTAGTTACCTCAGGTTTAGATAGACGATATCCTGAAGGCTATCCCGTTGGACTTGTAGAAGAAGTTAATAGCCTGCCTGGTGAGGACTTTGTAAAAGTTAAAGTAAGACCAGTGGCCCTTCTTAACCGTAATCGCTTGGTCTTGTTGATATGGCCAGACAACGGACAAGAGCAGTTAACCGCTCAAATTAATGAGCGTTTAAATGCCAAGGAGACTATGTAATGAAAAATCTTCGTTTACGCTTAGCCGTAGGGTTTATTATTGCATTGATTTTATCAATATTGCCTATGCCGGAATTGGTTACCGATTTTAGACCGCCTTGGGTTTTATTGCTGGTGCTGTATATTGAATATTTTCTACCAGGAAATTTTAATCAGGCTACTTTATTGTTTGTAGGGTTAATGCTGGATGTTTTATTGGCGACAGTGATTGGTGAACATTCGTTTGCTTTATTATTAGTAACGTGGCTTGCATCAAGTAAATCCAGACGGTTCCAATTTTTCTCCATGATGCAGCAAATCTTTTTAATAGGTTTTTTCTGTATGCTGTATCAAGCAATTATCGCACTGATTACGGCGCTGCTTGGTTTTAAATATAGCTTATTCATGCCTGTAGCCAGTGCATTTGTAGGTATGTTTTTGTGGCCCTGGATTCGTTTATTAGGTGAAGATACGCTCTTGCCACGTTTTGTCTATCGTTAAATGTAGCTAAGTGGCAATCAAAACTACACCCGAACAACCCTATACTCACCTGGATTTAACCCACCAAGCTCCCAATCCCAAATCCGATGTCGTACTAACCTCAACGTAGGAAAGCCAATAGCGGCAGTCATTCGCCGCACCTGATGATTTTTTCCTTCACATAAAACAATTTCCAGCCAACAGGTAGGAACACTTTTTCTAAACCGAATAGGGGGATTGCGAGGCCAAAGAGGTGGCTCTTCGATTAATCGGACCTCCGCAGGTAAAAAGCGCACATCTTTAAGGGCCAAGCCTTTTCTTAGAGGTTGCAATTGCTCCTCACTAGGAACTCCCTCAACCTGCACCCAATAATATTTCCTTTTATTAAACTTAGGATGCGTTAATCGATGTTGTAACGCACCGTCATTAGTTAACAATAACAAGCCTTCACTGTTTTTATCTAATCTTCCCGCAGCATACACATTAGGAATATCAATGAACTCTGCTAAAGTATGATCGTGTTCTTCGCCAGTAAATTGACAGACAACCCCATAAGGTTTGTTGAATAAAATAAGTTCAGGCATAAAATCGACCAAAGTTGAAAGGCCTTAATGGTAGAGGGATTGCTCTGCTTTGTGAAGTTAATCCTCGCGCGATTTGTATTTTTAGGGCAATTATTATACAATGGCCGCCAGTTTTTATATTAACGTGAACTGATCTATGCGATATTTTTTACTCGTTTCATTATTTTTCTCTCAATTTACCTATGCGATGAATCATATTGTGATGGTTGGTGATGAAAAGGTTGAGATTAAGCATACCGTTGGCCGAGGCAAAACCTTCATTCATGTCCACCACAATGAGCAAACAGCATTAAAAGCAGCTGAAGCAGTGGTTAAGAAAGAGGGCGGAAGTCTGATTACTTTAGTTCATTCGGGTGGACGTAACATAGTCTTTAATTTACATAATAAACGCTATGAGTTTGATCCTAATCGCATTTTTACTGATAATGGCATCAGGAAAACATTAACAACTCTTAGCCAATACAGCCCAGAAGCGCATCGAGAAGTAAAGAAATTAGCAAATAAAATAAAACAATTATTACCTAAAGGTAAGGTTGTAGCAGTACATAATAATGCATCGTACTCACTTAAAGATTATCTCCCAGGAAATTCACTGCAACATGATGCGCAAGCAATTCATATGTTGCCGCGAAATTACTACCGCAATTTTTATCTGGTAACCAAAATCAGTGATTTCTTACGTCTAAAGAGTAAGGGTTATAATGGGGTGTTACAAAAATCTACAGCAACAGATGATGGCTCACTATCTATTTATTTAGCCAAAAATGACTACATAAATGTAGAAGCAGGCTATGATCAATTAATAGAGCAGATTAAAATGTTGCAGCACGCATAAACTTCAAACACTAATACTAAGAATTAATGAAAGAGGGATACATTTTTTAGTGTTATCCCTACTAATTTCACATAAATGGACTTGGGATTCCAAGTTCTCGCGTGCTATCATTATTACCTCTAAAAATTTACGGAGTTGTCAATGACGTATGATAAAATCAAAGTGCCTGCACAAGGTGAAATGATTACGATTAACGCGGATCAGTCTCTTAATGTGCCGAACCATCCAATTATCCCTTTTATCGAAGGTGATGGTATTGGCGTAGACGTAACGCCTCCCATGATTAAAGTTGTTGACGCTGCGGTAGAAAAAGCCTACGGCTCTCAAAGAAAAATTTCCTGGATGGAAGTTTATGCCGGTGAAAAAGCAACTAAAGTTTATGGCGCTGATCAATGGTTACCCGAAGAAACCTTAGACGCCTTAAGAAAATACGTTGTTTCTATTAAAGGACCTTTAACTACTCCAGTTGGTGGGGGAATTCGTTCATTAAATGTGGCAATTCGCCAACAGTTGGACCTGTACACGTGCATGCGTCCTATTCGCTACTTTGATGGCGTACCAAGCCCTGTAAAAGAGCCTTGGAAAACCGATATGGTTATTTTCCGGGAAAACTCAGAAGATATTTATGCGGGTATTGAGTGGCAAGCTGATACCCCAGAAGCTAAGAAAGTAATTGAGTTTTTAAGAAAAGAAATGGGTGTTAAGAAAATCCGTTTTCCAGAACATTGCGGTATTGGTGTTAAGCCAGTTTCTAAAGAGGGTACAACCCGCTTAGTGAAGGCAGCCATTCAATATGCTATAGATAATGATCGTAAAGTGGTTACTTTTGTGCACAAAGGTAACATCATGAAGTTTACTGAGGGTGCCTTTAAAGATTGGGGCTACCAAGTGGCTCGTGATGTTTTTGGTGCTAAAGAATATCAAGGCGGTCCCTGGATGGAATTCACAAATCCTAAGACCGGCAATCAAATTATTATCAATGATGTAATTGCTGATGCTTTCTTGCAACAAATTCTTTTAAGACCAGAAGAGTACAGCGTTATTGCTACCTTGAATTTAAATGGCGATTATATTTCTGATGCTTTAGCCGCTCAGGTTGGTGGTATCGGTATTGCTCCAGGCGCTAACTTAAGTAACCAAATCGCAGTATTTGAAGCAACTCATGGAACTGCACCTAAATACGCAGGCCAAGATAAAGTGAATCCAGGTTCAATTATTCTTTCTGCTGAAATGATGTTACGTCATATGGGATGGAATGAGGCTGCAGATTTAATTATCAAGGGCACCGAAGGGGCAATTGAAGCGAAAACTGTGACTTATGATTTCCAACGCACAATGGAAGGAGCTACTTTAGTAAGTAGTTCTGGATTTGCGGATGCAATCATTCAGCACATGTGATTACATTATTAAATAATGTGACCCGTATTAGCTTAAACTAATACGGGTTTTTAGTCTCAATGAGGGATACCTAAATGAGGCTTTGAATTATGCTGAGTTTAATGCCGCAATCAGGAAATCCTTCGTCATAAACTGCTCAGGATGGCACGCATTTCTTTATAGGTAACGTTATTAACTGATTGTTACCGCGATACAAAATATAGGCCTGAGCTAGTACAAGCGAATAGGACAAAGGTTGTCCATTTTCATGGAAGCTATCTAACCAATATGTTTTTGATTATCCCAAAGGCCAATTTTTTCATTAAAATTAGCTGTTTTTACTGGCCAAATGCCTGTGGGGAGTCTATAAAAATAGTAAGAGGTTGTATGTTATGAGCGGGCAAAATATCGAGGAAATTGTAAGGCATAAGGTTGCTGAGCCAGAGTTAAGGACAGAAAATAAACTGCCAAGAAAGTACAAAGTAGTGTTGCTCAACGATGATTATACGCCGATGGATTTTGTTGTTGATGTACTGAAACATTTTTTTCATCTAAACGAGGAAACTGCAGTTCAGGTGATGTTACAGGTTCACATCCAAGGAAAGGGCGTGTGTGGTGTATTCACACGAGACATCGCAGAAACAAAAGTCGCTCTGGTAAATGAATATGCCAGAATGAATCAGCACCCATTGCTATCTAGCATGGAACCGGAATAATTTGTTGTGGGCTGAAGAGGAGCAACGACAATGTTAAATAAAGAACTTGAATTTACCTTGAATCTCGCCTTCAAGGAAGCAAAAGAGAAACGTCATGAATTTATGACCGTTGAGCACTTATTGTTGTCATTGCTTGATAATCCAGCTGCTGGAAATGTGTTACAGGCTTGTGATGCCAATATTGATGCATTACGACGTGACTTAATTGAATTCATTGATGAAACCACTCCCAGAATTCCCGACGATGAATTAGATCGAGAAACACAACCAACATTAGGGTTCCAGCGCGTATTGCAACGTGCAGTATTCCATGTACAGTCAGCAGGTAAAACCGAGGTAACTGGCGCAAATGTCCTCGCTGCTATTTTTAGTGAACAAGAAAGTCAAGCGGTATATTTCTTGCGCCGTGAAAATATTACACGTCTTGATGTGATTAACTACATTTCTCATGGCGTATCTAAGTACCAAAATAATGATATGCATGAGAGCATGAATTCATCAATGGATGAAGATATGGGCGCTGCAGAAGGTACTGAGTCTCCTCTAGAGAGCTATTGCACGAACCTTAACAAACGTGCAAAACAAGGTAAGATTGACCCCCTCATCGGACGTCATGAAGAAGTTCAACGTACAATACAAGTGCTTTGTCGTCGCAGAAAAAACAACCCATTACTGGTTGGAGAGGCTGGTGTCGGTAAAACCGCTATTGCTGAAGGTCTGGCTCGTCGCATAGTCGATGGTGAAATACCTGATGCTATTCGTGATTGCATTGTGTACTCACTGGATCTGGGAGCATTGCTCGCAGGTACTAAATACCGTGGGGACTTTGAGAAACGTTTGAAAGCCGTACTTAAACAATTAAGCCAACAAGAGGGTGCAGTTTTATTCATCGATGAAATTCATACGATTATTGGCGCAGGGGCTGCCTCAGGTGGCGTGATGGATGCGTCTAATCTAATTAAGCCTTTATTGGCAAATGGTGAATTAAAATGCATTGGTTCAACAACTTACCAAGAATATCGTGGTATTTTTGAAAAAGACCGTGCTTTGGCTCGCCGCTTCCAGAAAATAGATATTCCTGAGCCTTCAATTGATGAAACTTTTGAAATTTTAAAAGGCTTAAAAGGTCGCTTGGAAGAGCATCATGGCGTAAAATTCACGATTCCTGCGCTTAAAGCTGCGGCAGAGCTATCAGCTAAATACATTAACGATCGTTTCTTGCCTGATAAAGCAATTGACGTTGTGGATGAAGCAGGAGCTTATCAAAACTTACTCACAGCGAGTAAACGTAAAAAAATTATTAGCGTCACCGAAATTGAGAGTGTGGTTGCGAAAATTGCACGTATCCCAATTAAGAAAGTATCTGCACGTGATAAAGATACCTTACGTAATTTAGAGCGTGATTTAAAACTCTTAGTGTACGGACAAGATCAGGCAATTACTGCTTTATCTTCAGCAATTAAATTAGGACGCTCAGGCCTTAGAGAGCCGCAAAAACCAGTGGGATGCTTCTTATTTGCTGGCCCAACAGGTGTAGGTAAAACTGAGGTTACACGCCAATTGGCAAATGTTTTAGGCATTGAGTTGTTACGTTTTGATATGTCTGAATACATGGAAAAGCACACCGTCTCCCGCTTAATCGGAGCGCCTCCAGGATATGTGGGTTATGATCAAGGTGGCTTGTTAACTGAAGCAGTAACTAAAAATCCTCATGCAGTTTTACTGCTTGATGAAATAGAAAAAGCGCACCCTGATGTCTTTAATTTGTTACTACAAATTATGGATCATGGAACTTTAACTGATACCAATGGTCGTCAAGCCGATTTTAGACATGTAATTCTAGTCATGACGTCTAATGCAGGCGCCAGCGAGTTAGTGCGTAATTCCATCGGATTCGCAACTCAAGATAACAGTAACGATGGACTGGAAGTAATTAAAAAGCAATTTAGTCCTGAATTTAGAAACAGACTGGACGCCATTATTAACTTCGCGCCATTAGATTCTGTGACCATAGGTTTAGTTGTTGATAAATTTATTATGGAATTAGATGAGCAGCTAAGTCATAAAGGGGTTACCTTTGATGTAGACAAAGCAGCACGCGAATGGCTAATTGAGCATGGATATGACAAGGTAATGGGGGCAAGACCTATGGCTCGGTTGATTCAAGAAAATGTGAAGAAACCACTTGCTGATGAGCTATTGTTTGGTAAATTAATGCATGGCGGCCATGTGACATTAAAAGTTAAAGATGGTAAGTTACACTTTGATAGTCATGATCATAGAGAGGGCGTAGTTTAAATGGCGTTGACTGTAACTGTAATTGCTAAAAATGAAGAACGAAATATTAGGAGATGCCTGGAATCAGTACAGTTTGCTGATGAAATAATTGTTCTGGACTCAGGAAGCACGGATAATACCGTTGCAATCGCTAAAGAATATACAGAGCATGTTTATTCAACAGACTGGCCTGGTTACGGGGCCCAAAAGCAGAGGGCTTTAGAAAAAGCCACTGGTGATTGGGTCTTGAATCTTGATGCCGATGAGGCAGTAAGCGAGAAGTTGAAGCAGGAAATAATGCAGGCAATGGTATTAGATGAAGCGGATGCATACCGTGTCGCAATTCAAATGTACTTCTACGACCAACCCTTAAAATACTCTTCCAGTCCCAAACGACATGCGCGTTTATATAAACGTAAAGGCGCACATTTTAGTCCGGACATTGTCCATGAAAAAATTATTCTTCCGGAAGGGGCGCGGATTGGAAAGCTTAAAAATTGCATTATGCACCACTCATTTAAAGATGTGAGCCATGTGCTTTACAAAATGAACAGATATTCTTCCTATAGTGCAAAAACCTACATAGTAAAACAAAGAAAGGCAAGTTTCGCTAAAACCTTAGCTAGTACTTCATGGATGTTTTTTAGGTGCTATGTATTACAACGGGGTTTTTTGGATGGTAGAATTGGTTTTTTGTTTGCGGTGTTTAATGCTCAAGGTACCTTCTATCGAGGTATTAAGCAACTATACCAGGATAGTAACATCGAGCAATTACCTAACCTGACCACAGCTAATGAGGACTTAGTGTGAAACAATTCTTTTCGGAAGAAAAAAGCATTTTAATAGCGCCTATTTTTATTGTTTTATTTGTTTTATTTGTGCCTATCAGTTCCAGTTTAAAATCCATTATGGCGGGGCTTGGGCTGGCTGCATTGCTCTTGACGCCATACTATAGAAATCAAATACTGGGGGCTTACAATAGTTTATGGGGCTGGGCAGGTATAGCCTTGTTTGCTTACGTGGTTATTGGGTGCTTATGGTCTGAAGCACCATATCACTTACGTTATACCGTAGTAGATAAGTATTCCAAAGCGCTTTATTTACCCATATTGGCTGTAGGCTTTATCAATCCTAAAACCAGACGTTGGGCTTTTAATGCTTATTTTGCCTCAATGCTAATAACCTGTGTCATTTCCTACCTAAAGCATAAAAGTATCTTCGTCCTTAATAATCCAGAAGATACAGGCGAAGTATTCCATAACCATATCGCTACAGGATTTATGGTTGCTTTAGCGGTTTATTTTGCAGCGATTATCGCTTTAGAACCTAAAATCAATAAATGGCAACGTATATATTGTTGGTTAATGATAGCGGTGGGAAGCTACCAAATATTTTTCCTCAATACGGGAAGAACTGGTTATTTTATCTATTCTTTCTTAATGGTCTTTTTAATTGTACAAAAGTTTTCTTTAAAGAAAGCTGCTTTAGGCGTGTGCTTACTCGCCGCATCTATTGGATTGGTTTATTTGGCAAGCCCATTAATGCAATTACGTACGAGTATACTTATTAGTGATATTAAGTTTTTGAAAAAGCATGAAGAAAACACTTCGCTAGGTTTTAGAATGCAATTTCACAAATATGCACGCTCTTTATTTGAGGAACATCCAGTTTTTGGTATTGGCACAGGTTACTTTAAATATAGTTTCCACCGCGATAAGCCCGTTTCAGGTTGGGAAGAGAAACTTAATGAGCCGCATAGTCAATATTGGTTGGTTTTAGTTGAGGGTGGCGTTGTAGGGCTCATGTTCTACCTAACATTCATAGGCTCTTTAATTGTTCTGGCCTTTAAGTTAAGTAAAACAGCACGGCTCATCATGCTTGGCCCGCTGATTGCAGTATGCTTCGGTTCTTTTTCAGATAGTATCTTTTGTTATTCACCAGTAGGAAGTATTCTAGTTGTAGTTTGTGCTATGGGATTTGCTGAGTTATTAGCGAAGAAAGAAGAGGCTAAAGCTTCTGTAAAAGAAAAAGTATATACCTCACCTCATTCTGCCGAATTAGCAGTTTAAACGATACCAAAGTTTGGTTAAATGCAGGAGAAGAACCCTCTCCTGCGTTCGTGTAAGCGTTCACGAGACGAGATATGTAAATTTCGTCATTGCGGGTCATGGCGAAGCAACACAGAACGATGCTTCGTTAAGACTCAATACTGGGTTGCTTCACTTTGTTCGCAATGACAGCATTTTTTATTTAATTTTAATAGAATCCATACAGCGTGAACGCTTACATGTTCGCTATGGGGTTTTGTTCGAACTTCTTTCGCAAGCGAGGGCCTCTAAGTAAGTGCCCTTAGTTGCTTGCAAAGGATCTTTTATAGTTCTCAGAAATTAAAGCCTAAAAATCAACTAATGAAATCGGCCATAAATGGTGGAAATGATGCACTGGCCCATGGCCTTGGCCAGCGCTATTATCTTTAGCGGCTTTTATCGCCTGAAACAGGTAGTTTTTGGCTATGCCACATGCCTTTTGTAAGGGAATTCCTTGTGCTAAGCATGCGGTAATAGCTGCCGAAAGGGTACATCCGGTGCCATGGGTATTTTTAGAATTGATTCGCGAACCTTCAAACCAATGATATTCATTATCGTTGCTTAACAATAAATCATTCGAAGCGGAGGAGGTTAAATGACCTCCTTTAAGTAGCACATGTTGTGGCCCCAATGCTAATAATTTTTTTCCTACACAAATCATTTCTTCCGCGGATTGAGCGTTTACTTGGGTAAATGTATAAGCCTCCGGTAAATTTGGCGTAATTAGCGTGGCCAGGGGCATAAGCTCAGAAATTAGTGTATCAACTGCATCAGGCAATAAAAGCGGATCCCCACTTTTAGCAACAGTTACGGGATCGACGACTATGGGAATACCCTGAGCATGTTGTTTAAGGAAAGCGGCTACCAATTGGATAATATCACTATTGAACAACATACCAACTTTAATGGCATTGGGTTTAATATCATCAAAAATTGCATGAAGTTGTTCCTCAATTGCTTGCAGAGGAATTTCATAGCAATTTCTTACGCCACAGGTATTTTGTACTGGCAAGGCCGTAAGTACCGTCATTCCATAACAGCCAAAGGCAGAAAATGTTTTTAAATCTGCTTGAATGCCTGCACCACCAGAACCATCAAAACCTGCTATAGATAATGCTTTATACTGCATGTTAGCCCTTAAGCGCTTTATTAAAAAAATTCCATTCCGGCTGATACAAATTATCAATAAAAAACTGTTTAAATGAGCCTGGAGCCTGGGTCTGTTGATGGGTTTGCTGACCGCATAAGCCAAAGTACGCTGTACCATGAATTACAGCTTGAAAGGTATCAGGATCTGATGCGACAAAAGCACTAAGCACTGCTGCCATAGTACATCCCATGCCGGTTACCAGGGGCATTAGTTCAGAGCCAAAAGCGAGCATTTGTTCACGTTTTCCATCGGTAATAAAGTCTTCAGGACCACTAATAACGACAACTTTATTATAAGTCCGCGCTAGGGCACGAGCACTATCAATGGCTTTAAATACTGGATCAGCTGACTCAACGCCTTTTGTTAAACTATTTGCTCCAGTCAAAGAAATGATTTCACTGGCATTTCCTTTGATAACTTGAGCTAAGGGCAGAATTTCTAATGCTGCAGAGGTTCGAAGGGTACTGGCGCCTGCGCCTACGGGATCGAGAATTATTGGCTTATTTAAAAAGTTGGCAATTTTAGCGGCTAAAAGGGCATGCTTTACGAAGGCATCATTTAGCGTGCCGATATTAATGTAAAGGGCATGACTTAGGCTAACCAGTTCGTCGATTTCTTCAGGAGATTCAGACATTAATGGTGCTGCACCCAAGGCTAAAAGCGCATTAGCCATAAAGTCCATGGTGACATAATTGGTCAAACACAGAACTAATGGCTTTATTTGCCTTAATTCGCTAAGTGCTGATTGGATATTGTTGATCATATACAGCTCCTGGGAAATCTTAAAGCTACCAGGCCGCAATTCTATCCGCGGGCGTTTGTAGGGAACATTCTTCAGAAACAGAACCGTCATTGCAAACGACTAGACCATTAGGGGCTGTGAGTGAATTGACCACACCACCTTTCCATAGACAGCAACCACGTATCAATTGAAGATCCATTACCGCATGTGGCGTACAAAAGCAGGTAGAGTAAAAGCCATTATTGCAGACCATACGTCCAGCGGATGAGTCACAATAACTAATTCCTCCCATGCCACTACAACAAGCACTAGGGTTTTGTTTCGCAAATACGGGAGTAACCAGTAGACTTAATGTGCCTACGAGAAATAATCGTTTCAATGATAGCATCTTGATTTCTCTGATGATTTATTCTTCTTAGAATAACATAGACTTTAGAGCAAGTGTAGCCTGGTTTTATCAGGAAAATCATCCCTTTAAATGGGCAAATTTAGTGTATTTTGAGCAATAGTTGCATTTTTTTAAAATGAAACTAACATGGATATACCCCTCAAAAACTCCTGAACGTGCACATGTCCAATAAATTACTTAATTCAATGGGTTCCCAACATTTATGGGACACCACTTGGAGTTTGATTAAAGATTATTTTATTAATTCGGATGAAAAATTGCGAGCCTGGTTGTATTTATTGGCTATTGGTTTGTGCACTATTTCACTGGTTGGTTTGACGGCTGCCATGGCTTGGTTGTCAGCGGCCTTTTGGGAGGCATTAACCGCAAAGGTGCTGCTTCCTTTTCTTTTATCCATCGGGCAATTTGCGTTAATGGTAGGAATGTATGTCGGGGTCCACATTTTAAAAGATTATTTTATGGGGCGATTGTCTATTTATTGGCGCACCTGGCTTACAGAAAAATTAATTAATAAGTTGTTTACTAATGAAAATAATTATCTGGATTTGAAACGCTTTCCTTCCCAAGTTGATAATATTGCGCAACGCATCCAAGAAGATGTAAAAATTTTTGTGAAGTTAACCATTGAACTGGTAGGGGACTTTTTAAAATCAGTACTTAGTTTGGGGATGTTTGCCGGTACTTTATGGATAGTTGGTGGTTCTTTATCCGTGACTGTTTTAGGTCTACCTATTGTTATTCCGGGTTATTTATTCTGGACAGCCTTAGGAACGTCAATAGCTGCCACGCTTATTGCTAACTCCATCGCTAAATCAATGGCCGAAACCAATCATAATGCGGAAAAAGCGGAAGCTGATTTACGCCAGAATATCACTGAGGTGCAAAAGGAAGCTGAGAATATTGCCGAAGAACATGCCGAGCAGTACTACAGAAGATCTTTAAAAAATAAAATTCATGAAATCAACTTGCGTGCCAATCAAAAATTGGACATTGGTTTAAAATTGGATGCTTTTCAACATTTCTATTCTCAATTAGCGGAACTTTTACCAACACTTATTGCAGCTCCTTTGTATTTTGCAGGACTTATCGAGATAGGACAGTTGATACAGGTAGGCATGGCTTTTAACCAAGTCAATTCATCACTTAGCTGGTTTGTATGGGCTTACGATGAACTTGCAAAATACAAAACGAGCATCGAACGAATTACTGAATTACAAGCTTCTTTAGAAAAAGACGGCTTAAATGCACATCCTAAATTAATTATTAGAAATGAACACCGGAAAGACACCATTAAAGTGAAGCATTTAAATATTCGACATCCTCATGCCACCAGTACGGCACACATCATGTGCAATCTTAACTTAAAGTTAAAGCCAGAGGAGGATGTCTTAATCAAAGGAAAATCGGGCCTAGGTAAGAGCACATTTTTTAAAACGATTTCTGGTACTTGGGGTTATGGCACTGGAGTCATTTTACTTCCATCAAGAAAGCGATTGTATTTTTTACCGCAAACACCCACGTTAACGTATGACACATTAAAAGCAGTTTTAGCTTATCCTGATCCAGTAGAAACTTATTGTGAGGAGCAATATCTTATGGTTCTGAACAAGGTGGGAGGCATGCAGGATTATATTCCTAGGCTAAATGAAAAGTGCATCTGGGATGGGGAATTATCAGGAGGACAAAAACAACGAATTGCTTTTGCGCGTGCCATACTCAAAAAACCCGATTGGATTTTTTTAGACGAAGCAACGTCCGCTCTCGATGAGCAGAGCGAAGAACATCTTTATCGCGTGTTAAAGGAATTAACCGGAGCAACTTTAGTGAGTATTGCCCATCGACGTACAGTAGAGAAATATCATTCGCGCATTGTTTTATTCAGCGCGAAGGAAAATAGGGAAATAGAGGTGTGTGAGGAAGGGCCAAGTGTGATAAGGCATATTTAAGTGTTACCATAAGCTGGCTGTTCATGCCAATGGCGTCCCTAGGTCAACTAGATATGGGCATCAACATCTGTACGTAATTAGGGTAATTGGTAAATAAATAACTCGTAGCCAAACCTGCTAATAGACCAAAAAAGTGTGACTCCCAAGATACCCCTTTCTTCCCAGGGAAAATACCAAAGAAAATACCCGCAAAGTAATAAACACTGAGTAAGCCTAAAATAATGGTAGTTAGAGTACCGGTTTGATATAGATTAAGAACCAAAAAGCCCCAATAGCCCGTTATAACGCCGCTGGCACCAACATGCAGACCGGGTTTTGCAAAACACCATACTCCTATTCCTGTAAGTAAAGTAATGATCACAGTGACAGTTAGATAATAATAAAGACCATTAATTAAAATAAAATTACTTAATACAATTAGGGGGATGCAGTTAAAAAATAAATGATTAACGTTAAGATGCAAAAAGGGAGAAAAAATTATCCCGGGCAGGCCGGCAAGATGTCTTGGCTGAATGCCAAGTAGTAATAGGCGGCGATCAACGCGCGAAAAGAAAAAAATGATCCATAAAATAATTACGATAGTAGCTAATATGGAGCTATTCATTTTCGTTTGATTAATAATTAAATTAAGGCTATCAATTAATTCATCAAGCATGGTCTTGCTGTAATCCTCTAATATTTTTTATTTCACAGGAAAGGTTGCCCTGGGCTAAACGTACTTCAATGATATCGCCAACCTGAGTTTGCTCGGGGGAAAAAAGTACCTTATCTTTTAGTGTAGCAATTGCATAGCCTCTATCCAGTGTAGCTAAGGGACTCACTGCGTGCAAGGTAGACATTAAGCTGCGCATGCGAAGCTTAAGCTGGTTCAGTTTATTTTGCATCTGCTGGGTTAGCTGTTGCGTTTTTTGTTGTAATTGATTTTGGGCGTGTTGAATTTGTGTCTTCGGGTTATGTGTATTTAATTGATGAGTGCATAAATGCAACTGATGAGTCTTATGTCTGACGATTTGATTGATGCTAGAAATTAATTGCCGCTCTAAATAATCCGTGGTTTGCCAGTGGCTTGAGATTGCCTTTTGTGGAGAAGAAATTTTATCCATTAAATGCCGCAGCTTAACTTGGTTTTTGTGCATGTGGCGATGGATAGCTTCTTGTAAACGCAACATTGATTGATTTAGTGATCGTAACAGCTCAAGAGCGTCAGGGGTTACCGCAGTGGCCGCTGCAGTGGGGGTTTCTGCGCGATAATCGGCAACAAAATCAGCAATGGTAAAATCGGTTTCATGTCCTACTCCCGATATCAGAGGAATACTGCTTTGGGCAATTTGTCGCGCTAATTGCTCATCATTAAAAGCCCATAGATCTTCAATGCTTCCACCACCGCGCGCAAGAATGAGTACATCACAGCGTTTTTCCACATTGGCTCGTTGGATGGCTTTGATCAATTGCTGCGCTGCCCCAGCACCTTGAACCTCACTTGGATAAATAAATACATGTGCCAATGGATAGCGGCGAGCTAAAGTTGATAAAATATCACGGATTGCAGCACCGGTGGTTGAGGTAATCACGCCAATAGTTTGCGGCATTTTGGGAAGTGCTTTTTTCTTATCAGGATGAAAAAGTCCCTCATTGGCGAGTTTATTTTTTAATTCTTCGAAACGCTGATACAGAGCTCCAAGACCTGCTTCTGTGATTTGGTCAACGATTAATTGATAATCTCCTCGGGCCTCATAAAGGCTTAAGCGACCACTGGCAACCAGATGCTGACCATCACAGAGTTTAGTGGCGACGGAGTTAATGTGGCGATTTTTAAAAAATACACAACGGATCTGAGCGCCACTGTCTTTTAGTGTAAAGTAAAAATGCCCTGATGCAGGCTTACTTAAATTGGAAATTTCCCCTTCCACATGAACAATTCCCAGCTCATTTTCAAGGTAGCTTTTTACCTGTCTATTGAGCTGACTGACAGTAAGTACTGAAACCTGTGTTTCCATAAAAAATTGTTCACAATCAAAGAGAGAACGCATATCTTAACAAACTATTATTTGCTTCCCAAATAGAATTACTCGTTTAATGTCTAAGCCCCTACAGATGCGGGTTAATACCCTCCTAATATTGGCTTTCGCCGGCATATACGTTATCATCAATGGATTCGCTAAAACCTAAATAAAAATAAAAAATGAACAGTAGCAAAACTAATTTCTTCAAAGCATCTTTTTGCCTGTTTGCCGCATTCTCGGTGGCAAGCTGTGTTGATTTGTCCGGGGCTAAGTATCATCCGACTAAGAAAAAGCATCCAGTACAAACTAATGTTACGGCAAAAAAAGTAGCGCATACCAAAAACGCGTACCGTGGCGAAGTTCATACCATGCTTGGAGGATTAGGGGTTTTTAGTACTGGTATGCAAGAGCTAAGCGACTCTGTAGAGGCGACTTATCATATTCCTGCTCCAAGCGGTATGTGGTATAACGCTGGTGCGGTCTCCCGTACTCTTATCAGTAATTACTACAAACATAAAAACCCCAAGCCAATTATACTTGTTGGACATTCGTTAGGGGCGAATGAACAAATCAAGGTGGCGCGTAATTTAAATAAAGCAGGAGTTCCTGTTGATCTGCTCGTTACAGTTGACGCAGTGTCTCAAACCGTTGTGCCTCCTAATGTGAAGCATGCAATGAACTTTTACAAAGCGGGCTATGTACCTATGTTTAGTGGTTTAAAACTTCGAGCTGTTGATCCTGCTAAAACTCAAATTGATAATATTGATGTTACAAAAATCAAAGGGGTAAATGTTAATCATTTCACAATTGATAAGCATCCCGTGGTACAAGCAATGATAATGGAAGAAGTTAAAAAGGTAACAAGTAATGCAAATAGAGCAAAAGCCTAAGGGTATTTGTCAGCCGCGTGTCTGTGTCATTGGCGCAGGCCCTAGTGGGCTTGCCGCAATTAAAAACTTACAAGAACAAGGTGTTACCCAGATCACTGTCTTTGAAAAAAATAATCAGATAGGTGGTAACTGGGTTTATGACGAACATAATGATCATTCCAGTGTGTATGAAACGACACACATTATTAGTTCAAAGCGTTGGTCCCAATTTGAAGACTTCCCAATGCCTGCATCCTATCCTGATTATCCTTCGCATAGACAGGTTTTGGCTTATTTTCAAAATTATGCAAGTCACTTTGATTTAGAGAAATACATTCAGTTCAATACGACTGTATTAAAGGTCGAACAAAATAGCCAAAAACAATGGCAAGTAACCTACCAAAATGAGCTAGGAACCCATGAAGATATTTTCGATTATCTGTTAGTCGCGAATGGGCACCATTGGGATCCGTTCATGCCTGAATACCCAGGGCATTTTGATGGTGAGCTCATTCATTCGCATCAATATAAGAAAGCTTCTGTCTTTGCTGGGAAACGTGTTTTGGTTGTTGGCGGTGGAAATTCTGCTTGTGATGTTGCGGTAGAAATATCACGGGTATCTCCGGAAACTTATATTAGCATGCGACGTGGTTACAATATTTTTCCAAAATTTGTTTTTGGTAAACCTACGGATGACGCTGTCGCAAAAACTCGATGGATGCCCGCAGGAATGCGCCAGAAGCTCTTTAAGCTTGTGATTCGCATATTACAAGGACGCTATGCCAAGTATAAATTATTGAATCCTGATTGCGGGCCTTTGGAAATTCATCCCACAATTAATTCTGAATTATTATATTTTATTCGTCATGGAAAGGTACGTCCGCAGCCTGGTATTACTCATTTCGAAGGTAAGAAGGTTCATTTTACTAATGGTGAGCAACTTGAGTTTGATACGGTAATTTTTGCCACAGGCTATAAAATAAGCTTTCCTTTTTTTGATAAAAAATTAATTGATTTTAGTGGTTCCACAAAGGTGCCTTTGTATCGCAAAATGATGCATGCTGATTTAGATAACCTTTATTTTATTGGCCTATGCCAACCACAAGGCTGTATCTGGCCCCTAGCAGATCATCAATCAAAAATTGTTGCGCGGATCATTATGGGGACCTTGAAACGTCCTGAGCAATTACATCAAAAAATTGATCAAGAAATGAATAAGCCTCATTACCGATTTAAGTCACATATGCGTCATGCCTTAGAGGTAGACTACCATATGTTTCGCCGTGAGCTGCTAGAAATGTTAGGATAATGCAAGCAACTAATGGCACTTACTTAAAACTTTTGAGGGGCGCGTCGTCCTTCGTCGTGAACTCCTCAGGAGGACGTGCTTTCTCCTTTTTCAATACTGCCTAAGATACTCTACGTGATTCCTGGCGCTTGATTAAAGCTCTCATTAATTTTTCCACATTGGTCGCATGAGGATTTTCTTGATTTAGAATCGCTTGAGTACGTTCTTCATAATATCCTTTTACCTCCCTATCAGGGAAAACATAAAATTTCTTTTGCGCTACTTCCTGCACAATATGTTGTGCTATGTCCATTGCCGGTCGTGAATGAGCTAATAAAGATTGCAACGCGCCATGCAAACTGGAATGTCCCTCTGAAGGATTAGCAAGTAACCCTGTATCCGTAAATGAAGGAAATATGACGGAAATATCAACTGGTTTTTCTAGGCGGTTTAAATCGAAATATAATGATTCAGACAAAGCCAAAACCGCATGCTTGGACATGGAGTAGGGGGCTGTTTGTGAGCCTGCACATAATGCGTATAAGCTGGCCATATTAATAATGTGTGACCTAAACTTTTGTTGGAATAAGAAGGGTGTAAAGGCCTGAATTACATGAATCATCCCATGCAAATTCACATCCATGACCTGTTTAACCTGTTGTGGATTTAAATCCCAGACTGGAGCCAATTGGCCAATGATACCTGCATTATTATAAAGCCAATCGATGCGACCTAATTCGCATTCTGTTTGTTGTGCTAGGGTTTTTACTTCATCGGCCTGAGTCACATCACAAGTAATGGCAAGAATTTTTCCTGGGAACTTAGCTTGGAGAAGTTCTGCTTCCTGATTGAGTTTATTGCCGTCTTTATCAACCATAACTACAGCATCGCCTTGTTTTAAGTGTACTAAAGCTAATGCTAAGCCTATACCATTGGCAGCCCCAGTAATTACAGCTACTTTCATGAATAAAACGCCTTGTTTAGGTAAAACCCGATTTTGCTATACTTTAGCTATGGAGTGCAAATAATAAGGAGACTATTTTGAAAAACAGCGGCGAAATACCCGAGCCTAATGAGATTCCTGACTCTCCTGATGAATACCCATCAAACCCAGAACCTATAGAGCCAGGAGATCCTAATCTTCCCGAGCCAGAACCCGTTGAGAAGCCGGAGCCTTCTGTGGATTAAAGAGGTAATGATATGTAGGCTGAGCTGCTAAGCCCAGCATTAGGAGTGGCAAAAGCCTGTGTGCTGAGCTTAGCAGTCCAACCTACGACTTATCTTGCGTTTATTCCCCAGTAATCAAATGGTGCAAAGCTAAACCAATATCTTTGGCTCGCATTAAACTCTCGCCAATTAAAAAGGTATTAATTCCATTTGCTTGCATTAACGCTACATCCGCATGAGTATTAATACCACTTTCGGTTATCACTATTCTATCTTGGGGAACTACGCCCTTTAACTCTATGCTTAATTGGATATCCGTTTTAAACGTATGCAGACTGCGATTATTGATCCCCATAAGTGGTGTGGGCAAATGCAAGGCACGCTCCAACTCTTCACGTGTATGGCTTTCCACCAGCACGGCCATATTTAATTCCTGCGCTAACTGGCAGTAGTCAGCAAGCTGCGCATCATCCAGCAAAGCAACAATCAATAAAATACAGTCAGCACCTAGAGATTGGCTTTCATAGACTTGGTATTCATCAAGGATAAAATCCTTGCGTAATATTGGTAAATTACAATGTGATTTAGCGAGGGCTAAATAATCTGGATGGCCTTGGAAAAATTCAATATCAGTAAGCACCGACAAACAGCGTGCACCGTGTTGTGCGTAAGTTGCAGCGATTTGTGCCACGTCAAAGTCTTCTCTAATCAAGCCCTTACTTGGGGAGGCTCGTTTAATCTCTGCAATAATAGCAGCGGTAGTATTGGCGGTTAAGGCAGCAACAAAATCACGGCGTGCCCATTGAGATTGTTCTAATGAGCTTAGTGGATGTACTTTTTTAGCTTGAGCAACTTCATTTAGTTTATGCTCGGCAATGCGTTCTAAAACACTATTCATGATGGGATTCTTTATTTAAAATTTGAGTTAATTGGCAAAGCTGTTGGAAACGTTGGGCGGCTCTACCGCTGTCCAAGGCTTCCTGGGCTTGTTCTAGTGCTTGGGTAAATGAAAACTCTTCTTTGGCACAATAGATTGCTGCGGCAGAGTTTAGCAATACCATATCACGAGCAGCACCTTTTGCACCCGCAAAAATAGATTGAATAATGCTTAGGCTCTGGCTTGGCGAATCGACAATAATTTCATCTAATGAAGTATGATGCATGCTATAATCAGCAGGGATAATAGACCATTCATGAAAAGAATTTTGATGATATTCTACTACCTGAGTAGGGGCGGCAATACTAATTTCATCCAAACCATCTTCAGAGCTAACCACTAGGGCACGCTCACTTCCCAAATTTGCAAGTACCGTAGCTAAAGGTTTTTGCCAGCTTGTTGAAAAAACACCAACCACCTGTCTTTTTACCCGAGCTGGATTGATTAATGGCCCTAGTAGATTAAATAAGGTACGAATACCTAATTGCTGGCGTGCTGTGCGAGCGTGTTGCATGGCTGGGTGGTAACTTGGAGCAAATAAAAATGCAAGATTACATTCATGCATGCAGATTTGCATATGCTGGTCAGAAAGGTTGAGCGCAAAACCGGCTTGCTCCAGCAAATCAGCGCTACCACTACGGCTGGAAACTGAGCGATTGCCATGTTTAGCCACCGAAATACCTGCGGCAGCAACCACAAAACTGCAGGCAGTAGAGACGTTAAATGTATTTTTACCATCGCCGCCAGTACCCACAATATCAATTAAATTAGTTCCTAATTCAATTTTATGCGCTAATTCTTGCATTACTTTCGCTGCGGCAGTGAGCTCACTGGCAGTTTCTCCTTTAGTGCGCATTAATGCTAAAAAGGTAGCGATTTGCAGGTCATTATATTGGCCAGACATACAAGCATGAATTACATCATGCATTTGTTGTGCGTTTAGATCCTGTTTTGCGATTAACTGTTCAAATAGAAGATTGGGTTTCATAGCTTAAGAAATTCCCTAATAATTGCTGACCATACTGACTTAAAATTGCCTCGGGATGAAATTGTAGCCCAAAAACAGGATGTTGACGATGTGAAATTGCCATAATTGTGTCATCCACCCAGGCATCTATAGAAAAACAATCAGGCAAGCTGGATGCTTCAACAGCAAGAGAATGATAACGCGTTGCTTGAAAACCTATAGGAATATTATGAAACAAGCCTCGTTGATGATGCTGAATGAGTGAAGTTTTACCATGCATGATTTCTGGAGCAGAAATAATTTGCCCACCAAATGCTTGTGCAATACATTGATGGCCTAAGCAAATACCTAAAATAGGAATTTCTTGGTGGAACTCATGGATGGCTGCCAGAGAAATACCCGCATCATCAGGGCCTTTAGGGCCAGGAGAGATGACCAGGTAATCAGGGGCTAAGTCGCGTATTTGTTGAAGGCTTATTTGATCATGCGTCGAAACCAGTACTTCCTGGTTTAAACATTGAAAATACTGCACCAGATTATAAGTAAATGAATCATAATTATCGATAATCAGTAGCATGACTCTCTTCTACAAAGTAAAATCTTCACCTAAATAAACTGCTCTAACTTGTTGATTGGCTAGAATTTTTTCAGGGGTTCCTTCACACAGTATTTTCCCTTGGCTTACAATATAAGCCCGCTCGCAAATATCTAGAGTTTCCCGAACATTATGATCAGTAATTAAAACGCCAATACCTTTATTGCATAAATGTTGAATAATTTTTTTAATATCAATTACTGAAATCGGGTCTACACCAGCAAAGGGTTCATCAAGAAGAATGAACGAGGGTTCAATTGCCAATGCACGCGCAATTTCTACACGTCTACGCTCGCCTCCAGATAACGCCATACCCATGCTATTACTAATGTGAGTAATATGAAATTCTTGCAGTAGCAGGTCCAGTTTTTCTTCCCGAGCCTGCTCATTTAAATCCGGTCTAAGCTCTAAAATAGCCATAATATTTTCAGCGACCGTAAGCTTACGAAATACCGATGCTTCTTGCGGCAAATAGCTAATACCCAAGCGGGCACGTTGGTGCATGGCATGCGAAGTAATGTCTTGGTTGTCGATGATGATTTGTCCTTCATCACAGGATTGTAAGCCGACAATCATGTAAAAGCAGGTGGTTTTACCTGCGCCGTTAGGACCTAATAAGCCGACACACTCACCTTTTTTGATATGGATGCTTACCCCATTGACCACGGTTCGCGATTTAAATGATTTTTTTAGGTTTCGCGCTTCTAATAAATTCATAGAGATTTCTTTTCAGGATGATAAATTATAGTTATTCTTTGGTTTTTATCCCCATTGGACAGAACGTGCTGTTTGACGGTGTCATAACGGATTTTAGCTGCTGAAAATGAATCTTTTCCTTGTTCTACGCGCGCATTTCCAATGAGTTCAATAATATGAGTTAAGGGATAATAACGTATAATATCGGCATAGGCATGCATAGGGGGCTTCTTCGGATCGGTTGTTGTCCAGTAATGTGCTTGCTTCCCATCATCCCCTTTAGCGATTGCTAAAACAAGTTGGTTTTTCTCGTTACCCTTAGTAATGGCCTTCGCGGCTTGCAAATTGGTTGTGCCTTGTATTAGTTCCACATTGCCAATATAAATACCTTTATGATTTTGTTGATTCAAATCTGCTGAGTCTGCCTGCACATGCATTACCTGTTCTCTATCGGTAGGCAGGGCATAGCATGGACATGTTAAAATGAATACAGCGCTGTATAGAATACCTTTAGCCATTTGCTGGAACATAGCTTCCTCGTGCTTGGTGAAGTAATTCTACCCTTTTTTCGTCTAGGTAGGCGTTCATTCCTTGAGACTGAATAATATTACCTGGTTGTTCGTAGGTTACAAGCAAATCGGTAGATGCTTTTTTCTCTTTAGGATAATAAGTGACCTCTTCAGTTTTTAAGGTACTTGCCTGAACATTATCTCCTTGAGTTTGATGGACCACTACATCACCAATAAAAACAATTCGCTCACCACCTGCAAAAGACTTAGCATGTTTTGAGCGTATATCCCAAGGCGGTTGTTGTTCTTGGCTTACTAAAATATGTGGTTTTTGAAAAAAATACATATCACCTTTTTGGATGTGGCGCATCTTAGGTGTGGCCAAAAGAGTAGTTAAAGCGCCTTTTTCATCAAATTGACGTACTTTTACTTTAGAAATAGTTGTGTCTACAGAATTGGCTAAAGTTTCACTATCCAAGCGCATGATGCTTGAAGAATGACTGTAATACCAGCCTGAGCCGGCTAAGGTGACGAGCAGAAGAAAAAGCCAAATTACTTGTTTTGCGGCATTCATTATTTTAAATAACCTTCTTTCGCTAAGTCCATTTTATTTTGCGCGTTGAGAATGAGGTCACATAATTCACGAACAGCCCCGCGACCCCCTGGAAGTTCAGTCTGCCAAACGGCAATTTCTTTAACAGCCGGCACGGCATTTGCAACAGTAACCCCTAAACCGACTTTTTGTATCAGTGGTATATCGGGAAGATCATCGCCAATATAGGCAAATTGTTCGTCTTCAAGATTTAATGTTTTTTTCAATTGCTCATAGGTTTCTTGTTTATTTAACTGATCTTTATAGTAATGCTTGATGCCTAATTGTTGCATGCGATGGTCAACAACCGCATTACGCGAGCCCGTAATCACTGCAACTTCGATGCCTACAGTCATAAGTAATTTTAAGCCCACGCCATCATGAATGTGAAAGGTCTTAAGCTCATTAAAATGATTATCAATATATAAGAGTCCATCGGTGAGCACGCCATCCATATCGCAAATAAGGCATTTAATTTTTTGTGCTTTTTCAATTAATTTGTTCATTTAAAAAACACCTGCTTTGAGCAAATCATGAAGATGGACTACCGCGACAGGGCGGTTATGCTCATCCGCTACAATTAATGACGTAATACTATGCTTTTGCATTACAGCCAAGGCTTCTGCGGCAAGCATCCCTTGGCGAATAGTACGTGCGTTTCGCGTCATTACATCTTTAAGAGGCGTAGTATTTATATCACATTGCCGGGTTAAGGTGCGACGAATGTCGCCATCGGTATAGACACCAACTAGATACCCTTTGGAATCTGTAACACAAGTCATTCCAAGTTTTTTATTAGTTACCTCAATTAGTGCTTCGCTGACTGTAGCATTTTCGCTAATTAATGGCAGCTCCTCGCCTTGATGAGCAATATCATCAATGCGCAATAATAGACGTTTGCCTAAAGAGCCTCCGGGATGTGATAAAGCAAAATCTTCTTCACTAAACCCACGGGCTTGTAGTAAGGAAATCGCTAGGGCATCTCCCATGACTAGAGCAACGGTAGTGCTTGTAGTTGGTGCAAGCCCTAAAGGACAGGCTTCCTGTTTGATGCTCACATCCAAATTAACATCAGCAGTGCGCGCCAGAGTCGATTCGCTATTACCCGTTAAGGTAATTAAGGGTACTTCCATGCGTTTTAATAAGGGGAGTAGGGTAACCAGTTCAGTCGTATTACCGGAATTAGAAATAGCAATCACCGTGTCCTGGCGAGTGATCATCCCCAAATCGCCATGACTTGCCTCCCCAGGGTGCATAAAAAACGAAGGGCTGCCGGTGCTTGCTAATGTTGCGGCAATTTTATTAGCAATATGTCCTGATTTACCCATTCCGGTAACAACAATTCGCCCTCTACAGGCAAGCAATAATTCACAAGCCTTGGCAAATCGTTCATCAATGCGTTGGGTTAGTTCAAAGACAGCTTGCGCCTCAGTTTCGATGACAGCAAGTCCAAGTGTGCAAAAATTCATAGGCTACTATTTGTTTCCTTTTTGTTTAGTTTTCATTCTAACATAATGGCTCGTCGTTGCAAAACCGATAGCTCATACCAGTAAGAGAAGCGAGGCGCTCTTTAATTTAAGTACGAAAGCACATCTATTATCTGAACGTGCTATGCTTGAACGAGATAAAAGGACAGCTAGCTAAGGCTAAGATGCTATAATGCCCCATAATAATTGTATTTTATTTTATCATTATGATTATATCTTGTTAAGTCCTTAATTTTTTTTAAATTTAAGAGACTCATTTTTCCAGGAACCAGTATATACTTGTATTTTTGGCCAAAACTGGAACTTGAAAGCATGCCTGAAAATTGGGTTGAAATTAATAATCTGATCTTTACTCGAGAGAGTCGCCGCATCTTCAATGGCATTAACATGACCGTGAAACGAGGTAAAATTACGGCCATCATGGGGCCAAGTGGTTCTGGGAAAACAACCTTACTGCAATTAATTGGCGCTCAATTAACGCCTAACAGTGGGACTATTCATGTTAATGGCCAAAACATCCACGAATTACCACGTAAAGCGCTCTATGATGCTCGTCGAGATATGGGCTTGCTATTTCAAAGTTCCGCTTTATTTACTCATCTAAACGTATTTGAAAATGTCGCATTTCCTTTAAGAGAACATACGCAACTTAACGAATCTATGGTACGAGACATCGTGTTAATGAAGCTGCAAGCTGTTGGCTTGCGCGGTGCAGCAGAGCTAATGCCTGCACAATTATCCGGTGGTATGGCACGTCGAGTGGCCTTAGCTCGTACAATTGCTTTGGACCCTGAGCTTATGATGTACGATGAGCCATTTACAGGCCAGGATCCCATTTCATTAGGTGTTTTAGTTCGCTTAATTAAACGTTTAAACCAATTATTAAATACGACAACCATTATTGTTTCTCATGATGTTGAAGAAACCTGTTCTATCGCAGATTATATTTATCTGATTGCCGGGGGAAAAATAATAGGGGAGGGTACTCCTGAGGAATTAATCCGCTCCTCAGAGCCGCAAGTCAAGCAGTTTATGCATGGAGAAGCTGATGGCGTAGTCCCATTCCATTACCCGGCCCGCCCTTATACAGAGGAGCTATTAGATGCTTGATATGATAGTGCGTTTGGGAAATCGCAGCACGCGCATTTTACAAAATTTAGGTAGCTCCGGCTTGTTTTTATTTTTGATGTTATTTCGCAAACCTAACATCAGCAAATTATGGCCCTTGTTGCGCTACCAAATTCATTTTGTAGGCGTCTTATCTTGCTTGATTATTGTGGTTTCTGCCTTGTTCATTGGTATGGTTGTGGGCTTGCAAGGGTACAATACGTTGCAAAAATTTGGTGCAGCAACCCAATTAGGTCAATTGTTGGCGTTAAGTATTTCTCGTGAGCTTGGGCCCGTAATTAGTGCTTTATTATTTGCCGGCCGGGCTGGCTCTGCACTGACTGCAGAGATTGGCTTGATGAAGGCAACAGAGCAATTGTCCAGCATGGATATGATGGGGGTCGATCCTCTAGGACGAGTTATTTATCCTCGCTTTATGGCGGGTTTTATTACGTTACCCGTTTTGGCATTAATTTTTTCAGCAGTAGCAATTTTTGGTGGCTACTTTATTGGGGTGCATTGGTTAGGGGTAGACTCTGGAAGCTTTTGGTCCAATATGCAGGCGGCAGTAAATTTTCGTATTGATGTGCTCAGTGGTATCATTAAGAGTTTGGTGTTTGCTTTTGTTGTAACTTGGATTGCGGTATTTCAGGGGTTTGAGTGCGTGCCTACAGCAGAAGGTATTAGTCAGGCGACAACTAAAACGGTTGTTTATTCGTCGCTTGCTGTGTTAGGTCTGGATTTTTTGTTGACTGCAATGATGATTGGAGATTGGTAAATGAGTAAGCAACGTTATGTAGATGTGAGTGTTGGCCTATTTATGTTGCTTGGTTTGTTGGCCCTGCTGGTCATGGCAATGAAGGTCAGTAATATTTCTGATTTTATGTCTCATAAAAGTTACAATGTTACGGCAGATTTTACCGACATCGGTGGCTTAAAAGTGCGTGCACCGGTTACGGTTGCCGGAGTTAAGATTGGTGAGGTAACTCGTATTGAATTACAACCAGGTGAGCTTAACGCTAAGGTCACGATGCGCTTGCAAAGCGATAAAAAGATACCTTACGAAGATTCTTCAGCACGAATTTTAACGCAAGGCTTGCTTGGTTCCAATTATATTAGTATCGTTCCCGGTTTTGATGATGATGCAAATCGCGATCATCCTTATTTACGTAACGGGGATGTGATCGCTAAGACTCAAGAAGCAGTAATTCTTGAAAATCTAATCGGTCAACTGTTGTTTAATATTAATAAAAAGTAATTCCAATAAAATTAAGGTATGGACATGAGAATATTAAAAAATATTTTATTTGTTGTTGGCGTAATTTTATCTCCGGTAATTATGGCGCAAAATTCGCCTGTGCCCATGCTGGAACAAACTGCAAATGAAATTATTGCGACCTTAAAAGAAAATAAAACAAAATTAAAAAGTAATCCTGGTATTATTTACACTGCGGTAGAAAAGCATTTATTGCCTATTGTTGATGTCGCGGGAATGTCTCGTTCTGTTTTAGGGAGACAGGCTTGGATGAAAGCTACTGCGGCACAGCGAGATCAATTCTCAAAAGAGTTTACACGCCTGGTTATTCGTACTTATTCCAGCCCGTTGGCTCAATATTCTGATGAATCGGTGCAGTTCTTACCGCTCAGAGGGGCTGTTAATGCACGTTTTCTGCGTGTTAATAGCGTGATTGTGCGTAGTGAAGGCCAAAATATTCCTTTAACCTATAGCTTGGTTGATAAAAATGGCCAATGGAAAATTTATGACATTAGCGTTGAAGGCGTTAGTTTATTGCAGAGCTTTAGATCGCAATTTGCTCAAGTACTGCAAAACTCCAGTATGGATGAAGTGATCAAGCAAATGCAGCAAAAACAATTAAAAAGAGCATCTTAAGGTGAAAACAGTTCATTTTAAGCCCCTTGAGCTTAGCTTCAAATCAGTTGTTGAGGTACGAGCTCAACTTTATAAGACTTTAATGGATAATACGAGTAATCACTTAGTTCTTGATCTAGGTGAGGTGACTCATTGTGATAGTGCAGGGATGGCATTGCTTATCGAAGCCAGAAAGTTATGCAAAAAAAATAATAAGACTTTCGAGATTATCGGTATGTCTGCTGAGACTGAATCTTTAGCGGACTTTTGTGGTGTAAAAGATATTTTGGAAGTCGTTTAGGCCTACTCCTTGTTGAGTCGATATGGGAAAAGCCATCACCACCGAATACCACGACTAGTCGTGGATCCAGCCAGTAGAGCCTGGTTGCTTTACAACCAGGCTCTACTAATTTACGGCCCTGCAGATTTAATCGGTAGAAAACTGTATTTATTCCAATTTGTGAGCTAATTTTAATGGTAAGTAATGAAGAAATAGAACAAAAACTTAGATCTACTAACGAGGTATTTTTCGTTAAAGTGGACGGGGACGGCTATCAATATAAGGTAACTGTAGTCAGTGATGTATTTTTAAATAAATCAAAAGTTGCCCGGCAGCAATGGGTATACGCGCAGTTAAAAGAATTAATTACCACTGGCAAACTTCATGCGATTAGCATGGATACGTGGACACAAGAAGAATGGGGGAGACAACATGGATAAACTATTAATTAATGGTGGTAAAGCATTACATGGTGAAGTGGTTATTTCCGGTGCCAAAAATGCGGCTTTACCGATTATGGCAGCCAGCTTACTTGCCAGTGACCATGTGACGATTTCAAATGTTCCTCATCTTAAAGACATTACCACCATGATGGAATTATTGGGTCAATTGGGTGCTCATTTGATTGTTGATGAAAAAATGAATGTTCAGGTTGATTCGGGTCAGGTGAATGAATTTGTTGCTCCCTACGATTTAGTTAAAACCATGCGTGCCTCTATTTTAGTATTAGGCCCCATGCTGGCACGTTTTGGTAAAGCTGATGTGTCCTTACCAGGCGGATGTGCTATTGGTACTCGACCAGTCGATTTACATTTAAAAGCATTAAAATCCATGGGTGCGGATATTACCGTTAAAAATGGATACATCAATGCACGGTGTAAGCGTGGGCGTTTACAAGGTAAGCGCATTATGTTTGATACAGTGACGGTAACTGGTACTGAAAACATTCTTATGGCTGCTGCTCTGGCTGAAGGTACTACGGTTATTAAAAATGCAGCTCGTGAACCAGAAGTAGTTGATTTAGCTAACTTTCTAATTCAAATGGGTGCAAAAATTTCCGGTGCTGGAACTTCGATCATTGAAATTGAAGGAGTCGAAGCACTTTCAGGCGGCACTTACTCCGTAATGTCTGATCGAATCGAGGCAGGTACCTATTTAGCTGCGGCCGCTTTAACTCGAGGTCACGTTACTGTAAAACGTGTACGTCCTGATACTTTATTATCCCAATTATGTAAGTTTGAAGAAGCAGGCGCTGAGTTAACAATTGGTGAAGATTGGGTAAGTCTCAACATGAATAACTTGCGTCCTCAGGCAGTGAATATTTCTACAGCACCTTATCCTGCTTTTGCCACAGACATGCAAGCGCAGTTTATGGCAATGAACTCGGTAGCTGAGGGTTCTTCAACGATTGTGGAGACAATTTTCGAGAATCGCTTTATGCATGTTCAAGAACTGCAACGTATGGGTGCGCAAATCCAGTTAAATGGTAATACCGCAATCATTAATGGTGTTGAAAAATTAACGGGGGCACCAGTAATGGCAACGGATTTACGTGCTTCTGCAAGTCTGATTCTAGCAGGGCTTGTTGCTGAGGGTGAAACCACGGTTGAGCGCATTTATCATGTAGATAGAGGCTATGAACGTATTGAAGAAAAGCTCTCTTTATTAGGCGCGGACATTAAGCGAGTTTCTGATCGGTGATTACCCAAAAAGAATTAATCTCACACCTGCAGCAATTATTAAGCTGTAATCGTTTTAAGGATTATGCGCCTAATGGCATGCAGGTTGAGGGTAAAGAACAAATTAAACGCATCTGCACAGCAGTAACTGCTTCTGAGGACGTGATTTCTCAGGCAATTGCCTGGAATGCAGATGCTTTATTAGTCCACCATGGTTATTTTTGGCGGGGCGAATCACCTGTTATCACGGGCATGAAACGTCAACGGCTACAAAAATTATTAAGCCATGAGATTAACCTTCTCGCTTATCATTTGCCTCTT
Organism: Legionella saoudiensis; assembly: GCF_001465875.1. Taxonomy (GTDB): domain Bacteria; phylum Pseudomonadota; class Gammaproteobacteria; order Legionellales; family Legionellaceae; genus Legionella; species Legionella saoudiensis. Next base: position 1,460,118 of record NZ_LN901324.1, on the reverse strand, counting down.
GATTGCCACCTTGAGTTGGGTAATAACGCCTGTTTAGCCAAGTTGTTTGAAGTAAACTCAATACAAATGCACCGCATTGACGATATTGATAATCTGCTTTGGTCTGGTCAATTAACAAAGGCAATGACTAATAATGAGCTTGGTGAGTTTTTAGCTGAAAAATTAGGACGTCAGCCTTTAATGATCGAAGGCCATAACCGTAAGATCCAGCGCATTGCTTGGTGTAGTGGAGGGGCTCAAGATTATATTGCAGAGGCCAATCGTTTAGGTGTTGATGCTTACTTAAGTGGAGAAGTCTCTGAACGAACTTATTATGAAGCGCAAGAATTAGGCATTAATTATTATGCTTGTGGCCATCATGCTACAGAACGTTACGGGATTCAGGCTTTGGGTGAGTATTTAAGTTCTTCTTTTGATTTGGAGCATGTATTTTTTGATAGTGCTAATCCGGTTTAACTTTCTACCTCCGAATTTGGTCAATTTGCAGAAACACTATCAGTCCTCTCATTTTACATTCTCCCCTTGTACCATATAGCCGCATAAGCTAACATGTGCCCATAATCGCTAATGGGCTGTTTTAATGAGCAATTTCCGGTACCTAATATTTTCTGTTTTATTATTTAATTCCTTCCTATCGCATGCGGGTGCAGAAGCACAAAATAAAGCTTTTCGCAGTTTCTGGCATCCTACCTACCAAGGGGAGCGTTTAGATTATTGCACTGTTGATGGAAAAGAGTGTGGTAAAGCTGTAGCTAATCGCTACTGTCAGATGATGGGTTATGAATATGCAAACCAAAGTGTCATTGCCTATAACATTGGCTTAACTAATTTTATATCCAGTAGGGCACAATGCAAGGGCTGGCGTTGTAATGGATTTATGACCATAGGTTGTGTAACTCATTTTTCCCATACACCACCTAAACCCTATCACTACCGAGAAAAACGCTATGTGGTGCCGCGTTTTGATCATTATCGCGTAGATTGGTGTTATGACAAGAAAAAAGGGTGTGGATTACATGCTGCTCATTCATTTTGTCGACGAATGGGATATATGCAGGCAAAACATTTTGTTAAAGAAACGCAAGTTAGTGCCACTAAAACCATAGGTAGCCAGGAATTGTGTTTTGGTAATCAGTGTGACGCGTTTAAGCTAATTGTTTGTTATCGATAAGTAGTGAAAGCCTAACTTGCAGCAACTGCCTTGAATTCCATTTCAAGACAGTTGCTGCATTGTTTTTATTAATATAGCTATTTTTTTTCTTCTTCTTCAGATTTTAATTCATCTGCAGCTTTAGGTTTAGGCTCTGCAGGTTTAACTTCTTCGCTTGCTTCTGTTTGGGCTCGCTGTTCTTTATAATCGTGGATAATTTGGGTAACACTCGTTTTTATATCCCCGAATAATTTGCTTGTCATTGAAGCCAGCTCTTTGAGATCCGGCATTTTTGATTTTGGCTCACTCATCGCTTGTCACTCCATTAGGTAACATAGGTTTAGGTAATATATGTTTTAAGTATATACTATTAAATACAAATTTGCTGATGAGCCCATAATTTCATAAAAATGTAGCCCGTATTAGACAAGGTCGTAATACGGGGATTTTGAGGCGCAAATTATGCCCAAGGATGCATAAATCTCATGGCGGGTTTAAGTAATTTATTTGCCAAAGACGTCTTGGGAGGGATCGCCAATTTGAATACTTTGTAGCTGGATAATTTATCGATAAGGTAGTCGTCACTAGTTGCCAGTTTATCGACAAGCTTTAATTCTAAAGCGTCAGTAGCAAGCCAATGCTCTCCCGTAGCAATTTCATCCATATCTAATTGTTCGCGATTACTGGCAACATATTTTCTAAATGCAGCATGTATTTTTTCCAGATCTTCTTGAAATTTCTTGCGGCCTTTTTCCGTATTTTCCCCAAACATGGTTAAGGTACGCTTATATTCTCCAGCAGTTAACAGCTCTACATCCACATCATGATTTTTAAGCCAGCGATGGAAATTGGGGATTTGTGCCACAACGCCAATAGAGCCAATAATTGCAAAAGGCGCGGCAATAATGTGATTAGCAACACAGGCCATTAAGTAACCGCCACTGGCCGCAATTTTATCAATACTTACGGTAAGCGGAATTTTCTTATCGCGAATACGTTGCAATTGGGAGGCTGCTAAACCATAGCTATTGACCACTCCACCTGGGCTATCCAAACGAACTAAAACCTCATCCTCTGCAGTCGCAACTGAAAGAATGGCAGTTATTTCATCGCGGAGCTGCTCCACTTGTGATGCTTTAATGTCCCCTTGAAAGTCAATAACATAAAGTGAGGGCCGCTTGGGTTCCTTTTTCTTCTTATTTTTCTTTTTAGGTATTTTTTTTCCCAGGATTTGCTTACTCATCAATGAATGTAAATGTTCATAATGATCGTTTAACGAGGTAACTTCTAACTTCCCTTTAGGTTTTCTGCTCATAGCAAAAAAGCCGGCAAACACCACCAAAAAGGCAATAACCACCGTGATGGATTTTAAAAGGAATAAACCATATTGACTCAAGAATTCCATTACAGTCCTTTTCTAATAAATAAAGCCTGATTATGGCGGTCAATGTATCTATGCGCAAGTGCAAAAAGACGGAATTCTAAAAAAAGCAGGTCACAGCTATCACCCTGAAATTTAGAAACTTTTCTCTTCATCTCCTCATCTATTATTAGAGATTCACTGCTGCGAATTGTCAACGGACATTGGTTTTAGTACCATGCATGCTTTCTAATAATGCCTCATATGTCCATGCTTGATGTAATTAATCTCAGCTTTGATTATCAAGAGCAGCCTTTACTTAATAATGTTGCTTTTCATTTACCTGTCGGAGGATTGCTCCATCTTCAGGGGGCAAATGGTGCGGGAAAGACCACGTTACTTAAATTGATTGCTGGTTTATATCGCCCCTTGGAAGGCGAGATACATTTTAGCCAAAAAAATATTTATCAAGATTTAGCCCAATATCAACGTGAAATATGTTTTGTAGGGCATAAAGCCGGCATAAATCCGAGCTTGACCTTAAGAGAAAACTGTTTATTCGATTTACACTATAAGCAGCAACCGGTTGAGGACTTGGCAGCAATTTTCAAGTTAGAGGCTCATTTAGATTACCCCTGTGCCTTATTATCGGCCGGACAACGTCGACAGGCAGGCTTATTACGCTTGTGGATGACTAATGCCAAATTGTGGCTATTGGATGAACCATTGGTGGCCTTAGATGAGCGCGCTTTAGACATTATCATGAATAAAATTGAAGCGCATAGAAAGCAGGGCGGCGCTGTTTTATTGACCTCTCATCAAAAATTACCTTTAGACCCAGTTGACTATCAGGAACATCGATTATGAGTTTTGCGATTGCCTTATTTAGAAAACAGTGCAAACGTGAATTATTAATTCAGGTACGGCAGATTCGTTTTTTGGTTAATTCCTGTCTTTTTTTACTGATCTTTTTGTTTATGTTTCCCTTAACCTTAAAGCCTGAAGCTGCTTTATTAAGGACCATTGCTCCAGGATTAGTCTGGATGGCGATACTCTTATCCATGCTATTATCAGCAGAACGTTTATTTCAGCAAGACTATGAGCAGGGAGTGATTGAACAATGGTTGGTTTCAGGGCAGTCATTACCTTTAATGGTCTGTGCTAAGGTGATTGCTCATTGGTTATTTCTTTTACTGCCTTTATTAATTCTATGCCCTTTAGTCGCACTGTTATTTTCTCTAACAGCCTGGGAAACATGGATTTTGGCCCTAACCATTTTATGTGGGACCCCCGCTTTATTATTCTTATGTGCTTTAGTTGCCGCTTTTGGTGCTGGAAGTAATCAGCGCGGTGTCTTAATGGCATTGATATTATTGCCTTTAACCTTACCCTTGCTTATTTTTGGCAGTGGTACCTTGCATGTGGCCATGCAATCTTTACCAGTAAATGGTTATTTAGCACTGTTGCTGGCTATGTCGGTGATTGCGGTAGGTTTTCTGCCTTATGCCATTTCTGGAGTGATTCGAATTAGTCATACAGAGTAGCTTCATATTGTCTACTGCAGGATTTACGATACATATTGGGAACGCTTAATCGCATCACTCGCTGAACACTTACTTTGCGAAAGCTGGGTTACATGGTAAAATCCGTCTTTTTTGATTTCCTTTATTCCTATGTGGAAAATATTATACCAATTGGCTTCGCCAAAATCATTCTATGAATATACTGGGCGTTTGCTTCCCTGGCTATCTTTTAGTGCGCTGTTTATCTTAATCGTAGGAATTGTTTGGGGGCTTGCTTTTACCCCTCCCGATTATCAACAGGGTGATGCATTTCGTATAATTTATGTTCATGTTCCCAGTGCTTTTTTGTCTATGGCACTCTACGGATGGATGGGATTTCTGGCGGTTTTACTCTTAGTCTGGCGCATTAAAATTGCCGGTTTATTGATTAGCCAAGTGGCACAATTTGGAGTCTGTATGGCTTTCCTCGCATTGGTTACTGGCAGCATTTGGGGTAAGCCCATGTGGGGTGCCTGGTGGGTTTGGGATGCGCGCTTAACCTCTGAATTGATTCTTTTGCTATTGTATGCCGCAATTTTAGCTACGCACCAAGCGGTAAAAAACAAAGAGGATGGAGATCGTATTATTGCAATTTTAACTTTAGTTGGTTTAATCGATTTGCCTATTATTCATTACTCAGTTTATTGGTGGAACACGCTACACCAGGGGTCTACCTTATCCGTATTTGCAAAGCCTAAGATAGATGCCAGTATGTTATACCCACTTTTGTTGAGCATTATCGGATTTTTCTTATATGCCCTATGGATAATTTTGGAAAAAGCACGTCAAGAGCTGTTACTCAGGGAAAAAAGACAAGCATGGGTTAAGGTTCAATTTGAAGGAGAGGTTAAGTGAGTCAATTTTTTGAATGGTTAACGATGGGCGGTTACTCCATCTATGTTTGGCCCGCTTATAGTTTAGTTTCTGTCGTCTTAGTAGCGAACCTTTTAGGGATGAAATGGAAAAAGAAACAAACGCACCAAAAACTACAACAATGGTTTAAACGCTAATTATGAATCCAGCTCGTAAACGTAAGCTTTTAATTTTATTGTCTGCTTTTATTGTGTTATCTATAGCTTCAGGCTTAGTTTTATATGCTTTAAGACAAAATATTAATTTATTTTATACCCCGACTCAAATTGCAGAGGGCAAAGCACCACCAAAACAAGCGATTCGAGTAGGCGGTATGGTTGAAAAAGGCTCGTTGGTGCGCGCTAAAGAAGGCTTAAGAGTTGAATTTAGGGTCACTGATTTGCAACAAACGGTGACTATTGTTCATACCGGTATTTTGCCTGATTTATTTCGTGAAGGACAAGGGGTTGTGGTGGAAGGACAACTTATTGATAATCAACATGTTCAGGCAACTCGGGTATTGGCAAAACATGATGAAAAGTACATGCCTCCTGAAGTAAAAGCGGCATTAGCGCCGAAGGGGAATTCATGATTGCTGAGTTAGGCCTTTTTTCTCTTATTCTGGCATTAATGGCCTCCATCGCTTTAGCCGTAATTCCATTAATCGGATTGCAAGCAAAGCGCACGGAATGGATGGATGCAGCAAAAACTTATGTAGTTGCCCAGTTTTTATTAATTGCGTTAACCTACGTTCTTCTTACTATTTGTTTTCTAAAGGACGACTTTTCCGTTATTTATGTAATGAGTAATTCCAGTCTCGCCTTACCGTGGTTTTATAAGTTATGTGCGGTTTGGGGTGGCCATGAAGGCTCTATGTTACTCTGGGTTGCGATTCTGAGTTTTTGGACCTTGATGGTGGCATGTTTTAGTGCCGGCTTAGATAAAGAAATGCGCACACGCGTACTCGTCGTTCTAGGATGGCTAAGCATCGGTTTTATCCTCTTTTTATTAACGACCTCAAATCCTTTTTTACGCCAATTCCAAGTATTAAATACCCAAGGTCGTGATCTAAATCCTTTATTGCAAGACCCTGGATTCTTATTCCACCCGCCCATGTTGTATATGGGCTATGTAGGCTTTTCTGTGGCTTTTGCCTTTGCAATAGCAGCCTTATGGGCTGGAAAAGTTGAAAGTAGCTGGTCTAAATGGACAAGGCCCTGGACTTTGGCGGCTTGGTGTTGTTTGACGGCTGGAATAACTCTTGGTAGCTGGTGGGCTTACCGTGAATTAGGTTGGGGTGGCTGGTGGTTTTGGGATCCTGTTGAAAATGCTTCGTTTATGCCCTGGCTGGTAGGAACTGCTTTGTTGCACTCCTTAGCTGTAACCGAACAGCGTCAGCAATTTAAGGCTTGGACCATGCTCTTAGCAATTGCTGCTTTTTCTTTAAGCTTAATTGGTACGTTTTTAGTGCGCTCAGGGGTACTCACTTCAGTGCATGCTTTTGCTGTAGATCCACAACGTGGTTTATTCATTTTAGGCTTTTTATTATTGGTTATTGGCGGCTCCCTATTATTGTTTTTGTTTCGTGCGCAAACGTTGCATGCAACGAATAATCCTAGTCCTTTATCCCGTGAGAGCGCGTTACTTTTAAATAATGTATTTTTAGTGGTAATTATGCTCACGGTTCTTATGGGAACCGTTTATCCATTACTCGTGGAAGGGCTGGGTTTAGGTAAGTTATCAGTAGGAGCACCTTATTTCAATGCGGTATTTGTCCCATTAATGATACCCATGTTGTTATTAATGGGATTAGGTATTCATCTAAAATGGCATTCAGATAATTGGAAGGGTATTTTTAAGAAATTATGGAGTGTGGCGGTACTGAGTCTAGTATTACCTTATGCTTTATTATTACTAACTCACCATGAGTTTGATGCCTCAGCTTTTCTGGGATTGGTTTTAGCGACTTGGATTATTTTAAGTACTACCAAGGCGGTGATTAAGCGCATTAAAGAGCGCGGTGGTTTTACTCGAGTTGGTCAAGCTTATTGGGGCATGGTATTGGCGCATTTTGGTGTTGCTGCATCTGTAATAGGTATTGCTGTCTCCACTGCTTATGGCGTGCAAGATGATGTGCAAATGCATCCCGGTAAAAAAATTGACCTGGTTGGCTACTCTATTGAGTTTGTAAATCAAAAACCTTTAGATGGGCCTAATTATAAGGGTACCCAGGCGCAATTTAGAATCAGCCACCATGATAAAACTAAGCTGATTTATCCTGAAAAAAGACTTTATACCATTGGCCAAATGGCAATGACTGAATCGGCAATTGATGTGACTCCTTTTCGCGACATTTATGTGGCTTTGGGGGAGCCTTTGAGTGGGGATTCCTGGTCGGTCCGTCTTTATTATAAACCCTTTATCCGCTGGATTTGGGCTGGGGGATTTATGATTTTAGCCGGTGGTTTTTTTGCACTGACTGACAGACGTTATTATCAAAAAAGACAAACAGCGGGAGCCCTTGCATGAGAAAAATAGGATGGCGAATAATTCCTATAGTGCTTTTTGTTCTATTGAGTATTTTTCTTTGGCGTGGGCTTTCTTTAAATCCACGTGATTTGCCCTCAGTGCAAGTAGGTAAATTAATGCCTGATTTTACTCTGCCGGAATTGCATCATCCGCAGTCATCTTTTAGCTCCCAGCAAATCCGTAATCAAGTCGTTTTGTTAAATGTTTGGGCCAGTTGGTGTGCCGCCTGTACAGATGAACAAGTCTTTATGTTGCAATTAGCGCGTGAAGGGGTCCCTATTTATGGATTAAATTATAAGGATAAACCTGAAGATGCATTGCAATGGCTAAGCCAATGGGGGAATCCTTATAAATTAGTAATGCAAGATAGAGAGGGGCGTGCAGCAATTGACTTAGGTGTTTATGGAGCACCAGAAACTTTTGTCATCGATAAAAAAGGCGTGATTCGCTATCGCCATGCTGGAGCTATGAATCAAGAGTTGTGGCAAAAGGAAGTTCTACCTTTAATCAAAAAATTGGAGCAGACGGCATGAAACGCTTGCAGTGGATTTTACTCTGGATAGTTTTAGCTCCAACATGTCTTTGGGCAAATGGCATGTATCCTTTAGATTCAGCAAAAAAAGAAGCGCAATTTAATCATTTGTTAAAAGATTTACGATGCCTGGTATGCCAAAACCAGGATTTAGCGGATTCGAATGCTGATCTTGCTAAGGATTTAAGGGGACAGGTTTATCAGTTAGTGAAAGATGGTAAGAGCGACAGTGAAATTACTGATTATCTTACTGCACGTTATGGAGATTTTATTCTGTTTAAGCCTCCAGTTAAGGCAATTACTTATTTATTGTGGTTTGGTCCGCTTTTGTTTTTAATTTTAGGTTTTTTAATTTTTTGGCGAACTTGCTTTAGCAAGAAAAAAAATCTGCGTGAGTCAGCAATATGAATGAATGGTGGTTATTAGCGTTACTTGTTGCGCTAACTCTTTTAGCAAGTGCAGTAATTATTTATCCTTTAAGGCGCCATTGGCTTGCCTGTTTATTGCTCGTCCCGATTATTTTTATTTTAGCCTTTACTGGCTATTTTAATTGGGGTGGCTTTGCTAAGTGGCAGGATTATTTGCAATACCAAGAAAAACAGCAAAGAGCTGATGCCATGCTCAAATCGATTAAGAGTCCTCAGGAGTTAATCGCCAAGTTACGCGCTAAATTAGATGATACTCCTAAAAGTGCAAAGGGTTGGTATCTTTTAGGGCGTTTATATGCTGGCCAAGAGGAAAAACAAGACGCAGCAGATGCTTTTGCCAAGGCTTATCAATTTGACCCTAAGGATGAGCAATACGCGGTTAATTACGCACACAGTTTGTGGGTATTAAATAATCGACAATTTACCGAACAGGTTACAGAAATATTTGCTGATTTATTAAAAAATAATCCCAATCAACCAGACGCTTTAGCAATGATGGCCATGAATGCATACGTAAGCCATGCTTACGAAGATGCCATTGCTTATTGGCAACGCTTACTTAAATTAGCTCCACAGCAGTCAGAAGAGGCACAGTCGATCCGCAAGGCGATTGCTAAGGCGGAAGAGCAAATTAAGCTTAAAGAGAAAAATTTAGATTGAGTGAAAAAGAAGCGAAGTATTTTCGCCCAATAATATGCTTCATTTACATTAGCTAAGCCAACAGTAGGGGGTTGGCCCCTGGCATAATAGCGCAAACGTCAAAACCCAACGAGCACCAACGTTCGCGTAAAAGAGGCGGCTTTGAATACTACTTCCTTGGCATATCATAACAGGAATAAACATACCCCAGTTTCTGCATATCCTCATTAGGATCGACAAACTCAGGATAAGCTTCAGTCACATAAGCATGAACTTTTTTAATATCACTACGCAGTACACAATGGCCATCCCGCTCAAAGATTCTTTCTGCAGTAAATGAGCGTACTTCATCTTTATATCGATAAAGCAGCGATAAACTATTTCTCTTTTCTTGTTTAAAAATATCGCTATTAAGAAAATGGCAAATTTCATGAACCAGAGTGCTGGCAATATCCTCCGCGGAGCGCTCAGAGTTTAAATAGATATGCTTATCTTCGTAAATAATTCCGGAATATGTTTTTTCAATAATTTTTACAGTTTCGTCAGAAGGTGGGTAATCAGAAGGAATTGTAATTTTTTCCTCCTCTAATAAGTCTTCTTGTATTTCTTGAAAATGCTTGTATGACATATTAAAAAAAGAATTTATCGTGACCTTATGAGAATCGAGAACTTCTAAAACACGTGCTGCAACGATCGATTTATTGGCTCTAATTAATTCAATTGCTTCCTCAAGCTTGGCATCAAAATTATTTTTTTGCGTAGAGGATTTATCCATAAATAAAGATTTAAAGAACATTCCTTTCTCCTCTTGGTTTCTTCTCGTTATTTTTAATTCAAGAGCATAATTTAATGCTAGCTAAGCTTTATAAGATATTCCAATTTTCTCACCAGGTTATGCTAATTTAGCGTAAAGCTACAATTTCATAAGAAATCTGCTAGTCTTTAAGTTAGACATCAGTATTTTAAGGAGAAAATGATGTATAAGAGGGTATTGTTTGCGACTGACTTTGATGAGGTTGGCGTGTTAGCAGCCCATAAGGCAAAAAAGATTGCTGATGAAAATGGGGCTGATTTGATTTTAGTTCATGTGGTTGAACCTATTCCTGCTTATGCTTACCCTGGTTTTGCAGGCTTTGCTGAAGTGGAGTTGTCTATTCGTGAACAAGCAGAAAAAGAACTCAATGAATTAGGCGATAAATTAGGGGTTGATGAACAACATCGTTTTATCGAATTTGGTTCTACAAAAAATGAAATATTACGAGTAGCAAAAGAACGTAATATAGATTTAATTGTTACCGGCAGTCATGGAAAACATGGCCTATCTTTATTATTAGGCTCCACTGCAAACTCAATTTTACACAATGCACAATGTGACGTTTTGATTGTGCGCTCCAATGTTTCTGAAACTACAGAGAAAAAATAGAAGGTACCTGCTCTATAAGGGAAAGCTATATATAGGCTTTCCCTTAGGATTATTCTAAATTTTGGCCATAAGAGGCTTGCCCGTACTATTCACAATATAAGAAGATTATTAATGGTCCTTTAACTATTTTGCATAAGTGAAGGAAAATCTTGCTTATACGGCCATGCATCAAGGCTAGACTCTTTTAAGTAGGCGTAACTTCCACAAAAAAGCCACATATAAAGTGCCAATAGGCAAGAAAAGAAGTATACTATGACGTTTTAGTTTACCGATTGAATGATTCAATGAGATTGTTACGTGGTGTTCACCATTTTTCTGTTTTTGATAAGGGTGTGGTTGCAACCATTGGCAATTTTGATGGGGTTCATTTAGGACACCAAAATTTAATTAAAACGTTAAGGGCCAAGGCTAATGCTTTGAATTTACCCTTAGTTTTAATTTTATTTGAGCCACAACCACGAGAGTACTTCCAAAAGGAACGTGCTCCGGCAAGACTTTCTGGTTTAAGAGAGAAGTTGGATGTGCTGCGTCAATGTCAGGTTGACTATGTTTATTGCATTAAGTTTGATGATGTATTTGCGCAAACTACGGCAAGTGAGTTTGCGCGTAATTATTTATTTTCTACTTTAAACATAAAACATCTTCTTGTTGGCGAGGACTTCCGCTTTGGAAAAAACAGAGAGGGAGATGTGAATTTGCTCCAACAGCTAAGTTTAGAATATGACTGCAATGTCCAAGTTTATTCTGATTTTTGTATTAATGAGGACCGGATTAGCTCCACAAAAATTAGAACTGCATTAGAGATCGGAGATTTAGAAACAGCAGCCAAATACTTAGGTAGAACTTACAGTATTTGCGGGCGCGTAGTCCATGGTGCACAACGCGGGCGTCAGTGGGGAATTCCTACTGCAAATATTGGCCTGCGACGTTTATCTGTTCCTTTACAAGGTGTTTATGCGGTAAAAGCGCGTCTTGCATCTCAGCAAATAGTATATGGGGTTGCTAATATTGGAAGGCGGCCTACAGTCGATGGCAGTAAGTGTGTTTTGGAAGTCCATTTATTTGATTTTGAACAATCAATTTATGGGGAATTAGTGCAAGTATTTTTCTTGCACAAGCTACGTGATGAGGTTAAATTCACTACGGTGGATGCTTTGATCGAGCAAATACGTGATGATATTAAGGTGGCGAAAACATTCGTCAAAAACCTAACGATTTCGTAAAGTGGTGGTCAGTTATGGCAGAATATAAAGATACATTAAACCTTCCTAATACTTCATTTCCCATGAAGGCAAGCTTGGCAACCCGGGAGCCGGAAGCCTTGGCTCAATGGCAGGAAAAGAAAGTTTACGAGCAAATTCGTAAAGCGCGTGCAGGCAGTAAAAAATTTATTCTGCATGATGGCCCTCCTTATGCTAATGGTCATTTGCACTGCGGTCATGCCTTAAATAAAATTCTTAAAGACATTATTATTAAGTCCAAATCCTTTAGCGGCTATGATGCCCCTTTTGTTCCTGGTTGGGACTGCCATGGTTTACCTATTGAGCTGAACGTTGAGAAAAAAATAGGACGTGCAGGCGATAAAGTTACGGCTCGAGAGTTCCGTGCAAAATGCCGCGAATATGCCGGTAGCCAAATTGATATTCAACGCGCAGAGTTCCAGCGCTTAGGCGTATTAGGGGATTGGTATAATCCTTATGTCACCATGGATTTTCGCTATGAAGCCAATATCGTGCGTGCTTTAGGTTTAATGATTAAAAATGGCCATTTGCAACAAGGGTTTAAACCGGTGCATTGGTGTATCGATTGTGGTTCAGCTTTAGCAGAAGCTGAGGTAGATTATGAGGAAAAAACCTCCATATCCATTGACGTAGCCTTTACTGCAATTAATCCTGAAGAATTTATTAATCACTTTAATATAAAAGCTGATGTCAAAAAGCTGAGCGTGCCTATTTGGACAACCACTCCTTGGACTTTGCCTGCAAACGAAGCAGTATGTCTGCATCCTGAGATTGAATATTCTTTAGTTGATGCAGGCAGTTTTTACTTAGTTCTGGCGACAGAGCTTGTTGAATCAGCAATGGAGCGGTATGGAATTAGTGGATACACTATTAAAAGTTCAGTGCAAGGTAAAGCCTTTGAACATTTAAAGTTACAACATCCTTTTTATAGTCGTATTGTTCCTATTGTTTTAGGTGAGCATGTAACGACTGACTCAGGTACTGGAGCCGTACATACAGCACCAGCTCATGGCCCTGATGATTACTTAATTGGTAAGGCCTATAATTTACCTTTAATTAATCCGGTTAAGGCGAATGGATGTTTTGCTGAGGATGTGGGCTTGTTTGCAGGACAGCATGTATTGAAGGCCAATGAGCGCGTTGTAGAGGTATTGGCTGAAAATGGGGTTTTATTAGCCAAAGGAACCATTCGACATAGCTACCCACATTGCTGGCGCCATAAATCACCGATGATCTTTTTAGCAACGCCACAATGGTTTATTTCTATGGATAAAAACCAGTTAAGACCGGCAATTATTAAAGAAATCGATACCGTTAACTGGGTTCCTGATTGGGGTAAAGCGCGTATTAGCAACATGGTTGAAAACAGGCCTGACTGGTGTATTTCAAGACAAAGAGCTTGGGGGACCCCAATGCCCTTATTTGTACATAGTAGCACTCGTGAATTACATCCTAAGACTTTGGAATTTATTGAGCAGGTTGCTGTGCGCATTGAAGAAGCAGGAATCGATGCCTGGTTTGAAATGGATAAAGCCGAATTACTCGGTGATGATGCGCCATTTTACGATAAAATTAATGACACCATGGACGTTTGGTTGGATTCAGGAGTAACCCATTATTGTGTGTTACAGCAAAATAAAGAGTTGGCCTTTCCTGCGGATATTTATTTTGAGGGTTCTGATCAACATCGCGGTTGGTTTAACTCATCATTAACTACTTCAGTAGCTATGTATGGTGTGGCTCCCTATAAAACTGTACTAACTCATGGTTATACTGTGGATGCTGAGGGTAGAAAGCTATCTAAATCCAAAGGGAATTATGTAGCTTTAGATCAAATGGTTAATCAGCACGGTGCGGACATCCTACGTTTATGGGTTGCCTCCACAGATTACCGGCATGAGGTAAGTATTTCTGATGAAATTATTAAACGTAATGCGGACGCATACCGTAGAATTCGTAATACAGCGCGCTTTTTATTAGCAAACTTGTTTGATTTCGCTCCAATGACCGATCGTGTTGATGCGAAAGATCTTTTAGAATTAGATAAGTGGGCTATTAAACGTTGCCAGCTATTACAGGAAGAAATTATTGCAGCTTATGAAAGTTATCAATTCCATGTTATTTATCAGAAAATTCATAATTTCTGTGCTGTGGACATGGGTAGTTTTTATTTGGATTTAATTAAAGACCGTCAATATACTTGTGCAAAACAAAGCAAGGCACGACGTTCTTGTCAAACGGCGATGTATCACATCATTAGAGCCTTTACTTTATGGTTGGCTCCTATACTGTCATTTACTGCAGAAGAGATTGCCAAGTTTATTCCTGGCTATACCAATGAGACAATTTTCACTGAGCTTTGGTATGATGCTTGGCCTGCAATTGAAGGCGTCAATATGGCGGATTGGGAAGAGTTGCATGTGATTCGTGATGAAGTGAATAAAGCCTTAGAAGAAACACGGCAAAAAGGAGAGATAGGCTCTGCTTTAGCTGCCGAAGTTTCTTTATATGCGGATAATGTTACCTTACCTAAATTGACTCGTTTAGGAGAAGAGTTACGTTTCTTACTTATTACTTCCGGTGCCACGGTACAACCTATGAGCGCTGCTCCAGCGGGATTAGCGGCTACTGAATACGGTGTATCTATTTTAGTAGCGCCAAGTGCTCATGAAAAATGTGCACGTTGTTGGCATCGTCGACCTGATGTAGGGCAGGATGCACAGCATCCAGAACTGTGTTTACGTTGTGTTGGCAATATTAGTGGCCAAGACGAAATGAGGCAATTTATATGAAAAAATGGCATTGGTTTGCGCTGAGTATTTTAATTATTGTTTGTGACCAGGCAAGTAAATATTGGGCTGGAGCCTCTTTAACTGCGTATAAACCAATGCCTGTTTTTCCGATGCTCAATTTTACTCTTGCGTACAACACGGGGGCGGCTTTTAGTTTTTTAAATGGGGCCGGGGGTTGGCACCGCTGGTTTTTTGCCGGTTTTAGCTTAATCATGAGCGTGGTTCTAATTGTTTGGTTACTTCGTGCGCCCAGTCAAGATCGCCTTTTATGTGCTGGAATTAGTCTTATTTTAGGTGGCGCTGTCGGTAATTTAATTGACCGCGCGTTTTATGGTTATGTGGTTGATTTTATCGATGTGTATTACCAGCATCACCATTTTGCGACCTTTAATATTGCTGACAGTGCGATTTGCGTAGGGGCTGCATTTTTTGTATTAGATGTGCTTATAAATCGAAAATAGGAGCTCAAGTAGGCTGGCGCTGAGCGAAGCACGGCCTAGGCTCCAAAACTAAACCAAAATGCTTGCTGCAAGTGCTGCTAGCTGTTTTCTATCCGGATTATTAATACCAACTGCTGCGACCGCAGGTAAATTCAAAAAATGCTCTGCCTCTTCCCATTCTATTTCGGCTGGAAATAATTTTAATCCGGGAAGGCATTTATTTAGCATGGTACAAAAAGCTAAATCAGCCGGGAAGGGACGTACATGCACATAGCCCACGCTCATTGCAGCCATAGCTTCAGAAACCGTGGCAATTCCTGGGAGGTAGTTCATGGAATAAACAGTTGCAGTTTGCGCAATTGCGGGTAAAAATCCTGGACTTGTGGCAAAGTGAGCTCCCGCATGATAGCAATATTCTAAGTGTTGTACCTCAGTGACTCCTGCGGCACCAATTTTAATCGATGGGAATTTGGCTATTGCCTGTTGTAGGAGTTGGGTATCGGTGGAATTAATTTCAACCAGAGAAAAGCCAGCCTGAGCAATCTGTTCTAAGCGCTCAAATAAAAAATTATCAACATCTAGAGAGATGATTATGGATTGATTGCCCAATAATGTATCTAAAATCATGTTTAATTCTGCCTGTTGATGATGAGCGAGACTTTTATAATAAACGGAGTCGGTTGGGCTGTAAAGCCTGGGAATTCCCCTAATCTTTACGGTGTTGAGTATGTTTCGCGCTATAAGGAACTATAATACTACTCACTCCTAAACCGCAGCATGCCGCGGGTTTAGGAGAAGGTTATGAGCAACTAAGGGCACTTACTTAAGCTCCAAGCATGAAGTGTAGGCTGGTGCTGAGCATTGCGAAGCCCGGCATGGATGTGGCATTGAGCCTCGGCGCTGGGCTTCGTTGCACTCAGCACCAGCCTATAAAATCCCTTAAGTAAGTGCCATTAGTTATGAGCAACTAGCTATGTTGATTATAAAGTTCTTTTAAAGGGTGAAGGGTTAAAGGGTTTCATTTCTGGCTCTTCCGGTTCTGCTTTTCCAGGTTTTGGTGTTGGTGGTTTAGGGCCAACTTTTGCAAAAGGTCCATCTTGTGGTGGAGACATTTTCACGTCCATTTGCAAATCCAAAGGACCTTTTTCCACACTTACCCCGGGCTTGGATTGAACCGCGCCAAAATATGCCATATGTTGCAATAGTGATTGCATGGTTGTATCGGGTAACGGCGCGAGCGAAAGGATTTTTCCTACCCCTAATTTCTTTAAAAGTTTAGTAAAATAATCGGTGACTTCTTTTTTCTCTTTTTTATTTAAGGTCTTGTCATCATTTATTTCGTCAAACGCTCGTTTCGATGAGAAACCAAAGAAAGGTATTATTTTGTGAGAAATTTTAAGTACTGATTGTGGCGGAGCAGGCATCGCTACGGGTTGGGCTTTACCTGAAAGTGTAGGTGTTGGTGTAGGTGTTGGCGTATTGCCTTGTTCTAAACCTGGATTTTGTTGTACCAATGAAGCTTTTACTGATTGTAAAAGTACCATTTTATTCTCAAGATTCATTTTTTCGTCGCGTTTTTCTTGAGTTTTGGCACTTACATCATTAAGGCGTTGGTCCAAATTATGAAATTCTTTTTCCATTTTTAAGGTTTTGGTTACGGCTTTGCCTACTGTAGAAATCTCATGTTCTGCTTTTTGGAAATCACTAGACGCTTGAGCAAGCTGTTCTTTAGTCATTTCATTGATATTGTCTTCTTTCTTTACCAGATAATAATGCCCATCTTTATTAACTACTTTTTTGTCATTATTAACAATAAATGCAGCACCTTTAGCAGAGGAAACTTCTTCGCCGTTTTCGTCATAAAAAGACTTTGTCTTATCGCGTTTTGCGCGGATATCTTTTAGCTGTGCTAAATCAAGGTTGAGGGCAATTTGTTGGTCTAGAAGTTCGCGCGCTTTCTCTTCACTTCCTGGTTCGCCACTGTCTAAGATATCTAAAATAACATCGCCTTGGCGATGAAGTTCCGCTTCAATCTCATCCATTTGGATGTCGAGCTCTTCATCGGATAATGCTTCATAGCTTTCGACTTGCTCCTCAAAAGCAGCCATTTGATTCGTGAATAAGTTATGCTTGCTATTTAGCATTATTTTTTGCTTATGTAAGTTTTCAAACTCTTCAGTTAATTTAGATTCTTCCTCAGAAACTAATTTATGCTGTTCTTCACATTCTTTAATTGCTGTATTATAGCTATTTAAAGTTTGTAGTAATCCAGGCGTTGCTTTTGCTTCTTTCGGCGCTTTAGCTGGTTGCTTTGTCTCTGGCTTACTTTGATTAATGGATTTTGCATTCTGCTCTTCAATAAGCTCTCTAAGATGGCTTGCTGCATGACTTTTTTGATCGATAAGCATCAGTAGAAGATGAGCTTTGACCCGGTGCATCAAGTTTTCATGCTCACGAAGCTCGAACATTTGTTGTTCTTCAATGGCTTCATCAAGGGCTACGTGTGCTTTGATTTCGGCCTTTACGGTTTCTCCAGCGGATGTCGATAAAAAGGCTTTCACTTGCGTTGCATCATGAAGACCAAAACGGCTTAAATTAATTGGGGAGTTAGGATCCAAATCATTATCAGAGGGTTCAGCAAAATACAGAGGTTGAGAGCTTATTGCGTCGTCTAACCAGCGTTCTGCTTCGGGATTGTTTGCCAGGGGATAATCGCGATCGATGATAGATTGGTTTGTACTCATATATGTGTTCCTAATTGCCCCATTTCTGTTAATTATACACAACATTGCTTAATAAAGCACCAGTTTTTTGGCGTTTGCTGCGGACATTAAATATTTTTACTATGAATTAGCTTTTTTTTGTAGGATTAATTGTTTTTTCTCGCAAATAAATGAAGGCGCTCAGTGTACGGCTTATAAATAGCTCATTGAGGAGCTAGCTATTTTCTCTTCAGTGTGCTCAAGAGAAGGCGGTGAAGAAAACAAGTCATAATGAGGCGGTGCCACAAGACAAGGGGGAGGTGGTATGTGGTCTGGTTGTTCCAGTAGGGCTTTTAACAAGCAATGATGGCTGTCTTGGCGATGAGGCACCAGCTCATAGCGACTGGGTTTATCTAAAAAATAGCGCTCATCAGTTAAGGAGGTAGAGAGTGCTCCATTAACATCAGCAAAGGCCCAGCGATATAACTGTCTACGCTGGATTTCAATATAGGATAATAGTTGTTGTTTTGCAGCACTTGCTCCATTGTCTATCCAATTAAAGAAAAGGGTTAAACCCGCGGCGCTGTGAGTAAATAATGTTCCTATAGAAGGATCCCATACTGCTCCAAAAGCACAAAGAATCATACCGAGGGAATAAGCCAGTCCCCGAGTTAAGGGATTAATAAGTGTAATGCCAAGACGTATACTCAATGAACAGCTATCAATCAATGGTAGGATTAGCAAGTTTTTAATAAGCTGTAACAGTGGTAAAAAGAGACCACGTCCTGCATTAATACT
Source organism: Legionella saoudiensis (assembly GCF_001465875.1). Lineage (GTDB taxonomy): Bacteria > Pseudomonadota > Gammaproteobacteria > Legionellales > Legionellaceae > Legionella > Legionella saoudiensis. Next base: position 1,441,670 of record NZ_LN901324.1, on the reverse strand, counting down.
TAGGTTAATAAGGGTATTATCTGAAAAATGTCCGAAAGGAGAACTAAAACCATACAGTGGTGAAAAACTAAAACGAGCTAGAAGATTAGGATGGTGGGCTCTATTAGCAAAACCTAGAAAAACAGTTCCTAGAGGCTCAATGTTTCCGAGAGTACCTAGAATGTTGGTAAATAGATTTGTTATACCCCGAAAGGGTACATGAATAAAAAGTGAGCCTATGCTAATTAAGCCCAGGGTAAATAATGATAAAGTAAGATCGGAGAGGGCAGCAATTACTTGCTTGCTAGTCTTTTGTAATAAAGGAATATTCTTTTTACATCCATGAATGAATCCTCCATGAAACCCATAATAAAATCCTTCAATAAAAGGAGCAACAAACAGTTTACCAAATGCCAGAGCGCTTTTGCAGATCCACTTAAATGTACCTAAAAACCAATCATCGCCTGGATGCATAATCGTATCATATATGGCTGCACCGCCCTTGCCTCCCAGGGTAGCATAGTTTGTGTAGGGGAAATCACCCATTTCTTTTCCTAAAGCAGGAATCGCTTTAGTTAAGCCATAGCCTAAACTAAGCGCTAATGCAGCAATAATAGCAATTTGCGCCGGGTCTTCCTTAAAAACTTGAATGGCCTCAATAAAAAACTTATCTAGGTTGCCGCCGACAACGGTACTCTGCCAATAAAGTGTGGAAATAGATACTGCTTGCGAGTACGTACCGTGATTGAGCAGATGCGCTAATTTTTGCGTGGGCTCTATAGCGCTAATCAAACCGTTTAAGTGCAGCTTTATTAGAATATCTTCTAATTGTCTAGGAGCAAGTATGGCTCCGCCACCGAAGACGTAAGCTGCCATTGCTAAGGAGCCAATCAAGGGATTGCGCTCGCTGGCGTTAAGGAAAATTCCTCCTATATGGCCCACAATATTGAGGACACGATGCAACGGATTATCATAGGCGGGAGCACAGGGTGGATGGTTTGCCTGAGCAATTACATAGGGGTTATTATGGATTTGCTCTTTAATAAACTCATCTAAAGTTTGGCCATTAGTAAGCAAGCCTTTATTTTTTAAGATACGAGCCAATGAGCTTTTTTGCGGGCTTCGTAGTTTAGGTTGAACTTGACGTTGGGGAGTTGTTTGTTGCTGGTGGGAGGCATGCACATGATTTTCAAACTCTTCTTTTAAATCATGAATAATAAATCGGTGCATGCGTTTATAAAAATTAGTAAAGAAGTTGGGTATTCGCGTGATGAAGGTTTTAAATTGCAGACTCGCTCGTTCAGGCAGATAAAGATGACGCTTGCAAACCTGAGCTAAAGTATAAAGGTCTTGCCCGGTAGGCAGGGGATAGAAATGTTCATCCTGATGAAAATAACGTATTTCCGCTATTTTATTTTCTTGACGTATCAGAATGAGCCGCTCTTTGGCAATAATTACGCAATGCGCATGCCCCTGATTACTTAATATCCGTTTTGCCTCTCTTACATTATCGGCTTGCAGAGGAGCATGAGGGCTGTGTATCAAATCAGCAACCAGTTGATTAACACTGGGATAAGCTTTTTGTTCGAGCCCCTGAAGTTTGTAATAAGGCGTGATTTGTATTAAGGAAATACCTGGTCGTGGTTGTTCTTCTTCAATTTTATGTTCGGGTTTATTTTCTGAGGCCAAATGTTTAATCCAATCATGACCATCATGCCACATCGTATAAAAGAATGAATGTATTTTTTCAAACCGGTTTGCCGGTATATTATTTAAGCTGGGGGCTGGAGGAATTCCATAATAATGGCAAATAACCCTGAGCGCGTCATCTAAATCCCGTTTGTTGTGTCCAATATGCACTTCACTGTCCCATATAAAACAGGGATTTTCAGTATTAGCTTTTTTTATCTTGCTAAAATCCATTTGGTCTTGGCGAGAAACAGAATGAATGCGGTTAAATGAGTAATTCTGTGCGATTTTATATGCATCAAACAGTGCATCACCCAGCGAACCTTCAGAAACTAAGGGGTTGTTAGCCAGCATACGATTTTTATCCCGATGCTGCTTAATAATGTGAATGGCTTTCCGTCTTAAGGTTTCCTGCTGTTCGTACTCGGTACAATGTAACTTGCGTTCTTCTTTTAACAAAATTTTTAGAGCATGGATGCACTCGTTGGCAATGTGTAATTTTTGTTTTTGTGGCAAAGAAAGAGGGCGGGTATAACTTTCTGAGCGGATGCAATAGCTTTGAACCTGATTAATTAAGTCAGCAATTAATGAAGAATGGCGTTTTCCCGGAAGCAGTTTAATGAGCTCTGCTTGGTGCGTAAACAGCATAAGTTGCACTGTTTTTTGATCATGATTTGCGATAAGACGTATTTGATCATTATTAGGAAGGCGATACTCCATTTTATAATGCCCGATAAGTACAGCTCCTGCCTCATCGCTAAATAAATTTCCTGCGACTGTCGGTAGTGCCTGATGACTCAGCGGCGTTATCATCAGCGGGATAATAATCTGAGTGTGTCCTTCAGTTGTGAGAAAATCGGCCATAGACTTGGTTCATTGTGCAGATATCGTCCAGCATACTTGGTTTTTATCGGAAATAGCAAGTAGGAGGTAATTGAGGCCTGGAAATTTAGTGGGGGCACTGATAAAATGTCTTAAAAGTATACAGGAATAAATTAATGACTAGTTATTGTGGTTACATTGCCTTAGTTGGCAGACCGAATGTGGGAAAATCCACGCTGCTTAATCGGATTTTAGAGCAAAAAGTAAGTATAACCTCCAAAAAGCCTCAAACAACACGACACAGTATTTTAGGTATTCGCACGGAAGGGGATTATCAATTTGTTTATGTTGATACACCAGGTATTCATCAGCAGGGAAATAAAAAAGCAATGAACCGTCTGATGAATAAAACAGCCATTAGTGTGTTACGTGATGTGGATGTGATTGCATTTTTGGTTGACGGTACGCATTGGCAAGATGAAGATGAGTATGTACTGAATTTAATTAAACAATCTAAAATCCCCTGTATTTTAGTTGTTAACAAGGTGGATAAAATTGACGATAAAACGCAGTTATTGCCTTGGATGGAAGAAATGAGCCAGCGTCATGAGTTTGCGGCGATTATTCCGATTTCTGCACGTACTGGAGTACAGGTAACTGAATTACAGGATAAGTTGCAGACTTATCTGCCAGAAGGCCCGCATTTATTCCCAGACGATCAATTGACCGATCGCCCCATTAAGTTCCTTTGTTCAGAATTATTACGGGAAAAAATCTTTCGTTTTTGTGGGCAAGAATTACCTTATGCGGTTACTGTAGATATTGAATCGTTTAAAGATGAAGGAAACCTAGTGCGTATCCATGCATTAATTTTGGTTGAGAAAGATAATCATAAACGTATGATTATTGGTGATCGAGGCCAAAAATTAAAAGAAATGGCAACCGATGCGCGTATTGATATGGAACGTTTGCTGGGTAAGAAAGTATTCTTACAATGCTGGTGTAAGGTGAAATCTGGCTGGGCTGATGACGAACGTATGTTGAAACAATTGGGTTATGACTAGAACAATTGAGGCATGGGTCGTACATAAACAATGGACTGGTGATACCAGTGCCAGAGTAACTTTTTTTACTCGTGATTCGGGGCTGATTCATTGTTTGTGCAAAGGAGGGCGCACTCCGAAAAAGCAGGCATTGTTACAAGCCTTCACCCCTTTATGGTTGACCATTGAGGAGCGTTACGAACGTTTTTACATGAAAACAGTCGAAAGTATTTCCCCCTCTTTAGTTTTTGAAGGTAATGCTCTTTTTTCTGCGTTGTATGTGAATGAAATTCTTTATTATGTCCTAGGACTCCAAGCTCCTGATCCTGCATTGTTTGAGGCCTATTTATTTACTTTAAATGGTTTAACTTTGGCCAAAGACCGTTCCGTGTTGGAAGTTCTATTAAGGCGTTTTGAATGGGCTTTATTGACGTCCAGCGGTTATTCTTTTTCCTTAACGCATGAGGCGAGATCAGAGGCGCTAATCCGTATGGATGGGCATTATCAGTTTATTGCCGGGGAGGGGTTTGTTTTGAGTAATCAGGGAATCCCGGGGACTCATATTTTTGCTTTAGCGCAGAATAATTTAATGGAACCAGAATATTTACGCTCGGCAAAAATAATTATGCGTAAAGCGGTTGATCATTTGTTAGGGGGAAGGGAAATTAAAGCTCGGAGCTTGTATCCGGTTTAATTTTGCCCTGTCATTGCACGATCAGGAATGACAGGGCAGTGATGAGCTAATGGCGAGGCATAAACGCCTAGCCACAAGTTACTTCACCTTATCATCCTCTTCTTCATCGTCTTCATTCTCATCCTCGGGCAAATCCTCATCACTTCCAAGGAATTCATCATAAACAATTTGATTTGCTTCAAAGCCTAAGACTTTAAAATAATCATAAGACATATAAAAATCACCGCCATCTCCAACCTGATCTCCCCAGGAATTACGTAAGGTGAATAACCCTGTATGTACACGACCTAAATCATCAATCGCGGTTGCATTATCATCATAGCCGGTAATGATCATCGAATGGCCAGCCATGAAAGGAGATAGATAAAGTTCGCGTTCAATCGTTGTCGATAATACCCAGGTATCATTGTTAACATGATGCTTGCCCACCGCCCCTGCAAGCCCTAGATCGATAGCAGGTAAGAAGCTTACCATGGTGACTCGTTGCTCTCTATTAATGGCTTGCTTAATATCACTAATCAGTTCTTGGGTATCCACCTCATTAGTAAGCATTGCTTTATAAGCATCAAGAATGGGGGCTGAGTAAATCTTATTATCGATTAAGCCCTCACTGAGTTTATGGTAGCTGTCAAAACTAATTGCCGAAGTTGGAGAGGGTTCACCATTTTCAGGATATTCATTAAGGCCACCACAGCCAACGGTACGTTGCGTTTCTTTGGATACAAAGCCATGATCCTCAAGCCGGCTTAAAATACTGCGATTTAAGGAGCCATCCCAGCCACTAGGCGAATAAGAATACTTATAATTACCTAATTGGAGTAAACATAATTGGCTTATGTAATCACCTTTTCCTAAAATCGCATCAATTGCTGCAGTATTAGCAAAGGTCACACAAGTTCCAAAATATCCTTGATCAAGAACTGGCACCCCATTCATACCTAATTGATTTTGCTCAGGAATAATAGATGGAATAAAGTTCTTTTGATGAACTGCCTGAACTTTCTGTTGTATTGCTTCAATAGCATTATTTGATAATTTAAAGTTCAACAGTTTGATCATTTTAGGTAAAGCGAATTGAGGCTTTCCGGCTGGTTTTAACGCATAATCTACAGTCCCCACAGGTTCTATTTCAGTAGCGAATGCATTACCAAATAATGCGATACTTAACATAAGAATTTTATTTAACTGCATGAAGTAACTCCTTTATCTACTGCTCTTTTAATCAAAATAAACGCGAGCAATTTGCTGTGCCTCGATGACCAGAACACGGAAATAATCAAAAGACATATAAAAGTTGCCATGATCTCCGACATCACTACCCCAGGATCCGCGCAGTGTCAGAAGGCCCTTATGCTTTTCTCCCGCCTCATCTACGGAAATCGCATCATTATCGTATCCGGTGATTACTATGCTGTGGAAGTATAAGGAAGGAAAGTTATAGAGTTCTCGCTTCATTTGAGCACTAAGAGTCCATGTATCATTTTTTTCCTGATGAGAGCCCATGGCTCCTAATATGTTCTCGTCTTTCTGGAATGCTAAAAAGCTCATAGTAACGCGTTGCCCCTGATTAATGGCTTTTTGGATATCGCTTAGGGTTTTTTCGGTATTGATTCGTTCACTTAGTGATCGGTTCATATCTAACAGCGGGAACCAAATGACTGACTCGCGAACCAGATCGCGGCTAAGTCGATTGTAGTGTTCATAATTTATAAATGGCGTATTAGGGTCTTCGCAACCAGCACTTTTTTGGTGATACTTCATAATGTATCCATAATTCTCAAGCCGGCTTAGTGAATGATGTAGACTGAAACCCGAGCCCTTATTTGACGAGTTCATGTAATTGCCTAATTGGATAAGACAAAGTTGGCTTATAACATCGCCTTTATCTAATGCAGCATCAAGTGCCGCGGTGCTGGCATATATAGAGTCATAGTAGGTCTCCCCTTGATTTAAAACAGGGACATTATTCATTCCGAGCTGTTTTGTCCTAGGTAGATTGTCATTTACAAAGGCGTTGTGCTGTAGGGAATTTGCCCGCACTTGTATTATTTTGTGTATTTTCTTGGTGGTAGGGTATTTAAGGGATGTTTGCGTCATGGGGGAGAAAGTGGCAAATGCATTGCAACTGAACACAAGACTCAATAAAAGGGCTTTGTTAAATCTCATAATTATTCCATTCTTAATGAAAAATGAGCAGCATGGTAACAAGTTTAATAGGCTAATGCAAAGCTTGGCTTGAGTTTAGGTAGGCAAGAACATTATACTCTTCCTTTTACTTTGTGTGGTGCAAAATGAGTAAGTTGATTTTATTAGGTGTAAATATTGACCACGTAGCTACAGTACGACAAGCACGAGGCACCCGTTATCCGGATCCTGTACAAGCTGCAATGGATGCTGAAGAAGCTGGGGCTGATGGAATTACCTTGCACATGCGTGAAGACCTACGTCATATCCAAGCTCGTGATGTGCGTTTAATAAAACAAGTATTACAAACACGTATGAATCTTGAGTTAGCGGTGACTGACGCTATGCTTGAATTTGCAGAAGAAATTTCTCCAGAGCATAGCTGTTTAGTGCCTGAAAAGCGTGAAGAAATTACAACTGAGGGTGGTTTAGATATTTTAGCCCACCAAAAAACGGTAGAACGTGCCGTAAGACGCCTACAGGCTATAGGCAGTGAAGTCTCTTTGTTTATTGATCCTGATTTGGAGCAAATCAAAGCGGCCGCAGATGTGGGAGCCCCTGTTATTGAATTGCATACTGGTTGCTATGCTGATGCAACGCATGTTGAGCAACAGCAACACGAGTTAGAACGAATTAAACGAGCCGCCGAATATGCAGCCAGCTTAAATTTAATTGTTAATGCCGGCCATGGATTAAATTATCATAATGTGCAAGCGATTGCTGCAATCAAAGAGCTTCATGAACTTAACATTGGCCATGCTATTATTGCGCGTGCTTTATTCTGTGGAATGAAAGAAGCAGTAAGACATATGCGTCAATTAATGCTAGAAGCAAGACTTTATGCCCATAAGTGAAGTAATTGTTAATTCTATGATACAGCCTGATTGCTAACACCAGGCTGTAAATAAAAAACGCCGTTATTCCTTAATGAAAAATTACATACTTAAAGTCGGCAATGCGAAGTTAATGATATCGCTTCCGGGTTTAAGATCTCCGTTTGTATTTGCGCAAATTTCTCCGCATAAATTTTATTTTTTTGCCGCTTATTAAGACACTCCTTTTTCTCTTGGCTAGTTAACTTTAATACCATTTGGACGTATTCATCACTCGCGGTGGCTGCTTCCTCATTAAGTCGGTGTGTTATTGAGCCTTGCACAACAAGCTCGACTAACTCGGTTAAGAATAGATTTTTTTCTTTACGAGCTTGTTGGCCTATCTCATCTAAAGATGTTTTGAGCAATTGTAAAAAAAGATTCAAGCCTTCAACGGGATTAATGCTTCCTCGCGAGACGGCTTGTAAAATTACTAATGATTTTTCCCGGCATAGCTTCTCAATCACATCATCCAGATCGTTCGCAAAGGGAGGGAGCTCTGTAGTTGAGTTGAGGCTATTCATGAAATGAGTTTCACTGAGCAGGCAAGCTTTCGGTCTTTGCGGAGTCGCGTTTAATATAGTTTCATCAATCAAGGCAGGAATAATACTATTATGACAAGCTTCGCTCAGCAATTGCCGTGTTTCGGAACTGCGGCCGCGACCATGTTGCAGATACGTGTGCCCTAATATGGGATGCAGATTTTTTTGATAATAGGCAATCAACGTATAAAAAAATAAATCCACTCGCATATTCGCATGCTCCAAGATATTCGTTTTAGCGAGCAAAAGAAGCTGGGCATTGGATTGAATGTTTGGATTTAATTGTTGATTGTTTAAGGGAAGCGCTAACGAGGCAGTACGGTTTTGTTGATAATTAAACTTGTATCGCGTTCGTTGAGGGAATAATTTTTTTGCTTTTGCTTGTAATTGTTCAGCACTGCTTTCTTTAGTAGGAAAAAACTGTAAGTTAGCCGTTTTTTTTGTTTTAGAAGAAGTTGAGTGAGTGGATGCAGCCGGCTTGCGTGCCGTTTCCCTGGACGATGATTTGGTTATTCCTTTAGGCATATGACGTCTCCTAATTATTCAGCCATGGTTAAGTAGTTAATAGTTCATGGTGCGCAAAGCCTCCTGTTGTTAAGAGATAAGTAGCTTTTAGAGTATCGAATAATTTTAGGAAAAACAATGAGCAGAGTTTTTAGTTTTTAGATGCCTGCTTTAAATAGTACCGAGGTGTAAATTTAAGAATTAATGTGCTTTTTTTTGTGCGTTTATTTTGTAATTTGTTATAATTATGCCCTTTGGGTGAAAAATCCCTAATTTTTAAGGAGATAAGCAGAAGATGTACAGTAAAAATGGGTTTTTCCCCCCTGCGCTAACCAGTTTATCTGTTGATAATACCGTTGTAAAACCTAATTTCGAGAAGAATCTTCCCCCAACCGTATATCAGCCTTTCTTAGAGCAATTATTTCAATTGTTAGCTGCTGAGTTCCCACGACATCAATTTATTTTGACGGGTAGTGCTGCAAGACAATTACAGGACGCAACGAAGCCGAATCCTAATGATCTAGATTTTCTGATGGGAAATGAGGACTTAATTCAAGGCTTATCGCAAATAAAAGTGGTTTTAAAGAAAATGGCTGTAGAATTTAAGTTTGATGATTTATGCGGAACATTAGTAGTAGTCCATGGAGGCCATGCACTTAAAATTCAATTAATTGATGCTCATACGAGTTATCATTGTTATCCCCTTAAAACTCAGTTAAACGATTTACGTGTTAATGGTTCGATTCGTATGCTTTCTGCTGCAGTAATTCCTGAGGTAGAAGCTTCTGATGACCTTTCTGATTTGAATGGAGATGAATTAGTATTTGATGAAACCGGGTTTTCTTTGTCATATCAATAGATGCTCGCATTAGGAATAGAGAAGCGACCCATGGTTTCGTGCCTCGAACCCCTGGGTTGCTTCACTAACGTTCGCAATGACAGCATCGGAATTTAACTTAAAAATTTGCGCTTAAATTATACTCCGTCTCGGAATTTAACTTAAAAACTTGTACTTAAGTTATACTCCGTCATTGCGAAGAACGTAGTGATGAAGCAACCCAGGGTCCGTGCTTCGATCTTCTAGGTTGCTTTGTAATAGATAGGGTAAGAAGGGGCCCAGCATACAATTTGCAATCCTAAATATTTCTATCGAGATTCGTTCCTGGAATACTAATTTTAAATAAAAAAAATCCCGGCAAAAGCCGGGACCAGGTAGAGGAGACCGATTTTAGTCGCGGCCTGAAAATGCACTTAATATGTTGAGCAGGCTCACGAACAAATTGTAGATAGATACAAATAAACCCACTGTTGCGGTAATATAATTTGTCTCGCCCTCATGAATTATTGCACTCGTTTGTAACAGAATGAGTCCAGAAGAAATCAAGATAAATGCGGCGGAAATAGCTAATTGTAACGCGGGGATATGAATAAATATGCCAGCGATCATTGCTAATAAAGCCACCATCATACCCACAAAAAGGAATCCACCTAAAAAGCTGAAATCTTTTTTCGTGGTTAATGCATAACCTGAAAGTGCAAAGAAAATCATACCGGTACCACCTAATGCGGTCGCAATTAATTGAGGTCCGTTACTAAAATTATGCATGTAAAGGTTCAATATCGGGCCTAAGGTGTAGCCCAAGAATCCGGTAAAAGCAAAAACGCTAACCAGACCCCAGACACTATTTCTTAGAGCATTGGTTAAAAACATTAAACCATAAACACCAACGATCATTACCAGGACGTTAACTGGACGTGCACCACTTGCCATAGACAAATAGGCAGTAAACGCACTAAATAAGAACGTTAAACTAAGCAAAAGGTAGGTATTGCGTAGCACCTTATTGCTGGATAATACTGATTCCCTACGTTGGGTAATCAGGGTAACATCATTTCGGTTCATCGTTTAGAACTCCTCTTTCGTTTATATTTATTCTAGCATATCTGGGGATAAGTTTCCTATATTTCAAGTAGTATAAGGTAATTTTGTCAAGAAATATTTCAATTTTTTGAGTCCTGAAACCTTTGAGGAACTATACTAGTCTATAGTATGATGAACAATTCTTTAATGTAGTACAATGAGGCATATAATGGCTCGAGTTGCAGTGGCCCAAATGGTTTCTTCAGCAAATGTAATGAATAATTTGCAGCAAGTTGAAACATTAATGGTGCAAGCACGAGAACAAGAAGCAGAATTAATTCTATTACCTGAAAATTTGGCCTTTATGGGACATAAAGATATAGATAAGCTGCAGATTGGTGAGGTTTATGGTCAAGGACCGATACAAGAAAAAATAAGCCAGCTGGCAAAAAGCTTAGGCTTATGGGTTATTGCCGGAACTATTCCCATTAAAGTAAACAGTTCTAAAGTGCGTGCTAGTAGTTTGGTCTATGATAATCAAGGACTTTGTGTTGCACGCTATGATAAAATTCATTTATTTGATGTAAATGTCTCCGCCCAAGAGAGTTATCAAGAATCCGCTACTATAGAACGAGGAGATAAGCTGGTTGTTGTGGATACCCCTATAGGTAAGGTGGGGTTAACCGTTTGTTATGATTTGCGTTTTCCTGAGTTGTATCGCGAATTAGCCATCCAAGGAGCGCAACTGTTCACCGTTCCTTCAGCATTTACAGCAATAACCGGTCAGGCACATTGGGACGTTTTATTACGGGCACGAGCGATCGAAAATTTAAGTTACGTATTAGCCGCAAATCAAGGAGGACAGCATGAAAATGGGCGCTCTACTTATGGGCACAGCATGATTGTTGATCCTTGGGGAAGGGTATTGGCTGAGCACGAAGAAGGTGTTGGAATAGTCACCGCAGAGATTGATTTGCAAGGTCTGCATCATTTGCGAAAAACCTTTCCAACTGTGGACCATCACGTATTAAATTTAAAGGGTACTTAAATGACAGAAGCATTAACCACAGCAAAACAAATTCTACTGGCTCCAGCATCTTTGGATGAAAGCGGTATTGAAAAATTATTTAAGTCCATGATGAGCCATCATATTGATGATGCAGATCTTTATTTTCAAAGCTGCAGCTATGAATCCTGGTATTTGGAAGATTCAGTAGTAAAAAGTGGTAGTTTCTCTTTGGATAAGGGGGTAGGTATTCGCGCAGTAAGCGGAGATAAAACAGGCTTTGCGTATTGTGATGACATTCTTTTACCTTCAATGTTACGCGCAGCAGATGCAGCTCGTTCTATCGCTCTGGCTGGAGCTAAAGTTTTGCAACCAGTCCATATCAATACGGTTGCTGAATCGCGTTATCGTGGTCTAAATCCAATTGAAGGAATGAGTAAGCAGGAAAAAATTGCTTTATTGGAGGCCATTGATAAAGAAGCACGCAGCCTTGATCCTCGAGTTGTTCAGGTTAATGCCTCACTCAGCGGTTGTTATGAAGTAGTTATGGTTGCAGACATGCATGGCAAGATGGTGGCAGACATTCGTCCTTTAGTTAGTGTGAACGTAAGTGTGATTGTTGAAGATAAAAATGGCCGTCGTGAATCAGCGCGCTCTGGCGGCGGAGGTCGAGTTGCCTATTCTTATTTTACCGAAAAAGACAATGCGCTAAGTTATGCGCGTGAAGCCGTGCGCGAGGCTATAGTTAATCTCGATGCGAAACCAGCGCCAGCCGGAACCATGCCTGTTGTTTTAGGACCAGGTTGGCCGGGTGTGCTATTACATGAAGCAGTTGGGCATGGTTTGGAAGGTGATTTCAATCGTAAAGGGTTGTCTGCTTTTTCCGGCCGTATTGGTCAGCAAGTTGCAGCTCCAGGTGTTACTGTAGTGGATGATGGCACATTAAAGGATCGTCGTGGTTCTTTGACTATGGATGACGAAGGAACTCCTTCTCAATGCACTACATTGATTGATAATGGGGTATTGGTAAATTACATGCAAGATAAACTAAATGCCAAGTTAATGGGAATGCAATCTACAGGCAACTGCCGACGTGAATCCTATGCGCATGTGCCTATGCCGAGAATGACCAATACTTATATGTTGGCAGGTCAGCACGACCCTGAGGAAATTATCCGTTCAGTTAAACGAGGTTTATATGCGGTGAACTTTGGTGGAGGGCAAGTTGATATTACCTCCGGTCAATTCGTATTCTCCGCGAGCGAAGCTTATTTGATTGAAGATGGTAAGATCACGGCTCCTGTTAAAGGCGCTACCTTAATTGGTAATGGCCCAGATGTAATGAAAAAAGTCAGCATGATAGGAAATGATTTATCTTTAGATAGAGGAATTGGGGTTTGCGGTAAAGATGGCCAGTCTGTACCTGTAGGGGTGGGCCAACCTACGTTGAAAATTGATGCCTTAACTGTAGGCGGAACCAGTTAATTCTCATCTAAATTTCAGACAACCTGGTTGATTAGCCAGGTTGCCTTTGAGTGATTACCCACAGCCAATTTAAGAAATTTCTTACAGCACAACAGGTGTTATTCATCAATATTCTTTTAGGTGAGTTCGTTATAATAACTTTGTTTGGCGCAGCTGGAATAGCGACAGGATGTCGCACTTGATAAGGACAATTAAGCTCAGGAATTATTACAGCTGTCGCACAAACACGATGAAGTTTGTGACAGAGAACCGTCCATCGCAAACTCCTCAATGAATAAGGCTTAAGGTCGCGAAGTAATTGTATTATCCAAGTTTATAATGGCTTCTATGGCCTCAAAGCTATGCGTTTCATACTTTTGTAAAGCACAGTCAGGTCGAACCAGGTGCTTATAGTGAAGGTAATTCTTGGCAAAAGTCGGTTCTTGTAAACGCTCTTGAAAATATCTAATGGCATCTTCGTCCCGATGAGATACTGATAAATCAAGCCAATCAAATCCTGCGCGATAATCAATGTTTAATAAAGGAAATACTACTACTATATCTTCATCCATTTCTTGTTTTAACGCCTCAAAGTCGCAAAAGCAAACAAGAGCTATTTCCAGTTGGGCACTAGTGTAACGTTGTCCTCCATCATGTTTCTCTATTCTTTTAGCGATTACCATGGTCTCTTGAATGTATTCGTCGAAGGATAGGATACGTTTGGCTTTGGGAATTTCTCGAAAGAAAGAACCATTCTTATGTCTCATTTGTGAACACCTGCGGATTTTAAAAGGCCTTATTGTATAATTTATTTACATTGAGATCAATGTTTAATTATTCTCTTAAGGCTAAGCTAAGCTTTTATATAATATAATGAGCCCCATTAAAGTAAGTAATTGGCAAGCATTATGACTAAAAGTAAGCAACTTAAAAGAGAAAAAGTACGCATCACCTGCGATGAAACTGGCCAATATGTGGTCCAAGCAGAAAAGCATAGAGGTTTAGTATGCAGTGGTGGTGGTGCTAAAGGTATTGCTTACATGGGGATGCTTAAAGCACTGCAAGAGCGTGGCTATCTTGAGCAATTAACCCATGTTAGCGGGGCATCAGCGGGAGCCATGACCGCGAGTCTTATTGCTGTAGGCATGAGTCCAGAAGACATGACCAAATTAGTTACTGAACTAGATATCAAAAAACTTCTCGATGTTCAGGGGGTTGGCTTTAGGGCTAAAGGGGATAGTTTCCGAAATTTCCTTGATGTAATTTACATGATGCAAATCAAAAATCATTTGCAGGATTTACCTAAGCCAATTCCTACGCACTTAGAAATAAATTACGTGCAATTATGCAATAAAGTAGGCCTATACGAACAAGCCCTTGCTGAACAAGGTATAGTAATTAATAACGTTGATGATGTAATTAATTTGGTAAAATCTACTGAAAGCATTCAAAAAATGAATAGTGCATTGGCTATGGTGCCTCAGCAAATTGTGGATCAAAATGGTAAGGAATTAGAAAATCCACGAATCACCTTAGGAGATCTTGGGGTGCTTCGGGAATTATTACCAGACGAAAATAAGCATCGAATTAAAAATTTATCAGTAGCGGTAACCAATCAAACGAAAAAGAAATTAGAGCGCTATAGCGAAGACAGTACCCCGCAGCAATCTATCGCTCAAGTGGTTCAATGGTCCGGTGCCCATCCTGTTCTTTTTGTTCCTGGAAAAAATGCTAAGGGAGAATTTGTTGCTGACGGTGGGATCTTAGATAACATGCCCGAAATTGAGGGCTTGGATCGAGAAGAAGTATTATGTGTTAAAGCCGAGGCTGCTAAAGCCTATGAAGCTCGGGTTCAAAAAGCAGAACGGCATATGCCGGAAATGGTTTCCTCCTTTAAACAAGCTCTAGATTCCATAATTAACTTTGCTATTGGGGGAGAATGGCTCAAAGCTACAGCGGCATTATTAAACCGTGAAAAAGTCTTTCATCATATGGATAATATGATTTATATCAATACGGGGGAGGTTACTACCACTACCACCGCACCCACTGATGAGCAAAGAAAGCAAGCCATTGAGAACGGATATGAACAAACATCAGCACAGCTTGATAAACATAGAAAAACATTCTCTCACCCTTTATTAGCTGTACTTTATGTCGGAATAGACAGGCTCGATCAAACGATGATCGATGAACAACATAATCCAGAATTATTACATGCAGCAGCCTATGCCAAAATTATTACCAGGGTGCAAGAGCAAATAGTGCAGGAAATCAATCTTGGTGATTATGACCACATACAAAACTACACTCAGCAGATCGAATCTTTTTTCACTGATAAAGAACATCAGCATCTAATCAATGTTAATGAGGAGCAAAAAGAGCAAATACTTGCTTTATGTTATAAGCAAGTCAATCACCTTACAGATGGTAAGTTCCTTGAATACATGTCGAAAATAGCAGCCAAAGAAATCGAGGACTCACAGCCTGGCTGGGGTGTTCGCATATTAAGTTTCCTTTTGAAACCTATAGAATGGGTTCTTTCT
This sequence comes from Legionella saoudiensis, assembly GCF_001465875.1. Classification (GTDB taxonomy): domain Bacteria; phylum Pseudomonadota; class Gammaproteobacteria; order Legionellales; family Legionellaceae; genus Legionella; species Legionella saoudiensis. The sequence continues at coordinate 1,426,464 of NZ_LN901324.1, read as the reverse complement.
CTGTTTAAGTCCTCGTCTTCCGCCATAGATGGAAAGCCAACTCCAGACTCATCTAATCCTGTAGCACGTTATAAGCAGGTTCTAACAGAGAGGGATTCAAGTTACGAGGAGGAGCAGGGTGAACTCGTAATGAGGATATATAGGTAAAATTATTATGACCATAGATGTTGAAGAAGTATTCGCAGCGCTTCCTAACGAAGCCTATTGGAAGTTATTAATTGACTATGAGTATTGGATTGATAATGATGCATCCATTTTTGATAAACAAGATTCACCTGGTTATATAAAAAGAGTTTCAAAGGCATTTTTGTATTTACTAGAAACAATGGATGAGCCGGTAACATGTGATTTTATCCTTAAGCTCCATGATATGGCTTATAATGATCAAAACAAAAAATATTTAGGTTTTAAACCGCATGTGTTATTTGGCTTCGATGGAGATGCTGTCACTTTTGATGGATTAATGGAGTTAACTGATAAAATAAAAAGTGGTACGCCTAATGGGTTAAGATTAACTTATTCGCAAGAAGTGAATAACTACCATGAGCGCTATGCGATTGATTTGCAGCAGCTTAGCCCACATGAGATTTTCGCTAATCTTAAGAGCGAGATTTGGCCTCATTTATTCATTGAGCGTCAATCGTTATACTCTGAAATAGAATTAGAGCTTGAAAATTTACTCACTCAGTATCATGAATCGATTCAACAGGCCAACACGTCAAAAGAGCAGTTGAAATGCATTGCTACGCTTATCCGTGACTTACACCAATATCATCCTTTTGGTGATGGTAATGGGCGAACTTTTATTTTTTTATTACTTAATAAGCTGTTAATCAATAATGACCTATCACCCACTGCCGTAGAAAGTCCGAAGCGATTTTCAGGATACAGCATCTCCGAATTGATTATGGAGATTGAACGGGGTCAATCTAATTTTAGAGAGCTTTGCACTAACGAGCAGGAAAAACAAATTTCTTTACAAGCCTATATTCGCCAAAAAACTAATCCACCACACTATCTGGGGAGCTTAGGTATTTTTAATAGAGATGCGCTAGAAGTAGGAGAGGCCACTCCATTAAGATATAGAGTGTAGTTAAGAAGGTACGAGGAAGAAAGTGCCACATCCTTGTGGAACTGCCTCGATCCGTGAAGCGTTAATACTCCCTGCACGACATCCTTTGTCTTTCCTCGTAAATAGAGAATAGGATATGTAGCCTAAAATGTCAGGATGATAGAAGCTCCATTTGCTGTAAGATATTTCTCAATTACATGAAAGTTACTTTAATGGTATTCTAAAAATATAATTTAATGTATATTGCGGGATAGGAGAGGCGCTCATGAATGCTAATGCAAATAAAAGAGGGTTTGTAATTTCCCTACGAGCTCGCTTATTCATTGGATTTATGGCGTTGAGCTTACCTTTATTGTTATTAATTGTCTTTTTAATCCCTAAAGTACATACCATTGTTTATCTTAATCAAAAAATTGGTAATGAAAGTTTACCGCAAATTCTCGACAGCCAAATTCTACAAACTCAAGATACACTTGAAGAATGGGTAATTACTGGAGATATTAAAAACAGAGAACATTTTCAGCATCTATGGGATGAAATTAACAGCGCCAGGATTCTATGGGATACTACCATCCATGCTTTGGATAATACGGCATTGCGCAAAGAGTGGGATAGATTACAAGAATTATATGTGGCTCTTTATAATGCGCAATCAGCAATCATAAATGCGCCTCGCGCTGCGAGTAGTACAAGCAGTATAGAGGATATCAGACCAACAACCCAGGTTTTCATAAAAGAAATGATAGCTATTCTTGATGGAGTTTACTCCACTGAAAAGGGAAAACGTGTTGGGGGTATTTTTAATATACTGGCAAGTGGAGTTGAGCATAGTACTAATATAATTAGTTTAGATTTAATCGCCTTGGAGCATTTTGCTTACGGATTATTAATTTTTGCTGTTTTATTAACTCTTATTGTTCCTTATTTTACCCACAGAGCGATATCTATTCCCGTAGAGGAGGCAATTAACATTGCCGAACAAATTGCTGCAGGGGAACGTCATATTGAAATTAACATACAGTCGCAAGATCAATTAGGAAAATTGCTGTCATCACTTAAGGTGATGCAAGAAGCAATTAGGAAAAATGAAAAAAGTCTTCGTATTAAGGAAGAAGAGTCTCGGGATTTATTTGAAAAACTGGTTAACTCTTCGAAAAAGTTTAGGGAGCATAGCAGTAAGGTTGCTGCTGGAGATTTAAGAGAGCGTCTGAAAATAGATGAACAAGACGTTTTACAAGATTTAGGTAACGATCTAAATTTAATGACGGATGGACTGGCTTCTATTACTAAAAAGATTACTAAAATAAGTAATGACATTGTAGCGATGGTTGAAACCGTCTTTTCTTCGGCAAATGAGCAATCAGAAAGCATTATTTCCCAAGCTTCCGCCATTAATGAAATTAGCGCATCTTTAGAGGAAATTGATCAGAGCTCCAAGCAAACCATGGCTAAGGCACAAGCCTTAAGAGAAGTTGCTAAAAATACATATGAGCAAGGAAAGTTGGGAACGGAATCGGTAGAGCAAAGCATTCTAGGTATAAAAGCTTCTGAGGAAAAAATGAAGCTTATTGCGCAAACTATTCTTGATTTAAGTAATCATACGCAACAGATTGGTGATATTACCTCTGTAGTGAATACCTTGGCACAACAATCAAAAATGCTGGCTTTGAATGCTTCGATTGAGGCATCAAAAGCTGGTGAGGCTGGAAGGGGTTTTGCCGCAGTAGCTACTGAGGTACGCAATCTTGCCGAGCAATCCGAACAGTCTACAGTACAAGTACAAAAAATTCTCGAAGATATTCGCCGAACCACTGAAAAAGCAGTTACTGTGACTGTAGAGGGAGAAAAAACATTGGATTCCGGCTTAAAGCTTATTGAAAAAGCAGGACAGGTTATTCAAGCCTTAAGTAAAATGATTAATGACGCATCTATTTCAAGTCAGCATATTGAGGCATCTATTCGCCAAGAAGCAGTTGGTATAGAGCAGATTGTTGAAGGAATGAATGAGATTAATCGTACTACAGCATTATTCTCTGGTAGCATTAAAGAATTCATGAGATTTATCAATGAACTGGATGAGATTGCAAAGCATTTGAAGGAAGATATGAATCTTTATAAAGTTTAAAAAGTCCTCTCATTAGACGAAACAGGGAATGGTTTCGCACAGCCTTTTTTGTTAACATAGACGTGTTTCCAAATTAATAAAAGCAATAGTCCAAGCGCTAGGAATTTAAAATGCATACGGAATCCTATGTCTATTTTCTTACTAATACATACAATAATGTGCTTTATGTGGGGGTAACTAATAACCTAGTTCGTCGTGTTTATGAACATAAAAACAGGTTAATGAAAGGATTTACTCATAAATATAATGTGAATCGCTTAGTATATTATGAAGTTTGTCCTGATATTATCATTGCGATAAAGCGTGAAAAGCAGATCAATGGTTGGTCCCGCGAAAAGAAAAATAACCTTATTATCACAATGAACCCAGAGTGGAAGGATTTGTATGAAAGTTTATTTTAAGGGTCACTCACATTTTATCGAACGAAGCTCATCCTATTCTCGCCCCGTTCTATTCTTTTCTTATTACGTCACGTCATCCCGAACGTAGTGAGGGAACTCTTGAATGGGGTACCAGGCTATCATAAGCATCCAGCCTCAATCAGGAGATCCTTCGTCGCAAGCTCCTCAGGATGACGTGCGGTGGAGCGATGATATGCGAGGCAGGTGGATGGGCAAGAGGAATGAATGTGGTAAAGGATATGAATGTGAGCGTTTTATTCTTTCCTTATTAAATCCCATCATCCCGAACGCAGTGAGGGAACTCCTGAATGAGGCACTAGGCTATCACAAGCATCCAGCCTCAATCAGGAGATCCTTCGTCGCAATTTCCTCAGGATGACGTGCGGTGGAGTAGGATATGCGAGGCAGGTGGGTGGGCAAGAGGAGTGAATGCGGTAGTGGATATGAATGTGAGTGTTTTATTCTTTCCTTATTACGTCACGTCATCCCGAACGCAGTGAGGGAGCTCCTGAATGGGCACTAGGCTATCACAAGCATCCAGCCTCAATCAGGAGATCCTTCGTCGCAAGCTCCTCAGGATGACGTGCAGTGGAGTAGATGAAGTACACGAGCCTTATCTTGCTCTCGCCTCGTTCTATTCTTTCCTATTACATCACGTCATCTCGAACGCAGTGATGGAACTCTTAATGGGGCACCAGACTATTACAAGCATCCAGCCTTAATGAGGAGATCCTTCGTCGCAAGCTCCTCAGGATGACGTGCGGTGGGATAGATCAAGTACACGAGCCCTTCTTACTCTCACCTCGTTTTATTCTTTCCTATTACGTCACGTCATCCGAACGCAGTGAGGGAACTCCTGAATGGGGCACCAAGCTATCACAAGCATCCAGCCTTAATGAGGAGATCCTTCGTCGCAAGCTCCTCAGGATGACGTGCGGTGGAGTAGATCAAGTACACGAGCCTCCTCTTACTCTCACCTCGTTTTATTCTTTCCTCTTACGTCACGTCATCCCGAACGCAGTGAGGGAACTCCTGAATGGGGGCACTAGGCTATCACAAGCATCCAGCCTCAATCAGGAGATCCTTCGTCGCAAGCTCCTCAGGATGACGTGCAGTGGAGTAGATGAAGTACACGAGTCTTCTCGTACTCTCACCTCGTTCTATTCTTTCCTATTACACCACGTCATCCCGAACGCAGTGAGGGAACTCCTAAATGGGGCACCAGACTATCGCAAGTATTCCAGCCTCAATCAGGAGATCCTTCGTCGCAAGCTCCTCAGGATGACGTGCAGTGGGATAGATGAAGTACACGAGCCTCCTCTTACTCTCACCTCGTTTTATTCTTTCCTATTACATCACGTCATCCCGAACGCAGTGAGGGAACTCCTGAATGGGGGGCACTAGGCTATCACAAGCATCCAGCCTCAATCAGGAGATCCTTCGTCGCAAGCTCCTCAGGATGACGTGCGGTGGAGTAGGATATGCGAGGCAGGTGGGTGCGAAAGAAGAATGAATGCGGTAGGGGATATGAATGTGAGCGTTTTATTCTTTCCTTATTAAACCACGTCATCCCGAACGCAGTGAGGGAACTCCTGAATGGGGGCACTAGGCTATCACAAGCATCCAGCCTCAATCAGGAGATCCTTCGTCGCAAGCTCCTCAGGATGACGTGCAGTGGAGTAGATGAAGTACACGAGCCTTATCTTGCTCTCGCCTCGTTCTATTCTTTCCTATTACATCACGTCATCCCGAACGCAGTGAGGGAACTCCTGAATGGGGCACCAGGCTATCACAAGCATCCAGCCTCAATGAGGAGATCCTTCATCATAAGCTCCTCAGGATGACGTGCAGTGGTGCTAACTCAATAATCCAAAAAAATACCAAAAAGGAATTGAGGCAATAACGATTCCCAGCTTTAAAAAAGAAAACCAGGCATTTAATTTAAGCAAAGGATTAAGATGGAAGTTATTATTAGGCTTTAACAACTCTTCGAAACATAAAAAATAGCTGGATTGATAAGGAAAAATCCAGGCTTCTGTAGCGACTAAAATGACAAAAGCAACAACCCAATTACTAATAGAGCTTTGATTTGCAATAGGCATAATGATGGTAAATAAAATTGCTGGTGCGATCATCGTGCCCAATAGCAAACCGGTTAACCAACTGATAGCATAAACTACCATAATAAAATAAAGATAGTTCATTGCTGCTAAATACTGTAACCATTTAAAATGTCCAAGAACCCAGCCTTCCAAGCCCGTGTTTTGCAAGGCATGCATGATGCCGATGATGGCGCCAAAATAAAATAAAAAATTCCAGTTAATTTTAGAAGCTAATTCTTTTCCATTTAATGCCCCTGTACTGAACAATAAGATGAAAATGGCTAAGCATGTCCATGAGGTAGATATATTGGTCCAGGTGGTAATAACTGAACCAAGAATAAAAAAGCCTAAGCAGAGTAGAGCGATGCCTTCTTCAAAAGAAAGGGTGCCTAAAGCTTTAAATTCATTTTTTAATTTAAGACGATCCATTTTTAACGGTGCCGTTGGTTTAAAAGTGCGAGATTGCATCAAAAAGAATAATATAACCAGCAAAACCCCGGGAAAAGAGGCAGCCCATAACCAGCCTAACCAATTTCCTTGCCATTGATTTTGTTCCGATAACAAACCAAAAACAAGAAAGTTGCTTGATTTGCCAGTAAGGAAAATCGTCGATAATAAAATACATCCATTAAAGGCTGCATTTGCTAAGGCGTTTGCTGTATCGCTACGGGGATTAATGGTGCTGCTTTCTAAAATATCATCTAGCAAAGGGGCCATTAAGGCGACTCGAGAACTTTGCACGCTCATAATAGGGGTGATAAGGGCACCAAAAAGGAATAAAAATTTTTGCAAAAAGGACTGCCTGGAAGGTAAATGCATTAATAAAATTAATGATAAACGATAGAACAAACGTGATTTAGTAATAATGGCGCCAACAGCAAATACACTCGTGGCAAGAAAAAAACTGTTGGAACTGTATCCTGAGAGCGTAATATTTTCTGGGGCTATATGGAGGAAAATGGAGGCCAAAATGAGAATTAAGGCGGGAATATATTCAGGAACTAATCTTAAAATCCACATCAGTAACGCCGCAAGTAGGATCACGGCAAAACTGGCCTTCGCAAAATTTAGCGCCATACTTTGATGTAAATATAAAATCAGTATGGCGCCAAATACTGCAAAGATGATTAAGGCCTTCCATGGTATTATTGTTATTCTTCCAAGCAATGTCTTTTTTAGCTCAGAAATCATGTATTATTTTCATGTCATTAATTTGTCAAGTAAGCTGTGAATTTCAAAAATACGCTCTTCTGGGAGTGTACTGTCTAAAGTAAAACGTAGGCGTTGTGGGCCTTCCATCTGGTAACGCTTGGCATGCACTTGAATCAGACTGATTAATACTCCTGGGTCAATCGAGGGTTTTTCATTAAAGTCTAATTTCCCTTGTTGTGCGCTGGCACTGATTTTTACAATGCCCATTTGCTGCGCTTTTAATTTTAATTCAGTGATTAATAATAAATGCTTCACCGGCGCAGGTAATAAACCAAAGCGGTCAATTAACTCTATTTGCAGCTCATACAGTTGCTGTTTGTCTTTGGCATTAGAAATGCGCTTATACATAATGAGGCGATTATGAATGTCTCCAATATAATCCTCAGGAATAATCGCGCTAATTCGTAAGTCAATTTCCGGGCCTTGGTGCATGGGGGCAGAAAGTTCAGGAATTTTCCCTGCTTTTAAATCACTGACGGCTTTGTCGAGCATTTCCATGAATAAGCTAAAGCCGATGGCATGCATATTACCGCTTTGCTCAGCGCCCAAAAGCTCGCCCGCACCGCGAATCTCCAAATCATGAGTTGCTAAAGTAAAGCCTGCACCTAAGTCCTCTAATGAGACAATTGCTTCCAAGCGTTTTACCGCATCAGAAGTTAATGATTTTTCATTTGGCGTTAATAGATAAGCATAAGCTTGATGATGTGAACGGCCAACACGGCCACGTAATTGGTGTAACTGAGCTAAACCAAATTTATCGGCACGATCAATAATGATGGTATTGGCTGTAGGAATGTCGATACCTGTCTCAATGATCGTCGTGCATACCAATACGTTAAAGCGGTGATGATAAAACTCTGACATCACACGTTCTAATTCACGCTCTCGCATTTGGCCATGAGCAATACGAACTTTGGCTTCTGGAACTAATGTTTGGAGATCCTGACTAATGCGCTCGATGGTTTCCACATTATTATGCAAGAAAAAAACCTGCCCACCTCTTAATATTTCACGCAAAATTGCTTCACGAATGGTGGCATCTTTCTTTTCTTGCCAGAAGGTTTTAATAGCTAGACGCTTGGCTGGGGGCGTGGTCATCAGCGATATATCGCGAATGCCAGCCATAGCCATGTTCAGCGTTCTCGGAATAGGGGTTGCTGTCATTGATAAAATATCAACATGAGTACGTAATGCTTTGATGTGCTCTTTTTGTTTAACGCCAAAACGGTGCTCTTCATCAATGATTAATAGACCTAGATTTTTAAAGGCAATAGAGCTTTGAAAGAGTTTATGCGTACCAATAACAATATCAACCTTTCCTGATTTTAATGATGCTTGTACTGCCTCTGTTTCTTTAGCTGAGCGAAAACGTGAAAGCAATTCAATATTTACTGCGAAATCAGCAAAACGATCTCTAAATGATTCAAAATGCTGTCCAGCAAGCAAAGTCGTAGGGACTAACACACAAACCTGTTTATTATTTTGTACGGCAATAAATGCAGCGCGCATGGCAACCTCAGTTTTACCAAAACCTACATCGCCGCAAATCAAGCGGTCCATAGGTTTGGGTGAAGCCATATCCTTCATGATCTGCTCTATAGCCTGCAGCTGATCTGCTGTTTCTGTAAAAGGGAAGGCACTGGCAAAGCGAGCATATTCATCTTGACTAACCTCATATTGGTGCCCTGGTTGCGCTTCTCGTTTTGCATAGAGATCGAGCAGCTCAATGGCCACATCATGAATTTTTTCTGCCGCCTTTTTTCGCTCCTTTTGCCATTGGTCTGAACCCAATTTATGCAATGGTGCATGCTCGCTATCTACTCCGGTATAACGGCTAATTAAATGCAAGGAAGTAACCGGAACATAAATTTTATCTTCACCGGCATAAGTTAAAACTAAAAATTCGCTGGCAGTACCATTCGTTTCAATATGCTGTAATCCCTGATAACGTCCAACTCCGAATTGTAAGTGCACAACGGGTGCACCTAAACGTAATTCAGCCATATCGCGGATAATTAAATCCGGGTCAACGGTTTTTTGTGTACTGCGACGTTGAGGAGTACTTTGCTCACCAAATAATTGGGATTCAACAATTAAAACCGTATTGCTTTGAGTTAATTCACAACCTGTAACTAAAGATCCGGTAGTGATATTAATTGGAGCGGTATCTTTAAGAAAATCATGCCAATTATTTTGTACTTTAGGGAGTATGCCACTGGGTTTGAGTAGATCCAGCAAAACTTCCCGGCGTCCGGCACTTTCTACCACGATAAGATAACGGCGAGAGGTATCTGCACAGTATTCGCGTAAGCGGCTTAAAGGCTCTTGCGTTTTCCTATCGATGGGCAGTTCCGGAGCTGGAGCTATATCAAAATTAGTAACCGCACCTTTTTTGCTGCTTGCAGCATGGAATAAACGCAGTTGTTGGTATTCGTTTGCTTTGGTTAAAAGCTCGATGGGATTAAGAAAACAGGCCGTTGGCTCAAGAATCGGGCGGCTAATATCATAACGACGCTGTTCATAACGGCCAGTTAATTCTTGCCAAAATTGTTCGGCATTATCCTGAATATTTTCAATCAAACAGATTTTGGCATCTTGGGGTAAATAATCAAAAAAGCTAACCGTTTTGTCAAAAAAAAGCGGTAGATAGTATTCAATGCCGGCAGGAAACTGTCCGTGACTGATGGCCTCATAAATAGGACAGTTGCTGGGGTTTCCTGGGAATAACTCCCGAAATGCTCGGCGAAATAGCGTTTGACTTTGTTCATTGAGCGGAAATTCGCGTGCTGGTAATACGTTAATGTAAGGAATTTTTTCTATAGTACGTTGGGTTTCCGTATCAAACTCTCTTAAGCTGTCAATTTCGTCATCAAATAGCTCAATACGAAAGGGTCGAGTAGAACCCATAGGGTACACATCAATAATAGAGCCACGTAATGCAAACTCACCATGCTCTAATACTTTATTAACACAATGATAACCTGACTGTTGCAATTGGTTTCTGAACGCTTCCAGATCCAGTTTTTGCCCCTTTTTAAGCATTAGGGCATATTGATTTAAAAACTCCGGTGGGCAGAGTCGATGCATTAAAGTATTGGCAGAAGTAATAATGATCGCATTACTGACCTGCTGAATACGACTTAAGGTATATAACCGTTCTGAAATAATATCTTGATGTGGAGAAAATTGATCGTATGGTAAGGTTTCCCAGTCGGGGAAAAATAAGAGTTCTTGCTCTGATTCTTTGGGATTTAAAAAGAACTCTAACTCAGACTGTAATTGGTTGGCGCTGAGGTTATCCTGAGCAATAAGCAGTTTGATACCCGGTGTTTTTTGGCAATACTCAGCTAAAGCAAGAGCTAAGCTACTGCCATGAAGTTGTCCCCATATTTGTTTAGTTTGTGTGCTTTGGTAGAGTAGTGTATCCATATTCCTGTATCTTAAAAAATATCAAATTCTTGGTCATTTGCAGCCTGGTTTTGCAACCAGTAATTCTGTTTACTCTGCCTTCCTACCAGAGTCCTATCTGGTTCCTTTATCTTTGGAATACCTGGTTGCAAGCAACCAGGTTACGCCTACTATAGCTTCGGATATCCTAAATATTCGTCTGATTGAGTACCATCCAGTTTAGGATAGATAGAGTTATAAGTAGGAGGATAAAGCGGTTGATAACTAGGCGGTTGCTGTGGCTGAACAACGTGCTGGTTGCTATTTGAAGGCGGCATTGCCTGATTAAATACTTGATACGATTCCTGCGATTTTAATTGTGGCTCTCTTGCTGTGCGAGAAACAGGATGATAAGTTTCTTGTGCTTTGGAAGAACAGCAGCAGGATTTTAGCAAGCTGAAGAATCCACCAACTACATCGATTGTGATCCCCAAGGCATGTAAGCCAACAAAAGTTAAGCCAGCTACAGCACCAGCTTGATATAGAACATTGGAGCCAACATAAGAGGCAATAGATAATCCAAAAAGAGAAAAATTAGCAACGGTGGCTAAAGCACCCGGCCAAAACAGTAATCCAACAGCAACTAGAAGACCAATGGTCAGAGCCGTTTTTGCGAATTGGAAATAGTTATATAGTGTGATCACGATGTTTTACTCCAGTGTTGTAAAATCGAGGGGGATTGTAGCAAATAAATTGCGAAGTTAGAATATAAACTGTTCAATTTGTTGATGGGTTTATTCTAATATCGGTATTCTACCTTAAATAAGTAGGCTGGTCTGTCAAGCCCAGCAAACACGTTTTGTTAAGCCCAATGCTGGGCTGACAGCCCAGTCTACAAATTAACTTAATGGAGGTGTTTATGGCGCCTACTTACTTTAAGCTTCCTCAGCTATCTCATCCCGTTCAATTAATTCAATTTCTTCTAAATTGATGTCTACCGATTCAATCTTTTGAAAGCGAGAGCTAATCTTTTTCGCCGAAGTATTTACTTCGCTCACATCTTGATGTGCCAGATTAATATGCTTGGACAATTTATCCATTCTCTTTTCAAATCGTTGGAAGTCATCAGCCAGTGCGTGTAAATGCTTTTGAATGATATGAATTTGCTTGCGGGTCGCATCATCTTTAAGTACTGCTTTCGCAGTGGTTAATACAGCCATCAAAGTACTGGGAGATACAAGCCACACTTTTAAGCGTTGCGATAAGGCAATTAAGTCAGGATAGTTTGCATGAATTTCGGCGAAAATTGATTCCGCTGGAATGAACATCATGGCTCCATCACTGGTTTCAGTAGGAATGATGTATTTCTCTGCAATGTCTTTAATGTGTTTTTGAATATCTTGGCGAAACTGTTGTTGTAAGGTTTTACGTTCAACGGAACTTACTTCACTATTGATAAGGCGTTGGTAGGTTTCTAAGGGAAACTTCGCATCAATAACTACATTCCCAGTCGGTTCGGGTAAAAACAAAATACAATCGGCACGTTTTTGATTGCTCAAGGTGTATTGCATTTGATAGTGAGTTGCGGGAATCATATTGCCAATTAAAGCCGAAAGCTGCACTTCACCAAAAGCACCACGCGCTTTTTTATCAACCAATACATCTTGTAAACTAACCACATGGCTGGAGAGCTCGGTAATTTTTTTTTGTGCCTCATCAATAATAGTCAATCTTTTTACTACATCAATAAATGTTGATGAGGTTTTCTCAAACCCTTCGGTTAACTTATGATTAACCTGTTGGGTTAGACTGTGTAAGTGGTTGCGAATTTCTTCTGTAAGAATTTGCAGATGAGAGGTTAGAGAGCTGGCATGTTGTTTAAAACTATGGCTCATTTGTTCACGTACGTCCGTCATTTGTTTGTGTACTGTGTCATGAATTAATTGTTGGGTGAGCAACTGTCCCTGGCCTATTTTTTCATTGAAATCAAGATGTAACTGATGAAGCTGGTTGGTGAAGGTTTCCATAACCTTTTCGCTAAGTTGAGCGCTCAGCTTTTTGTGCTGATTTTGCTTAACCAAGCACCAAATAAAGAAAAAAAACTGTAGGGCAATTGCCAATGCAATGCCCTCAAGAAGGGTAAGCGACGATAAAAATTCCATGCATTAATCCATAAGTTTGCTGAGTTTTATTGGCTCATCGTATTGATAAACGGTTTTTAATTGACCGTAATCTGTAAGATGTAAATAACCAACGGATAGCGTATCCTCTGTTAAATGCTTGGAATTGTCAAAGCTAAATTTAATGGTTTGCGTTCCGGGTTCTAACCACTGAGCGCTTTGGGCTGTCTCTACAGGCAGCAGTTGCCCGTCACTGTTTTGATTAAAAAGTACGGTTTGCAGTGCATAGCGGCTTGCAGTAGCTACCTCTACGGTTGCTGCAAAAGTTAAAGGATGAGAGGAGATTTTTTTCAGCGCGATTAAGCTTGCTGATGGAATTGAATATGAAAATGCGCTACGTGCAGTGCGTCGTACATGACCATCCTCTTGTTCACTAAATACTTCTGCTTCTACATACCAATTATCACCATGTGTATTTAACGCAGACATTAATTTTGTTTTAGCCTGGAATACATTACGTTTTATTTTACTCAGCTTTAATGGAATAAATTCATCATTAGTGCCTACTAAAGAGGCATTCACATCATCTACAGAGTAATTTGTGTCATAATCTTTTAAGGAAATGGTTGCTGAGAACTCATCGCCATACTGATATTGCAGGGAGCTTGGCTCCACTTTTAAATACAGTAGTGAAAACTTATCAAAGACATTAATTAAGTAGGAGTTAGCGTCATGAACCGAATTAGTTTGGCTTTTGAGAATAAATGTACCAAAGCCTAGATCTGGCTTAAGTTGGGTCATGGTTTGGTGCTCTGCGGCAAGTAAAGACTCATCTAAATCTTCATCTTGAGAATACAATGCAGAGGCATCTTTGAGACTTAATTGCTGCTTTTGAGGTGTTTGCAGTACCAGTTCGGGCACAGATTTTTTTTGTAGGGGCGTAATTCGCACCACGGCACCAGGGGCGCGAGTCGATATAGCGACACCCTCACGTAATTGCTCTTGAGTAATAACTTGATTATAGCTATAGCTTTTTTGATCTTTGCGAACTTTATGCTCTAAAGTTGTTTGCGCTATGGCCCAGCTAGCACGTAAGGTTTGATGAGATAACTTATAACACTCACTGCATTCATAAGCTTTAGTAGGATGCTGAGGTAATGTGTATGCATGAGCTTGACTGAAGCAAAATGCAGACATTAAAAAAAGATGAGTTGTTTTCATTGTACAGCTCCTTCCGTAGCTAAGGCACTTATAAGAATTTTATCCAGCCCAAAGCAAGAATGTCTGCTCTGGTTATGGCTTAAAGTCCAATTGTTTTCCAGACGTTCTTTATCACGAAACCAGATTTCTCCTGCGGCTTCTTGGGAGCTGCAATTTAAAAATCCGTCGGAACATCTATCAAGATATAATTTAGTAATTTTTAATCCGCTGTTAAGCAGGTAGCCATTGCAGTAACTGCCGGAAGATAAAGGTGATGCAACCACATCGGTCCCAATCACGGGGTTAAAAGGTACGGGCAATGAAGGCCGGCCTTTGGTACCTAATAGTAATTCTTCATTATAAATGCGCATATCACCTACGCGTTGTTGTTTAATGGCATCCCCATTAAAACCTAAAATCCAGGATAAGCTTGAGCTTATAATATGGCCGCTTAATACCAAATCAGCAAGAGGCGTGCCGGTGCTTGATGGAGCTAAAGCCACTACTCTTCTAATGTATTTTTTTAACTCCATGTAACGGTTACTGTACGTAGGATTGGATAAAATCCAGCGTAATACATTTCCTCCATTGGAATGGGTATAAACCGTAAGGCTGCTAATGTTTTTCTCGTGTATAAAATTTAATAACTGATCTACGGTGCATTCACCGGCAGCCTCGTCCCACATGTAATTATTATAATTACAATGAGTGACAATATAGTTTCCAGGGTTTGCTAATCCTTGCGTAACTCGGTCAATAAAATCGACTTTCCAATAATCTCCATAGGCATCTACACGGTGATCTCCTGTACCGTGTATAAAGGCAATACCGGGATTATCATCAGCTTGAATTAATGTTGAAAATACAACTAATACAAAAGCAATTAAAACACGTAGAAAGTCCATTTTTATCATGCCTCAATATCCGATGAACCTGTATCTATAGCATAAATTTTAATGATAAACTAATTGTTTTACTTCCCGATTTAGCCATTTTTAGAATGACGTATAAAACACTGCCATAGCGCCTAATTGCGATGCAGTTTAGAGTGATAAAAAAGGCCTGAATCCTTAAATGATGTGCAGCCATTAAATTAATTTTAAGGGCAATAATTAAAATAACGGATAGTGTATGAGCATTAATGAAATAGCAAGGCAGATTACTGAGCTAAGAGAGAAGATTAGGCAATATGATTATCATTATTATGTGCTCGATCAGCCCTTAGTCCCAGATATTGAATATGACCGCTGCTTTCGCGCGTTACAGGATTTAGAATCTAAATATCCACAGTTACTTACGCCAGACTCACCCACTCAACGTGTTGGTGGTGCTCCTGCTGATGCGTTTATGCCAGTATCTCACCGGCAAGCAATGCTGTCTCTTTCTAACGTATTTACTGAAGAAGAATTACAAGCCTTTATTAAACGAGTTACGGATAAACTGGATGAACCCCATCAACAGTTAATATTTGTTTGCGAACCCAAACTGGATGGTTTGGCAGTTAATCTTACCTATGAAGATGGGATTCTGGTGTCTGCTGCAACTCGTGGAGATGGGACTACAGGCGAAAATATTACCGCCAATATTAAAACAATTGCCTCCGTGCCTTTAAAGCTGCGAACGGATAATCCTCCACGTTTTATCGAAGTCCGTGGCGAAGTGTACATGCCCAAAGCGGGATTTGCAGAATACAATAAAAAAGCGCAAATGAATGGGGAAAAGATATTCGCTAATCCACGTAATGCTGCGGCTGGAAGTTTACGCCAATTAAATCCGGCCATTACTGCCCATCGCCCATTGGCAATTTATTGTTATGGTATCGGTGCATGCGATGGTTACAAGCTTCCTGATACTCATTGGCAGCAATTAGAGCTGTTAAAAGAATTTGGGTTTCGCGTTTCAGCAGAAACCCAACGCAAAAATGGAATCACTGGCTGTTTGGAGTATTACCACGACATTCTAGCAAAACGGGATCAGCTGCCTTTTGAAATTGATGGGGTCGTTTACAAAATAGACAGTATTCCCTTACAGCAGCAATTAGGATTTATTTCCCGAGCCCCTCGTTTTGCTTGCGCCCATAAATTCCCCGCTACTGAGGAAATGACTAGGCTATTGGCAGTTGATTTTCAGGTTGGCCGAACAGGAGCATTAACTCCCGTAGCACGCTTAGAACCTGTTAATGTGGCTGGCGTTAAAGTGAGTAATGCGACTTTGCACAATATGGATGAAATTGCCAGAAAAGACATCCGCATAGGTGATACCGTAATCATTCGTCGTGCTGGAGATGTAATTCCAGAAGTTGTTTCCGTGGTTATGGAACGACGTCCTGAGCATACGCAAATAATTCACTTGCCAGAGCAATGTCCGGTTTGTGGTTCAGATGTGGTGCGGGAAGAAGGAGAGGCTGTTGCACGTTGTGTGGGTGGCTTATTCTGTAAAGCCCAATTAAAACGCATGATGTGGCATTTTGCTTCACGCAAAGCAATGTACATAGAAGGCCTAGGTTCTGTCTTAATCGAACAATTGGTTGATGAAGGTATCGTTCGTCATTTATCAGATCTTTATGAGCTTGATGCAGCTACCTTAGAACGCCTGCCGCGTATGGGTTCTAAATCAGCGCATAATTTAATACAAGCTTTAGAAGCGAGTAAAAAAACAAGTTTTAATCGTTTCTTATACGCCTTAGGCATTCGCGAGATTGGTGAGGCAAGTGCGCGAGTTTTAGCGGAACATTTTGGTGATATACCATCAATTGCTGCTGCTACGGAAGAAGAGTTAATGCGCTTAAATGATATTGGACCTGTGGGTGCCTCTTATGTGGTGCATTTCTTTGCGCAGGAGCATAACTTGCAAATTATTAAGCGTTTATTGGAACTGGGTATTCATTGGCCAAAAATTGAGAAGAAACAGGTTAACCAGGAAAACCCATTTTTTGGTAAGACCATAGTTTTGACTGGAACTTTAAGTACAATGGGGCGTGAAGAAGCGAAAGCGAAATTATTGGCTTTAGGGGCAAAGGTCAGTGGTAGTGTTTCGGCGAAGACTGATTATGTAGTTGCCGGAGTTGAGGCCGGGTCTAAGCTGGATAAGGCAAATAGTTTGGGGGTTGCGGTTTTGGACGAAGAGCAGTTTTTGGAGTTGCTTGCAGCGGGGTAAACGCATAGCCCTCTTTCAACCTACAATAGAATCTTGGGGTAGGTAGGGGGCGAGGTAACAAAAAAATTCACCATAACTGCTTAAAATGTAAGGATGTATCATGACACTAAGAACAGGATTGTTCCTAATATTGATGTTAAATAGCCTCAATCTAGCTTACGCTCGATCCTGGATCCTTAACAATCCTTACCCACAAAGTCAAGCCAATGAACTTATTTTTTATGCCTCCTTTGCTGAGCAACCCAAAACCTTAGATCCAGCACTTTCCTATTCACTAAACGAATACCTCTTCATCTCACAAATTTATGAGCCTTTATTAGAATACGATTACCTAATTAGACCTTATCAATTAATACCCAATACCACCACCCAGTTTCCACAAACGCGGTATTTGGATGCTCAAGGTAAACCGTTACCCGAAAACAGCCCAACTGCACCAGCCTATACGGTATATACCTTACACATTAATAAAGGCATATATTATCAACCGCATCCCGCATTGGCTCGTGCTCCTGATGGTCATTATTTATACCACCATTTGGCTCCTAATTATTTAGCTCGCCACCGCATTAACCAGCTCTCCGATTTTAAACACACCGGAACACGTGAGCTTATTGTTGATGATTACATTTATCAAATTAAACGCATGGCTAATCCTGCGATAAGTTCACCTATTTATGGACTGATGAGCGAATACATCGTTGGTTTTAAAGAATACGGGAAAACGCTTCCCGGTTTAAATGCCTATACGGACCTACGGCAATATCCTTTGGCAGGGGTAAGGAAACTAGACGATTATACTTTTGAGATTACCTTGAAAGGCCAATACATGCAGTTTCTCTTTTGGCTGGCCATGCCTTTTTTCTCACCTGTTCCCTGGGAGGCAAATGTATTTTACTCCCAACCTGAAATGAGTGATAAAAATATATCTTTAAGTTGGTATCCCATTGGTACCGGTCCTTTTATGTTGACCACGAATAATCCTAATCGCAGTATGATTTTAGAAAAAAATCCTAATTTCCATCCGCAATTTTTTCCCACAATAGGATCTGATGAAGATAAAAAGTCAGGATTTTTACGTCATGCTGGTGAGCGTTTACCCTTAATCAATAAAATTGTGTTTACGTTAGAAAAAGAAACCATTCCACGATGGAACAAATTTTTACAAGGTTATTATGATAATTCCACCATTAGTTCCGACAGCTTTGATCAGGCTATTCATCTTAATAAGCATGGCACTGCGACCCTCACTCCAGAAATGCGTCAGAAAGGTGTGTATTTAACACAAACTCAAGAACCTAGCGTGTACTATTTGGGCTTTAATATGCTAGATAGTATTGTTGGCGGCTCGAGTGAACGTGCGCGTAAATTAAGGCAAGCAATTTCCATTGCAGTAAATGACGATGAGCGTATCGCTATTTTTTATAATGGACGAGGCGTTGCTGCGCAAGGTCCAATTCCTCCAGGCATTTTTGGTTACCGGGAAGGTAAAGCTGGAATTAATCCTTACGTTTTTGAATGGAAAAATAATGAAGCTGTTCGACGTTCAATAAGTGATGCACAAAAATTGATGGTTGAGGCAGGCTATCCCGGAGGGATTGATCCGAAAACTGGAAAAGCACTCATTCTTCATTACGATACCATGAGTACCGGAGGACCAGAAGATAAAGCCATGCTGGATTGGATGCGCAAACAATTTGCCAGTATTGGGATTGATTTGAACGTACGGGCAACTTTATATAATCGGTTCCAAGAGAAAATGCGGGTCGGAGATGCGCAAATATTTAGCTGGGGCTGGGTTGCGGATTATCCTGACCCGGAAAATTTTTTATTCCAGCTCTATGGAGCAAATGGGAAGGTAAAGCATGGAGGTGAAAATGCGGCTAATTACCACAATCCTGAATTTGACCGCTTATTTGATCTTATGAGAAATCGTAAAAACGATGCAACAAGACAACAGCTTATCGATGCTATGGTAGAAATTGTTCGCCGTGATGCGCCTTGGTCTTGGGGTTATAACACGGAGAATTTTATTTTAGCGCACAATTGGGTTTCTCCAACGAAACCCAACACCATTTCTTTAGGTAATTTAAAATATGTCGCGATTGATGTTAAAGAACGTAATCAATTACGGCTGGCATGGAATCAACCCATTTTTTGGCCTCTAGGTTTATTGCTGGTTTTAATTCTGGCTTTGGTTTTACCGTTATTTATTGCCTATGCAAATAAAGAAAAACAGCCCGCTAAGAGGAGCAATTTGTTATGATGAAGTATGTAATGCGCCGATTTTTCTATGCTATTCCCATCCTCTTTGGCATTAATGTGCTCACCTTTATTTTGTTTTTCATGGTGAATACTCCCGATGATATTGCCCGTATGCACTTAGGACAAAAGCATGTGCAGCAGCAGGTCATTGACGATTGGAAAGCTGCGCATGGTTATGATTTACCCTTGTTTTTTAACTCGCAGAAAACTGGGTTTGAAAAGCTCGAAGCAACTTTATTTTTCCAAAAGTCGATGCGCTTATTTACCTTCGATTTTGGCATGTCCGATGCGGGTCGTGATATCAGTCAAGATATTACCTTTAGGATGTGGCCTAGTTTGGCAATTGCTATACCGGTTTTATTTCTGGATGTGCTGAGTAATATTGTTCTGGCCATGGCGATGGCGTTTTTCCGGGGGACTTATCTGGATCTAACTGGAGTGGTTATTTGCATTATTTTAATGTCTATTTCCAGTTTATTTTACATTATTGGCGGCCAATATCTTTTTGGAAAGTTACTACGTTTGGTACCTATTTCTGGTTACGATGGGGGAGTTCAAGCATTTAAGTTTATTATTCTTCCAGTGGTTGTTGCTGTATTAGGAAGTTTAGGGGCTGGAGGCCGTTGGTATCGAACTTTATTTTTAGAGGAAATGAATAAGGATTATGTAAAAACGGCCCGGGCCAAAGGCTTGACCGAGCGCAAAATAATGTTTAAGCACGTACTAAAAAATGCCATGTTGCCGATTTTAACGGGAATCGTAGTAATTATTCCTTCGCTTTTTATGGGAAGCTTAATTTTAGAATCTTTTTTTGGTATTCCCGGTTTGGGGAGTTATATCATTGATGCGATTCAGCAACAGGATTTTGCGATTGTACGTGCCATGGTATTTCTGGGGTCAATTATGTATATCTTGGGTTTGGTATTGACTGATTTTTCTTATATGTTGGTTGACCCACGGGTTAAGTTGTCATAAATAAACAGAGAATAAAAATGACATTTGAATTTCTATGGACCGATAAATGTTTTCTCATCCTCCTGGTATTGGGAATAGTTACTATTTTATTGAGCCTGCGTAAACAGCATATTCGTCGTTCTTTCTCTATGATCCTGCATCGACCAATTGCCGTAAGTGCCGGCATTATTCTTTTAGCATTTATCACTATTGGTGTATTAGATTCAATTCATTTTCAAGCTAAGAATCAGTCTGAGTCCGCTATATCAGTACTGGATAAGCTTTTATCGCCAATTGATGAAATTAGTGAAAAAACTTATTCAGCTCCCTTAGCTTTATACCAATTTGTAACCGATACTGTACTTGTTAATGGCGTTGTTACCCAGGTTTATCCACGTTTAAATTATCCAGCGAAATGGGTAAGCACAGAGGCCGAAAAAGAAAAAATTATTAAAAATGAAGCTTGGTATGCACTGCAATGGTGTCTGGTCGTTGGATTAGTATTTACCGGCATAATCATTCTTTATCGGTACCTATGTGGTATTAAGCCATATTGTCATTTCAGCGCCACAAACCTTAGTGTGATAATAACATTAAGTTTGCTTAGCTTTTTTATCGTTTATGGTTATCAACTATCCCGAGTTTTCCATGTTTTTGGAACAGGGCAAATCGGGCAAGATATTTTTTATTTCACGATAAAAAGTATTCGCACAGGTTTAGTCATTGGTTTATTAACCACGCTTTTTATGCTGCCTCTGGCTTTATTTTTTGGAGTAGTGGCCGGATATTTTGGCGGTTTAGCAGATGATATTATTCAATATGTCTACACTACATTAAGTTCTATTCCGGGAGTATTGTTAATTACCGCATCGGTTTTGTCACTACAAACCTACATTGCCAACCACCCAGAACAATTTCCTACATTGGCACAAAGTGCGGATGCCCGTTTGCTTGCCTTATGCTTGATTTTAGGGGTAACCAGTTGGACTAGCCTATGCCGCCTTTTACGAGCCGAAGCCTTAAAATTGCGTGAGGTTGATTATGTTTTGGCGGCTCGAGCTTTAGGGTCTAATTGGTTTACTATTTTACGCAAACATTTATTACCTAATGTGATGCATATCGTAGTGATTACGCTAGTTTTGGATTTTAGCTTCCTGGTTATGGCAGAAGCTTTGCTCTCTTATGTGGGGGTCGGGGTTTCACCGATGACAATCAGCTGGGGAAATATGATTAACAGCGCACGTCTTGAGTTGGCTCGTGATCCTGTAGTTTGGTGGCCAATGTTAGCAGCTTTTATCTTTATGTTTTTGTTGGTACTGGCAATTAACTTATTTGCGGATGCAGTGAGGGACGCTTTTGATCCCCGGCAATAATTACGTTAAAATCGGCCTAGATTAAAAACCGGCGATTGAGTTTATTCATCTATGCAACAACGTTTCGTTCACCTGCGCGTTCACACGGAATTTTCATTAGTTGATGGTCTTGTGCGAATTAAGCCATTAATGAAGGCATTACCCTCCAGGGGAATGTGCTCCGTTGCGGTTACCGATCATTGCAATTTATTTGCTGCGGTAAAATTATACAAGTCTGCATTAGATTCTGGAATTAAACCGATTATCGGCAGCGATCTTCCTTGCCATGACCCTCTACAGCCTGAGCGCATTTCATCCTTAGTACTTCTATGTCTTAATGGAGAAGGCTATAAAAATTTAACCTGTTTAGTTTCTAAAGCCTACCAAGAGGGACAGCATCAAGGTAAGCCACGTGTGCAGAACCAATGGATTGAAGAATACTCTACAGGTTTAATTGCTTTGTCTGGTGGTAAGTTTGGCGATATAGGGCAAGCTTTACTGGCTAATGATTTAGAGTTAGCTAAAAACCGTGCTCGCCATTGGCAAAGTCTTTTTCCCAATCGTTTCTATTTAGAAATCCAACGCACGGGAAGATCTGATGAAGTTCAATATAATGAACAATTAATTGCTTTAGCTGATGAATTGCAATTGCCGCTTGTGGCAACTAATGATGTGCGATTTATCGATGCGGAAGATTTTGATGCCCATGAAGCGCGAGTTTGTATTCATGATGGGTACACCTTAGCGGATCCGCGCCGTAGTAAGCAATATAGCGCTCAGCAGTACTTACGCTCAGCAGAAGAAATGGAGGCCTTATTTGCCGATTTGCCTTCTGCTATTCAAAATACAGTAGAAATCAGTAAGCGTTGTACGGTAAAACTGGATTTAGGCAACAACTACCTGCCGAATTTCCCCATTCCAGATGGTTCTACGGTGGAGGATTATTTATCGCATCTCTCCCGAGTTGGTTTAGAAGAGCGTTTAGGGCAAATATTCAAAAACAAATCCGCAGAAGAGTTAGCCGCCAAACGCGGCGAGTACGACAAGCGTTTGCAAATTGAGCTTGATGTAATTAATAACATGGGGTTTCCCGGTTACTTTCTTATTGTTGCGGATTTTATTCAGTGGGCCAAACTTAATGGCGTACCCGTTGGTCCAGGAAGGGGATCTGGAGCGGGCTCTCTAGTCGCTTATGCCTTAAAAATTACAGACCTTGATCCCTTAGAGTATGAATTACTTTTCGAGCGCTTTTTGAACCCCGAGCGGGTTTCCATGCCTGACTTTGATATCGATTTTTGTATGGAAGGTCGTGATCGAGTTATTGACTATGTGGCCGAAAAATACGGTCGCCAAAGTGTGTCACAGATTATTACATTTGGTACCATGGCCGCAAAAGCGGTTGTACGTGATGTAGGGCGCGTTTTAGGTCATCCCTACGGTTTTGTGGATAAGCTTGCCAAACTAATTCCTTTTGAAATTGGAATCACCTTAAGTAAGGCAATGGAACAGGAGCCAGAACTCGAGCGCCGCTATCAGGAGGAGGAAGAAGTTAAAGAGCTAATTGATTTAGCTCTGAAACTAGAGGGAATTACTCGAAATGCTGGAAAGCACGCAGGAGGCGTGGTTATTGCCCCTTCCTTACTGACTGATTTTACAGCAATTTATTGTGAAGAGGGCTCCACGCAAATTGTAAGCCAGTTTGATAAGGATGATGTTGAAGCGGCAGGGTTGGTGAAATTTGACTTTTTAGGTTTAAGAACGCTGACCATTATTGATTGGGCTTTAGCTACCGTAAATAAGCAAAATGAAAAAAATGGCCTACCCGCAATTGATATTAGCCAAATCCCTACGGACGATGAAGCTACCTTTGACTTGCTTAAAGCGTGTAAAACAACTGCTGTATTCCAGCTAGAATCCCGCGGAATGAAAGAATTGATCGGTCGTTTACAACCGGACTGTTTTGAAGACATCATCGCATTGGTGGCTTTATTCCGCCCCGGACCTTTGCAATCAGGAATGGTGGATGACTTTATTGATCGTAAGCATGGGCGTGCCGCGGTTGATTATCCTCACCCGGATCTGGAACCTATTTTAAAACCCACCTATGGGGTTATCTTATATCAAGAACAGGTGATGCAGATTGCCCAGGTACTTGCGAATTACACATTAGGTGCTGCGGATTTATTACGTCGTGCAATGGGTAAGAAAAAGCCCGAAGAGATGGCCAAGCAACGGGAAATTTTTACCGAGGGAGCTACCGCGCGCGGGGTAGATGAAAAAGTTGCAACCTACATTTTCGACTTAATGGAAAAATTTGCAGGCTATGGTTTTAACAAATCGCACTCCGCAGCCTATGCTTTAGTTGCCTATCAAACGGCTTGGCTCAAAGCTCATTATCCAGCTGCCTTTATGGCCGCAGTAATGTCTTCGGATATGGATAACACTGATAAAGTCGTAACCTTTATCGATGAATGCGCGCACATGAAATTAACGGTGCTACCTCCCTTAATTAATCAATCGATGTATCATTTTACGGTAACTGATGACACCACCATAGTCTATGGTCTAGGTGCAATCAAAGGGGTAGGGGAGAATGCTATTGATTGCATTACCCAGGAGCGCGCAGCTCAAGGAATCTATACGGATTTATACAGTTTTTGCCAACGATTGGACTTACGCAAAGTAAATCGCCGAGTACTTGAGGCCTTAATTAAAAGTGGTGCCTTTGATGTCTGGAAGGTTGAGCGGGCAGTGCTGACCGCCTCTTTGGAAAAGGCGCTCAAAGTTGCTGAAAAAGAGCATCAAAACCAATCCAGTGGCCAATTCGATTTATTTTCTATATTAGAAGATGATGCCAGTAATCAAGAATACGTAGAATGCAAACCATGGACCGAAGGACAGCGATTAGATGGTGAGCGGGAGGTTTTAGGCTTTTACTTAACTGGCCATCCCGCGGATCAATATCGTCGTGAATTTATAGATTTTATAGTGCCTCTGAGTCAATTAAATCCCTCGTTACATAAAAAAGCAGTTATTTGTGCCCAAGTTTCAGCGATCCGTAAGATTATTACCAAGCGTGGCAAAAAACTGGTAATTATTGGGATGGATGATTCAACTGCCAGGATGGATGTGGTGGTTTTTGGCGAGGTATTTGAATCATTTACTTCGCCTCTAGCTACAGGAGATATGCTCGTAGTGGAAGGTGAGGTAGCTCACGATGATTTTAGTGGTGGGGTTAAAATGACGGCTAATGTTCTGTATAATGTGCCCTCCGCACGCTCAAGATTTGCTCGTTGTTTGGAGTTACGTTTAAAATCAGAACATCAAAGTCTACTGCCCTCAATTCAAACTATTTTAAAAGGCCATGCCGGTAGTTGTGCGGTACAGTTTGCGTATACTAATGAGCATGCAAAGGCACAGCTAAGTTTAGCAAAGCAATGGTATGTCGAACCTAGTGATGAATTATTAGGACTTTTAACTAACTTGCTTGGCGAGGAACGTGCGGTAATGAGGTATTAAGGTTAACTGTATAGTCATTTTGACTTAGGTAACGCAATGGAAGACCCCTAATCTGTAATCGCTTTATTTTGGAGTTTATAAATGTCTGAAAGAGTAATACATCCTACTTTAGTAACTGAGTATGGTATGTTTAGTTCCACAAAGATCCGCTTTAATGCGTTATTGAGTCCTATACAATCACGCCATTATAAGCATTCAGATTTTTTAATTTACGTAGGCCGTCCGATAATGGATTTGATTGCCGCTCCTTCTTTTTTGCTTGATGCAGCAATTTCTGCATTAAATTGTCTGACCTCATTAATTGCGGCTGGCCAACTATGGGCTAGTAGTGTTTCTCCTAAAGGTTTTCAGACCGATCATCCAACCTCAAGAGCTATAACTCGATGGGAGCATGCGAAAGAGCATTTTTGCCATTGTGTATCGGCACTTTTTGCAGCAATACTTAATCCTTTATTAAGTATTGTTGGCATATTCACTCGACCAGTATCTAGCCTTGTCCATGCGGTAGCCGATTTGTGTACGGATAGTGGAAACTATCGAATCCGTTAAGCGAAATGGTGCCTGGTTGCTCGCAATCAGGCTTTTATTTAAAGGTAGTCAAATAAGGTTTTAGTACCCATCACCTTAACCGTTAGTGAGTAAAATATTGTAGATCCTAATCAGGGTTATACTATATTTAAACTTCGGGTAATTCGCTCTTCCTCTAATTCCCGTTTAAAGTCACCTATAATCCTCTGGGCTGCAAAAAAACCTCCGGTGCAAGCTCCAAGCATTGCGGCGTAGGCAGGGATTGCTTCATCAATGGTTGGTGTTACTTGATTAAATTGTTTGCTACGGGAAAAATGTAAATATTTTTCATCTTGAGCAGCATATTGGCTATTGGGATCAATAATATGCGGATTAGCCTGCGCATAATTATTCCACGACTCTTTAAACACATAAGTAGAACTCCATCCTGAAACTGCGCCAGTAAGGGAGTATAAAGAAAGAGTTAATAAAGCCTTGGGAATGTAGCGAGCTGTAAAAAGTAAGTCGCCGATTAGATCGACAGAACCAGTATGAGTAGTATTTGTATGTGATGAGGGCATATCGAATAAAATATTAATATATAGAATTCATATAATGCGCTACATTTAATTTTTGATCAATATGTTTTTATTAAGAAATATTAGATATTTATCTTGCCACAGAAAGAATTCTCTATGGCAATGATTATTTGTTGTATATTAAATAATTATTTGTTGTATATTAATCTAATAATAATTTGTCTAATTTTGCAGCACAAATAAAGTCGTTATGGCTTAAACCATCCAAGGCATGGGTCATAAAACTTACATGACAATAGTTATAACCAACTTCTAAATCAGGATGATGGTTTTCAACGTTTGCTATCCAAGCTAAGGCATTCACAAAAGCCATAGTTTCGTAAAAATCTTTAAAGGATAACTCACGGCGAATAATGCGGTTGTCTGCACTAACTTTCCACTGTTTATTTAATTGAGGCAGCAAATTTTTAACTTGCTCTGCAGTTAATGCAGCCCCAATTCCTTCACATGATTCACAATGTTTGCTACTTAGATCACTAGTCATTTTAACTCCTTAACGATAGTAACTTTTTAGAGCCTCAAGAAAACGAGCGTTTTGCTCTTGAGTACCAATAGTTACTCGGATGTAATTATTCATTTTATAGGGATGAAGTGGTCGGACTATGATACCTTTGTCTAAAAGATAATTATAGAGCGACATACCATCATCTTTACAGTTAAAGGTGAGGAAATTACAGGCAGAAGGTAAGTATTCTAAATCTAAGTCCTCAAGGCCTGCACGCATTTGTTCCATTCCCTCAGCATTAATTTTCAGGCTTAACTGGAGAAAATCATGATCATCTAAGGCTGCATGCGCGGCAGTTAATGCGACTTGATTGACGGTAAAGGGGAGCTGCACTCGCTGCATAATATCAACAATAGAAGGATGAGCCAAAGCATAGCCTAAACGCAATCCGGCTAAGCCGTAGATTTTAGAAAAAGTGCGTGTAATGATTAGGTTTGGATGTTTCGCTAACCAGTCCACACTGTCATTATTATAATGCGATGCTGCAAATTCATAATAGGCTTCATCAATAACGAGTAGGGTGCTTTCAGGAATACTATTAAGTAAATGTAGTATTTCTTGTTGGTTGATAAGTACTCCAGTCGGATTATTAGGATTAGCTAAAAAAATAATACCCGTTTTGGGAGTGCATGCTTCAATAATGGCCGTGATATTAACATGCCAATCATCATGAATGGCAACAGAATGAACAGGAATATTTAAGGTTTGTGCCTGAATAGCATAAGTACTGAAGGCATAATCATGAACAAGGATGTGTTTGTCATGATGCAATACGAATGAATTTAAAAGAATGGTGTAGATGTAATCGGAGCCATTACTAACAAAAATTTGACTCGCATTTACTTGATGCTTTTGCGCTAATTTTGGAATTAATGGGTGATTCGCTGGGGAGGGGTACATTGCCAATACATGCGGTGACATATCACGGAAGGCTGCTAAAGCCTTTGGACTACATCCTAAAGGATTTTCATTACTGGCTAATTTAATAATATTGCTAATTCCTTTCTCCCGAGCCAGTTCTTCAATGGATTTACCGGGTTTATAAGGTACTAAAGAGCGTATTCCTGGATGGGGTACTTCTTGATAATTAACTACCATAAAACATTCCTTGCTAAGTAATTGATTTTTATATTACCTAAGGCAATGCGTTATGTCACGCGTGAGAGGGCCACCAGGCTTGGAAAACCTTCTCTCGCGCGTTGAGGGAGCTAATCTTGGTACGAAATGGCTCCCTCTCTAATAATAAGTTAAATTGATTTACCAGGAGCAAAAGATACTTCTTTTTTGAGGCTCATGGGTGCTCCTGCCTTATGTTTAAACATCCCAAACTCCTTAAGGTAATTTGCCGTATTACCGGAATCCGTTAGATTCTTCTCCATGCTTTCATCAATTAATTCAGGATACAGCTCGGAAAATTCGAGTACTTGCATCCTAAGTGCCTCATTGGTAAGTGTTTGCTCTTGCTGCAGTTCTTCTGCACAAATAAACAAGTTAGCCAGAATTTTTCTGCTAATCACCATGATGTCGGAAGTTAAGGTATATTTTGATAATGCTTTTTTACCAAGTGCAATAATGTCTGTATTTTCGCCTAACTTACGTTTGCTAATAATTAAATTGGAATAAAGAGTTAGTTCTTGTAACGCGTTTGTTTCTTGATGTGTTCCAGTTGCAAAAATAGCTACACCTTCTTCATACATTGACTTCGCTGATTTAAATAATAGCTTTTTAAAATAATGATTTCCTAGTTCTTTCCATATATTGGCTAAGAACGTGAAATTTTGTACTAGTTTCGCATGTTCTTCGACAAATGATTCAGGTAGGTCTGCCTTTATTTGCTGTAGGAGGGCATATATGGTGGATAAATGAAATTTTACTTGCTCAGGAGTAGTTTTGGCATGATGAATGATTTCATCGGCGCTGCCAAGTTCTGCCAAAAGTTTTTGTGCTTCTTTATATTTAATCCGTGCTCTAATTTCCACGAGCGTTTTTTCAAAGTTGATTGTTGGCTGTTGTTGTTTTTTCGCTTTTTGAATCGCTTCGCTGTAATGTTTTTCTGCCTGTTCTAACCAGTTTCCATGATATTCTGCACGGTCTGCAAAAAGCTCAACCACTTGGTTTCTATGGTCTTCGAGGCTTTTCTTAATCAAGCCAAAATATTCTTGAGCATCAAAATAAGCAATATGCTTCTTATATTCTTCAATATGTTCAATAAATATATCTACTCTTCTCATACCTGACTTCAATCCTAGGGCTAAGCGGTGATGTGGCTCCATCTGTGCATCGCCGAAGGGGAGTACAGTCGGTTTGCCTTTCTGTTCAAAGGCCACCTCTCGAACTTCCTGAGGATAGACCTGAAATTGATTAAAACGAGGTTTTCTGAAGGAGGGTAATTGCTGGAAAGAAATAGAGTCAACCCCTGACATGGTGCGAAGCACAGTTTCAACCCAAGTATTTTGCAGTTCTCGGGGTAAATTATCTGGTGCCTCCATATAGATGCATACTTTTTCATGGCCAAAGCTAACACTATAGTATTTAGGATAACCAAACTCTTTCCAGCCTAATGCGCGTAATTGCTCTATTATTCGTGCATAAGCAAGGGGTTCTTCACGGTCAGGTCTAAAAGTGTTGGCTTTATTTTCAAATAGGTCAATCACCCGTTGTTGACTCTCGCTCATAGTAACATAAGCAAGAAAATTATTTTTTACATTAACTTCTGAAACAATAGGCTTTATGGTAAAGGGTGCTGGAGAAATCTCGCTATTAACCGCATTCACTACAGTTCGTTTGGAACCGGAACAATCAAAGACAAAGTCGCATTCGATGAACTCTTCTACTTTTTCATCATTCGCAACAATAATGCCTTTGCCTTCTGTACTTAGTCGAATAAACGATTTTTTTTCCACAGGAATGTGAAGCTGTTCAATTTTATTATAAAGCACACGTTCAATGTCTTTAATATGGACTCGTTTTGTTAGGGGCATATTTTCATTTATTTCGTCCAACACTTTTCTCATATCTTCCCTATTCACATGACCTGGGCGAACATAAACGCCAGCACGTGGGTCAAAAATGGTGGCGGTGATTCCTTTTCTTTTTAATTTATAGGCAAGATATAATCCAATAGGTCCTGCGCCAACAATGACAACTTTGCTCATAAAAACACCTAAAAAATAAATGCCCCTAATAAGGCTAAATTTCGAAAGCTTTGTTGAGTAGCAGCACTTTGAGGCTATGAATCCAGTAAAAAAGCTAACCTCACTCCTCAATGCTGGCTTAACAGCTCTGCTTCATTACCCTCACAAATTGTGAGCGGAAACATTCTACTGGAGAAAGATTAAGCCAATATTATGCAGAAGCAGCTGCTTGAATTTTAATGATTAGAACGCTATTCTGCGCAAGCTAACCAACCTCAGGAATTATGGAATGAATCAGCAAAAGGGATTTTCCCTTGTCGAAGTGCTGGCATCGTTGTTGCTTGTGACAATGGTTGCCTTATCCTTACTGCAACAGCAATGGCAAAGTAGGCAATTACTTCAGCAGTTAATTGGACATGAACAAAGCTCCCAGTTTTTAGATCAAGTTGATGAGGCCTTATTAGCTCAGAGGCAGCAACTTCCGGATCCCCCTCCTTTTTACCAGGTACAGATTGAATATACTTCTCAAGGCACATTATTGCAGATCCATCATGCTAATAAAGCTAATGTGCTTACGCGTCATCATCTGACATGGGCTGGTTCCTGATGAAGAAACAAGCCGGAATTAGTTTATCAGAAGTATTAATCGGCCTCTTTCTATCAAGTCTTATCATGTCCTTGCTCATGCAGTTTTATTCTCAAAGTAAGCAGGCATATATTGAGATGGAAACTCTATTGGCTACTCATTTTGATCTTCGTTGGGTCAATGATTTATTGAGTGACAGTATTCGTCGAGCAGGTTTTACCCCATGTGTAGGTATCGATCAATTACACCTGCAAAAGCAAGGAAAACTAGTCCCTGGCCTGCAAATTGAAAATGGCCCACGGCACTTGCTGCGGATAAATCGCATGCATGAGCAGTTTGCGGAGGTGATAAACCTCCCCAGTCCTAGCCATATTCTTGTACCATACGCTACCTCATTTAACAAAAAACGCCCCTTAATTATTGCTGATTGCGAACATGCAGAAATACTGCAAAGCTTCACGATGAGGCCTCATGCTAAAGGCGTTTTAATTACTTTAGATAAACCATTACAGTTTAACTATGCGAGAAGCGTTTATATTGGTGAATATTGGGAGGAGCTTTGGTTTATTAAGAAAAACTCCCAAGGGGAGCCAGCGTTGTTTTATCAATTGGGTCAGTCAGAAGAGGTTAGCTCAATAATTAAGTCCTTGTATAGTCGACGCGAGCGCCGACACGGAGTTTCTGTCATACAGGTAACCTTAGGGCTTGCAGAGGGAAAAAAACAGCATATTACGGTTACGGTTCGCAGCTCATGAAAAGACAGCAGCAAGGATTTATTTTTCTAATCGTCTTACTGATAACCGCAGTAATAAGTTTATTGGTAGTAAGCTCCATGCAACATTTACTGTTATATTTCAAAGCAACCAATCATCAAGAGGCCTTACATCAGCGTTTTTATCAGTTAGAAGCGGTGGCTCTTCATTTGGCTCAAAAGCATTCGACGCTTGCTTCAGACTGTTTACGTCACCAAGACTACGCCAATCGCGTTTTGAAAGAATTGTTGCAGCATCAAGGTTGCTCTTTTAAGGATGGAGAATTGGATTACCAATACCTTCTTGAAGATCTAGGTTCATTCCCTTGTTTAGTGGTTTATGAGCAAGGACGAAAACGTGCAAGCCACCATTACCGGATTTCTGTCGCTTCACAGGAGGAGGGGGCACCAGTTTCTTTTTTACAGATTCGATTTATTAGTTCAGGTGCATTGGCCAGTTGCGTGGGTAATGAGCACTTAATTCGCTTAGGCAGAAGTAGTTGGCGTTATTTAGGATCTGTGGAGGGGTTTTACCCAATAAAACAAATGAAATCAATTGGTTGATGGGGTATACTCTTGATCTTTGTAAAGCTATAGGCCATAATCTGGTTTAAAAATAACCATATTTTAGTTGCATTATTTTCCATAACGTGTAAAAATTGCCCTCCATGAAAACGAAAATACTTTATACATCATTATTTGTCGCCATTGCCGCATTAGGTACAACCGCCTGGTGGTTTTGGCCGTCCAAGCCGCTTAAACAGCCTGTAGAGCCGCAAAAAACCGCATCTATGTTTAAGCCCGTTAACTTTAGCCAACTTCCTGGATGGATGTCTGCTGATTTGAAGCGATCATTATCGACGTTCCAAGTTTCTTGCCGTGCTTTTGTGAAACAAAATCCCGAACAAGTAGTTGGAACAGATCATATTGAGCTGCAAGTAAAAGACTGGCAACCTGCCTGCGCTGCTGCTTTAAGCATTAATTCAGTCACTGATAAATCAGCGAAGTCATTTTTTGAGGAATGGTTTCAGCCGGTTGAGTTTTTTGATCCCGATGCTGGGCCTGGCTTATTTACTGGTTATTATGTACCAACAATCAAGGGCAGTTATACTAAATCTAAGGAGTTTAGTGTGCCTTTATATGAAACACCAGATGATTTAATTACCTCTGATTTAGGAATGTTTTCCGGAGAATTAAAAAATCGTCGTATTGTCGGACGCTTGGTAAAAAAACAGCTTGTTCCTTATTATACACGCGCTCAAATTAATAATGGAGCTTTGAAAGATAAAGCTCGTGTTTTAGTTTGGATTAATAGCCCTATTGATCGACTATTCTTAGAAATTCAAGGTTCAGGACTTATTGAACTTGAGGATGGGGAACGTCTCTCCATTGGTTATGATGCCCAAAATGGACACCCTTATACAGCTATTGCGGGTGTTTTAATCAAAAAAGGAGTGATGACTCGAGATAACGCGTCCATGCAAGCAATTAAACGCTATTTGACCGAGCATCCAAAACAATTGCATCCCGTGATTAACCAAAACAAATCCTTTGTATTTTTCCGCAAAATGAATCAGGGAGTGGCTTTAGGGGCACAAGGTGTATGGTTAACTCCTGGTTATTCTCTCGCGGTTGATAGGCAATGGATTCCACTTGGAACTCCCTTATGGCTGAATACCACACGTCCAGATAGCCTTAATCCCGATGCAAACAAGCCTATGCAACGTTTAATGATTGCCCAAGATACGGGTGGGGCCATTCGCGGCAAGATTCGCGGAGATGTTTTCTGGGGTGGCGGGGAGCGTGCTACATCGATTGCTGGCCATATGAAGAATACGGGACATTATTGGCTGTTATTACCTAAGCACGCCGTTCCAAGAGTAGTTCAGGTTTCCTCCTCTTAATCTTATTAGCGCGCAGGATTTATCAACATAAACATTGCGCGCTCATGAATCTTAAGGTACTACCTTATTTACCCCAGCCTCTTTTGGAGCTTGCTCCGTAAGATTTGAAGTTTCTGCACTGGCATTTAAGGGCTGCGCTGTATTTCCTCTTAATGCATCAGCAAGACTGATAAATTTGTACCCATTCTTTTTATACATCTCAAGGATGTCTTCCAAACAGTAGCTGTTTAATAGGTTTGCATGGATAAGTAATATTTGCTTTATAGGTTGTCCGTTCACCTTATTGGATCTTCGCTCAGCAGCCAGAGTTTGTTTCCAAATATAGGCTAAGTAACGTTTTTTAAATTGATTAATATTTTGTGCTCTTTTTCTATAGGGAATTCTATAAAACTGGGCATTGAACTCATAATCTTTACTGTCGATAGTAACTGGGGCAATGGTGTATTGATGCGCAGCCAAATAATTAACTACCTGCTGTTTTTTTTCGCCAGTTCCCTCCGCAAGATAAGGGTAGCGAAAATATTTGGGTTCCGTCATTACAGGAGCCAATTTCACATCCGCTCGCTCAATATCCGCAATATATTTATTTGCGCTCATGCTGTTTAGGCTGTCATGCGTATAAGTATGGTTTCCTAAAGCAAAGCCTTGATTACGAAATGTTTCTAACAGATCCCATTCATTTTTGGCCACCGCCCCACCAATAACAAAACCTGTAGCGGGAACTTGATTATCAACAAGAGCCTTCACTATGGCCATAAACCGATCTTGGGTGCGTTTTAAACTCGCCGGAGTGCTGGTGCCTGAGCCTACAAAGGGTAAATCATCAATAGTAATGGCTATTTCACGTTCATCAGCAGCAAAGCATGGGAGGGTACAAAATAATAAAGCGACAGCAGTCCATCGACGTAACATGACATCCCCCGTTTGTTATTATTCTAATTAGTTCTTTAAAACTATAGTAGATAATTTTTAAAAAAACAGGGAATGCCATAGTCATTCAGAGTGTGTTTCGGACTAAGGTATTGTGTTAGGTTTTATGTGATTCTCATTCTCATCCTGATTTTCTTCCTCAGGTTTTCCTACAGATGGTGGTCTGGAACTAGGAAGTTGAATTACTGGGCCGAAATGAGGTACGTCTTGTGGTTCTTCTGTTACTTCGGTAGTTTTTTCCGCGACTGGAGCATCAGCAGGATTAGGATATTTGCGAAGTAGTGTTTGTATATATTCTTGGTCTTCCTCAAGATATAACCCTGGCTTTAGCTCTCCACTAAACTCTAAACGATAACGATCATCTAATTGCTTGTTACGATTAACGTAGGTGTAAATTCCACCAACAGCAAGCGTTAATGCAGCAACTCCAGCA
This sequence comes from Legionella saoudiensis, assembly GCF_001465875.1. Lineage (GTDB taxonomy): Bacteria > Pseudomonadota > Gammaproteobacteria > Legionellales > Legionellaceae > Legionella > Legionella saoudiensis. The sequence continues at coordinate 1,392,250 of NZ_LN901324.1, read as the reverse complement.
AAAGCAGCCGGAACAGCCATCGCGATAATGGGGGAGGCAAAAAGTACTGGCGGAATGAATGCACTTAAAGCACTTAAGCCTACAAAGCCTACTAATGCTCCCAGGCCAATAAAGGGAACTCGATAAAAACCAAAGACATTGCGGTCACTATTAGCTAGCCAGGCAGCAAGTTCTTCTTGCGTTTGGCACATGATGTCCAGTCCCTGATGTTGATAAACATTTAAGCGGCTGCTTAAATTAAATAATTTCTTACCATGCTGTTCTACATGCTGCTTTGCCATTTTTTGAGCATAAAAGTCAGCTCCCACAGCAATTAAAGGCATGGCAACCATCATGACAGGTAACACAAATGTAGCAAGTGGAACAAAGAAAGCAGTAGTTGTTGCTATTACGGTAAAAGCAACGGCTGCCATTGCTACGAGGGGAAAGGTAGCTGCTACACCCCAGGCAATTCCTTGAGCGACTTTATCATTAGTACGCAGCATACTGTTTTGTTGTCGTTGATGACCTAAAAGAAAGTAGGGCAAATTAGCTTTAGTTGCAAAAAGATCATTGACTACACCATACAGGATTCCACTTAAATAGGCTGATGCACCGGTAAAAAGTCCAGCAGAAACGGCGGTAAGCCAAAAAGGAGCGCCTCCAATAAGCGTTGTTGCTACAAAAAAAGCAATGAGTACGGCAGAAACACCTACACCTATAAAACCTGCATTAAGAAGCTCTTTTAATTCACCTTGATCATCTTGACCGCGCATTCTGGCATTACGGTATAAAATACGATAGACCCCATTTTTCTTAAAATGATCTAATACCGGTTGTCCGCCTTCATGTTGTTCAAGAAAAGCTATTAACTTGTTTATATTATCTCTAGCCCCATTTAATATCCCTCCTAGTTCAAGAGATTCTTGGCAGTCAGAAATGAGTTGATGTATTTCTTTATCTCGTGCGAGCTCTGGGTTTAATACTTGTTTTGCATCCTCAAGAATTGCACGGAGCAAATATATTTGTTGATCTTCCGTCATTTTTTTTGCGTCGGATGAGGTGAGATCGATTAGATGATCTTCTGTTGCCGCCATAATTGCACTCCTAGAAATAAAATACATACAATACAAGTATATTAAAAATCACCTTTATGGTCAATATTTGATCTTTGTGCTCTTTTGGACAAATGCTACTGCTAATAAATATTAGGAGAGGGCTAGGGAGCAATTTATGGCATTAGTTGGCAGGGAAAAAAGAGATATTGATGTCTGATGGCTAAATAAAAATTAATAAGAGCAATAAAAACGTTGGAAGGAGTCACCAGGAGAGATTAACTTTGATGGTGGCCAGAGACGGAATCGAACCGCCGACACGAGGATTTTCAATCCTCTGCTCTACCGACTGAGCTATCTGGCCCCAACGGGATGCATTAAACCCTTATATGGCCTTAGAGTCAAGCATTGATTTCATTTTTTATGAAAAAATCTGAGGCCACTTAACAATTTGGGTTTTTATCTTCCAAAATGGATTAATTTGGAGTATATCCAGCAGGTTTTTCAGAGCCTTCGCCAAAGAAATATTTTTGCATTTCTTCTTTTAGAAACTCTCTTGATCTGGGTTCAAGCAGATTTAAGCGATATTCATTGATCAGCATGGTTTGATGGGATAACCACATGTTCCAGGCTTCTTTTGATACTTCATTAAAAATTCGCTCACCTAGAGCGCCAGGGAAGGGGGCTTTTAGCATACCTTCAGCATCACGCTTTAATTTACAGCAATGTATGATTCTAGTCATAATTTTACCTCATATAGCAGTTATATTTCTTTAAGTAGAATATTTGGGGAGTGATTCATGTAATTAATAGGTCGCAAAGGTTAGGGACCTATTAAATTTAAGAAGGTAGTTTACTGCGTATTCACTAATTTTGTAACCTTTTAGTCGGAGCGGGTTTTTACTTGTCCTAGCAAAATATGCTGGGATAAAATTTGCTCTTGTTCATCGGTTAGGCCATTAAATGTCACTGCAGTACGATAGTGGTGTTCACTTTGATATTGGCTGTAAACCACAGTTGCTTCCAAAATAATGGGGATCATTTTGGGCTTAGTGTAGATAACCATCTTTAAATTGGTTTTTTCTTTAATCAGTTCTGTTGTTTTAAATGCCATGCCGCCAAGACTAATGTTTACTTTACGCATTTGAATGGTATTTGTCATCAACATTTGTCGAGACAGATAGTCTATTTTGGTATTTAATAGATTAAGATAATGGGCTAAAGCCGGGTCCTTTAGGGCAATTGCCTGGGTGAGCTCAGCTAACTCGTAATCAATATTTTGAAAATAATGTGAGGCTTCTAAATAGCGCTGTCCATTTTTACCCAATAATTCATCAACAACGGCTCTATCCGAACACATTTCCCCGGGTTCCATAATTCGGTAATTAAAGTATATATAATCTTCGATACGGAAGTGTTGTCGTCGTTCATGTATTGGCATAATAACTCCATTTATTCAATATACTTTATGCTGTCTGCCTTATGTATAAGTTAAGTTTGAAAAGACCAACTTATTTATAATATAGACAATTTTTAAAGCATTGCTAAATATAACTGGAAAACACGTATGATATAACTTGTTGACCTGAACTGTAAGACTTCCTTGTTTTTTTCTTTATCTAACTTATTGAGTTTATTAAAAATAAGCGCTCATCCTTGAGCACTTTAGCGGATAGAATCTTATTAAGGGATATCCAGCGTTGGATTACTCGCAGTAGGTTCTTGCACAGAAAGAGCTTCCCTTAATAGTTCGAGGGGCTCCCCTTTGAGTACAATACTTCCCACTCCATGTAATGAATTTTTCTTAAAGAATCTAAAGTTTTTTCTTGATTGATATGAGATTGATTGTTCTTTCTTAGCCGCTGTAAAAAATTGAAAACTTACTCGTTTTTCACTTTTACTCTTATCAGCTGAAGGGTTAATAACTACACTACTTGACGATTCTTCATCTTCGCCGTCCACTTCTTCTAAGGGACGAATAACAACACTACCTGATAGAGATTCATCCTCCTCCTCAGTATTAGAAGCAATACTATCGCGTAATAGGGATTTATCTCCATTCGTTTTATCATCATGAATAACAACGCTACCCGACAATGATTCGTCTTCATTCGTTTTATCATCATGAATAACAATGCTACCCGACAATGATTCGTCTCCATCCGTTTTATCATCATGAATAACCAAACTACCCGTTGGTGATTCGTCTCCATCTGTTTCAAGACGAATAACACTACCTGAAAGTGATTCATCTCCAGATAAAGATTCATCTGAATCTAAATGGGATGCTGCTGAGTGTTTTTTGGGGGTTAATTCTGTTTCAGCTAGGCCATTTTGAGCTGTGCTTGCTCCCATAATATTAGTAGCAAAAGCAGTTTTGATTTCCTGCTTATTCGCTTCTAAAAACTCAAGTACGTGCTGTGCTTTTTTAATTCCCAAATGGTGTAAGTGTGCTTCTGGCAAAAATACAAATGGAACAAAATGCGATTGGAACTCTGCTCCTGCAAAATCTAATGCAATTTTTATTTTGGTTACTTCAGTAATCTGTGGAACACGGAAATAGCCAAAAGATAGGTAATGAATAAGTTTCTGTGCGAAACTCGCATGTGGCCAATCTTGGTCTAATAATGTTTTTTCAATCGTTTTTGAAAGATTAGAAAAATAAGTTTTTGAGTATTGCTCATAACATTTTATTGCAAGCTTTTCGGCAAATCGATTGAGGCGATATTCTTGAGGATCACGAATAGCTAATTGAATGAAGATAGGTCTTGCCTGCTTAAATAATTCCTCATTACTGAGATTTTTATTACCTAATAAAGCTTGGATCTCATTGAATTCTTTTTCTAGGCCGATGGAGGCGGAAGGCAGAATTCGCTCCACATCTTCATAGAAATTGAATGGTTGTTTATTGATAGTAAGTAATAATTGCTGCATCTGACTAATAGAAAGTCGTCGACCTTCTTCTTGGCGAGTCATTTCACGAATGAGTAAAATATAGTTCTTAATTTGATGGTTAGCGTCTTTAAAATAGGACTCGATGTCGCAATCTGGACTCCAATAATCTTCGGGCAGCTCATCCATTCTGGTTAATAGCAAGAACTCCTTAAGCGCCATACCTACTTGATAGGCCATAAATTGTTCCATATCAAAGCGCGTGGTGTAAGCTGTATCGATATACGCATCTTGATCTTCATTAAGGCAATCAGTGTATTCTTGTGGTGCATACTGAGGTGTGGAACGTAAATTCGACACAAGTTGAGACTTTCCACTAACAAAGGTTTTTCTATCAGCAACAATGAGCCGCTTATTATGAACCAGGAAGTTGCTTAACTTTATATCAGGGTGATATACATCAGCCTCTTTTAATTTGAGGCAAAAGTCGTTTATTCTTTGAAAGAAATGTTTTGCTGTGCTAAGAATAACGCCGGTAGTTTTATCTCTCAGTCTTTTCGCCACACTACGCATATCGCCTTCATTAGCAAACTGGCTTAAAACCATGGGCTTATAGACGACATCATTATCCTCATCTTTTACTTGGATCATTGAGAATGCAACATCATCAGCAAAATAATCGGTTACTTGATAAGAGTGTAATTTTTGTTCAATCTCTAATTCCGGACGATCTTCGATGCGCAGCACAAACTTTTTAAATTCTTCTTTAAGCATCTGGATGTCCAGCGTGAAATTAAAATTGTTCGCACGCTGCGCTCCTAACGCCGCAGTTTTATATTTCTCGCTTACTTTTTTGCTATGGCCTTTAATTGCAGAGAGCTTATCTTTAGCTTGGGCTAAATAATCTTGGTGTCTCTCTTTATTCCCTTTTTGTTTAGGTTGATGCTCCATCAAATAATCAATGCGACAGCATAGGGCAATGTATAAAGTTTTATCTTTTTCCTCAAGGGATGGTTTCTCCAGGAGTTCATCTCGTTGTTGCATCAGTTTGTAGACATCATTATAAGCTTCATCTTTGGGTAAAGACGGATAAGATCTCATTCTACTTTTTATCGCTTTTGCAAACTGGGCGCTTTTTAATAAAAAAGAACCATCAGGATCAATACCATAGGTAGTTAATAAGGATTCCCAAGTGCCTGTACGATCAGGATGGCCGTTGCGCCAATTAAATAATCGCTGATCTAAAGCTACTTTGTTCAGTTGATATTGAATTCTTTGTAGCTGAAATATACGCTGAATGTGATCATCTTGAGGAATTGCATTAAATTGTTCAATAAAAACTTTTAGTTTTCCGCGCGCAAATCGGTTATAAGGATTATCGAGCTGTGCAAATACTTGGCTTATACGGTAGTTTAGTTCAAGGAACTGGGTTTTGCAGCGTTCAAAAGGCAGATCTTGTTTTAATAGCTGGCTGAGTGCTTCTGTTAATTTCTGCGCGCTTTCCTCTGTGCGTGCGGCAGGTCGCTCTGCACTATGTGCGACTACATTGGCAAATTGAGTAGCTTGTAACAAAGGCTCGGCGTGGGGATTAATTTCATAGGAAACTAAAATTGCCTGCCAAGTTCCTTTTTCTCTTGCGTCGGCATTAATCCAGCGAGTTAAATCGGCATCTGCCACAGTATGCTTTAGTAAAAAGTTAATTTTTTGCAGATAAAAAATTCGTTCAAGATCATTCTCTTTAGGGGTTTCATTAAACTTGACTATAAGTTTTTGAATTTCAGGACTATTTGTTTCATCAAATAGAGGGTTTAACTGAGTCATTGGTGCTCCAACAAAAAGCGATAATGGTACAAAAAGGTCCTAATTGGGCCTCAAAAATAAAATTGACTAAATTTAACACAGTGGAATGTATTATTCAAGATCACAGTGATTATTTTTCAATTTTAAATTGCATAATCTTATCTGATTAAATTTGAGCGTCGGTAGAAGATAATTACTACCACCAATAGCTGGTTTTATGCTTTAATAACACCTATTCTCTGTTCCCATCTTGAAGGTTTATCATGACTTTTGTTGTAACTGAAAGTTGCATTCGTTGTAAGTACACAGACTGTGTTGAAGTCTGCCCTGTGGATTGTTTTTACGAAGGACCTAATTTTTTAGTTATTCATCCTGATGAATGCATTGATTGTGCATTATGTGAACCCGAGTGCCCGGTGAATGCGATAGTTTCAGAAGATGATTTAACTGATGAGCAACAGCAGTTTAAAGAGATCAATGCTCGACTTGCACAAAAATGGCCTAATATTACTGTTAAAAAAGATGCCCCAGAAGATGCAAAAGATTGGGACGATGTAACTGATAAGCTGCAATACTTACAAGAAGAGTAGTCGAAATTACTTCTCTTAGCGAATCATGCCGGTACAATCTAAGTGAAAAGGGCCGGCTTTCAACTGCCATCCCAGGGTTTATAGCAAGAGCCCCTCAGACTGATTTGGCTGCAGCTATTGCCCAGGCGATTGAGGATAAATCTATTTTAGTTGCTGAGGCTGGAACTGGGACTGGTAAAACCTTTGCCTATTTATTGCCTTGCTTACTTAGTGGCAAGAAAGCACTCATTTCTACAGCAACAAAAACCTTACAAGATCAGCTTTATCAAAAAGACTTGCCTACTTTAGTACGGGCTTTAGGTCTTTCTACACGCATTCAAAATTTAAAAGGTAGAGCAAATTATATTTGTCAACACCGGGTTGAGCTGCATGCCGAAGAAGGGCAATTTCAAAGCCCGCAATGCGCTCATGAGGTTGCTCATGTGCGTAGTAAGCTCTCACAAATGAAGTTAGGTGATCGTTCCGAATTACCTGAATTAAGCGAAGACTCCCCGGTATGGCCTTATGTTACCTCGACTGTTGATAATTGTTTAGGGGTGGAATGCCCTAATTATGAAGACTGTTTTTTGGTAAAAGCACGTAAACGTGCCTTGACTGCTGATGTAGTGGTAATTAACCATCACCTATTTTTCGCTGACTCACGTTTGAAAGATGAGGGTTTTGGGGAATTATTACCTGGTGTTGATGTAGTTATCTTTGACGAAGCCCATCAATTGGCTGAAATTGCCACCCATTTTAATGGCGAACGGATTGGTACCCGCCAATTTCGTGATTTAATTGATGATGTAATCCGCGAGTGGCCAGCAATTGATTTAGCGAATCAACCATTAAAAGCACTAAGTTTTAAAGCAGATAAGCTTATGGATGAGTTAATGATGCATGTATCTGCTTTAGACGAGCGCAGTAGTTGGGAAGAGCTCAAACGCAATAAAGCCTTTATGGGAATTTGGGATAATTGGCTGAATTTGCAAAATGAATTGCTGGAATGCTTTGATGCCGAGGCGATTGCCGAAAAGCCTGGTTTAGTTCGCTGCAAAGAACGTTTAGAAGAGTTTGGTGCCATACTGCAACTGTTTACGCAGGCACAAAATGATAAAATTCGCTGGTTAGAGCGTTTTAAAAATACCTTAGTATTCCATGCAACTCCTTATGCTGTTGCAGAGCCCTTTAGGCAGTTACTCAAAAAACAATCCTGCACCTATGTTTTTACATCGGCGACCTTAACTATGGCGGACTCATTTGAGTGTTTTTGTAAGCCTCTCGGATTAGATGAAGCGAAAACCATACTCTTACCTAGTCCTTTTGATTATCAAGAGCAAGCCTTACTTTATTTACCCCGGGGACTACCTGATCCTAAAAATCAAAATTACTATGATTTACTGCTTAAACGAGTCCTGCCAGTTATTGAGGAACTGGGGGGACGCTGCTTTTTTTTGTTTACTAGCCATAAAGCCTTAAAACAGGTTGCTCAAATGATGGACGGTGTCTTAAACTACCCGATATTAATTCAAGGGACAGAAGCAAAGCCTATTTTGCTTGAACGTTTTCGCCAATTAGGGAATGCGGTTTTATTAGGGACAGCCACCTTTTGGGAAGGGGTTGATGTTAAGGGGGAAGCCCTTTCTTGTGTTATTATTGATAAATTACCTTTTTCCAGTCCAGTTGACCCTGTTACTCGGGGAAGAATGGCTTATTTAAAAGAAAAAGGATTATCTGGGTTTGATGAATTATCGTTACCCAATGCGGTAATCGCATTGAAACAAGGAGTGGGGCGCTTGATTCGGGATAATACGGACAAAGGAATCTTGGTTATAGCCGATCCCCGCTTAACCGGCAGAGAGTATGGTCGCCGTATTTTAGCCAGTTTACCCAGGCTTCCCAAAACGCGTGATGAACAAAAAGTTTTAAAATTTATTAGAGAGTTGGCATTGGATTATGAAACTGTTAGCGATTGATACATCAACTGAACAAGCAAGTATTGCAGTGTCGTTTGGTGATGAGCTCTTGCATCAAGAGCAAGGGACACAACGAACCCATGCACAATTATTGCTGCCTATGATCGATGAGTTATTAGCGAAGGCAAATATATCAATGACTCAGCTTGATGGTATTATTTTTGGTTGTGGGCCCGGTAGTTTTACGGGTTTGCGTATTGCCTGCAGCGTTGCTAAAGGCTTGGCTTATGCTCATGATTTGGGGCTAATTCCAGTAAGTAGTTTGGCTACAATTGCTTGGGGCGCACAGCAACAGACAGGGCAAGCAGCCTCACCTATATTAGCAGTTTTAGATGCACGCATGCACGAAATGTATTGGGCTTATTACCCCCAGGCACACGATAGCGCAGAAGAACGTGTTAATGCGGTTACGGAAATTACAATACCTAATCAGCAACCAATAGTACTTGCCGGGGTCGGTATCGATGAATATTGGGATGGCTTTCCTGATGTCATAAAAGCTCAAGTGAGTACTAGGTTAACTGTCTATCCGAATGCTGCAACAATGATTGAATTGGCACGGGCTAAAAACTTACCTACCATTGCTGTAGCTGATGCTCAGCCAGTATACGTTCGCAATCAAGTAACATACGATAAGAACTCTTAAATGAGTAAAGGAGATCTTGGTGGATAAAAAATTATTGGAGATTTTGGTTTGCCCTTTATGTAAAGGCAAGCTGATTAATAAGAAAAATGAATTGATTTGTAAATTTGACCGTTTAGCTTTTCCGATTCATGGAGACATTCCAGTTATGTTAGAGCATGAGGCTCGGGTTATATCGTTGGAAGAAAAAGATAAGTTATAATTCGCGCGAGCATAATGGCATCTACTTAAGCTCAAGCATGAAGTGTAGGCTGGTGCTAAGCATCGCGAAGCCCAGCATGATGTGGCATTGAGCCTCGGCGCTGGGCTTGCACAGCGCCAGGCCTACAAAATCCCTTAAGTAAGTGCCATTAGGTGCTTACATCCAGGCAACATTAACCAGGTAATTTTATTTACTCATAATTATTTTAGATACATCGTCTAACTGCTTACGCCAGTCCGATACAGTCTTTAATCCACCTTGTTCGAATACCAGTTGCTCTCCAGCGGTAATGGCTGCATAAGGCAAGGGCATAACGATTGCAGTGAAAAATCGATATGATTTTTATCACCAAATATACTTGTATCTTAGAGGAGGGCTTGCAATTTTGCGCCTATTTGCTTAAAGCCTTTTTTCTAACCCCAGAGCTTGCTCATAAGCTTGAGTAGCATAAGAATACGCGCCAATCGCTCCTCCGACCATGAGCTCGAGGGCAAGCAAAGAAGAGACTAAGGAAAATACTGACGCCAATAAAGTACAGTACCTACTGCAGAGCTGCTTATTGCATGCGGAAACTTGCTCAGGGAAGCCGAGGAGGGCCTTTTTTTATCCATAAAACTAATATAATTGGAAATTTCTTGGTTCTGACTGAGGTTAAATTTTTAAATCAGAAAGTTACTTTTAAAACATTACAGCCCGTATTAAACAAATATGATACGAGCTGTGGGCACGAAACTTCGTATTACGCGGTCTCTTGGGATTTTTTACGCCAGTAAAGTAAGACTGCAGGCAAGATCATTACAAAAATACCTATAGAGAAAACTAAGCGAAAATGAGACGCGCTTCCAAAATTCATAAACTCAACAGGGGGAATAAAGCCTACAATCAAGGTCATGGTACAGCCGCATAAACCCAAGATGCAGGTAAGATAATAGCCAGGCTTACCACCAGGTATTGCAAAGGGTCTTTGAACATGGGCAAATTTTGCTTTGAGCTTCCAGGCAGCAATGAACATTAATACATACATCATAATGTACAGTTCAGTGCTTAAATCGGTAAAAAGCCAATAAATCGCATTCACGCTGGGAAATAAAAGAAAGCCGCTGCATAATATCGTTACTAATACTGCTTGCGCGATTAAAATACGTGAGGCAACGCCATGTTTGTTTAATTTACATAAGGGTTTAGGTAAAAAATTATGATTTGCTGCCATCAGCAAACCTTTGGCTGGGGAAATAATCCAATTGATCATACTGCCTAAGCTACCTAGGAGTAAAAGGAAAATCAAAATCGGCATGAGCCAAGTCAGATGATAGGCATGGAAAAAATTATTAAATGCTTGCATTACCCCATCCACAAGGCTAATTTTTTCTTTAGGTAATACGAACGCAATCGCCAGAGAGCCTAAAATCATCGTTGACAAGATAAGTAGCCCTGAAAAAAGCAGCGCGCGGGGAAAGTTCTTTTGTGGATCTTTCACGTTACGCACATGCACTGCGGCCAGCTCCATTCCTAAAAATGAAGTCATAATTGCAGTAAGTGAAACCCAGGATTGGCTGTCTTTCCATTGCGGTAATAAATGAGCAGGGCTGAAATCAATAGCAATAGGATTACCTTTTATAACCCAAATAATGGCCAGTAAAATAATAAAGCCCATGGGAATAATCATGCCTAAAATGGCACAGATTCCAGCAAAATGGGCTGAAGCACGTAGTCCTGACAAGCCAATAAAGGTCAAGGACCAGAAGATACTTAGGATTACGGCAATCAAATAATATTTATTTTGCGCAAGCTCCGGATTGACTAAATAAGCCAAAGCGCCAGCAATAAAGGAGAGAATGGTGGGATACCAGACCAAGGTATTTATCCATTGTAGCCAAATGGTGAAAAAGGCCACATTTTCACCATAAGCATGATTGACCCAACTGTAAATACCACCTTCTTCTTCTGACCAAGTTGAAGCCAATTCGGCTGCTACCAAAGCAACAGGAATCAAAAAAACAAGGGCAGAAAAAATAAAAAAGAAGATTAACGACGAGCCGAACAATGCCGTGCCGGGTAAATTTCTGATGCTATCAATAGCACCGGTTATCAAGAGGACTAAAGCAAGTACAGAAATTTTTTCCGAAGACCAGTTGTTCATTAATTCGTTCGAGTTATTAAAAGGGAAGCATTATATACTTAACATACTTTAAAATGCTATGTATGCCTTTAATTTCCTCGCACAATAAGTTTGAACTGAAAATAATAAAATAACCAAAAGGATAAACCACATAACAAGAGAGTTTATGTTAAAAAAATTATAAAAATTATAGACTTATGAATAAGACACACGCTATTGTTACTATTCAGGGTTTTGAACCACTCGTTGGATGAAATAGTACAGGACGCAATAATGAATATAAGGAAGTGTTTATTTTTATTGAACTCTTTGTTGGCATTTTTTTCTTTTGAACCGCCAGTGTTTGCTGCCAAAGAACAATGTGGAGAGCCTCTTGATCAAATCATTCTAAAATATAAAAGCGTAAATAGTCAGGATCAGCCTGAGCTCGATAACTTATGGTGGAATAGTTTTTCCAAAAAAAGTGGATTACCGGTACGAACAGTCAAGCCCATGGTAAGCGGTGCTTATCTCGTTGTTCTTGATTCGGAAAAATTAAAGCGATTATCATCAGCCAAAAATATTCTAGTTGATCAATATGTTAATGCGGGTTTAAGTAAAATATTAAAGCAAAATGATGTCCAGTATGCTGATCGCGACATGCGTTATTGCTTAATTAAACCTCCAGTACATACTTTTAATACAGAGACATCGTCCAAAATAATGCGGACATCAATTTCCCATGCTGCTCAATGGGACGAGTTTAGTTATCCTGGCGTTATGTTGGAATCAGCGCCCGGTTTGTTAAATGGCGCCTGGTCGATAACCTTAGGCTATGCAACTCCTCCAGTTGTTATCTCTAACTTTGAAGCCATTAACTATAATCCTGACTTAGCCCCTAATATTTTGCCTGGTTGGAATTTTAGTAATAACAGTACTGATGTTAGCCAGTTGGGAGAGGATCATGGTACGCATACGGCCGGTACAATTGCAGCAACAGGAGCAGTGTCAGGAGTTGCTGGAGTGGGGCCTTTCCTAAAAATTCTTCCTATTGTTCCAGGCTCTCTTTCAGACTTAGAGCAGGGACTCTATTGGGCTATTGGTAAAGACATTCCCGGTGTCCCTCATAACAATTATCCGGCGAAGGTCGCAAGCATGAGCTTTGTTTATCCATCCTATATCGGGTGTCAACCATCATTGCAAGAGGCGCTTGATGCGTTTATCCAAAATAATGGAATTATTACAGTAAGTGCTGGAAACGACGACGAACCGGCATCAAACAATCCGCCGCGTTCTTGCAATAATGTGATGGTCGTGGCAGCAACACAAATTAATGGCTATCGTGCTAATTATTCAAATTATGGACCCCGGGTTACCCTCGCGGCTCCAGGAGGGGAGCGAGTTGGTACCGATCCTTGTGACGCCAATGGTATTTTATCTACAGTTTCAGCAGGAACTGGCTGTCAAAATAGCGGCTTTTCATTTTTTGATGGCACGAGTATGGCAACCCCTCATGTAGCTGGAATTGCGGGATTAATTTATGCCTTAAATCCTTATATTAGTTCTCAAGAAGTAAAAAGTATTTTATTAGAAAGCGTTGATCCTTTTGCTTCCACGTCCGATCCTCAACGTTCTTGCCTTGGCGAAAAGTCTTGCGGTGTTGGGATTATAAATGCATACAAGGCGGTGAAACTTGTAATTTCAGGCGGCACTATTATCGCTGCGCCTTCAGCGACAGATTTAAATTTGAAAAGCTCTTTTGATCCATTTAATCGTTGTCCTCGTAACACGTATGTAGCCACTGCGCGTTCCATTCCATCACCATTTGCAAGCAAATGGGAAATTAATCAAGCAACACGAGCATGCCAACCCCTTTCAGCCTATGAAACCCCGGTATTACAAATTAATGGATCACGTCTTATTGTAACTTATGGGCGTACTGTACTAAGCCTGGCAACACCTGGTGTAATTTGCCGTATTAATGATTCAAATGGATTCATATGCTAACTGTGGGCACACCTACATTTTTTATTTAGTGACGTAAAGGAAATAAAATGAACAAGAATTTATTAGTTATAGTGATGCTCATTCTAGCTAAAGCCAGTATTGCTGCTTCTTTTTATGCCAAGTTCGGTGCAGACTATTTATGGAGTGGTAGCGATAACTATACCTACAAGCGGACAGATCCAATTGCCGGTTCCATTTCGCCCGAAATAACACCTGGCTCGTTAAACAGTAGCAATGGTGCGGGAAGCGTTGCACTTGGGATGAGTCATTTCCTTAATCCAGATTGGAGATTAAGCTTGGAGGCTTCTTATTTGCAATTATCTGGATACGCTAAAAAATTTAATCGGTTTATGGCGGGCTCTGAAAATGTTGATTTAATAAATACTTTTCATTCACGAATGAACGGTAATGTGCTTACGGCAATTGTTAATATTGATTATATTTTAAAACGGAATTATTCCCTTTATGTTGCTCCTGGACTTGGCATTGCAAACTTGACCGCACATTCGAGATTAAATTATCAAGCTTATGACTATGAAGAAGAACTAATAATGAAGTCACACCAGGATCAAACTAATTTTAGTCCTCAGGTTGCTGTCGGGCTTAAATATGTCATGACACAACATCTGATGCTTGATTTAGGAATAAGTTATATTTGGCTTGGTAAGGTACGTTTTGGTGCGTTATCACGAGAGAGTGATGCGGAAACTAAAACTGAGGTTATCGCAAGGAATACTTATTTACTCGGACCCAAGCTTAACTTAATTTATTATTTCAACTAAGAAATGTAGATGAGTCGATGGCTAATAGGCTGCCTTAAGGCAGCGCTAAGGAATTATTTATTTTTATAACCATCACGACAAGAGGGGGAGCTAGGAACCGCTTGGTTCTTTTCCCATTCATCTGGGGTATAGAGATGCATGCTTAACGCATGCAATCCCAGGTCGAATTCATTGGCGAGTAAACGATTAACTAAACGATGGCGGGCAACGCGGCTTAAATCAATAAATTTAGAAGAGGCTGCGGTCACTTTAAAATGAGTTTCTGCTCCCTGAGGAACATGATGATTTGATGACTCATCATCAACGTTTAAATAAACGGGATTAAGTTCCTGATTTAACAGTTCTTCTATGCGTATTTTTCGTGACATACTATATCCTACAATTTGCCGGAACATATCGGTTATTATTTTTTTCAGTTACTGCACAAACCCAAGTAATCGTAGTCGCTGGGGGAGTTCCTGCACTGAGGAGTTCGCCTTTTGATTTCGGAATCATAGTGATTGCAACATTTTGAGCAAGTGGCGTGTAATTAATAGTTATCACCCCTGTATTTTTAGCAATACTGACATTTTTTACAATAGCAGTAGCCGGGGGACTAGCCCATCCCGTACTTAAATCAGTATTTCCAGTCATGGCATTTTCAGAAACAGTAGTTTTGGCCGTAGTTGCTAAGCTTAACCCTTCAGTGATTCGCGCTCTAATTATATAGTCTTGATAGGCGGGAATAGCAATGGAAGCAAGAACACCAATAATTGCTATAACAATCATCAGTTCAATTAATGTTAAGCCTTTTTGTTTCATGTATTGCTCCTAAATATAATCGTATTTTAGATAAGGCTACAGGGAATATCCACTGCCAGTACGCGAAAAAGCCATCCTTCTACGTTCGGGATGACGTTTTAGTCGCAGCGAGGGGCAGCCCGCCCCTGTAGCACAAGATAAATCATCCTAAAGTTTTTTAGCAACCAATTGATTTTTTAAACGAACATAATCAGGCAACCCATTCACATATTCAGGATAGGCTTCACCTTGAATCAAGGGGGATAAATAACGTCGACATGCTTCGGTAATTCCCATTCCATCCTCAGAAATATACTCTGCAGGCATAGCTTTTTCCTGATTGGCTACGTTAGCTAGGGGCACATGATTAATGGACCATTGATAGGGCTCATCTTGTTCACGTACAATAATGGGCATGATCGCATTATGCCCTTTAACTGCATATTCTACCGCTGCTTTACCCAACGCGTACGCTTGTTCCACATCCACTTTGGAAGCAATATGACGCGCTGCCCGTTGGAGATAATCTGCTACGGCCCAATGGTATTTATAGCCTAGTTCAGCTTTAACTAATTGAGCAATAACAGGGGCAACACCACCAAGCTGTGCATGACCAAATGCATCGCGAAGACCAGCATCACTCAAGAATTTACCTTCACTATTACGAATTCCTTCGGAAACGACCACAACGCAATAACCATGAGTTTTCACACAGTCATCAACCTTTTTAAGGAACTTAGCTGGCTCAAAAGTAATTTCAGGTAATAAAATAACATGCGGTGGTTCGCCGGCGTTTTCACTGGCTAAGCCACTGGCTGCAGCAATCCAGCCGGCATGACGTCCCATTACTTCAAGAATAAATACTTTAGTTGAAGATGCAGCCATTGAGGCTACATCAAATCCTGCTTCTTTAGTTGAAATAGCAACGTATTTAGCAACAGAACCAAAACCAGGGCATGCATCAGTAAAAGGTAAATCGTTATCTACAGTTTTGGGAATGCCAATACACGTAATTGGATAACCCATTTTCTCACCTAACTGAGAGACTTTGTGTGCCGTATCTTGGGAATCTCCACCGCCATTATAGAAAAAATAGCCGATGTTATGCGCTTTAAAAACTTCGATTAGCCGTGCGTATTCTTCCCCATCATTTTTTAATTTATAACGGCAGGAACCAAAGGCACCAGAGGGTGTTTGCATTAATTTGGCAATGTCTGCATCACTTTCTAAAGAAGTATCGATTAATTCTTCGTTTAAGGCACCAATAATCCCATTTTTAGCAGCGTATACTTTGCCGATCTGCTCAGGATATAACTTAGCGGTTTGAATTACAGCACAAGCTGAGGCATTAATTACCGCGGTTACACCGCCTGATTGTGCATAAATCGCATTTTTTATTGTCATTTTTTCTCCTGCGTTATGATTCTTTAATTGCCGCATCGTTTAGGGTTAAAAAGTACGTCATCTTGACGCTTGCCTGTTGTACTAAAATCAGCTCATTTTGGCTGGGTTATGAAAAATGTCAACATGCTCTAAGTATTTTTTTCCGGTAGATTTTCATACTCACTAATTACTGCATCAATACTTTGAATTAACTCAGCAAAGGGAATCGCCAGCTCTTCAATACTGGCTGAACGAGCGGCCATTTTTTCTACCTGGATTACTTTAGCTTGTAAGGTGGGTACGCCGGAAAAGCAACACGCACCGTGAAGCTTATGCGCTGCAGCCCCCAGTTGTTTGATATCTTTTTTATGCATTAATTCCAGAAATTCTTCACGATTTTTATGTAATTCCTCAACAAACTGGCTTAAAAATTCTTCAGCAAGTTCTTGGTTTCCAGAAACTTTTTGCACACAGAGTTGCCAATCAATTGCCGCATGTTTGGCTCTATCCACAATACGTAGAATATGCATCAGTAATTGTTTTTCATCAATGGGCTTTTGCAAACAGAGGTTTATACCGGATTTCTTCAATTCCGCATTATTAACATCACTGCTATTAGCACTAATTAAAACGACAGGTGTATGCCGATTGAGCTGTGATTTTTGGCGTATGATCCGCGCAGCATCCAAACCATTGAGTTTAGGCATTTGTAAGTCAAGTAAAATAATATCGTATTTTTTTTCATTACACGAAGAAACAGCCATTTCTCCATCATCTACTGCATCGATATTAGCATGGGTTCCTAATAATGAATCCAGTAGCATTTTATTTACAGGATTATCCTCGGCAATGAGCAGGTCTGGGTGCAGAAAGCGTAGTTGCTCTCGTAAACCATCCAGCTCATGGTTTCCTTGTTTTTTAAGCGGATTCTCATTAATAAGTAATTCAATAATATCTTGTAGTTTTTGGATGCTAATAGGTTTAAATAGAAAGCCGTGCGCGCCTAATGCCGCATAATCATGGATATGCCACTTGGAAATAAGTACATAAGGGAAATAATTATGAGCCGCAATAATTTTTTCCATTTGCCGTTCACAGCCTTGGTTTACGTTTAGGAAGGCCATTTTGCAATCCATATTATCATCTAAGGCTTGGGGCAGTTGGCTAAACGAATTAACGGGAATACATTCTATGCCCCAATAACCCAGGCCATTACATAAGGCTTCCAAGTGCAATGGATTATCATCAAAGCACAGCACTTTAAAATGAGCAAAACGGTGTGTTTGATTTTTTTCTATTTCATACGCGGCTAATTTTTCCACTTTTATATGGGCAGTAAAGGCTGAGCCCTTATTGAGCTCACTGGTCATGCTCAAACGACCACCCATTTCTTCACATAGTTTTTTACAAATTACTAAGCCTAAACCAGAGCCTCCATAACGGCGAGTAATGCTCGTGTCAGCCTGATTAAATGCGGTAAATAGCTTGCTTTGATCTTCTGGTGAAATTCCTAATCCCGTATCACTAATCGTAATGCATAGGGTGTAATCTTTGTCCGTCTCTTGCTCGACGTGCGTGCGTATAAGCACATAGCCATGATCGGTAAATTTAACGGCATTGGTTATTAAGTTACTGATGAATTGTTTAATACGGAAGGCATCACCCAAAACGGTTTTGGGTACATTGATGTCAGTAATTGGGATTAAATCAATTCCTTTTTTATGAGCGGTGGGGGCTGCTAAAGTAAGTACTTCATCGATGCAATGCCGAATATTTAAAGGAATACAATCCAGATGGAGTTTTCCGGCATCAATTTTGGAGAAATCGAGGATGTCATTAATAATCCCTAATAGATCCTGAGCTGAAGATTTAATGGTTTTGACGTAATCCATTTGCAATGGGTCAAGTTTACTTTCCAGTAGCACATTGGTAAAACCAATGACGCCATTCATTGGTGTACGTATTTCATGACTCATGTTGGCAATAAACTCAGATTTTTGCCGGCTTTTCTCTTCTGTTTTTTTCTTTTCTAATGACAGCTCAATATTTTTCTCTTCTAAAAGCTCTAAACTTTGTTGTAAGTCTTCAGTTGCGACTTCAATATGCTGATTAAGGTCCTTTATGGTATCAAGGTATTTTTTTTGTAAGTGAGCACATCCTTTTTCAATAATACCTAATTCGCCTTTACTGGTGGTTTTTATTTCAGTTTCAAATTCATTACGTAGAATTTGTTTCATGCTCCGACGCAAACGGGAAATGGGTAAGTAAATACGTTTAGAGAGGAAGTAATGGCTGGTTAATCCCATCAGCAAACCAAATAGGGTAATGAAAATAGTAACAATCAGCATTTGATAACGTTTAATGAGCATGGAACGTGTATCAATATCAATTGAGAGCCAGCCAAGAATATCATCTGCTTGGAAGGTTGAGGCATTCGTTAATTTTCGGCTGAAGTTAGTATTGGAATAAAGGTTAAATTTAGGAATGGTGACTGGGGCAATGAAGTTAATAGTGAAAGGGTTTATTTGTTTGCTTTCAATATAATCCCCAGTAAAATCAGGTGGTGTGAAAGGCTTATGTATCGAATGCTTGCCGCCCCGGTAGGCAAGTAATTGCCCCTCGCTATTGTAAAAAGCGAGCGCTTTAACCTCGGGATTTATCGTAGAGGCATTAATTAAGCCTTGTAAGGTGCGATCATCTCTGCGAAGCATTGCATATTGAGCTGCTGGTACTAATTGGCGGATATATGCTTCCCCCAGCCGTGACATATGCTGTTTTAAATCATTCCCAAAAAGACCATTGTAAAAGACTGCGAAGAGCAATGCGACGAGAAATGCTGGGATAAGGGTTGTAATTCTTAGTTGATATTTAATACCAATACTTTTCAAGGATGGCTCCTGGGGTAGATAATCTGACCTTTGTTTTCTGTGTAGCACAACTTATTTGCGGCATTCAAGTCTCTATGTAAGGCGCTTCACCCAGACTACAAAGTCAGTTATTATATACTCAAAATGCTATTTTTAAAGTATTTGGTTAATGCCATGCCATCCCGAATGAAGGGCAGGATCTTCTGAATAAAAGCATAGAGCTTATAATGTGCATAATGTCTTGTTCAGTAGCTCCTTCAACCTAAACTCTTCAGGATGACGTGTTTTCTATGCTCCTAGGGCTATTTATGAATATTTTATCCCACAACATCAGAAGAGATTATGACTGTTAGAACTCGATTTGCTCCAAGTCCAACCGGATTTTTACATGTGGGCGGTGTGCGCACTGCCTTATTTTCATGGCTTTATGCAAAGCGCCATAAAGGCCAATTTATCTTAAGAATTGAAGATACGGATAGAGAACGTTCTACTCAGGAATCCGTGCAAGCTATTTTAGATGGTATGACCTGGTTAGGCTTAGATTGGGATGAAGGGCCTTTTTATCAAACGGACCGCTATGAGCGATATAATCAAGTAGCACAACAGTTTTTAGATGAAGGTAAGGCGTATCGTTGCGAATGCAGCAAAGAGCGGCTGGAGTCTTTGCGTGAAGCTCAATTAGCTGCTAAAGAAAAGCCTCGATATGACGGTCATTGTCGTAATAAAAATTTACCGCAGACCGATAAACCTTTTGTAATACGCTTTAAAAATCCAGAAGAGGGTACAGTTTCGTTTACCGATGAGGTTTATGGCGAAATTCATGTAGACAATAAAGAATTAGACGACTTAATTCTAGTGCGCTCCGATGGGCATCCTACATACAATTTTGCTGTAGTGATTGATGATTTAGATATGAACATCACCCATGTGATTCGAGGTGATGACCATGTTAATAACACACCAAGACAAATTAATTTATTTCGTGCATTAAATGCTCCTGTACCGGTGTTTGCCCATTTACCTATGATTTTAGGTGATGATGGTAAGCGGCTATCGAAACGTCATGGTGCAGTAAGCGTTTTGCAATTTAAAGAATTAGGTGTTTTACCGCATGCTTTACTAAACTATTTAGTACGTCTTGGATGGTCTCATGGTGACCAGGAAATTTTTAGTTTGGATGAAATGATTTCCTGTTTCGATTTAAAAAATGTGAGTAGAGGCGTTTCTAGTTTTAACTACGATAAGTTGTATTGGTTAAATCAACATTATCAAAAAAGTGATTCTCCCCAAGATGTGGCTAAAGCGCTAAGCTGGCATTTCGAACAAGCTGGCGTGGATTTAACGAAGGGGCCCGATTTAAAAGAATTGGTTGCAATTCAAGCGGAACGCTGCAAGAGTTTAGTCGAAATGGCTGAAATTAGTATGTATTTCTTCACGGATTCAATTGAATACGATGAAGATGCAGTAAAAAAGCATTTGCGCCCAGTTGTTTTAGAGCCTTTATTGGCACTGTATGAGCGGTTTAAAGCAGTAAATGATTGGCAAAAAGATGCATTACAAGAATGCATTAATGATACCTGTGCTCAGTTTGATATTAATATGGGGAAAATAGCTCAACCTTTACGGGTTGCAGTTACTGGTTCAAGCATGTCACCTTCTATTGATATGACTTTAGTTTTATTAGGCAAGGATAGAGCGCTAAGTCGTCTAGAAGGAGCTTTAGAACAATTAAAGGTTCGCGCCTCATCCAATTAATGGGTGATGTTCATATTGCTCTCACTTTGCTGTAGCCACTGTACTGAATTCATCTCCAGACAGTGGCTAGTTTCCTCTAAGTTGAAGTCATTACGTGAGCGCACGCATAACTCAAGGAATGAATAAATGTTGAAGATTAACTCATATATATTAGGAATAAGCTTAACCACGTTATGCCTTTCGCCTGTATCCTATGCTCAGTCAAGCGTAACACCTAATGTGGCGGCTTCTTTGCAAAAGGTGGTTGATGATTATTACAATAAATACAGTAAAAAAGAAAAATTTACTGCGATTCAAGCCTCAGTTTTGATTCCAAAACCACAAGAAGCTAATCAATATGAAGTTAAGACAGCATTTAAAGGCACTTTTGGAATGCCTCCAATTTCCAAAACCATCAATGCAGACAGCTTATTTGATATTGGCAGTATTACGAAGTCCTTCACTGCGTTAATGTTGCTGCAATTACAGGCAGAAGGCAAATTATCATTAGAGGATCATTTGGGTAAATGGCTACCTCAATATCCTAATTGGCGTGAAGTGACTTTGCGGCAATTATTGAATATGACCAGTGGCATTCCTAATTATTCAGAAGATGATGTCTTTAGTAAAAAAATGGAAGCTAATTTGTCCAGGATATGGACTGACGAAGAGTTATTAAGCTATGCTCATCCCGAAAAACCACTACCTAAGCATAGAAAAAGTCTTTATGAGTACTGCAATTCGAATTATATCCTTGCAGGAATGGTCATTGAAAAAGCGACTGGAGATACTTTTGCGAATCAATTAAAGTTGCGCATTGTTAATGCAAAAAATGGATTAAACCATACTTATTATCCTGCTGGCCCTGATGGGGAGTCAATCCAAAAGGCGATTTCTTCACAGAAGGTACATGGCTATTATTTTGATGAAAAGACGCAAAAGCTACAGGGTACTTTTGATAATAACCTTTCGTGGGCAGGAGCTGCGGGAGCCATTGTAGCCAATACCGAGGATGTAGTGCAGTGGGTGCAATTGTTGTATCACGGAAAGTTAATTGATGCCGCTCATCGAGAGCGTGCGCTTGCTGAATTAAAATCTGTAGTTTCAATGAAAACTGGACTTCCTATTCCTACAGTGACTGCCGAGGAGCCTGCTGGATTTGGATTAGGTGTTGGTTATTATTACGATAAAGAGCTTCAGCAAAAATTTTGGGTTTATAAAGGCAGTACTTTAGGATTTAGAACAATGTATTTCTGGCAGCCTTGTAATAATGTAACTACTGTAGTTGCATTAAACGGTAAAGGAGGCGAAGGTAATCCTGATTCTAAGTTAGGTGATGAAATCCTCAGCGCTAACCTTAACTTGTATAAATTGATTATAAAGTCCCATCCAGAATTAAAATGTATGTCTTAATGAGGTAACACATAACCCGTAGAAGCATATGGAATACGGGTTATGTTGAGGTATCGCTTCACATGATTTAATAATTTCTTAATTTAACTGTGGTAAAACCCTAATCCTATCTTTTGGTTGTGGAAAATTATGACTGAGCCCTCAATTATAATTAATATAAATAAAAAAACAGATCGTTTTTTCATGGCCATTGCTAAAATTGAAATCCATTCATTTATTTTTTTTGGCGTTTATCATCAGTTTACCGTAGAGAATTTACTAAGCCGGGTAGGAAAGGTCTTTGACATTAATGGAAAGGATGATTCTTGCATCGAAAACTGTGGACGAATACTTCATATTTGTTCTGGGGGCTTTCGAGCTCGATTAATGGATGAAGGAATTTTTAGAAGAGGTCAATCGAAAGCCATTATCAACTATCAAGCTTATGATATTCGCTATGAACAATATTTAGAGTATTTAG
The DNA here is from genome assembly GCF_001465875.1 of Legionella saoudiensis. Taxonomy (GTDB): domain Bacteria; phylum Pseudomonadota; class Gammaproteobacteria; order Legionellales; family Legionellaceae; genus Legionella; species Legionella saoudiensis. Next base: position 1,369,610 of record NZ_LN901324.1, on the reverse strand, counting down.
CAATTTTAAGTAACTTAAGTACGGAAGAAAATTATTTTTCCTGTTATCTACCCTATGAAGAAACTGAGGAGCAGATTAGCCTCAAATACAGCATTGCCCCCTCTTTGATTAGCTTGAATGCGAAGGCAGAGCAAATAAAAGCAAGTGTTGATAATTTAGATCTTTATAATACATGTCGTCATAGTGCCATTAAATTAGTAGAAACAATACAGAATGAACCAGTTTCTAATTCTGTTTCTAAATACTTTTTTTATGATTTACCTTATAAAACTGAGTTAGAATATGGCCAGCCAAACAGCTCCATACCTTTTTATGTGCTTCCTGTGCCACCCTCAGCATATGTTGGATTGGGTGAGCAGAAAGAAAGAATTCTTAAAAAACTTTATCATCGTATGGAGCGTTTACCGCAAATTGCGCCTAACGCTCAAGCGACAATGGATAAGTTTAGTCGCCTTAAAGAGTTATATACTCTTATTACTGGAGTAGGGAATGATTTGACTGGAACTCAATCCATAAGTCTCGATCAGTTACTTTTAAATATACAAAATTGGAAACTCGATAATCGTGATGTATTAGAGCCATTGAGAGAAAAGTATATTTGGGATTTCTTTTTTAAGCGGACATCGGCTACTATGTCATTGGTTAATGAAATTGAATCTGAGTTAAAAAATTTCCTGGTTTCTCCATGTGCTTGATGGGAAACATAACGTAATCAAAGGAGTGGTGATGAAATTCTATTATAGTAAATCAGCGTGTTCTTTGGCGGTTCGAATTATTTTAAATGAATTAGATTTTAATTATCAGGATGTGGACGTTGATTTAAAAGCTAAAAAAACCAAAAATGATGAAAATTATTGGTCGATTAATCCTAAAGGAGCTGTTCCGGCCATCATGCTTGATAATGGCCAGGTAATCACTGAAAACCAGGTCATCCTACAATATTTGGCAGATACGGCCAAAGAGCAACATGTTTTAGCACCTTTAGGGGACTTGAAGCGCTACCATACTTTAGAATGGCTAAATTATGTGGCAACTGAACTGCATAAGTCTATTGGTATGTTTTTTAATCCAGCATTGACTGATGAAATGAAAGAAAACATCTATATGCCAATGATTAAGGCTAAGTTGAAATTTGTAAATGAGCATTTAGGAAAAAATACCTATTTAATGGGCGATCATTTCACGCTTCCAGATGCTTACTTATTTGTGATTTTAAGATGGGCTTATTATTTTAAAATGGATTTATCAGCTGTACCCCACATAGAAAAATTTATGCAACATTTAAAAGAGCGCCCCTCCGTTGCGAAAGCCTTACAACAAGAGCAATTGTAATATTGCCGCAGCCTGGTTGCTTTGCAATCAGGTTTAGTTGCCCTTTATTTTTATAAAAAATTTACAGTTTAAACCCTTTACTAAAGTATGTGTTTTGCGCAATAATACCTTTTTTCGACCAATCTGGGGATTTAATACATGCTGAGTGAAAATACATTTACAGCAGAGCTGGATTTGAAGTTTTTTGAACAGGCAGGTTTTGAGTCAACAGCAGGGCTTTCTTTATTAGAGCAAGCACCTATTATTGCCCGTAATGTATTACGTGTGCTAATGATGGGATGGACTGAATCTTGGAAAGAGCTATTAACCCCCACAGTTTTCCATGCAGTATTTATTGAGCGTAATCCTGCATTTTTAAAGGAAATGCGCCGAGCCTTTCAAGAAGGCTTTTTAGAGTTATTTAACCAGTTAGAAGGTAATGAGTTTAATGAAAGCCAATCTGAGCAAATACAGCTTTATTTAAGCAATTGTCTGGCTTTACTGCCTTATAGTGATTTAACCCCCTATGAGTCGATTAGGATTCCTCAATACATTGGTGGTGTATGGGAACTGGTAGAATATACGGTAAAACCGATTGAGTTAACTACCGGAGAAGAACGTGATTCGGATCGAGTTTTTGCTTATGGCCTTGAGCCTTTGCTCCATTCGCAAGCAGAATCTCATTTAATCTTCATGGGCACCACTTATCCTGCGGGGCAAGGTTTTTTAACCCAGGTTAATTCTGATGCACGAGGTTTTGAGTCTGTTGGAACTTCTTTATATAAGACCGGTCGAGCGCGTCTTCAGGAGTGGCTGACACTGCAAACAAATGCAATTCATGTTTGTGGGACAAGTCTTGGTGGTTCCTTAAGTTTGTTGCTTGCTATTGATCAAGGCGATTACAAGTTATCACGTGTCGATGCCTTAAATCCTGCAGGATTACATGAGGCGCAACCTACAAGTAAAATGGATCATTGGGATAAATTGCCTTCTAAACCTCGAGTCGTAGTACAAAAACAAGGAAATGATCCGGTTTCCTATTTTGGTTTTTGGAAAGATGACTGGGAAATAATAAAGGTAATTCCTCCGAAAAACAAACAAGGTCCAAACTCAGTTACTGATCATGCATTAAATTATGCAGGCATCAAGGGCACTCAATTTACCTATATTAGTGCTAATGAAGATAATGCCAAACGCATATCCCGTAATTTTTGGATTTTTTCTGTTGCTCGTAGCGTATTTTATTATAGTGTTATGGTTCCTTATACCTACGTAATTCGCCCCACAGGTTATTTTTTAGCTGGAAATTGGCCTCTTTTATTCTTAGCACCAATCGTTAGTTTGGCTTCTTATGCTACAGTTTCTGGAGGTTTGCTGGCCGTGGCTCTTGGGGCAGCAGCAACAGGGTTGGCTTTGCTGGGCTCTGCTATTTTTGAGCGCGCTTTCAAAACCACTCCGAAGCCACATTATGCAAAAATACATGATCCTTCTCTTCCTAGAAATGAAGAGTTAGATATTTATAATCAAAACAATGTACTTGAAGTACCGCTTACTTATGGCGATGTAAATGCATATTATAAAATGATGCGTATGGCTAAAGGTAAAGAGTTTTTACCTGATCATGATCGCGCTTCAAAATACGTTAGTACTATGACTAAACGAGAATTACTTGAGGCAAGTGAAGATCCTCTTAAAGCAGAGGACGAAGTGACTTTGCGCCTACCCAAAGCCAAAATAGCCCAAATGCGCCATGCCTTTACTCTATTTAATAAAATAGGAACTGAGCATAAAGAAAAATTGTCGGAGGCCTTGCTTGCCAACCACCAAGAGTACGCAAGGGGGAAAAACCCAAGTTTTGAGGTTAGGGTAATGTAAGAATTAAAAATCATAACCTGATTGCTGGCCACCAGGTTATGATTGTTTCTCATTCTTCAATGCCGTACAACTTTGCTGTACGGCTTCTCCCACAAAATCAATAAAATGACGTACAGCGGGTACTAAGCCGCGTTTGGAAGGGTAAATAAGATAGAAGCTGGCTGTCGACAACGACCATTCTGTTAGAATTCGAATCAACTTTCCATCCTGAATCTCTGGGCTGCAGTATTCTAGCGGCAATAAAGCAATACCAAGGCTTTCTAAAACGGCATGTTTTAAGATCGTCCATTCATTGCTTTCCAAGCGCGGAGTTAAGGGAATACTAACTTTTTGCCCATTTGTATGAGTTAATTGTAACTGGTTGACTCCATCCATTTTCGTTTTACCTAGCCAGGAAAACTGAGTTAATTCCGTGGGAAAATTCAACGGCGGATATCCCTGCAAATACTTAGGGGTTGCGACTAAACAATGGGTGCTCTCTCCTAATTTTCTCACGATTAAATTAGAATCCTCCAATTCATTAACTTGAAATCTTAAGGCCATATCAAAGCCTTCTTCGATTAAATCTACTTTGCGATCACTGGCATAAAGGTTAATACGCACCTCTGGATAATGACGCATAAACTCAATAATAATCCTATTAAAGTGGGACTGAGCTACTAAGGTTGGGCAGGTTACATGAATACGTCCCTTAGGCTTAGATTGTGCCTGGATTGCTGCTTCTTGCGCAAAACTGGCCTGATTAACCATCGCTTTACTGTATTCGTAAACCAATTGACCAATGTCAGTTAAGCTTAACTTACGCGTCGAACGATTTAGTAGACGAACGCCTAGATAATTCTCTAATTCTGAAATACGTCGACTTAATTTGGATTTCGTCATTTTCAGGCCAAGACTTGCTTGAGTAAAACTGCCTTCATCAACCACACAGCAGAAGAAATATAAATCATTAAGATCAGGTAAAAGAGTCAATGAGCGCATAGAACTACGTTAAAAATATCAATTGTTGTAATTATAGAACAATGTTTCCTGAAATGGCTATCTTATCATTTATTGTTTTAATTATATGCTTAATAGAGAAGCCAAATATGAATTAGGAGATAAAAATGAACTTGCTTGCGCTTGATAGCAGTATATTGGAAAATCATTCCACTTCCCGACAACTTATGCGCCAATTTCTTGATCATTGGCAGCAAGTGCATCCTCAAGCAGAAATAGTTTATCGTGATTTAAATACACAACCGATTAATCATTTATCCAGTGAGCTATTAAATGCCAAACAAAAGGTACCAGCAGACTTGTCACCCTCCTTAAAAGAAGATTTGGAGCTTTCGGAGCAGTTGGTAAATGAGTTTATTAATGCCGATGAACTTGTCATTGCCGCCCCTATGTATAATTTTACTCTTCCTTCCCAACTGAAAGCATGGATTGACCGTATTTTAGTTGCTGGACGTACGTTTAAATACACAGCACAAGGCGTTATCGGGCTTGCCGGTAATAAAAAAGTTACCATTATCTCAACGCGTGGCAATCATTATTCCAGCGATGAAGTAATGAGAGCCAAGGATTTCCAGGAAGATTATTTAAAGGTGATTTTTGATTTTGTTGGGATTAAGGATGTAACTATTATTCGGGCCGAAGGACTGAATATTAATGAATCCATTAGAGTTAAATCGGTAAGTTTGGCTGAGCAAGAGATTAATAGTCGTTTTCAAGTTATGCCAAGGGCCTAATAAGAGGCACGTTATCCTGAGGAGCTTACGACGAAGGAGCTCCTAAATAAGGCACGTATTACTTTGTGCCTTATCAGGAGCTCCTTCGCAGTGAATGATTATGTGCCTCTATGACCGAGCCATTAGAGTTTACGGTCTAATCTACAATTCCTTTTATCATGACGCCTTATTGGGTTTCCATTCATAAACTTTTTGCTCATCAATTACATCAGTTGTTTCAATAAATCCATTACGGTTTTTCAAGGGCTCTATCGCCGTGGCGGCAATATTAATACAATTAGGTTTGGCATATTTTTGCATATGCCCGGCAATGTCAATAACACGGTCGCTGATTTGCTCAAGCGGAGTATCTTCATCTACATAAACAAAACCGGCATTAATACCACAACGAATCTGAAAGTCGCGTTTTATTTTCTTTTCATTTAAATTAAATTTTTTTATACGCTCAAGTAGACACAATGCTGCGCTGACAGCTCCATCTACAGTACGAAAACAACTCATAATCCCGTCAGGAGTTTTGGTGTATTTTACCACGCCATTTTCTTTCAGACATAAATCAACAAATTCGTTATATCGGTCAAAGTCATAAGCGGCAAGATGCTTGTCTTCATCTCGCTTCATACCAGTGGAATCGACCACATCAATTGCCAGGAATGCTAATTGTTGGCCCATATTGTCGAGCTTGCTTTTAAGCTCAGCAAATTCTTTCAGCAGCTGCTTTCTATCTCTTGGCTTAGTGGTGCTTAATTCTTCAAATTTACTATCAATTTCTGACATTTTTTCTTTGGATACAACACGGCTGATTTGATTGCGCCATTCATAATAGGCTTTCTTTTCTTTCATATTATTAACCATGCTCAAGCATTTATCTCTGAATGAGTTACAAAAATTGGCTAGCAGTAGTAAAAAAATTCCTAATATTAAAAGGCTAAAATCAATGCCATGAAATTTATAAGGAATGATTAGCTTAATTTGCGAGAGAACAGGTTGGCTTATCTGATGGACCCAACCAGTTATTTTCATTAAGGTAGTATATTGTCCAGGATTATCGATGTAGTGCGAACCAAAGCTAATGGCTAACAGTAGAACGAAAAATAGAAGGGCTAATCTTACTACTTTCACTATATATGCTAAGGAAGTTAATAACATCTTTATCATTTTTTGACCTATAGTAGATAGTTTTTACATCGAGATGTGTGCATCTCTTGGTTAATAATAGGCAAAATTTGAGAGATATGCGAACAATCTGGATTTTTTGATAACGAATAAGAGCAGAACGAAGCCCGTATTAGCGGCAGCGTAATACGGGAGTGAGTACTAATTAGGCTTAGATAGCAGTTTACGCTGCGCTAATTTCAGGGCTACGACGTTAAAAACGATAAGCCAAACGCGCAGTAATTGAGTAAAGGAAGGGATAATAAGCATCTGCTGGGCTTAATTGAGATTCTCCAAAGCCTGCAGTGTAGTTCGCTACCACTTCACCCATTATTCGGTCTGTAAAATTATAATTCACGCCAACACCAAAAGTAGGGGATGCGCGCCAATCATCAATAATCAAATCCTCACGATATAAGGCTGCGACTCCAGCACTCGAAAATACCCTAAACTCAGTATGTGGGATCTGCAGCATAATTTTACCTAAAACGCTGATGCTGTCTGTTTTCGTGGTTAAACTTGATTTTCCATCGTGCTCATAGCTGAATAAGCTATAAGAGGTAAAATAGACAGTCGTATTAGGATAGCGCATGTAATTTGCTTCAATTGCAAAATAGGGGGTAAATTCATACCCAAGTATCGCACCCCAAGTGGCCCCACCTTCTTGAACATCTACAGGTGTAGACATCAGCAATGCAGTTTTTTGCTTTTTATTGGTAGGAATTAGTGCGTGCCAAGTAGTAGAGCCATAACCGGCAATAGCACCCACGTAATAGGGGTGTTTTACTTGGTTATTTATATTAGCGTGACACACAGCAAATGAAAAAAACAAAAGCGAAAACAGAGGTAATATTGATTTTTTATTAATCACAATGAAATACTCTTTTTACTAAATTCCGATCTAAATCAAGTGAAAAGTTGGGTCATTGACCCAACTCGTTTCAGTGCATTTATTGACAGGCTTTACCAGTAGAACTACAAATTCTTCCGCGAGAATCAGAACCGCCTAAACGGTAGCAATTCCAGTTATCCATACAATCTTGTACCGAAGTATATTTTTGATATTCACATGCCTTTTGTAATGATCCAAATACACTGATTAACCGTGCATAAAGCATTCTCATGTCTTGACACATACCCGCAGGCAACCCTGAAGCGATGCAATAACAGGTTGCTGCAGTTTTAAATGAAGGGCAAAAACCAGGATTATCTGTAGGGACTGCATTGTTGCAGGCAAAAACAGATAAACTAAAAAAACACATCAGCACAGCAAAAATTTTTCGTATCATTTTTGAGACCTTAGTTTAGGGGAAAAAAAGAACTGCAGTAATGTATCAGAAAAATTGAAAAGCTGCAAAAGAGATAGGTTTAAAAAGTAAAATTAGGTCATTCAATCTACGTTAATGTATAGCCTTGATTATCCTGCGTTATATCAAGGCTATAAGTTTCTTATTAGGTGGTAACGGTTTGATAGGGTTGCCCTACATTTTGTTCTATTACCAGTGATGCCATAATTTTCACTGCTTCTTGTGTAATTTTCTTACGGAATTCCGGAGTTAAATTTGCTGAAACCACTAGATAATGAAGATATTGCTCATGATCATAAAAAAAGCATGCTTCAAAAACATAATCAATTACTAAGAGATCTTCTTGATAATTTTTGATGGGTTGAGTTTTTAATCCAAAAAGCTCGGGTTTTTCCTCCAACTGATCAATGTTAGAAATAAAATCATTTCTAACATTAACATTCATAATGAAATGAGTATTGCGTTTAAAGAACATTAATCGAGCAATCGAGTGTTGTAAAATTTTATGATAAGCCGGTGAAATTTTTAATAGTTTTGCAGCGACAGGCATTAATAGTTTGATTAAGGCCGCTCTAATTTTTTTACCCTTAAATCTCAACGTATGCGTCCCTGCAAGCTTGATAAGGTTGGAGCAATGTTGATGGTTACTGGTCTCAATCGTTGCTGCGCATATTTCTTTAGCCAAGGTAGTTACCGTTGCATGCTCATCCAAGTCGATTTTAATAGGCTCAATTCGTAGGAATGAGCCTAAAGAATGGTCATAGATGGGATTATCGCGAGTTGATTTAATAATGTTCATAACGGTATACGGTGCCTCAGTCGGCGCGCTGTGACAGCAATTACGTAGGGCAAGCGCGAGTATGGCACAAAGCCCATTATTCAAACTGATATGATTTTGCCTGCAAAATAGCTTCAATTTACTCAAGACATGGATGGGTATTTTTTCATAAGTTGAATAACCATAGTTTGTTGCACTCATATCCTCCACAACATATTGTTTGGGGAATGAAAAGAATCCAGCGTCCTGTAAATAATGTTCCCAGAATGTAATGTTTTCATCTAATGATGCAGTAACCACATGTTGGTCCATATAAACATATTTTTTAAAATTAAAATCGGTTTCAATGGTCTCTATAGATGGGGGATTATTATGGTAGAGCAGATAATATTTAGATAAATCAGCAAAGAGAATAGCAATTGATGCATCATCGGAAGTGATATGAGGCATACTAATTTGTAATTCACTAAAGCCATTTTTTAAGTGAAATAATTTGATGATAATTGATGGATAGTCTTGTGGCCAATGGTGAGAGCTACTTAATTGTTCCATGGAGGTGAGAAGTTTTGCTTCGGCATCCTGTTTTGATAAGGAGCTTAGATCTTCCACAAGAAGAGGTAAGGCAACATTTTTTTGTATTTGCTGTTTAGGGCTAAGTTTTAATACTCGATAGGTTAGCACCTCATGTTGCTTTAAAATGGCCTGAAATGCATATTCTAAGGCCTCTTTATCTAATGATCCCTGAAACTGCTTTCTCGCCACAATATTTAACTTTTTGGCTCTGGGTTCAAAGGTGTCTGCCATCCATAATACAAACTGGAATTCGGTTAAAGGAATTTGCGCAGCCTCAGGGTATGGTTCCGAATGATGGCCATGAGGCTCTGCTTGCTTCGCATTTTTAATCACAGGTATTAACTTCGCGATAGAGGCTGCTTTATAAAAGTCCTTTAAAGTAATATTTTTATGTAATTGATGATTAATCTTGGAAACTAAGCGGGCCGCGGATAAGGAGTGGCCGCCTAGTTCAAAAAAATTATCATTTAATCCAATTAGCTTAACCCCTAATTCTGCAGACCACATTTTCACTAATTGCTTTTCGAGGATTGTTTCGGGCTCCACATAATGTTGACTCGCCTCTATTTGAGGTATAGGTAAGGCTGCTTTATCAAGTTTGCCATTCGCAGTCAGCGGTAAGGAGTCCACTCGCATGAATGCTGCCGGAATCATGTATTCAGGCACATGATTTTGTAGGAATTGCCGTATTTGGTTCGTGCTGGGTGACAAATGGGGTTCATTATCTTTGAGAATATAATATGCAATCAGGCGCAACTCGTGCTGTTCATTTTTTTGCGCAACTACGGCCACATTTTTTATCATTGAATGGGTTTTTAAGCAGGCTTCAATTTCTCCGGGCTCAATGCGAAAGCCACGAATTTTAACTTGATCATCTTGGCGGCCAAAATATTCGAGTACCCCATCAGAACGTCGTCGACATAAATCCCCTGTTTTATAGTATCGTCTACTTTCCTGATTAGAGAGAGTAATAAATTTTTGTTGGGTTAATTTAGATTGGTTGAGATACCCTCGTGCCAGACACAGCCCACTAATCCACAATTCTCCTATTTCTCCATCAGAAACAGGTACCTCATGTTCATTGACAATAATGCAACTGATTTCAGGCCCGGTTGTGCCAATAGGAACATTGGTTCCAAAGTCAGAAAAATTATGTGCATCTACCCGATAGACGGAAATTGCAACAGTTGCCTCGGTAGGCCCGTATTCGTTAAATAATACATGGTTTGGGTAGAGGGAAAGCCAGGATTTACATTCTGCAGCGGTTAAATTTTCCCCTCCTAGGATAATTGACTTTAGATGGCTTAACGCAATAAAGTTATTTTGGGTTTCATGTTGTAGCGTTTTAAAATAACTAGGGGTTGTTTTGATAATATCGATCTGCGCCTGTACTAGGTATTTAAGATAATGACCGATATTTTTTTTGACATCGTCCTGACAAATTACCACGGTTAGTCCCAGCAATAATGGCGCTAATGAAGTAGATACTGCCATATCAAAAATTGCGCTTGAAGAGAAATCAATTCGCTGCTGGGGTTGGCATCCAGTATACTCTGCAAGCCATTGGCAATAATTAATTACTGAACGGTGCTCAATTAATACGCCTTTGGGAAGTCCCGTCGAGCCTGAGGTATAAATAATATAAGCTAATTGCTCAGGAGAAAGAGGGGCGTGCATATTTTCTGTAGCAAATTGACTGATGTGTTTATCTTCTTTATCAAGCAGAATTAAATCGCCTTCATATTGAGTAAACTTATCATTAAATGTCGATTTACTGATTAAAACCGGGGCTTTAGAGTCGTGCAGCAAAAACAATAAACGGTCTTCTGGCTGATGCGCATCTAAAGGAAGATAAGCTCCACCCGCCTTTAAAATAGCAATAATGGCGATAAGAAAATCAAAAGAGCGAGGCAGGCACAGTGCAACAGGTGTATCCGCCGTTACTCCTTTTTCTTGTAAATAGCGAGCAAGCTGATTTGCTCTATTATTTAATTCATTATACGTTAACGTCCTTTTTCCTTGTAGGGCGGCAACGTATTCTGGAAATTTGCGCGCCTGTTCCTCAAATAAACTTGGTATTGTATTTTGGATAACCATGTTTTGCACCCACATTGTTATTGTTATAGTCTCGGTAATAAACGATTAAGCCACTGTGGCAAATACCAATTCCATGATTTAAAAAGAGCCATTGTTGCTGGAACTAAAAAGCTGCGTATTAAAAATGCATCCATAAAAATAGCAACGGCAATACCTAACCCAAAGGCTTTAACCATCAATACGTCAGCGATCAAAAACGAACCGCAAATCACGATGACAATAAGGGCTGCACTGGTAATAATGCGACTGCTTTTTTCAATCCCAAAAATAATACTTTTGTTATTATCGCCCGTTAATTGATGAGCCTCTTTAATTCGTGAGAGCAGGAATACTTCATAGTCCATGGAGAACCCAAATAAAGCACAAAAGATAATGACTAATAAACTAACGTCCAGCATGCCTTGAGGTTCAAAATTAAGCAGAGTTGAGAGGTAGCCTTTTTGGAATACAAAAACTAAGGCACCATAAGAGGCAGATAGACTTAGTAAATTCATTAAAATGGCTTTTAATGGTAAGAATAATGATCTTAATAGAACTAAAAGTATCAAATAGGAAAATATCATTATCCATAAGATGGCATGAGGTAAAATGCGATAAATGCTATGCAATACATCAATATTGCTTACGGCTGTCCCTGTTAATTGCATCGTTAAACCGGGAATTGGTTGCAAATTATGTAGCTCTTCAATAAGTTTTTTAGTTTCAGGCGAGTTAAGTGGGTATTTGCTTACTATATTGAGCACAGTGATATGCTTCAATGTGGTATTTGCTAATAGTTGCTTTACATGAGCGTCTGATAAACTACGCTTGTCATGATAAAGGGTATAATATTGATTCTTAGTTAAATCAGAATCACTGCTGATAATACCCGTAACTTTTTTAATTCGCGAATTATCTTTCAGCTTATCCACCAAATTATAAATCTTAGATAAGTTACTACGTGATAAAATTGAGCTATTGGACGTTATCACTAATTGAATAGGATTTAATTCTTCAATATTAAATTTTTCTGCATAAGTATCATAAAAGCTACGTTTTGCTGAATTTTCCGGGAAAATTCGATAGTCGGAAATACCAAATTTAACGGATAAGAATGGGTACCCTAGCACGAGTAATAAAGTAAGAATCGAAAAGAAGAAAAGATAAGGCCGCTTTACAACTCGCTCAGCAAGCCATCTCCAATAGCTGAGGTCCTCATTCTTTCTATGGAAAAAGCGAATTGGTAATAGATTAATTTTTGTTTTCAAAACTGCAAGGATTGCGGGTAATAATATGGTCGATATAAGAACGGCATAAAATACAGCCATAAGACCGCCAACTGCAACAGAAATCAAAATATTTACAGGAAATAAGAACAGGGCACTTAAGCTAACGAATACGGCTAAACCGCTAAAGAAAATGGCTTTTCCCGCACTGGATTGTGTTACTGCCAGAGCTTCGCCGCTGCTTAAACCGCCTTTTAATTCATCGCGAAAGCGGCTAATAAAGAATAGAGAGTAATCCAGGCATAAGCAAAGCCCTAACAATAAGGCAATGTTGATGGTAAATACGGAAAGCGTATAATAATGACCAAGAAAATAAAGGCTGGTTAAAATAATCAGAGCACAGCCTCCGCCTAAAACTAAAGGAAGAAGCGCGGCAATTACCGAACCAAACACAAAAAGTAAGGTAATGAGTGCTATGGGCGTTGCCACAAAGTCAGCTTTATAAAGGTCGATTTGCGTTTGATGCGTTACTTGCTCTACAAATTCGGGCTCGCCACCAATTTGCATGGTCATATTGGCAGGCTTTTTGATTGCAGCTTTAAATTCTTTTAACTGCTCATCATTAATTGCTTTCTTGCTTTTAAGAATTACTACTGCATAAGCTGTATGTTTGTCTTTGGAAACTTGTTGTTTTTTATAGGGCAGTAAAATTTCATGCTTAATCGGGTAATCATCGAGGCCAGATAATGATTTCTTAATTTTGGATATAAATTCATCATCAGTCGCCAGGAGCCTGGAACTATGATACATGATGATAAATTTATTATTATTATCATAGCCGAATTCTTTATTCAGGAAATTTTGGGTACGCGTACTTTCCGAGAATAAGTCGACAAAACCAGTTGTTTTAAAGGGGTCCATAATTTTAGGCAGAAAGGGAATGCATCCTAAAATAAGCACTATCCATAGGATAATAACAGGCCAACGAAATTTATTAATAAATTTTCCTACTTGGTAAAAAACCATATATTCTTCTCATTATTTAGCAGAAATTAAAGTAAATTGCAGTAAAACAACAGTGCAATGTGCTTAATTTATTGCGAAGTTACACAATAAAACTTCACAAAAAAACGATGACTCTTTAATCATATTAGTATAAATTAAGCATTATTGTTTTGTTTTAGCCATTGAAAAGGTATTTGTGCATCACTACGAGGATTTGATAACCATTTTTCACGCTTGTTTTGGCGCGGATTATAACACCAGATTGGTAAAAGGTGGTAATGAGCCTATTTATTTGCCTGCAGACGACCAGCGTAGTTATCATGCTATTTTCTTTGCCCATGGTTTTTTTAGTAGCGCATTGCATGAATGCGCACATTGGCTAATTGCGGGAGAAGAGCGTAGAAAGCAAGTTGATTTTGGCTATTGGTATGCCCCTGATGGGCGTACGGCAGAGCAGCAAGCCTTATTTCAGCAAGTCGAAGTAAAGCCTCAGGCGATAGAGTGGATACTTTCTAAAGCGGCGGGACACAAGTTTCGCGTAAGTATTGATAATTTAGATGGCGAGCAATCCGATTCAGAAGCATTTAAACAGGCCGTGTATGAGCAAGTAAAACATTATTGCACGTATGGGCTCTCTGAACGAGCCAAACGATTTCGCGATGCCATCAGTACTTTTTATGGCCAAAACCCCATTTTATGTGTGAATGACTTTTCACTAGCAGAGCTATAATATAGGTCGTATTTCTAAATTAATTCCTGTCATTACGAATATCGCGGGCCAACCCCAGGTTTGCGCTACCAATTTCTGGGCCGCTCTTTGTCGCTCGTTCCTGATACATGATGGTTAATGATGTAATACTACCCCAATCGTCCAATCTATGTTCTGCTCAGAAGGTACATAATTCACCGTTTGTGTAGGTGAAAACCCATAACCATGCACCATTAATGCATAATAAAAAGCCGGTAAGAGACAATAGGAGTCCAGATACTCATTATCAGGATAAGTAGTACTTAAAGTATCCCAAGCTTGATGGCAGGCGAAATCGTTTGCTTGCTGGAGGAAATCTTGAGTGGTTAATTGCCCTCCAGGGAATTGGAATGGCTTACTTTCAGCAAGGTTAGCAATACCGCCTATTGCATACCAAGAGCGCGTAGGTTGACTACTTAGAAGTGGTTGAATGATTTGGTTTGCCTTATGCACCCCGTTGATTAATGACTCAATTTCTTGAGCACATTCGTGCGCGTTTCCAGCGCCCAATTCACCGCTAGGAAGAGGGTAGCTCTCAGAAAAGCAAGAAGAGGAATCAAGTAACTGGTGGGCCATTTCATTTTGACCTAAACCAAGAAAACTATGTACGAATAAGGTAATGTGTTGCCCATAAAGATTTAACTCAATAAACTTCCCTTTTTGTTGGGTGGCTTCACTGGGCACAGGGAACGCGATTTGCGTGGATGCGCCGCCAATGTCCAATACGCCGACAGATTCTGTCGAGGACGATTGTAACGTTTTAAGATGATAGTTTACAGACAGCCAATCATAGAGCGCCTCATCATCTCCGGTAATTGTTTTGGCATCCATTAATTGCCAATTGGCATTCTGGTTAAACCAGTTTCTAATATTTTGATAATAAACTTTCTGTTTTGCTTGAGGGATTAGACGCATTCCGGCAGTAGCATAAAAATAAACAGGCATTTGCTGCGTAGGTGCCCCAGCAAAGAGAATAGTCATGTAGGAATCAATTGTGTTTTGATTTTTTTCAATTGTTGCAAGCCCGGGGCTTATTTTTTTGGACCAAACTTCTGTGATATTCGTTGGGGTGCTGGTTTTATCTTTATCATAAGTGAAAACATGTAGTCTGGAGCCCGTACTTCCTGCATCAACTACAGCGATACAATGATGGTCTTTACAAGGATTTTTTTCGGCATAAACATTCGTTGATATGAAGAAGCAGCAGGAGATAAAGATGAAAAAACGCAGCATAGTCTCAGCCTTTAAGATTTAGTGCGCAAATAATACACTATGTATTTTTTGTTTTCAATATGATATCCTAACAAAAAATGTTAAATTACTAAAAAAACAATTGAATAATGTAGCTTGCTTACCTGGCACTGAATTTTAGCAACCTTTTTGCCTGCTGCGAATTAGGGAAACTTAGAGGGTAGCCTCTGGTTACAAGCAATTAAACTCCTCTGTTTATACTGGATTACATCATGATGACAAAAGAACACCTTGGCGCAACTTACGCAGTTTTATCCGGCTTTTTATATGGATTTATTGGTTATTTCGGATTAAGCGCGATGAATGGAACCATGTCATCAAGTACGATGTTATTTTGGCGTTTTTTCATTTCCAGTATCGCTATTCTAATTGTGCTTTTTCCACAACTTAAAAAGAGCACCGATACAGCTAAAAACATGTTAAATGCTTTTTTAACTGGCGTTGTTTATTATGGCCTATCAACCTTACTTTACTTCCTGGCTTGCCAATACATAAGCTCTGGGGTATCAATGGTAATCTTTTTTACCTACCCTGTATTAATTATGCTTATTAATTTTTTAGTATATAAGCAAGCAATTCCGAAAGTTTATTATTTAGCTATTTTAATTATTTTGATTGGCATGAGCTTTTTAGTTGATCTGGGTACTTCCTCATTTAATTTGTCAGGCATACTGCTTGGGGTGGTGTCCGCATTTTTTTATGCATGCTACATTATTGCCAGCAAACGAAATCCTCTTTCTCCAAATATGTCCACATTGATGGTCTGCCTGGGATGCATGGTAACGGCTCTTATTGTTTCCCTTTTTAACCATACGCTTGCAGTTCCCACCTCAACCACTGTATGGTTACATTTGTTAGGGATTGCCATTATTGCCACCGTAGTTCCTATTTTACTAATGCTCTATAGCTTGCGCTATATTAGCTCTGAAAAAGCGTCTATCTTATCTGTTTTAGAACCGGTATTTGTTGTTATTTTTGGGGTAATACTTCTGGGTGAAGAGTTACGCCTTATGAGTGCCTTAGGAATTGTTTTTATTTTGGCAGGGGCTTTGATAACGTTGTTTAGCCATAAGCTAAGTTTTGACTTAGGGTGGTTAAATTGGCGCAGAGAGATTGTGGAAGAATAGGCTTTAGATTATTTCAGCGCAGCAGGCTGCGCTGATTTTGATAAAGTAAAGCATATTTGTGATAATGTGCGGTTTTATTAGTACCAATTTCCTGTATAACTATTAGTACCAGAACAATCACTAGGTGCGCATACTCCATTACATGGATTTCCGCAACAGTTACTCAAAGCTATAGAAGCAACTACCATAGCTACCACCAATATCATTTTTTTCATGGCCGATCCTTGTTATGACTTATACCTTAACTATACTCCAGGATTGCGCATTTAACCAATTAAAATTCAATGATCTACTATTTGCAACCACTGCAATTTCCATAAATCAAAAAGAAACGATTGATTGGGTTTATGGTCTAAATAGGGTCTAGTATTAACCATTCGATGGTTGGCCAGCTCCCTAAGTAATTCTGGTGTTACCTCCTTAACCTCCCATTCGCAGCCATTAATAAAAAATTGCTGTATCTGGCCGGAGTTTTCCTCTACATAGGCAAAGCGGCACGAGGCATCACGCATAAGATTTACTCCGGATCGCAATTCCTGAATAAAGCTTGGCAAATCCCCCAGTTCATCTTCTTCTAAGGGCATAGGTAATTGCTGCTCAGCATTCTGATCCAGCCGGGTAGCAAAACAGCCAAACCAGGATTTCATTATTTGTTCATTATTGATCAATTTCTGTAAGAGTTTTTGTGCGCTTTGCCATGCTGGTTGAGTGATTTCTGAGGTATTTTTTAAGTGCGACCAATCTGGATCTTGATATAAATCTGTGAAAGCACCTTTTTCGGATAAGAAATCACCAATACTGTCCCATAATTCTTGACCTTGATAACTGCGATAGCCAAAAGAATAGGTCATACAGGCTTCAGAACGAGAAATACCATAATGCCCAACATGGGGTGGCAGATAAAGCATGTCGCCTTCTTCAAGGATAATTTTTTCTTCTACAGCAAAACGGTCCATGATACGTAATTCAAGATCTTTAAGGTAATTTTCCTGATTACATTCCTTCGTGGTTAATAACCATTCACGACATCCTTGTGCTTGATATAAAAAGACATCGTAGTTGTCATAATGTGGCCCCACGCTGCCATTAAGTGCTGCAAAGCTAATCATAATGTCATCAATGCGCCATTGGGGGAGAAAGTCAAAATAATCCAGCAAGGCATACACCTCGGGAATTAATCGATCTACCCCTTGAACTAATAAGGTCCAGTGGCTTTTAGGCAAAGTATTAAAATCTTGCTCTGAAAAGGGCCCACGTTTTAGATGCCATGCAGGATTTTGTTCTGGTGTTTCCCAAACAATTCGACTTTCAACATCTTCTTCCAAGGCAAGTCCGGCTAATTCATCAGGCGATAAGGGATTAACAAAACTGGGCAAGGCATTACGAATCACTAAAGGTTTTTTCTGCCAATATTCGCTAAGAAAAGTTTTTAAAGAAATATCTTGAAAATTGATCATCTATTACTCCAAGGCTTACTGCCGGTAGTTCAGCCAGAATTTACTTCTCCCATTGACGGAGGGAGCCATTGCTTGCATGAGCTGGAGCCGCATTAGAGGATAAATTTCCATCCCTTAGTAGTAGTGGCTCCAAATTGGTACTAATTGGAATGCAAAATCCGTTCTAATTCTCCGCGTGCTTGTCGGGCAAAGTTAATTAAATCCCTTTCTTGTTCAAAAAATTCAAATGATTGAATTAAAGTCGCCTCATCATGTTTTTTGAAAGCTTTAGCTTTTCGCACAATATCCTCATGCTTATACCCCAAAAATTTCATAACCTCTTTAGTCATGCTAAGCGAAGACTCAAAAACTTCCCTGATAAAGTAATCAACATTTAACTTATGTAATTCATAGGCATGTTGACGATTACGTGCTCTGGCATAGATTTTGAGATGTGGGAAGTGCTCTTTCGCTAACTGCACTATTCTAAGATTTGCATCGACATTACCCACCGTAACAATCAATAGTTTCGCGTTCTCTGCTCCTGCACTCTTAAGTAAATCAAGCCGGGTGGCATCTCCAAAATAGCCGATGTAACCAAATTTTCTTAACAGTTCGACTTGTTCGGCATTATTTTCTAATACGGTGACTTTGATTTTCTCTCCATTGAGTAGACGTCCGATAATTTGGCCAAAACGTCCATAACCAGCAAGAATAATGTCGTTGCTTTCATTAATTGAATCGTATTCTTTTTCTGGCAGCATACTCATGTAACGTGGCAAAATAATGCGATTATACAGCAGCATTAAAAAGGGGGTGGTTAGCATGGAGAGGGCGACGACTAAGGTGAAGAAATCTATAGTATTGTTATTTATGACTCGGGTTGAGCCTGCATATTGGAAGAGTACAAAAGCAAATTCACTTCCTTGCGATAAAGCAAAGGCTAAGCCGAAGGTTTGAAAATTAGTTAAATCAAAGTAGCGACCTAAAATATTGAGCGTTGTTGCCTTAATTAAGACTAAGGCCAATACAGCGCCAAGGATAAGCCAGGCCTGGTCTGAAAAGAGCGAAAAGTCCATGCCCATGCCTACAGAAATAAAAAATAGCCCAAGTAATAAGCCTTTAAAAGGTTGAATGTCGGCTTCAATGGCATGCTTATATTGAGAGTTGGCTAATACTACTCCAGAAATAAATGCGCCTAACGCAGGGGAAACACCTATGGATTCCATAAGTAAAGTGATGCCAATAACCAGGGCCAGCGAAAAAGCGGTAAACACTTCTCGTAGGTTGGTTTTCGCGATAATAAAAAATAAATATCTAGATAAATAATGCCCCACTAAAATAATGGAACCAATAACCCCAGCAACAATAAGCGCATGTAACCACTTCGGCAGCTGGATCATAAAGGAGGTTTCTTGCGGGTTGATTTGAATATGTCCAGTTAATTGCAGCAACGGGATGATAATTAAAATAGGGATTACCGCAATGTCCTGGAATAAAAGAATGGCAAAGGACGCCTCACCCTCCGCTGTTTTGAGCAAGTTTTTTTCTTGTAGCATTTGCAAAACTAGGGCTGTAGAAGAAAGCGAAAGGGCCATGCTTACTGCCAGTGTGGGCCGCCAGTTATAACCAAGCATGAGGCCAACTCCTACTAAAACAGCAGTGGTAATCACCACTTGTAGGCTACCTAAGCCTACAATGAGTTTTCTGAGCTTCCATAACATGGAGGGTTCGAGCTCAAGGCCGATTAAAAATAACATCATAATGACGCCAAATTCGGCAAAGTGCATGATCTGCTGGGAGTTGCCAATAAGTTTTAATCCGAAAGGGCCAATAAGCATCCCAACAATAAGGTAACCTAATACGGAACCTAGTTTAAATCGACTGGCAATGGGCACCATAATGCTGGCAGCAGCAAGAAAGATAAAGACATTTAGTAAAACATTTCCATTCATAATATGTAACCCGGGAATTTATTTAGCGTGACAATTTTTATATTTTTTACCGCTACCACAAGGGCAGGGGCCATTTCTGCTTATTGGTTGTTTCTTGCTCTTGGAAGGGGGTTCTTTATTGACCCCATCCACATAAAACCAGGAACCATTTTCTTGATGAAACTCACTTAACTCATGAATTACTTTTACTTGACCATGTTCCATAAAGCGCGCGCAAAACTCAACAAAGCCTGTATCTGAATCAGTTGGTTCAGCACTTAAAACTTCTAAGCCCAGCCAGGTAACACTTTTTGCCCATTGCTCAGCTTCTATGGGATTGAAGCCTACGAGCGTTTTACCGCTCATGGTTTTTTTTATGTAATCAATATTAGCCAGGCTATAAGCAGTATATCGTGAACGCATCAATTGCTCAGGTGTTTGTGGTACCTGGTGCTTTTCAAGATATAAACCACAACAATGTTCGTATGTTTTTGGGGTTCCGCAAGGGCAATATGTCATAGGTGCTTCCCAGGCAAATAATTAACCTAAAGATTATATGCGATATGAATCGAAATTTTTAGACTTATTCTTTTATTAGCTGCGTTTTCTCAGAAAAAACTGGCAGAAAAAAAATAATCAGTGCACAATTTCGCAAAAAATGTAAGTGGGTCATGACCCAACTTACATTCAATCATCTAATCAGAGGTCATCGAAAAAATGAATTCTTATTTACTGACACAGGACATTGAACACATCAATCAGCAAGAAAGCATTGAACAGTTAGAGCATGGAAAAGTATTATTTTTTCCAAACTATGTCTTTTCTGAAATTCACCCAAATTTAATGTCAGAAACCATACTTGATGGCAGCCGAAAAAATATTAGCTATGACTCTCAGAAAAAAAGTTTAAACGCCTATAAAAAGGATATACCCGGGCTTGATGCACAACTTATCCAAATGATGCAAGGATATGCTGATTTTTCATACAATTTAATCCAAGCAGCTTTACCCTCATATATTCCTCATTTACGCTGGGGACGTACTAGTTTTAGACCAGCCCAAATCAATGGACGTGTTAGTTCCAAACGTAAAGATGACACCCGTTTACATGTGGATTCATTTTCCGCCAGCCCCGTGCATGGATTACGTATTTTACGTGTTTTTTGTAATGTGAATCCTCATAATGAGCCACGTGTTTGGAACCTAGGCGAACCATTCTCTCAAGTTCTTGCGCGTTTTGCTCCACAAATTGCCACCTACAGCAAATTAAAAGCGAAGGTGCTGAAATGGACGAAAACCACAAAAACATTACGTTCCGCCTATGATCATTACATGCTGCATTTACATGATACGATGAAGCTTGATGATGCATATCAATCCCAAGTGAGTAAAACGCGTGTTGATTTTCCTGCCCAAAGCACGTGGATTGTTTTTACTGATCATGTATCGCATGCTGCATTGAGTGGACAGCATTTACTAGAGCAAACTTTTTATCTTCCAGTAGATAAAATGGCAAAACCAGAATGTTCTCCATTAATACAATGGCAAAAAATCAGGCCCGAAGTAGCTGTTTTTTAGGGCAAAATTCTCTTTACGAGGGAATGAATTGCACGTTATGATGGACCAGCATTAATTTTAACGAAGGACCGTCGTACTCATGCAAGGAGTTAAGTCACCTGAAAAAAGTAAGAAAAAATGGGTGATTCCCCCTGGATGGAAGAAACGCTTCCCCTCAGAAAGCTCATTAGGATTATTCATCCTGATTCTGGTGCTGCTTCTTGTGCTGGTATGGTATTTTTTTGCTAAAAAACATAATCCAAATCCGGTCAAGCCAATACCCATTGTTTCTGGAGTCGTCACAACGCGTGACGTGCCAATTTATATTTCCGCTTTGGGTACAGTTACTCCTGTTTATACTGTCACTGTTCAATCACAAATTAATGGCCTCTTAATGCAGGTTTTATTTAAAGAAGGGGATTTGGTTAAAAAAGGACAGCTCATTGCACAAATTGATCAACGCCCCTATGAAGCCTTATTAACTCAATACCAAGGTGATTTAAAACGAGATACTGCATTATTAGAAAATGCGCGAATCGATCTGAAGCGTTACCAAACTTTATGGAAAGAAAATTCGATATCGCAACAAACTTTAGCAACACAACAAGCATTAGTGAAACAGTATGAAGGTAATGTTGAAACGGATTTAGGTTTAATTCAGAGCACTAAGATTAATCTGATTTATTGCAATATTACGTCGCCAATCGATGGACGAGTTGGTCTACGATTAATTGATCCAGGCAATTTTGTACAAACTTCAACGACCAGCGGTATTGCTGTAATTACAACTCATGACCCAATCACTGTTATTTTCCCCATTGCAGAAGATTTCGTGCCTCAAGTAGCACCTCAGGCATTTAAGGGGAAGAATTTGGAGGTAAAAGTATACAATCGCCAGCAGAATAAGTTATTGGCAACAGGAAAATTAATTGCCCTGAACAATCAGATTGATCCTGCGACTGGAACGGTAAAGCTAAGGGCAATTTTTGATAATAAAGAAAGCAAATTATTTCCTAATCAATTTGTTAATGTGCAAATATTAGTAAACACTTTAACTAAAGCAACCTTGGTTCCTACCTCCGCCATACAACATACCACTTCGGAAGATTTTGTGTACATAGTGAACGCAGATCATACGGTAACCACAACTCCAGTGGTGATGGGACCTGCTAGTGGCGATGACACGGTAATTTCTCAAGGTTTAGCACCTGGACAACATGTGGTTATTGAAGGAGCGGATAAGCTGATGAATGGCTCCAAAATTATAGTGCAGGAGCATCACTCATCCAAAAAAACTAAACCGCATAGTGTCTCATGAGCATTTCTGGTCCATTTATAGCAAGGGCAATTGCTACCTCGTTATTGATGTTTGCGATTTTCTTAAGTGGGGTTCTTGCCTATCAATTGTTACCGGTTTCTGCGCTACCCGAAGTAGAATACCCTACAATCCAAGTTTCAACTTTTTATCCCGGTGCCAGTCCAGATGTTATGAGTTCCACAGTGACTGCACCGCTTGAGCGTCAATTTGGCCAAATGCCAGGTTTAGACCAAATGACATCCAACAGTTCAACTGGTTCATCGATTATTACCTTACAATTTAATTTGGATATAGGGTTGGATGTCGCCGAACAGGAAGTGCAGCAATCGATTAACGCTGCCAGCAGCTATTTACCTAAAGATTTACCCAATCCTCCGGTATACAGCAAGGTTAACCCTGCTGATACTCCTATTATTATTTTGGCGCTTACCTCAAAAACCCTGCCCTTAACACAAGTAGAAGACTATGCTGAAACTCGTTTAGTTCCCAAAATATCTCAATTATCTGGAGTGGGGTTAGTAAGTATTGGTGGTGGCAACCGCCCAGCGGTTCGCATTCAGGCTAATCCTAATGCCTTATCGGCTTATGGATTAACCTTAGAGGATGTACGCACCCTTGTCACTGCCTCCAACGTTAATGCTGCTAAAGGAAATTTTGATGGGCCACGCTTAGCCTATACGATTAATTCCAATGATCAGCTTTTATCTGCGGCGGTTTACAAGCCCTTGATTCTTTCCTATCAAAACCAATCGCCAGTCCGTTTATCAGATATTGCTAATATCATTGATGGCGCCGAAAACACTATGCAGGCAGCATGGGTTGATAAGGAGCCTGCGATTGTCCTAAATATCCAGCGGCAGCCTGGCGCTAACGTTATTGAAGTGGCTGAACGGGTAAAAAATTTGTTGGTACAAATGAAGGCAGCAATACCTGCTGGCATTAATGTTGAGATAATTACCGACCGTACTGTGAGCATCCGTGCTTCTGTTGCCAATGTGCAAATGGAATTAATGCTGTCCGTGGTCTTAGTAGTTATGGTAATTTTTCTTTTCTTACGGAAATTACCTGCCACAATTATCCCAAGTATTTCCGTTCCTTTAGCTTTGGTTGGCACTTTGGGCTTGATGTATTTATTAGGATTTAGTTTAAATAATCTAACGTTGATGGGGCTTACAATTGCGGCTGGTTTTGTCGTAGATGATGCTATTGTCATGATTGAAAACATCATGCGTTATATTGAATTAGGAGAAAATCCGATTGAAGCTTCCCATAAGGGTGCGGCCCAAATTGGGTTTACTATAGTTTCTTTATCCATCTCCTTAATTGCGGTATTAATCCCCTTATTATTTATGGGCGATGTAGTAGGGCGTTTATTTCGTGAATTTGCCTTGACGTTAACCATAACCATTGTGATTTCCGCCTTTGTTTCGCTAACTTTAACTCCGATGCTTTGTTCGCGCATATTAAAGGCTCAAAGTGAAACGAAGGCAAACTCTTTTGAATTGTATTTAGAGCGTCAATTAAATCGCTTAATCGATGTTTATAAGCGTTCTTTAAGCTGGGTTCTTTCTTCTCAGTCTTTTATTTTATTTATCTTTTTTATTACAGTAATTATTACCGCCATCTTATTGTATGTAATCCCCAAAGGCTTTTTCCCCATTCAGGATACAGGCATTATTCAAGGAATTTCAGTAGCCGCTGACTCCATTTCTTTTCCAGCAATGGCTGAACGACAACAGGCTTTGGCAGAGGTTGTTCTTAAGGATCCGGCAGTTGAAAGCCTTACCTCCTTTATTGGTATTGATGGTACTAATGTAACATTAAACAGCGGACGCATCCTTATTAATCTAAAACCTTTAGATGAACGTCCAGGTGTTAATCAGGTTATTAACCGTTTACAAAGTAAAATACACAATGTTACTGGGGCTACGTTGTACATGCAGCCTGTTCAGGATTTAACCATTGATACACTAGCAAGTCGTACTCAGTTCCAATACAGTGTAAGTGCACCAGACAGTGCTGACGTAGTGAAATGGGCAGAAATAATCGAAAATAAAATGCGCGAAATTCCCATATTAAAGGATGTTAATAGTGACCAGCAAAATAAGGGCTTAGTGACATTCATTAATGTAGATCGTGATACCGCATCACGATTGGGGATTACCATGCAAATGATTGATAATACTTTATATGACTCATTCGGGCAGCGACAAATATCAATTATGTTTACCCAACGAAATCAATACCGGGTTATTTTAGAGGTCTTGCCTTTCTTGCACAAAGCGGCTGTTGCTTTCGAAAACATCTACATTAACTCCTCGGTGAGTAAGGCCTCCACTTCGGGAGCATCGACTGCCGTATCTACACCTATTACCACCCCGAACACCCTCACGGTAAATAATCCAATTGGGCTTGGCTCGGCAACCATTACCACAACCAGTGGTTCTGTTCCACTAAAAGCGATTGCCAGCATTTCGCAAACCGTAGGTCCACTGGTGATTGCGCATAAAGATCAATTTCCTTCAGCAACACTGTCATTCAATCTCTCAGAACATGCCTCTTTAGGTGATGCCGTACGTGCGGTTAACGACATGCAAGATAAGCTTAATATCCCATTGAATGTGGAGGTAGGGTTTCAAGGCACGGCCAAAAGTTTTCAAAACTCTTTGGCTAATGAAGGATGGCTGGTTGTCGCGGCGATTATCGTCGTTTACATTATCCTAGGTGTTCTTTATGAAAGTTATATTCATCCCTTAACTATTTTATCAACGTTGCCTTCAGCATCAATGGGAGCTTTATTAGCGCTTTATTTAACCGATAACGAGTTAAGTATTATTGCTTTAATTGCGATTATTTTGCTCATTGGTATTGTATTGAAAAATGCCATTATGATGATCGATTTTGCTTTAGAACAAGAGCGACTTTATAAGAAGGCACCATTAGATGCAATTTATGAAGCGGCTTTATTACGCTTTCGTCCTATCTTAATGACGACGATGGCCTCTATGTTAGGCGCCATTCCCTTGGCGCTTAGCCATGGTATCGGTGGGGAATTACGACGGCCGTTGGGGATTGCTATCATTGGCGGCTTGATTGTTAGCCAGTTGGTAACCTTGTATACCACGCCGGTGATTTACCTGACTTTTGATCGTATTTCACGAAAAGTTATGGGCTATCGCTCCAATTTACATGGCGGCTTACCTCCTCCTGAACACGGTGAGGGAGTTTCTTAATGATATGCCGATGCCATGGATTAATACGCTGTACCATTCAAAAGAGGCTTAGCCATAAATTTCTCAGGATGACGTTAAAAAGTGAGAAGATACAATGAATATATCTTCCTTATTTATTAGTAAACCAATAGCCACCATTCTTTTGGCTTTAGGTTTAAGCTTTGCAGGGATTCTGGCGTTTAATTTATTGCCCGTAGCCCCTTTGCCGCAAATTGATTTTCCCACCATCAGTGTGCAAGCTTCATTACCCGGAGGGAGTCCTGAAGTCATGGCTACTTCTGTGGCATCTCCTTTGGAGCGGCAGATTGGGCGTATTGCGGGAATTACGCAGCTTACCTCCACCAGCACGCTTGGGCTATCGAGTATTATTGTGCAATTTGACTTATCACGAGATATTGATGGCGCGGCACGTGATGTGCAAGCTGCAATCAATGCCTCTTTAAGTCAATTACCTACCAATTTAACTAACAATCCCACGTACCGCAAAGTGAACCCCGCGGATGCACCGATTATGATTCTGGCTTTAACTTCGGATAAGTATCGGACTGGGAAATTATATGACATGGCCTCAACCATCCTGCAGCAGCGCATTCTCCGAATTGAAGGTATAGGACAAGTCAACGTTGGGGGAGGGTCTTTGCCGGCGGTACGAGTAGAGGTTGATCCCTTGACCCTAAATAAATATGGAATAGGTTTTAATCAATTGGCTACTACAATTGCTGAGGCAAATATAAACCAAGCAAAAGGTCTTGTTACCAATAATGATGGCACAGTCTCCGTTATTAAAAATAATGATCAAATGTTTAAAGCGGCTGAATATGCACCGTTAATTATCTCTTATCAGAACAATAATCCGGTGCGCCTTTCTGATGTGGCCCATGTGACCGATTCTGTGGCTGATGTGCATAATGCCGGCATAGCAAATGGTAAGCCTGCGGTGCTTTTGGTTTTATTTAAGCAGCCCGGAGCTAATGTAATTAAAACTGTCGATTATGTGAAAAAAATATTACCTCTGCTAAAAGCCTCTATACCCAAGGATACTGAACTAAACATATTAATGGATAGAACGACAACAATTCGTACCTCCTTGCACGATGTGGAGTTAACATTATTTATCGCCATGCTATTGGTTATTTTTGTGACTTATCTATTCCTGGGTAGTTTTCGTGCTATGTTAATCCCCGGGGTAGCAGTTCCTTTATCCTTGCTGGGTACCTTTGCGGTCATGAAGTTATGTAATTACAGTCTGGATAATTTATCTCTCATGGCACTTACCATTTCAACGGGCTTTGTCGTTGATGATGCTGTCGTTGTTTTAGAAAATATTACGCGTCACATTGCTATGGGCAAAAAGCCATTGCAGGCTGCTTTTGATGGCTCTAAGGAAATTGGTTTTACAGTAATATCCATGAGTATTTCGCTTATTGCCGTGTTTATTCCAATTCTATTTATGACAGGAATTGTGGGACGACTCTTTAGAGAGTTTGTGGTGACTTTATCCGTTGCAATTCTTATTTCTTTAGTCGTATCTCTTACGCTTACTCCCATGATGTGTTCACGCTTATTACATTCTAAAGAGGAAGAACCCAATCGCTTTATGCGCTTTATAGAGGCGGTTAAGCTCCGCTACAGTCATGGTTTGCGTTGGGTTCTTATTCATCCAACGATGATGCTGTTATTAACTTTTGCAGCCGTTTTATTAACTATTTATTTATATGTGATTGTGCCGAAGGGATTCTTTCCACAACAAAGAACGGATCGAATTGCCGGTTCTTTACAGGCCGATCAAAACATTTCCTTCCAAGCGATGAAGAAAAAAATGATTCAATGCGTTTCCATCATTAAGGAAGATCCGGCTGTAGCCAATGTTGCTGCATTTATTGGTACGGGGCCAGGGAGTAATACGGGCAACACCGGTACAGTATTTATTATGTTAAAAGTTCCCAAACATCAAAATATCCCCACAGAGCAAGTATTAGCTCGTCTACGCAAAAAATTAGCGGTGATTACTGGCGCAAGATTATACATGCAGTCTTCGCAGGATTTAACCATTGGCGGTCGTTCCAGTGCGGCTCAGTTTCAGTATACTATGTCCTCAGATAGTTTAGCAGATCTGGCAGTTTGGACTCCGCGTATCATGGAGCAACTATCGAAAATACCTGGAATTTCCGACTTAAATAATGATCAATTGAACCATGGTTTGCAAAGCTTTATTCAGGTCGAACATGATACCGCATCACGTTTTGGCATTACCCCGGAAATTATTGATCAGGAGCTTTATAATGCTTTTGGGCAAAGTCAGATTTCTGTAATGTATATGCCGCTGAACCAATATTTTGTGGTGATGAATGTGGCGCAAAAATATTGGCAATATCCGTCAATTTTAGAGCAGCTTTTTATAAAGTCGCCTTCTGGAAATGAGGTTCCCTTATCTGCATTTGCCAGTTTTAAGTCGGGCTCAACTTTACTGTCTGTGAATCATCAAAGCCAGACTCCAGCAGCTACGTTTTCCTTTAATTTAGCCCCTGGTACCTCATTGGGCGATGCGGTTAATACGATTACTACCATGATTAATGATATGGAATTACCTCCCACTATGAGAGGTTC
Source organism: Legionella saoudiensis (assembly GCF_001465875.1). Lineage (GTDB taxonomy): Bacteria > Pseudomonadota > Gammaproteobacteria > Legionellales > Legionellaceae > Legionella > Legionella saoudiensis. The sequence goes on along the minus strand of NZ_LN901324.1, from coordinate 1,341,360 downwards.
GTTTCAAGGCACAGCTCAAGCATTTCAGCAGTCTTTTGCGAATGAAAAATATTTAATTTTAGCCGCTTTATTGGCAGTATATATTGTCTTGGGCATGTTGTATGAGAGTTTGATTCATCCTATTACCATCTTATCGACTTTACCCTCAGCAGGAGTTGGGGCTTTGCTCGCCTTAATGTTATGTGGCACGGATCTTAGTATTATTGCTTTGATTGGAATTATCCTGTTGATTGGGATTGTGAAGAAAAATGCCATTATGATGATTGACTTTGCTTTGGAGGCAGAACGAAACGAAAATAAAACCCCTCGCGAGGCCATTTATGAGGCCGCATTATTACGTTTTCGACCTATTATGATGACCACGATGGCGGCCTTATTGGGTGCCTTACCCCTGGTTATTGGCTTTGGAGTAGGGTCAGAGTTACGACGTCCATTAGGTATTGCAATTGTTGGTGGTTTGATTTTAAGTCAATTATTAACCCTTTATACCACACCAGTGATTTATTTAGCATTGGATACCGCAAGCATCCGCGTTCGTCGTTGGGTTGCGCAATTTAAATCTACTCGAGGTGCTTATGGTCAATCAGCCTAATCGATTAGCCAAAGGGTCAGCAATGACTCTTATTGTCACATTGCTTACATCATGTATGGTTGGGCCTAATTATGTGCGTCCAAAAGTCGTTGGACCCTATGAGTTTAAAGAAGCTAAGGGTAAAATGGTTGCCGGGCCTATACGTAAAAACTGGAAGCCCATAGAGCCTCAGGATGAAATGGATCGTGGCGAGTGGTGGAAATTATTTAATGACCCAGTGCTTAATGATTTGGAAGATCAGCTCAATCACCATAACCAAAATATCGTGAATGCTGAGGCAAATTATCGCCAATCGTTAGCCATCGTAAATGAGGCGCGAGCCAGCCTCTTTCCAACAATAACGAGTGCCTTTAATATCTTTAGACAACGCCAGGGTGGAGGCTCCACTTCATTTATTAGTACATCAGGAGGCACGACCTCTGTTGGTACTGCATCAACAGGAAGCGGCACTACGGCAAGTACCATAACAAACTACACAGGAATTCTTAATGCAACCTGGGAGCCAGATATTTGGGGTTTGGTTCGTCGTACTATTGAGGCCGATCGTTCTTTAGCAGAATCTAATGCGGCATTAATTGGTGTAACTCGTTTGTCAGCTCAGGGCTCTTTAGCACAATATTATTTTGAATTGCGGACTTTAGATAAAAATCAGCATTTCTTAGATGAAACGGTTAAGTCTTACAAAGGGATATTGCGATTTACTAAGAACCAGTATCGCTCTGGGGTGGTTTCACAAGCAGATGTAGTGCAAGCTGAAAGCCAATTGGAAACTGCTCAGGCCGCAGCATTGAATAATGGTATTTTACGTGGTCAATATGAGCATGCCATTGCGGTATTAATTGGACGCCCTCCGGCATTTTTATCATTAAAAAATATGCCTTTAACTGCCAAAGCGCCAACAATACCGTTAACAGTTCCCTCGATTTGGCTAGAACGGCGCCCAGATGTGGCGCAAGCAGAACGTTTAGTCCAGCAAGCAAGTGCGCAAATTGGTGTTGCGGTGGCCGCTTATTTTCCTACCTTAACGCTAACTAGCTCGGGAAGCGCCTCAGCAAATAGTTTCCACCGATTAATTCATAAGCCCAACCTTGGTTGGTCAATGGGATTACAAGTAGCAGAAACTATTTTTGATGGTGGTTTACGGGCAGCTACTGTATGTGCTGCCAAGCAGGCCTACCTTGCGCAGGTAGCATCATATCGGCAAGTGGTTTTAACGGCCTTCCAGGATGTAGAGGATAACCTTATTGCCTTGCGCATTCTACGCCAGCAAAGCGTATTCCAAGATAAAGCCGCTGCTCATGCACGTTTAGCGCTTAAATTGGTTGTGAATCAGTATAAAGCTGGGACGGTGCCTTATTCCAATGTATTAACCGCCCAAGTTACGGCTTTTTCTGCGCAGCAATCGGCTAATAATGTAGATGGCTTGCAGATGAGTGCTGCGGTTGGATTGATTAAGTCTCTAGGTGGCGGCTGGGTGAGTAAGCCAGTTAAAATAAAAGGGCGAAAAATATGCGTTGTAAAAAAGAATTGTGGACGGCGAACGCACGAAAAGTCATAATTGCAGGTTGGGTCGTGACCCAACAAGGATCTCCGCCTGCGCGAAGATGACATTTTTATCTTATTAAGAGTTCAGTATTGCGAGAACTTCTATGAATTCAAATCGTAGCATAATCAAATTAGCTTTTGCGCTCTGTGTAATAACCATGGGGGTTAATTTACATGTTCCACTTTACGCAGTATATGCTTATCGTGATGGCTACGGTTTAATAGCGACTACAATTGCTTTTTCTTGCTATGTTGCCGGCGTTCTACCCGTGCTATTGATATTAGGAGGCTTATCTGATCGTATCGGGCGTCGCCCAGTGATATTAACTTCCATTATGCTCTCAGCTTTAGCAACAATATTGATGTTAATCTCACCTCATATCACCACATTAGCAATAGCAAGGTTGTTATTGGGGATTGGAACAGCGCTCATGTCAGCCACTGCAACTGTTTACATGATTGAATTATTAGATAAGGAAGATCTTTCAGTTGCGGCCAATTGGGTAACAGCAAGTACCTCTATCGGATTTGGAATAGGTCCAGCTCTGACGAGCATATTTTTATTCTCAAACAACTCATTATCCCCTTATAGTTTTTGGTTACATCTTTTTTGTTCCGCGTTGGCATTTGCATTTTTGTGGAAAATGCCGCAACAAGCTGAATGTGGAATGAGTAATTCAATGTTGCGTCTACCATACTTTCCTAAAGGAGCTGTATGGTTTGGTGGGGCCGTTTTACTTTCATGGGCAACAACAGGATTGATTATATCAGTACTTCCCTCTGTGTTGGCTTTCCATAATTTAGCGCATTGGTCTGGAATATCGACGTTGATAGCGATAAGTTGCGGGCTACTATTTCAACCACTTGCTCGAAAACTCGAACCAACCTATTCAACACGAATAGGTTTAATTATTCTTTTACCAGCCTATGCTTTATTAGCCTGGGGGGCTTTGCATGGAGTGCTTTTTGCCGTGTTGTGTGGAGCATTAGCTGCTAGTAGTGCTTGCTATGGATTTGTATACCTTGGCGGGCTTGGCGGGGTTTCTAAACTGGCTGGTGAGCAAAAAGCGAGAGCCAGCGCTGGGTTTTTCCTTATGGCCTATTTAGGTTTCAGTTTACCCGTCGTGTTTACTGGATTTCTCGCGGATATTTATGGTCGAACTACCGCGCTCTTGGTTTTTGGGGTGTTGCTTTTTATTAGCATAACCCTTGTAATTCGAGGCCTGGGTAGTGTGAGCCGTAAAAATAATAGTACTGAAGGGATGAGCCTTCCTTTTGCTATTAAAAGTTGAGCTCGTAAACCAAAATCATGCTGGAATTGTAGATAGGAAGGCTATTGCTTTTTTTTCAGTAAGTTTGTTATTTATGGACAAAGATTCAATAAGAACAATTTAAGATTTATAAAGCCTGATTAATAAGGGTTAACCAGGCTTTACATGCAAAAAACAGTCGATACTTCAGGACTGGGCTTAATGCAACAGGGCCGGTTCCTGCAATTCTTCAATCACCGCAGCTAATTTCTCACTAACCGGAACCCCAGTCTTTCTCAATGTTTGAACTAAATGTTCTTTGGCCTTTATCGGGTTAGTCAAATTAAAACAAATAACCTCAGCAATTTCCGCAAGAAAACAGTCTGTGCTTAGTGCTTTTGCTTTTTGTATTAATTCCTCAGCGTGAGCATTATTTTCTTGTAATGCCGCAACCAACGCTAATCCGCCCCAACCATCTGCTAATTCAGCGACCTGATGCGTTGCAATTTGATAGGCATTGAATGCATCATCTAATTTATCCTGCAGCAAAGCACACCAGCCTAAAGCAATACGGCAATCATAAAATTCCGGATAAATTTCTATCGCTTTTTGCAAGCTGTATTCTGCACGCTCAAAATCCCCCTGGTTCATATGCGCACTGCCTAAAGCAAACCAGAGGCGGCAATCGCCTGGGTTTATTTGCAATAGTTTTTCAATATCTTCAACCGTTGTTTCCTGAGTAGTAAGACCTAACATGGAATGGACTAACTTGGCATCATAATTATCTGGATTAAATTCCAGTGCTTGGTTTGCTGCCTGAATAGCTTGCTCATTTTCATCGCGGTCGAAATGTAACAATGCAAGAAGACCTAAAGTTTCCGCATCATTGATGTCATGAGTTAATACGTCTTTTGCTAAGTCCAATGCCTGATCTAATTCACCTTGCCCATGGTGTATACGCGCCATTAATCGTTTTGCTTCTGGATGATGTTCTCCCTCTATAACTGGGGCTAGAGTTTGCGCTGCGTTTTCTAAGTCGGAATTAATAAAATAGATAAAACCAAGATTGTAGCGTAAGGCGGGTGTGTCTTCATACGTTAAGGCTTCCATAAAATTTTCTTGAGCTTGAGATAAAAGGCCCCGATTTAAATGAAGTAATCCTTGATGACCAAGACAGGCAATACGGTCAATTTCATTGGCTTGATTAAGGTATTCTTGAGCTGCATCTAAATCATCGAGCTCTACGTAGAGATCACTGATTTTTACTAGTAAGCTAAGATTGCTTTTATCTTGTTCCAAATAAGAAAGATGGCGTTTCAATTGTTCTTGGACTTGTTGATTGCTCATATGGAGGATTCCTTGTCATTTGAGGTTGTTAAAAACTGGGGAACTATAAGCCTAACTTATAAAAAAGGCAAACCCTATATAGCGCATTAACCGCTGCTCATCCTATCCAAATTTGTAATCAGAACTATAGCGCTGCGAATCCATTATGAACACTCAGCTTCAAAATATGCTATATCTTAATAAATGAAATAATTAGTAAATTCTTAAGGTTATTTGCATTGACTATAATAGGCCACGGTATAAAGTCCCCGGAGACCTTTTACAATGATTATGGTCTAAACGGATTTGACAGCTAATTATTTCCCACATTATGATGATGTATAAATACTACTCAGGGAGGGTGTTTTATGCTTGGGATGGTTGCATGGGAAGATGTTTGGAATGTAATTAATTTTGCCAAAGATAAAAATGGAGATTGGTTTTTACAAGGTCCTACCCGAAGATTTATTGAAACATATAATGCTCGACCTGGTTTTTTTACACCGTATAAAAATGGCTATGAATTTTCTGGTGGTTTATTAGCTAATATCGTTTACCCCAGTACATTGAGTATCTTTTCTGGATTTTCTGTTGCCTGTGTTATTTTTGGCGCAGTTCTAGGAGTAGGCGCCTCGCTTACCGCAACAGGGGCAGCACTTTTTGGTAGTTATGAGTTTTGTGATGAATCAATTGATAATGCAGCGGCTGCATTTCACATAGCGGGCTTAGGATTAACTGCATTTGCAATCAGTAGCCTCTTACTTGCGGTCAGCTTATTCCATGCGCCCCTGTCTTTTCTTACACGCTCAGGGAGTACTATTTTTTCTCTGCTAAAGACTTATAGCTCATCAGGTGAGAGCGGGTCTGAAGAAGAAAGAACCCATGAAGTACATGCAGTGAGAGGCTAAATTTATGGGCATATTTATTTGACACCATATTTTTCAACCGTATAATGATTATTTTTTGGCCATCTTGCTGGAGAACGGTATGCTTGGGTTATATGGCGAACGTGAAGTAAATTATATATTTTCAAATGACGTAAATTCTATGGAAGAGGCTGCGAGCAGAGCGCTGGAAACATACCGCACACGCCCGGGGTTTTTTACTCCCTATAAAAAGGTAACTCACGCAATTGGAGAGTTTATCGCCCCTGTTATTTATCCTCTTGCAGGTGGGACTCTCGCCGTGTTTTCAGTATTCTCTGCTGCTTTGGCCGCAACATTTGGGATTGGCTGTTTATTAGTCGCTATGGGGGCATCGCTATATGACAATCCAACTCTTGCAAATGAAGCGTTTGATTGGGTAAGTGGGACCTTACAATTTATTGGGAATGCATTAGTTCTTGCGGTTGTTGCCGCGGCGGTAGGTATTCTTAGCTTTCCTCATAGTGTAGCATCGCTGGTTACTCGTTCTTTAGCTACGGCAGCTCATTTTACTACTGGGTATACTGATAATTATGAGTATCCAGAGGAGGATGAGGAGGACACTCTTTGCTTCCTCCTCTAAGCAAAGCATTAAGCCAGGGCATAGCTCGTATTATTCTTTACTAATACGGGTTGTGTGCTGGTCTAAGCTAAATTTGAAAACTGCCAACTAATGCTTGAACAACCAAATCCCAGCCGTCAATTAAAATAAACAGCAAAATTTTAATGGGCAATGAAATACTCATGGGCGGCATCATCATCATCCCTACAGTCATCAAAATTCCTGACACAATGAGATCAACCAGTAAGAAGGGTAAGAAAATCATAAATCCGATTTGAAATGCGGTTTGTAATTCACTTAAAATAAAAGCGGGAATTAATTGGTAGAATTTAATTTCTTCTGCAGAAGAGGGCAAAGGTTCTTTAGCTAATTGTAAAATAACCTTCATATCTTTTTCTCGAGTTTGCCGCAGCATAAATTTTTTTAAGGGCTTAACGGCATTATCAAGTGCAGCTTCTGTAGTAATTTGATGCGCTTCATAAGGTTGATAGGCTTCAGTATAAATGGCTTTAGCTACTGGCATCATGGTAAATAAAGTTAAGAATAGGGACAAACTAATAATTACTGTATTTGGTGGCGTCTGTTGCAATCCTAACGCATTACGCAACATGGACAGCACTACCACAATACGGGTAAACGAAGACAGCATAATTAAAATACTGGGAGCCAAACTTAAAACGGTAAGTAAAGCAAATGCTTGTAATGCAGGAGAAATATTTTCTTGATCCCAATGAATTGGTCCTATATTGGTTCCAGAGGCAGCAAGTGCCGTTAAGGGGCAAAACAACATAAAACAAAAAATAATACGCGAAAACATCATGATGAAGGCTTAGCCTCCTGCACTGGATGAATGGCTAAGGAATTTTGATTATCGGCAATTAAAAAACGCTGGCCTTGGTAGTCAAGAATGTAGACTTGCATTTTATGGTGAATGGGAATTTTTTCAATGAGCTGACCTTGGGAGACTTTTTTTACTAATCCTTTTGAGCGCTTGGCTATGATAGAAAGTACGATAAGGAGAATTAGCAAAACAGCTAGATAAGGAATCCAGTGGATATGGTTAATTGGATCTTCTTTAAATGGCAGAGTACTTTGGGCATGAAGTACGGGAGACACGAGCAAGCCCAAGAGCAACCACCTTTGTTTTACTATGTTATTCATGCCTTAATTTCCGTAATCTGTACTGCAAAGTGATCGTCATGGCTCATTAATTCACCACGAGCAATTACGCGGTCATTTAAGAGAATTTCTACCGGCTCATTCGTTTTTTGTTCCAGTCGTAATTCATGACCGGATTTGAGCTCCTTTAATTCAGCAATACTTAAATTTAAGGTACCAATACGTACAGTGCATTGCACTTCAATATCACCAACTAAACCCAGATAGTTTGGGTTAATAAATTGGCCTTCTTCAGTTTGTGGGGCATGTTCTTTTAAATTAACTTTTTTTACAGTAATACTCATGACTTCCTCTTTAATACAATTGATTTATGGGATGCGGATTGGCCTAACTCTGCTTCAGCGAATAGCTCTTTGCCGCTAGTAACTCTTAATGGTTCAGTTAATGGGTGCTTGGTGCTAAGGACATCACCGATTTGTAATTGCGCCAGACCTTTTATTGATAAGTTGCTGGAACGAAGTTCTAGCGCTAAATAAATTTTTTGTTCGGTTAATGCCTCATCCAGGGAGCTTAATGGCGTACCTTTGCTTTGGTATGCGGGCAGTTGCTGATAAATCCAATCAGGGTTTACGATCAACCTAAAATTATTGTGCTCGCAAGTAAGGGTAAGAAGTACACTCGTAGAGCCTGCATAAAACCAGTTGGGATTTTCTCCCTGATAGGGTTGCAGTATGCTTTCTTCACATTGAAAAAACTTATGTAGTAATTTTAAGAAAAGTTCTTTGCTTGTTGCATGGAAGCTAGATTGGTCACGACCAAATACGGCGAGAGTGATCACGCTCAAATAATCACCTTCAATAAAGCCAAGTTCATCATCATGCTCCTGAAGCACACAGGCTTGTTCGATACGATAGTTTTTAGGCGTCATAGCCAAATGCAAGCCAAGAGGAATACAGCTGTATTCCTCATTCCAAGCATCCAGTTCTTGCTTAAATTGTTGGTTTAACTGGTGTAATTCTACCGCATTAATTAATCGATAGGGTTTCATAATTTGGTTTCCAACTCTTCTAATAATTGTTTGTCTATATCCATAATCTGTGAACAAGCCTGGAACATTCTTTGTAAAACGACAATATTGGCAAATTCCATGGTGGGATCGACGTTAGACGCTTCCAAATTGCCAGATTTTATGACATCTAGCTCTTTGGTCTTTGCATGTCCATAATGAATGCCATGGGTAGTTTTTGCTCGAAAGAAGTTGTCTTGTGTTTGGATTAGATTGTTTTCCATATCATCAAACTTGGCTATGCCGATGTAGATGCCTTTAATGATTTGCTCATTAGTATAGTGGTACGATATTAGGCCTTCTTCATCAATCGTAAGTTCGTATTGTGTTCCCTGAGGATAACCATCGTTTTGGTGGATTTCGATAGTGGTGGTTGTCGATTGCTCACTAGAGGGCTTTCCTAGCTCTACGTATTGATCTAGCCCATTGTTACCGTCTCCAAAGTAAACTGTAACTGGTTGTCCATTTAGAGATAATTGAATTGTGCTGTTTTCTGAGAGTACACCCTTAGAAAAAAAACCATTCTCATCAAATTTTATTATTTGCCCATATGTGAGGATCTCATTGTCCTTATCATATTTGATGCCCTTTAATTCCCATGCTGTTGGTGCGGCTGGAGGATTAGTATTCGAATCCGTATTTGTAGGTTTATGGCCTTCTTGAATGTCAGTAAACCTCAGGGTTACAGTATGGGGATTTCCTTGTGCATCATAAATATCTTTGAGCTCAAAAGAGATATCCTCATAGATAGAATCAGATATTTTTGGGTTTCTTTCTTGATATATAAATTTACCATGAATAAAGACATTTCTAGTGGCTTTTCCTGCAGAAATTTTAGGCCCTTTCTCATAAATAGAAGCCAAATTGCCAGCATCATCGTAGCCTTGTACCTGCCCACCTGTTTTATAATCAGTCAAAACACCATTTTCAAATTTGAAATGTCCATCACGAGTATAAACCAATTCGTTATTTTTTAGTTTTATCACGAAAAAACCATTACCCACGATGGCCAAGTCAGTACCAGTACCGGTTTCCTGATGATTACCTTGCTTAAAATTAATCGAGGAGCCATGAACACGTACCCCATGGCCGCTTCCTTCTTCTCCATGCCCATTGCCTAAAGAGGAATAGAATACTTCGCTACGTTTAAAACCATGGCTTTGCATATTCGCTATATTGTTCGAAGTGTTTTGCAACCCATAACTGGCCGCAAGCATTCCTGAAAGGCTGCTGTAATAAGCATTTGTCATTTTTGCTCCTTATCAAATTCTGTTGTGTGCATTAAACTACGAGACCATTGAGATCTATACTTCAACCTCAAGAACCTGGTCTAACTTAGCCTTAATATGCTCGTTCCCCACATAAACCATAATTTCATTTTCTTGCAAAAATACGGACTTAACTTCACCAGATAGATCCTGCCCCTCTATTTTTACCTTTTTACCTAAAAGATTAAGGCTGCGATTTTCCTGTGCTATTTTTAATAATTCCTGTATTCCCTGGTTCGTTCCAACAGCTTGCTGCAATGAGGAAAACTGTGCCATCTGAGCCATAAATTCACGGTTATCTATAGGTTTTAACGGGTCTTGATAGGTCAATTCTTGCATGAATAATTTCATGTACTCATCTTGCCCCATGCTAACTGCCTCAACTGGTTCAGTCATTGTTTACTCCATTAATAATTAAGCGGCTTAAAACCAAGCCTTTTTTCTTTAAATAATTGTGAATGAGTTGCACCAGCTCATTCTGTTCTTGTTTATCCAATGTATGCAGATTTAAGGTTAGCTCTGCTTGTTCGCCCTGAATAAACAGGTGATTGTTTTTAAACTGTAGGGTGGTAGTCACGCTATTCGAGGAGCTGGTCGCTGCTTTGATTGCCGATGCATCTTGGGTCAATTTGCTGATATGCATTGGCAGAGGTAATGATGATTGTTCTAAGGCTTGTTTCAGCTCCATCATTAGTGGGGCAAATTTATTTTCGGGCGAATACGATGGAGCCGTGTTATCTGTTGCCGTCACCAATGTATTTTGCAATTCAAAATGTTGGAGGGCACATACGTGGGCAGGAATAGAAAACGCCGGCCCATTTTGTTTAGGGAGCATCTGCTCTGTTTTCGCTGCTGGCAATGGCTTGGCATCAAAGTGTAATTCAGAGTGTTGTAGCTGAGTTTGGTGCTCCCAGTAATATTCATCTCCTGAACTTTGCTTGGATGGGCTATTTAACCAATGTTCAAAGTCAGCAGACGATTGCTGGTTTGCATGTTGTTTGGTCTGTCCATGGCATTGTGGTTGTGACTGGTTAATTTTCCATATTCCTATTAAAATCATTTACTCAACCCCGCTGAACAACCCACTCATCTAAAGCATTATTTTCCGCTTTCTTCTGTTGCTCCTGGAGCTCAGCCTGCTCACGTTCCAAATATTTTTCTAACATTTTTAATTCTGTTTTAATGCGTTGTATTTTTTCCTGCACATTCTTTTCTGTGTCTTGATGCTGTTTAAGCGTCATATTCAACTCTTCCTTTTTTTCATGTTGTTGTGTTATAAAATTGAGCCGGTTAATTTCAAAATCAGGATTAATAATTAACGAATTAACTCCCGCTTGTTGTATTTGCTCATCCAGCGTTTCCATCTCTTGGCGCACTTTTTGTAATTGGTTTTGTGTCTCATGTAATTGCAAATTAAGCTCATTAAGTTGCCAGTTTAATTTGGTCATCAGTGCTGACAGTGACTTATTCATAATAAAATCTCTTTAAAGTGGTGCATGAGTTCATTAAAGGATAACGGCTGTTTTGTATCCTGAATGAGTAGCTGATTGATCGCCGGCATACGCTCAACTGCAGTATCCAGATGGGCATTATTCCCAGGCTTATAAGCACCCAACTCAATCAAATCTTTATTTTGCTCATAAATACTTAACGTGGCGAAAATCTGGTTCATTAGTTGCTGTTCTTCCGCACTAACTAAATGCTTAGCCAACCGAGAGACACTTTGCAGAATGGAAATCGCCGGGTAATGACCCCGTTGTGCCAATTCACGTGTGAGAACAATATGTCCATCAAGAAGTGCACGCATGTGGTCGGCTAAGGGCTCATTAAAATCATCCCCTTCAACCAAAACCGTGTACACTGCGCTAATACTTCCTTGATCTTTAAAATTTCCTGTACGCTCAACAATACCCGGAAGCAGTGCAAAAACACTGGGGGTATAGCCGCGGGCAGTAGGGGGTTCCCCCAAACTGAGGCCGATTTCTCGTTGGGCCATGGCAAAACGGGTAATCGAATCCATAAATAACATGACTTGTTTGCCTTGCTTGCAAAAGTATTCCGCAATTGCTGTGGCGGTATAGACTGCCTGACGACGCCTCAAAGCGGATTCATCACTGCAAGAAACCACCAACACGGATTTTTTTAAGGTGTTTTCATCCAAATGATTGCAGATAAAGTCATTGACCTCTCGGCCACGCTCACCAATCAGCGCAATGACATTAATATCTGTTTGCAGGTTTTGCACCATGTTGCCAAGCAAGGTACTTTTCCCTACACCACTACCGGCAAAAATACCAACTCTTTGTCCCTTACCTAATGGCAGTAAGCCATCGATAGCCTGGATTCCCGTGCTCAAACGTTCACTAATCGGCAAACGGTTAAATGGATTAATCTTTTTATTTTGGGTAAAGACTCGGTGTTTGTGGTGTAAACACAAACGCTCATCAATCGGTTTCGCAAAGGCATCAACCGCATGACCTAGTAAGGAGTCACCTACGGCAATACTTAATGGATTTCCTGTGGCCCGTACTTTATAGCCCATGCAAACCGGGGCAGAATCATAGGGCATTAGATAGACTTTTCCTTGTTCAAAACCAATGACCTCTGCTTGCATAATCGGTTGATGATGTTGATCCAGGATATCGCAAACCTCACCAATGAATGTTTGTGGCGGCCCATTGGCAACCAGCTTTAAGCCAATGAATTGCTCAATTTCTCCTAAACGCTCAATGGCTAAGAGTTCATTAATCCATGGATGCATGCGCGCCTCGCTGCTTTAGTTGCAGTAAAACTTCTTTGAGCTTATCGATTTGTTTTTCGATGCCGGCATCAAAAACACCATGGCTGGTTTTAAGGACATAACCTCCTAAAGCTAGTGAGTCATCCGTTTTTATTTTTAAACCATTTAAATGCGCGGCACTTAATTGCATGGCGCCATTTTGTAAAGCAGCAATATCTTGCGGGTGCAAGCACAGTTCAACCGATTGCTTGTCATTTAATTGCGTAAGAATGTAGTTAATTTGCTGACTTAGGGCCTGTTGGTTGTTGCTGTTTTCTACAAAAAATTGTTTGCTGATTAGCAATACAATATCGGCAATTTCATTTGCCAAATCCAGGCGATTTTGCGCTACTGCTTGAGGTAGCGATGCCAGCATTTGCTCTAATTGCTGTTGGCGTTGGCTATTTTCTTGTTCAAGCCGAGCACGTTCTTCTATTGTTCCTGCTAAATAGCCTTGCTCATAAGCTTCTTGGCGAATTTGTTCCCATTGTGTTTCATCTACACTAGGCGTCGCAGGAATTACCTCCTCAACTACCTCAGGAACTTCTTGGTTTAAAAAAATCTCCTCCTCGCTGACTAAGACATTTTTATAGAGTGTCGCCATGAGGCACCTCCAGCTGCTCTCTAAAACTCAATTGTTTTCGCCATTGTTGAAAGAGGTATAATTTCGATGCCGATTTCAGCTTTTGTACTTGGGAAGTTAATTCCTCTTGGATTTTTTGTTTTTGCATGCACGTTTCTAAAAACCTGTGCTCCCAGGAAAATTGTCCTTGTTCCAGAATAATAGCGATGTAAAGCGGGTCTTCCTGGCTTAGCTTTTGGCAAAAGTCCGGTAAGGTAAATTCTTTTGGTGCAAGTTTGGGGCAGGGAAGATGACGAAATTTATTTGCCTCTTTGAGCAGCGCATGACCTTGCACCTGTTCAAATTGCTCACGTTGTATCGGCGTTAATTGTTTAAGTACCCAGCGTTGATCGGCAGGTTTTAATTTGGCTAAACTAAGCACGATTTTTTTTAATTCATTATTCATGATGATTTAGCCATTGGGTTAACTCGATTAACAGTTGCTGGCGTTTTTTTTGCCGATTGCGCTTTAAGAGCAATACTGTGGAACTAGCAAATACTGTCAGTACTATGAACAATACAAGTGCCTGCCATTTTCGTTCTTCATTCCATTGTTCCAAGGAAAGGTCGCTAAAATGTTTTGTGCTAATTTCCTGGGGGCTTGGTATGACAGCGATTTTTACTGCTTTAGGCGCGCTAATTAAGGCTTCGACACTGATTACATCGCCACGCTTTTCATCAAAACCCACGGTACTTTTTATGAGTCGCTGAACTTGAGCAATAGTTTTAGCATCAGTTTTTTGTGGTAAAACCACACTGACTGAAAGCCGTTCAATGGTGCCATTTGCTCGTTTAAATAATTCTTTTTCACGGCCAAACTCATAAGTTTTTTCTAAAGTTAAATCCTGCTTACCTTTCTGATTTCCTTTTTTATCTATCGTAGAATGTTTGGTTTGTTTTTCGTGGGTAATTTGTCCTTTGGTTTGTGGTTTAACTAATTCACGTTGTAGTTCATCATAATTAATGGCTACATTGATTTTCACCATAACCTGATCTTTGGCAAAGATCGTTTGCAACAGTTGCATGACTTTGTCATTCAGATAATGTTCTATGGTTTTTTGCGCGGTGAAATGACTGGAGGAAGGGTCTTCCTCCGTGGCCGATAAGGTATTCCCGTTTTGATCCACTACCACCACATTAGCTAAACTTAAATGCGCAACACTTGCAGCAACTAACTGTTGGATGCTGTGCACTTGTTTAGGTGTTAAGGCCTGTTTTAAATGCAAGGTCACCGAAGCTTTAGGCTGATTGTTATCACGGTCAAATAAATGGCTTTCCGGAATCAGTAAATGCACCCGTGCTTGTCGTATTTCATCAATGCTGGAAATAGTGCGCTCCAGCTCACCTTGCAAGGCACGTTGGTAATTAATTTTTTGCGAAAAGTCCGTCATGCCGAAATCATTTTTATCAAACAATTCAAAGCCTACATTGCCAGCTAATTGCATGCCTGAACCCATGATTTTCAAGCGGGTTTTTGCCACCATATCCTTATCAATTAAAATATCCCGGCCACCATTGCGAAGCTGATAGGAAATACTCTCCTGATCCAATTGGCTTAAAACCTTGTTCGCATCCTGTTCGTCCAAATGATTAAATAAAATAGCGTAGGAGGGAGATAAAGCCCGCCAACTAAGTATTATGGTTATGATGACAATACCAGTAACGCACGCAATTAAACTGAATTTGCGTTTTGCTTCCAAATTGCTAAACCAGAGGCTGGCTGTTTGTAAGTAATTCACTTTAAATTTGCTCTCTTAATAAATCTTGATAGGCGCTCATCAAACGGTTACGAATTTGCTCTAAATATTGAAACGATAATTTGGCCTGCTCTAGAATAATCATGGTTTGATGCAAGTTTTCTGCGCGACCACTGGCGAGTTCATTTAAGGCTTTATCAGCATTATTTAATTGCGCATTGGTATCACCTATTTTTTCGCTAATCCAAGCCGAAAAAGATTCTGGATCTGCGCTTTTTGTTGTTTCGATTTCCGGGCTTTGTACATTTGGCTTTAAAAAAATGTTATCTAGTGCGTCGATTCTCATCGTTCATCTCCTATGCTTAATGCCTGTAAATACAAGCTATGTGCGCTATTAATCATTTTAATGTTGGCTTCATAAGCTCTGGAGGCACGTAAGAGGGTGGTCATTTCATCAACAGTGCTAATTCCTGGGTATGTGACATAGCCTTGTTTATCAGCAGCTGGATGCCCGGGCTGATAGACTTTGTTCGGGGGTGAATTTTGCGGTACAACCTCTATTGAACTGATACCCATCTCTTGAGGGTTAGTGACCAATTCAGAAAAGGTTTTGGCAGAAGTGATCACCTGGCTTGCTTGAAATAATGAGCCATCTGCATTTTGCAATGAGTGTTGATTGGCGATGTTATTGGCCACCACATCAACACGTAATTTTTCAGCATTCATTCCTTGACCTGAAATGGCATAAATTTGCGCGTAATTCATTATTGATTTCCTTGTAATGCGAGTTTCATAATGGCTAATTTTTGATTTAATCCTTTAACCAGGGCGCGGTAATGGGTCATGTTTTGCACATTCAATGCCATCTGTTCATCAATACTGGATTGATGATCGCAACTTTGGTAATAAGGAGTAACTGACGATAAGTCATTGGCATTAGGACTTAAATGGTTTTCCTGTAATTGCTGTTCAAAATTCACTTCCATGCTTTGGTAGTTTTCCGTGTTGATATTGGCAATATTATTGGCAATGGCAGTCTGGCGCATTAATGCGGCATCCAGGGCCAGGCTAACTAATTGTATGGTGTTATCTGTACTCATTATTTTCCTTATTGAATCACCAATTCTGCGTGTAATGCCCCTGCGCGCTTTAAGCTTTCCAATATGGCAATGATGTCACGCGTGGAGGTTTGGACTTTAGTTAAGGCGCTAATTAAGTCAGCTACAGTGGCACCTTGTTTTAATTTCACAGTGTTGGCCATGCGCTCATTTACATTAATGTTGGTGTTAGGTACAACAGCAGTTCGTACTTGTCTTCCCATGTTTTGAATAAGAGTAGGTTGGGATACTTGATATTCGGTAGAAATAGCAATTTGTAAATTACCATGAGAAATAGTAACGGCATCGATTTTGACATCAGCCCCAGCTACTACAACACCAGTGCGTTCATTCACGACTACCGTTGGCAAGTTATCTGGAGTAATCACCACGTTTTCAAGTTGACTGACAAAGCGAATAAAATGTTTACGCGCCGATTGAGGTGGGTGAATTTCAATATCTTGTGCTGAACGCGCACGTGCCGTATTGGCGCCAAATTGACCATTGATTGCAGACTCAATGCTGTCTGCTGTGGTGAAATCTGGATGATTTAAAATTAGATGCATCTCCCCTGATTTTTCGATTAAATCATTATAAATTGTTTTTTCAATAATGGCGCCGCCCGGTATCAAGCCTGTAGTGGGATGATTCTTTTGGATGACATTGCCATAAAGGTCATACTTAAATCCCCCAATCGAAATAGGCCCTTGCGCTAAGGCATAAACTTGGTTATCTGCCCCTTTTAGCGGCGTGACTAGCAAGGTCCCTCCCAACAGGCTTTTGGCATCACCAAGTGAGGCTACATTAATATCTATTTTATCTCCCTGATGAGCAAACGAAGGGAGGTTGGCTGTAATAATTACAGTTGCTGTATTGCGGCTGTTAATCTCATTCGGACTTAGGGTGACTCCAAATGTTTGTAATAAGTTCGAAATTGCCTGAGTAGTATCCTTATTACGTCGGGAATCGCCTGAGCCTGCCAAACCTATCACTAGGCCATAACCTGTAATTGGGTTTTCTTGTAAGCCAGATAGGCGAGCAATAGATTTGAGACGCACGGCAGAATAACTTGGTTGCCAGTATAAAAGTGCACATAAAGCGACCAGGAGGAACAGTTTTTTCATTATACGACCCCTATAAACGACAGGATCTTGTAAATATAATTACGATCTTGTGAGTTTGAGACAGAACCTGCTCCGGTATAAACGATCTGAGCCTGAGCCAAGCGAGTTGATAAAATAGTATTTTGCGGGCTAATGTCTTCAGGTCGCACCACACCGCGTAACAGGATTTTTTGGTTTTCCCCATTAATGGTAATCCGCTGGGCTCCTTCAACCAGATAAGTCTGATTGGGAAATACTTCCTTGATGCAAACAGTAAGAGCGGCTTTTATTTTACCATTACGTCCTGTTTTAGCTGCTGCTTTTCCTTTACCATCTAAACCAAAATTAACTTTGTGGTTGTTATGGTTATAGCCTGCCTCGAGTGCGGCTTTTATCTCTTTATGTGAAGAAAGATCCGCGCTGGTTTGGGCATTAGAGGTTTCCATAACAATGACGGTAAGGATGTCGCCGGGTAGGGTTGCTTTACGATCCGCGATTAGTGGCCGGTAAACATCCTCATCAAAAAGATTAATAGCCCATAAAGACTGACTAAGTACTAAGGTTCCTAAGAATACTAGTTTTTTAAATAATGAATTCATGCAGTAATCTCCGCAATATTTTTTCCAGTGACCACAGCAAAAAAGTATTTATTCGTACGTGGGTTTTTCATGCGTATAGATTGACCTTGAATACCATTACTTTGTGCAATGGCCTCAATAGTGATTGCTATTCCATGCTGTTGCACGAGGACTTTGGTCTTTTGCCCTTGCATCACTTCAGGTGGATTACCAAGCAGGTCTTGCGTTAAAATTTGTTGTTTACTAATTGACTTATTAAGCCAAGCGGTAGCTGGAAATTGCATTAATGGGGCACTGTTAAGACCCGCTATATTACGTCTTTTTAAAACCACATCCGCTGGACGAAGTAGAGTATGCCGCCTCATTGCGTGTTTCGCGACCAATACGGATTGATACGCTTTAACTGCGAACCAGATTGGAATGGAACGATTTTGATAATGAAGGCGAACGCAAACGCGTTTAGCAACAGGGTAGCCTTTGGGGAGTTGAATTTTAAAATTGGCCAAGGCAATACTGCTGTCTTTTAGCTTCGTGGTGCTGCTTAGTTTTACTTGACTATATGTCTGTTTTTTTAGTTGTGTAGCTAAGGCATTTTGTGCCGTAATGAGCAAATCTTTTGCTTTGCTGCAAGCGGTTTCGCGAATAGTGGTGCTGTTTTTACCTTTCCATTGATAGGAAAAATTTCCAACTTTACGTTGCAACCAAGTGAGTACTTGTTGCTTATTCAGTTTGGTTCCTGACTTGGGTTTGCTATCCAACATAATTTTTCCCCACTGATGTTTATCTGGAGTAATCAGCAGCAGATCGCATAGCTTTTTCGCTTCAGGAGTAATGGGTGTGCGAAAGCGCAACACCGTTTCTGCCTGGAGGGGAAACACGCTCAGTAAAAGTAATAAGTTAACCACGAATTTCATTAGTTATTTTTTCCAATTCATCCGCAATTTGTACGGCTTTCGCATTCAATTGATAAACTCGCTGCGCCATAGTAAGTTGCATGAGCGAACTGACCATGTCGACATTAGATCCCTCTGTTTGATATTGTATTAAAGCGCCTAAGCCACTACTGCTTGGATTATCAATTAGGGGTTCGCTGGTGTGATCCGTTACGGTATAAAGCCCTGAACCAATAGGATTTAAGGTTTCAGGATTGGTAAATTTAGCCAGCTGAATAGTACCTATTAGTTGTGGCTCTGATTCATCAGGTAAGAGAACTTCAACATCGCCGTTGCTTTTGATCGTTAATTTAGCTTGGTCATCGGGAATTTGGATATTATCTGCAAGTCTTAACCCATCTTGAGTCGCCAGGTAATGGTCCTCATCAAGTTTTAGACTGGAATTGCGGGTATAGGCAATATTCCCATCTGAATTGATTACTTGATAAAAGCCATCGCCATCAATAGCAACATCCTTGTCGTTGGTAGAAGCTTTTAAGGGGCCTTTGCTAAAATCCTTACCTGTCTTATACACCGCGGTTCCTAAACCTAATTTGGCATTGGCTTGGTTATTAAATAGGGGCTCTTCACCATTAATATTTTGGTACAGGACATCTTCAAAGGTTACCGTGCTGGCTTTATAATTGGAGGTATTTAAATTTGCCAAGTCATTGGCAATACGATCAATATGGTATTCCTCAGCTTTAAGTCCGCTAGCGGCAATGGCGAGTGTATTAGACATTTCCTTCTCCTAACTGATTAATGGCAGTTGCTAATAAACTATCTGCGGTACGCATAACACGTTGACTGGCTTCAAAATGGCGTGAGGTTTTGACCATATCCATCATTTCATCCATAGATTTCACATTGGATTGTTCTACAAAGCCTTGGAGCAGACGGGTATTGGCTCCTGCAGGAATTGGTGATTCATCACTTTGATACAATCCATTGCCGGCGTAACGTAACAAATCCGGCTTATTAAATTGCACGAGGTTCAATTGATCCACTTGGTGGTGGTCAATGAATAATCTGCCTTGTGTATCAATGGTAAATGCATGATCATCTATTTTGATAACCCCACCTTTACCCAGAACAGTTTCACCAGTGGCCGTAGTAAGTTCACCCTGAGCATTTACTTGGAAATCACCTCGGCGCGTATAAAAAATACCTTGCTCCCCTTGGACCTGAAAATAGCCATCCCCACTAATGGCAAGATCTTTAGGGTTATGCGTTTGGCTTAGTAAACCCTGTGTTTTTATTTGCCCTTGCTCAATTTGTTGAGCTGCCTGATTCATATTTACTTGCAAATAGTTCGTAAATGCTCCTGTTTCAGCCAATTGCCGTTTAAATGCTGGCGTATTCATGTTGCTAATGTTTTGGCTGATCGATTGCAGTTTCAATTGATCAACATCCATGGCAAGCTGAGTTGCGGTAATCGCATCAAACATAATGTTTCCTTATTTTACTACTCCAAAAGATTCCACCTGAATCGTGACTGGAATTTCACTCATTGCCAGTACGGTTAAATGCGGAATAACTCGTTGAGTTAATTGTTTTATATGGCGTCGCAGTAAAGAAGAGCACAATAAAATAGGACGTTTGCGCTCCCCCAACATGGTTTCCACCTGATTTGCCAATGCACTAATTAAGTTTTCTGTAAGTTTAGGTTCCAGGGTTAAATGACTTTTTCCGCTGATACTTTGATTCAGTTGCTGCTCGAGAGAGGGTTCTAATGTCAGCACGTATAAGCTATTTTGATTGCCTAGTAGCTTTTGGCAAATTGGCATGGCCAAACCTGCTCGCACCAGCTCGGTAAGTTGGATGGGATCAGGAAGTTGTTTGGCGTGTTCCAATAATAATTCTAATATTTGCTGTAAGGGACGAATGGAAACCTTTTCTTGCAAGAGAGTTTGCAATATACGTTGCACATGACTCAAAGGTAATTGAGCGGGAATCAATTCCTCACTTAAATTTTTAATACCAGGCTGTAATAAAAGCTTTTCGGTTTCCTCTCGAGTTAATAACTGGTCAATATGGGCATAGATAATTTCATTTAGATGCGTGGTTAATACGGTAAGTGGCTCACATACTGTATAACCTGACTCCACGGCCTCTTGTTTTTTCTCGGAATCTATCCAGCACGCAGGTAAGCCATAGCTGGGATCACGTACATCAAATCCAGTACTTAGTACCGTGCCAGGTTTTTTATTGCGGCTAGAAAAAATAGCCAATACCTTATCCAAATAAAGAGGATTTACTTCGGAATGATTTCCTTGAATAGCAATGTGATAAAAAGGGTAGCTGAGTTTTTTATCTGCTTTTATTTTCACATCTGGTAGCACAAAGCCTAAATCAAAAGCAATTCGTTCGCGAATTTGGTGAATAATTTTTAATACCTGTTCTTCATAAGGTAATAGAGTTTGATACAACTCTTTGTTCAGACTGATTTCAACCGGATGAATACGAATTTTATCGTATAAATTTTCTTCAGCCTCTTCGATGAGTACCTCTTTATTTTTGGATTTAATTGCCAAAAAGGTAATGAATACAAATAAAGCTAAAATGAATAATACTGGGGTTAGGGGAATGCCTTTTAGAAATAAAAGACAGGTTAAACTCAAACAAACCAAGATTAAACTTTTAGGGTAGGCACTAATTTGTTTGGCAACCTCAGAGCCCAAATGCGCATCAGTTGCAGCTCGAGTTACGATAATTCCAGTCGCTGTGGAAATGATTAAAGCAGGAATTTGCGTCACTAAACCATCACCCACGGTAAGTAGAGTATAAGTTTGAATAGATTCGGAGAGACTGAAGCCTTTTTGTAATAAGCCAATGGCAAAGCCGCCAATAATATCGACCAGAATAATTAAAATACCAGCAATGGCATCACCTTTTACAAACTTACTGGCACCATCCATCGCTCCATAGAAGTTCGCTTCTTTTTCAATTTGCGCGCGTCTAAGTTTGGCTTCATCTTGAGAAATACTGCCCATATTTAAATCTGCATCAATACTCATTTGTTTACCTGGCATACTGTCTAAGGTAAAGCGAGCAGCTACCTCAGCTACACGTTGAGCTCCATTGGTTACTACAATGAATTGCACAATGATCAAGATTAGAAAAACAACCAGTCCCATCACGTAATTACCACGAATGACATAATGCCCCATGGCGTCAATTACTTTGCCTGCATGAGCATCTGATAAAATAAGTCGGGTAGCGGAAATATTTAGGGCAAGGCGAAATAAAGTAGAGATTAATAATAACGCTGGAAAAGTAGAAAAACTTAAAGGCTTATCTGTGTAAAAGGTAAGTAAAAGAATAGTCAAAGCCCAACTGAAATTCACGATCAGCAATAGATCTAATAATGCAGCAGGAATAGGGACAAACAGGATAAAAAGAATGCTTGTGGCAAAAGCAATCATGAGCATTTCACTGCTATTATTAAAAAAATTAGCCCTCATTACACTACCTGCTTACGCGCATAGAGTTCGCGAAAAATAGCTGCGGCAAAGGGATAAAGTTCCTTATGAATCCATTGATTTAAATCCACAGAATGATAGAGCATACGTGCGAAGGCCTTATCTTCCACAATGGGGATGTGATGTTTTCTGGCCAGCTCTTTAACCTGTAGCACCATTTTATCTTGGGCTTTGCAAACCACTTTGGGGGCGGGCATGCTGCTGCGATCATACTTTAAGGCAATGGCTAAGTGGGTAGGATTCGTAATAATTACATCAGCCGATTTTACTTGCTTTAATGAAGCAGTTTTTTGACGTAATTGTTGTTGCAGCTGCTTGATTTTCGATTTTATTTTAGGGTCACCTTCCCGTTGTTTGTATTCATCTTTTATTTCTTGTTTACTCATACGCTGATCTTTTGCATAGCTCCAGCGCGTATAGAATTTATCCAGTATTGCGAGTGTTGCGAGCAAGAGTAGCAACTGAAAAATTAAAGTGAGAAGAAAGTGCATGATGAGGCGAGGTTGAGCATTAATTGGTGTTAAAGCCAATTGCAATAAGTTGGGTATTTGATGTTTTAAAGTAAAGAATAAAAAAATAAATGCCACAGACAATTTCAAGGTGCTTTTCAGAGTTTCAAAGCAGCTTTTTATGGAAAATAACTTCTTAAAACCCTGGACCACATTAATGCGTTTGAAATCAGGTATCAATGGGGTGGTGGACCACACCACCCCGGTTTGCGCCAGATTCGTAAGGATGGTAGCCAAACTACCTGCCAAAGCAAAAGGTAACCATAGACTAATGAGCTGGCCTAAAATAAATTGCTGTAAATGATGGAGGTTATCAATACTAAATTGCAAATGTGCTGCTAATTGCAACAAATGACGAATCATCGTTTGGATTTCATGCAATTGTTTTGGCCATAAGGCGCTTAGCATGCCTAGCATAACAAATAGAGCGGCACAGGTCGTTAATTCGGCACTTCTACTTACTTGCCCTTTTTCTTTCGCTTTTTGCAATTTATAAGGCGTTGCTTTTTCAGTTTTCTCACTCATGACATAAGCTCCTGCCAAGTTTGAAAACACTGAGCAAACACCGTGTTGGTGATTGGGGCAATGTAGCCCATCATCATGAATAATAGGAGTAATCCTAAAATAATTTTTATAGGTAGAGTTAGAAAATAGGTGCTGACTTGTGGCATATTACGTGTAATGAGGGCGCCACAAAGCTCAACGGTAAGTAGAGCAAGAATAATAGGGCTGGCAATTATAAAGGCCATGCTAAACATAAAACCAAATTGTTTGATAACTGGGACAAACCCTGCAAATAAGTTAAGCGCTCCAGGTGGAATAATCACAAAAGAATAAGAGAGTCCTTTAAATAACCATTGATGTCCATCGAGGCTAAAAAAGAATAGGACAGTCAGCATAGATAATAGATGACTGGTTAATGCCTCTTGATAATGCTCACTGGGATTAAAAATAGCCGCGGTATTAAAGCCAGTTTCATTATCAATTAATTGGCCTGCAATTTGAAAAAGTGCGAATGCCGCATAAAGGCTGGTAGTCAAGATTAAGCCATTGGCAAACTCCGCAAGCCCTCCAAGAAGAATGGCATTATTGCTTAAGATTAACGAGGTATGGGGAACATAATTAGCTAAAAGCAGGCTCAAAGTAAAAATAAAAAGTAAGCGTGCATGAATAGGTAAATAACGTATTGCTTGAATTGGAGTAAAGAGCAGTACCGTACCTAAGCGTATGCTAATAAAAAACAAGTTAGTTAGCCAGGGGAGGGACAAGGTCATGATTTAATAGCCCCTGGAATATTAAGGAATAAGGTTTGCGCAAACTCTACTAATGAATGCAACATCCATCCGCCACAAAGCATTAACATAAGTACTACAGCTAAAACTTTAGGTACAAAACTTAGGGTTGAATCTTGAACTTGGGTAACAACTTGTAAAATAGAAACCAGTAAACCACTAATGAGTGCGACTAGAACTATTGGTGAGGCAATGAGCAATGCATGCCAAAGTAATTGTTTACTTAAATAGATAGCTAAATCGTTAGACATCTTCCGTTTCCATTATTTCTAACTTGCTGTACTCCACTTGCGCCATTGAGCTACAAGCCTACATTTTTCCATAGGTGTTTTTGCTTAAACACCGCGGCGAATTAAATCAAACTTAATGAATTAAAACAAGCCTGGAGAATTAAAAAATTATAAGTAAATTAGGTGAGGGTATTAATCCTTGGTTTTTAAAAGAGCAATTACTTTTAGGCCTAATTAACAAGAGATATATACATGAAGTAAAAAAATAAAAAACTGCTTGACAGGATAGGGGGAGGTCATTACAATGCGAGCCTTATTGAGGGGTTATAGCTCAGCTGGGAGAGCGCTTGCATGGCATGCAAGAGGTCGGCGGTTCGATCCCGCCTAGCTCCACCATCAACATCTTTGTATGTTGATGGGCAAAACGTTCAGGGTCCCCATCGTCTAGCGGCCTAGGACATCGCCCTTTCACGGCGAGAACAGGGGTTCGAACCCCCTTGGGGACGCCATTTAGGCGTTTTGGTTGTGGTAAAAAGTAGTAGAATGTAGTAAAATAAAAAATCTAGGTCCCCATCGTCTAGCGGCCTAGGACATCGCCCTTTCACGGCGAGAACAGGGGTTCGAACCCCCTTGGGGACGCCATTTTAGGCATTTTTATTGCCTTTCTTAAATTTAATTAAATTAGTCACTTCATTTACTTATAAATTCTCTTTGTGTTCAGCAGCAGTACGTTCTATTTATTCTTCTCTGACCTATGTTAGATTGGGCCGTAAAGCCCAGCACCAGGACTAGCAAAAACCATATTTACTCAGCCGATAAAGCATAAAATTATAAACGCTCAAAAATCGTGCGGGTATTAAACCCGAAAAGACGCTCATGCATGCGATAAGCATACTCATCTGTCATATTCGCTAAATAATCACAAACAACTCGATACGCTTCAATTTCGTCTTTGGCTTGTTTAAATAATAAACGATTTTTATTATCTAACAAGCTTCCTGGATTAGAGCTAATGGCATCAAATAAGCGTAACACCACAGTTTGACCGCCGTATTCAAAGGTTCGTGCCTCTTGAGAGTCAATTACATTATTGTAAATACACTGCATTAAATGCTTTAGTAAAGCGGCCGCTTCAGGAATTAAGGCTAGATTATATTTTAATAAATTATTTTCAAAGCCTTCATGAGTTAAACTAATTTGGGTGGAGGTAATAAAATAATTTACCATTTCTCCAATGGTCTGTTTTCTTAAGTAAGGATCTTGAGAAAATAAAGAATTAATAAGTCGGTCTTGATGGGCTGAAAGCGAGGTATTATTCAATAACCCTCTAAACTCGGGAGTATCCAGATGAGAAGGATTAATTAGACGAAGGTGAATGGCGTCTTCAAGATCATGCACTCCATAGGCAATATTATCTGCGGTGTCCATAATGGAGCAATCAAAACTGTGATAGGCGGCTTTACCTACTTTCGTTCCACTAGGTTCTACAGAAAGTGATTGAAATAATTCGCGATCAGTGGCTGAAAAGGGCGCTAATAGCCAATCCACTTCAGGTTGTTCACAATCAAAATAAGCTTTGGGAGGTAACCAATCATTTACTTTGATGGTTTTATGTATGGACTCATGAACAGGAGGTTGTTCCGGGGCAATTACTTTGGAGCGCTGTACGGGGTACTTTAGGACCCCCAGTAATGCACGGCGGGTTAGATCGAGACCAAAAGCTCCATAACTACTTTCCACTTTAGTGAGTAGACGTAGCGTTTGCCCATTCCCTTCAAACCCTCCGTAATTTCTCATCATATAATTCAATGCGACTTCACCGCCATGCCCAAAGGGAGGATGACCAATATCATGCAATAAACAAATAACAGAAATTAAATCATCGTTAGGTAATAGACCAGTAACTACGGGGTGCTGATCCTGGTTAATCAATAGGTTACGTACAATACTTCGGCCAATCGAATCGACTTCCAGCGAATGAGTAAGGCGGGTACGATGGAAATCTCCCTCGTCTGTTCCTAAGATTTGAGTTTTTCTCTGTAATCTTCGAAATGCAGGACAATGAATTACCCGAGTTCTATCTCGTTCATAAGGATCTCGATGATCATGAGTTCCTCGTTGGTTTGTTTGCCCTGAGCGTCGATGCGTCCACATAAATCTTGCCGTGAAAATGATAAAACAGTAACTGTAAGCCATACTATTAGTTGAAACAATAGGTTTGCATATATTTCAGTTATTTCGGATAGCTCCTAAAGTGCGGAAATTTAAACGAAGTGTCTATTTTCTAAAGTTTTTCCGGGTTTGGAAGATAATAGTAATTAAGAGGATTTATAACCAGGGGAATAATAATGAATAATAATATTAGATTCGCCATCGTTGGGTTAAGTGTTTTAAGCATATCTGCTTGCACCCTTGTAGACAATCAAACTAGTGAGAATTTGTATTATCCTGCGTATACCAGCTACGACAATAGCCAACTTTACATGCAAAGCAATTATGGGAATTCCAGTTCTAATTACAAATACAATTACTCAATTAGACCCCCACGTGATGTTATTGTGCCTGATTCTTACCATGTAGGTGATATGCGTTCTCCAACCTCATTCCATGAACGCGATGAAGAGTGGGTGCGAAATCAAAATCCACAAGCCTATACTATTGAACTGGCTAATGGAGAAAAGGCTTCAAAGGTAGCACAAGCTCTTTATAAGGCTCCTAAGCAAAATCGAATGGCTCAAGTTAAATATCAACGCAATGGAAAGGATTATTACAGTGGTGTCTATGGCTCTTACAAAGATGCTGCTGATGCACAAAAAGCTTTGGATGCTTTACCAGCCGATATTCGTAACGGGGCTACAGTAAAAAGCTGGAGTAGTGTACAGCAATAATAAGCGTTACTATATAATTCAGAATAACGCATATTAGGGATTATCTATGTTCGGTATAAGCATACGCGGCCTTATGCTACTGGGATTATTTATTTATTCATTGAATTCCTTTGCATGGTGGGACTCGGGGCATCGTTTGATTGCTTTGATTGCCTATAATAATCTCGATTCTGAATCACAAAGAACGTTTAATGAATTAACCCAGGCATTGCAAAGAGACTATCCCAAAGCCAATCTTGCCACTTGGCCTGATGCAATACGAAAACACGCGATAGAGGCTTATACGCACTGGCACTATATAGATACTCCCTACAGCAGCGATGGTTCTGCAACTGATGTTTCTGTTGATACCGATAATGCTGTATGGGCCTTGGGGCAAATTAATCAGACCTTGCGCAATAAAGAGGTACCGCTGAGTGAGCGCGCTCGCTTTACCTCTTTTTTGATTCATATAACCGGAGATTTACATCAACCGCTGCATGCTATTTCACGTTCAAATAAAGCATTACCTCAGGGAGATCAGGGCGGAAATTTATTTTGGGTAAAAGATCCGCATCATCCAGAGTCATTGATCACGTTGCATGCGCTATGGGATAGTGATTTTGGCTTATTTAGATCGCTTTCCGAAGAACAGCTTCAGCGCATGGCGCAAGAAATTTCCAGTGCTTACCCTCGAGATTCTTTTTCTCCTCAAGAGTTGAATGCTCCACCTCAGATTTGGGCCCAGGAGAGTTACAGTTTAGCCAAAAATTGGGTTTATTCTACTTTAGAAAAAGAAGTGCCTAGTTTAGAGTATCAGAAACAGTCTCAAGAGCTGATTAAACAACGCATTGCTTTGGCAGGTTATCGGTTGGCTTTACAGCTTGCTACTGTGTAATAAATTCATTGCGCTCAGGGCTCCCGGATTATACTTCGTTGCGCCAGACCACTTTATTTTAAGTCGCACTTAGCAAAATCATAACATGAGCTACCCCGGCAGTAGGCGTTTTCTCCGCGTTAAATTGTTTGATGGTCAGCGCATATTTCTCATTAATTTTAGTTAGCCAGGTAACAAACAAATTAAAGGGCACTGCTTCAAAAGTCAGTTGAATATCGCCAGAACCTGTTTGTTGCAATTGATAAGGATATTTTTGCAATGCATGGTCTTTAAGCTGGGTCGCTAAAATAGTGAGTAGTTGACTATTATCGACTGTCTCTTTACTTTTAGGGCGAAGATTTTGTCCTTTTACTTTTTTCATCCAGTCCAAAGTCGTTATCTTCTCAACCAATTGGTTAGTCTTCTGATTCACTTGGTGGCTTAATGGAGTATATAAAAACATATAATAGCAATATAGAACAAGACAGACGGCAGCACCGATAACCATCCATTTTTCTCGTTCATTAAGGGAGCTTAAATATGCTTTCATGATAACTCCAGGGTTGCAACAACTTGTTGTTCATGGGTTGATGCTTGCGTCTGTTTGACATTTAGCTGTGAGGCTTTTAATTGGTTTTCTAGTTTTTCCAATTTAGCAAAATCAGGACTGATTAGCGTCACCGACAACGTTTTATTTTGATAGCGAAATTGTTCTAAGGTAAATTGCTTGCTATCCATAACTTTGGAGAATTGGTTAAGTAAAAACCAAAAGCGTGTTTGTCCTTCATTATTATTACTCTTTAACAATTGCATAATACGAAATTTAGGACTAATAACTTGCTTGGCATCAGGGAAAAAGCTATGGTAAATTTCGGCAATCTGTTGATCAATTTGCGCTGTTTGTTTATTCAAAAAATAAAGGTTAATGCCGTTAACCAAGATTAATGACACGAGCCAAAAACAAAATAAAGCGCCCGCAAGCTGATATCCTTTTTTAATCCAATCAGATTTACTGCCGTGCTGCATTTCACCTTGGCAAAGATTCATTAGTTTCGCGTTTAAAATTCTTCTTGCAATCCACTCATAAGAGGTTTCTTGTCTTTTTGCGGAATCTAGCTCAACCTTAATAAGACTATCAGTAAATATTAGGGGGGCATGCAGTGGATGCTTTTTTATGTAAATATCGGCTAAGTCGCCAGAAAGCTCGCCTTTAAAGTCATCTGAATTAACGAGTAGGTCATCTTCGCTAATGCAAAGCTCCTCTGGTTCTAATGCAAACCAATCAAGAGTAATGGCAGTAAATTCAATCTCTTTTTCGGTCAGCAAATTCATAATGTAATGCATTCGCTGCTTGCTTATAGCGGTAATCAAGTAATGATTGTTTTGGTATCTTGCTTTGTCAAAGGCAAAATGTAACTCATCAACGGATTGGGCTAATTTATCTTCCAGGGCATAGGGAATAGCTACACGTGCTTTTCGGTCGGGAAGCCAGGGCAGTTCAAGAGTTAAAAGACTGGCATGCGCACAACGTTCAATCACAATAGTAGTGCAATCTTGTTGCAGCATTTGAATGTCTGTAAAACTTCGCTGAGCAGGGGGGGTATGAGTTTTCCCCTCTGCATCAAGTTTTAAGCACAGACATCCCTCATTATTAATATGTTTAGTGAATAAGAATAAAGTATCCACTATACATAAGCCCTATGCTTTTTTGCGTTCATTGCTACCCATTGTTGTTTTAATTGTTGAGATAATAAATAAACGGCCAGAGCATATTGTGGGCTGGAATTATAACGAGTAATTACAAAAAAGTTTGGATAGGCAATCCAATATTCATTTCCCTGAGCTGTAACTAATTCCATTAATGCGGCACGTGCTGGATGGTTATGAGCTGCAGTAACGGGTTTAACGCCATTAGCGGTTAATTGGGAATAATTGTAATTCGCAGTTCTAGGATTTATCTGAATGTTTTTGTAACGTGTTCCTACAAGTTTTGCATGCTGTGCAACACCCGCATTGGTTTGCCAGCCATGAGCCTTGAAATAGTTGGCGATACTTGCAATAGCATCGTCATTATTATTCACTAAATCACGTTTGCCTTTATTTTTGAAGTCAACAGCGAAATTACGGTAGCTGCTTGGCATAAATTGGGGTTGACCAATTGCCCCCGCATAAGAGCCTTTATATTGTGTTGCAGGGACATTATGCTCGCGGCAAAGTAGTAAATATTCCTTTAATTCATGTCTAAAGTATCGACTACGCTTGGGGTAATCAAAGGCTAAAGTTGCCAGGGCATCGAGTACTCGGTTGTCACCTTGACGTTCACCATACAACGTTTCAACACCTAAAATTGCTACGATAATTTCTGCGGGTACCCCATATTTTTGTTGGGCTTTTTCTAAAGTTTTCCTATTGGCAGCCCAATAATCGATACCACCTTTTACACGAGCAGGGGTTAAGAATATATCACGGTAAACATCCCAATTTTTCTTTTCGTAGGGTTTTTCCATGGATTCAATAATTTGCGGTTGCAACTTGACTTGATTCATCGTGGCGGTCAGTTGTCTGGCATTAAAATGGTATTTTTTAACCATTTCTTGAATAAATTGCTGTACATCTTTACGTTTGGTGAAGGCGGTGTCTGTTGCATACGACGCAAAGGAAAAAAGAGCGAGTATTAACGCGGTAAAACCCAGTCTGATTATTCGTTGCATTGTAAGTCTCATCTATAGTGAAGCGGAAGAAAAAAATTCTATTAAAAAAGTGGAACATTAGCAAATTTTTGTAATGACTTTAAGCTAGCGCGTATTTAAGCTAAAATGCGCTATTTGCAAAAAAGGTTAGCTGAATTGAGTGATTTAAAGCGGATTCGCAATTTTTCAATTATTGCCCATATTGACCATGGTAAATCGACTTTAGCAGATCGATTTATTCAAGTTTGTGGTGGTTTGACTGAGCGTGAAATGAGTGCGCAAGTACTTGATTCCATGGATATTGAGCGTGAGCGCGGTATTACCATTAAGGCTCAGTGTGTTTCATTAAATTATAAAGCTAAAGACGGTAAGACTTACCTGTTGAACTTTATTGATACTCCAGGGCACGTGGATTTTAGCTATGAGGTATCCCGTTCGTTAGCTGCTTGTGAAGGCGCAATTTTAGTAGTTGATGCGGCTCAAGGGGTTGAAGCGCAAACGGTTGCTGTATGTTATACCGCAATTGATCAGTCGTTAACGGTATTACCTGTATTAAATAAAATTGATTTGCCGCAGGCGGAGCCTGAGCGAGTGATCGCTGAAATTGAGGATATTATTGGTGTTGAGGCTCATGATGCCATTCGCGCTAGCGCGAAAAGCGGCTTAGGTGTTGAAGACGTATTGGAAGCCTTGGTTGCGAATATCCCACCTCCAGAAGGTAATATTGATGAACCATTACAAGCCTTAATTATTGACTCATGGTTTGATAGCTATCTGGGCGTAGTATCGTTAGTCCGTATTGTGAATGGTTCTATTCGCAAAGGCGATAAAATGCGAGTGATGTCTACTGGACGCGCTTATGAAGTGGACCAGGTAGGGATTTTTACACCCAAACGTACTAAATTAGACGCGTTAAATGCCGGTGAGGTAGGGTACGTTGTCGCTGGAATTAAAGAAATTCAGGGCGCTCCGGTTGGGGATACTTTAACTTTAGAAAAAAATCAGGCAGCTAATGCGTTACCTGGATTTCAGCGAGTAAAACCTCAGGTATATGCTGGATTATTCCCAATCAGTGCTGATGATTTTGAAGCGTTCCGAGAGGCTTTAGCTAAATTAAGCCTCAATGACGCCTCTTTATTTTATGAGCCAGAATCTTCTGAGGCTTTAGGTTTCGGTTTCCGTTGCGGTTTCTTAGGTATGCTGCATATGGAGATTATTCAAGAACGCTTAGAGCGGGAATACAATCTTGATTTAATTTCGACAGCACCCACAGTGGTTTATCAAATTGTTACCCAAAAAGGGGAAACTTTATTAATTGATAACCCCTCCCATTTGCCGCCTTTACCGCAAATTAAAGAAATGTATGAGCCCATTGTTCGAGCTAATATTTTAGTGCCGCAAGATTATTTAGGGCCAATCATTAATTTATGTATTGAGCGTCGTGGGGTACAAGTTAACATGACTTATAGCGGGCGTCAGGTTTCTGTTACTTATGATATCCCGATGAGTGAAGTAGTTTCTGACTTTTTTGACCGTTTGAAATCAGTCAGTCGGGGCTATGCTTCTTTAGATTATAATTTCTTACGCTTTCAAGAAGCTGATTTGGTAAAAATGGATATTTTAATCAACAGTGAGCGAGTTGATGCGCTTTCTGTTATTGTTCATCGTTCTTCATCACATAGCCGTGGAAAAGCGATTGCTGAAAAGATGAAAGATTTGATTCCAAGACAAATGTTTGATGTAGCAATTCAGGCGGCCTTAGGAAGCCATATTATCGCACGTCAAACGGTTAAAGCCTTACGTAAAAACGTAACGGCAAAATGTTATGGTGGTGACGTAACACGTAAGCGTAAACTACTTGAGAAGCAAAAGGCAGGTAAAAAGCGCATGAAGCAAGTTGGTCATGTGGAAATACCTCAAGAAGCGTTTATGGCCGTGTTCCAAACCGATAAAAAGTAAAGATAGCCAGAAATTAAGGAAATTTTGCAATGACTTGTAGGTTGGGCTCTTATGTTTCGTTGAGCCATGGACCCAGCCTACAATATTAGGATGTGATTTATGAATTTTGCTTTAATATTAGTTGTATTATCATTAATCAGCGGGTTAATTTACCTGTTAGATATTATTTTTTGGGCTAAAAAACGTACTGCTGATCAAAAACCGAATAAGATTATTGAATACGCGCGTTCATTCTTTCCCGTGTTTTTTGTGGTATTGATCCTGCGTTCTTTTCTCATTGAACCATTTCGCATTCCTTCCGGTTCATTAGAACCCACATTGCTGGTAGGAGATTTTGTTGCCGTAAATAAATTTGCGTACGGTTTAAAATTACCGGTTATTGAAAAAAAGGTAGTATCGATCGCTGATCCTAAAACCGGCGAAGTTGCGGTATTTCGTTGGCCGCCCGATCCTTCTTATGATTATATTAAACGAGTTATTGGCGTTCCAGGCGACAAAATTAGTTACCATAACAAGGTATTGACCATTAATGGTAAGGAAGCAAAACAAACTTTTGTTGAATATACGATAGATGAAAGTTCAGGTAAGCCTGTAGCGAAATACAGCGAAAATTTAAATGGCGTAATACATAATATTTTTGTGCGCACCGACGTCCCGGCAGTAGATTTTGATATTGTAGTTCCCGAAGGAAGCTATTTTATGATGGGTGACAACCGAGATGATAGCGCAGATAGCCGTTTCTGGGGATTTGTTCCTAGCTCTTATTTTAGAGGCAAAGCCTTTTTAGTCTGGATGAGCTGGGATAGTAAAACGGGTACTGTTCGCTGGTCTAAAATAGGTAAAATGATTCATTAAAAAGGTGTAGTAGGTAGTGAAAATTAATTTAGAAAGATTATGCAGGCGCTTAAATTATCAATTCAGTAACCAAGCTTATTTGAAGCAGGCGTTGACGCATTGTAGCGTTGGTAGCGACAACTATGAACGTTTTGAGTTTCTAGGTGATTCCATTTTAAGCTTTGTCATTGCTAATGAGTTATTTCATCGTTTTCCTCAACAAAGCGAAGGACAACTCAGCCGTTTACGCTCTTTTTTAGTTCGTGGTGATATGTTAGTTGAAATTGCCCGTGAAATTGCGCTAGGAGATTATCTTTTCTTAGGGCAAGGCGAATTAAAAAGCGGTGGTTTTCGCCGTGCCTCCATTCTTTCTGATGCTTTAGAAGCTGTATTTGCTGCCATCTTTTTTGATGGCGGTGTAGATGCTGCAAAAGAAGTCATTTTAACGCTGTATAAATCACGACTTGAAGATCCAAATTTAAACGATTGTTTAAAAGACTCTAAAACCCAACTTCAAGAATATCTGCAAGCTGAAAAATTAGCGCTTCCTGAATATGCTTTGACTAAGGTTGAAGGGGAGGAGCATGATCAAATATTTTATGTAACATGTACCGTTGATGCGGCAAAGCAAGTAACTCATGGCCAAGGACCCAACCGCCGTAAGGCGGAGCAAATAGCAGCCAAATTAATGCTTGAGCAATTAAAATCTCGAGCGAGATAGCAGGCCGCTAACCAGAGGGGCAGTAAATATTTATTATAAGTAACGCTCATGAATGTGCATTAAATAATGCTGTGGGTTAAGCTCCTCTCCTGTCGCCTCACGTAATAATTCCTGATAAGGTAACAATCTGGCTTTTTGATGGATATTTTCTCTTAACCACAGTAATAACGCTTTAAAATCTCCTTGCGCAATCTGTTGTTTAATATCAGGGATAGCTCTTTTTACTGAGGAAAATAATTGCGCCGCAATTAATGCACCTAAGGTATAGGCTGGAAAATAGCCAAAAATTCCTGAGGGCCAATGTACATCCTGCATTACTCCATGCTTATCATTACCTTTAGTCGATAGCCCTAAATATTTTTGCATATAGGAATCCCATACCTCAGGTAAATCCTCGATCGTTATTTCCCCAGAGAATAATTGTTGCTCTATTTCATAGCGTAAGATGACATGTAAAGGATAGGTTACTTCATCGGCATCAACACGAATAAAGCCTGGTTGCACCTGGGTATAATGATAAAACAGATTTTCCTCGGTAATATTTTGAGCTTCACCAAAATATTTTTGCGTTAAAGGCGTTAAAAAACGCATAAACTCTAAACTGCGACAGATCTGCATTTCTATAAATAAGGATTGGCTTTCATGTACAGCCATACCTAATGAATGACCAACCGGTTGAATCAGCCATTCCTTTAATAAACCCTGCTCATACAAGGCATGGCCTGTTTCATGACTAATGGCCATGAGTGATGAGAGAAACTCATGTTCTTTATAACGTGTGGTGATGCGTACATCAGTAGAAATCCCACCACAAAAAGGATGATGGCTTACATCCAATCGACCATGATTAAAATCAAAGCCTAAGCGAGACATGATTTCCATACCTAATTGTTTTTGGGCTTCTACCGCAAAATCACCGATAATAGGTTTTATAGTACGAGACTTTTGTTTTTCCATTATTTTAGGAATCAGCGTAGGTAATTCTTGCTTTAGCGAATTAAAAATTGGTGTAATTGTTTTGCAATCTAAGCCTGGCGAATATTCATCAATTAACACATCTAAAGGGGATTTTCCAAAAAGCTGGGATTTAATTTCGGCAATGGTTTTTACTTTATCAAATAGTTTTTTTAAATAAGGTTTAAAAGTTTGCCAATCATTTTTCTCACGCAATTCTCGCCATGCCTGCGAACAAATGAATGACTCATTAGTCATTTCTTCTACAAGCAGAGAAGGGATGCAGGTTGCCTGTCGGTACTGCTTTTCAATCCAATAGACATTCCTATGCTGCCAAGGTGATAACTCTAACTCTTGGCACTGCTTAAGCCATTCACCCACCGTTTTATCGGTTAACCAATCATGCTGGATCGCGCTTAGGGTTGCTAGTGCTTCTGCCCGTGCGGGACCACCGCCAGCAGGCATCATGGATGCTTCATCCCAAGAAACAATGGCTGCAAGGTTTTCAAAATCATAATATTTTTTAAAATGCTGCTCTAATTTTTGGTATGCATTCATTGCTAGTTCCTTCTTAGGCTATAAATCCTCTAAAGTCTCACTAATTTCCATCCACTCCTCCTCAACTTGGGCCAATGAGGAATGCGTCTGTTCACGTTTTTGCACCAATTGGTTTAATTTATTCTGTTGGGTGCTGTCTTCATAAAGACTAGCATCACCAAGTTGAAGATCCAGTTTTTCGAGCTCTCCATGATATTGCTCTATCATCTGCTCTAGTTTTTTTAAGCGATTTTGTAATACCTTTTTCTCTTTATAATCATTGGCAGGGCTCGCGATGGTGTTAGCGCTTTCTTTTATGACATCTTTAGACTGTAACCAAGAGTAATAATCATCTAAGTCACCATTAAATGGCTGTACTTTTTTTTGATAAACCAAATAAAAATTATCCACTGTGGTTTTAAGCATATGCCGGTCATGGGAGATAAGAATCAACGCACCTTCATAACTTTGCAGTGCCAATTCAATAGCTGAGCGCATGCCTAAATCTAAATGGTTGGTTGGTTCGTCAAGCAATAATAAATTGGGCTTTTGCCAAACTAATTTAGCCAGAGCCAAGCGCGCTTTTTCACCACCAGAAAAATGATGAATTGGTTGCACGGCCATATCACCCATGAAATTAAAGCCGCCTAAGAAATCGCGGATGTTTTGTTCACGCACTTCTGGAGATAAAACTTGGATAGTTTCAACCGGGCTTAGTTTACAATCTAATTGTTCTAACTGATGTTGTGCATAATAACCGATCTGTAAATGGGCAGAGCGGTGGATCGTTCCATTCAAAACCGGTAAAGAGCCAGTTAAAGTCTTTATTAATGTTGATTTACCTTCCCCATTAGGACCTAATAACGCAATCCGATCTCCGGGGCTAAGAGATAAGTTAATTTTCTTAAGTATGGGATCCTGCCCCATGTAACCTGCATCAACCTGATTGCATTGAATTAAGGGGTTACCTGCACGGGGACAGGGGAAAAAATCAAAAGAAAATGGCGAATCTGCTTGAGCGGCAGCAATAACTTCCATTCGTTCAATTGCTTTTAGGCGGCCTTGTGCTTGTTTGGCTTTTGTTGCTTTAGCTTTGAAACGAGTAACAAAACTCATCATATGGCTAATCTTGGCCTGTTGCTTTTCATACATAGCTTGCTGTAAGGCTAATTGCTGGGCATGAGTTTTCTCAAAGCAACTATAATTCCCGCCATAAAGAGTTAGGCTCTGTTTTTCAATATGAAGAATATGGGTAACAAAGGCATC
Source organism: Legionella saoudiensis (assembly GCF_001465875.1). Lineage (GTDB taxonomy): Bacteria > Pseudomonadota > Gammaproteobacteria > Legionellales > Legionellaceae > Legionella > Legionella saoudiensis. The sequence continues at coordinate 1,304,683 of NZ_LN901324.1, read as the reverse complement.
CAGAAACTCTCTATCATGTGAAATCAGAATAATTGTGCTGGGGCTTTGCTTTAAAAAGCGCTCAAGCCAAAAAATAGCTTCCATGTCTAAATGGTTGGTGGGCTCATCAAGCAATAATAAATCCGCCGGTTTCATGAGGCAACGCGCAAGGCTCAAACGCATCCGCCAGCCGCCAGAAAAGCTATTCACCGAGGCATTTTGCTCGTCACTCCCAAATCCTAAACCTGACATAATTGTTGCAGCTTGTGCAGGTTTACTATAGCCCCCAGAATGGCTTAATTCTTCATGACAGGCTAGGACTTCAGCATGATTACCTTCTTTCTCTGCTTTTTCTAAGCGTTGCAATAATTTGATGTATTCCTCATCCCCACTAACCACAAAATCCAATGCTTTTTCATTACTGTCAGGTAATTGTTGCGATAAATGGCTAATGCGCAGATGAGGATTAATTAAATACTCTCCCGTATCTGCAATAAGCTTACCCAGAAAAAAATCGAATAAGGTAGACTTTCCACAGCCATTATGGCCGATAAGACCTATTTTTTGCTTTTCATAGAGCGTTATGCTGGCTTTGTCGAGCAATACTTTATTGCCACGGGATAAGGTGATTTGGCGTAAGGTTAACATTTTAAATTAATAGCAACGAAAAAGAGAAAGAATTCTAGCATAGATATAAAAATTAAAGCAGCAATATGGTCATGCTGCATGGGGCAGCTGTATTTTTATCTTGATAATAAAAGCATAAAAAATGTTTCATATTTGTGCGTTATACTTAATATAATAACAGGTTGGATTTTAAGTTCCCTCCCTGCTTGCATTCAATGTTTATGGAGTTAACGATGCAAGAAAAATACCCGCAAAGTAGCATCATGGAAGATGATGCGAGTGCTAGTGTACCGGTAAGTGAGCCTGCTGCCTCTGGAACGAGTGCAGGAGCTGTCGCTGCAGTAGCCACTGGCAATAGTGCTGGTGCCGCAGCTGGGGCTGGTGCAGGTAATGGATATGTGCCCAAAAGGTCCCCAACACAGGTAGGAGTAGAAGGAAATTTCCCACCAATAAAAAGCAACAGCGTATATATTGATGCTGCCGGCAATGAAGCACCAATAAGGCATGACCAGCGCATGTATTTAGATGGCGGCCAAGCTCCTAACGTTTGGAAGTGGACGGATGGATTTAAAATAGCGGTATTTTCTCAAGAGGCCTCGCGAAATTTCTCTACTCGCTACTGGAATGCTGGAATACGCTATGAATCCTTTGATGGGAGCACTCCTGAGGTGCTAGCTCCAAACGTTAGGGATACATTAGCATCAAAAGTAGAGGCTTATAGAAACGTAAAAACCTATGCTGAGGCACTCACTAAGCTATTTGATAATAGAGAAACCCCTCATGTTGTCGCCGTTATCGAAGGTCAAAGAGATAACTTACTGAATACATTTACTTTAACTAGCTCTCCTGCCGTTAATGCAGCGGCAACCGCTGCTTCTTCAGCTGAAACTGCCGCTAGTTTTACATTGCGTTCATTTTATATACAGGGAACCAATCGGCTTGGTAGTTTGGATAATAAACAAAGCATGCATTTTTATGTAAGAGATGACATGGAAAAGGCAGTAACACTCGTAGAAACGGAGATAACCTCTCATTTTACAGTAGGGGAGATACAGTTCAGCACGGCAAATAATAAATACAGTATTTATATTCCGCATATTCCCAATAATATCGCCAAAAACGCTGTTAATGCACATAGCTTATTAGAAAAGCAGGCAAAAGCATCGGATAGAATTGTAATAGGGTATATGGGGGATACCAATTTTAAAAGCAGAATACAAGAGTATTCAAGTCCATCAACGGGGGGCTTACAAGGAAGCATTTTTTTATCGCCAGCGTCCTCTAGCGCTAAGAAATTTACGGTTTTTATGCAAGGAGTTTCATTTGGGCCTGATAAAGATTATTCGTTTCGTATGCAGCAGCCTACCGTGTTAAACCACGTAGAACTTCAGCTTGGAGCTAATGATAAGACAGCAACGGATCATCCTTCTATTCAAACAACTATTTTACTAGACAGTGATATAATAAATAGAGATTATTCGAATGTTGCTGTGCACCCTTATCTATTGCAGAAGTTACAAGTCAAAAACTCACCTTCTGCTGCCACTGCCACTGCTGCCGCTGTTGACCCAGATGCCGAGACTGTTGTTTACTCAGATGATGAACATGATTTTGATAAGCCTTCAACTTTTCCTGGATCATCTCAATATTCACAACCACAAATGTATTCGTACCCTCATTTTCAAAGCGCTACCCTATTAGCTGGAGCAGCCTCTCCTAAGCCAGTACAACAGCATGCTCAACCTTTGCCCCCATCAGTGGGTGCCTCTCCCCTTAAGCCAGTACAACACCATCCTCAGCCTTTGCCTTCATCAGTGGGAGCTTCTCCCCTTAAGCCAGTACAACACCATCCTCAGCCTTTGTCTCCATCAGTGGGAGCTTCTCCCCTTAAGCCAGCACAGCAGCATCCTCAACCTTTGCCTCCATCAGTGGGAGCATCTCCTCTTAAGCCAGCACAACAGCATTCACAACATTTGTCTCCACCAATGGGCGCCACCCCTCCTAAACCCGTACAACCGCATCCGCAACCCCAGCATTTTGGAGCAGCTGATCTAACTCAGCATTCGATAGATATTACTCAACGGTTTAAAGCGATGATGAAAGAGCAACACGGTAACCAACAGAAGATGATAGATAATGCCGATCCTGATAATGAAAATGTTAGTATGCACAGCCCATAATTAACGCCAAGTAAACATAAGTGCTCTTAGTTCCTGCATTATATGCCGTTGCCTCCAGGCTACATCCAATAGAGCTGGAGGAACAGATAAATAGCCCCTTTATTTGAATGTTAGGGTTGATGTTGGTGCTGCTTGAGCGATTTGGGATTTTATAGCCAAAAGCAAAATAGAATATTTATCATTTGTTTTAAGAGCCGTTTCATCAATACTACTATTTAGAGTATTAATTAATTCCTGCTGTTGAGTTCGTACTAGTTCCATTGTCCAACATCCTAAAGCTTGCAGCGCTACATCACGAAGTTCGGGCTCGATATCGCTATTGCAACTAATTGACAATAGCTTGTTTGCAGCTTCTATTTGTGCTGATTTATTTAATCGCTCTAATAAATGAACCAGAAAATACTGGATTGATAGTTCATCCTGCATTAACAATCCATTATCTTCTATCAACATAGTTATCTGGGTAAACAGATAGGTTAAAGACTCAACCGATTCTATATGGTTTAGAATATTAGAGGTTCTAAAGTTATTTTGGTATTGCTCAAGAGCAAAAAGTGTTTCCCATAATTTTTCGGTTTCTGGGGCTTCCTTAGATTTACGTAGGGCATTAACTAGATTGTTTAATACCGCTTTTGCAAGATTTTGTGATTGATGGGCCCAAGCCTGAAGTGTTGGTGAGGCTGCATCGCTTATATCATCGCTTTCATCATGTAAGTTTTTCAGCACTTCGGGAATAAGTGGAATAAGAAGTTCTGGGGCGAGTTTATCACCTAATAGGCTAAGATTAACTAAAACGGCAACGCGGATAGAAAAATTTGAGTGTTTTAGGTTTTTTTGTAATCCAGGAAGCAGCAGCTCAAGCTGATTCGTGCTGAGCAAATGAACGTTTGCTTCCAGCGTGCCCAAAACCCTTAGAGTTTCTTTTTCATCATCAGAATTTAAGTGTTCTAACCATGTCGAAATACGAGAATTAATCTCCTCTTGAGTGAGTGTATTATCAGATCGGGCCATATCTTTCTCAAGAGCTGCCAAGCGAAAAGCGTCTGAGGCTTTAGAACCCGGCAAATTAATCTGAAGCTTAGTTGCTAATATATTAAGAACAATACGTGTATTTGGATGGGCTATGAATTTGGGATCTGCACTTTGTATGCGCTCAAAAAGTAGGGCAGGATGCGCAGAATTCTTGGCCAGAGCCATAAGAATTGATAGGAGATGAGTACTCCTTATCCAATATTCTTGATGCGGTAGGTAGTTTATTAATACAAGGAAAAACCGCTCCAGTTGCTCGGCACTAAGTTTGCTTGCCAATGGTTTAATGGTATAGAGTGCCACTTTGCATAGTTGCAGAAGCTCCATAGCCTCATCTTGGCTTACTTCATCTACCTCAGGAGTGTCTTTGTTCTCATCAAGATTTTCCTGGTCATCGTCAAGATTACCTGGAGGAGCATCTAAGATATTTAATATTGCTTCAAGTGTGCTCTGAGCTTTATCAATGAAGAGTGAAAGTTGCTCTTGATTAAATTTGTCAGCCAATACACTAATAACCTCCAAGGCCATCTCATTTACTCGTTCATCTGCATACTCTAGGCATTCTTGAAGTTCAGGAATAAGAGGATTAAGCTGCTCAGCATTGAGCCTATTGGCTAATGCCCTAAAGCTTTCTATGCACTGTTTCCGCACAAGCACGGGATTTTTAAGGTTTTCCAGTAACTCGGGGAAAAGTGGAGAAATTTGCTCCGGGGTAAGTCTGGGAGCCAATGCCGTAATAAGTTCCAGAGTGGATTGGCGTATATGTATATCCTCACCGCTTAGGTTTTCCTGTAAAAACGGAAGAACTGTTTCTATATTGTTTTCATTTAAAACAGGAACAACCTGGAGTAAATGCAGCAAATCATGTATGGTCACTATTTCAGGTTGAGTCTGCTCAATTAAATGGTTCAGATAGTGCTGAAGTTCTTGTTTTGTAGTGTTTTCAGTATGGTTGACTATACCAAGCCCCATAATTTGATGAAATACATCCATATGTTTTAATGCAGAAAGTAGAATATCTCTGGGAGGAGCTAATGGATTAGGATGATCCATCCAGTACTCCAGCATTCTTTGTTGGACTTTGATGGCTTCTTCTGTTCTTTGCATGAATAAGGCTTTTAAGGCTTCACGCCGAAGTTTTTGCGATTTTTCTCCGGTAGATGCTATAGCCAATAATTCTTGAGGAGAAAGGGTTTTATAGATTTCCAGCAAAATCTCATTAGGTAGTTCGAAAAACTGAGACATTTGTTTCCTGCCATTAGATTTGATGCTTTATTGTAACAAAAGATCGAAAAATAAACAAATAGTGTGGTTTTTTAAGAACGCCATCTCTTACCTTGTTTTAGGATGACGTTCTTTAATTTATTGCTTAACTAAGGGAAAAGTCCTTATTCCTCAGTTAATATAGGATCGATAATTTTTTTTCTCGCCGAACGATAACGCTCCTGTTTTTCAATATCAATATAGCGATCGGTAGTAGCGCTTGAGCTATGACCTGCATCATCACGAACATGTTCACGGGGGCGAATTTTCACATCTTCTGAAATTCCGGTGTGTCTTAACCAGTGCACTGTTGCTGCCGCAAGATTATCAGCTTCTTCACGTTGGCCTTTCATCCGAAGATCTTCTGCGGCTAAATCAAAGCAATGTTGTATGATGCGGCGAATGGGAGCGGTGTCACTTATGGGACCATTGCCCCGGATTTTAGGAATCAGCGGTGAGTTATCTGCTGGTGAAGGGAGTGGGGTTAGGCCAAGAAAGGTACGCCAACGAATTAAGCTGTCAAGCATGGCATCACTTACAGCGACTTGGCGCTCTTTATTTCCTTTTCCTACCGTGGTAAACCACCAATGCCCATTACTGTCTTTCGCGAAGTCATTCATGCTAGGAATCCAGCGATCATTCGCAGCCAATTCAGAGATACGTAAATACATTCCAAAGAGCATGCTTAGCATAAACCGGGTGCGCTCATGTTTTTCAGGTGATTCAGCAGCCAATGTTTCGGCAGCATTCAGTACGGCACTCCATTGATCAATACTTAATCGGCGAATAGGGGCATTTTGTTGGCGCTTACGAATGAATTTACTTTTTTGACGGATAAGCGCAACTGGATTTGAAACTAAGTACTCTTCCGCGATTAAAAAATTAAATAAGGTACTTAATATGGCAAATATCTCTTGAGTTGCACCTTGAGATAGGCTGAACTGCTCAATTTCAGGTATCTGTCCATTTTTTATTGCTGCCTTACTTAGGGTAACTACAAAAGGACGCCATTCTTCATTAGGCACGCGCAGTCCATTTTTCTCTATAAAACGGGGGACTTTTTTCAAGCTTATCCAATTCTTAGGTGGGTTTTGACAAAAGCGAATATATTGCTCAATGTCATCCCGTTTTAATTCAGTAAGTGTTGTTCCTTTAATATGCCAAGACCATTGCAATAAACGCTCAGCTTCGCGCCGATAACTATTAAATGTTCCTTGGCTTCCGGTGTAGCTTTTTAAGAAATTTAAAGTGTAATGAAAATCATTGTGGAACTGCGGATCGGGTAAAACCACGTTTTCATGATTTTTATGTAAATGGTTTAAATTATCGAAAAGAGGAAGCAACTTGAATTTCATGATGTTTTGAATGAAATAAATGATGAGGCAATCCTATCTGAAAAACTATTAATATGTAACTCTCTATTCCTATTTGCCTTTCAAATCCCGGTAATTAGGGCAGGGCTTATGTAAATAAAAACCCAACTAAGTCTTAATTTGCACAATATGAATATAACAAGTCTAACCAATTTAAAATATTAAAAAAAATGTGAGATTAGCTATTGACCTTAGCCGTGTTGGTTAGTACTATGTGCGCACTGTCCTCGGGACGGGTCAGTCGGGGTATAGCGCAGTCTGGTAGCGCGCCTGCTTTGGGAGCAGGATGTCGGGAGTTCGAATCTCTCTACCCCGACCAAATTAAGCGCCCGTAGCTCATCTGGATAGAGCATCGGCCTTCTAAGCCGAGGGTAGCAGGTTCGAATCCTGCCGGGCGTGCCAGCCCATAGTGATATCTGATGGCAATTTATACTAAGTTATGGTGAGCGTAGCTCAGTTGGTAGAGCCCCGGGTTGTGATCCCGGTTGTCGTGGGTTCGAGTCCCATCGTTCACCCCATGTGATGAAAACGAAGGTTTTTCGCTAAAGATTCATCTGAGTCTTTACAAGACCGAATTACTGATTGATAATCCAACCTGATTGCGAAAGTGGCGGAATTGGTAGACGCACTGGATTTAGGTTCCAGCGGGGTGACCCGTGAGAGTTCGAGTCTCTCCTTTCGCACCATTTCATTATAAAATCCAAGAGGTGAATTGATGCAAGTTTCTGTTGAGACCCTAAACGGTTTGGAGCGCAAGGTAACTATTTCTGTACCTACAGCGAAAGTTGAGGAAGAAGTAAGTTTGCGGCTCAAAGACCTGGCTCATAAAGTTAAAGTTGATGGTTTCCGTCCTGGCAAAGTACCTATGCACATCGTTACCAGCCGTTACTCAGATAGCGTTCGCCAAGAAGTGGCTAGAGAAATGGTACAATCAACCCTATTCGAAGCATTACAACAAAATGAATTAGTTCCTGCAGGCTACCCATACATTGAGCCTGAACAAATCGAAAAAGGCAAAGATTTTAAATACACGGCTACATTTGAAGTAATGCCAGTATTTGAAGTAGCTGAATTAAATCAAGCAACAGTTGAATTAGCTCGTTCAGAAGTAACTGACAAAGATCTTGAAGAGATGCTTGATAAGCTACGTGAACAAAATAAAGAATGGCATGATGTCTCACGTGCCGTTAAGAAAGGCGATAAGGTTGTTATCGACTTCCAAGGTTTCTTAGATGATAAATTATTTGATGGTGGTAGCGCAGAAGGCCACGAATTAATTATCGGTTCTGGCTCTATGATTCCTGGCTTTGAAGAAGGAATTATTGGTGGCAAAAAAGATAAGCCTTTTGACATTAAAGTTACTTTCCCAGAAGATTATGGTCATAATGAATTAGCAGGCAAAGAAGCTGTATTCAAGATTACTATTCGTAACACAATGGAAGGCAAGCTACCTGAACTTAATGATGCTTTTGCTGAAAAGTTTAATATTAAGGAAGGTGGTGTTGATGCTCTGAAGAAAGACATCAAAGAGAACATGACTCGTGAATTAGAGCGTCGTGTTAGCATGATGAACCGAGAGAAATTATTTGATAAACTAATGGAAGTTAATGCGATTGATCTACCATTAGCCTTAATCGATAAAGAAATCGAACACTTGAAACATGATATGTATCATCGTCTATTTGGCCATGAACATCATGAAAATGAAAAGATTCCTGATTTCCCAAGAGAGTTATTCGAAGAGCAAGCTAAACGCCGTGTTCACCTTGGCTTACTGTTCTCTGAATACGTTAAGAAACATCAAATTGTTGCAGATAAAGATAAAGTGAATGCAATGATTGAGAAATTTGCTGGTGCTTACGAAAATCCTGATGAGTTACGTGCTTGGTACCAAAGCAGCAAAGAACATCTTGCTGAAATTGAAGCATTAGTCATGGAAGAACTGGTTGCTGATAAAATAGCAGCTGATGCTAAGATTAAGCATAAATCTATGGACTATGATTCAGTAATGAATCCTAAAAAGGCGACTGAGAAGACAAAAGGAGAGTAATTATATGTCGGGATATTCAGATAACATAATTCGCAATGCCAGTGGATTGGTGCCAATGGTTATTGAACAGACTTCACGTGGTGAACGTTCTTATGACATTTACTCAAGACTATTGAAAGAGCGTATTATCTTTCTATTGGGTGAAGTTGAAGATCATATGGCTAATTTAGTGGTTGCTCAATTGTTGTTCCTTGAGTCTGAAAACCCTGAAAAAGACATTTCTCTCTACATTAATTCTCCTGGTGGTGTGGTAACGGCTGGTTTAGCGATTTACGACACCATGCAGTTTATTAAGCCTGATGTCAGTACTTTATGTATCGGTCAAGCTGCAAGTGCTGCGGCTTTGCTACTTTGTGCTGGTGCTGAGGGTAAGAGATTCTGTCTACCAAATTCACGTGTGATGATTCACCAACCATTAGGCGGTTATCGAGGTCAGGCAACTGATATTGAGATTCATGCTCGTGAAACCTTAGCCGTAAGAGAGCGCTTAAATAATATTATGGCGCAGCACACTAAAAAAACTCCAGATCAAATTATGCGTGATACTGAGCGTGATAATTTTATGAGTGCTACGCAAGCTGCTGAATATGGTCTTATCGATAAAGTACTTTACGATCGAGAAGTAACAAATAATTCAGTAGAACAGTTGTAATTCTCATTTGTTGCCCCAATATGCAGTAAGATCTCTTGATTTTAGCTTTTTAAATCAAGCTTTAAACCAGAGATTGATATACCATGGCGGGGCTTTTAAATAAATTAGTTCTTAATTTGTAGTGGCATATCTTTTTCTGATTGACTAATATTTTACATGTGTTACCTATTTCCCGGTAATGGCTGTAAGAAGGGGTTGGATATGAGTAAATCCAGTAATGGAAGTGGTGATAAGGTTCTTTATTGTTCTTTTTGTGGAAAAAGCCAGCATGAAGTGAAAAAGTTAATTGCTGGTCCTTCTGTATTTGTGTGTGATGAATGCGTTGAATTATGCAACGACATTATTCGTGAAGAAACACACGAAGCTCATGAAGAAGCAGAAGTGCGTTTACCCTCACCAAAAGAGATTTCAAAATTCCTTGATGAATATGTCATCGGTCAGCCGCATGCCAAAAAAGTGTTGTCTGTTGCCGTGTACAATCATTACAAGCGATTGCAGCATAAAAGCGAAGATGGCGTTGAACTAGGAAAAAGTAATATTTTATTAATTGGTCCAACTGGTAGCGGTAAAACTCTTTTAGCGCAAACCTTGGCTCGAATTTTAAATGTTCCTTTTGCTATGGCTGATGCAACAACACTGACCGAGGCAGGGTATGTCGGTGAAGACGTTGAAAATATTATTCAAAAGTTATTGCAGAAATGTGATTACGATGTTGATAAAGCACAGCAAGGTATTGTTTATATTGATGAAATTGATAAGATTTCCCGTAAATCAGACAATCCATCAATAACTCGAGATGTTTCTGGGGAAGGCGTTCAACAAGCCTTACTAAAACTTATCGAAGGAACAATTGCCTCTGTTCCCCCACAAGGTGGTCGTAAACATCCGCAACAGGAATTCTTGCAAGTAGATACCTCAAATATTTTATTTATCTGCGGTGGAGCATTTGCAGGTTTAGATAAAGTAATTAGAGAACGTAGCGATAAATCAGGAATTGGTTTTTCAGCACAACTGAAAAATAAAAAAGATACTAGTGATGAAGTCTCTAAAGTATTAAATCAATTAGAATCTGACGATTTGATTAAATATGGATTGATTCCTGAGTTTGTAGGTAGGTTACCTGTAGTAACTACATTGCAAGAGCTGGACCAGTCTGCGCTTATCGATATTCTTACTAATCCCAAGAATGCGCTTACCAAGCAGTTCCAGTCGCTTTTCAAAATGGAAGATGTTGAACTAGAATTTAGAGAAGAGGCTTTGGTTGCGATTGCGAAAAAAGCCCTAGAGCGAAAAATGGGTGCTCGCGGTTTACGTGCAATACTTGAAAATATTCTTTTAGACACCATGTATGAATTACCTTCTCTTGAAGGAGTAAATAAAGTTGTAATTGACGAGGGTGCCGTAAATAATTCGTCAAAGCCTATACTTATTTATGAGCATGATGAGATGAAGAGTGCAGCAGGTGGTAAAGAATAGCTAATTATTTTGCGACTATTCTCTATATTAGTCTCTGCGCCTTTATCCAGTTACTGGTTCAGAGACTTACACATTGAATAGTTGCTTATGTCATTTTTATTCAATCAATTAAGTCTTTCTAACAAGTAGCTGATAGGGCGCTTGCATCTAATTTAGATAAGTTGTCATATTAATTCTCCATTCTTACTAAGTACTTTGTTCATTTCCTCAAATACCGTTATACTCAGTTAAAGAGCAGTAAAAATTTGTTGTAAATTATAACTATAGCTTTTGTTTGAATAAGGGTTCGTTATGTCTATTGAAAATAAAGTGACGCCTAATGAGACTGAAAATGTGTCTATGATACCAGTGCTGCCACTGAGGGATGTGGTGGTTTATCCTCATATGGTTATTCCCCTTTTTGTTGGGCGAGGAAAATCAATTAAAGCCCTTGAAGCCGCTATGGTTGACAGTAAGCAAATTTTTTTAGTCGCGCAGAAAAAATCTTCTAATGATGATCCATCTCCAGAAGATATATACCATGTGGGTACTTTATCAAGCGTATTGCAGTTACTTAAGTTACCTGATGGTACAGTAAAGGTTTTAGTAGAAGGGGAGCAGCGGGCAAGAGTTAAGGGATATAGCCAGGAGAAGGGTTATCTAGAAGCCTCTCTGGAAGTAATGGACGAAGTAAATGTTGCCGTGCAAGAACCTGAGGTTGGCATCTTAATGCGTTCCTTAATGTCACAATTTGAGCAGTACATTAAGTTAAATAAAAAGATTCCTCCTGAAGTGCTTTCACCCTTGGCTGGAATAGAAGAGCCAGGTCGTCTAGCCGATACTATTGCTGCACATTTAACTTTGAAAGTTGATGATAAACAAGAATTATTAGAAACCTTAGATGTTGGCACGCGCCTTGAACGCTTAATGTCCGCCATTGAAACTGAAATTGACTTATTGCATGTTGAAAAACGGGTGCGTGGCCGTGTGAAACGTCAAATGGAAAAAAGTCAGCGCGAGTATTACCTAAATGAGCAAATGAAAGCCATTCAAAAAGAGTTGGGTGAGCTGGGTGAAGAAGGTAATGAAATCGAGCAGCTTGAAAAATCGATTGATAAAGCCGGCATGCCTAAAGAAGCGAAAGAAAAAGCAATGGCTGAGCTTCATAAATTAAAAATGATGTCACCTATGTCCGCAGAGGCAACAGTCATTCGTAATTATCTTGACTGGATGCTCATGGTTCCCTGGAAAAAGAAAAGTAAAATTCAATTTGATTTACTCAAAGCAGAAAAATTACTTGATAAAGAGCACCATGGCCTTGAGCGTGTGAAAGAACGCATTATCGAATATCTGGCAGTTCAACAACGGGTAAAACGTTTGAAAGGACCTATCTTATGTTTGGTTGGACCTCCAGGTGTAGGGAAAACATCCTTAGGACAATCCATTGCTAATGCGACAGGTCGTACATTCATACGTATTGCATTAGGTGGTGTTCGTGATGAAGCGGAGATCCGAGGTCACCGTAGAACTTATATTGGCTCAATGCCTGGAAAAATAATTCAGAAATTATGTAAAGCTGGAGTAAAAAACCCATTAATTATGCTTGATGAGGTAGATAAGATGGCTATGGACTTCCGTGGCGATCCAGCTTCTGCATTACTCGAAGTATTAGATCCAGAGCAAAACCATACATTTAGCGATCATTATTTGGAAGTGGATTATGATTTAAGCGATGTAATGTTCATTGCAACGGCAAACTCATTGGAAATTCCTGCACCTTTATTAGATAGAATGGAAGTCATTCGTTTGGCAGGTTATACCGAAGATGAAAAAGTCAGCATTGCTGAACAATATTTAGTGCCTAAGCAGATTAGTCTTAATGGTTTAAATAACAATGAGATTCATATTAGCGAAGGGGCTATTCGTGAAGTCATTCGCCACTACACTCGTGAGGCTGGCGTTCGTAACTTGGAACGTGATATCGCTAGTATTTGCCGAAAAGTTGTAAAAGAAATCTTATCAAGCAAGAAAAAGTCTAAGCGGTTAACTGTTACTGTAAATAATATAGAAAAATATCTGGGCGTTAAGAAATACAGATATGGTCTGGCAGAAGAGTTTGATCAAATTGGTCAAGTAACTGGTTTAGCTTGGACGAGCGTAGGAGGGGAGTTGCTGACTATTGAATCCTCCATGATGCCCGGTAAAGGTAAAGTGATCCATACGGGGCAATTGGGTGAGGTAATGCAAGAATCAATACATGCTGCAATGACTGTTGTACGTAGTCGTGCTAAAAAGTTACAGCTTGCTGATGATTTCTTTGAAAAATATGATTTCCACGTGCATGTTCCGGAAGGAGCGACTCCGAAAGATGGTCCTAGTGCTGGTATTGGTATGTGTACCGTATTGGTTTCTGTAGTCACACAAATTCCTGTTAAGGCAGATGTGGCAATGACAGGGGAAATTACCTTACGAGGACAGGTATTACCTATCGGTGGATTAAAAGAAAAGTTACTGGCTGCTCACCGGGGCGGAATTAAGCATGTAATCATCCCTGAAGAGAATGTAAAAGACCTGGAAGAGATACCCGATAATGTGTTGCGCAAGCTAACAATTCATCCTGTGAAGACTATTGAGCAGGTGTTAGAGCTGGCTTTACAACGCAGTCCTTGGATAGATAGTCCAGATAATATACAAGCTGCCGTTTTAGCGGGTAAAAAATCAAAAAAAATTAAAAATAATGATTTACATACCCATTAATTAAAGGTATATTTCCTTTCGTGGCCCGCTACTGGCGGGCGTTGCAAGGAAGTAACTACTTGACTGGTTAATTTGATTGAGTTTAAGTTAGATTAGCTTGAAGTATGGAAGATTAACTGTATAGGGGAAGCAATGAATAAGAGCGAATTAGTTGATGCTTTAGCAAGTGGTTCTGGTTTAACTAAGGCAGATGCAAGCAGAGTACTTGAGACTTTTACTAGTACTATTACTGATGCCTTAAAAAGTGGCGACCAAGTGGTAATACCTGGATTTGGCTCGTTCTCTACTGGTAACCGTTCTGCGCGTACTGGCAGAAACCCACAAACTGGGAAGATCATTGAGATCAAAGCGTCAAGAGTAGCTAAATTTAAAGCAGGCAAAAACCTGAAAGAAGCGGTTCAAGAAGCTTAAAGATTTGGGGTGCTTAGCTCAGCTGGGAGAGCATCGCCCTTACAAGGCGAGGGTCGTAGGTTCGATCCCTACAGCACCCACCATAATTATGGAGTGGTAGTTCAGTTGGTTAGAATACCGGCCTGTCACGCCGGGGGTCGCGGGTTCGAGCCCCGTCCACTCCGCCATATTTCTAAAACGCGCTTACAGGCGCGTTTTTTATTATAAGTGAGAGCACCAAGTTTATGCAGTGCATAACTGGTGAGTAGTAAAGCGAAATTTATAAGATTTCGGGTGCTTAGCTCAGCTGGGAGAGCATCGCCCTTACAAGGCGAGGGTCGTAGGTTCGATCCCTACAGCACCCACCATAGTTTGGAGTGGTAGTTCAGTTGGTTAGAATACCGGCCTGTCACGCCGGGGGTCGCGGGTTCGAGCCCCGTCCACTCCGCCATCATCCTAAATGAAGTCCTTCAATTCAGAGGACTTCAGCCAAAGAAATTTCATATAGGTTATCAAACATAAACAATTACCTTGCCGGACTCTTTATTGTATCTATAACCTCATATTTCCGATTTTCTCTAATACGAGTTACGATTTAACGCAAGCTGTTTCACGGTAAGCTTTTGTTCTTTGAGCTAATTTTATCCTATTTGCGCACTGGATAATTAATGATATAAGGCATTTTCCTGGAAATATATTGTTTTTTAACAATAATCGTTCACATAGTTATTTGTAAAATTTAGCAGTTTTTGTTTAGATTTTTGTCCGATTAGGTTACAATCCCACTTCATTAAAACTTTGTTAATACTAAATGGATCTCGGGACATGTTGCAGAAGTTAAATGAGCGCATACAAGGTGTTGTTGCTTGGCTAGTTGTCGTTTTAATCGGCATAACGTTTACTCTTTTTGGAGTTGATTACTATTTACAATCGCATCAAACATCCAATGCGAAAGTGATTGTTAATGGTGAATCCTTAACTTATCAGGCGTTTGAAACAAATTACAGACGTGCGCGCGGAATGCAGGATGCGGCGCATATGACGGCTGAAGATGAGAAAAAACTGCAAAGCCAGGTCCTCGATCAAATGGTGGCAAATGAAGTTATGGTACAAGCAGCGCATAAAAATGGCTTTGAGGTTAGTGAAAGCCAAGCGAATGCAGCTACTTTAAGTATTCCTCAATTCCAAGAAGATGGCCATTTTTCTGCTGAAAAATACCAGCAGGCGCTTAGTGCTGCTTTATTCACACAATCAAGTTTTCAAAATGAAGTGAGACAAGGCATGCTGTTGAACCAACAGCGATTTGCATTTATTGGTACTTCATTTGCGCTACCTGATGAAGTTGAACGTTTTGTGCGCTTATACATGCAAAATAGAGATTATGACTATCTAATTGTTCCTGCGTCACATTTTGCGAAAGAGGTTAATATTTCTTCGGACGCGGTTGCTGATTATTATAAAAAGCATCAAAAAGAGTTTATGGCCCCTGAGCAAGTAAGTCTGGAATATGTAACTCTGTCGATGAATGATATTAAAAAGCAAATAAAAATATCCAATGAGGATGTAAGTCGTTTCTATAATGAAAATCAAAATAACTACCTAACTCCAGCACAATGGCATGTTGCTCATATTTTGTTTGCTATTCCTGAAGGGGTTTCCAAAGATGAGCTAGATCAAATTCAGAAAAAGGCTGACGACGCTTATGCAGTATTACAAAAAGATCCCAGCCAATTTGATAAGCTTGTTGCTTCAGAGTCTGATGATAAGCTTTCTGTAGCGGATAAAGGAGAGCTTCCCTGGATTACTGCAGGACAAAATGATTATGATAAGATTTTATCTAATCTAACAAAGACAGGGGAAATATCAGCCCCAGCTCGAACCAAGCATGGCTTTGAGATTTTTAAATTAATTGCCTACAAACCCGTAACCATCAAGCCCTTATCAGAAGTTGAGGTAACAATTAAAGAGCAATTGATGACCGAAATGGCGCAAGCTAAATATGCACAAGCATTGGAGCAGTTATCTGATTTAAGTTATCAGTCACCTGACTCCTTAAAGCCTGTTTCTGATACGATGAAATTAAAAATTGAGACGACTAAACCGTTCTCGCGTGCTGGCGGCCAGGA
Organism: Legionella saoudiensis; assembly: GCF_001465875.1. Taxonomy (GTDB): domain Bacteria; phylum Pseudomonadota; class Gammaproteobacteria; order Legionellales; family Legionellaceae; genus Legionella; species Legionella saoudiensis. The sequence goes on along the minus strand of NZ_LN901324.1, from coordinate 1,288,802 downwards.
TAGTTTAACTAAAAATCCACAAGTGATTAATGCTGCCTTTAGCCACGATGTATTAGAGTTAGGAAATAATAGCGAGCCGATTCAATTAGATAATGATTCGGTTATTGTTGCTCGTGTTAATGAACATATGCCTGAGAAGGAGCAATCATTAAATGAAGTACAGAGCCAAATTCATAATACATTGATAAAACAAGCTGCTGAAGCCAAAGCTAAAACACTTGGCGAAAGCTTGCAAAACCCAGTTGATGACCAAAAACATGAAGCGATTCTTAGTGCCAATAAGCTATCTTGGACTACAGTAGAACAAGCTACTCGAGATAGTGATAAAGCAGATCCTCAAATCAATGAGTTGGCATTTAACTTATTACGACCAGAAAGCCGCGATGGTGCTGTTTTACCTAATGGTGATTATGTTGTTGTAAGACTAAAGCACATTAATGATGGAAAATTAAGTACTTTAGATAAGGAACAACAGGAAAGCCTCATTCAACAGATCGAAGCTAGTTATGGCATGATGGATTATGATTTATATGCAAAAAGTTTAATTAATCAAGCCCAAATTGAAAGACATTAGCATGAGTTCTATTTAATTTTGACTATTAATATGAAAGGGGCTGGACCCAGCCCCAGTCAAAAGCAAAGGACTGCTGAATAAGGGATGCAAAGCCCTAAGTTAAATGGGATTAGTGCTACTTAATTTTAGGAGTAGCTATGACAAATATACGTAAGTTTACCGATCATAACTTGATGCTATTTTATGGTAATGTCTTACAGCATTATAAGCATTATATTAATCAAGATAATGTTCCCAAAGACGTGACATCAATTTATAATGAACTGTTCTTTGCTGTACAAAACTCCCTTGAATCACCTTACGGTACACTTTATCATTTAGAGCCTTCCGAAAAAGCAAAAGTTTACAAATCCTTTAATGCAATCTTTTACGCTTTACCTATTTATAAAGATCTTTCTGAGCTAGAGAAGAAGAACTTTAAACCAGAGCCTCCCAAATTTAACGTTAAAATTAAATTTGTATACAACAACTACAATCGTTATGACTGTCATAACTCAGCCTTATTTGATTGGTTGTTGCTCAGCTCAATTATTCATGATTGTCATTATCATAATTCACATCATCATGGAGGATACCCTAATGGTGGATGGAATCATGGTAATCATCATGGCCATGGCGGTGGCAGTTACTCTGATAAAAACGACTTATCAGAACTCCTTGCTGCATTGGCAATATTGCTCTTAGCCGCAATTGCAGCGGTATTGGCGAGCATTGCTATGTATTATATGCTAAATCAGCTTTTAGAAGGTGCTGAACGTTTTTATTATAATGAAGGTTGGTTAAAGGCAGCATTAATAATGGCTAACTCCATTGCTTTTGGCGCAGGCTCGACACTGCTTACCTTAACATTTGCCGCTGCTCCTTTGACTAGTTTAGCAATTATGGCCGGCTTTAATCCTGCGGTTGTGGTTGTTACCGGAGCAGTTCTTTTGAGTATCATTGGTGCGGGCATCGGTGCATTTGCAATGAATCTATTGTGTAGTCCTTTACAGGCTGATAAAAATGCGATGGATCCGAATGATCCCCTTCGTTTTAGGTTAACAGCTAAAGAGGAATATAACTTAGCAGAAAGAGGCATCGACCCAACAATGGTGAAATGTGCTATGGCAGCTCTTCGTGCTGAAATCGCTAAACTCTTAGGCAATAATAATGCAGAAATCCCATCATTCTTTTCGCGTAAAGATAAGAGTATGGCTAAGGTTAATGAATGCCTTCAAAAGGTTCGCAATCTACGTAGTGGTGTTATTAAGAGCGTTGAAGTAGGGGATTTATTCTTTGATTGTGAAGTAAAAACCCCATATTATATGCCACCGCAATTTTATGCTTATGTGCCCGTGGTAGAGCAACGTTTTGTATCACCACCGCCTGAGTCTTATTATCAGGAATCAGCTCAAAACTTCTTTGCGCAGCAGGGCTATGATGCTACTCAGTATACAGGTGGATTCCAACTACAGCCATCAGCACCCTCGATGGATGAGCTACAATCTCCTCCACCCTATGATGGTATTACTTATAACACTTCATTTGGATCGGCTCATTATTAATAGTAGGCTGGGCTGTAAAGCCCAGCAAACATTTCTTTATTAAATTAAAAATTTTCTAATTTCCAAACTTCATAGGCAGGAGTTTCATAAGGATGCGCTTCTTTTAAGGCGCTAATAACTTCATGGATGCAATTTTGAGCGCAAACCATTTCGACTTTATATTCTGGAACTTTTTCAAGCTTATCCGTTTCGCCAATAAAGGGTTCACTTCCCTGTAAAGGCATAAATTGACCTTCACCCAACACCTCCCATGCGCAATGAGAATAATTACCAATAATACCTGCTCCCGCGTTAAAAACGGCTTCTTTAACAGGAGCTAAATGGGATACAGGAACATAGAAACAAAGTTTATACATAGCAAAATTTCCCTATATTTAGAAAAGTGAAGCTTGGCTGCCTGCAAAAGCTTACCCTCAGTCGCAAGCAACCAAGTTGCGTTACCTACTGTAATGTAGGTGTACCATTAAACAGCTCGATAGAGGTTTCATCTTTCAAGCCTTGGATTTCTTTTCGCAAAACCATTGGTGGGCTAAATAAAGTTTCAGCTTTTTTCGAGCTGAATACTCTCGCTAATTGATAAATAATTTCATCAATTAATCTTTTAAACACATTACTCTGATTAGATTGTAGGGTATGTTTAATCTCTTTATCGCGGTAGCTGTTTTTAAAGGCATTTAATTTTTCAAATGGAGATGCATCTTCATTAGTACAGCTAATGGTTCTTTGCAAGGTTTGAACTGCAGCATAGCTTTTAGCGGCAGCAAGTAATGCAGGACTTGGATTACTCAGCTCATTATTTAGTACTTGAGTTGCGATTGCAGCTGCATCGATGGATTCTGCAATAACGATATCCTCATCCCCATCGACCTCGTTAAGTTGAATGGTATACCCACTGTGATTTTTCATCTCATTCAAAATTTGTGCACGTAGATAGTCAATGCAATCATCACAACGAGCATTTAGGCGTTCAATTGTGGATAGGTACTTTTTCTCATGTTGATATTCTTTATCCGTATAATACTTGAAGTAACTTACCACTTTATCTTCATGACCTTCATGTAGCCATGCTAAGCATTGATTTAATGTGGATTTTGATATACCTTGCACCTTTTGTGCCAAATCTTTAAGTTCAATTTGTTCTTGATTTTTTTTGATGCAGTTAATAATTTGACCTTCAGCAATATGTCGTAATGCTAAGCCGGGAGACGTTTTCTGAGCATAAGTATCGTTTTGTTGTAAGTAATCAATAAGCATGTCAACATTACTATCTTCCCAACTGATTCCTGAGCTTAGGGGAGCGTTTTCGGGGGCATCGGCATGATGAATCAAGACTATTTGTTCTGAGTTGTGTGACATCGCCATTTGTTCCATCACACTTAAACCGCCGCCACGAGTAACAACAATATTGCTGCGAGTCATTAGGGCAGAAATTTCTTTATCACCTTGATTGTCCAGACGAACAATTCGATCTCTATATTCTTCATGCGTACTGATTAATTCATCAATTTTATCGCTAAGGCTTTTATTTTTACCGCCAAATACGAATACTCGTTCCATTCCGCATTTAAGTAGGGGTTCAATATATTTTACTGTATCAGCACCTGCTTGGCTTCCAAGCATAATCGAGGCGATTTGCTCTCCAGGAGCAATGGTGTATGGGCTCTGTTCTTTTTGAAAGCTAAGCGTTACTTCCTCATGAAAATTGTCGCTATTGTCATAGGCGCTATCTTTAAAGGCGGTGCGGACCATTGGGTTTCTGTCGGGAGGAACATTGTAAATTTTATTGAAATGATTACCTTGTGGAAAGAAATGTTGAATGACATCGTCCGTCATGTTAATGCCATATAACCTCATTTGCTGCTGTTGCGTTGGGGTTAGCGTAGCAAGAACATTAAAAAAATGTACTGCGCCTAATGTAGGAAGGTCAGTTAAATATTGATTTATAATAATACGGCTTTCAATAGGGCGGCTGGCGTTATAATCTTTAACCACATCACATAATGCAGGAAGAGCCATGGCTTGAGTACTAATAATTTCGGTATACGGTGAGCCCTGTAACTCCGCATCTTGTAATGTCTTCATGAAATAATCATAAACTATTTGATAGTTAAATGTATCACTCATGCTTTGGAGAGCAATTAATTTTTTCAGGGTACTGGTTTTTTCATTGCGCTGTAATATATTCCAAACAGCCGCACTTTCATAACCCTCAGGATATACATCAAGTAACATATCGATGTAACAGCGAGAACCGTTGGTTTGTTCTTTTTTACTTAAGTTTTTAATTTCTTCATCTAAGGCATGGGCATTAGGCAATAGAGGAATCGGGGTTAACTCAATTAGCTTTTGGAGGGGTTTTCCTACCCCATAAGCGTGCATAATATTGGCACCCGTATGAATTGATGCGGCCGGCGGCTTCTGCTCTGCTAAAACTGGTGTATATAAAGGAAGCTCAATCTCATTTGAAAAATAGGTTATTTTAAGCGACTGCTCAATACCTAAGATTGCTGATATATGACCCCCGCCGCCACTACATCCAAGCAATAATGGTTTTTTAAGTTGTGGTTTTGTTTGTTCCTTGGTCGGCTTGATATTATCGTGGGTTTTCTGCTCTTTACTCATCGAATACCTCGCACTTTAAAAAAAACAGGCAAATTGATTTATTTTTAACACATTGTATCATTTATTTCTTAAGATTTTCTTATGTCATAAATATCGTGCTCTATTTAAAAGCACTAATTGCAATCAATTCACATAAACCCTAATGATAATAGCCAGAAATAGATAAGACAATTTTTTAAGGCATTAGGTTATTACGGGCAATGAGGGGCAATGGACATAGGCCAAATATAAATATTATGTGTAGAAGAGCCTGAGGCGTTTAAGAACATGCAATCTTTGGAATTTATTAATTATTGAAAATTTAAGAGGCTGAAGTGTGATTTGGCGGAGAGACAGGGATTCGAACCCTGGGAAGGTTGCCCTTCAACGGTTTTCAAGACCGCCGCATTCGACCGCTCTGCCATCTCTCCGACAGGCGAGAATACTATCGCAACGTTAAAAGATTTGCAAATACTTTTTTGATTTCATTGCAAATTAAATCCACATAAGAATGTTCGCAAATTAGATAGTCCTAGGTATAATGATCCAAATTTTTTTTGTTACTGTTTGTGGATGCAGCAGATATAATTCAATAGGTGTAGTTATGAAACGAATTCAAGTGTTATTCCTGGTTGGTCTTCTGGTTTCTTTATCTTCGTGTAAGACCTGGTGGAATAAGGATGATGACGATAAAAATCCATTTAAAGGGATGAGTGCGGAACAGCTTCATGATGAATCGCAAAAGGCCTTACGTAAAAAAGAATACGTGAGCGCGATTAAACGATTGGAAGCAATGGAAACAATGTACCCTTTTAGTGATTATACTGAAAATTCACAAATGGATTTGATTTATGCCTATTATCAAAATGAGGATTATCCTTCTGCTGCAGCGACCGCGGAACGATTTATTCATCTTTACCCACGTGCAAAACATGTAGATTATGCCTATTACATGCGTGGATTAGCTAATTTCCAACAAACTCGTGGTGTTTTTGCTAAAATGCTGCCTATGGATGAGTCTTGGCGCGATCCTGGAACTCAGACGCAAGCCTACTCTGATTTTGCTGTATTTATTCAAAAATTCCCTGAAAGCAAATATCGTGCTAATGCCTTACAACGTATGATCTATTTACGTAATATGTTTGCTCAAAAGGAATTAAATATTTCTAAATTTTATTTCAAACGTAAAATGTATGTTGCAGCCATTGAGAGGGCAAGTTATTTAGTTAAAAACTATCCTCAAGCACCAAGTGTGCAGCAAGCGTTAGCTGTTATGTATGAATCTAATGTTGCTTTGGGATTAAACAGCGCGGCTGAAGAAGCTAAGAAAGTTTATCAAGCAACTTATCATACAACAAATATGCCCAAGATATCTTAATTGTTTACCATACTATAACTTTCGTTATTGTAGTGCTGCGAAGTAACCAGGAGTCTGAATTGTTCTTCTGGATTGCTTCGCTATTTTGCATCAAAGCCCATGTTATTAGCGATTTTAAGCCCAGGGCCAGCTCTAATAGTTTGATAAGCTGAGAGCCTTTTAGGACGCTATGGAAATAGAATGAGATGGGGATTATCGGATAAAAGGAAGTCCTGGTTGCAAATAACCAGGACATAAGAATTATATAGCTTCCTCTAATGCCGGGGTTGCGACTTTAAAAGCAGCCAAAAGATCATTTGTTAATTCACGTAATTCACCAGCTAACAAAGTAAGTGCTGCATCACGTTGTTGTAGTTCTTCATCCAATTGTTTAATTTCATTAAAATCATCAACCAGATAATCAAGGCTCTTCAATTTCTTAAAAGTGAAATCATGAGTTAAGGTAAATTGAATACGTTCTTTCCAAATTAAGGAAATTTCGGAAGTAACCATGCCTTGCTCTAACAAAGTCAAAATTTCATCTGCAGGTAATTCATAGCCTTTGCAGTGAATTCGTTTTTTTTCATTATCTAAGGAAAAAAGAACACAATCAGATGCTAATTGGAAATTAGCAGGAAGGCTAGCTGGGGATTGTATCCATTCTGCAAAACGTACCGCTAAATTTTCTGTATGAGTAATTGGGTCGATGCTAATACCTGGAACTGATTTACGCAGTAAAGAGGTTAGTTGAGATGCTTGGTTATTACTGGAGGCATTAATAATAATACGCTTACTTGCTGCATCCAGAATAGCTAGCAATCTTTTTTGTATGCAAAATGATTTAGGAAGCAATTCAAATTCAATGTCTTCTGCCATTTGTGCTTTTTCGGCGCGCTTAACCATACGACCGTGTTGGTTTTCAAGCGCTTGCACGCGTTCAGCCAGCATTTTATTAACCACACCTCGAGGTAATAAGCGCTCTTCTTTACCCATACAAATAAGTGAGGTGCCAGCAACTTCCTGAACTAATTCATCAGAAAAAACAGGGCTCCAACCGTAAATAAACCGTGCGTGCGGAGGGCAGGGTTTGAGAATATTTTCAGCTAAAGACGCTTCTAAAACACTCGCGTCGTCAAGCTCAAATTGATAAATAAGTGCGTTATTAAACCACATGAACAACTCCTGATGTTACATAATATAATAGGTGCCAATAGCCATGGTCCTATTATACGGAAGTTTATAAAATTCGATATTTAAATTGGCAGAATAATTGCGAATTAAAAATGCAAATAATTTTTCTTGCCAGAAAAAGGTTAGTGACTTTCTGCTTTTTGAGGCTAAAATATTTGGAATTTCAACCATATAGGTGGCACGGTCTTTATTAAACTTGAAGGGCAAGATATTTTTATCCGATGCGCGTTCTATAGCGCGAGGAATGGAAATTGTTTCCATAAACCCATAATGCAATGTTAAGCAATAAACCCGTTCGTCAAGGCATGTGACTTCATAGCGCTGGCTATAATGGACATGCGGAATGTTATCTACCACATGATTTACAATGATTACATGTTCGGGAACAGAGCGGCTAAGTTTTAGGAAATGCAAAAAGCTGCCTCCACTGCGGTCATAGGCATCGGTAATAAATACGGCAGTTAAATCAGTAAGTTGATTTAGGTTTTTATACTGCAACTGCTTTAAAATTTTAGAAATATCCTCTTTATTCATATAGAAGTTGCAACGCAGGTATTCCAACCCATATTTCCAGGTATACATAATGGTTGCTAAGATGAAAGCAAAGGTTACGGGTACCCAGCCGCCGGTTAAGAATTTATGAGCATTCGATCCCAGGAAGGCAAAGTCAATAAGAAGAAATAAACCAAAGATCACCGAAGTTTTTGTTTTTGACCATTGCCAGATGGAAATGGCAGTATAGGCAACCATAAAATCTACCATAAGCATATAGGCATTGACGGCTATTCCATAAGCATGCGCCATTTTATCGGATGTGCGGAAGGCAAAAGAAAGAGCTATGGTGCCAAGGAATAAGATAAAATTGATTTGTGGCACATAGATTTGGCCAGAATATTCTTTTGAGGTTTGGACTATAGGTATGCGCGGGCATAAACCTAATAATACGGCCTGTTTAGTTAAAGAGAAGGTCGCGGAGATTACTGCTTGTGAGGCAATAATGGTAGCAAGAGTGGCCAGAATAATTAAAGGTAAATAAAACCAGCTAGGGGCAATCATATAAAAAGGGTTACTAATGGCGTCTGGGTGTAAGAGCAAATTAGCCCCCTGGCCAAAATAGTTTAATATCAAACAGGGTAAGACTAGGAAAAACCAACTGGTGCGAATAGGATTTTTACCAAAATGGCCAATGTCTGCATAAAGTGCCTCGCCACCAGTAACAACCAGAAAAATGCCGCCTAATAATAAATAGCCTTTAAAGCCGGTATTTTGCAACATGACAAAGGCGTAATAAGGATTTATGGCTTTAAGCACGACGGGCGCAGAAATAATTTGAATAACACCTAAAGCGGCGATGGTGAAAAACCAGATAAAAGTTAATGGTCCAAATAAATAACCAATACTGGCAGTTCCTTTTGACTGGATCATAAAGAGAAACACCAAAATCACTACCGCGGTGGGAAGAATATAAGGTGTGAATGAATTGGATAAGGTGCCAAGTCCTTCGACCGCGCTAATAACGGAGATGGCGGGGGTAAGCATGCCATCTCCCAAGAGGAGTCCTGCGCCAAACATTGCCAGGATGTAAAATAAAGGGACGTATTTGGCATCTTTGTGCTTTAATAAAGCTAATAAAGCAAGAATACCTCCTTCACCATCATTGTCGGCTCGGAAAATCATAATTAGGTACTTAAATGAAATAATAATAATTAAGCACCAGAAAATAAGGGACAAAACCCCTAAAATATTTCCCTCGTTTACTGTGAGATTTTCTAAAGTAACTTTTAATGCATATAAGGGACTTGTTCCTATATCCCCGAATACAACTCCTAAAGCGGCTAATGTAAGTCCATAGGAGAATTTATTTGTTTTGTCCATAGAAACAATGCACCTTGTTAGAAACTATTCTCATCTTACCAATAAGCATTAATAGCTAAAACATATGCCATGAAATGAGAGGTATTTTTTCCCGCAACCGGAAACCAAACGCCGCCAATAACACCTACATTGGCGTTAAAGTTATACTCAAGCGCTGGAGCGAGTCCATATTCATAATATTGTTGAGAGCCAATTAAAGCTAAGTCATTATTTACAATATCTAAAATACCATTAAAGCGTGTTGCTTGTCCCTCAGAATAATATCCTTCCATCACAGCAACCCAGTTTTGGGTTAGCGTATACTCAAAAGCAATATCTACGTTATCCTCAGCACCGGGTTTAATTCTTCCTTGTGTATTGGATGTGCCGCCAAAGCTATTGAATCCTATAACATTCACTGGGGTTGAGAAGAGTCGCGAGATCATAAAGCGAGTACGCAAGTAATGAGAATTATAAATTTCTTTGAGATATTGAATGTTTGCTGCAATGAGAGTTCGGTAACTTCCCAATCCGGTGGCATCAGTACCTAAAAATGCTGGATTTAATCTATCATAGGTTCCAGTGGGAAATGTTTCCTGAACAAAGAAGCGAATGTCAGGAAGCCATCTCGATTTTTTTTGTTCTGTCAGTTGCAGTCCTACTCCTACAGAGCTATCTGTTACGCGGTTATAATGCACTCCACGCGTGCTGTTAAAGGCATAAGGTACTGAAAGCTGCACATCGAGCCAGTCGGTAAAACCATGGGTCAAAAGCGGATTTAAAAGCACGCTACTAAATAAAGGTGTCTTACGAAACTTTCCAGCACCGTTATATAAGCCATCAGTCTCGACATCGATGCCATAAAGTTCAAAGTTGGTATGGCCGCGCGGCACGGTATGACCTGCTGGCGCCAGAATTGGTCCAGTGAACCAGGGGGAAGCATAAGTTATTCCATTAAAAAGGCTGGCGCAAAGGAAAAAAACGAATATTTTTACATAATGTGACATAAAGCATCCCTATATATTTTTATTTAGCGAATTGCGATAGCCTGTTGAAAAGACTAAATATTATTTTTAAAAAAACATTGAGCAAATAATGCAATTAGGTGTTTCAAAAATAATGAGTTAGCCTGGGAGTACTTGTTTCGAAGTATATCTATTGCAGGTCTACGTTTCTTTGTGTAGATTAGCCGATTTTTGTCCGTTGGGAAATAGATAATGAATGCAAAAGTCATTTTGCTTGCTGCAAAGCAAAACACTGTATTACGTGGCCATCCCTGGATTTTCCCCAAGGCAATCGCACGAACCTCTGGGAAGCTTATTACTGGGAATTTAGTTGATATCTATAATGCTGAAGAAGAACTTATTGGGGTAGGGGCATATAACGAGCACTCCTTATATAGGGTTAGAGTTTTAGCATTAACTAATGAAAACATTGATCGAAGCAGTTTTTATACCTTAATTACCCACCGCCTAAAACAGGCTCATTTAGTAAGGCAGTGTTTAAATTTACCCAATGAGCAAACAACAGCCTACCGATTTTTTAATAGTGAAGCAGATGGTTTATCGGGTTTAACCATTGACAGGTTTAATCAAGTTTGTGTGGTTGCAAGTTCAGCTTATTGGGTTGAAGCTAATAAGAGTGTAATTAGCAAAGCCTTACAAGAACTATTTCCAAATGATCAAATTATTTGGATGCCCCAGGTTAAACCCTTGGGACAAGATGGCTGGAAGCAAGTAACTCAGCAAGTAGTAGAGCAAAGTGCTCAGGTACGTGAAGCGGGAGTTATTTATCAAGTTGAATTTGCAAATGCGCAAAAAACAGGTTTATTTATTGACCAGCGCGAAAATCATCAACGCATTGCTCAATTAGCTCAAGGCAAAAAATTATTAGATTTGTATAGTTACACTGGTGGTTTTGCTTTGCATGCAGCTAAGGCTGGCGCAGTTAAAGTAACGGCAGTAGATAGTTCAGCTCAGGCTATTGCGCAGGGGGTTAATAATGCTGCATTAAATGGTTTAACCGATATTGAGTTTATTGAAGCGGATGCCCGAGATTATCTTATGAAAGCAGGGGAGTATGACATTGTTGTACTGGACCCACCTAAACTGGTTCCCTCTCAACAACATATTCAACGCGCAAAAAATTATTATCGATTTTTACATCGTGAAGTGTTTAAGCACATGAATTCTGGTTCATTATTAATGACTTGTAATTGCTCCTCAGCACTTTCAGCCCAAGAATTTTGCTCGCTGGTAAGTGCGCAAGCAGGCGCTGTAGGTAAGCAGGCACGTGTTTTAGGCATTTATGGACCAGCAAGTTGTCATCCTACTTTAGCTGCATTTCCGGAGGGAAATTATTTAACGGCTGTGTTGTTGGCAGTGGTTTAAGTTGTAGCCCGTATTACGCCTTGCAGTAATACGGGCTACAATCCTGTTCTTAACTTTTAGAGCTATAAGAAGAACTATAAGAGCGTTTTTCTTCTGAATTTGGCTCCTCTTTTGGGGGCTCTGGTTGGAATAAGCCGAAGGGTTTGTGCAAACCGATTCTCGCCACTTTTTTGATAACGCCAACCTCGTCCAAGTCAATGGCGGTAATGCCCTTACTATTTTTCATTTGACACAGAGAGTCGGATTTTGTAAGTAAAAGTTTGATAATATTTGCTGGGCATCCACCTAGTACTGCGAGATGCAACACGTTATTCTCTAAATAATCAGTGGCATTCCAATCTATATCGTGTGTCGATGCATTGAGTTCCATTATTGTCTGCCATTCTCCCTCTCTTGCAGCAGTTAATAAAGGCGTTTCTAAATAGTGATTTCTTCCTGCTTGTTGCTGCTCGCAATATTTTTGTTGGCGCTTTATTTTAATTTGCTCTTTTTTAATATTAAATAAATATTCAGTATCCATAAACTCTTCTCGGGCTTGCTTAGATATTATCTCATGTATATGCGTAGTTTCAGGAGCTATAAAGGATCTCGAATAAGCTGCATAGAGCTCGCTAAGATCTTTAACAGAAAAAGGCAGGGATGAAGAAAGTGTTTTTCCATAATAGGCATTATTAATTTCAGCTATCGAAAGAGTTTCAGCAAGTTGAGCCATACACACATATTTAAGAACTTGAAATGAATATCTATCTTTTTCTCTAAATAACTCTTGTCTTAGAGCTAAATCTTTTTCTCGCCCGGCTTTTTGGTGGGCTAAAAATGCTAAATGCTCGTGTAAAAATACTAACAATAAATAGCCTGGGGACCCATGATAAGGAGCTGCCTTTTTGAGTTTTTCAATGAGTAGCTCTTCTTGCTCCTCAGAGAGGGTAGTCGAAGCAGGAAGAGTGCCCCTTAGAGTAAGGCTAGCGGAATATAAAATATGATAATCAAGAAGCTCTGGAGGATAGCGCAGCAACAATTGGATGGTATTATGGAAACCATGTTCCTCTACATAAGCCAGTCCAATAATATAACTTACCCAAAATTGGACAGACGTCAGGTTGCGTGGTGGCTTAAATTTGAAATTAGGAGGGCTGTCTGGGGACAAGTCATCAGTAGGAGAACATTCTATTAACTCGCCATTCCAGTAATCATCATATCGGCTGTCCATTAACTCATGCAATAAATCGGTATTATGTGCTAACAAGAAAGCTAATTCTTCAGGCTCCTCAAAACTACTCAAAAAACTAAGCAAATGCTCCATCGCATCAGGCCGCTCATCCTTTACATTTCTAATTAAAAAATCTAACTTAGTGGCCATCCTTGATTCTTTAATATTCTTTTTCATTTCCATTTTTCCTAAAAAAATTAACAGCTAACCCTAAGAGGAATTAATAACCCAGTTTCAAGTTGCGTTTCCATTTCGGATCTGGATTCTGTTTCCATGCTTGTAGTAAGGGATAAATCATCTTGATGCTCTTGCGCCCAGAAAAATGCTTTTTTTACTTTGTTTCCTGACGCTCGGATTCGCGCATAACGCGTAGTTTTCGTTTGAACTGGCTCTGGAGTTTTGGCTTCCTCCGTTAAATCATTTGGTTGTCCTGGATATTCTTTTACAAATATACTTTTCAGTGCATGAATACTCTTTTTTAAAGCAAACTTTGTTAATAGCAAACGTTGGGCCGTAAAAACTGTATAGTGGTTGAGGCTTCTAGGTGTATCAAGTTGTTGTACTTCATTTTTATCAACTTGGTCTATTTCTCGTTTTATAATGGAATGCAGAATTTCCTTTGGGGAACGTGCATGAGTGCGGCGTTTAAAGTCAGATTCAATTTTCAATTTTTTATCCCAGGTATTCCTTTCACCCGGATTATGAAGACCATATTTTGTCTCGCCTAAATCGACTGCTGCAGTATAACTTTCGCCTTCTACATCAGTAGTTGCTGTATCAGTATAGTATTTATCTGTAACACAGCCCCATTTAGTATAGACTATACCCACATCAAGTACACTAATGATGGCCGAACCATTATTTCGCATACCCATGTCATCCATTCGACATACATATTTGCACCGTGCTTTTAATGCAGTGAGCTCTTCTGCTGGGCACCATGGATAAAGTTCTAGATGCGGGTTATTTAAGGGTTTGCTCATGATCTCTAAATAGAGTTTGGCTTTTTTCCAATAGATTCTTTTTGCTCCATTGGATAAACCTTCACTTATATAGGGATGATTGGTTTGGAATTCTTTCAGATTTTCTGCGCCATAGCGCTCTGCAAAGAGTTGTGCCATAAGCTCACCATTTTGAGGATCTCCCGCAACAATGACCGTTATTTTATCTGCAATCGTTTGCTCAGCAGGTTGTAAGTTTAAGGGGGATGGTTTGATGTTGAGCAGTTGCGCTATTTCTAAAGCTTCCTCAAAACCTTTTCCCGGCCTAATGGTGCCAAAGCTTAAAATGTTGGGGGCTTTTTTTAATACTTGAAGTGGATGTGGCGGCGTACCACTAAGTATTTGGGCGGCGACAGTTAGTTCGGTTTTTGCTCTCAGCTCGTATGGGGTGATAGGCCAGTCCCCCGGATGTTTTCCGTCTACCTGGCCACTATGGGCTGCTTTAATCGCATTATGTTGATCTTTTTGATTAAAAAATAAAACAGAATCCGCATGGCGCAGTAATTCATGAGTCATTTGTTGTAAAAAACGCCGTGTATAATTCTGTTTATACTCATGTACGGTAATATTTACCGATAGACCTAAGCGCTTAAATTCCAGGATATCTTTCGGCATGATGAGTATTCCTGTATCTGGTGGCCGTATGTGGATATCTATACCGCATTTTCTGTTCTTTGACATATGTTGTATGGTAGAGAATAAAGTAGAAACGGCGGCCTTACGGTCATTATCGTCTATTGCAATCTGAAGAGCCTTGTTAAACTCTTGGGGAGTATTTAGCTGCCTGGAATTGGAACTTTCTATTTTTGCCAATTGTTTCACATATACGAATAGCTCAGCTTGATTAAGGTTGTTGTTGGCAAATTGTTTTTTCAGCTCTTCAAATAAGAGGATTTTTCTCTCTAATGCTGCATTTTCTTGCTCTTTATTTTTTATATTCGCTTTAATCTCTGCAAGAATCCTTTTTAGTGAAGTTTTTATACCTGTGGATTGCTCTACTATCACTTCGTGTAAATCGGAAGGTTTAAGTGGCTCTATTTTGAATCTCGGAAAATCTTGTTTAATCCCTGTAATAATCTTATTAATAGTATGAATTTCTTCTTCTGGAAGCTTTTTAGCTGCTTCCATAGTTTTTAATACTGCAGAAAAATGAGTATCTATTTGTGTGTATTTAACAGTAAGTTCAGACTGTTGCGTTTCTAGGCCGGGAAGCTCTCGTACCCTTTGGTTTAGCTGAGAAGTCCATAGTTCTTTTTGAACAAGAACATCATGTTCCGTTAAGAGTTTAAGTCCTTGCTCACTTTGATAACCTATATATTTTAAGCGATTGTTTTTATCTAAAACTATTTTGGGAGTTCTTAGGGTAATTTCTGATTGGATTTTTAACTTCGCAACATTTAATAACTCATCGCTAGGACATTGATAACCACTGACAACGGTCTGTCCATTAGCAACCGGCTGTAGCACATAAATGGTGGGAATCGTTTGCGGTGGTATGGAATTTAATCCTGATCGAAGCCTTAAATTATAATGTCCATCAGCTTCTTTTAACCAAACACATGAGGTTTTTTTTCTTGAGATTGGAAACCTTGCACTAATGACTGAGCATATTGACCATCACCTGTTTTGGCTGCCTCATCAAAAGGAGCGGTTAATAAAAAAATAAGATCAGGTTCTTGCAGGTTTAGTGAGGAATAGGCTTGCTTGGTGCATATGATGAGTTTTTGAATAAGCTGCGCATTAATTTGGTGTATATTTATTAATTTTTCATAAAAGTGCTGTAACTCAGAAAGATGTTTATTTTCTTGAGCTAACCCTGTTAGGTTCAAGAGCTCTTTATTAGCATCTTCTGGTTGAATTCGCTTCTGGAAGTCAGTGATAAATAATTTAAGCTTGGCTTTTATTTTATTTGTTGTTTCTACACTGGCAGTTCTTTGAGGGATTAATTCTAATAAGTCGAGGAGGCTTATATAAGAATTGTATATTTTAGTTTCCATGAGGATAGAATGCTCTTCGTTATTAATAAGAAAGGCCTTTATTTGGACCATGAAATATTTTATAGCTATTATAATTTTTATTTTATGTTTGCGCAATAAAAGTGCAATTTATTTGATAAGTGTTCTTTTGGAGTTTAATTTTTCAACTATCGGTGCATGCATTATTTAGGCGTGAAATTTAGTGACGAAGCAATTCTTGATTTAAAGCACAGAACCCTGGGTTGCTTCACTTCGTTCGTAATGACGGGAGTTTAGTTATTCTTTGCCCGTTGCGAAGGTGCTGTGGTGAAGCAATTCCATGAGTTCAAGGCGTGAAGCCGGGGGTTGACGCGATTATTTATGTATGAATCGTTCTATCTCTGTTTTTGAGGCAATCTAAAACCTCATAAAAACTCAATTCGCAGGCTTTTAATAGAACCAATAAATGAAATAATAAATCGGCGCTTTCATTAATAAACTCTTCATTATCTTGATTCACGGCGGCAATAACGGTTTCAACCGCTTCCTCGCCTACTTTTTGTGCGCAACGACTAACTCCCGAATTGAGTAGTTTAGCTGTATAACTATTCTCATCTTGCGTTTCAGCACGCTGATTAATGATCTCAATTAACTCGCCCATAAAGCTCAACGCACTATTGCAGTGAGGCTGATAGCAACTATTGAAACCTAGATGACAGGCAGGGCCCTTGGGAATAACTAAAATTAATAAACTATCACTGTCACAGTCAGTGCTAATTTGCTGCACGGACATTGTGTTACCGGAGGTTTCTCCCTTACGCCATAAACGCTTACGGCTACGACTATATAGAGTAAGTTGGCCTGTGGTTACAGTCGCAATTAATGCTTCTTCATTCATATAACCGAGCATCAACACCATGCCATTTTCCGCATTTTGGATAATGGCTGGTAATAAGCCATTCATTTTTTGCCAATCTAAAGAGCTAATTTCTAATTGATTCATAATCTTACCCTAATATTTTGTTGCTTAAGTGCGGACTTTACTTCATTAATGGTTCGTATTTTGTCATGAAAAATACTGGCCGCTAAAGCACCACTAACTCCTGATTGCAAAAATACTTCCGTGAAATGTTCTAGAGCGCCCGCACCTCCAGAGGCAATAAGCGGAACCTGGCATAATGAACGCATTTCACGTAATTGTTCTATATCATAGCCAGTGCGTACACCGTCAGATTGCATGCAATTCAGGACAATTTCCCCAGCACCGCGCGCTTGAACTTCACTTATCCACTCGCGAGTTTTGCGTTTCGAGTTTAATGTTTTATTCTCATCGCCGGTATATTGGTAGACATAGTAATCATCATTAACCCATTGACTATCAATACCGACAACCACGCATTGGCTGCCAAATTGCCGACTTAACTCATTAATTAAATCGGGGTTTTCTAAGGCAGGGCTGTTAATTGATACTTTATCTGCCCCAGCATTTAGAATGGATTTTGCCTGATTGCTCGAACGAATTCCACCAGCAACAGTAAATGGAATATTTATCGTTGCGGCAACTTGATTAACCCAGGTAGGGCAAACAGCTCTTTGTTCGGCACTGGCGGTGATATCATAAAACACCAGTTCATCTGCTCCTGCTTCAGAATAATAACTGGCGAGCTCAATGATATCGCCAATGATGCGGTGATCCCGAAATTTTACGCCTTTAACTACTTGGTTATCTCGCACATCAAGGCAGGGAATAATTCGTTTAGTTAACATAATTCATACTCCTTGAGGCTTTGGGCTAAATCAAGCGTACCTTGATATAAGGATAATCCCAATATTGCCCCGGCTATCCCCAATTTATCTAAAGCAGCGAGATCGTCTTGATTACGAATCCCTCCAGAGGCCTGCCAGGCGATATCCGGAAAGCGTTCTACGGCTTCTTGATAAAGGCGAACACTGGGCCCTTGCATCATGCCATCACAGGCAATATCAGTGCATAGGATTTGCCGGATACCTAGTTGTTGATAGTAAGCGACAACATCCCATAAATTCGTATCCGATGCCTCTTGCCAACCATGGGTTGCAGGGATAGGAATACCCTTAGTAATACGGACATCTAAAGCCAAAATTATATTCTTTGGACCAATTTCAGTACAAATTGCGGTGGTTAGCGTACGATTAGTCAGGGCTATACTTCCAATAACCAAGCTAGAAATACCCGCAGCATAGCAATTTCTTGCTTGTTCTAAAGAGCGAATCCCACCGCCAGCTTGAACTTTAATTCCCGTATTTTGCATGGAGCAAATTAAAGGTAGTTGCTGCATGCTACCTGCCTGAGCACCATCTAAATCGACAATATGCAAGCGTTTCGCCCCTAATTGAGCAAAATATGCCGCACGCTCAATAGGAGAGACATCAAAAGAGGTAACCTGATCAAATTGTCCTTGTTTAAGACGTACACAACGCCCATTTTGTAAATCAATTGCTGGAATAAGAATCATAAAGCCTCCAGTTCTAAAAAGTTTTTAAGCAAGAGCATCCCGGTTTGCGCTGATTTTTCTGGATGAAATTGCATGCCCCAGACATTATCTTTGTTAATAATGGCCGTAAATGGTTCACTGTATTCACAGCGAGCTACGGCATACTCTTGGGTACTTAGGGCATAACTGTGGACAAAATATACGTAATCTTGCTCACTTAAACCTCGTTGCAACGGCGAATCTTGACACCATTGCAGTTGATTCCAACCCATGTGCGGTACAGGGAAATCATTCTTTTGCGTTAAACGTTTTACTTTCCCGGGAATCAATCCTAAACAATTAACTTCCGCTTCTTCACTGGAGTCCAATAATAATTGCATGCCCAAGCAAATTCCCAGCAGCGGCTGAGTTAATGATTTGAGTACCTCCACTAAGCCATGGCTTAATAAGGAGTTCATACCATAGTCAGCGGTGCCAACCCCTGGAAGGATCACATGGCTGGCATTACGAATTTGTTGTGCATTATGGGTTAATACATAATCGAACCCCAATCTGTTTAGGGCATTACCTAGGGAAGTCAGGTTATTGCCACTGACATCAATTACTGCAATCATAAAACCCCCTTGGTAGACGGCATGGTATTATTGCCTTTAGTACATGCTTGTCGCAGCGCTCTTCCTAATGATTTAAAACAAGCTTCAATCATATGGTGGTGATTTTTGCCACTAACTTGCAGGTGTAGCGTGGCTCCTAGAGCACAAGCCAGGGACTGGAAGAAGTGGGGCACCATTTCAGTAGCCATTCCACCAACAAATTCTCGTGTGAACTCTGCTTGAAAATCACAAAAGCCGCGCCCACTAATATCTATGGCAATAGAGGCTAGCGACTCGTCCATGGGTAGAGTAAATCCATAACGGTTAATACCCCACTTATCACCCAGCGCTTGTTTTAATGCTTCCCCTAAAGCAATGGCAGTGTCTTCTATTAAGTGGTGATCATCGACATCTACATCGCCCATAGCTTCTAAAATTAGATTAAAACCACCGTGTTTCGCGATTTGCTCAAGCATGTGATTAAAAAAGGGTAGCGGCGTTGCAATGGAGCCTGTTTGATCTGCATCTAAAATCACCGTCAAGTTGATCTCAGTCTCCTTGGTTTTTCTTTGTATTGTTGCTGAACGACCTTGATTTAAAATAGTTTGTGCAATTTGCGTCCAACCATGTTCTTGAGAAACAGGTAAGAATTTAATGCCTAAATTATTGGCTAATTCGCGATCAGTGTCGCGATCGCCAATGACCCAGCATGAGGATAGGCTAATTGCTGTTTCTTTCATAAATGCATCAAGCAAACCAGTTTTTGGTTTACGACAAAGGCAATTATCCTCAGGCATGTGAGGGCAAATAAAAATACTATCAAAAAATACTCCCTGAGATGAAAATAAATCCAGGGTAAACTCGTGGCAAATGCTAAAGTCTTCTTCGGGAAATGAGGGCGTACCAATTCCATTCTGATTACTCACCATAACGAAACGAAATCCTGCTTCTTTTAATTGCAGTAATGCTGGGATTACTCCTGGAGTTAATTTAATTTTATCCAATGAATCCACTTGAAAATCAAAAGGTTCTTCAATTAAGGTACCATCACGATCAATAAATAATATTTTTTGCATGTTACAACCCCGAAATTCTATTTTTGAATGAAGATAAAGCAGCCATGACGAGCAGATTTTGTTGCTCATCACCTACGGTAATGCGTAGGTGATCAGATAGGGCTGAATTGGCAGCAAAGCCTCTAATGGTGATGCCTTGTTGACTTAGCCAATTAACTAATTCTTTGGCGTAGGCTGTTTTCACCAGAATGAAATTGGTTTCTGATGGGTAAACCTTTTCAATAAGTGAGTTTGCCGCTAAATCAGTACTAAGTTTCAAACGTGCTTTTTTAATACGCTCGATTGCGGTCATAAACCAGGCATCATTGCTAAGCGCTTGCTGTGCTAAGCGCATGACCACGCTGGATAAAGGATAAGGCGCCATAATTTTATTTAAGGCTTGAATAACCTGCGACTGGGCAATTACAATTCCCAGGCGTAAAGCTGCTAAACCATATGCCTTAGATAGGGTGCGCAGTACAATCAAATTATCAAATTGCGAGATTAAAGATGTTGCACTTTGACGATCAGCAAACTCGATATACGCTTCATCCACCACAATGACCGAGCGGTTTTTGTATTGGTGGCACAGGCTGGCAATAAGCTCTAAATCAATGGCATTAGCAGTAGGGTTATTAGGACTACACAGCATAATTATTTTGCAATTTTCTTGCCAACAGCGTTTGACTTGCCCGAGGTCCAAAGCAAAACCAGTATTTAGATCGAGAGGGCATTGTATGATTTGGGCTTGTTGCAATTGCACGTAAAACTCATACATAGAAAAAGTTGGTGGGAATTGCATGAATGCATCGCGTCCCGCCTTTAAAAATAGTCGCACAAGTAAATCAATGCCATCATCAGAGCCCCGCGTTAATACTAATTGGTCTGGTTCTATTTGATATCGTTGTGCTAATTGTTTTTGCAATTGTATTTTGTATTCTTTTTCCGGATAAAAATTCAAATCAATAGAATCTGCATTGATTGCTGACCAAGGCAACTCATTAGCGTGCAATCTATTTTTTATTTCCTCGGAACCCGCAATGTAGGTAGGGATTTCCAAGAGTTCAGGTCGTATTAAATTAAGTATGGACATTTTAAACCTCCAGAGAATTAAGTCTAATTTCTACCGCATTTGCGTGAGCGCTTAACCCTTCAATTTGTGCTAGCGTAATTGCTGCTGCTCCTAAACTTTTAATTCCTTCTTGGTCAATAGATTGCACGCTAAAACGAGTTAAAAAATCTGTAGTGCTAAGCCCATTATGATTTCGCGCAAAACCATTTGTGGGTAAAACGTGATTGGAACCTGTCACATAGTCACCTAGGGTTTCTGCGGCCCAAGGGCCTAGGAACACGGTACCTGCGGCAGTAATTTGATCTACCCATGCTTCCGCATCCTGGCGGTTAATAATTAAGTGTTCTGGCGCATAATTATTGATAATTTCCAGTTGCTCATCTTGTTGTTTGCATAAAATAATACGGCTATTGGCTAATGATTCATTAATAATTTGTGTACGTGTTAGAGTCTTAAGTTGTACTTCCAACTGTTGATTAACTTGTTGAGCTAGAAGCTCACTCTCACAAAGTAAAATGACTTGTGAATCAATGCCGTGTTCTGCCTGAGCTAATAAATCGGCGGCAATAAAGGCTGGATTTGCTTTATCATCTGCACTAATCATTACTTCTGAGGGACCTGCGGGCATGTCAATTGCCGCTCCTGCAGGATCATTAGCAACTAATGTTTTTGCTTCAGTTACGTAGCTGTTCCCCGGGCCAAAGAGCTTATCTACCTTGAGAATACTTTCTGTCCCATAAGCCATCGCCGCAATCGCCTGGGCGCCACCTAAGGTATAAATAGTATCAATACCGCATAAACGAGCCGCAACTAATAAGTGCTCATTGATGCTGCCGTTAGCATCAGGAGGCGTGCAAAATACTTTAATTGGACATCCCGCAACTAATGCAGGTATGGCTTGCATTAATAAGGAAGAAATTAACGGTGTTTTATTGCCTCCAGGTACATATAAGCCAACACGCTGAATAGGGCGGTAAACAGTTTGGATGTTTACCCCATTGGCTGTACTCATGCTTTTGCTTTCTGGTAAAAGTGACTGGTGGTAACGAGTCAGAGTTTCAATGGCTGTATTTATTGCATATAAAGCGGATTGGCTTATGCGCGCATTGCAAATTTGCTCCGAAGGCACCTGAAGTGTTTTTAATGCAATCCCATCAAATTTTTGTGTTAACTCAAATAGAGCTTTATCACCGAAAGCCTGCACCTGTTTAATGATGTCTAATACCCCATTTTTAGTTGCTGAAGTTTGTGAGGGGCGAGCCAGAACGGATTTTTTTTCCGTATCAGAAAGCGATTGCCAATTTTTAATTGCTAGCATCATTATTACTCCAACATTTTTTCTATTGGTAAAACCAGAATGGAACTGGCTCCTAATTCTTGGATGGTTTCCAGGGTATTCCAAAACACCCGCTCACTGGACACCACATGTACTGCTACCTTATCTTGCCGGCCTGGTAAGGATAGGATAGTCGGTGACTCAGCACCGGGTAGTTTTTCAGCGATGCGCTCAAGAGCAGACTTAGGTGCATGAAAAACGATGTATTTGCGTTCTTGGGCTTGTTGTACGGATTGAATGCGACGGGCCAGCATGTCAAATAGCTCTTGAAATTGGGACGGGCAATCGAGTTCGCTTTGAATTAACACGGCCTGGCTTTGGAGGAGAGTATCTACTTCATAAAGCTTATTGTCCTCTAGAGTTTGGCCACTGGAAACCAAATCGCAAATGGCATCGGCCATGCCCATTCGTGGTGCTACTTCAATTGAGCCTGACAAAAACAGGGTTTCGGCACAAATTTTTCGTTCTTGTAAATACTGATTCAGTAAGTTGGGGTAACTGGTTGCGATTCTTTTACCATCTAAACTGCCTGGGCCTTGATAATCAAAGGCTTCAGGGACCGCGAGGGAGAGGCGGCAGGTACAACTTCCCAATTTTGCAGTGGTTTTAAATGATTTATCTGGATTAGCCAGTGAGGATTCAAATAAGACATTTTCCCCTACAATTCCGCCATCACAAAGTCCATCAAAAACCAGGGTGGGAATGTCATCATCACGGACGAATAACAAATCAATAGGAAAATTATCTACATGGGTGAGTAAGGCGTTAGGCTTGATACGAAACTTTAAGCCACAGCGTTGTAATAAATTTAGCGATTCCTCCGATAAACGCCCCTTTTTTTGTAATGCTAAACGTAAACGATTTTTCATAACTCTCCCGTCCGATTTGCGATTAATTCATAACCGCCAGTGCCAAAACTTAAACAGCGTGCCACTCGCGTAATTGTTGTAACACTGACTCCGGTTTGTTCATGTATGGTGCGATAGGGAATACCTTGTCGCAGAAGAGGGACTACCTGCCAACGATCAGCCATTGCCTCTAATTCAGCAGGAGTGCATAGATCGGTAAAAAATTGCAGGGCTTCTTCTTTATTTTCCAGCAAGCTAATTGCATGCATTAAATCAGGAAGAGCAGAATGCTTTACGGTAGTTTGTGTTTTCATGATAACGTATTAACGTAGTGTAACATTGTTACGATGTTAGTGGAGAAACAGAAAGCTGTCAATAGAAATATATAAAGGAGAATGGTAAATCGGTTTTGGGGTATGTATCTGACCTGTAACCCGTATTAGCGAAAGCGTGATACGGGTTCGAAGCCCTGGCTTGCTAATACGAGTTACAGTCCATTAGCTGCAAACAACCAGATTAATTTAAAAAAGGATAGTCAAGTATTTAGCAACCATAAACTTGTTGATATTCTTCTAATTTTTTTACTTGTTCCAATTCATTGGTTGCTTTTAAATAATCAATTAAATCAAAAAGGTTAATAATAGAATAAACATTAATTCCCTCAGCTTTAATTTCAGAGAGGGTGGATTCATGAGTTTGTCCTCGCTCGCAGCGGTCCAGTGCAATAATTACGCCTGTGAGATTGCCGCCATATTCTTTAATTAGTTTTTGTGACTCACGAAAAGCGGTTCCCGCGGTGATCACATCATCCACAATAATGGTATTGCCTGTTAATGGGGCCCCAATTAATTGGCCTCCTTCCCCATGATCTTTGACTTCTTTACGATTAAAGGTCACGGTCGTTTCTTTGCCTAACTCAGACAGAGCAACGGCCGTTGTTGTTGCTAAAGGTAATCCTTTGTAAGCAGGTCCGAACAAGTGGTCGAAATCAGCCTGATGGTCCAGTAAGGTCTGTGCATAAAATTTACCAAGTTGGTGAAGTGCCCTGCCTTGGTAAAACAATCCTGCATTAAAAAAGTACGGACTTTTTCGGCCAGACTTTAAAATAAATTCACCAAATTTTAATACTTGGCAATTCAGCGCTAATTTTATAAAAGATGATTTCGTATGATTCATAATGTTTTTCCAATAGCACAAAAAGAGGTTAATTATATTGAATTTAATAAAAAAATCTTAACAATACATAAAAAACTGTTATGCTAATCTAGCTGTATGAAATTCCAAGTACAGAGTAAATGTTTATTATAACGCAGTTCTCTTTAGTGAGTTAACTTTTTACCACTTGAGCTTGCGTGACAATAGGCATAAATAAGTAAAAAGTTTAAAGACAAAGGGGATACTAATGTCACAGAGAGAGACAGGCCATGTAAAATGGTTTAATGAAAAAAAAGGATTTGGATTTATTATTAATCAGCAAGGCGATGACATTTTTGTACATTATAAAGATATACAAGGTGTGGGTTTTAAAACTTTGCACGAAAATGATCCGGTAACCTTTGTTCTTGATAAAGGACCTAAAGGCTTAAAAGCTCAAGACGTTGCATTAATTACTGAAGCAGAGTAAGTAAAAAACCGAGTACATCATTAGCTATCGCCGAGCAATTTTTCAGCATAGGCGGAGGTTCGGGTTTAATGTTGGGGTTGTTATCCTAAATTAGGGTCGTCCTTTCGCTTTTGCCTTTTATCAATATGCATCCTGTTGGTAAATTGGAGGATGGTATTTCATCTTTGTTTTTTATCAAACGCTCATTAAACGAATGATCAAATCATTTACTTTCCTCTAAGACATGATTATTCTTAGCCACTTTTACTTGTAGCACAGAGGGATGCCTTATGGGGTTAGGGGTTATTTACCTTTTAAAGGAACGGCGGTTTTTGCCTTTTTTCTTTACTCAGTTTTTAGGTGCCTTTAATGATAATGCATTCAAATTAGCAATGCTTACCATGATTAGCTATTATTTAACAGATTCTCAGGCGCCATCAGAATATTACCAAGCTCTAGCAGGTGCTTTATTTATATTGCCATTCTTTTTACTTTCTGCCATCTCGGGGCAAATCGCAGATAAATATGATAAAACAAAAATCATCCGGATCATTAAAATCGTTGAAGTATTTTTAATGATTATCGGCAGTTTTTCTTTATATTTCGGCAATATTTTTTGGATGATGTTTACCTTGGCGGGAATGGGAACTCATTCGACATTTTTTGGCCCTATAAAATACGCTATTTTACCTGATCATCTCCCTAAAAAAGATTTGTTGGGGGCAACTGGGCTTGTTGATGCAAGTACCTTTATTGCTATTCTTTTGGGAACTACTTTAGGGAGCTTAGCTATAGGTATTAAAGGCTCTACACCGTACATTGCTATTTTTATGACGATTCTCGTCGCTTTATTAGGTCTATTATCGTCTTTGTTTATTCCTAGTGCCCCAGCGACTTCATCCAATCTCAAAATTGATATTCAATTTTGGCGTGCAACATATCGATTTATAAAACAGGCGACCGAGCATTTTGGTATTTTAGTAGCTACTTTAATTCTTTCTTGGTTTTGGTTTTTGGGAACAGTTATATTAACTAAGCTCCCTGATTATACCCATTATGTTTTAGGGGCTAGTAACACGGTCTTTGCACTGTTTTTAGCGTTATTTTCTCTGGGAATAGCTATAGGGTCTGTCAGTGTTAATGTTATTTTTCGCGGTCGTATTGCTCTGGCTTTAGTCCCTTGGGCTATGTTTGCTTTTACGTGCTTTACTGCGGATCTTTATTGGGCTTCGTCCAACATCCAAGAGCATGAATCCTTATTAACATTTACATCATTTTTTTCTAACAAAACTCACTGGCGCATTGCTCTTGATTTATTCCTTTTAGCCTTTAGTGCTGGCTTATTTGTGGTGCCATTATATACTTACCTGCAGGTTGCTAGCGCGCCAGAAAATAGGGCGCGTGTAATCGCTGCAAATAATATTTATAACGCATTATTTATGGTTTTAGGCTCATTAATGGTTATGCTATTGCTGCATTTTAGCGCTGCTATTCCCCAAATTTTTTTAGTAGTAAGCTTATTAAATATTATTGCCGCATTTTTTGCTTGGATGTTTTTAAAGCGTGTTCCGAAAATTGAGATAACTTAATCCCGTTAATGAAGACACAATGCAGCGGATGGTTTTTTTTGTAACGGGTTTATGTCTCTCATTATTGCGAGCGTAACCTTGCTAATATGGTTCTAGGTTACTGTACTCGCAATGTATAGACGTTTAAATATTTATCCAATCCCGAGGCGGAAGGTAATCACTATAGAGTTTAGCCTCCGGGCTATTTGCTTCCGGCTGCCAGTTATATGCCCAGGAAACATCAGGTGGAAGCGACATCAAAATCGATTCAGTTCTACCTCCTGATTGCAAACCGAATAAAGTACCGCGGTCGTACACTAAATTGAACTCTACATAACGCCCACGACGATAATTTTGAAAGGCCTTTTCTTGCGCTCCAAAAGGATGCTCTTTGCGCCGAGATACAATGGGGGCGTAAGCTTTGATGTAGTGATTCCCAATGCTTTGCATTAAGGCAAAACTGTGTTCAAAGCTAATTTCATTGTAATCATCAAAGAACAAGCCACCAATACCGCGCGCCTCATTACGATGTTTTATAAAGAAATACTCATCACACCATTTTTTAAAACGAGGATAAATGCCCTCACCAAAAGGTTGGCAGGCGTTTAATGCGGTTTGATGCCAGTGTTGACAGTCTTCGGCAAACCCATAATAAGGCGTTAAGTCAAATCCGCCACCAAACCACCAAACCGGAGGAGAACCTTCCTTTTCAGCAATAAAAAAACGAACATTTGCGTGAGAGGTGGGAATATAAGGATTATCTGGGTGAATCACTAGTGAGACACCTAATGCGCTAAATTTTCTACCTGCTAATTCTGGTCGATGTGCACTGGCTGACGGGGGAAGATGTTCTCCGGAAACATGAGAAAAATTAATCCCAGCTTTTGCAAAAACCTTACCTTGAGTCAATACACGCGTAATACCGCCGCCACCAGCCGGTCGTTTCCAGGCGTCTTCAATAAACCGCGAATGACCATCGAGGTCTTCAATAACAGTACAAATAGTGTTTTGTAATTGCAAAAGATAAGCTTTTACTTGTTCAATCGCATCCACAGGAAGTTCATAAGTATTTGACATGGCGAGTACTCAAATTTATATTAGATCGACTATTGCTAGATGTTGCATGTAATCTTCGAGGATCGTTGATTTGCTGCGACGGGTTATTTTCTCATTTATTTAGAATTGGCACAATGTTTGTGCTGAGGGATGTAAAGTTACAAGGGAGTATGTATGTCACGAAATCTTGACTCTTATTTTGGTATTCACGCCAAAGCCTTAATTGGACGAGATCAGAGAGCCTCACTATTAGCCAATAACCTGGCTAATGCCAATACACCAAATTTCAAAGCTCAGGACGTTGATTTTAATAATTTCCTCGCAGAGCAGATGGCAGCAAGTGCACAGCAAATGGCTGTTACTTCCGCCAACCACATTACTAAGAATGGTGATCTTGCGGCAAATGTGAAGTTTCGCGTTACTGCACAAACTGCTTTAGATGGAAATACTGTTGATAAAGATTTAGAAACCATGGAATTTGCTCGTAACTCTCTGAATTATCAGGCAAGTTTAAATTTTCTGAACAACAAAATTAAAACAATGATGCTTGCATTGAAAGGGGAGTAAGGATGTCAATCGGTTCAATTTTTGATATTGCAGGTTCAGCGCTAACTGCTGAAACCGCACGTTTAACTAGCAGTACCTCAAATTTAAGTAATGCCAACGTAGAGACAGGTAATGTTGATGATGTCTATCGCGTACAATACCCTGTATTCAAAGCAATACAAGAAGGTGCAAATCAATGGATTGGTGATCAAATAAAAGCTGGTGTGCAACTAAAGGGAAACTATGTTAGTAACGCTGAGCCTATTAAGCATTATCAACCGCATAATCCTATAGCAGATAAGAATGGTTATGTTTATTCGCCAAACGTGAATTACGCAGAAGAAATGGCTAACGTTATTTCAGCTGCGAAATCTTATCAAATGAATCTTCAATTAGTTAATCAAGCAAAGCAATTAATGCAACGCACTTTGCAATTAGGTGAGTAAGGGGAAAAGGAATGACAACAAATTCGATAAATGGAGTAAATGGTGGGGCTCAGATGTCCACAGGCCAAATGGCTCCCCAAAATTTGGGGCAACAGGATTTTTTACGGTTAATGGTCGCCCAAATTCAAAACCAAGATCCAATGCAGCCACAAGTAAATGGTGAATTTTTGTCACAACTCGCGCAATTTAGCACAAATGATGGCGTCAATAAAATGCAAGAGTCCATGCAGCAAATGGCAAACTCATTGCAATCTAATCAAGCATTACAGGCTTCTGCTCTCGTAGGGCGCAAAGTTTTAGTCAATAGCGATAGCCTTAAATTAGATAAAGAAGGCGATGTGAAAACGGCTATTGATATTCCTCCCGGTGTCAGCGATATCAATGCCTTTATTTACGGCGCGTCTGGCGAGCTGATAAAAACAATACCCTTAGGTCCACAAGCACCAGGATTTTATCAATTCGCTTGGGATGGCATAGGGCAGGATGGAAACCGTGTACCGGAGGGGAAATACAAAGTAGCTGTGCATGCTAAGTATATGGGCAAAGAAGTTGCATTTAGGACAATGACCTCTGCAAACGTTGATAGCGTAAGCCTTGGCCAAAACGGGGATGGTTTAAAACTTAATGTAGCTGGGGTCGGAGCAGTTTCATTAGACCAGGTAAAACAAATAACAGTATAGGACGGAGACAAAAATGATTTTTGATACTGGGATAAGCGGACTGCACGCGGCGTCAAGCCATTTGGATGTAATTGGTAATAACATTGCGAACTCTTCAACAGTAGGTTTTAAAAATTCACGCGCTAATTTTGGGGATATTTATTCTTTTGGTGGTTATAATTCAGGAGGCAGTACGACCGTTGGTGGTGGCGTAATGTTGACCCAAGTTCAGCAAATGTTTACTAATGGAACTATTACCAATACCAATAATACTCTTGATCTTGCTATTAGCGGTAATGGCTTTTTTATTTTGAATGACCAAGGGTCCACCGTATATACACGTGCAGGACAATTTGGTCTTGATAATCAAAATTATATTACTAACGCAACGGGTCAATACCTTACAGGCTACTTGGCGGATTCCACAGGAAAAATCACCGGAGCAACCGGTAAAATCCAAGTGAACCAGGCAAATTTGAGTCCACAAGCCAGTACCACAGTAACCGCGGGACTTAATTTGAATTCGGGCAGCACGCCACCAGCAGCCGATTGGGCAGGGGGTGCTTTACCTGTGAGTGATACTTATAACAATACAACCTCAATGACGATTTATGATAGTTTAGGTAATTCACATGTATTGAGTATGTATTTTATAAAAGCGGATGCAGCCGCTGCTGCAGGCAGCCCAGATGCAGCTTCGCCTCCAGGAACTCAAAACCAATGGTATGTAGCTTTCCAGATCGATAATCAGGATGTTCCGGCAATTACAACACCAGGTAACAGTTCGAACTTATTTGCTGTTAATTTTAATTCTGATGGTACATTTTCATTAGTACAAGACAATACAGGAACTCCAATCGCCAATAACTTGATTCCTTTATCAATGACATTAACTAATGGTGCTAATCCACTAAGTTTACAGGTTGATTTATCAAGCTGTACCCAATTTGGAAGCCCATTTGCCGTGCAATCAGCGAGCACAAATGGATATACAACAGGTAATTTAGCAGGCTTACAAGTTTCTGCTGATGGTACCGTTTCTGGAAGTTATTCTAATGGCCAAACTTTAGCTATGGGCCAAATTCAATTAGCTAACTTTGCAGATCCTCAAGGTTTACAAAATATAGGAAATGTATGTTGGTCTGCCACCGCAGCCTCAGGACAGCCATTAATTGGTATTGGAACAACCGGTAGTTTTGGTGATATCCGTTCGGGGAGCTTAGAAGAGTCGAATGTGGACTTAACAAGTGAACTAGTCAATTTGATTGGTGCTCAACGCGATTTCCAGGCGAATGCACAAACAATTCGCGCTGGTGATGCAATTACGCAAACGATTATCAATATGCGTTAAGGAGCTAATTAATGGATCCTATTTTGTATAATGCTGCAAATGGCGGGCGTGGAAATTTTGCCCGCCAAGAGGTGATTGCAAACAATTTAGCAAATGTGGGTACTACTGGTTTTAGAGCTGATTTATATCAAGCTCAAACACTCTATGTCCAAGGTGCACAGGGCAGTAGTAATTACGGTCAATCATTTACGGTACAAAATCCTAATGCTGCTGATTTTACTCCAGGACCTATTATTACAACTGGGCGCACTTTGGACGTAGCAGTTAATGGCAAAGGGTGGCTGGCTGTACGCGGTAGTAACGGGAAAGAAGCTTATACCAAAGCTGGAAGTCTTAATATTGATGCAAATGGCTTCTTAGTTACAGCATCTGGTAAACAGGTAATTGGTAATGGTGGTCCGATTTCTATTCCTCCCGCATCAAATATTACTATTGGTACGGATGGCACAATCACTATTGTACCTACAGGAAACGGGCCTCAAGCTGCTACCACTGTAGACCGAATAAAAATGGTTTCTTTAGATACCTCCAATATTTCTAAAAATGCTGATGGTTTATTTCAACTTAATAATGGGGGAGTTGCTCCTGTTGATAATACATTAAAGATGACTAGTGGGGCACTTGAGGGCTCAAACGTTCAAGCTGTAGAGCAGATGGTTGCAATGATTAGTGCCGGACGAGATTTTGAAACACAGATGAATATATTATCGACAGTAGGGGATAATGCACAAAAACTAACCCAAATATTAGCCGATTAATTAAGTTTTAATCTTGAGTGTTGTGGAATATTTTTGAATAAATGTAGGAGATTTAAATGCAACCAGCATTATGGGTGAGCAAATCGGGCTTGGAAGCTCAGGAACAAACTATTGGTACAATTGCTAACAACTTGGCTAACGTGAACACTACTGGTTTTAAACGTGACAGACCTCAATTTGAGGATTTGCTCTATCAAACTACAAGCCAGGCCGGAGCTCAATCTTCAGAAAATTCTATTGTTCCAACGGGTATTAATACTGGAACAGGGGTACATTTAGTTTCTACCCAAAAAATGTTTCAACAAGGAAGCATTCAGAACACGAATAACGCCTATGATCTGGCGATTCAAGGACAGGGTTTCTTTACTATCTTAATGCCAGATGGTACTCAGGCTTACACTCGTAACGGAGCATTTACCATTGATAGTACAGGGCAGATTGTTGATAGCCACGGTTATTTATTACAGCCTGCAATTACGCTACCTGCTCAAACATTAGGAGTTACAATAAGCCAGGATGGGGTTGTTAGTGCTACAGTTGCTGGTTCCACGACACCAACGAATCTTGGCACGATACAGCTTACTAACTTCATGAACCCAGCAGGACTTCAGCCTATAGGTCAAAACCTATTCATTGAAACCCCTTCAAGTGGAAACCCAATACTTGATAATCCGGGAAATAATGGTCTAGGTACTTTATTGCAAAATAATCTGGAAGCATCAAACGTGAATGTTGTTGAAGAGCTAGTCAATATGATCCAGGCTCAACGTAGCTATGAGATTACTGCGAAAGGCATGCAAACCGTAGATAACATGTTGCAATATTTAAATCAGACTGTTTAAGAAGACTTGATCAATGAAATTATTTAACTTTTTAACAGTGGGTTGGATTGCACTTTTCTTAGGCGGATGTGAGGTTTTGAATCCGCCTGTGGCTGGAAAAAACCCGGACTATGCACCTACTTATCCTGCATCACCCGATCCCAAACAGTTGCGAAGGCAAACAGGGGCTATTTATGATCCTGAAACGGCATTACCACTATTTGAGACTAATCGGGCGCGGCATGAAGGGGATATTTTGACAGTGCTGTTAGTGGAAAATACAAATGCGACCAAGAATGCGACCTTACAGCAAATGAAAAATGATACCAATACGGTAATCAATAAGGCATTTCTGGGACGTCCTATTTCTCTTGGGGGCGGTTATAGTATGGACTTCAACTTAAATAACCAACGTCAGTTTAATGGTTCAGCACAAGCAGTACAAAATAATCAGTTGGCTGGCAACATCTCTGTAACTGTTGCTAAGGTTTTAGCTAATGGTAATTTAGTGGTTCAAGGGGAGAAGTGGGTCAAAATCAACCAGGGTGAAGAGTATGTTCGCCTATCTGGTATCGTTCGACCACAAGATATTAAAGGGGATAACTCGATTACCTCCGATCGTGTTGCAAATGCTCGAATCTCTTATGGTGGTACAGGACAGGTTAATAATACGAATGCTCAAGGATGGTTGGCCCGAATTATGTGGGGACCCTTATTCCCAACCTAATTGTAGTATTGGGGTTGAGCTTTCGAGCTCAACCTAATCAATCCCCCCTGCTTGAGTGGCATTGGAATTTGGATATTAATAATGAAAGGAACAGTAATGCGGCGAGTGCTGATGGTTACATGCCTGTTCGCGGTAAATCTGCTGTTAAATCAGGTTTATGCGGAACGAATCAAAGATTTGGCAACGCTGGCTGGTGTGCGTACGAACCAATTAATCGGTTATGGTCTGGTTGTTGGTTTAAATGGTACGGGTGATAAAAATGGCACACGTTATACCGAAGATAGTTTTGCAAACATGCTCACGCAACTGGGTGTAAATATTCGACCCGGCACCAAACTTAATTCGAAAAATATGGCAGCGGTTATGGTCACAGCCAGTTTGTCCTCATTTATGAAAAAAGGGCAGACTTTGGATGTTAATATTTCTTCAATAGGGGACTCTAAAAGTTTGTTAGGTGGCACTTTATTGATGACTCCTCTAAAAGGAGCTGATGGTCGTATTTATGCAATCTCTCAGGGAAATATCATCGTTTCAGGTATTAGTGCCTCGGGAAGTGATGGTTCCAGTGTAACAGTTAACGTTCCAAGTGGCGGGCGAATCCCTAACGGGGCGACCATTGAAGCTGATATTCCTAACCCCTTTTACTTTACTAAAAATCTTACATATAACTTACATAGCCCTGATTTTACTACGGCTAAAAGTATGTCAGATGCAATTAATCAGCAATTAGGCCCAGGAACTGCTAAGGCTTTGGATGCAACATCTGTTGTGGTCACTGCCCCGGTTAAAATGTCACAACGAGTTGATTATGTCTCTGTTATTGAAAACATCGAATTTAAGCCTGCAGAGCCAATGGCGAAAATTATTATTAATTCACGTACAGGTACTGTAGTTATTTCCTCAAATGTAATTGTTAAATCAGCCGCAGTATCCCATGGTAATCTCGTGTTAAGCGTTACTGAAACGCCAGTAATTAGTCAGCCGAATGCATTTGCAGGTGGTAGAACCGTGGTTAGACAACAATCTCAAGTAAATATTGCGCAAAAAAATAATCATGCTTTTGTATTACCTAAAGGGACCACACTTAAGGATATCGTTCGAGGTATTAACGCGGTAGGGGCAACACCGGCGGATGTAATTGCCATACTTGAAGCCTTACAGCAAGCGGGCGCATTGAATGCAACCTTGATCGTGATATAAGATAGAGGAGGAAATAGTGCCTGTATAGGCGGGCTCTATTTCTTGTATATGCTTGGTGCGCATTGAGGATGGGGTCTCGCTTTGGGGATTGATGATAAATAGTTCGGCTAAGTATTGTTTTGTGAGGAACCAACGCAACAATGCCGCGCGAGAAGATACCATTTGCTTTTTTTTGAGCTAGAATTTAGGTTAATTGAAAAGGATAGTTATTATGTTACATGGCATTGCAACCAGTGATTTTTCAGCTTTGGCTGATTTAAAAGCGAAGGCAGTTACTGATGCCAAAGGAGCTGCCCCTGAAGTGGCCAGACAATTTGAAGGAATTTTCATACAGTCCATGCTAAAAAGCATGCGTATGGGACAACATTTTCTTGATGATTCCAGTCCTTTCAGAGGAAAAAATCGCGAAACTTTTGAAGACATGCTAGACGCACAATATGCTAGCAATATTGCTGGGTCAAGAGGCATTGGTGTTGCAACGATGCTTACTCGGCAATTAGGGGAAGTTACGAATACGCCAGCACAAGCCACCAACGCAACCCCACCAATGATGCCTACGGCAGCTTCTGCTATGCAGGGTGTAACCTCTAAACAGCCAGTTAGTAGCGATGCGAATAAACCAGCACCTACAGTAGATGATTTTGTGCAATCCATTTGGCCTAAAGCCAAAGAAGCGGCTGCTCTTATCGGCCTGGATCCAAAGATTTTAATAGCTCAAGCAGCTTTAGAAACGGGCTGGGGTAAATTTATTGCGAAAGATGCTGATGGTACTAGCAGCAATAACTTATTTAATATCAAGTCCGGCGCTAATAGTAGCTATGATTCGGTTAATGTTAAAACAACGGAATACATTGCCGATACACCTATTAAAATGAGTGCATCGTTTAGGAAATATTCCTCAATTGAGCAAGGTTTTGATGATTATATTTCATTGATCCAACAAGATGGGCGTTATCAAGGTGCTTTAGCGAGTGCAGCTAACCCTGAAAATTATGTGCGGGAATTACATAAAGCAGGTTATGCGACGGATCCGGAATACAGTACAAAAATTTTATCTATTTACCATGGTGATGAATTGAATCAGGCTATCCAGCGTTGTGATTTATCGGCTCAGGTTTAATAAAACTATGATAATATTAGAATTATTGTGGTAAGCTAAGAAAAGCATAATAAATGCTAACGAAATAATAGGTCAGGGAGTGAACAGTTATGTCGATTTTGAGTATCGCATATTCAGGCTTAAATGCCTTCCAATATGCGTTGGATGTAACCGCTAATAATATAGCAAATCAAAGAACACCGGGTTATTCCAAACAAAGCATCTTGTTAACCGATGCGCTGTCTGAGCGTTATGGTGGCGTTTATGTGGGGACAGGGGTTTCTATTACCTCCATCTATCGTAATGCCGATCAATTTGCCAATACTCAAATGAGAGCGGCTTTAAGCACTCGTAGCCAATATGAAACTTTTTATAACCAAGCCAGTCAAATTGACCAGTTAATCTCTCAAAATGGCAGTAGCATTTCTGCTGCAATGCAATCATTTTTTGATGCCTTTAATCAGTTAAACAACGCGCCCGATAGCGCGGCTTCAAGAGGCGTTGCTTTAAGCCAGAGCCAGTTATTGGTGCAGCAATTTAATTTCTTGCAGTCAAACTTGGATCAAATTCAAGAAAATACTACCGCTCAAATCAGCATGATTGCCAATCGAATTAATCAAATAGGCGCAGATTTGGTTTCATTTAATGAAGAAATCATGGGCAATCCTACCTCACCCCAACTTTTAGATCAGCGTGATCAATTACTTAAAGAGCTGGCTGAATACTCTGATTTAACGGTTATTGTGCAAAATAATGGTACGGTAAAC
Organism: Legionella saoudiensis; assembly: GCF_001465875.1. Classification (GTDB taxonomy): domain Bacteria; phylum Pseudomonadota; class Gammaproteobacteria; order Legionellales; family Legionellaceae; genus Legionella; species Legionella saoudiensis. The sequence continues at coordinate 1,253,146 of NZ_LN901324.1, read as the reverse complement.
GTTGGGATTGGAACTGGAGAAATGTTGGTCGTGGGTCCAAATCAAAGAACGCTCTCCGTACAATTTGATCCTTTAAATACCTTAGGTACGCGAGTGTTATTAGGCAGCGGAGCAGGACAGTTAGATATTTCTGCGGAATTAACTACTGGAACTTTAGGCGGCCTAATGAGCTATGAAAGCAATATCATTGCGCAAACGAGCCAAACAGTAGGACTTATGGCGATTGGTTTAGCCCAAACATTCAACGCTCAAAACAAATTAGGTATGGATCTTTACAACCAAATTGGGCAAGACTATTTTACTGATTTTAACAGCAGTGCGGCGCAGCTAAAACGTGCTATTTCTGCTACAGATAATGCAGGTACTGGTGTATTATCCGTGGCTATTTCTGATTTGTCGCAGATGAAATTGAGTGATTATCAGTTAGTCGTTAATGATACTGGCACAAATGAAGTGCGTGTCATTCGTCAGTCTGATGGTACGAGCATGACGCTCAATTGGTCAAGTAATCCACCAGCTCCTCCTGCAGGACAAATTGAAGTTGACGGCATGACAATTACTGTCGATGACATAAGTAAATTAGTTAATAATGATTCGTATTCATTAATTCCAACACGTGGCGCTGCGAGAGATTTAGAACTCTTGGTGAGTGATCCCAATTTAATGGCTTTAGCATCTCCGGTTAGAACCTCTGTCGGTACCAGTAATACCGGGGTTGGAAAAATTGCTTTAGGTACCGTGTTTAATACCTCTGGGGTATCGGACCAATATGCGATTAATTTCACCTCACCTACTGAATTTAATGTAGTTGATGTAACTACAGGAACTACCGTGGCTGGTCCCTTACCTTTTACTCCAAATTCAGACAACGTGGTACAAATTCCCGATGCAACAAACCCATCGTATTCAGTTATTTTATCTGGAATGCCTAATGCGGGTGATACGTTTACTGCGGAATATAACCAAGGTGGTTTTGGTGACAATACCAATGGTTTATTGTTAGCTGGCCTTCAACAAGCCCAGTTATTTGATGGTGGCAATGAGTCTCTTTTTGATTGTTATTCAGATTTGCTTTCCAATGTTGGTAGTCAAACGCGTCAATCAAAAACACGCTATGATGCTTTTGATGTGTTGTACAAACAAGCGCTTTATTTTCAAGAAAGTAAAAGCGGGGTGAACTTGGACGAAGAAGCCGCAAATTTATTGAGGCTTGAGCAGGCTTATGCAGCTGCGGGAAAATTAGTTGAAGTTTCTAATCAAATGATGCATGTGTTGTTCGAGATGATGGGGTGATAAATGCGTATTTCAACAAATCAGGTGTACCAGACTGGATTAAGTAGCTTATTAACTCAGCAAATGCGAGTAACAAAGTTGCAAGAAATGCTTGCAACAGGAGTTAAGGTTCAATACGCCTCGGATGATCCCATTTCTTATGCCCAAATTCAATGGTTGAATCAGCGTGTGAGTACTACTGAACTATTACAAGCGAATTGCATTAATGCGCAAAACGCATTGGGTTTAGAAGAATCCGTATTATCAAATTGTGTCAGTAACTTACAACGTTTACGGGATATCCAGGTATTGGCTGGAAATGGCACTTTATCGGATGTTCAACGCGAAGCTTATTCTGTTGAAGTGAGCGGCATATTGACGCAACTGCAAGCATTTGGAAACACTAAAGATAATAATGGCAATTACCTTTTTGCCGGTGGCCAAACCTCTACGGAACCCTTTTCTTTAAATGACGCAGGCCAATATGTTTATAATGGTGATAGCACTACGCGTTATCAGGTTATTTCCGGTAGCTTGCAGATAGCAATTAATGATCCCGGCAATGAGATCTTCATGAATATACCTGGGGGAAATGGTAGTTTTACCGTGAGTGAAACAGCAACACCCAATACAGGTACCGCCTCAGCAAGTACAGGTTCGGTAACGAATCAGGCTGCATATATTCCTGATAACTATACAATTAACTTTGTGCAAAATTCCGCCGGTGAGTTGGTTGTCATGGTGACTGGGGCTGCAACGGGTAATGTGATTCCTCCATCAGGCATACCTGATGATGCGCCTTTGTATCAAGCAGGAATGTCTGTTAGTTTTAATGGCATGACAGTGGAAGTATCTGGTATGCCAGCACCAGGTGACGCTTTCGCCATTGCTCCTGCAATGAATACGTCTATTTTTGAAACGATTCAATCAATGATTAGCAATTTAGGTAGGCCCTTTGCTACAGCGGCTGAAAAGGCTGCTGCAGTAACGGAGAATAACCAAATATTAGCCCAAATTGATAGTGCGTTGACGAATTTTACTAATATGCTTGCCAGTCTTGGTTCTCGGATGAATCAAGTTTCCAGTTCATCAGATTCAAATCAAGATCTAATTGATATGAGTAAGGAAATTTTAAAGACCTTAACGGATATTAATCCTGTTGATGTCGCAACTGAGTTCAACCAAGAGCTTGTTAATTTGCAAGCAGCACAAGAAAGTTTTGTTCGGCTGCAAAATTTGTCGTTATTTAATTATATTTAATTTCTATAGACGGCCGTCAACTTAAGGGTAGAACGTCATCCCAAACGCAATGAAGGATCTCCTGAATAATGCATTCAACACTGGCATTATTCAGGAGATCCTTCATTGTAATCTTCCTAGGATGGCGTAGATTCCTTTCATTAGCTCTTAATATATATAACTAAGAGGGAGTTTATGTTAATTAAGCCACGTTTATTAAAAAAGAAACTTGTAGCCGTTACTGTAATGATTCCATCCGTATTTGGAGTAAGTGCACATGCAGCAGGTTTTCAATTAAACGAGACAAGCACCAGTCTGCAAGGAACGGCTATGGCAGGTTCTGCAGTTCAAATAAATGATGTTTCTGCAATGTTTAGTAACCCGGCGACCTTATCCACATTAAATGGTTTGCAAGCTTATGTTGGTGCCAGTCAAATTTTCCCTAATATGTGCATGGACGGAGGGGAGGCGGTACATACTTTTAATGTACCTGGTACTCCACTGAGTAGCTTTACTACCACCGTATCGGGCGATACGCATAGAAACAATTTAAACAAATCGGTTTTTATTCCTAATGGTTATATTGGTTGGCATTTTTTTGATAATAAATTTAGCGTTGGTGTTGCTGTTCTTGAACCTTATTACATGTCGAATAATTATTCACGCGATTCAGTGTTGCGATTTGCGGCGGTTAAATCAGAGATTAATTCCGTTAATATTAATCCGTCAATTGCTTATCAAATAAATGAGCAGTGGTCTTTGGGCGTTGGTTTTCAAGCACAATACCTTAAAACAGAATTCACTAATTTTAATGGAATTTATACAGCGTCTCCTGCTCTTGATACCTATTTAACTGCAACCAGACCTTCTTATATTGAAGGGGATAATTGGGGTTATGGTTATACGTTGGGTGCCTTATATCAACCCAATCAATTAACACGCTTGGGAATTGGGTATCGCTCTCAAATTTCTTCTCGCCAAATGGGATATGCTGAGCAATATATGTTGCCAGGCGAGCTATTGGTACAGGCTCCTGCGGATACCTTTTTGGCAAATGTTGAATCGTATGCTACGACAAATCTCAAAACTCCAGCAATGTTAACTATGAGTGCCGCACGAGACATTAATGAGTGGACCGTTAAGGCTACAGCACAAGTTAGCTTTTGGAGTAGAATGAATCGTTTTAACATCGAGACTCCAGACGGATTTAATCAATTAAGTGTTGGGCCTATGAAATGGCGAGATGCTTGGTTTGGGGCATTAGGCGTTGATTATCGGGTGAATCCATCTTGGGTTGCTCGCGGAGGTATTGCTTATGATGAAACGCCAGCAAGCAATCGATACAACGATCCTCGTTTTCCTGATGCAGGCCGCGTTTTGCTAAACTTTGGTTTAAGTTATGTGGTTAATAAATACCTATCATTTGATGGAGCCTACTCTCATATTTTCATGAATGAGCAACGACAGCATGCTACTCAGGTGGCTTTAGGAGAGAGTAGTAGAGTACAAGAGGTGAATCAGGTAAGTGCAAAATATAAAGGCTCAGGAGATGTGGTTGCTTTAGCAGTGCGTTATACGGCTTAGGTAGGACAAGTATTAACTATGGATAGTAATTTTATATTCAATAATATCGTCATTGGCAAACGAAGGAAGCAAACAGGCTCCGTGCTTCGAACTCCTGGGTTGCTTCACTACGTTCGCAATGACAGAATAAAATTCATCTCAAAATTTTAGATTAAACTTCAACTCGTCAAACTTATGCGACTGGAAACTCCTTCAACCAATACTCAGCAATCTTAATGCGCTGAGTTATCCAGATATCATCATATTGCAGCAAATAATTTAAAAACTGTTTAACCGCTTCGCATCGAGCAGGTCTGCCACTGAGCCTTGGATGCAATCCTATAGTCATAATTGTTGGACGTTTTTCTTGATAAAGATAATTAAAGCTAGCTACCAGTTGCTCATAGAATGTTTGTGCAGTAATCAACCCCGAATTCGTTGTAAACTTAAAATCATTACAATCAAGAGAATAGGGAATTATTAAATGCTGATTTTGATAATAAGGGAGTTCATCAGCATAACTGTCGGAATCATAAATAAATCCACCAATTTCTAAAAGTAAACTCCGAGTATTTTCACTGCGCCTGCCAGTATACCAACCCTTAGGTCGTTGCCCAGTTAATTTTTCCAAGGTTTCAATGCACAAAATGATATGTTCTTTTTCTACTTCTCGAGATGTTCGGGCGTAATCAATCCAACGCCAGCCATGACCTGCAACCTCATGATTATTTTGGGCCAAGTACATTGCCAATAAAGGATTTAACAGCAATGCTTGCCCACTAACAAAAAAAGTAAGAGGAATTTGATACGCATCAAAAAGACGAAGTAATCGCCATAGGCCCACACGGCTTCCGTATTCATAGAACGATTCGATACTGAGGTTTCGTATTCCCTCATCTTTAGGGGAAAAGGGGAAGTCAGCTCCTTGTGTTTCTGCATAAGTGTCGCCATTAACAGGGCTAAGCTCTGAGCCTTCCTCATAATTAAGAATAAAGTTGATGGCTATTTTAGCATTATTTGGCCAATAGAAATTTAATCCTTCTGGTCCATAACCTATCAAATCGCGCATGATCATCCCTGTGTCGCTCGTATTAATTTGATTATAGCCTTAATAATTTAACTGCTTAAAATGAATTACATAGGCAGGCTTCCACATAAGGTCACCGTCAGTAGACAAGGTCAATGAAACGACATTTTTTTCATTTAGATAGCTGTTTTTAACATATAATAAAGTGAATTCCGTGGTATTTTCAATCAAAGGCGATAACAAAAAGCCTGCCTTTGCCATATTTGCAACAAGGCGATAGTGTCTTTGGATGCCATTTTCCAAAGTAAACGTCATGTATAACTGACTGGATTTAAATAATAGAGTTGCAATACGACCGAGAAGTGTAGGGTTAATTTCAAGTTCTACATAGATTGGTGCCTCTACGCGTGGAACCGTGACGGATTCGCCTAACAAATGCTGCTCCTTAGCTATTAACGTCGCCACATCTTTTCTAGCGCCTGACTCCTTCTTTTTACGAAGGTATAAAAAATCATTTTTTAAATCAACAGGTTGATAATTTGCTAGCAGTAATGGCCAGCTCCTGCCATCTTCTAGGGCTGGAATACGTTCATCAATTGGCTCAATTTTAAAAATAATATTATCAGGCTGCACAGCCCCTTGCAGGTGCTGTTTATTTTTTTCCGCTAAGATGGAGTTAAACACCGAATAGCTTTGGAATACGGGCCGAGGAGACCATTGGTTATTTGAGGCAATTAAATAGGATTGATTATAGGAGTAGATATCCGTAGTGCCTTGAAAAATTGGAAATTCTGCTTGCTGGCTGAGGAAGCTCATTGAAAGTGCAAAGTCCTGCTCTAAGGAGTTGGGACTGCTTATCCGGTTTTTAAGCCCATGCCAGGCAGAAGAATAATTCGACTTAAAGTTATCGCTAATTGATAAACGGGTGTAGTGGTTATTAATTACATACCAAGTATTCAGGGAAACACAGAATAAAGTAATCAGCAGTTTTGTATTATTAACCAATAAAGGCAAAAACAAGGTTGCCATCATAATGGAGGTTCCCGGAATTAATGCATGCCCATAATGACGAGCAAATCCGGCTTTAAAAGATATAAACAAAAAGGCAAAGAAAATGCCGAATAAAAATAATTTACTCACTCCACGAGCATTCTTTTGCCAAGCTATGCTGCCTAGAAGAACAATGGCATTTAAGCAGTATAAAATAATCTCATCTTTATTGCCGTTTACAGACATTGCTTCAGTAAAATCAGAAGCAAGCAAGATGCTGGTACTCAAATAAGTAGGTAAATTAATGAGAGGTTGTCCGATGCTAACCCAAAATATCAGCATGGAAATAAAGGGCACAAGCAAGCTAGTTAAAGCCAACATCCTTCTTTTGTTACTAATAAAAAATAAACAGCACAAACTGCTTATAGTGCCGCATAACAATAATAAAGAGCCTTTGACTAAAATCATTAATCCAAATGGGGCCAAAAATAAGCTCAACCAAAAAGGAAAATAAAAGGATGGTTTTGGTGATGACAAGTTTTTATAACAAAAAAGCCCAACAAGCAGGGGATAGGAAAAAAGCAGTGAGTCTCGAGCGTAAACCATAATAAACAGAAAAAAGCTAAAGGCTAAAGCCCAAGACCCGCGAAATCCTTTCATTAAAAGAAGCAAACAAAGCCAATAGCTGAGTGCCAAATACAGGCTCCCACCTATCATTAATGCATCTAATGCTGGATGGTAGGTTTTTGTATAAATAAATGAGTAGGGTCCTAGGGTAAAGATAATTTCTTTGCCAAAAGCAAGTCCCTGAACAACTGCTTGATTTAAGCCTACAGCCCAAGATGAGTCTAATGTTGAGGCAGGCATTTTCGGAGCAAAAGGAACAAAAACGCTGATAAGAATGAGAAGTAAAATAAATTTTATAAATAAGCCAACAGAGTAATTTACATTTTTAGCTAAAGGGTTCACTTGCTCCATTGCTCCCAGGACTGATGTTGGCTTAAATCGATGACGAATCTTGACTATAAATAAAGGGGATGTCAATTTGTTTTGATTGGCATGGATTACTGGCTAAATTTATCCTCATTTACCCAGCCTTTAAATTAGCGTAAGTTAGCCTCCCGTCCTGAGAGAGGATTTTTCTCCTAACCTAATTCAAAGGAAGTGATCCCATAAATACCCTCAATAGATAATTTTGGAGCCCCCTTTAAATACATTCGTGCTGTAGCAAATACTTTGGTCATCCCATAATGCTGTACTAAATCAACCGCAAAGGGGTTATTTTCAGGAATATCAAGAAATACACTTTCTCCCCGAGCATGAGTTACTAGCTGTTCAAACAAGTGTGTTGCAATTGCCGCTGAATCTGCAAATAAAGGTCCAATTTTATAACCGTTAAAACATTTTCTGATAACGCCATAACCTTGCAATTGTCCCTCTTTGACATAAGCCAAAGCTAAAGCTTGATCTTGTTTAATCCAATTTATGAGAAATCGTGCTCTGGGGGCTGGGAAGTGTCGGCGATCATACGTAACTAACTGCTCAAAAGGAATATTTTTTAAATCAATAATATATTCTAGAGGATGAACGGAGATGCGCCTGTTTTCTAAAGCATAACGTGCATTATTGTGAGCAAAACGATAACCAATACGCTCATAATTATCCGTCATTTCCAAAACGCCATCAATTCCTGCATTGCGATTACCGATATAGGCTAACCTCGCCTCGGTTAGTTGCATGCCATAACCTCGTGCGCGGTATTTTTCATCAACAATATAAAAACCACAAAAGGCAAAATGTTCATCATAAATAACTGCTGAGCCAACAGCTATGATTTGGTTATTAAGCTTACCTGCAAAAAAACCTTGTGGGTCGGTTTGATAAAAACATTCAGCATCATGAAGGCCTGGATTCCATCCTTCTGCTCTTGCCCAATCTACTGCCAGTGTCACTTCATCACGGTTCATCCGTTCAACATGATAATTAGACATGATAGGCTCAAATAATGAGGGTATGTATATACATTAAAGGATAGCATTAGGGCTAAAGCAAATAGGGTCTATTTACAACCTGAATGATTCACTCATAATAAAAGCAACTAAAAAACATAGCGGAACTAGAATGCCAGTGGCAGTCATTATTCTTTTTATTACTCTTGTTGCCATTGCTTTGCGCCGGGTAGCGAGAACAATTATTCCTATTTGGGCAATTATGGCCTTTGGTGCTATTGCTGCGCTTTTATGTCAACAAATCACCCCAGTGCAGGCAATAGCGGCGATAGAGGCGGATGTAATGGCTTATTTATTAGGCGTTTTTTTTATCGCCCAAGCGGCTGAGGAAAGTGGGTATTTAGAGCAATTAACGCATAATATTTTTTATCACGCATGCACTGGAAAACACGCCTTGTTCATTGTTGTTTTTATACTCGGAACAAGTGCCGCCTTACTGATGAATGATACCGTTGCAATTATTGGTACGCCCATTATTCTGCAATTATGCAAATCACATAAGAGTTTAATTAAACCCTTGCTCTTTGCTTTAGCATTTTCTGTAACCATTGGTAGTGCCTTAAGCCCTGTGGGAAATCCGCAAAATTTACTCATTGCGGTAAAAGGAGAGATGATGTCACCCTTCCTTGATTTTTTTATGCCCCTGGCCATCCCAACCATTTTAAATCTTATTATTTGCTATTTACTTATTTATGTTGTGTATAAAGACCGGCTGGAGGAGTCCCTTGAAAAAGCAATGCCTATGCCGATTCGCGATTTCCGGACGGTTGCTTTAGTCAAATTAAGCTTAATTATGATGATTTGTTTGGTTTTGACTAAAGTAATAATGGATTTTGCCCACACAGGATTCAGGATAAATTTTAGTTATATTGCACTTATTTCCGCGATACCTCTGTTATTAAGTAAACAGAAATGGCTTTTTTTAAGAAAACTTGACTGGGGAACATTAATTTTCTTTGCAAGTACTTTTGTGTTGATGCAAAGTGTTTGGAATAGTGGTTTTTTTCAAGCGAATATTCATCATTACCATATGTCATTAATCAGCCCAATGGCTATTTTAGTAATTAGTGTTCTTTTGAGCCAATTTATTTCTAATGTCCCTCTAGTTGCGCTTTATTTACCTCTGTTGATGCAAGCGGAACATTCAAACCTGCAATTATTAACTTTAGCAGTAGGAAGTACGATTGGTGGTAACTTATCTATTCTGGGGGCGGCTAGTACTATTATCATCATTCAAAATAGCGAAAAACGTGGTATTAAGGGGTTTGGTTTTCTTGAGTTTATTAAATTGGGCTTACCCTTAACCACATTTAATATTTTGGTGTATGCTTGCTTTTTTAAAACTTACTAAAGACTAATAAAATAGAAAAATCGTAAATAAATCAAAAATTCTGCTATAATTTAGTACTATATTACGCCCCTGTTGTTTTAACTAAATAGAGAAGCAAGAATGCCTGAAGCTCCATACTTGCCCAATGAGGAACAACGCCTTGCCGCTGTTCAAAAATCGCAAATGCTAGGTACACCTGCCGAGGAGCGTTTTGATAAAATAACGCGACTTGCCCGTCGGATTTTTAATGTACCCTTGGCTGTAATTGATATTTTGGGTGCAAAAGTAGCATGGGTGAAAAGTGCTCAGGGAGTAAGTGTTGTCATGGGAGTAAGAAAAGACTCTTATTGCCATCACACCATTTTAGATGAGGAAATTTGTGTAACTTTTGATGCACGTAAAGATCCTCGTTTTTTTGATAGTATCTATACGGATACCTGGGTTTTTTATGCAGGTGTGCCCATTCATTTTGAAGGTGAACGTATAGGCGTATTTTGTATTGGTGATAATAAACCACGCCGGCTTAGCTTAAAGCAGCAAGAGACTTTGCGAGATCTTGCCTCATTAGTCGAGCAGGAGCTAAATTTTCATGCCCTATCTGAAGCGCAAGTGAAATTGGCGCAACAAAATGAAGAACTTGAACGTAAGAGTCGTATTGACCCTTTAACCCACAGTTGGAACCGAGCTGCCATTTTTGATATTTTGGCCATGGAGCTAAGAAACATTCAAAACAACTTTCTTGCCATATTGATGATTGATATCGACTGTTTTAAAGAAGTAAATGACACGTATGGACACCCGGCTGGAGATGAGGTTCTAAATATTATTGTTGAAAAAATACGTGCTGTTCTTCGTCCAAAAGATGCATTAGGGCGTTATGGTGGTGATGAGTTTTTAGCCGTGTTAGCAAATATTGAATTAAATGACGCCCTAAGAATAGGCCAGCAAATTTGTGACGAAGTTGCAGGAGCCCCCATTTCCTTTAATGGGGGCAGTATTCATGTTACCTGCAGTATTGGCTGTGCAATTTCAGCAAATTTAGAGGATATTAATTTATTAATTAAACATGCGGATGAGGCTTTATATCAAGCCAAAGGAGCGGGACGGGGTAACATTGGTTTCTAATGGCTTTTATCTGGCGCTTACCGCGCAGGTTAATGTGGCAACAATCACGGCTATGATATGGGCTTGGACTTACATGCCAATGCACAATGGCCAAATTGGTTTTAAAGTTGCTTGAGCATAGAGGAATCATAGCATTACAACATGCCCCTAACTCTAGGAGGTTATCTTAATTTGCAATTAACCCTAATAGTCTGGCTGGGGCTTCGGTCCCATTACGTATTTTAAGCGGACAAATAATAATATAGGCACCTGTTGGAGGCATATTATCCAAATTAGCCACGTTTTCTATCAGTATTTTACCCGTTCCTAAAAAGGCTTGATGGACTTTAAAACCATGGTCAGGACAATCTGGCGATAAGGTATCAATGCCTAATGCGGCAGCTCCTCGCTCCAGTAATAAATTAGCCGCCTCCTCTGAGACAGAAGGGAACACATGGTTGTTATGGTATTTGAGTGGCTCGCCCCAAAACCGTTCCCAGCCTGTTTTAATCAGAACACAGGTGTTATGAGCTATTACGCCATGCAGGCTTTCAAAATCATTAATATCCTCTGCCGAGACACGATAATGCGCATGTGCTTTATTGGAAACATCAATAACAACACAGGGCATACTTAAGTCATTCATCTCAAACTCATGAACGTTTTTCCCGCCAGGAACACAGTGGCTGGGAGCATCTATATGAGTACCAATCCCTGCATCCATACGGAGTTTCATTACTCGAAATTTATCATCACCTTGGCAATCGGAGTAATCCAGTTGCAAGTCATGATTAAAACCACAACCACTATCCCAAGTGGGGATGGTGGTTTCAAGTACATGAGTTAAGTCAATGAGTTGGTATGGGAATTTCATGCCCGGCTTAAATTAAAATTTTAATTATTATCTTACAGTATAAAAGGCACTTGGTCTGTATAAAGTTATGAAAGAGATCTTAGAAGTAATTGTGCTTATTACAGGTTTTAAGTTAATTATTATTATAAGTAATTGAATATTAAATAGTGTTGACCTGCGGTTACTATTTGCTATGATTTTTTGGTTTAAGTGGCTTTAATTTCCTCAAGGTGGATTTTAAATAAATACTATTGAAAAAAATAATTCATCAATGTATTCTTCGCATTCTTCAACCTTAAGTCGTTATGGAAAAGAGTAATTTTATTAGTCTGCTATGAATGGAAAAATTATGGAAAAATCATTTTTACTTATCAATCCCAAAACCATCTGTTTTAACTCACTCCCTATAAGTTTCAAATCATTGTCTTGATAAAAAATTATTGTATGAGGTAGGAACGAGCATGTTTGATAATTTCTCTGAAGTAGAAAAAAAATATCTAAATGAATTAAAAATAAACCTATGGGAACACCCAGGGGAGTATTTTTTTCGCTATTATCGTAATTTTAATGAGTTTAAAGAAATAAATTACTCAATGTGGATTGGACAGTGGCAATATGTAAGCTCAGGCTTTTCCATGCTTTTTGAAACATTCAAAATTTTAAGGCAGGTAGCAAGCTCTTTGTTTGCATTAAATTTCTCGAACGCAATGTCATTAACTCATGATGCCGCTAAAGAAGGCCTGACTGCTCTAACCAAATTAACCTTGGGTCTGGGATTGCTGTGTTTAAATCTTTGCCGCTCCTTTACTCTTTTTGTCGCTACTTTTCATCCCCAATTATTATTTGCAAGTCTGACTGTATGTTCTGCTTATCTTTATTTTATGGTCTTAGGAAATCCGCTTCTTGAAGCATTTACATTAGTGGCGAGTAGCATTTTTTTAGGTATTTTTGGGGGTTCTATTACAGGAACGTTAAAGAAAAATAGTGATGAGCGCATGTTTACAAAAAAACAGCGCGAGGAATCGCTCGAGCGTGAGCTTTTTGTGGATTTTTGGAAAAAAATGAATCAAGAGCAAATAAAAATTTGTAAGCTCCTTGATGTCTTTGTAGATCGCCTTGATTTAACTTCACAAGCATTGAACCATGAGCAACGATTTTTTTCTGATCCAGAATTATTAGCAAAACTTAAGCGCGAATTTAGAGATGATATAGAGTTTTTTAGAGCTCTTTCTGAATTACTTACTTCTTATCCAGAGGTCTCATTTACTTTAGCCTCAAGAGAGCGAAGCTATGCCGATATGATGTACAAAGAATTAGCTGAGCATCATGCTAGGGTCATAAGCATGGCTGAGTTATTAGTTCAAAAGATGGATAAACTCCCTGAAAATAAAGCCCAAGAGCATAACTCCTTAATAGCAATGAAATAAATATTCATGGTCTTAAAAGCAATTAGTTAGAGGTAATTATGAAAAAAAAAGTAAGTCCTGTATGGACTGGGAGTGTCATTAGTTTTGGTATTGTATCATTTGTAGCAGCTTGTGCTGCTCCTGTATTAATCGTGCCGATTGGAATTAAAATTGGGATTAGTATTGCGGGTACTTTGGGGGTCGCTTTTTCTGCGGGAGACACTGCGGTTAATCATTTTAGTAGCTGCGCTGCTGGAGAAAATGAAAAGACAACGACCCAAGAAGGCGTAGATAATGACGGAAATAGTGTTGATATTCAGGTGTTAAGTCGTCATGTGCAGTGTTTAAACCAGAAAGTTGACGAAATTGCACTCCGCCAAGACACTATAGAGCACCGCCAAAATACTGTAGAAATGCAAAGAGAAATGGATACGAAAGAGCAGAATGCCAGAATCTCAATGGTTTGTGATGATGTCGATTTGAACTCTAGTAGAATCAGTATGCTTGAGCGCAGCATTACTTCTCATGTAAATAAAGCATCAACAACATTTTCTAGTACTGCAAGCTCTTCGGATCAAACCAGCCAAGAACAAACAGATACCATTCCCGAAAATGTAAGTACTCTTTTATCGAAACATGGTTTACATAGTTCAAATCAAAGTGAGTTTCGCCAACCATCAGATGCTTCATCTGTAAGGAAGAGAAAAAATCCTTCGAACCTAAGATTTTAACAAATAAATTTTATGTAAATTTTTATTCCAACTATTAGCAAGCAAGGACCTAAGGAAAATGGCAAGTGCAATTAAAGTTTTAAGTATTGGAACACAGGATCTTGGGGTATTACCCCGTGAACTCAATGCTCATTACTTATCTGATGTTGATTGGTTGGAATCCAATCAGAAACAGGCTCGTGCTCTAATTCAGCCCGATCAGAATGGTGAATATAATATTACGGATAATATAATTGGAACGAAAACCCATGGAGAACTTTATGATGATGGCACTAAGGTTTTAGAATGGCACTCTACTCCAGATGGACGATTAATAGTTCAATCTTACACTGAAAAGCAAATCAATCTATTTGCTGCTCTTAAAACAAAAGAATGTTTTTTTAAAGCAAAAGGTCCTGTATACATAAAAGGCTCTTTGGAGATCGAATCATTACTAGCCATTGATGCTGAGGCACTCTGGCTCGATGATGAAATTACTTCCAAAGGAGCTATTCTCTTAAAAGCACGTCAAGGTATTGGTCTTTTAGCTCCCGTGAAATCAGAGAGCTTAGTCATTGATGCCGCTTATGTTCATCAAGCAGCGGATATACGCACTGCAGGACAATTTGATGTTTGTACGCAATTTTTTAAACAGAATAGTTCAGTTAAAACAGTGGTTGATAAGTTACGCCTGATTTCTACAGCGAGTGAAATGAATGGGGATTTTACTATTAATAATGAATGTTTTTTAACCTCAAAATCCTTAATTTTGGGACATGAAACTGAATCGTCTACCTTTAGATTTCCTGGAAGCAATCATATTCATACCGGTAATTTACACCTTCGAGGAGATACTCAAGTCCGTATCGGAAATTTAGCTCTGCCTCAGGAAGGACTATTTCTGGTTGATGAACAATTAGTTATTGATGAACGAGCTGTGGCTCATGTTTTTAATACAAAATCCCCTTTAAACCAAATAGAAAACAATGGGGAGTTGGTGTTTGAGCAATGTCATTTGGAGGCTCAACGCGTCCAGCAGCACGGGATTTTTGATGCCAGTAACTCATTAATAAAGCTTTCGGATTCTTTTACCCACGCTAATAAAGCACTAACAGAACTTAAAAATTGTCATTATATTGTCCCAACCACATATGTCCATGATAATGATTTTTCTATGAGTGAGAGCGTATATAAAGGGAAATTATGCAAGATACATGCAGGATCTTTAGAATTTAACTACCATTCAGAAATTGAAATTGAAGCGTTACTTTTAGATAAAGAGGCCGAGGCGATTGTTCGCGACTCTAAGTTTAAGGCAGCGACCTCGCTAAAATCCATGGGGCGATTACTATTTGAAAAAGCTGATATTGAGACAAAATACTTTAAAACAAGAGAAGGCCAATTAAGTAGTAAAAACTCAAATATTACCGCAGAAACAGCAGTTGAATTAAATGGAGCTACAGATTTAAGTGAGTCACGTATTGCTGGGGATACCTTAATCTTGAATGGCGAGTTGGTTATTGATAAAGCTCATTTCCAAGCAGATTCCTTAAATATTACCTCCCAAAAAGCAAATATTAATTCCTTATTTTCCAAGTCAAAGCGCCTACAAATAACTGGTAGTGATGCAGAAGAGCAAATAGTGTTTAAAGGTTGTGGTTTTACTATCGAATTACTAGAGTGCACTAACCATATTACACTTGATAACTCCACAATTTATGGGGTTTCTGAGAAAGTAATGAGTCATCCGCTTCATTCGCACTTAAAGGTTAGACGCTCCAAATTCCTTACCGATGATGACATCAGAAACTATCTCGATGGACAAATTGAATTAGAAGATAATAGTTTAATGAAAGTAAGGCTCTTGCATTCACAAGGAGCAATGAAAGCAAAAGACTCAAAAGTTTTTTGTGAGCATTTAAAACAAGAAAATGCAAGTCTTAAATTGGAAGCAAGTATTTTTGCAATTGCGGATAAGTTAAGTTCTCAGAACAGTACGGTTGAATTGTCTGAAGGTTCGGTATTAGGGGCTTTTGATGTAGAGCTAGAGGATAACTCCAAGCTTGTCTTGAAAGAAGATAGTACTTTAGTTGCTGATTCTCAACTTGCGAATGCCTCTGACTCTACTATTATGAGTACTGACTCAAAGGTTCAAGCTAAAAAATTTACTGCATTAGGGCGTACAGAATTATGCTCTAGCCTTTTATCGGCCAAAGAGCTGTCCATTTATGAACAGTTTTCTGCCCATTCTCTCTCTGCAGTCACGGTTGAAGGATTAATTGAGGTTGCATTAGAGGCTCAAGCTAAATTAGAAAACTCAATGTTAACTGGCGGATCTGTGTCGACTTTAGGCAAAATGGATGTAACAAATTCGAGCATTACTGTTCAAAATGAACTTGAAATCTATCCTGAGGCTTTCTTGGCTTTAGGAGGAAGAGCACAAGTTGATACCAATAACATGCTCGTGATGGGCTCACTTGCAGTACATGCGGATCCCAAAGAAGAGCCGTCTCCAGAGCAAACAGGGCAGGAATTAGAACAAGAAAAGCCAAAGTTTTTTATTAATGTGCATCAGGAATTAACTGTTGCTGAAGAGGGTTCAATTACGGGAAAAGGAAATTTATGGATCGAGGCCAACCAGTATCAGCATACCGGAAGCATAGATCTTTCCGGAAAGTTGGGCATTACAGGGAACACATTAACTAATCAAGGTTCAATTGAGGCTGAAAAAGTATTTTTGGGTTTTGATTCTCAAGTCCAAAACTCTGGCTCATTATCTGCAGAAGATATGGTAATTCATAGTAATTTCCTTAACTTGTTAGGAAGGACCTATGCTAAAAAATCCTTATCTGTAGCGGGATTTTATGGCGCTAATGGCGGTCTTATTGCAGCTAACAATTATTCCAATACGACTCTATTATCAGTCAACGCAGGTTTAATTACACCCAATTTGTCAGGGAAAGCTTCAGACATTATTAGTTGGGCTAATTTGGGTTCAGTAGCTAAAATTGCAGCTACCACATTGATCCCGAGCTATAGTAATACAATTAATTTAGCTTGCATGACGTATGGGCTTATTAGCTCTGAGCAAGGTCTAAGTCTTTATAATATGATTTCGGGTTTGAATCTTGATCATTATAAGCAAATGCGAACACATGAGCTGATGGCGGAGCTAAGCTGCCTAAAGGGCCTTGTATCTACTGCATATAATGCGGCAAATATGGCTTATGGGGCTTCATTTGAGCTGTCCAATCTGAGTAATGATTTTATTTCCGCTCAAAGTGCATTTAATGATAACCCACTATCTCTTTATGATATTAAATCAGCTGCTTCACGATTTGACTATAAAAATTTTGGCATGCGTTCCGCAGGCGTACTTTTGGGTGGCTATAATGACGATTCATTGATAAACCTCAATTTTGGAAGCAGTGTGTCGCCCAATACTGCGAAGAGAAGCCTCTTTAGCTTTAACTCTGGGGCTGAGTTTTCTGCATTCTCTCATAATATAAGTAATCAGGTATTTTTTAATAGTGGCTGGTCTGGAGGTAGTGACGCTAGTTTTTCTACCCAATATGGTTATAACGAAGGGACATTAGAAGGGCTAAATCGATTCTACTATAAAGCCGATAGCACAGTGAATACTGGCTCCATGATAGGCGAGCAAGCCTATGTGGTTATAGACTCGCTTGAACAAGAAGGTACGCTTCATTTAAGTCGGGGTTTTGCGAAAATTGACCAATTTACTGATACCGAAGCTGCGGTCACAGAATTTGCTGATATGTTTGTTGGGGGTACTGATTATGAGTCGAAGGGACATTTAGAGGCCCAAAGAACGTTCTTAGATTATGAGCACCAAATTAAAATGGAGGAAAGTTCTACTGCTCAAGCGTCCCATCTTTCTATGAGAGCAGGCGAGATTATTCTTGCTGGCAAATTACAACACGAAGATGGACTCTTTATTGAAGCGGATAAGGTTACATTCACTGAAAATTCCGTAGTTCATGGACAGCGAACCGCGGAAGAGGAGCTATTTGTAATCAAATCGACACCAGACCAAGAAACCGAAGTGGCACAAGAAACATCAACGACAGAGACAGCCCAAGAACAAGTTGCCACAACGGATGATCAGCCATCGAAAGTAAAGAAAGAGTTTAATCCAAACCATGTGCTGCAAATAAAAGCAAAAGAGGTGGTGCTTGATGGGGCAATGAGTGGTGGCGATTATACGCTGATACAAGGTATAGAAAATAAGCCAGAGCCTTCTCCATCTGAAAACACATCAGTGAGTACACCAGAAGATGCGCCTGTAAAGAAATCCCCAAAACTTGATAAGCTAACTATTGGTGAGCATGCAGAGATCACGCTTAGCTATGGTTCAATTGCTGGTCACGAGGTGGTGAATGATGGCCATATAAATTTGGATAGTTTTTCTTTAGAAATTGATTCATTGCAACAAAATAATAGTCAGGTTCTGGATAGTTGCTCTGGCGAGATTACACAATTTCGCGATAGCGAAAAATCCAGTACAACAGTAACTCAGAGCGCATTAACAGGCGAGCGTTTTACTTCAGCAGGCACACTCGATTCACAAAAAACCAGCTTTCACTACCGCGATGAATTTCTAACTACAAAAACCTCAACCTTCAAATCTGATGATACTTGGATTACTACGGATCATTTTCAGGTTGAAGGAAAGATAGACTACCAGCATCTTCTTTCTGTTAAAGCAGAAACGGTTTCTTTGCAGGCGGGATCTTCAATCAATGGGAAAAAGACTGCAGAAGATGAGTTATTTGTTACCAAAGAAAATCCTGTAACTTCGGTTGATACCCCAACTCAAACCGGAGAAACTTCTGAGAAAAAAGAAGAGAAAAAAGAATTTAACCCCCAACATATTTTAGCTATTGAGACAAAAAAAGTACACTTAGATGGTAAACTTACGGGTGGTGATTTCACCTCAATTCATGGTAAACCTATTGAAGCGGAAGGGGTTGAGGAGAAAACTGAGAAATGCGAGTTAGTAGAGATAGGAACCTCTGCAGAAATTGATCTGACTCATGGCTTTATCTCAGCTCAAGCCGGAGATGTTACAGGAAGTGCACATCTTTCAGGTTTTGACCTCGACATCGACCATACGAAAATTCATCATAGCGGGCATTTATCGCTTGAAAAATCAATATTCAATGGTACTTCGTTAAATAATGTCGATGGAACGTTAAGTCTGGATCACTCAGATGTCACTTTAAATGAAATGATACTAAGCCAATATGGGCGTGAGCATATAATAGATTCTACTGTTACAACGGATAAATTAGTAGATTATAGTCAATTATCTTATCAAGGTCAGGCTGCTTTTTTCACGAAACATTATGAACATGGCGGGCGGGTTTCTGTATTAGATTTACCTAAAACCACAGAAATTAAGAATCTTTTTGCAGTGCAGGCGGATACTGCTAATCTGCATGGCTCATCGAATCTGGATAATGCTATTTTTGATATCAAGCACTTAGCTAATGCGAATCAATTTATCTCGGGTAGCGGTCAGTACAGTAGCTATGGCGTTTCCGGTCTTCTTGAGTTTGATACAGCGGATTACATGGATCTAAATTTACCTTTTTATCGCCTTTGTGATTTAACGGTAAAAGCTAGTGGCATTACTTTAAACTCTGATTATATTACGAGTAATACGCTTAAATTAATTTCCACTGAATCAGATATCACCTTATTAAAAAATGTCAGTGGCGTTAACATTTATATGAAATCTGCGGGTGCGATTAAAACTAACCATCAGATTTATGCTGCTCAATTAGCGTGTTTTGAGGCAGATGGTGGCTTTTATAATGTTGGAGGTGGAATTAATGGGAATATAGTTTCTATTAAAGCCAGTGAAATAATAAATGTAACTCCAGGCTCAGTGACACCTACCCCTAAAAGTCCTGGCAGTATCTTTAGGCCTAAACGCCACGATTTTCCAGGTTCCCATCATAAGACTAAAGACAAAAAGGAGCCTGCTCCAAACCCTTGGGGAATTGATATGGGTACTGAGGGAATTATTAATGGACGTAGTGAGACGTACATGGAAGCAACGACCGGAAATATCGTGAATTGCGGAGGAATTATTCGCGGCGGGGCTTACACTCAGTTAATTGCTCAAGGTGACGTTATTAATAAATGTAATGTGGCAACACATCGAGGAGCTTACGATCGAATTACCACGTTTGACCCGGGCTTAATCGCTGGAGGTTCTGGTTTAGCTGATACTGAAGGAGTTGGCCTTTATATCAAAGCAAATGGCATGGTACGTTCAGATGCTTCTAATTTTATTTCTAATGGTTCCAACTATATTTATGGACTGCACGGTATTGATCTGGGGGCAAGACAGGAAACCCATATTTCAAAGGTTAAGAAAACAAAAAACTGGTATGGTAAATCCAGCGAAAGTGTTACTACAACAACTTCTATTAGTCATTCAAATGTTCAATCCTTTGGTGGGGTGAATACTTTAGTCGCTGAGGAAGGTGGCGTAAAATCGGTAGCGACCCATTTTGTTTCTCCAGGTGGAACGCAAATCTCTTCTAGGGACAGCGTTTTACTTTACAGCCTAAAGGCGCAAAGTAAAAAACATAAATCTTCAAGTAGCCTCTGGGGATTATCGAAACATTCAATTGATGAAACACATGAAGAAGTTGCCCCTACTTTATTTGTCGATAATGGGGTTACCCGTGTTTATTCTACGCAAGGAAGCATTGATGCGCGTGGTGCTTATTTTGTAGGAAATGGCGATTTGGATATGCGCGCAGAACATGGTCGTATACAGTTTGGCGTAGATATTCTGGATCATGAAGTTATTGAAAAATCCAGGGGGATTGGAGTTTCGGTACCGGGAATGGGTGCTTGGAATTCTTGGAAAAACGGAGGCTCTATTTATGATGCAATGAGCGCAGAGGATGCTACTTTATCCAAGTTAAATTCCATGCTTGGCAGCAATAATACGACTGAGCTTTTAGCGAATGCATCAAATTTAGGAATTAATTTATATAATACCACCAATAGCCTTATGCGAGGTTTAAGTGAGAATAATCTAACGGGCGAAATACTGGCACGTTACGGATTAGGTGGCACCGATGGAAAAGGATTTTCACCTACAATAAATGTGACAATGACAGAAAGTACAACCAAAACTAAGTACCAGACCCAAGGTGTAGGTGGTGTAAATCGAGGAGGAAATGTTTACCTGGAAGCTGGAGAGGGCATTGATTTAGAAAATGGGGTGCGTGTTCATGCCGGGGGAAATATGGTAGTTAATGCTCCTGAAATTGTCGCAAGGTCCGCTGAGCTCCATTCTTCTGTAGATCAAACGGTTACCAGCCAAAGTATTGGTGTTTCTCCTACGGGACAAATACAAGATGCTTCATTTGCATACTCACATACTAGCACCAAATCGACACAGCATGTCAATGCCGAATTGTCTGCCGGCGGCCATATGGAATTAGGTTATAAAGAAGGGGCAATGGACCAGGTTACTCTTGATGGCGCGCGAATTATTGCAGGAAGCTTGGATGCAAAGATTGAGCATTTAAGCATTATTGATAAACAGGATACTAGTGTTACGGAAACAAAATCAGGCCAGGTAAGTCTTTCAGGACAAGTATCCGCGTATGTTGGCAAAGGTGACTCCGCAGTAGTGAGAGAACATAGCGGCATATACGTTGCGAATAATACGGGTCATTCAGTTGTGATTGATGATGCCCATATGAAAGGTGGCGAGATGTTGGTTAATGGTGGTTCGGTAGAAATCACGAAATTAGTTAGCGAAAAAGTAGTTGATCATCAATCTTATACTGGTGTTGGCATTAGCTTTAATGTGAATGATTTACAACGATGGACGGGGCAACAAGCATCAAATACAACCGGTGAGCAAGCAATAGCTGTGGGGGAAGTCACTTTTGATAAAGTGGATCGTATAGTAGAACATACTCCTGTGGTTTATGGAGAAAATGGCGTTCAAATCGTAATTAAAGAGGTTGTGGGTGAGGTACACACAGAATCTGCAAGCGGCGCAAAAGTACTTAAAAACGATGAAATGCATGTGAATCTGGACGTTCCTATTACTAATTCAGACTACATCCAAAAGAGTGTCGATAACATTAAATCTGGAGTAGAAAAAATTACTACTGCATTAGGACTCACAGGCATTCCAGAGACTAAACTCCCAGAGCAGAAGGAGCCTGTTTTACCTTCGCGTCGTGAGGAAGAGGAGGAAGAAGAAGAGGAACTTGGTGAAAAGGCTGAAAAAGATACTGATGTAGATAAAAAAGATCAGAAATCACCTTTGTCTGAAGAGGAAGCTGTTGCTGCGTTTCAGGAGCTTTTTTCTTTGATTTCTGAGGGCGATGCGAGCGAAATTGCTAAAACTTCAGTACAACTGCAAGAGGCTTTAGAAAAAGGAGATGGTGCTTCCGAGCTTAAAGAAAAGTTTAAAGCCCAACTTTTATCTGCACTTAACAAGGTCGTTAAAGCAAGCTCTGAAGATATGTGGGAGGGACTTGCTCAAAAAATTGGGGCTGACTCGGCAGATAAGTTGGCTAAAA
The DNA here is from genome assembly GCF_001465875.1 of Legionella saoudiensis. Lineage (GTDB taxonomy): Bacteria > Pseudomonadota > Gammaproteobacteria > Legionellales > Legionellaceae > Legionella > Legionella saoudiensis. The sequence goes on along the minus strand of NZ_LN901324.1, from coordinate 1,231,052 downwards.
TATTTTCTGCTCCTGATGGCCTTAGCACGAAAGCTTATATGGGGTCTCGAGGTACTATATATATTAGCTTTATTTTTAACTTATATGGCGCATCTCTTGATGGGAAAAAGGATGTTTGGGATACCGCAATGAAAAATACGGTTGGGGATCTAATAATTAACTATTCTTTAAAAGTAACCACGGGTTCTGCTGCTGGTCCTATTGGTTGGGCTTTAGTTGGGATTGGGGTTTTGGATACGCTGCTTTATGATGAAAAGGTAGTAGAGTTATTTCAAGAGCAAGGCAAATCCTTGGCAGAGGAAGGTATTAAACAATTTGATGAAGGTAACTATACAGCAGCAGCAACGTTCATGCACGCTTCTCAGGAGCACACTCAGGCTTATTGGGGTGCTCAAGTAATGCATTATCTAGCGGATTTATCCTTCAAGGTTAGCGATAGAGCAATAAGTAATCTTAAGCGTTTGGGTCATCCGGAGTTGTTTGATGATATGATTTTGGATAGGATAAAACCTAAACTTCCAGTAGTTGATCCAATTACTCCAGAATCTAGAAAGGTCAATAGGCATTCATTTTTTTGTCCTGAAGAAGCAGTAAAAAGGCATGAGCAAACGACACTTAATCAGTCTGTAAACGAAGTAGGTAGAACATGCGAGTTCAAATAAATAGGCAACTAGTCGTTGCCTTTATCTTATGCTTATTTTTTAGCTTGGGTTGGGCACAAAAAACACCATGGGAAAATGTAAATACTCAATATTGGGTGGCCAAAAGACAAGGTGACAGTAAAAAGGCTTTAATTCTTGCCAGTCAGGCTTTTTCGATTGCCCGACATAAAGAAGTTAGGCATCTACCCATTAGCTGTTTTAATTTAGGGCACTCCTATTATGTTCAAGGAAACTTCAAGCAGGCAGATAGATTTTTACGCCAAGCCTTGTTCTTTTATGAAAAATTATATGGTGAGGATAGTTATTCTGCTACAACGACATTAAATCTTCTTGCCAGGAATTATAGAGAACAAGGAAAGCATGATAAGGCAGAGTATTATGCCTTAAAATCATTGCGTCTTTTTGATAGGAAATATCCTAAGGATGATATTAAGCGTATTCCATTTTTAGTTATTTTGGGTTCGGTCTATCGACAGCAAAATAAATATACTCAGGCAGAAAATCTCTATAAAGAGGCTCAGCAAATTTTAGATAAAGAGCCATCAAAAAACTTGGAATTAAGAATCGGTCTCTTTTCTAATTTGGCTGCTCTTTATGAAAGCATGGGGGAATACAATAAGTGTGAGCCCCTCTATCATCAAACATTAGCTTTGGATGAACAAGTATACGGAAAAAACCATCCTGATTTGGCAGTAACCCTCAATAATCTGGCTGATTTTTATATAAGTCAAGGCTTAAGTGCAAAAGCAATACCATTGCTATTGCGCGCTATAAAAATTCATGAGCAACATACTGACTCTAAAAATTACACGCTAACCACGAGTTTAGATAATCTTGGATTAGCCTATGAGGGAATAGGGGAGTATGAAAAGGCACATCGCACTTATGAGCGAGCGTTAGCGATTGTGAAGGTGCTGCAAATTAACGGTCCTCAATATGCTACGATCTTAAATAATTTGGGCCGTCTGTATAAATTGCAAGGTTATTACGCAGAGGCAGAAAAATTATGCCTACAATCTTTGGCGATTGATCAGAAGGTTCTTCCTGTAGGCCATCGTTCCATTGGTCGGGATATGAATAACTTAGCGAGTGTTTATAGCGCGCAAGGAAAGATGAAACAATCAGAAGAGCTCTACCAAAATGCTGCAGCGCTTTACCAAAACAAATTAGGTAATGAGCACCCCAATACCGCTAATGCATTATTAAACCTTGGGACTTTTTATGAAGGGCGAGGTAATTACACAAAGGCAGAATCCTTATATCAGCAGGCGCTTACAATCTATGAAAAGAAACTTCCAGCGGAGAGTCCGCTGATTGCTAATGTACTCAATAACTTGGCAAGTTTGTATTCAGAAGAAAAGCAATACAGTAAAGCTGAGGCGCTTTATCAACGCTCATTGGTGATTAGGAAAAAAGCATTAGGGGAAGAGCATCCTTTATATGCTCAAAGTTTAAACGGCTTAGGCTATGTTTATGGTGAGTTAAAACAATATGATAAAGCGGAACCGCTTTATTTGCAGGCAATAGCCATCATTGAAAAAAAACATGGCGCAGACCATCCGCTTTTAACGACGTATATGAATAATTTAGGCACTTTGTATTCTGAGCAGGGTAAGAAGGTGGCTGCAAGATCCTGTTTTGAAAAGGCAATTGCTATTGGCGCCAAAAAATTGGGTGCTTCACATCCGACTGTTTTAGCGGTGAAGAATAATTTAAGGATATTGTAAATTGTTATGTCCCTTGACGCGATGAAACATGTAGTTCGACGGGCTCTCAGGCTCTGTAACAGAGTTTGTGCCCCATAATGCTGGGCTTGCAGCCCAGCCTACGTTTACTATCCCAAGTAGGGGTGGTTTCAAGTACATGAGTTAAGTGAATGGGTTGGTATGGGAATTTCATGCCAGGCTTAAATTAAAATTTTAATTATTATCTTACAGTATAAAAGGCCACTTGGTCTGTATAAAGTTATGAAAGAGATCTTAGAAGTAATTGTGTTTATTACAGGTTTTAATTTAATTATTATTATAAGTAATTGAATATTAAATAGTTGACCTGCTGTACTATTTGCTATGATTTTTAGTTTAAGTGCCTTTAATTTCCCCAAGATGGATTTTAAATAAGTACTATTGAAAAAAATAATTCATCAATGTATTCTTCGCATTCTTCAACCTTAAGTCGGTATGGAAAAGAGTAATTTTATTAGTCTGCTATGAATGGAAAAATTATGGAAAAATCATCTTTACTTATCAATCCCAAAACCATCTGTTTTAACTCACTCCCTATAAGTTTCAAGTCATTGTCTTGGTAAAAAATTATTGTATGAGGTAGGAACGAGCATGTTTGATAATTTCTCTGAAGTAGAAAAAAAATATCTAAATGAATTAAAAATGAACCTATGGGAACACCCAGGGGAGTATTTTTTTCGCTATTACCGTAATTTTAATGAGTTTAAAGAAATAAATTACTCAATGTGGATTGGACAGTGGCAATATGTAAGCTCAGGCTTTTCCATGCTTTTTGAAACATTCAAAATTTTAGGGCAGGTAGCAAGCTCTTTGTTTGCATTAAATTTCTCGAATGCAATGTCATTAACTCATGATGCCGCTAAAGAGTTTGGGACTGCTTTAACTAAACTAACCTTAGCTTTAGGGCTGTTGTGTTTAAACCTGTGTCGTTTTACTACACTTTTTGTAGCCACTTATTACCCACAATTGTTGTTTGCCAGTTTAACTGTATGTTCGGCATCTCTTTATATTATGACTTTCGGGAATCCTCTATGTGAAGCCTTCTCTTTAATATCATTCAGTGTATGTTTAGGTATTTTTGGAGCCTCTATTGTAGGCCCATCTAAGAACATACCCAAAAAAAAAGAAAAAGAAAAACTGCTAGATCTTAAATTTTTTTTGGAGTCTTGTGAAGAAATATTTAACGAGCAAACGCAAGTTCATGAGCGGCTTATTATATTCGTAGAGCAGCTCAATTTAACTGCACAAGCATTAAGCCAGGAATTGCGATTTTTTTCTAATCCAGAATTATTCGCAAAGCTTAAGCGCGAACTCTATGAAGATATAAGCTTTTCTAAAGCTTTTTCTGAATTACTTGCTTCTTACCCAGTCATTTCTTTTGCTTCAGTTCCTGGAGATCGGTGCTATGCAAATATGATGCTCACAGAGCTATCTGAACATCATGCTAAAGTCATGAGTATGGTTGAGTTGCTAGAAAAAAAGATAACTAAAAAACCTGAAAATGAAGCCCAAGCGTATAATTTCTTGAGTGCAAAATAATTCTATCCGAAAATCTAGGTTGTGTAGAATGCGAATTAAATTATTTGGCAAATATAAAGAGGCTTTATTGAAAATTCCATTTTGATTGCTTGCCAGTGTTCGCGTGACCATTATTGGATACATTTTAATTCACACAATAATGTCACGCAGCTAAATTATTTCGGATTTACAAAGCTTGTTTTTTTAATGTAACAATCAAGTTTGAATCCTTCATTTTTGTAGTCATTGAGTTGGGATCGTATCCTTGAGGTAATTGGAATGATTGGCTGTAATTGCTTTGAGAATAACTTACGCTTTTACTTTGACCTTCCTCATGGGTAATTTTTTGAGTTACATTGGCACTAATAATTAATTGCCCATTCTTAACAGAAACATCAACTTTATTATCGCTGCCTTGTGGCAGTTTTATTTTATAAATAAGCTCATTTTTATTTTCTTCAATCTCAATGTTTTTTGCACTACCGAAGGGATCCTGATTTGGAGTATTTGCCAGGCTATTTTGCATTTGTATAAATTGATTTTTCATAAATTGATCCATGGCCTGCTGCATTTTTTGCATTTGCTGTAGGACAGCATTGTGTGATTGAAAAAATGGATCGTTAGTAAATGGATCGATTAATTGGTTATTGCTGTTGATGGATGTATTTTGTGTATCGTTGACAGAGTTCGCTAATACTGGTGAGATAAGAGCGATAGAAAGTAAAATAGAAAGTAGATTTTTATTCATGGAAATTTCTCCTGTTGTAAAAAATTTCTAATTACTATTTATATATTCTAAAAGAAGTATGGAAAACCAGACTTCTCTGGCTTTTAAAAATAAAATATAGGAAGACGATATGCAAGAGGAGTGTACTATTTTGATGCAAAAAAATGTTCTCCCAGTTAAATTGTCGCATTTAAAATTATTGCGGCTCCTTTTTCAGCAATCATCGTGGTCGGGGCATTGGTATTACCACTAATTAAGGTAGGCATAATGGAGGCATCGATCACTCTTAAATTTTCCATTCCATATACCTTTAATTGTTTGGGATCGACTACGGCCATTGAATCAATACCCATTTTACAGGTACCTATGGGATGATAAATGGTTTCTGATTTTTGCTTAATGTATTCGCGAATTTGCGCTTGTGTTTTCACGGTCTCTCCAGGCTCAAATTCTTTTAGACAGTAAGGCTTAAAGGCTTGTTGGGATAGAATTTCCCTACTTTTTTGAAAGGCAGTTACCATTGCATCCAAATCTTCTTTTTCCGATAAATAATTAGGATCGATTAAGGGCATCTCCAGAGGGTTAGCACTGCGCAATTTAATCCTGCCTTTGCTTTTAGGATGTAAAAAACAGGCCATCAATAAATAGCCATAATGATGGAACAAATCCCTTAATTGGCGTGCGCTATTAGTATACATAGATGCTGCGAAATGCCATTGTATATCGGGAGCAATTAGTGTGGGGTTCGTTTTGGCAAAACCTACAGCTTGTGTGTAATTGCTGGTTAATTCACCCTGGTGTTTAAATAAATAAAGCGCTAATGATTTAAGGTGTCGCCACAGAGCACTAGGACGGAAGCTAAATGAAGTATGTGTTTTATCCAAGCAGGTTATATGAATATCTAAATGATCTTGTAGGTTTTCTCCTACTCCGGGTAAATCATGCACCAAAGTAATACCATGTTTCTCTATCTCTGATTTAGGCCCTATACCGGATAGTAATAAAAGATGAGGCGAACCGATGCTTCCTGCAGATAAAATCACTTCTTTATTGGCCCAAATGTCTAGCGTGTTTCCTCGTCTGACTATACGTACTCCTTTAGCGCATTTATTTTCACAAAGAATTTTAACCGCGTGGGCCTGCGTTATAATGGTTAAATTACTTCTTTCTTTAATGGGATCTAAATAACCTCGAGCGTTGTTCCAACGCTGTCCATTTTTTTGCGCTACCTCAAAATACCCTACGCCTTCGTGCAGCTCTTTATTATAATTCTCTAAACGCGAATAACCAGCTTGTTCTCCTGCTTGAACAAAAACACGCATCAAGGGATTTAAATACCTGGGCTTATCGACATGAATTTTTCCTTCGCGTTCAAATTTTTCAAAGTAGGGAAGTACTTCCTGATAAGACCAGCCTTCATTACCTAATTGCGCCCAGTGATCATAATCATGAGCATGTCCTCTTACGTAGCACATGGCGTTAATAGAGGAGCTGCCTCCAAGCGTTCGCCCTCGAGGCCAATACATAATTCTGTTATTGCAATGAACTTGGGGTGTGGTCCATAAATGCCAGTTTAGCTTTTTACTGCGTATGGCCATGATAATTCCCATGGGCATGCGAATGAAGGGATTAGTGTCTGCTGGGCCTGCTTCGAGTAGGCATACTTTAATATTAGGGTTTTCCGATAGTCTATTGGCTAAAACACAGCCTGCGGAACCTCCGCCTACGATAACGTAATCAAAGCTTTTTGGGGGCATGGACATAATCTTTATGAATTTATATTTATTATGGTATAAAAAATTAAACTGTGTAACCCATAGGAAAACCAGGATGACGTACCCTGAGCTTTAAGTAAGGACTCTTATGGGCAACCCGGCTTGTCATTTTTATGAAACAAAATAACTTGAACCTGAGTTTAAGATGTTAATGGCGCGTGCGGCGAGCATTACGATAATGGCTAAAGAAATTATTGCTTGGAGCATGCACATGCACTTTGCCCAACGGGTTAACACTGGCGTATCCGTTGGTGAAAAGGCGGTGGTAGTATTAAAGGCTAGGAATAAGTAATCCACAAAATGAGGCTTCCAGTCTTTTATCGCTTTGGGTACGCCTGCTGTTTCAGTTAAGGCGAGTTGGGTTTGAGGAAATAGAAAAGCAGTTGAGCCTGCACTTTCTTTGAGCTCTCTTTGTACAGGGCCACCAGCATCTAAACTCCAATACCAGAGCGCAAAAACCAAAATATTGACTGCCCATAAAATTATGGATGAGATAAGCAAGTGGTTTGGGCCAATTTGTCCTTGAAAGGTAGCTATGAGTAATCGACTGACAGAAATTATGGTATACAGCGTAATAAGGATATTAATTGCTAGAGCAAGAATACGATTGATGTGAGAATCGCCGCGCCACTGACCAATGATTAAGGGGATCAATAGCACCGTTACCAAGCCAATAAGTAAACCTCTTGGTCCCCAATAAAATACTTTGGGTAGGGCTTCATAGAGTAAAGCAACCACAATAAGCGCAAGCCAGGTAGGCCAACGCGTATTGAGACGACTCATACGATTTCGTTTCGCTGTGTGATGAGATCCTTTCATCCTAACTCCATTATGCTTTGATTATGCCGGTGTGTCTTTATCTTGGAGAATTAGCCTTTTTTCACAAATTCTGATTTTAATTTCATAGCGCCAATGCCATCAATTTTACAATCAATGTCATGATCACCGTCAACCAGTCTAATGTTTTTTACTTTAGTACCTACTTTTACTACTAGAGACGAACCTTTGACCTTTAAGTCTTTAATAACGGTGACGGTATCTCCATCATTTAATACTTGGCCATTAGCATCTTTAATGATTCGTTCCTCATTCTGGCCTTCATCCGCATCATGTTCATGTTGGCTCCATTCGTAAGTGCATTCAGGGCAAATTAATAGGGGGCCATCTTCATATGTATATTCGGAGTTGCATTTGGGGCATGGAGGTAATGTATGCATAGTGTTTGTAAGCCAGTAGTAAAAAAATCAAGTATAACATAAACAATGGATATGGGGATGTAGGCTGAAGCCCAGCAACGTGCAATGCTGGGCTTCACTCCGTTCAGCGCTAGCTTGCGATCATTAATACATTTCATCCCAAAGGAGTAATTGTTTGCCGCCAGCCATTTTTCGCTCAAACTGTGTCACATCCAGCGCTTGGGCAGGTGTTTTATTTAAATGATAGCGTTGGCAGGCTAGATGAAAGCGTTTCTTTAGTAAGCTTGCAAAGATGCCTTCACCAGACATTCGTTTGCCAAACGTCGAATCATAATCCTTACCGCCGCGCATTTGCTGGATTAAACTCATAATATGCGATGCCCTTTGAGGAAAGTGCTCATCGAGCCATTCTCTAAATAAATCCTTGACCTCATGTGGCAATCTGAGTAGAACGTAATTGGCATGCTTAGCGCCGGCTTGGCTGACTGCCTCTAAAATTTTTTCAAGTTCAATATCATTGATCATCGGGATAACCGGAGCCACCAGTACTCGTACAGGAATACCGTGTTCAGTAAGTCGTTTAATAGCTCTTAACCTGGCTGTTGGCATGGAGGTGCGTGGCTCCATGGTTCTTTTCAACTCTTTAGAAAGCGTGGTTACACTGAGGGCTACGCTTACTAAGTTATCTTTAGCCAGGGCTGTAAGCAAATCTAAGTCTCGCTCAATCAGGGAGTTTTTAGTGATAATGCTTACCGGATGTTTATACTCCTTAAACACTTCAAGAAGGCTGCGCGTTATTTTTAACGAAGCCTCTGCGGGTTGATAGGGATCAGTATTCGCGCCTAAGACAATCGTTTTACAGCGATAACTGGCTTTTTCAAATGTTTTGCTTAGAAGTTGTGCAGCATTTTCTTTATAAAAAATCTTGGTTTCAAAATCGATACCGGGTGATAAATTAACATAAGCATGACTAGGACGTGCGTAACAGTAAATGCAACCATGCTCACAACCACGATAAGGGTTGATGGATTGCTCAAATGGCAAATCAGGAGAATCATTATGAGAAATAATGGATTTAGCTGTTTCTGATAATAGAACGGTTTCTATTTCCGGCAAGGTTTCTTCTTCTAAATTCCAGCCATCAGCAAAATGTTCATAGCGTGTTGTTTCAAATCGGCCTTCGGGGTTGCTTAAGGCACCTCTATTTTTGGTTGTAAATTTATCTTCTAAGGGCATTTACAAGGTAATAAACAGCAGGAGCAAGATTGTTTTTTACCATACTGTCCATAAAAAAACAAATCCTATCTTGTTATTGCAATTTTATAAAATATTCATTGCTTTTTTATAAAAGCTTGGTATTCTGCCTGCTCCAAAATTCCCAAGTTATGGAACTGGGATTTAATGGAATGATCAACAACTTATTGTTGAAACAGCAACCAATATTTTATGGAAAAATGGAAATTATGAAAAAATTAGCATTATTGTCTTCTGCCTGTTTTGGCTTTTCTCTCTTAACTGGTTGTGCTTCTATAGTTAGTGGCAATCAGCAAAAAATTAAGGTATTAACTCCCCCAGCTCAAAATGCACGCTGTGCCTTAGAAAATAATAAAGGTAAATGGTATGTAGATCACACGCCAAATAGTATTGTGGTTCATCGCAGCAACAAGGATTTATTCCTTACTTGCGAAAAACCAGGCTATGGAAAATCATCGACTAAGGTACAATCCAAGCTTAAAGGGTTAATCTTTGGTAATATTATATTTGGTGGAATTATTGGTGGCGTAATTGATATAGCAAGTGGTTCGGCTTTTGATTATCCCAATGAAATTAAAGTGCCAATGAGCCCATCTGCTCAAAAGAGAAAAAAATAAGATTGAAAAGCGGTTCTGGCTGTTGCCAATTAGTCAGAACTTTTTTATGAAGGTCCACCCCTCATACTATGAGGAATGCTAAAAAATGATTGAAATAGTTCCCATAACTGAAAAACACATCGATGGATTTTGGGCGGCGGTTGATAGCGTTGCGCGCGAACTTAAGTATCTGGCTTTCTTAGAGGGGCCGCCTATAAATACTACGCGAGATTTTGTATTGCAGAATATTGAGGGTAATTGGCCTCATTTTGTAGCTTTATGTGATGACCACGTAGTTGGATGGTGTGATATTAGCGCGCTTGACCGCCCGGTTTTTGCTCATATAGGTTCTTTAGGCATGGGTGTATTAGCATCTTATCGGGGGCAAGGAATTGGCAAGAAATTAATACATGCTGCTATTCAACAGGCAGAGCAAAAGGGTTTAACACGCATCGAGCTTACTGTACGTGAGCAAAATAAGCGAGCAATTGCCTTATATGAACAATTTGGATTTGAAAAGGAAGGCATCCATAAAAATGCTGTTCGCATCAATGGAACCTATGAAAACCATATCTTTATGGCACTTTTATTAGGGGATGCAAAAAAGTAACGCATTGAAATGGGTTAATTATTCGCATATTCTATCTGCCAGATCACGTAAGGCTTCAGGCACTGTTTTACCAAAACCACTAATTCCTGTTTGAATGTCATGCCCAATTAGAGCGCACCAAGCTTCTCCATCTTTTGCCAAAGAGACTTGATATGTAATATTACTTATACCAAGCTTATAATCATTCAGATTTTTAACTGAATCAGAAGGGGGATCTTCTAATGGTCGCTTGGATTCAACTTCAATCATCTGTTATCTCCGCTGCTGCCTATCAAGGTAGTACTTTGTATCTACGCTTTTTAAGTAATCGGGAATACGCGTATTATAACGTACCTAGAAATATCTATGAGGAACTTATTAGTGCATCCTCGGTTGGGCACTATTTTAACATAAATATAAAAGATCATTACAGATACAAGCGAATCACTTAGCGCTCTAAATGAAAATTTAGCGATTAATGTTCTTTTGTCTTTAAATTTATCAGGAAGAAAAAATTTTGACATGCCGTCTTCCTGCACTACACTTTACGTATAGTACGTATTCTCGAGCATCGAGTAAAACACTACTGGAAAACATGTAGCTTATGTAGGTCTACGATAATCTAAGTCCATAAGAGGCTGATAATTGTATGGACTAAATCTTAGTATATTGTAAGATCAGGAAAATACACTCTTTTTGTTCAGAGAAATTTGATAGACGTATCGGGATGTTGATTTGAACTGCAATGACAAATCAAATATATAAGAGAATGACTATCAATAAATGAGTCGAAATGGTTGCCATATCAGGTTATGCATTACAAAAGAAAATGCGTAATAATCATAATATCGATACTTACTATGCCATTAGAAGTAAAGATAGGTGCCGTGTTTTATTAAAAACACCAAATAATCATCATATAACCGCAGAAAATCTCGCTGTTTTACAGCACGAGTTTAACTTGTTACAACAAATTAATGCGCCCACCATTATTAAAGCCTATGACTTTTTACAAGATATTCCCGTACCAATATTAGTTTTAGAGAATGTAGAAGGAATGCTTTTACATGATTATCTTAAGGATAATCGCTTAGAAATTGGTGATTTCTGTAAATTGGCTTTGCAGTTAGTGGATATAATTGGGGAATTGCATCAATTAAAAATTATTCATAAAGAAATTAACCCATCAAATATTATCATTGATCCCGATAAGTTAACCTTAAAGCTCATTGATTTAAGTGTCTGTACGCAACTTTCAGAAGAAACTTTTGATTATATGACCTTCAATCTTGAAGAAGATTTGGCTTATATTTCACCAGAGCAAACAGGTCGCATCAATCGTCCTATTGATTACCGCACGGATTTTTATTCTTTAGGAATAACTCTGTACCAGATGTTAACGAATCAATTACCATTTCAAAGCAAAGATCCTTTGGAGTTAGTGCATTGTCACATTGCTAAGAAAGCACCACCAGTATTTGAAAAAAGATCAGACGTTCCGGAGATGCTCAATGCGATTATTGACAAGCTTATGAATAAAATGCCCGAGTCAAGGTATTCAAGTATCATTGGCTTAAAATCTGATCTTCAGGCCTGCCAAGAGCAATGGGAACGTAAACGCTGTATTAAACCATTCACTCTAGGTTTAAACGATACCCGTGATTATTTAAGCATTTCGCGTAATTTATATGGTCGTAATGCACAAGTAGAGCAATTATTACAAGCCTTTAATCGTGTAAGCAAAGGCAATAAAGAAATAGTGTTAATTGCTGGATATTCTGGAATTGGGAAAACGTCTTTGGTTAATGAAGTACATAAAGCGATGGTGCAACATCGTGTTTATTATATCCAAGGGAAATTTGATCAGATACAACGAAATATTCCATACAGCGGCATTGTCTCGGCATTTCAAAGATTGGTGGAACAAGTCCTTTCGGAAAGTGAGGATAATTTAAATAATCTTAGAACCAAGCTACTAGATTCTTTAGGCAAAGTAGGACAGGTTATTATCGATGTAATTCCAGAAATAGAATTAATTATAGGAGCACAACCAGCTGTTCCAAAATTGAATCCTAACGATACGCAAATACGATTTAATCTGGCATTCCAAAATTTGATTCGTGTCTTTGCGCAACAAAATCATCCATTAATTATCTTCCTTGATGATTTGCAATGGGCAGATAATTCATCGCTTAATTTTATCGAAAACCTATTGCAAGATCAGGAGACCAATTATTTATTGCTGTTAGGTGCTTATCGGGATAATGAAATTGATGAGGGTCATCCCTTACAACAAACATTGAATAATATTAGTAATAACAATGTGGCACTCACGCAAATTACGCTGCAGCCTTTAGAATTAAAAAATATTCAGCAATTATTACATGATACTTTATTAAGTCCTTTAAAAAAAATCCACGAATTAGCACGATGCGTTTTCGAGAAAACTCAGGGAAATCCCTTTTTTATTAATGAATTCATTAAAGTTCTTTATCAGAACAAGTTATTAAGATTTTCCTATGAACTAGGTTGCTGGGAGTGGGATTTATCGCAAATTTTGCAGCAGAACGCTACGGATAATGTGGTGGAGTTGCTGACAACAAAAATTCATTGGCTGCCTCAAGCCACTCAAGAGATTTTAATGTTAGCGGCGTGTTTAGGCCATAAATTTGATTTTGACACTTTGGTTACCATTAGTGAAAAAACAATTGGGCAAACCGCAGAGGGCTTATACCAGGCAATTAAAGCCAATTTAATTTATCCAATAGAAGAGGCTTATCTAACTCAAAACCTGGTAGGTTTAGAGAGCATTATCAATCGTGAGCAATTAAGTACTTTAAATTATCGATTTGTTCATGATCGTATTCAGCAAGCAAGCTCGGAATTAGTAGAACAAGATAGGCTGCCTTATATCCATCTAAAAATAGGTAGATTGTTACTTAAAGAAAAAGCGCTTACAGAAAAAGATGAGCGGTTGTTCGAGGTGATGAAGCATTTTAATCAAGCCATTTTTTTGATTAAAAACCCTAATGAACGAGTGGAATTAGCCAAGTATAATTTATGGGCTGGCCAGAAAGCTAAATCAGCCTCAGCTTATTATGCTGCGAATGAATATTTCTCCGCGGGTATTTCTTTATTACCAGATAATTGTTGGCAAATGGAAGAAGAATTGGCGTTCCAGCTCTATAAAGAGTTGGCGGCATGCAAATATTTAATTGGCGATTTTGTTAATGCCAATAACTATTTTAATCAACTGCTCAATCAAGAAAAAGAGCCACTTAAGATTTTAGAAATCAATCGACTTAAAATTGAAATGTTAGCCACCATTGGTAAACATCGAGATGCACTTAATTTAGGGTTAAATGCTTTAAAAAGTTTTGGCATCCAGATCCCCAAAAAACCAAAGACCTATCACTTATTAATCGCCATTTATAAAATTAAATTCCAACTAAAAAGAACGCCGCCGGAATTTATTGATTTACCTTTGATGAGTGATTTGAAACAAAAGGCCATCGTTAACTTAATTACGCAATTGCTAAATAGCGCCTTTATTATTGAGCAAAAAATGTTTATTTTGCTGACCTGCATTAATATACGCTTAAGTTTACAGCATGGTTATACCGAAAGCACCTCTATGTGTATTCCAGTCTATGCATTTGTGCTTATGCATTCTTTATACTTACATGAGGAAGCGCTGTCTTTTGTCCGACTTTATAATAAGTTAAAACAAAAATATGGGGTATCAAACTTTGATGGCAGGAATCAATTTGTTTTAGGCGAATTTATTGAGCCCTATCAATTACCTCTTAGTGAATGTAATAAAACAATAAGGAACGCTTTTAACCTAGGCTGCGAAGCGGGGGATTTAGGCTATAGCAATTACAGTAGCATCACTTTAGTACTTCATTCTTTTACCATAGGACAATCACTGGACGAAGTAAAAGGGGCTGTTGAGGCTACCTTGTCATTTATGTCTCGTACCAATATCTCAGATTTTGTTAATGTGACAAAATTTTGGGCTTATTCCGTGCAATGCTTAAAGAATCTGGAGCCAGTCCAGCCTGAGCAATTGGACGCTTTTGAACAACGCATTATTCAAGGAGAGAATAAAACGGAACTGGGCTTTTTTTACTGCTCAATTACGCGCTTACATTTTCTATTAGGCAACATCAACCAAGCCATGCAAATGGGACAACATCATGAGACTTATGCTGAGTATGATAAAGGATTAATAACCCATTTTGATGGCAAGTTTTATTATGCGCTGGCTTTGTGCCAATACCTTCGGCAATTACCCAAAAAACAACATAAACCCATTTTAAAGACAATAAAGCAGCTTAAACAATTGATTGATACCTACGCTACTTGGTGTCCTGATAATTTTAAAATGCATGCCCTATTAATTGATGCGGAATTAGCACATCTTAATAACCAAGATGCCCTTCCTTTGTATGATGAAGCAGTTAATAGGGCCTTGGCGAGCAAGTCCATTTTAATTGCGGCGATTGCCAGTGAGCAGGCGGGTTGTTATTGCATTAGCCAAAAAGTAGGGCGAGTGGCACAACTCTATTTACAAAATGCCTATCAATTATTTAAAAAATGGGGTGCCTTAGCTAAAGCTCAATGGTTAGAAGATAATTATCCAACATACATTACCAGCCAAACAGCATTAGCCAAACCGATGCTGCCTCCGGGGGGAGGCGGGGCCCATCATTTAGACATGCTAGCTATTTTGAAATTTACCCAGTTACTATCCAGTGAGATCCGTTTAGATAAACTATTGCAAAAATTTCTTACCATTGTCTTGGAAAATTCAGGCGCTCAGAACAGTATTATTTTAACCCGGATAAATGGAAAATGGATTATTGAAGCGGAAGGAAACTCAGAAGAACAAAACATTTATTTGAATAATCTCAAAGCATCTGATGCGGGATTAAAATATCCTCTTTCCGTTTTGAACTATGTACAATTGACCAAAAAAGCCATCATTATCAATGATACAAACCAGTCGGATCTCACTTTCAATGATATTTATGTGCAAAAAGAACAGCCTAAATCGATCCTGGCGATGCCACTTTTTTATCAAGGTCAGCTCTGCCATATTTTGTATTTAGAGCATAAAGAAAGTAATAATACGTTTACCGCAAGTCATATAGACAGTTTGCAGCTACTTAGCTCGCAGGCTATGACTTCGTTGGAAAACGCGAAACTTTATTATCAGGTATCGCATGACCCACTCACAGGGCTTGCTAACCGTAATATGTTGTATGAGCTCTTTCAACAAACATCTAGAAAATCAGGTATCACGGGCAAAAGAATTGCTTTATTATTTTTAGACTTAGATTATTTTAAAATGGTTAATGATAATTTAGGGCATGATTATGGAGATAAGTTACTGGTTCATACTGCGAAAATATTAAACTCTATTTTAAAAAAAGGTGATATTGCTGCACGGATAGGGGGAGACGAGTTTGTCGTCATGCTCACTCAATTTACCTCCAAAGAATACTTAAATTCCATCGTTGAATGGGTATTCCATGAACTCTCTAAACCCTTTCATGTTGGTGAGCATATTTTGCAGACGACCACCAGCCTTGGAATCAGTATTTTCCCGGATGACGGGCATGATATACAAACCTTACTTAAGCTTGCAGATACGGCTTTATATCAGGCGAAAGAAAAAGGGCGCAATCGGTTTTATTACTATTCCACTCAATTATTGGAAGACTACCAACGTATACACGGTTTAGATAAGGAATTACAACGCGCTTATGAGAATCAGGAATTCTTTTTGATGTATCAACCTTTTTATGCGGTGGATACTGGAGCAATAATCGGTCTTGAAGCATTAATCAGATGGAAACATCCTGAAAAAGGAGTTTTAGAAGCTAAAGATTTTATTATGACTTTAGAAAAAAGTCCGTTAATTGGTCCTGTAAGTGAATGGGTTTTAAAAACGGCTTGCCAACAAGCGAAACTTTGGCAAGACAAAAATATCTTTTCAGGTTTTATTGCAATTAACTTATCTGCAGCACAATTTCTTAACCAATCAGTTAGCTCTGTTGTTGCAGAGGTTTTAACCGAAACCCAGTTTAATCCTGCATTTTTAGAGCTTGAAATTACAGAAACACTAGTTCTTAACCACAATGAGAACTTATACAGAGAAATTAAAAAGCTACAGCAACTAGGGGTAAACTTAGTTCTCGATGATTTTGGGACAGGTTATTCAGCTCTATCTTATTTGAAACTTTTACCAGTTAACAAAATAAAAATTGATAAGGTATTCATTGATAACTGTGCAGAAAACTCCTTGGATCAAACGATTATCCATGCGATTACTACTATGGCTCATAAATTAAATATGAAGGTGATTGCAGAGGGAGTTGAAAATGAACAGCAACTCAATACGCTTCATACCCAAGGGATTGACGGCTTCCAGGGCTATGTTTATTCCCGACCACTTACCAGTGAATGTTGTGAAACCTATCTGGATTCTAAGAAAAAGAGCTGATTGATACAGGAAATGCTCGTTATGCTATTTAATTTTCCATAAATCAATTAAAATTTAAAATCAGATTGATACGAAATTAATTGGGTAGAGCGCATGAAAAGGGAAGACGTTAATTGGCTTGAAATAATTTTACCTAAAGAGCATTCTCAATCTGTCCTGCCATTAGCACAAAATTATTTGATTTTTAAAGAAAGAAAAATAATTGGCACATTAACAGCTCCTAAGCCGATTAATAAAACAACTGTTTGCTTCCTTTTGCACTGCCGTTATCTTTACCCGTATAAAAGAAAGCAATTTTATAAGCGGTCGCAGTGGCCATTGGAGCAAGAGCATTCTAATGAGCTGAAACAGTATTACCCTAGCGATTATTATTTTAATAAGACTGGTTTTGGGAAATTACAATTTCAAAATGTCCAGTCAAAACAATGGGTGAATTTTTTTATCGATAGTTCCATAGAGTTTATAGGGAATAAAAAATCGATACAGCTTAAAGGGCCTTATCCTGTGAGTGCAGAAATTGATCCCCCCTGGATTTTTGCCCTGGATTTTGCTCCTTGGGATATGTTTTGGCGACAATCAGGGGAAATTTGGATTCATTACGTTTGGCTTCCTTTTTGGCATGGGCTTAATCAACAACAAAAAGAGGATTACCTAAGTAAATGGAATGCACCAGCTACTTGGCGTGAGCATCTTATGTCTTCATTTGAGAATGAAGGGGACGATGAAGAGCATTCTGAAATTATTTCGTTTTTAATGAATAAGCATTTGAAATGACAAGCTCTAGTACGGTGCATTTTTCTTATCAAATAACACCGGTTCTTTAAAGAAAAATGTGGATAATAAAATGATGAGTAACGCAATCAAAATCCAACTCATTAAGTAAAAACAGTCATCTAAAGCCAGAGCAGTTGCCTGGCGGTTAAGATAGGAGCTGAGCTGGGCAAAAGCATGCTTTCCGGGAAGGGGAACCTGCTGGGCTTTTTTGAAAAAATCATTGGTTACGGCTGAGAATTCAGTTAAGCGGCTGCCTAAGCGCTCATAATAAAATACTTGGCGACGATGCCACAACGTCACAAAGAGCGCGATGCCAATGCCACTTCCCCAAAGTCGGATGATATGAAATAAGTTTAGGCATTCATGCAGTTTTTCTTTAGGATAAACCTGTACCGATAAGCGAAATAATGGTGCGAGAAAAAGGCTAAGTCCAAAGCCTGTTAAAATTCGTGAAATGGCAATACGATTAAAATCAATTTGTACGTTAAATTGAATAGTATACAAACTGGATGCAATTAAAAAAATCAGAGCAATTATCAGCGGAAAACGTGGGTCATAGGCTTTATAATGAATCACAACGGGTAACCAGGCCCCTAAAAGGGTGACGCAAATTGAGAGAAGCACCCAAAATGGGCTGTAATTCACATAGAGGTGCAGCCATAAAGAGAGCAAAATAATCATGCCGAAGTAGATGGCAAAGAGTAAACTTACATGCAGCATCGCCAAACAAAAATAACCATTTTTTAGTAATTTTAAATCAATCAGTGGATACCGATGATGAAGACAACGCAAAACAAAAAACAGACTACTGATGCTGCCAATTATCGCCAGAGTGCGAACAAGTGGGGAGCGAAACCAGTCCAGCTCCTGTCCTGCAGCAATTACGGTACCAAAGCAGATTATTAAAATGGCATAGAAAAAATAACCAGGATAATCAAATTGGCTTCTTTTAACCGCCGGGTAGTGTTTTCGATAACGATAACCCACAAAAATAATTAAAAAGAAGCAATAGATGATGTGGGAAAGAAACAGCAGTCTCCATTGATGATAAAAGGCAATCCATCCTCCCCAACTGGCGGCAAGAACAGGACCTAAAGAAAAGCAAAGTAAGAGCAATGAGGTGATAAATGCTTTATCACGATTGGGGGCAAGATCAGGGATAAGGGTATAAGTAATTAAGAGGTATAATGGGCCTGAAGCAATCCCCTCTAGAAAGCGAAATAAAATAAAAGAAAGGTAATTCGTCGCAAAGGCGCATTGCCAGGAAAAAAAGATCATTAATGTTAAACATAGAATATAGAGTTGAATGGGGTTTAAGCGAGTGCTATGTGGCTTGCCAAATGGCACACCTAACATATTACCAATACAAAAGAAACTAATGGCGTAAGAGCTAATGTAGGTACTGCCGCCAAGATTATCAACAATGAATAATCCTGCCATAAGGGGCAAAGTAAGGTTAAAAACTACAGCCGCCAGAGAAAAGATAAGTAAATAAAGGATCATTTCTTTACTCTTTTCTCATGGGCTAACTCATTATAGGCAAATACATTTTGTGCGTATTTTTGCAGGTTCGGGTCAATATTGGCGGCAATAATACGGGTAAGTAATTTATCGACTCCAGCCTCTTCTTGCTGAAAGATATCTGTTGAATACCGTGGTGATTCAGTGGTAGCCGTGTTATTAAATCCACCATTTTGGTTGGAGAGATCCGTAGTGACTTCTAAGGATAGCCCTACACGTAAGGGGTATTTTTTCAGCTCATCAGGATTAAGAGATACGCGAACCGGCAGACGTTGCACGATTTTAATCCAGTTTCCTGAAAGGTTTTCGGGGGGAAGTAAGGCAAATGCATTGCCGGCAGCACCAGGCAAACCGGCAATTTTTCCATGAAAAACCACAGAATTGCCATAGAGATCCGAGGTAATTCGTACCGGTTGTCCCAAGCGAATATTGCTCAATTGAGTTTCTTTATAATTCGCATTAACCCATATTTGGTCAAGCGGGATAACCGACATGAGCCCATCACTGGGGGAGAGCCACATGCCTACCTGCACGCTACGTTGAGCGACAATACCTTCTACGGGCGCATAAATCTTACAACGATAAAGTTGCACCCAAGCATCGCGAACCTCCTGAATAGCGTTCTGTACTAACGGATGCTCGGTGATGGAGGTACCTTGGATAAAGGCAAGCGTTTTATGGTAATTGTTTTGCGTGCTTTCCAATGATGCAGCACTGGCGCGTAAGTCATCGGCTGCATTTTGATAATCCTCTAAAGAAACTCCCTTCATCTGAATTACATCATAGCGATGTTTATAGTTCTGTTTTGCTTTCAGATACTCTGCTTTTTTTACTTTAATGTCTGCGGCGAAAACAAAAACATTATGAAAGGCCTGACAGACATCACGTACAGTTTGTGCTAATTTTTGTTTTGCTTTTTCCAGGGCGATAATGGAATCGGTTTCATTTAAGGTAACTAAAAGTTGTCCTTTTTTTACGTAATAAGTGTCATCAGTATAAATACCGGTTACAAAGCCAGGACGTAAGGGTTTAATGGTTACCAAGTTGCCTTGAACATAAGCATCACTGGTGAATTCTTCAAAACGCCAAATAAAAAGCCAATATAAAAAGAAGCATAAAAAAATGATGCAAAGTGCAATAATAAGGGCTATATGCTGTTGTTTAGCTTTTTTCTTCATGTTGCTGTACCAGTGGCACCTGGGGTTGGTAATATCCACCACCTAAGGCTTTTGTTATTTTAATTGAAGCGAGGTATTGGTTATACAACAGGGTGCTATTAACCAGTTGTTTCTGAACCACTTCTTCATGCAAATAATACACATCAAATTGACTGTCTAAACCTTTTTGCTGGCGTAAACGAACCAGACGATATCGTTGTTGTGCTTGATGAATGATTTCTACTTGCTCTGCTTTGTGCTGGTAAACCGTTTGAGCAAAAACCAGTGTATCGAGAAGCTCCTGAGTGCTTCGTAAGAGCAAATTATTATAAGCATAAATTGCCGCCTCAAATTGGGCTTGTGCGGCTTTAATATTGCCGCGAATCGCACCTGCAGTAAAAATAGGCAGATGAATTGCGGAGGTAAGGCCGCCAGTACCATTGGCCAGTTCAAAAAACTTAGTCCACGTTACACTTTGTAACCCGATGAAGGCTTTTAGATTTACGTTGGGGTAATAAGCAGACATTGCAGCCCCTGTTTTATAAGCCCAGGCTTTTGCTCGCCAAATTTGTGCCATTAAATCAGGTCTGCGTGCAAGTAAATCAATGGAAATACTGCGCGGAATTTCTAAAGTTTTAGGGAGTTGAGGCAATGTTCGCTCATTCGATAAGGGGTGGGCGGGGTTTCGCCCTGCCAGTACATTAAGCAAATGGGTATTGTTACTTAACTCTTCATTGATACTTGCCAGCCATTTCTTTGCTTCCAGTAAATTTTCTGTGGCAGCAAGTACTGGCAGCTCCGAGGATAGTCCTTTATGCACCATGTGCTTTTGCAAAGTAACAAGGTCTTGCCGTATACGGACTAGTTCTTCATATAAGTGTTTTCTTTGTAAATTGGTTTTATAGGCGAAATAGGCTTGACTCAGTGCAGTTGTAATAATGAGTTTTACTTCTTCAGTCTCAGCCTCTTGAGCCTTTGCTTTGCCGAGGGCCTCGTTTAGCAGATTACGGTTTTGCCCCCAAAAATCAAATTCATAGAGAAATGAGAGCGACAAATCCAGGAAGGTCGTATTAAGCGGAAGCTTAGGATTCAAGGCTCGATATAATCCATGCTTGCTTAAATGCTGTTGGGTATCAGTTGCATCAAAAAATACAAGTGGGAATAAAGTAGAATGCACCACATTGGCTTCTTGTTGTGCTACGGTAATTCGGCTTTGTACTTCCTGAATGGATGGATTACTCGACAAAGCCTCCTCAATTAGTTGATTCAATTCAGCTGAGCCATAATTTAACCACCATTGCTGTTGGGGCCAATTGCCCATTGCAAAAGTATTTTTATGCTTTAATCGCCGTTTAACCTCCGGTTCGATTTTGGGTAGGGAGCTGAGATGTTCAAGTTGGCGTTTTTGTGGCAATGATACAGTGCAGCCCAAGAGAATCACTCCCAGAGCCAGGTAAAAAAACGTCCTTATCATAACCCCCATGCACGCGTCCTTCGTACAACTCTGGGGCATGTGACCCAGAAGTCTTTTAATATACGAGTTACAGTGTAAACGGATATATTGTATGGAACAAGTAAGTCAATTGTTTACACGCGTGCGAATCGATTATAAAGATCAAAATGTTATTTTTTTTGACGATTTTTCTGTATAATGTACAAGCAAATATACTTGAATTTAATTAGGAACATCATTGTGCAAGAAAAAAAATTTATTCCATTAATGGATGAAAAGAGTTCTTTTGTTGAGGCAGAGAGTACCGAGGATCAAAGAAAACAAGTTTATTTTCAGCATGTTGAAGATCTTATAACTAAACTAAATCAGGCTAATGACGAAGCAAAAGGAGCCTTACTAAAACAACTCAAAGAGGCGGATCAGGTATACCTTAACGCTCAGAGCCTGGAAATTACGGGGCACATCTTATTTAGCCGTCACGGGAAAAGTGCAATATGGGCACAAAAACGCTTGGGTCTTAGTCCTAATGCGCCTATTTCAGCATCAGCAGAATCCAATATGCGTGAATCAAATCAAGTTACAGGCAATTTATTATTTTATCCTGAACATCCTAAACCCTTCATTGCAATTTCCCCAATGAACCGCGCGATGCAAACAGCGGGGTTACTAATTCCCGCTCATATTAGTGATGCAGAACTATCTATTGAACCTGCATTAACAGAAAATAGTAGTCATCCCTCTGGGACGGATGTTCGTTCAAAAGCAGATATGAAGAAAGTATACGCAACTATTTCTTTTTGGCGATCGCCATTCAAAGTGATTCTTTGGTTTTTTTCTATGCTTTTTTGCAGCCAAAAAGATTTTGATAGTTTATATGAAAAAAGATTGCAGGCGTTAAACAATATAAAAAAACATGGTTTTGTTGAACCTCAGATAATCGATGGCCGCATTGATGTAAAACAAGATTTAGATTATGCCGGTGATAAAGTCGAGGAAATTAAAAAGCTTATTGAGAAAGCTGAGGGGCGTGACTGTTGGTTTTTTGGGCATGGGAAAAATTTTCAAACTTTTTTTGCTGATCTTTTTGGGATGAGTTCAATTTTTGCTTACGCGGAAACCCGTAGTGTTTATAAAACAAAAAATGAGCAAAACGAAGTATCTTTGTTTACACCTCCTTATGTCTTGCACGTGAACCAGGAGACAGGTGCAATTGAAGGAAAATTCACCGCAACGACTGGCTTATCTGCTCCACTAAAACAAATAGAAGCAAGTCTAGATTCATCTAGAGCCATAAGTTTGCTTGGAGGACCAATGGTTCAAAATGAACTTCAGGCAGGCTTAAGTAGTAAGGGGCAGGAAAAGTCGTCTTCGGTTTGTGAAATTGTAGAAGAACATCGAGAAGAACTAGGCGTGGAAGGTGTCGTTGCCGGCATAGGTCAAATAAGTAACATTTAGCTACGTTCATTACGCGTCCATCTGCGAGATATCATTTTCAGAGGGGCGCGCACAAATATGAAAACGCTTTATCCTACAGTGCAGAACCCTAAATCCATAAGGATAGGGGAGCCAAACGGATTTTTTAGGTATTAAAAGGAATCTTTTAGAGCTTTGCCATAAGCGGAAGTATTATTTACCTGATTTAATGCTTTTCAAAACTACAGATATTACCTCTAGCCTTTGCAACCAAACGTTAAAAAAACCTTTTTATTTAGTTAGTTAGAGAATTAATCGTTCAATGAGCTAAAGAGTATTTAAGTTCTTTTTAGCGCTTTTTTTAATCCTTGAATCTTACATTTATTAAGCATATAGTAGTTTCGACGCTATTTATTGGGAGAGATGTATGCCAGGAAAATCACCGCACAATACTACATCGGACTCATTGAGTGATCAGGAGGATTTTGACAATTTTGATGACTTTGAGGAGTATGTTGATCATGATGATGAGCTAGAGCTTCATGTGGATATTTATGAGGAGCCTTATGAGCCCAATGAATATGAAGATTCTCAAAAAAAACGACGGGAGTTAATAAGTATTTTAGTTCAAGGAGATGAAACAGCTCTAAATGATTGGTTAATAAAATCCAATCGCTCATGGGAAGAAGAGGATATTATTAGTGATGTTTTATTTCTTGCCGTACAATTAAGTTCATTTCCGTTTCTTTCTCTATTATTTGCCAAGTCATTCCGTGAATTAAATATCTCCCAGGTCGATGACTCACCTATTCTTACTAAAGAATTAGGCTTGTTAACGTACCATTATAATGCACGCAACTTTACCACGCCTTTCAATGAGTTTATGCAAAAAGCGCTCATATCATTATCCCATGGTATTCCTACTAGTCAAGACACTGGGCTGCCTGAGCTTTGTAGCAAACGGGGTATCGAATTGGTATTCAATACTTTGTTTTCTTGGGTAGGGGCGACTGCATCGGAAGGAAAACGATTTTATAACTTAATAGATAAAGCATTAGAGGAGGATTCAACAAGTCGTCAATCCTGGAGTAGCTATTTCTGGAGTTCTGCTTCAAGAAAAGAGGAAATTAATAGCTATTTTCTTAATCATGATGTGACTACAGCCCTTGCCCTTACTTTTTTTAATGGAACAGTAAGTTCAACTGCCAGTGAACATTTGTTCTTAAAGATTATTCGAGAGATAAAAAAGGACATTAAAGAAGATCCTTCATTAGAAAAAGAACCAGGATATGCCTTAATTATCCAGTTTAACGAACAGGATCATAAAAATTTGTTTTTTGCGCATTTCCATGATGCCATGATGGCATCTCGAGCAAAAGTGGAAATGAATGAACCTCAAAAGCCTTTAAGTCAGATGCCTATCTAACCTGTAGCCCGTATTAGCGCAGTGTAATACGGGTTTTACCCTGTTATTTGTTAGATAAGATAAGTTGCTCAATCATTCTTTTGGCTACAGAGGCTAAGACCGGATTGGTGTTTTTATAATAAGGGATAATAACCAGTGCGATGGATAAGGCCCATCCTTGCCCTCGTTTCCAAGTATGCTCATCAACATTCATCAGATGTTTACGAAAAACCATCCTTGAATGCTCATTCAGTAAACTCCAGGCGACAATCAAATCACAAGCGGGGTCACCAAGACCAACATCCGCAAAATCGATGACAGCACTCAGTCTGTTGTTATTAATTAAAATATTTCCGGGCAATAAGTCCCCGTGCAACCAAACGGCGGGGTTATCCCATTTTGGAGTATTCGCTAATTGCTCCCACAAAGAAGCTAATGGTTTTGTGTCCATATCATTTTCTAAAGCGTTTAATGCCTTTTGCGTTTCCTCATTCATCTCCTCTAATGGCACACCGCGGCGGGACAGAGGGCCTGATTTTGAAAGCTTAATACCCTGTAAGTCATTTAAGAAATTGGCTAAATCAATAGCAAGCTTCTCGTATTCATTTTCTTTTTCAAAAGCAGGATTATGACCTTCATTCCATTTGGTAATGCTCCAAGGCCAGGGGTAATTACCATCGGGCTCCCCTTTGAATATCGGTTCAGATATAGGAATTTTTAAATGCCGGGCTAACTGTGGAAGCCATAGCCATTCTTTATTAATTCCGTTCGTAACACTACCTGGAGACCATTCAATACGAGGAATGCGAACTACATACTGGCTACCCAAACGAAATAGGGCATTATCAGTACCGCTTGAGGGAATAGGAAGGAGCTCAAGCTTGGCCCACTGAGGACATTGCTTTTTTAGAAGAAATCGAACAAGCTCTAAGTCGATTGCTTGCTCATTTTCATGCATTTTTGTCATGTGTATCGCTGTACCCTATTTACTTTAAGCCTCAGAAGAGGCTTAAAGTTTGCCTTTAAATTATTTTACGTTTTTTGCCCATGATTAAATAGAATTTTACGAGCTTCTTCTGATAATACTTTATCTACATTGATGTCTTTCTCTATATCATATGCACGTTGAACGGCGGGGCGCTCTTGAATTTTTAAAAACCATCTTTTTAAAGAAGGGAAATCATTTAAATTTTGTTGCTGCATTTCATGAGGAACAATCCAAGGATAACAGGCCATATCTGCGATTGAGTATTCACTTCCTATAAACTCGCGGTTTGCTAAATGTTTATTTAAAACACCATATAATCTAGCTGTTTCTCGGACATAGCGCTCTGTTGCATAAGGTACGTCTTGGACATAATGGCTAAAATGATGATTTTGTCCTGCCATAGGCCCTAATCCAGCAACTTGCCAAAATAGCCATTGCAGTACCTCATAATGCTCATGCAAATTAGCAGGCAAAAACTGACCGGTTTTTTCGGCTAAATAGAGTAAGATTGCGCCTGATTCAAATATAGCTATAGGTTTTTCAGAGTTTTTGGGAGCATGATCAACCAATGCAGGCATGCGATTATTTGGAGATATTTTCAAAAAGTCTTCAGCAAATTGCTCTCCCTTGGAAATATTTACGGGAACAAGCTTATAGGGCAAATCAGCTTCCTCTAAAAAAATTGTAATTTTATGCCCATTAGGTGTAGGCCAGTAATAAAGATCTATCATAATGTTTAATCCTTTAATTTGCTTAGATCGCTGCTGGATCTATTATAGTACGTACAATAGTTCGAAATGTTAAATTAATTCTAGGCATGCATGTGGCTTTTGTTGGCGGTAAACGGTGAAGCCAATTATTCTGAGTTGCATCTTTCATCACTAATAAACTACCATGCTGAAGAATTTGGGAAACAGTTTCTTTTGTTGTTTTATGCTTAAATGAAAACTTACGCTCTGCACCAAAACTAAGAGAGCCTATCGCACCATTTTTCTTTAAATCTTTCTCAGCATCACTATGCCAGGCCATACCTTCATTGCCATCATGATATAAATTAAGCAGACACGAGTTATACTTTTCTCCGCTTTCTTGTTCAACCATCTCTTTTAGCTCCTTAAGAACAGGAAGCCAGGGGTTCGCTGTTTTGGTTATTTTGGAATAAGTATAGGAAAAGGGCTGGTCGGCATACCAGGCTACTTTGCGTTTAGTAATTATCTTTTTTCCATAAATAATCGCCTCATCATTTTGCCAATTAATGCTTTGCATCAATGCATCATAAAAATCATCAGCCATCTTCGGGGTCATGATAGGGCCATAATAATGTACTGTACCTCCATAAGGGAGTAAATTATGGAATGCCCCAGTTATTTGCTCAATAAGATCCATTCGCTCACCTCTACAACTCTATTTTAGCTGCTTCCCATCCTATAATGGCCTTTTTCTTGGCTTCTCCCCAAAGATAGCCACTTATTTTTCCACTGCTTTGAATTACGCGGTGGCAGGGGATGAGAAAGGCAACGGGGTTGCTGCCAATCGCAGAACCCACTGCTCGTGATGACTTGGGATTTCCTATATTCTGTGCAATATCCCCATAAGTAACTAAAGTTCCCAACGGGATTTTTAAAAGGCTCTCCCAAACTTTTAATTGAAATGGGGTTCCTGCTAAATGCAGTTTGATTTTACTAAGATTATTCCAGTCTTTTTGAAATATAAGCAGAGCATCTTGCTGAAACTTATCAGTAATTTGATAATACTTCGCATTGGGGAGGCGTGTTTTTAAATTGATCAGCGCTTGGGTTTCATCCTCTTCAAAAGACATAGCGCAAACGCCCTTGGCAGTGGAAGCAACAATAATCTTTCCAAAGGGGCTTTCCGCAAAACAATAATTAATGGTTAAATCTGCCCCTCCATTTTTAAATTCTCTAGGTGTCATGCCTTCAATATTCACAAATAAGTCATGCAGACGACTGCCGCTGGATAACCCCGTTTCATAAGTGACATCAAGTAAGGGCATACGCTTTTTTAATAAGTCTTTGGCATAATTTAAGCTAATGTATTGCATGAATTTTTTTGGGCTAACTCCAGCCCATTCGCTAAATATGCGTTGAAAATGATAGGGGCTGACATGAATGGCTTTAGCAACCTCATCTAATGAAGGCTGTGCTTTAAAATGCTCATTAATATAATGAATGGCCTTCTCCACGCGTTCATAGTTGCTTTGATTATGCCCTGACATGTTTTTCAACTCCTTGACTCGTTTGATTAGTTGTACCGAGCCATAAATTTGGATAGCCTTTACTTAATGATAGGTTTTGAGCAAAGCTTATTCTATCCATTTCTTGCGAAATTTATAGTGAACTAACCCAATATTTACTGAAGAGGTTCATAGAATAAAGCGCAGCTGGGCACCTCATCCTTCGCTGTAAACTCCTTAGGATAACGTCTTCTATGGGAATTATTAGGCACATATAAGGCAGTGCCAACCTACGTTTGCTGCTATTCCAATGTTACAATAATCAAATCAAACATTGCTTGGATGTACATGAAAAAAGTTACCCTGTTTTCGGCGTTCTTAGGAACATTGATTGAAGTTTATGATTTTACGGTATTCCCATTGCTTATTCCGATTTTATCGGAGGTCTTTTTTTCTTTCCAAGATAAAAGTACTGCTATTAATTTTACTATTCTGGCATATGTTGTCAGTTATGTGGTTAAACCCTTGGGAGCTATTGGCTTTGGGTATTTAATCGATCATTTAGGGCGAAAAAAAGTATTATTGGTTTCAACCCTATTCATGACTTTAGCAACTTCCGCAATTGGCTTGCTTCCTGCGCATCTTATGGGTATGTATTGGGGTGCAGGTCTTATCATTTGTAGAATAATTCAAGGGTTATCCATATCAGGAGAATATTCTTCGGCCATTATTATGGCGGTAGAGCAGGGAAAAAAATCTCCTGCTTTTTCTGGAAGTTTCGCATTCGTTGGTGGGAGTGTTGGACTGCTATTAGCGAACCTTAGTATTTTTATTCTTCTTTATTTGCTGCCTCATGAGCAAGTTATTCACTACGCTTGGCGTATCCCATTTTTAATTGGCGCATTGAGTTGTTTTATTTTGCTTTTTATTAGAAACAAAATTGATAATTTTATTCCAAGTGATACGGCAATCCCA
This sequence comes from Legionella saoudiensis, assembly GCF_001465875.1. Taxonomy (GTDB): domain Bacteria; phylum Pseudomonadota; class Gammaproteobacteria; order Legionellales; family Legionellaceae; genus Legionella; species Legionella saoudiensis. The sequence goes on along the minus strand of NZ_LN901324.1, from coordinate 1,202,599 downwards.
AGCTTTAGCAATCTTATTAAAAATTATAAAAAGGAACTATTAGGAACGTTTATCGTTACCAATTTATCCGCTTCTGCTTATTATATTACTTTTATTTTTATGCCCACCTTTTTGTCTACATCATTAAATTTATATTCTCATAAGCAATCAATTTTAATCACATTCCTGGCTATTCTAACCTACTTAATTGCTTTGCCATTTGCCGGGATTTTAGCAGATAAATTTGGTGTAATCAGACAAATCAAGATTGCCTCCTTACTTTATTTAGGGTTTTCTTATGTTATTTTTGCTGTATTGCCATGGCTTAATAGCATTTTCTGTATCATGGTATTAGTTTTTTTTGCTCTCATTCAAGCATTACTCAACGCGGCACTGCCTGTTTTTATGGTTACTCAATTTCGATTAAGCTTGCGTGGCAGGGCGCTTGCTGTTTCTTATAACTTCAGTTTGACTATATTTGGTGGTTTAATACCTTCATTAATTATCACTTCTGAAAACCACTTAAACCCAGGTATTCCCATAAGTATCTGCGCTGTTTTATGCTTGCTTTTTATTTATGTTACTGGAAAAAAATATAGCTTTTTACGCAGGGAGGTGGCTACTGATGTATAAGCACTTTTTAAAAAACCACATAAGCTGTATTGGGCAGTATAAATACAGCTGTGGGATAGAATTAGCCTAATTTTTCCATTCGCTCTGAGGAACTAACTACCCTGGTTCAATTAGGCCATACTTATGTAAAAGCTCCACTAGATTGACATCGTCATGAGCACATAACAATTCTTTGGGAAGACCTTCTGGATAGGATAACCAATAATCTAATCCGTTTCCTTTTATTAATCCGGCATCTAACAAACCTTTTAATAGCGGTGCATGTTCAGTTAATAAGGGAATAATATGTTGGTATTTGTTGTATGTTAGAAAAAAATCTTCTGGAGGAAGTGTGTAAGGTCGAATGGCCTGATATCCTGCAATAACTTCATTAAGAGGAAATTCCTTTTTCTTTAATAACCAGTCCACCAATTCTCGAGTAAGCATGTTATGCTCAAACAAGGCGTTTACTCCGTCCCAAACTCGAGAGTCCTTTGCTAGACGTGTCCAGATGGGGCCGTCAAGTCGACGAATTTCATATAATTTTTCAATCACCGGTAATCTGCCAGGATGTTGCTCAAGAATGAAGTAAGCATATTCTTTGTAAGCATGAGTGGTGGTTTGAGAAATTAAATACCATTTTCTAAAGCTAACTATAGGGTGGAATAAAAAATTGAGCATGTCCATATTCAAATGAGATCCTTAATTATTACTATAGCATGAGTTATTGGCATGACGAAATAATGGGTGACCATGGCATTACCTTTCTATTATGCCAATGTCCACGGCAAAAGCCTTAAAACTATGCAGGCATCTCATTTACAACCAGAGCGATAGTAAATTTTTATTTATAACTCTCCTATAGCGACGCTGTTCTTTCGATTCTCATTTTTGACCTGGTTAGAAGCAAAATGTTATGTTGATTATGCCGCAAAGTCGGTCTTTTGCGGCATAATCTTAATTTAGCAAGTACAAGTTACAATTACAGAACCAGTACCCGTGCCGCCAGAATATTCATTTATCACAATATCAAAAAGACCCCCACTGGCACTCCAGGTAACCTGGCTTTGTGTACTTCCTCCACAGCCATCGTCATTACCCGCTATACAGGCGCCGAAAGGAGGTTCTTGTGATTGAAATATTGCAAGTTGCGAATCCATAGACGTTTGTCCACAGGTACTTGCTGTTAATTGTCCTCCACTGCAAGAAATACTATCATATTGAAACAGTTTATAAGGTCCTGAGTTGGGATTAGTACCCCCACACGATGGAGCTCCCGTTCCGGTAATATCATTACTTAAATCAAAAGGGAGTGAAATGCTGCTGTTTATGCACACTGAAGTTGACACAGTAATAGAATAGCTTCTGGAGCCTGTATTGGCATTGGCATCGATTGCCTCAATGGTAAATGAGAAGGTTCCGGCAGTCGTAGATGTGCCTGATATTTTCCCAGTTGAGGTATTTAAAGTAAGGCCGGTTGGTAATGAGCCAGAAACCACGGCATAAGTATATGGAGCGGTGCCATTGCTTGCAATAATTGTCTGGTCATAAGCGCCATTAAGGGGAGCAGGTGGTAGGGATGTCGGAGAAATGGTCAGTGGTGTATTAGCAACTACTGAGATATTTCTGCATGCGGTATTGCTTACTGGGAATAAACAATAGCCATTACCCATTGGCACACAGTCCATACCTAAATTACCAATTTTGTAATTTGGTGTGTTTACTTTTATTCCAGCATTCGGATAGAAATGTTTTGGTACGCCGCATATATTTAAACTTAAGGCAGAAACATTATAATTTTGACATGATAACGCTCCTCTTCCATTAAGACAGAGCGTAATTTCTACGTTTGCAGGTGTGCCTGTTGCAGAAACATTAAAAAACTGACCACTACCACCGCTGGCAAATAAGATTTGACATATCATCATGAGCAATACGGCGCTTATATTTCTTATATACTTGGGCATAATTCATCCATTGAAACTAATAATTTAAGTTAAGTAGTACGTTTTGTCGCAAATTTCCAAAGCGCAAAACGAGGATATTTTGGGCGATTTTATGCTGAGAGTCTATAAAAATTATTTAAAATAGTTGGACTTGCATATTATTACACTAACTTTCTATAGCAGTCAGTTCTTTCGTATATCCCAAATTTGACAATGGCATCTTTCTTATAATTTTAAAATGATATAATAAATTGTAAGGTAATTCTTAGTTGCGAAAAGAAAAAATAGTTATCTATAATGGAAAGAGAAAATTTCGAATTAGTTCCTGCCTCATGTTCTGAATTACGCAAGATTCACATTCAACAATAAGGATTAAGCATGGCTTCGTTATGGAGAGATATTACTGAGATAAAACATAAATACCCCTCCCTTGCATCTGATCTTGAAGTAGAAGTAATCATTATTGGTGGGGGGATTACGGGAGTTACTGCAGCCAAACAACTTATTAATGCTGGAAAAACTGTGGCATTAATTGATTCCCAGGAAATAGGCGGAGTTACCACGGGAGCTTCAACTGGTAATCTCTATGTACCAGTTCAGCCTCTTTTTCAAAGCATCGAGAGTAATTTCGATTTAAACACAGCCAAAAATGTGGCTCATTCACGGCAGATAGCAATTGATTATATTGAAAGTACTGTGAATGAATATAAGATGAAATGCCAATTTAAAAAAAGGCCTTGGTATGCCTACTCGAATAAAAAGGATAATGCTAAATTTCAAGCTGAGATTGAACTTTGGAAAAGAATGGAGTTGGATGTAGATGAGACACAAAATCTACCGCTTAATTTAGAATTTAAAAAAGCCCTAATGATGCCAAATCAGGCAAGGTTTAATCCCTTACAGTATGTAGTTAGCCTGGCTCAAGAATTACATAAAAAAGGGTGTCATATATTTGAAAATACAAGAGCATTAGACATCCAAGAAAATGATAAATGCATTATAACTACAGAAAATGCAAAAATTGTTGGCAAGAAAGTTATTATTGCCACTCACACACCTATAGGAATTAATCCCATACAATTTTTTACTGCACCCTATAGAAGTTATGTAGTGGCCGTGAGCTTAAATAATAAGGAATATCCTGAAGGTCACTTTCGAAATATGGATGATGGCCCTGTTTTATGCACTCACCCTCATTCAGGCAATGATCCTGAATTATTGATGGTTGCCGGTAGCCATCATAAAACTGGGCAAAGTGCGAACATGAACAACAATTTTAAAGAATTAAGCCATTTTTTAGAGCATCAATTTGACGTGAATGAAATTGTTTACCAATGGTCAGCGCAACATTTTCATGCGGCAGACAGTATTCCTTATATCGGCCTCGCAAATGCTTCCGCAAGACATGTTTATATGGCGACCGGATATTTTGCAGATGGTTTGGTCTATGGAACATTAGCTGGAATTATTTTGGGAGATTTACTCAGTGGCAAAATGAATGAATTTTTCAAACTATACGACGCCCGACGCAAGGATTTACTTGATTCCTCTTCTTTTTTATTCAAAGAAAATGGAAATGTTTTATTAGAATATTTGAAAGACCTCCCTCTTTTTACTTCAACTAAATATCAGGATTTGCAAGCGGGTGAAGGCAGAATAGTAGAAGTAAATCGCGTTAAATATGCAGTCTCGAAAAATGAAAAAAATGAATTGCATGTGGTCACAGCAGTTTGTCCTCATATGAAAGGAATAGTATCTTGGAATAATGCTGAGCAAACATGGGATTGTCCTCTTCATGGCAGTCGGTTTTCTCCCCAGGGAGTAGTAATAGAAGGGCCTGCAACATGCCCTTTAGAAGAGCATCATAATAAAATTTTAGATAAGGACGTATAAAATGGCCATCGTAGCAATTATTCTCTTCGCTTTGACAGCGATGGGTGGAGTTTATTTATTAACTTATGTGTTAGAAGAAAAAAATACCCCAAAAGGAATTGCGATTATCCATGGGGTTGCTGGCTCATTAGCAATTATTTCTCTCTTGATAGCCGCTTTTTTTTATCATGTTCTTTTTTACATCTTAATTATTTTCATAGCTGCAGCTATAGGTGGAGGAATTTTATTATTTTTTGATCTGAGTGGAAAAAAAATCCCTAAATTTTTAGCCATAGGTCATGGTGTTTTAGCAATCACAGGTTTTATTATCCTGGCAGTAGTTATTTTTCACTAAACCGTAATCTTTATAATTATTAAAGCCTTTTATCTGCCAGACCCTACCTCGCGAAGGATTAGCTTCATGGGGTTTAATTTTTTTAAGGCTCAAATCGAGATGTTTTGGATATCTATTCCTTTCATCCTCATCTTACATAAAAGCAAAATAGTCCGAGAAAAATTTTAACCGCATAGTTGCATGAACCGTCTCTAAGCATATCCTAAGGCTAATAGCCTTAAACCTGGCTGTGCTATAATTGACCGTATTAAGGAGAAAAGTCGATGCGTTAACCGCTTTATCGAACCATGAGAGGTGCAGATGGATACAATTGCAGTTATTCTCAACAATAAAGCCCGCAATCACAGCGCAGCTGCTTCCTATTTACAAGGCTTGCACGAGGCAGAAATTGCATATCACCTTTATGATAAAACCCCTGAAGATTTAGCAGAAACTATAAAAGAATGTATTAAAACCTATAAGATTATTCTGGTGGGAGGAGGAGATGGGACAATACGGACCGCTGCACATTATTGTGCCTCTACCTCCATCATTTTGGGAGTACTTCCTTTAGGAACTTTGAATCACTTTGCCAAAGAAATGGGGCTACCTGTGAGTGTGGATAAGTTTATTACCTCTCTGCAGCAGCAGCAAACAAGCAAAATTGACGTAGCTCAGGTAAATAATTTCATCTTCATTAATAATTCATCCATTGGTTTTTATCCCAAATTTGCCGATAAACGGGATCAATACAGTAAATATTATAATAAATGGTTGAGTTATATTCCCGGCTTTTGGGAAGGGCTTAAAAAACATAAATCATTTAAGCTCGTCATAAAAAGTAAAAATCTGCAGCTTGCTTTACACACTTCTTTTTTGATGATTAGTAATAATGTTTATTCTTATGAGTTTCCGATAGCCATTAAAAGAGAGAGTTTTCAAAAAGCATTACTAGGAATTTATTATTTTAAGCATGGAAAAATTCGTATTTTTAAATTAATAAAGCGCTTATTTAGTAGCAAAAACCTTTTAGAAATCAACCATTCAATACATCCTGTTGAAGTGCATTTTCGCGACGAGAAAGAAATTACGATTTCTTTAGATGGTGAAACTATTAAAGTAAAAACTCCCTTGTATTATGAAATATTGCCGGGAGCATTAACCCTTTTAACGAGTCCATTATGCGAATAGCTCATATTTCTGATTTGCATTTTGGTATGCATAATCCTGATATTATAGAGCCGTTCCTCAAGGATTGCGCATTGTTAAAGCCTGAGCTTGTAATTATTTCAGGCGATCTCACCCAAAGGGGGAAGGCGACACAATTTCAGCAATTATCAGAGTTTTTAAGGCGTATAACGGTTCCTCAACTGATTGTTCCAGGCAATCATGACATTCCTTTGCATAATCCTCTTGGGCGCTTTTGTCATCCGTTTAAACAGTTTAAAAGGTACATCTCCTCTGAATTGGAGGTGAGTTATGAGAATGAAGAAGTTAATATTTTGGGTGTTAACAGCGTTACACCGTATAAACTTAAAGATGGAGCATTAAGTATTAAGACCTTAACTCGTATTAGAAATCACTTTTCCGATCACTCAAGGCAATTAAATATTCTGTTTTTTCACCATAACCTTAAATATTTTTCGGGGATGCACCATCCTTTGAATAATGCGGCGGAATTTTTGGAGTATTTAAAAGACAGTCCAATTCATCTGGTTTGCACGGGGCATCTGCATTATTCTAATTTAATCTTGATTCCCAAAAGGCAAGGTTTTCCTTGCGCGCTGCTTCATGCGGGTTCTTTGTGTTGTCAACGTACCAAAGATGAGAATAATAGTTTTTATTTTATTGAGATCGAGCAGTTGCGCTGTTCAATTATCAGGCGTATCTATGTAAACAATGCTTTTTCATCTGCAGAGCAGCACTCATTAGATTTTGGAGCTTCGGCTATTTGATTCTTATGTACCTTTGACATCCACTAGACTGTTTATGGTGACAGCCATTGGCTTATCGCATTTTTCGTTTCATCAATGACTTCGTTTAATTGTTTATAAAGGGGCTCAAGAAATTTGACTTGTCCGGTTTTATGATATCGTTCGAGGTATTGGCAGGCATGGACTAGTTTAAATGCGCCACAATAAACCAAGCCTCCTTTCATGCGGTGCGCGATTTTTTCAATATTCTCCCACTCTCCTAAGACATAGGCCATTTTTAGTGCTTTAATATCATTCGGGAGTTCCTGTTCCATCATAAACTTTAGAGTTTTATTAAGTAGGGCTGCATCATTACCCATGCTCGCAAGTGCACTACTAGTGTCTAATAAAGGAAATGCATCCAAAGTAAAAAGTTCTTCTTCTGTCTCTGGTAAATCAGCCGAATGCTTTTTTATAGTTTTTGGGGAAGGGGTTTTATCCACTGGCAACGATGTTGATTGAGCTGAGGAAAAATAAATAAATTTAATTTTTTCTAAAGCCTCTGGAGTGAGTGGCTTAGTAAAGGTATCATTTAATCCTGCATTGAGGCAGTGGTTTTTTATTTTAGCTGCATCATGACCTGTTAGTCCTATAATCGGAACAGGGGGGCGATTATGCTCTTTTTCATAGGCTCTTATTTTTTTAGTCAGATCCAAACCTGATAATCCCGGAAGTCCCAGGTCAGTAATAATTAAATCAAATACTTCTTCTGTAACTAAATTTAGCGCATTCTCTCCATCATGCGCACTGCGATAATGAAAGCCGGCTTGGTTAATCATATGTTCAAGAGTGAGCAATGCAATATGGTTGTCTTCAACAAGCAATAATTTAGGAGCATTTGCAGGCGTTTTACTTTTTGTTTTAGCAGAAGGAGATGTAATTTTTAATTTGTCATTAGTTGAAGCTTCATCACTTATCTTTATTAAGAGATCGAAATAAAAGGTTGTCCCGACTCCGGGTTTACTCGTTAATAGAATTTCCCCACCTAATAAATTGGCATAAGAACTTGCAATATGTAAACCTAGGCCGTGGCCTCGATATAGTCCTTTACGCGAGGGGGTACCGCGAAAAAACTTATCAAATACTTTATCTTGAAGTTCATATGGAATCCCCATACCTGTATCTGCAACAGCAAAGTGTAATAAAACATGAGTTTTCATTTGCTTGAGAAGTTTTACCTCAATCGTAATGTGGCCCGCTTGAGTAAACTTAATTGCATTACCAAGTAAATTTAATAAAATACGGCGCAGTTTCAGGTGGTCGCTTACCAAATAAGGAGGCGTGTTCTCATCGATCTGAGTTTTTAATTCAATTCCTTTTGTTATGGTAGAAGGACGTACCAGTTGTAAAATTTCTTGCAGCATTTGATTGAGTTCAAAAGGTTCTTCGCGTAATGTGGCTTCATTGACGTTTTCGGCCGACACAGTATCTAAGATAACGTTCAACATATTTAGAACTTGCTTGCCACTTTCACCTAACCATTGAGCATATTGTTTTTGATTTGGATCTTGGACTTTATCTTCCAACAATTTAGACATACCTACAACGCCTGTTAGCGGCGTTCTAATATCATGACTCATGTTAGCCAGAAATTCTGTTTTTAAATGATTTTGTAGCTCGAGTTCCTTGTTTTGATTAAATAATTGCTGCTCCAGCTCTTTTTGTTTTGAAATATCACGTATCGCAGCTAAAGCCAACATACCTTCTTCAGTTTCCAATGGGCTTAAACTTATTGCGACAGGGAATTCATGGCCTTTTTTATGCTGCCCATATAACTCCTGGCCTGCCCCCATAGGTCTTATTCGTGGCTTAGCAAAATAATTAGTACGATGACCGACATGATTGTCATGAAAACGTTTAGGTATTAGGAATTCCACATATTGACCAAGTAATTCATTTGGTTTATAGCCAAACAACTGTTCTGCACGATTATTAACTAAGACGATTTTCCCTTCATTATTAATGACAATTAAACAGTCTGGGGTAGCCTCCAAAATGGTTTTAAATTTTGCGTCAGCCTTTTTACGAGGGGTAATATCTCTTATGGCTGCAAGGGCAAAAACGCCTTCATCTGTTTTCAATGGACTTAGGCTTATTTCTACAGGAAATTCAGTACCATCTTTTTTTATGCCATATAATTCTAAGTTTTCACCTATAGAACGCACTTTAGGTGTTATAAAATAATTATCACGGTGATGGACGTGTTTGTTGCGATATCGTTCAGGCATCAGTAGTTCTACATTTTCGCCTAATAACTCAGAACGTGCGTATCCAAATAAACGTTCCGTTTGACTGTTAACTAAAATAATACGACCCTGATTATTAATAATAACCAAAGCATCGGGCATGGATTCAATGATGCTGGAAAGATGAAGAAAATAAGATAATTGACTGTCCATAGTTCCTCTTGTAGAACTGTCTCTCACTTATTGAGAATGTGAGTGTGAACATGTTCACTAATGCCCATTTAATTATTTAAAATTAAATTAGGACGATTTAAAAAGTATAGAATAGATACTTAAAAAATTAAATTTGCTTAGCGTTTAATAGATAGAGGGGGGCATATATCAGAGCTTGCCTAAGAGTTTATAGTCTATAATTATCGTAGTTAACTCTAAGCTAGGACACTAAGATGAAAAGGAACTTTATCTATTCTCTTTTTTTAACGGCTTATTCTGTTTGCGTAATTGCAGCTCCGGACCAGCAAGTAAATACTCAACCCCCATCCTCTAATGCAAATACTAATTTGCAAGGCATTATTTATGGCCCAGGACAAGATGGTCCTATCAAGGTAGAAGGGCAGCCTGGTTATAATCATCCTAATCAATATATTCAATTACAACCTGTTAGTTTGGCACCTAATATGGAGCCTGTTATTCTGCATCCTGATCAGATGAAAGAAGCACAAAAAAAATTAGCGGATTTAGAGGCAAAAACCGGAAAAAAACCGAATGTCATCATTTTCCTAATGGACGATGTGGGTTGGTTTGATATGGGATTTAATGGCGGAGGTATCTCAGTAGGTTCTGCTACACCTAATATAGATAGTATAGCTTCTCAGGGATTAATCCTTACTTCTGCCTATTCGCAACCTACCTGCTCACCTACCCGAGCCACAATAATGACTGGCCAATATCCTGTTCATCATGGGATTCTCTCTCCTCCAATGTATGGTCAGCCAGGAGGATTAGAGGGGATGATCACCATAGCTAAGTTATTATCTAATCTGGGTTATACTACTCAGGCTATTGGAAAATGGCATATAGGAGAAAACACAGGTTCTCAACCCCAAAATGTGGGTTTTGATGATTTCCGTGGTTTTCTTTCTGTTTCTGACATGTATACCGAATGGCGTGATAAAAATTTCAACCCTGAAATTGCCTTAAGCCCTGCGCGTACACAGTACTTAAATGAAGTCCCTTTTAATAAAGATGAAGTACATGCCGTTAAGGGAGGAAAAATTGAGTCTCTTGGTGTGATTACGCCAGAAAATATTAAAAATCTGGATCAAGGCTGGCTGAAATATGGAGGAGTTTATCCGCAAACAAGCACAAACTAAAAAGCCTTTCTTTTTATATTACAATACACGTGGTTGTCACTTTGATAATTATCCCAATGAATATTATGCGGGCCGCTCTGCCTCTCGCACGACCTATGGTGATTGTATTGTCGAAGTGAATGACATTTTTGCCGGACTCTATAAAACTTTGGCTGAAACCAATCAATTAGACAATACCATTATTTTCTTTTCTTCTGATAATGGACCTGAGCAAGAAGTACCTCCTTACGGACGTACCGTTTTTCGTGGAGGTAAAGGCTCTACCTGGGAAGGAGGAGTGCGCGTTCCTACCTTTGTTTATTGGAAAGGAATGATCGAGCCTCGTAAATCAGAGGGCCTATTTGATTTAGCGGATATTTTCCCAACAACTTTGGCTTTAGCAGGAAAAGCGGGTAAAGAAGCGAGTACTTTAGTGCCCTCAGACCGATATATTGATGGGATTGATCAATTATCGTTCTTACTCGCACCTAAGGGAGAATCTAATCGTCGTAGCATTTTATATTTTTTAAATGACCAACTATCTGGGGTTCGAATTGATGAGTTTAAATTTATGACCTTAGTGCAACTTCCAAATAGCGCCACGGAACGCGGCCAAAAAGGAGGAATTAGCGGTACAATTGCTCCTACAGCGGGGTCAATGATGTTTAATATATATACGAACCCTCAAGAGGATGAGTCTATCGGTATTCGACACATTCCTCTAGGAATACCTTTATTAAATGAAATGAATCGTTATAAAGAGGTGCTGAAAAAATTTCCTCCGCGAACCCAAATTAAGATTAATTAGATGAATAAGAAACGGAACGTCTTGCTTTTGCTCGCACAACTAAAGCAAAAGACAAGGCGTGACTCAAGATTTTTATAAAGATTTAATAAGGAAATTCGAGAATGTTTTCAGGCCCCATCTAGTGATAGAAAAATCACTAGATGGGTTTCTTCTTGTTAATAAGTCCACTTTTCTTTTAAGTTGCTTCCAGGACGATTTTCATTTACGCCTAATACAATACCACCGGACTCAATACCAGAGGCAAATACTTTTGCTTTATCTTCAGGGATTCCCCAACCAATTAGCGCGCCTACTAAACCACCGGCAATTCCTCCTGCGCCAACGCCTGCTAAACCAGCAGCAAGAGGGCCTGCAACCACTAAATTTAAGCCAGGGATGACTAAAGCTGTACCTATAGCGGCAATCGCTGCGACGATTCCTCCAATAACTGCCCCTGTGGCTCCTCCTACTCCAGCACCTGTTCCTGCTTTAGAGCCTTCTTTCACTAACACTGAATTATAATATTTATCACGAGAGGCCTCTGACATTAAAATATTTATATCCTCAGGTCTATACCCGGCATCAATGGCATCTTGGTATGCCTTTTCTGCTTCTTCTTGCGTTTTAAAAAGCTGGGTAGTCATATGTATATCTTTAGTAGTATCCATGATAAAAACTCCTATTAAAAATCAAAAAACCATCCATTAATTAAAATTAACTAATGGATGGAATCCCACATTATTTATGAGAATTTTTACCACCTTTACTACGGTCTTGATCTGTTAATTGATGGCCACCTTTTCCATGTTTTGCATGGGAATGTTCACCACCTTTTTTTCTATCTTCTTGGGTTAAATTAGAGCCTTTTCCTTGTTTTGTAGTGCTCATAATACTCTCCTTTAATGTTAACCACTATAAAGTCTAGACTTTACCGCTTTAAACTCAAGTTGGAGATAGCGATTTTTATTGTAACTTTTTGTTAATTCACCAATTATTTTTTTTAAAAAATTGATAAGAATTTATATTTTTTTATCAATTATTCCATATTACTAATTAAAGGTATAATTTGGATTTTTTAACGAAAAATAATTAAAAAATTTAGATGTTTTCTAATGTTAATTAAATAATTAATAGTAATAGATTTTTATTATGAATTATTTAGCAAAAATAAAGCCCAGATTATTACAATCTGAGCTTTATCATGAGGTTAATTACAGTTACCTTTGGTGATACAGTTAACCAAGCTTGTGGCAAAATTATAATTGTTGGCTTCATCATAAGTGACTTCCCATTCAAAAACTCCTCCAAATCCTGGATAAGTTGCTGGAGGAACATAGGTATCACAGCTTGATGAACTAACCACCCCTGTACGTAAACATTGAATTGCACGTTTAATCGTACTAATCACTGCTGCAGGCTGGCCATCACTACTACCCGAAGCATTGGGGGCTGGGTAACCAAGAACGACTTGAGATGGTTTTAAATGGCTAATATAAGGCTGAAAACCTGTTCTTTGCCCAGAGTTAGTTGTAGCAGGCCAGTTGGCCAATAAGTCAGTCGCCATCGCTACGGAAGTGTTAGGGCTGCTGGTATTGTTAGGATCGTAGCAAATTAAATCGATACCATAAGCACAACCCGCATTATACATTTGTATTCCCACCCATTCGAGCGATTGGTACGTTTGCATCACTAGCGAAGCGTAATTTCCCCAAGTTGCATCAAATCCAGAGGTAGCTGAAATATTAGCAATTTGCGGCGCTAAGGTTAGCAATAAACCAGGATGATTAGCATGCATGGTATTAATGATATTTGCTAAAACGGCAATATCTCCGGTAGGTGCAGCAAAGCTCCCCCCAGCATTTAAGCCACTTTCAATATCAAAGTCAAAACCATCGAAACCGTATTGGGTAATCAGGCTCTCTAAAGAACTGATGAACGTTTGTTCAAAAACGGTTGCCGAGGAGGCCGATGATAGAACTTGATGAAAATTAACTGTAGTATTTGCAACACTTGTTGATGCGCCACCCAAAGATAAGAGTACTTTGATTCCCACACTTTGTAATGATTGAATATAGGCTTTGGTTACGGTATCAAATGCGCTGGTAATTTGACCCGGAGCAGAGGTACTAAAAACACCAAAGGCAACTAGAACATGAGTATAACCAGCATTGGCTAATGCGTTCGCTGGAGGAGGGGTTTTCCAGCCAGGTAAATACGCAATAATTCGCCCTCCAGTACTGGTTGTGGAAGGAGTGTAGGTAATAACTTCCGTTGCATTTGCAGAAGCAGTTAAAGGTTGGGGCGAAAAACTTACGGTATAGCCGCTAAGTGGGTTAGCACTTACCGTATAAACAGCTCCATCAGTTAATTGTACAGTGCCTTCACCGGTGCCATTAGTAAGCGAGATCGCTTGGGTAATTGCATTAGCATTACCTGTGGGCGTAAAAGTTACATTTATAGATGAGGTAGTGGAGGGAGCTCCTGTAATCTGCACCGAAACAGTATCTGCTGTCACTTGTGTGCAGGAATAAGCGAGTTGCACGGTTGGTGCAGAGGTAGTCGCTGTAGCGCTGTTGGGTGTAAATGTTGGTGTACAGTTATAGCCATTATAGCTAATGGCTGGAGTTGCAAAGGAATAGTTGATGCCGTTAGCTAGTTGGCTTACTGTGGTTGTATTATTCCAAGCTACAGAAACAGAGCTAGCGCTATTATTATCAGCTCGAGTGAGGGTAACCGTTGGCACTGCAGTATAGCCGGACAATTGGTTAGGTAAGGCGGACAGTTTAATATTAATAGCTCCTTTGCTCGCGGGTTGTGCCGTGTAAGTAATGCTAGAGGACACGGTGGAGTTCGCTGTTAAATTAATACTGCTTGGGTTAGCTGCACCTTGATAAACTATACCTGCGCTATCCGTAATACTGACGGGCGAAATTCCATAAGTTCCTGCAGCTAAGCCAGTTACTGCTTGCTGACCAGACCATGGTACTTGCACCGTACTGACAGTTTGGTTGTTTGCTGTTAGCTTAACGGTAGCATAACCTTGACTAATGTTGGTTGGCTTGGCGGTGTTATTCATTAAGTTGATGGTGCCAGTAGCTATGGGTGAGCTTACATAAACACGAACACTGGAAGCAACATAATCTGCTTGAGGCGCCCCATATATCAGTGTAAACGAGTTTCCTTTAGGTAATATACTATTTGACCCGGTATAATTTGGAAATTGCAAAGTTAAGCTATCTAAATAAGTTTTATCGCTTTGTATTTGTGATGCGATTTTTAATGCATTAACCGGATAAGATAAGGGCGAAAAAACACCCCAAAAATCTGCATTATGGAGCGTGCTTGCTGTGGTAAACGTTATGCTTGAATTTTGAAAGTCGACCCCTTGATCGCAATTATTAGTTAATTGAAGATACACAGTTTTCCAGCTATTCGTACCGGTAGCGCTAAAGTTTGCTGAAATACAGGTGGTAGGTTGCGGTGTCACAATGGGCATTTGTGCCATCGCATTATTTAAGAAGAGTGATAAGCTCACCCCAATCCATTTTATATTCATACTCATCCTTATTATGTAGTTAATAATCTTATAAAATATAAATACATCGACAGTAGCCTTACGCTATTTGCGAGCTATTCAGTGCAAAAGGACCTAAAATAGAAACGGATATTCCGATTGAACGAATGGTAACCTTTAGTGTCAGATTTAAGAGTCTGAGTTTTAATGTAGCTTGGCAATTTAAGTAGCGAGCCACATGCCTGCAATGAATAACTTATGTGTCTACTGGTACTGCAAACATCCATGGTTCCTTTCTTACTCAGTATAAGGATATTAAATTTCCCTATTTTTTTTCCATCTTTATATTCTGATAAGCCATATTAATTATTCTGATATCATATCAACTATTAAGGGGATAAATCAGGAGTCCCTTAATGCCTCACCTGTAGTGAGACATATTTCTGGAAGCGATTTCACAATTTATAGTTCAACGAAATTACTTTTGTAGAGATAGCCTAAGCAATAATTAGCCAATTTAAGGTGAACTAATTTGTTGCCTAATCATTCTCTATTTACTGGATTTCCCAATGAGGTAACCAAGAAGGGCGGAGATGATTGCGGTAATAATTATTCTGGCCCATTCTTTTTCATAGTCCAGACTTCTAACATCGAAAAGAACTAATACCGAAAAATAAAAAACACCTAAAATCATAATTAAAACAATAGAAAAAAGAAGACAGTCTTTTATTCGCCTGATCTTAGCGTCAGTTTGATGCTCTTCTTTACAGGTTTTAACAATCTTCATGTTATTTTTTTCTGATTCCACTTCCATAAGTGCCTCTTTGAGATTAAAGCTTAATACGTTTGCCGCAAATGCTTGTAGCAAGCACTTGCGGCCTTCGCAATTATTTTAATTGACTTGAGCAAACCATAAATTAATTCCCTCTACTAACGTCGGATGGGCAAACATAATATCGCGAAGTTTTTGATATGTGATACCCAATTCCATTCCTAATTGAATTGTACCTAAAATTTCCCCTGCTTCGGCACAAAAAATAGAAACACCCAAGATCGTATCGGTCTTTGCATCAATAACTGCTTTCAAGAATCCTGTTGTTGTACCTTGAGTTTTTGCTCGTGGAATCACAGCCGCATTGATTTTTGCAATTTTAATTTCATAGCCTTGCTCTCTAGCTTGAGTTTCAGTAAGCCCAATTCGCGCTAGTTCCGGGTCGAGAAATACTGTATAAGGTATAAGTCGATTTTTTGTCGAATGTTTTTGATGAGGATTTTCCAAATTATGTTTTAGTAAACGGTAATCATCTAATGATAAATGTGTAAACTGAGCTCCTCCTTTAACATCTCCTAAAGCCCAAATCCCATCCATACTAGTTTCTAGATATTCATTCACTTTTACAAAGCCACGCTCATCCAATGCTACTCCGGTACTATCCAGCTGTAATTCTTTAGTATTAGCCACTCTTCCTACAGCCACTAAAACATCAGAGCCTCTCAATTCACCGGAGGTATCTTCTTGATTTATCTCGATTACAACCTCATTGGCCTCTTGGCGGATATTGTTAATTTTTGTATCCAAGGAAAAATGAATACCTTCTTCTTGTAAAACTTTAAGTACCTGTTCTGCAACATCTGGGTCCTCTCGATTAAGAAAGGTGCTACTCGCTTCAATCACCGTTACTTCAGAACCTAAACGGCGAAATATTTGTGCGAACTCTAACCCAATGTATCCTCCTCCAATAATGAGCAAATGCTTAGGAACTTCATCTATACGCATTAAAGTCTCATTAGTATGGTATTTTATCTTGTCGATGCCAGGCATTGGGGGAATAAAGGGCAATGCGCCAGTATTGATAATAATTTTATCCGCTTTGATTCTTAAGGTATTTTCCCCATCGCGAGGAGTCGATAATTGTACTTCGATTTCTTTTGGACCTACAAATTTACCTCGGCCAAGAATTAGATCCATTCCTGAATCCAGAAATTGCTTTAAATTAGCTTCACGCATGCTGTTTACTATAGCATCTTTACGCTCGCGGACTGCTTTAAAGTCTATTGGCTTTAATGAACCCTCTATCCCATATTCCTTTGAGTGACGATAATAATGCGCTATTTTAGCTGATTGTACTAAGGCTTTGGTAGGAATACAGGCTACGTTAATACACGTACCTCCAATTTGATTATCCTCTACCATGGCAACTCGCTGCCCTTTTTTTGCTAAATCCATGGCAAGAGTTTTACCTCCTTTACCACCACCTAGAATAATTACATCAAACTCTAAAACCATTATATCTCCAGTTTATTGTGTGCATTAATAAATTCACAGCTTATGAAACGTTCCCAAAATTATTTACAGGTAACCACTAATAGGGGATTATTGCTATTTGATTTTATTAAATAACTTCGGTTGCTATCTTATTGCTTATCGAATAATTAATATATACCTAATCCAGGCAGGATACTAATACAATCCATAAAATTAAAAGCATTCATTTTAATGTAATGAACCATTAGCCAAGAAACTAGGTGAAGGAGATAGGTGTGAGAAAAAGTTCTATTTTGATTCGAGATGCCTTGTTATTAAATGCAGGGAACTATCAACAAGCACAAAAAGTGGATATTTTTATAGCCAACGACACGATTGAAGAAATTGGTCCTCATCTTAATATAGCGGATGGCGAAATAAAGACAGAAATAATAGATGCGCAAGGAATGATAGCTATGCCTGGCTTAATCAATACGCATATCCATGTATGGCAGGCAGCGTTGCACGGTGTTGCCGGCAATTGGAGTCTGTTCGATTATTTCGAAAAAATGCTTGATAGTCTGGGTTGTCAATTTACACCAGAAGATATGTATCTTGCTAATCTATTTGGCGCTTTAGAGCAAATTGACGCGGGAGTAACATGTGTCTTTGATTGGTGTAATAATATTAATGGTCTGGAGTGGGCAGAGGGGGCGTTAAGAGGTCTGGAGGAATCTGGGATTCGCGCTATTTTTGGATATGGTCCACCCGGAATCGATGCAACAAAATGGTGGTTTGATAGCTCGGAAAAACATCCCAATGAGGCGGTTGAATTTTTTAAAAAACGCTTTCCTGCAGCTGATGAACGGATACAGATGGCATTAGCTGTCCGTGGTCCTGACTCTACAAAAGATGAAGTACTTTTTAGCGATATTAGATTAGCGCGCGAATTAAATATTTTAGCATCAATGCATATTGGCGTGCGCTCTGCAAAATTCGGAGTGAAGAAAATTTATGAGGCGGGATTGCTTGATAACAATATTAATTTTGTGCATGGTAATAACCTTTCAGATGAGGAATATAAACTAATTGCGGATCATGGCGCCTCATTGAGCATTACACCTGAGGTAGAGATGCAAATGGGAATGGGCTTTCCAGCAACAGGGAAGGTATTGAAAGCTGGCGGTACACCCATATTAGGAACAGATATAGCGTCGAATATAGGCGGGGATTTGTTTACCCAGTTACGCTTTGCTATGCAGACACAGCGTGCGATTGATAACCAGAAAATAATAGAGTCTGGTGAATTGGTGAAGCTTGTTGACCTTAAATGCGATAACGCTTTAGATTGGATAACAATTAACAGTGCAAAAGCGCTAAATTTAGGGAACAGGGTGGGCAAAATAGCCAAAGGCATGAAGGCAGACCTTATTCTTCTTGATTTGCAAGATATGAATCTTTGGCCTATCCATAACCCCTACCAATCCATTCTATTTTATGCGGGAAGACAGAATGTCAATACGGTCATTATTAATGGAAAAATTATGAAACGAGATGGCAAATTAATCTATTCCGATTTAATTAAACTGAAAGAAAAAATATGGGAATCAAGCGCTCGTATAGTAAAAAAAGCGAGAATCCTTTAACCAGGAAAATAATGCAATTAATAGACATTAGAATAATGGATATCGCTTATTAAAAATATCAATAAGTACTCATTGATTAATTGCCGTCATGGATATTAATTTGACATATCGTTTAAGCCGATTATTCTTTAAAGAGGGATTGAATATAAATGTTTATTCTTTAAGGAGAAAAATGATGAACGATATATATGGTAAAGGAGAAGAAATAAAGAATAAAGTTAATGACTTATACAGCACTACAAAAGAAAAACTCTCTGACGCGTATGAAGGCACCAAAGAAAAAACAGAAAAAATTGTCGATGATCTAGGAAATAAAGCCTCTAATTTATATGAATCTGGAAAAGAGGGAGTGCATTGCGCTGAGGAATCTCTCGAAGAATATGTTGACGGTATGGCTCAATGTATAAAAAAGCAGCCTCTTACTTCCGTACTCATCGCTGCTGGAATAGGATATTTATTTGCAAAATTTATTAAATAAAACTTAGCTTCATAAAAGTAGAAGTAAAAAGCGTTTAAGTACCTCAGTCTGTATTTTTTATCAAATGCATTGGATGGATAGTGAAAGGGGGATTATTTCCCTCTTTCAAATCCCCTCCGGCCATGACCTTTACCACTACGTTGTGTTTATTTTTAAGTCTTTATTTGTTAAAATAACGTATTTAAATAAGGCATATTGCTATGAGTTACCACTATATGGTGGAAAGTAGAAAAAAGCATTTTGAGGATTACTTAAATGTATTTAGAAGTTACACGGATACATTAATCTCTAAGGGCACCAAAGGTCAGCCTAACTTTAATTCAAGATATTCTAAGGTTGCTAAAGTAGCTCATACTCTTATTTCTGAATTAGATATAATTTCCAAGGAGTTTTTTTCGAATCCTCAAGAGAAAAGCTCTTTATTGAACTTTCAAAGAAGCTGCTACCAATCTATTCAGAAAGCGGAAGCAGAATTTAAAAATCAGAGAAGTATATGGAGTAATACACCATATCTTTTAAAATGGATTGCCGGCGCTCTTGCCCTTTTAACGCTAGTACCTGCGCTTATAGTTGCAAAAAAATCACATCATGGGTATGTAGAAACGTTTTTTGGCAACCCTAGTACTGTATCATCTTTAGAGCTAGATTCCTTTAAAAGAAATATTCAATTTGTCTTTGACAAATTAAATATAGCATGGGAGCATCAACTCTTAGCGGATATAATCAAAATGCAATCCGATTTTTCTGAAGTATCATCTGCGAGTGAAGATAATAATAGTTTTTTAATGTGATGATTTCTGATTCGTGATTCAAGGCTTAGAGGACTCTGCTAGGAAAGCTCTTTTAGAGAAATATTAAAGTCGCTATCTACTAATAAGCAAGTATTGCGGGGCATCGCTATCCATTTTAGCCCTTTAGAGGAGAGTTTCTCTGAGGCTATGATTACTTGTTTTATCTCAGAATCCTCAAAAAAATACATGGTTTCTGGTTTGGCTTGAGAAGAAGTACAATAACGAAAAGCAACAGTCTGCTTCCCATTAGTAATGCAAATGTTAAAGTAACATACCCCTTTTTTATAATGTTCATTCACTAAATTATTAATGATATGTAATGTTTTTAATAAAACAGCTTGAATATCATCCGCACTCTTAATTTTCATTTTTTTTGTGAGCTGTAAAAATAGAGCAAAAATCAACTCCGAATCAGTTGTTCCTTTGATCCAATTGTATAGGTCATCATCTAATAAATTTTGAATTTGACGTCTAACTTTTTTAAAATAAGGAATCCATCCATTATGCATAAATAACCAATTTTTATAGATAAACGGATGGCAATTAAATTGCGAAATACCGCCTGTACTTGCTGCTCTTATGTGCCCAAAAAAAAGCGAAGCCCGAGTTTTTTTAGCGAGATATTTTAAGTTTTGATCATTCCAGGCAGGAAATAACGAAGTAAATAATGCAGGTGTTTTGTCATAGGAAGTATACCATCCTAGGCCAAATCCATCCCCATTAGTCACTGTTCGTGATTCTCTTGAAGTAAGGCTTTGCTTCACAAGGGAATTGTTGGGCTTAATTAAAAGCTCTGATAATAAGATCTCATTTTTCCCAATATAAGCTACGAATCGGCACATATCCCTCTCGCTTCTTTTGTGATGCATCGAAAAAAATTTATCCCTTTTATTATAGCTTAAGATGTAAATTTAAAATTTTTTAAATTTTCCCTCATTATTTCTTCTACACTTTAATTAAATCTTGGGGAAATTTAGTAACTAAAAAACGGCTGATTTAGCCCTTCTTACACGCTAATGAAAAGAGAGGGTGCCATTGCAAAGAAAATGAACTTTGAGGACCTGAATTATGTCCAATGTTCTTTTTTCTTTATCCCCACAAATGGCAAGGCTGCAATAAGGATAATGCTATGAAAGAATTACTCTTTAAAGAATCCTCAAATGTTTCAATTGGGTTAGAGCTGGAATTCCAATTAATTGATCCAAACTCTTTTTCTTTAATCTCGCGCGCTAATGAAGTTTTGGATAGCATTCAGGGAAGTGTATATCGAGAGCAAATTAAACCTGAACTGACTCAAAGTATGATTGAAATTAATTCGCTAGTGCATCATAACGTCAATGATTTATATACAGAATTTCATAAAATATATCGCTTCTTGTTAGAACAGGCTTCTGCTTTAAATATTTCGTTCGCCGGAGGAGGGATTCACCCTTTTCATCAATGGAACACACAAGATATTTGTATTAAAAATAAAAAACTTGCTTCCTTTGGCAGAAAATATAAATTTTTAGCACAACAAGCAACTGTATTTGGTCAACATATTCATATAGGCTGTGATAGCGCTGAAAACGCCTTGTATCTAATACATGCGCTCGCCCGTTTTATTCCTCATTTTATTGCCATTGCCGCCTCATCTCCCTTTTATTTGGGGACCGATACGGGATTTGCTTCGTCCAGATCGACTATTTTTAAAGCTTTTCCATTCAGCGGGGTGATTCCTTTTTTTAAAAATTGGAACGATTTTACGGGATATTTCTATAAAATGCGTGACTTAGGAGCAATACAAAGCCTAGGTGATTTTTTATGGGATATAAGACCCCAACCATCTTTTGGCACTGTTGAGGTTAGGGTTTGTGATACTCCTTTAACATTAAATAAGGCAATTTTAATAACGGCTTATCTGCAAACGTTAGCATTGTATTTATTAGAAGAAAAACCGATAGAGCTTTCTCCCAATTTATATTTTTTTTATGATTATAATCATTTTCAGGCCAGTAGATATGGATTTAATGGCGATATTATTGATGCTGTTAGTGAACAACATTATACGATTGATCAAGATATACTTCATACCATAAAAAAAATAAGAAAATACTCTTCTAAATTGCAAACAGAAAAATATCTTTTATTGTTGGAAGATGAAGTAAAAAACAAAATGAATGATGCTGAAAAATTAAGAAATATATTCAATCAAACTCGCTCTTTACAAGAAGTAGTATGGAATCAATGTGAGTTTTGGAGGAAAAGCGCACATTAAAGGGCTCACTACGAAACCTTTTTCAGTAGTGGAATTTGGCTCCTAGTGAAAGTTTGTTACCGCATATAAAAGTATAATAATTTAATTGAAATTTAACCCTAACTTTTTACTCAAATCGGCCATAGGTATTATTTGTTTCTGTTAATACTCTCTTAATATAGTTTATTTATAATCTCGGCTTTTTAATGACTAATAATAATGAAAATATATCTTCATCTTTCTGATGCTCTTAAAGCGTTCCAAAGAAAAAAGAAGGAAGTATTTGCAATCCTCTCTTTTAATGGCCAGGGCTATTTTGTTATTCGCAGTAATCCTACTGCAAATATTGCCACAATTATGCTAGCTCAGGCGAAAATAGCAATAGGTAATGAGTTATTAGAAAGAGATATGGAGGAAATTGATAATGTTAAAAAATTTAAACTTTATAATTTCATGCTCGCTGCCGGAGTGGCTTTAGAGTTTCCTCAAGAGTCACAACATGCTGAGGAAAATCTTATTAAAGCATTTCCTCAAATGGTAAAAGAATTTAAAGAGATTTTCCCCAAACAAAAAATTCATACTATTAACATATTTTTGACGCATGCGCCTTGTTCAAGCAAAGGGGAACGAAAGTTTAGTCAAGAATGTTATATTAATAATAATTTTTTCCCTAATGGTTGTGATAAAAAACTTACGGTTTTTTTTAAGAAAAAATTTTATAAATCATCAGATAGTGCAGTTTTTAGTGAGCCGGTAAAAGTTAAAATCCGCTATGATTATGAGTTTAACAATACCATAAATTGTAATGAAGGGGATTTTATAAAAGAAGCTGATCCTGTACTTAAAAATGTTTTAAATAAAGCCTTATAAATAGAATACTTTAAGGGCCTTAAATAGGGCGATTAATTGTAGCTTTTCAGAAGGGACTACAAAACCTTATTTATACGACATAATCGGTATTGGTTTGAGCTTTGAATGCCATCAATTTAAAATAATGGGCTCAATGTTAAGTTCTACATCATAATGCTCTTTGATTTTCGTTTGAACCCAATCGGCAAACTCCAATAACTCTGCTTGATAAGCACCGCCATAATTTACCATAACTAGCGCATGCTCCTGATAAATGCCCACATTGCCTTGCCGTACTCCTCTTAAGCCCAAACTATCGATCAGCCATCCTGCTGATACTTTAATTTTCTCAGGATCATGTGTGGGAAACGTGGGCAACTTAGGATATTGAATACTCAGCTCCTGCGCCATGTTTTTGGGTATGATAGGATTATGAAAAAAACTACCTGCATTACCTAGCTTGTCGGGATCAGGTAATTTACTTTGGCGAATACTAATAATTATATTACGCAAGTCATAGGGTACTGGATTAGTTAAAGAGGAAAGTCTTTGCGCAACATCACCATAATTAGCATTAAGATTAGGCTCTGTTAGTAAAGTAAAGCTGACGCTAATAACAATATAACGCGAATTATTTTTTAAAAAACTGTTTCGATAGCTAAATTGACATTCGCTATTGCTCAAACTAATCAGTTTTGCAGTTTGAAGATCATATACCAGAACTTCTTTGATAAAATCTTTAACTTCAACTCCATAGGCACCAATATTTTGAATTGGCGCAGCCCCCACCGTGCCCGGGATTAAGCTTAAATTTTCCAACCCAAAAGCCCCATAAGAGGTGCAGTAAGCCACAAATGCATCCCAGTTTTCACCGGCCATCGCCGTAACGATTTGTTCTTTGCCAATTTTAGTGATTGTAATACCCCGTAATTGATTATGAATTACTAAGCCTTGGTATTGAGTGGGTATAATTAAATTACTGCCTCCACCCAAGATAAAGAACTTGGGGAAATTAGAAATAACTGCTCTAAGCTCATCTAATTGTTCGACTTGATTTAAGACAACGTAATGGGACGCTGTTGATTTTA
This sequence comes from Legionella saoudiensis, assembly GCF_001465875.1. Lineage (GTDB taxonomy): Bacteria > Pseudomonadota > Gammaproteobacteria > Legionellales > Legionellaceae > Legionella > Legionella saoudiensis. The sequence goes on along the minus strand of NZ_LN901324.1, from coordinate 1,178,711 downwards.
AGCGCAATGTATTTAAAGGGGTTAAATTAATATTGTCTAGAATGTTCAGCATCGGCTGCTAATCAGTTGGGGATTAATCATTTATTATCGCGAATTTTATTGGGAGGCACAATTGGTTTAACTAAATAATAAGCTTATTGTGAGGCTCAAACGAGCAAATGACAGGACTTTTGAGGTATCTGCGTTATTAACATGCTCCATCTGGTAGGCTGATGTTTACGGAGCCTTACATAGAATAGACTTCCTCCAACCACAGAAGTAAGAGCTCATCCGGTTTTTTTGTTTTAATATGCCTTTGGTTTTTCCTTTTCCATTGCATTAATTTTCCATTTTTTAACCACTCAAAAATTTGGGGATGTATGTAACTTGCTTTGCAAATAGCAGGGGTATGTCCTAGTAATGTTGCCACTTCCAGCATACTATTTTTAATATGGGTTATTTTTAAATTTTTCATTTCTAATAATGAAATAGCGCGAATAAAAAACTCTCGGGTGGCAATCCATGTCCTGAAATCTTTTGCTGTAAAAGGCTGTTGGGTGACTAGATGCAAATACTCATTAACATCTTGCGAGGTAACTACGGCGATATCTTGTTGTTCCGTGTAATATTTAAAAACTTCATACCCTGGAATATGATTACAGTGCCTTAAAATTTGCACGAGATTTTGCTCAGTTACTTCAAAGTGCCAAGGGTGTTTATTTTTTCCTAAAAACTCAAAAGAAACAGCATTTTTCTTATGGCGTATATGTTTTTTTCTAAGTGTTGTAATACCATAAGTTTTATTCTGCTTCGCATAGGTATTATTTCCTATTCTTACAGAGTAATTATCTATTAAAAAAAGAACTGAACAAATGATTTGATTTTTATCGAGGGTAGGGGGTTTATTTATTTCTTCCTTAATTTTTTTTCTTAATGAAGAAAGAGAATAACCAAAATCCAATAGTGATTTAAATTTTTGTTCCTGCCTTACCTGCACCCAAGAAGTATGGTAAATATACTGTTTTCTATTTCTTTTATCTCGCCCTATGGCTTGGATATGGCCCTTTTCATTAGAACATATCCAGACATGCGTGTAAGCTGGAGGAATGGCAAGTAACTTGATACGTTCTAAGACCTTTGAATCAGTTATTTTTTTTCCTTTTGAATCGTAGTAAACAAAGGTTTTTCCTTGTTTTTTCCGCTGAATGCCTGGGGTTTGCTTCACATACACAAAAGGAGGATTTTTATTCATATAGCCTTTCTCAAAAAGAAATTAAAACTATTAGGAATTAATTTTCTAAGCTTCTGTTACATGATTTTTGTAGATAGTAGAGGAAAAAATATCGCTTTTTTCTTTACTATCCTCCTAATTTCCATTGATAAAATATATTTTAGACTATAATAATAATGTGGGTTATATACTAGGAATTCGAATGTTTTACCATTTTCTTTTATCCTATTTTCGTCTTAAATTGATTCGAATGCTTTTCGCAAAGCTTATGACGCATTCAAAAGTAAAAAACTCTACTTTAATTATGAGCTTTTTAGATGTTCTAGAACTATTTATCTCCCAGATAGGCCAGAAAAAAATGCGAAAAAAGTGATCTAATGAATAAATTTGCCCATTTACTCAGCAGCTTATATTTTACCTTTAGCCAGTTGGATAAGAGAGCATTAATTGAGCATTATTTTACCGAGGTTTCTGATCCTGACCGCGGTTATGCTTTGGCGGTAATGGCGAATACACTTGATTTTCCTCATTTTAAGCGCTCCTTAATTAAAGAGTTAGTTGAAGAACGAGTAGATGCATTCTTGTTTTCCTTATCTTATGATTATGTAGGGGATTTCGCGGAAACCGTTGCATTACTTTGGCCCCAGAATGAAAGCCCGCAGGAGTTACCTTCGCTGTCGGAGATTATTGTAGCGCTTCAAACATTATCTAAAAGCGAAATCAAAACCTACATTACTCAGTTGCTCAATCAAAGTAACCCTATTGAGCGCTGGGCTTTGTTAAAATTAGGATTAGGTAGCCTAAGAATAGGGATTTCTGAACGCTTTTTAAAAAATACTTTAGCTCATTATGGGCAGGTTCATGTACAAGAAATTGAGCAAATATGGCATGGATTACAGCCGCCTTATATTAATCTTTTTGCCTGGCTCGAAAAACAAGCTGATAAACCAGCATTAGACGATGTCATTTTTTTTCATCCCGTAATGTTATCCCATCCTTTAGAAGAAAAGGAAATAAGTTCAGTTACGCCCAATCAATTTTATTTTGAAAGAAAATATGATGGCATTCGGGTGCAAATCGTTGCAACCCCGCACAACAAGGCTCTTTTTTCTCGAACAGGGGATAACTTAAGCCATAGTTTTCCTGATGTATTAAATGTGATTGATTCCAATGTGGTTTTAGATGGGGAGCTGGTGATTATTAAAGAGGGAACAGTAAGAAGTTTTAACGATCTGCAACAACGTTTAAACCGCAAAACGCTTTCGAAGCAAATGTTGAGTGATTTTCCAGCAGGCATCATCTTATATGATATTTTATCTTTAGAGCGAGTTGATTTGCGCGATCGTCCTTTCTATGAGCGAAGAATTCTCTTGGAAAAATGGTTTGCCAATCACGCCAGACCAAATTTATTACTCTCTGATTTACTTCCTTTAAATCCACAACAAACTCTTCATGAGTTAAAACAACAAGTCTTGGATGAAAACCATCCTGCCGTTGAGGGCTTGATGATTAAACATAAGGACAGTCCCTATTTAGCGGGGAGGCCTAAAGGACATTGGTATAAGTGGAAAAGAAACCCACTAATCGTTGATGCGGTACTTATGTACGCACAAAGAGGGCATGGTAAGCGTTCTTCTTATTATTCGGATTACACTTTTGGTTTGTGGGATAAAGATAAGCTCACACCTATTGGAAAAGCTTATTTTGGTTTTACGGATCAGGAGTTGCTTGAACTTGATAAGTGGATACGGAATCATACCATCCAACGCTTTGGCCCCGTTCGCGAGGTAACAAAGGAGCTTGTTTTTGAGGTCTCTTTTGATGCAGTTAATTTCTCATCTCGGCATAAATCTGGCGTAGCCTTAAGATTTCCCAGAATTAACCGGATTCGTTGGGATAAGCCAGCAGAAGAGGGCGATCACTTAGAAACCTTAATTCAATTAATTAAACCTTAGGAAAAGAAATGGCTCATCCACGTCAATGGGTAGAGGTTCGAAACGAAGGATTGTATTGTATTCCCGCTCAATGCTACATTGACCCTAGGGATGCTGTAGATTGTGCGATTATCACTCATGCTCATGCGGATCATGCCGTTTTTGGACATAAAAAGATAATTGCGCATCCAGATACTCATGCTCTAATGCAAATACGCTATGGAGAAGAATATACCTCCAATATTGTTTCATTAAATTATTTCGAAAAGATTCAAATTAATGATGTCGAAATATATTTCTTGCCTGCCGGCCATATTCTCGGTAGTTCGCAAATAGTAATTAGCTACTTGGGGGGGCGCTTAATTATATCGGGTGATTACAAACGTACCTTTGATCCTACCTGCGATTCTTTTGTAAGCGAGCCTTGTGATGTATTTATTACCGAAGCCACCTTTGGATTACCTGTTTTCAAACATCCACCCATTGAACAGGAAATAAAAAAACTTTTTGACTCTTTAGTCATGTTTCCAGAGCGTTGCCATTTAATTGGGGTTTATGTTTTAGGTAAATGCCAGCGGCTTATTAGAACGTTACGAATTTTAGGCTACCATGACCCTATTTATTTGCATGGAAGCCTAAAGAAATTTTGTGATTTTTATCAAAGTAAAGGTATTGATTTGGGGTGTTTAAAGCTGGCATCGGAACTGGATCTCACTTCTTCTCAAGGGACACTAGTTCTTTGCCCACCGAGTTCGCTCCATGATAAATGGTCTCGACGATTTGCTAATGTATTAGTGGGCATGGCTTCGGGGTGGATGCAAATCAGAGCGCGTGCCAAACAAAAAAGAGTCGAGCTTCCTTTAATTATTTCAGACCATGCAGATTGGTACGAATTAACTCAAACTATATTAGAAGTTAATCCACAGGAGGTGTGGGTAACCCATGGACGCGAAGAGGCTTTAGTTTATTTTGCTCAAAAGCAAGGATATCAGGCTCAAGAATTGCATTTATTAGAAATTGACTCAGAGGATTAATTTAAAACCTTCATAAACAGCTTGTTTTTATATTTATATCAATGTAATTACAGGCTGTGATAATCAAGATTGTATGTGCATGGATATTTTGCTCATTGGCTATTTTTATAGTAGTATGTGCAAGAAATTTTCCAGGGAATATAAAATGCCTTCTTTTTTTTCTGCACTAAATCCTGTATCGGCTAATTCTAATATAACATTTCGCGCTACAAAGCATATTTATTCAGAAGATATACTTGGGCAGAACATGCCGGATTTAACTTTAGATCTGGTTATTCCTTTTTTATGGAGCCGCAATTTATCCTTATTAGATGGCATTAGCGAAACATTTACGGTGTTTTATGGAGATCATTTTGATAAGAACTTCCGAGGGTTTGGCCAAAAAGGGGTTTTAGATTTCACCTTATTGCCTTTATTATCGCGAAAACTTATCGCAGATACCTATCTTGAGGATCGCAAAGCCAGCCATTTTCTTAATTTATTAGCATGGGCAATAGCATTACCAATTAAAGCAATAACGTTCGGGGTGGCATTAGCGTTTACCATCGCAGTAACACCTATTGTTATTGGAATCACTTTATTAAGATGGTTCTTCCCGGGTTCTCCACCACCTCCACCACCATCTGGTGCAGCCTGTGCGGCTGTGTTATCCATACAAACGGCTTATACCGCGTTACATGTGGCTTTACATCGTCTTGAACAAATGGGAATACGCAACCCCTATAATATTCGGCGTTTACTAGAGCAACCGCAAAACCTGGCTTTAGTATATGCTATGGAGCGTTTAACCCATGTTGTTGATGCAGAGGAGCGTATCCTGGGAAATCAAGAAATTTTCGATTTTCTTTTAGAACATCGTGCTTTTTGGACTGATGTCAGAGTGATTGATAATCTAAACGGTTTGCAGGCAGTTAATCAGCCTTTTGTCCGATTAACCCAATTGGAAAGAGAAGTGGCGCGCCCAGTTGCCGCACTGGCTCAAAATTTGAATGGACGTCAAAGTACTCATACGGCCAGTGTGCATAATAGTACAGCTAAATCAGCTACTCGGTTGTATGAGTATTATGGAAATAATTCCGTAGTGTTTAATCCGATGTTGGACATTTCAGTGGCCCAACGTGTTCGAAATTATGACCCAAACTTAGTTGGCCAACGAAGCGATAAAGAAATACTGGATAGTTTGAATGCAGCAATAAATAAATTAACTCACTCTAGGTATACTGAGGCAGCATCAGGCATTTCCTCCCGATTATTACTGCAATATTGTTGGGCCGCAGTTCGAGATGCTAATCAATGGCGCGAAGGGGTGACTCAAGAAACAGCAGAAGCCTGTTTTTATGCTGCTCTATATGAGGTTGATCGAGAATATGCCTTATCGGAATCTGGAGCAGACAGTGGACGGTCAGGTTCTCATCAATCATGTGAAGGCGGTGCATTTAACAAAATGATCGAAGGCATGGCAAAAATCCATAAGCTTTGTGAGGTGAGTTTCATTACACCGGCTACTGCTGCTTTAAAATTGCCTTGTGTTGTACGTCAAGTATTGAAAGGATATTTGGCCAAGAATTCTGATGCCTTGGAACAATTGAAAAATGAAGGTCTATCTGCGCTATGGTCTGAGTTACAACCGGAAATATTAGCCGTAATGCAACGTGATTTTTCTAGCATCTATCCTTGCGAAAATGGATTGGTAAATCCTAATTTATTGGCATTGGTTGATGCGGGTGAATATACTGATGTGTCGCATGAGCTGCAAATGTTTGAAGAAAAATTACAACGCAATAACACAAGGCATCAAGCTGATGAGCTGCTAATGATGATTAATTAAGACGTCTTTATAAGGTAAGATAGGCTGGGTTTAACAGCCAGCCTATTTTATAATGTGCATGACGCTGTTTGCTCAAGAGTGTGAATTTGCTCATTGATAGATTTTAGTTTTTTTTCATAAGATGTAAGTGTCACTTCAGGATTTATTTCTTTAAGGAAATCGCTTAAAGCGTTAATATCGCAATCAAGTTGTTTAAATTGTTTTGTAACCTGTTTGTATTGCTCAGGACTTAACTGGGAATAATTAATATTATCTGCTAAAAGTTGATTATATTGATTCCGTTTATCCCATAATGAATCAAAACTATGACTTACCCATTCTTTATATTTATCCAGTTCGGCATGTAATTGTGCCCTAATTTGCCGCATCTGAATAAGATCTTCTGCGCTAGCTTGGTTTTCCAGAGCATCGAAGGTTTGTTTAAAATTCTTAAAAAATTTTAGCTCATTCATTTCAATTTCCTATGCCTCAAATTTGCTGGATACATCCTGTTCAGGGTCTTGGGTTTTGGCGGTTGATTTTTTATGTATCTGAACAAGCGCATTTTCTGCTCTGACTATTTCATTATCAAGCAATTGTCTAGCAACTTCAACTTGTTGGATCAAGTTTTGTACATCGGGCGAAGGTTTTAAAGCATCTTCATTGCCCTCCACATTGGATACTCGATGCTCCTCATCGGCTGTTTTCTTACCTAAGGTAGTGATATCTAACAACTTTAACCAATTACGTGATAAAAAGGTGCCTTCAGATTTCGCAACTTCGGGCTCAGCTTGTACTTTCATAAGTGACTCTGGCTCTATAAAAGAATTATTGCCTTGAGCAACTATCGGTTCTGCTACAGCGGATACCTCTTCAATTCCCAGTCTTACATAATCAGTAAGCGTTAATTTTATCCCTAATTTTTTCTTAACTTTAACCTGAATAGCCTCAACTCGCTTTCTTAATGAGGATTGCAATAGCTCTTGGTCTTCCGCTGCAAAATGAGTTGCTATGTATCCGGCGATTTGATGGTAGCATTGGTTAAGTATTGTAGGGTCTTGGTGAAGAAAATCTTTAGTTTGATTATGTTTAAAAAATAACTTTAATGCGATAGTACTGCGGTTCATGCACTCCTTAACTGCTCTATCCCTGGATTGCGCATCTTCCGGTGCAAAAGCCTTATTGGCAAGAGAACGAAGTAATTCTTTGGTAAGCATAGCGAGTTTTAATCGGGCAAATAATTTCTCTTTGATATAATCAGAAGCACTGTGTATATGAGGCAGGTTGCGATAAATTCCCCCAATAGAGCGAGTTAATATATCCCGTTCGTATTCTTTTTTTGACATTTTTGAAGTAACACTGCATCTATCAAAATCAATTTTAGTTAAGTGGCTTTGATAAATATCTGTGGAAGAAAGCCCATAATTCTCAATGTTCGGATCCGTTTCATCAATAAAGTTGGTCACCTCATCAATAATACCTGAACCAGGAAATATTCTCTTTTCTTGCTCGATATACCTGTTTCTAAGATCAAGGGTACGGTCATCTGCTAAAGAGACTGCATAGGTAGAAATTTTTCGTGAGCCAACCAAGCGGTTATCTAATAAGCGTTCGGAAGAGAAATGCTGGGGGCTCACTAAAGTAGCAATTTTAGAAGCAAGAACAGCATCAGGAGAATAATCTTCTACGCCACGTACAAAAAGTATTTTCTTACCATTTGTAGCGACAAAAGTATTATCACCAGTAGCTCCTCTAGCGATTTTCTTTACCATTTTATATGGAAAATAGTCATCACTGCGCTTAACTCCTTTTTTTAAGCCTATTACTTCTGCTTTAATAATGTCTAATTGTAAAGGATAAAAGGGTTTGCTTAGATTAAATCCATTGAAATTATCAGTCGTTGGTAACTCTCCAACTAATCTTAAGGCATTAAGTGCAAAGGGGATTTTAACAATAATATTATTTAGCTTTTTACGAGTAACCCCAGGATAAGTGAAGTAATTGCTTCCTTCATATATAGAAACGTGATGAGCAAAGAGCTGGTAACAATTTAATATTCCTATGTAATTTGCGGCATTCTCTCCTGAGCTTTTAGGCAGTTTTTTGCCCTCAGCTAAGTTGCGCTCAATATTCATAACCGCATTTTTAATGTTTTCTTTTTGTTCCTTATATTTATTAAAACTTATGGACGAAAGTAAATGAATTATGCATTCTTTCGCTTTTTCATTAAGCTTGGATAACTGCTTTGAGAACAAATGAAATTCTTTTTCTTTTATCAACTCATTCCCGTTAATTTTTTCAATAAATTCAGAAAGTTCCTGTGGAATATTAATGTCTATTTTATGTTTGGTAATGTAATTAATAGAATCGGCTTTATCGTAAGAAGTTTGAAGATATTTTTCTAACAATTCCTTTAGTTTCATTGAATCGTCCTATTTTTTTACGAAATAGACAATATTTTAACAATTGATTATTAAGTAACTATTAAGTAATTGGTAACTTAAGGCTTTGCTATATCTTTGTTCTGCCTTGATAAAAGAAAGAATTGATTAATTAAACAAAAATTAATGTGAAGAAAATTGATTGGCTGCTTAAAAAAAATTAATATAGATTAACTAGAATACTCGACGAGCATTTATTATGAGCAGCAATAATTATTTTGAAAGTCCATTTAAGGGAGTGCCCCTGGATCAACAAGTCACCAATCCTAACATTATTGTAGGCCGTTATAGTTACTATTCAGGTTATTATCATGGCCACTCATTTGATGATTGCGCACGTTATTTATTACCAGATCAGAATGTGGACAAACTAATTATTGGTAGTTTTTGTTCAATAGGAACAGGCGTCTCGTTTATGATGGCAGGCAACCAGGGCCATCGTATGGATTGGATTAGCACGTTTCCCTTTTTCTATACTGGTGAGCCGGAGTTTGCAGAAGCTCTTGATGGTTACCAGCCTGCGGGGGATACAATCATTGGTCATGATGTTTGGATTGGTGCTGAAGCCATGATTATGCCTGGTATTACAATTGGCTCAGGTTCTGTTATTGGTTCTCGTTCGGTAGTAACTAAAGATGTTGAACCATATTCCATTGTAACTGGTGTTCCTGCCAAAGTAATTCGTCGGCGTTTTAGCGAGAATGAGATTGCACAGCTAGAAGAAATGGCCTGGTGGGATTGGCCTGTTGAGCGTCTATCTCAAGCGCAAACTATACTGTGTTCGAATAATATTCAAAAATTATATGATTATTGGCTAAGTTGGAAGTTTTAAGGGGCGATATGATTAATATTTAATTACTCATAAATAGATGCCCTATTATAACTCATAACAACCAAAGAGTAGCAACTGTCTTGAGCAGTTGCTACGTGTATCTAACAATCATTTCTGTGAGAGCCTCTTTGGGATAGAACTAATTCACCATGGGTTTTTCTCATCATTAAAAGTTCACAGTCATTTACGGATAAGGGACGACTAAAATAATAGCCTTGCACTGCATCAACTTGCAGGCTACGTAATAAATTCACTTGCGAAATATCTTCAACCCCCTCAGCAATCACCTGCAGCTGTAAACGGTGAGCTAATCCAATAATGGCTTCTAAAATAATCTTATCTTGTTTTTTTACCTGATTTTTCTTAATAAAAGAGCGGTCAATTTTTAATTTACTAAGGGGTAAACGTGACAAATAGGCCAAACAGGAATAGCCTGTGCCGAAGTCATCAATGACTAAATTAACGCCTAAATTTTTTAATGCCTTCATCACTTTTATAACGTTGGCTGATTCAATAAGAATGGATTCAGTTAACTCAAGCTCTAAATAGGCAGGTTCTAGCTGGGTTTCTGCTAAAATGTCAGCAATTAATTTACTAATAAATTGATTTTCAAATTGCAATGCAGAAATATTAACTGCTATAGGAACCCTCGGTAAATTTTTATTTCGCCAATGCTTAATTTGTTGGCAGGCTGTACGCAGAACCCATTCCCCTACGGGCAACATGAACGGTGTTTTTTCGAGTAATCGAATAAACTGCTTGGCTTCTAGCAATCCCTTAGTTGGATGCTGCCAACGCAGTAATACTTCAAGACTTATAATGCGTTTGCTTACTAAATCAAAGATTGGCTGATAAAATAAACAAAATTCTTGATTCGCTAATGCATTTTCGAACTCAGCTTCCAGATGGTGGTTTTGCTGAATGTATTGAGTTAATGCTACTGAATAAAACTGATACTGGTTTCTGCCCAATTCTTTAGCTCGATATAAAGCAGTATCCGCTTGCTTTAAAAGCCCCTGAATATCTGTAGCATCTTTTGGAAATAAACTGATGCCAGCGCTGGTTGAAATATGGATAGTATGACCTTGTATAGTAACAGGGGCAGCAAGTTGCCGATAAATTTTATCTATGATGGCCTTTACTTGCACGCTTTCATCAAGGCTATCCAGTAAAATTACAAACTCATCGCCTCCCAGACGTACAGGCAAATCCCCGGCACGTAGACACGTTTTAATTTGCTCTGAAAAATAGATAAGTAGCTTATCACCGACTTCATGACCCATAGTATCGTTAATAGTTTTAAAATAATCCAAATCCAGGAAAATTATGGCTAATTGCTTGGCTTCACGTGATAAACGCGAAGCGCTCTGCTGAAAAATTTGAAAGAGCAAATTACGATTGGCAAAACCTGTCAATGGATCATGGGTTGCTTGATAATAAAGGTAAGCATTTTCTAATGAAATGGCGGCCTGGGAAACCAAGATAGTAAGGTCCTGTAAGTGCTGAGCAGTAAAGCAATGCTTAAGCATATTATTTTCAAGATAAAGAATGCGTCTTAGTTGGCCTTGATAGAAGAAAGGAATTATTAGTATTGATTTCGATTTAGACTGCTGCAAATAAGGATCTAAAAATTGGATGTCGTTAACGACATCCTGTATTAGCACCGCTTCTTCGGTGCGTTGTACATAATTAATAACCGTGAGGGGTAAGTCGGTACGTGTCTCTACATTCTTTGCATCTACCAGCCAAATATGTTGTTGTTCTAAAGTACCCTCTGCTTCGATAAGCCAGGAATTGTCTTTCTTTATAATAAGTACACTGCGTTGTGCGCCAGCATTTTCCAGCACAATTTGCAGAAGTTTTTTTAATAGCTTATCAAACTGTATTTCACTGGCAATCGTTTGGGCTAATTTGAGAATTGCCATAAAATCTATGGATAGATCACTGCTTAAGGCTGATGTTTGGGTGTTAGTTATGGCCTTTTGCTGTAAGGAAGTTTTAGGATGCCCATAATCATAAAACGATTGGGGAGACTGTTGCTTTAGACGCTGGCAAAGTGCGAGTGCTCCCCAACGCTCGTACCCATAATGCGCCTCACGAAAATAGTGTTTTGCTATGTGCGGTTTATTTTCCTGTGAGTAAAAGCGAGCGGCACATTCATTTATAACGCCAGTAAGCTGAGGGGAATTATTATCTAATGCAAGTTGAGCCGCTTGATCGTACAAATCACCTGCCTTGCGATAATTTTCTTGGATAGCGAAGATTTCTGCACTGATCACTAAATAATAGGGCTCAAAATTGATAGCACACCATCCTGACCAACGCTTAAAAGCCTTTTGAATAGCGAGCAGCTTCTTTTTGTAACAATGCTGCTCATTGATGGTGGCTGTTTTGTAGCTCGCAGCTAAACTTAATGCATAATATAATTGTCCTTCCACATAGGTGATTGTTCCTATAGCCGACTTTGAAAATACCTCTGCCTCTAGACCCATTGCCACTGCTAAAGAAAATTTACCGGTCAAATAGGCGAGTTTTATAGCGCAAAAGTAAAAACAAGCCTGTTCATGTTGAGTTTGGCATTCAGAAACAGATTGAAAGGACTGTATTATTTCTTGATCAAAATTTTTATTTATTGGCGAATGCTGCAAGTTTATTATGGAATATTTCAACAAAATCCAGACCGGATAGAAATAGTCATCTGGGTCACGTTTCTTTAATACCTCCCTAATGGTGCTTGAAAGGCCAGATAGAGGGTAGCTTAAAGCATATTGATTTAAAAAATGACTTATAAAGCTATAATCTGCGGTCGTTAAATCCCCAGCCTGTTGCGCCAGTTGATAACTATGTAGGGTATAATTCAATGATTGGGAAAGTGGGTATTTCCAAAAATGGAGAAAATGTCCCATACAAAACTCCACTTTAGCTAATACCGAAGGATCGGGGTAATATTCAGCAAGCTGATAAGCAAGTGCAATATATTTAAAACTTGCGTCATGTCGTTTAAATACATGGAGTAATACAAATGCATAAGCTGCAAAACAATAGGAACTGTCAGGGGTGTATCCATAGCGTAAGGATAGTTTAACCGCATGAAATATGAGTAAAACAAATAATTCTTTGTTCGAAGTGATGTAGGTAGAAGCGTATAACTGGTTTAAGATTTTTTGCAACAAACTGTATTCATTACTAGCTCGCTGGGTTAAATCCAAATTAGTAAATTTGTTACCATACAATCGCCATTCGATAGATAAGTATGTGGTTAAAATATGATAAGGTTTAGGATATAAAGGGAGGTCAAGCCCAAATAGGCGTAATACCGCCAATCCCTGCTGCAGCGCATCGTCATAACGGTTCGCAAGGCTAAGCCGTATGATATCGAGCTGATAGACCAGGAGTTTATCAAACTTGGTTTTAGCTTGCTTAAAGAGCAGGTTTAAGTGCTGCTTAGCTAGCTGGTGCTCATCAGTTAATAATTCACTTTCAGCCAGGCCACAATATAAAGCAAAGGTTAGATCATAATGATTTTCCCAGGCATCTTGGGGTAATAGGGAAATAGCCATACTGAAATAATTTTTGGTAGCTTGGTATGCGCCAACAGCTTTTGCTTTTTTACCTACTTGCAAATTAAGTTCGGCGAGTTCCAATCTCTCTGCAGGCTTGGTTATTAATGACGAAGCTTCATTTAAATGGCGTACAATTTGGCTAAGATAGGTTTCATCATCCGAGTTCTTATCTGCGTTGGCTAGCAATAAACGGCCAATGTTTAAATGCAATTCACGTCGAAGTTCCGGCGCTATAAGCTGATAGGCTGCTTGCAAAATACGGTCATGTTTAAACTGAAAGATAATCAAATCTTCTGAATGTTGTGGAGAGGAGCCGTTACTTTCCAGCAAATCGATGGTCTTGTAATTGCCGCAGACTAACTGAATGAGGTTGGCATGCAAGGCTTCCTGCAATAAGCTCAGAGTGCGTGATACAGATTGTTGGCCGATAACCGATAAGGTGTGTAAATCAAACTGGATACCAATACAGGCGGCTAATTTAAGCTTATCTTGTGCTGGTGGTGATAGCTGCTGAATGTTATTAATGAGTAGATCGACGACATTTGCTGTCATATGCTGTTGTTCGATTTGCATAATATCCCATTGCCATTGGCCCTTTTCATAATCGAAGGTTAACAGATGATTATGATGCAGAGTCTTGAGAAACTCATGGATAAAAAAAGGATTTCCTTCCGTTTTTATCTGCAGGATTTCAGCCAAGGGTTTTGCCCGTGCAAGTCCGCAGCCCAGCGTATCAGCGATTAGTTGTTGCAGGTGAGAAAGGGTCAATGGTGATAATTTAATGGCATTTAGGACTATTCCATTAGCCGTTAGGGTTTTCTGGAACTCGATCAATGGATGGCCAAAATCCACCTCATTATCGCGATAAGTGCCAATCAACATAAAATAACTATTAGCTGTATCCCCTAATAAACGTTGAAGTAATTGTAAGGAGGCATTATCTGCCCATTGCAAATCATCTAAAAAAATAACTAATGGATGATCTGCCCTGCAAAACACCTTTATAAACTGCTGGAATTCAAACGCCAATTGGTTTTGAGCATCGCCAGGAGTACTTTCTAAAAGTGATTGCGGGCCAAGCAGCCGTTTAATCGAGGGAATTAAAGCAAGTAGTGCATGCCCTTGATTGCCAATAGATTGCTGTAAAACTTGTTTTAAATGTTTAAGTTTTTGCTCAGGCTCTGCTAATACTTGTTTAATCAGGCTTTGTAACGCATCAATAAGCGCACTATAAGGTTTGTTCTGCTGTAATTGCTCGTATTTACCTTGAATAAAATATCCTTTACGACAGGTCAGCGGTTTATATATTTCCTTAATTAGCGAGGTCTTACCAATTCCGGAATAGCCAGACACTAGAACCACTTCATTTTTCCCTTGGCTAACGCGCTCAAAAGCAGCAAGTAGCTCTGCAATTGGCTCTTCACGCCCATACAGTTTTTGTGTTTGCTGAAGTTGATTACTGATATCGATAGTACCTAAAGCAAATTCAGTGATGGCTTGCTTTGATTGCCATTGCCTGGCGCATTCGGCTAAGTCTGCTGCCAGACCTCGTGCGCTTGCATAACGTTCTTCTGGCATTTTAGCCATTAGTTTAATAATAATCTGGCTCAGCATCGTTGGAATATTGAGAGGAAGCGATGATAGAGGGACTGGCGTTTTCGCAAGATGACAATGCACCAACTCAAGAATATCCGTTGCATCAAAAGGTAAATGGCCTGCTAACATTTCATAAAAAGTGACTCCCAGAGCATAAAAATCGGTGCGATAGTCAATACTTCGGTTCATTCGCCCCGTTTGCTCAGGCGATATGTACGCCAGCGAACCCTCTAAGAGACGGAGGTTATTATAGCTTTGTGTTTCCTCAAGCAGCTGTGAAGAAATACTAAAATCGACCAGTTTGATTAACAGACTATGAGGCTCAATAATGATGTTAGCGGGTTTAATGTCTTTATGAATAATGTGTTGCTGATGTAGCTCCGCTAAGGCATAGACCAGCTGTAAGGCAATTTTGAAGAAAACATCCAGTTCCAATGGCTTTTCTTGTAAAAAATTCTTTAAGGTTTGCCCATTGATATCTTCTAAAACTAAAACAGTAAGGTGACCTTGCTGAATGAGTGCATAGGGCTTAATAATCCCTGGAATATTAAGTTGCTTAAGTAAAAAATATTCATGCTGTAAATCTGCAAGAATTTTAAGGGAAGGGTGCTCAGAGCATGGACATTTGAGCATAACGGGGAGATTATCAAGAAGCTGTAAACCGCGGTAAAGGACGGTGTTGGGGCTTTGATAAAGCGTTTCCAGTATTTTATAGCCTTTAATAATGCCCATACTATTTAAAATAGATTTTAATCATAGAGTTTTTAATGGCTTGGGTGGAACTGTGAGCCGGCAAACTCGATGAAGTGAATAAAAGAAGTTATATATTATCAAATAAAGTATAGTACTAAATGGGGTGAATTTCGTATTACCAGTGTTTCAAGTAACCCATCGCAGAAATAACTTTTACGCAGAATTTATATTTCTAACTTAGAGCCTGTATTTCTACCATAGAAGGGCTTTTGAGCCCTAAGCGACGTGCGGCCGCATAAGAAACATCGATAATTCGTTTATTATAGAAAGGGCCTCGATCATTAATGCGAACCACTACTGTTCGTCCATTAGTTAGATTCTTAACTCGTAATCGAGTATTAAATGGGAGCGTAGGATGCGCAGCGGTCATCGAATACATATTATAGCGTTCCCCATTGGATGTCTTATGATGATGTAGGCGATTACTATAAAACGAAGCTAATCCTCGTGCTTTGTACCCTTTGGCAGATCTAAGAGGAGTATATACCTTACCCTTAACCTTATAAGAAGCTACTCCATTTCCCTGATGGTTTGTTTTTACACAAGCAGTTAAACTCAATAATAATCCCGTAATGATAAAATATTGTATCATTTTAATAGCTAATCTCATGATTCTACTCAAATACCAAATAAGCCTGTAAACATAGCATACTGATTAAAATATGGCTACATATTTAATATAAGTTGACCACTTATCCTCAGATTCTTCTTAAATTGATTTTACTTTTAAATTGCGATCGGTTGGATTATATTGTTCTCTCATCGATTTTATTAGTGCCAATGATTTTCAGTACGTTAATTTAATTATGCAAGATCAGCCTAAAGATAACTTCACCGCACCCTCATTATGCAAGCCTAAGTCGAATAAAAAACGTTATCCTAAGGTCTTTGAGCAACTTTTTATTCCCCTTTAGGATAATGTGCCAAAGCCGGCTTTCTTAATAAAAAAGGCCTTCTAGCATCACATTTTCCTTCCTACAAATAAATCCATCTAGGTACAGTTAATTGGCCGATGCCCAAATAGTAATGCAACAAGATTAAAAATTAATTTAACTGATCATTATGTAGCCTAAAATAAACTCCGTTGTTTCGCCTTCACAATTAATATCTGTAGAAGCAAAATGTGATTTATATTTGGTGGGGCTCCAGCATCGATATAAGGCTACCGTGTTTGGAAGGTTTTCTTTATACAGCCAGCCCAAAGTTCGAAGACGAGTATAACCAGAATTAGAACAGGTACCATCGATTGTAATCACATGATCCGTGCCTCCAGTCCAATTACTAATACACTCTTCAATTGCGACAGTCTCGGGTGCTTGTTTACCAGTAAGTTTTCTCGTCATTAAATAGCCCAAGGCATTCACATATTTATACAAACCTGGAGTAGCTGCTGTAGTTGTCCAAAAGTCATTGCTTATAGGATTTATCCATCGACTTAATTCAACCCCAACTTGTGGAATAGACCCATCATTAATTTTAGTGTCTACACTAATAGAAACAGCTCGCTTCACCAGATAACGGGAGCCAAAATTCGTCATCGGCTCTAAATACATATAACTCATTAGGAACTGCCCATTATTCCAAACACGCCCGCCTTGTTTCCCTGTAGCGGCAAGATAGGCGAATAGCTCTGTGGAGCTGTTGGTGCGATTCCAACTTGAATTGTCACTCACAAGCATAGGATCAAGTAACGGAGTAAAATTAATATAATCCTGAGAAAATGAAGCCCTTACTCCTTCACTCCCATTAGGTAAGGATAAAAGCATTATATAATTTTTCTCCCTCCATACCGAAGCGGATCCAAACGCATTAAGAGCCGTAGCATTTCCCCCTAGACCAGGTGAATTCCACGCTCCATTATAATATTTATACCATGGGCCTTCGGGATTACTTTTTAAAGCTCGAGCTACAATAGTACGATAGTCGCTATTGCGTAATAGATACAAATAATTATAACCATCTGTACCTGAAATAACGTTTCCATCACCTTCACCGGTTATTTTTCCGAGTGTAGGTTGATCCATGCCAGTAATAATTTGTCCTGTCAAATTCCATGTTTTACCATTATCATTTGATTCAACTAAATTCATGGACTTATGGGTCCCGGAATTTGTACATGCTGTTTCGGCATGTGCATAACCTAATAAATGATGTTTATTATTAGGATCTATTTGCACATCGTTAATCCATAATCCACAGTCTGCGTATCCATTTGGAACCGGCCCAATGACTGAAGTTAAATTACTTTTTTGACAAAAGGGATCGCTTCCTGTCATTTTGTAACTATATGAATTTGCGGTAAAACATAAAAACGAGTTATCACTGAGCTTAATAGAATTAAATAAATTATCAATCATATTTGGAGCAGGGCCTAATGTGATAAAAGGTGCCCCCACTCTAATCTTCAGAGAGTTAACATCAGAATTAATATCAGCTAATGCGGAGGTTGATAAACATATAAGCATTATAATTTTTTTCATTTGTTAACCTTTAAATATTGGCCTGCAGACTTAACGTACTGTTTTTACTAAGAACTTTATGAACTATTTACAGGGAACGAAAGGGGTTTCGTCTAAATCAAGGGTTTTATAGGTGGAGCTAATCCCTTTTTTCTTAGCGTCAGAACAGTTAATGTGTTTCTTTTTGTACTCCACATTAAGCACGGCTTTCCCTGCTTTATAGAAAGGGGCTAAAGAGGAGCATTCGTCATATTGGTAGCATTGTTCGTTAATAGCCAGGTCGAAGCTTTCTTCCAGTTGATTGGTTTGAGCTACATCATTTTTCAATGCTGCAGCTAAATTGTATTTATGAGCTAAATTAGCAAGCGCTATATTGTAATTAATTTGGTCTTGAGCTGAGATGTTAAAGCCAGTTTTGTTGGTGTATCCATCAACATTATCAAACTCTACAGCATCAAATCCTTTACTTTGACACATAGCCACGCGAGCTTCCATGATAGGTAAAAGAGTAGATAGTTGGCGGACATCTAGCCATTTTTCACCTTTCCATCCATCTACATTTTTACCCTGTACTGAAGATGGGAATTTGTTGTAATCAGAGCGCCAATTTTCAGAAGTTCCTGCACTGATATAGCAAATGACTTTAGCACCAGCAGAATGGATGATATCAACCACGTTTGCAGTATTATCAAAACCGTCAATATCATAGACTTGAGCTATAGGTGATGTTTTAAGTTGAGGTGTTTCAGCAAGAACATAATTCCAAGTTGCTCCTGCTGGAATTACAGAATTAAAGGAATTGTCTGCGTGTGTGTAGGTAGTATATCCAGCTAATAAAAAAATTGCATATATCGAATGAAGTTTAGCATTCATAGGGCTCTCCTTGAGTTATCCTCTCCGGTAAGATTAATTCAAAAAAATCGATTGCTTAAATCGGCTTTAAAAAATAGCATTGAATCTTAATCAAAGCAAAAAATAATTTAACTCTTGTTGACGAAAAGGGCGTGCTTACAATTGATGAGCATCACTCTCTGTGTCTGAAGATGCTTCAATAGTTCTTTTTTTAGGTGGCCCCGAGATTGAACATAAAGTGTTTTATAAATAGATTCATGAGAAATATTCATAGCAGTATCATTCGGATAGGTACGTTTAAGATAACCAGATATTTGTTCCGGTGAACACTTGTTTGAATGTTTATCTGCAATTATATCATTCCATGGGATATTGATTTGAAGCTTGGATTTCTTAGGACGTTTTGCTCTTATCCACGTTTGTTTATCCGCTAATATAGCTCGATATTTTAAAATCCCTCCATTACGGCCAATTTATCGAGATATAGTGGACGGTTAGCGATTTAATGTTTTTGCAATATTCCTGATAGATAAATTTGCCGATAAACCTCGAGATATTTCCTCACGTTCAGACAAAGTTAATGCTCGTTTGGAGCGAATAGATTTAGCAGGTTTTATACCTCCATATTTTTGTAGAAAACAAAAAAATTGATCCTGCATGCTTGTTAAGCTGTCTTCCGATTTTACTAGGAGACTTTCCTTGAGACCATAATGACCAAATCGCGCTTTGCTGGTACTCTGTAAAACTCCGTTTTGATACCGTATATATCATCGCCACTCCTAAAAAGTTAACTATAACAAATTAGGTGTTGCAATGAACGGTTGAATCTGCCGCCGCCTTTTTTAAAATTTCCTTTTCCATTTTCAGGCGTTTATTTTCTTCCTGCAGGCGACGTATCTCTAATTGTTCTGCTGTTAACTTGCCATTTCCTCGAAATGCTTGCCCATCTTGTTCTTTGTGTTCCTTTATCCAGCGACTTAGTAGCGCTTGAGCAATACCTAAGTTATTTGCTGCTTCTGTTACTCCATAACCTTGTTCTAATTGCATCCATTTTAAATTCTTTCGGGTATTTCTTTCTTATCGTCATTACTTTCTCCAGTTAAGTCCATTATCTCTTAACTGGAGTGGTCAAATCTATTAAACCACGTCAGTACTTTCAGGAGAGTAATAAGACTTAGGCACCAATCTATCCATGACTAGGAGTTCAAGTACCTCATCTGCTGGGCATTTCTCTTTTTCTCTCTTTGCAAGGCACCCAAAATTAAGGCAAGGGTAAGATTAATTCAGTGAATTTGAATTATTCTTACCTGGTCTAAATCAGTTTGTGAAAATAATTATCTTTACAGTTTTCCAAAACATTCTCTGTGTCATTAGATTTGGTAGAGGAGCCCAGTAATCGATTTTGCTGTACAAAAAAAGTAGTTTGGGCTGACAACGAAGGTACACTGTGTTTGCCAATATTAAATTGTCGTGCAAAATTCACTCGGGTCACCGGATGACAAGATTCCACCACTTCATAATTTACATCGACTAATGCAAAATTTTCAAAAATTGGAAAATATCTACCAATAAGCTCCCTTATTTCTGTAGATAATCTTGATAAAGCCGTACTTTCTAAATACAACACATTGGTATTTGCGAAAAAATCAGCAACTTCGTTTAATGGGCGATACATAAAAAAATATTTCTGAAATGGATTAAAATAATCTGGTTTTTCAATGGCAATCTCCGCGTTTTTCACAAAGCGGAAGTACATAAATGGTTTTCTTAGGTTGATAAACTTAGTAATTTCATGACTAGAGGGTTTATCCTGCATGTCTTGACAAGAAATTTTCTTTTCTCTCAGTAAGCTTATAACTTCAGAATCGGAAACAAGAATGTCAGTAAAACTCGAGAATGGCATAGATAAAACATCCCTCATTGTTATTAAACCCTCATCTAATGCTTTAAAAGGATTGCCGCAAAATAAATTTCTTAGGTTTAATGCCTCATTCGTCCTATCAAACTCGACGTCTTCGCGTAAAAATTGCCAATCATGACTGATTAACAAATGCATATCTAATAAACCTTTTTCCAATGCCAACATACCATTGTTGCCACTAAAAATAACCTGCAAAACGGGAGTTGGAATTCTCTGGATTTCTTGCAAGGAAATCCAGTTACTCTTTAGAGCCTGAAGCACATTATTCTCGGCAAAAAGATATAACTGGCTTTTAGGAAGTCTCAGAACCTCTGACGTGGGCACTTTCACGCCAAACTCTTTTATCTTTCTTATGAAATGTATCCTGATTTCTAATGAAGGCTCTTTTTGATGCTTCAGGAAATCCAACACCTCCTCTAAATTAACTACTCCATCTCTTAATGCTTGTAATGTGGTGATTTTCCAGAAACGTAAATCTAAAGAAATGTCCTGGTATTCAGAAAACTCCTCGCTACATATCTTATAATATAAATTATATATTTCGTCGTCATTTTCCAAACTCCTCATTTGAATGGTTAATTCATGGAGCCTCTTAGATTGAGTAATAGAGCGCATAGCGAAAGGCGCTGAATTCAATTCTTTTTGAAGGCTTTTTGCTGCCAAAGCAAGCGATAAATTGTCTCTATTGCTAAGGAAGCTAAATATAGTCTGCAATACATTAGATGAAGAAAATTCACAGGTTAACATATACTTCCTGGAAAATTTGGTGTGCCAGATTATATCGCAAAGATATATAATCAACCAATTGGATTAAATAATAACCTTTTCCTTTTAAAGAAGCATTTAGATATAGAACTAGCCATCGATAATACTATTGTTATATCCTAATGATTATATTGTAATATTTTTCTACCATCATAATAAGGATTGTTATGTTTTTTAAATTAAATATTCTGACGGCCTGTCTTTTTACTACCATGAGCAGCTCTATTTTTGCAGGAACTATGGGGAGTGATACGGTCAAACACTCTTTTTATTTGGGTGTAGAAGGTGGTGGTTCTGTATCGACAGAAGCACATCTTGAGCCTGTTGTCGTGATTAATGTAACAAGCTTCCATCCCCTCCCCAATGCAACATTTAATCGTGATATTGGTACTGCTGGCTTCGTAGGGGCTTTTGTTGGCTATGATTGGAATCAAAATGTAAGTTTACAATTTGGTTATGCTTATCGTAGTGGTTATTCATGGCGCATAGATGGAAATAGTGGCGCTGATTTTTCAAACGACCCCTTTGAAACTTACGAGGCCAGAGGGATAAAAATCCAAACTTATTTGGTAGATTTAATTTTAAAACCCACTGTAGATTGGGGTGGATTTGTACCTTTTGTCAAAGGAGGTATTGGCGTATCGAGTAATAAAATTGGCAGCTTTGCAGATTTTGATGTTCCGACCTATGTAAATCCAGTCCAAAGTTTTAACACCGTGGTAGATGGACATACCTCTACTAATTTCGCTTGGGATGCTGGTTTAGGAGCGGATTACTTTTTTAATAAAAATTTTAGTTTGGGCTTTTCCTATCGCTTTGTAGGTGCCGGGCCTTTGCAAACTGGTACGCATTACAGAGACACGGTATTAAATGATTCAGGCACCGTACAGCCAGTGAGATCAAAAAATATTAACTTAAATGAGTTTTCTGCCAGCATTACCTATCATTTTAATTAATTGGGTTAATCTAAGCCGTCCCCTGGAGCTATATGGTGCTGCAGGGGTGGCATTGGAAAATTTGGAATGCTCGCAAAATTAGGCTACGTTTCCGAGCATCGCTATGAATATGTCGCATCGATATATAATCAAGCATTAATTGTATAATGGAGTGAGCTATCTCCTTCTCAGAAGAAGGATTTTATAAAAACTTGGCTGAAGGCCTAATTGGTTAATTTATTTCTAACCTTAAAACCTATGAGGAATTTTATGAGGAATTATTAAAGCCTAAAGAACTAATAGTAAACTTTCTGAGTCATTTATAGCGTCATTCTTTGGATTGAGGAGCAATATTAAAAAAAGAATAAGGGACTTACATATAGGCCTGCAATTTAATCGCTTCTTTATGTCAGCATCAATGTTTAAGTAAACTTAAAAAACCATGCTATTTATAGGATTTTCTTTTACTAATTTACGAGGGGTTTCTTCCTCTTTTTCCTCAGCAGATGCTTCTACCTCCTGATTTAGTCTTTTAGTAGATACCTGATTATTTGTTTGTTTATTTAAGGTGAGGTTCTTTGCGCGACCACCATAAAGACTCTTCTTTAAGTGGTGCCACAACTTCTACATTTATAAGGATGTTTTGTACCTCTGCTAAAGTTGGACGAGCTTCTAGGTTCTCATGTAAATAACGTATCTTTTTCCAAGAATGAGGGCAATGGTCAGGAATACGATGAATGTTGCGGGAGGAATGGTTTTTGCTTGTGCTGTTTTGTCACGAATTAGATAAAAATCAAATTTCTCTCTACCTTTGCAATAAATATGGTGCCATCTGGATAAAACCTCTTCTTGCTTGCATCAGCAAAAGTTAAGTTGACGGTTATACAATAATATGGCATTATTTGGTACTTTATGACTTTTAATTATTCATCCATGTCTTAGTGGGACTTGGCTTTCCTATTTTCGACAAGAATGAATTTGGCGTTTTTTACAACTATTAGTCATACATGTAACGTAAACTCTCTGATATGTCCAAGACAAACGCCTATATCAACTCTGTTTAAGAAAATTAAATGACAAATAATCAAAAAGCTCAAATGGCAACAAAAAATATCACTGATCTCCCTATGCCCATGTTGTTTGATGTACTCAGCTTTCTAAAGATGGAAGATATTCTAGCTTTATCTGTAGTGGATAGAAGGTTTCATAACATTTTAAAAAACGAAAATTTCTGGGAAAATAAGCTCCATCAGCATTTTCCTTTTCATCCTCGACAGGAAAACCAAAACAGTTATGAAGCTTTTTTACAATCTTACAGAGAAAATTATGCGCATCTCTCTACAGAGCACCGTATTTTGTTTTCTAGAATTAAAGCAAGAGACCCTTCATTTGTCGACGAGCTTACTGCAGCCGATTTAAGATTAACAGATGCAAGAGGCCGCTCTTCGTTATCCTGGTTAGTGGAGGGAGATCTTGATGATAACTTACGGCACAAGTTGTTTGAGAAAAAAGAACTATACAGAGCATTAGGTTACTCAGAGGAACAATGGCTTATTATTTGTTCCCCCCTTAGTTTAATTAAAGATCATTTAGACAAGTCACAATCTTTTAATTATAAAAAAGCTCTCGAGGTTGCCGCCACATTTAAGCGTTGGGATGTATGTCAAGAGTTACTTGCACGCACTAATGGGGAAGTAGAGGCTTCTGTATTTAATAGACTTTTCAAGAGGCTACAGCATTTTCCTCTTGAAAGCGCTCCTTTACCTGCATTAATCACAGCGGTTTTAAAAAGAAATATACACGAGATTCAAAAAATTTGTGGCCAGAGAGAGCATTTGAAAGCCGCTGCAGAAGATATGGACATTGCTTTATTAGAAGCAATCGCCAGGGGTGAAATCGAGATTGTTGCTTATTTTTGTGATATGTTATCAAAAACTAGCGAAATTATGAATCCAGGCCTGAAGCAAGCTGGAAGGTATGGCCATTTAAATGTAGTACAGTTTTTAATGGATAAATTTCAATTTAGCTCAGAAATTATTGACGAGCTCTATGTGGACGCTGCTTTTTATGGACATGTACATATTATGTGCTTTCTAGAAAAACGAAAAGAGCTCACACAAAAGACAGCGCAGAGAGCATTAATGAGAGCCGTTGAATCTGAGCGCTTACATGTACTTCGCTATATGAAGGAGAAACACATCGATTTTGATGCTGATCCACACCTACTACCCACTGCTGCCCAAACTGGTAATTTATCGATCATTCAATTTATTATAGAAAATATTGAAGTAACTCCCGAAATACTGGGAGAAGCGTTGGAAGAAGCAGCTTGTTATGCTGGTTTACCGGTAGTTGAGTTTTTTTGCAAAATGAATGTTGCGGAAAAGTATATAGATAGAGCGTTAAAAAATACTTGTGAGTCGTATCAAAACCCAGAGGAAGCACAATCTATTTTAGAGTTCTTCTGCAAAATGAGCACAGCCAATAGACCTACCAAAATGGCATTTGAAGAACTTTTAAGTAATCTGTTGCGGAAGGGGGATTATAATCTTCCATGGTTGAAAATTAAAACTATTTGCGAGATTTCTCATCAGAACCAACCCTCTTCCGAGCTATTAATAGAAGTTTTAGAAAAAGCAATCACTCCGCGCAATCAGAATCTAGAAATCCTTCATATTCTATGCAATTCCAATTATAATAATCGTATACCTACCGAAAAAATAAAGTTGATGCGGCAGAATGGTTTGGTAAATAGAGACGCAGATGCGCTATTAAGGTATGAAAAACTTAGTAATTTACATGATAAAATTCGTTCTTTCTTGGATTATGGCAATGAGTTAGTAAAGGCGGGCGCACCAGAAGGAGCTTATGTTCTTCAACAGGCGGAAAAACTAAAGGCATTAACCACATCATTTTCCGAGTATTATTTTAAGCATGAAGGGATATCCTCATTAAGTGCTATTAAAGCGGATTTTAAAGCTACGCTTAAAGAAAGTTACGAAAATATGGGAAATCATCGAGCACAGTGGAAGCCTATTTTAGCTAATATTGTTATGGCTGCCACCGGATTAGGGCTGTTAGTTATATTGACTAATCTATTAGAGACGGGGAGTCTTCTTTTTATGGAAACCAGTCGTCAAAGAAAACTACAGGCAATAGACGCTGCCTTAGAAAGCCCATTTTGCGGCTTCCCAGTAATAGGCGACTCCATGAGCTTTTATTGACCTGGTGAACCAACGATAAGTTTAATAGGCCCGTCACGAACTTTTGCCAGCTATTCTCAATTAGTTCTGCAGAGGGCTCCGTTGCAAATAAGTTTAATGGTTCAGCAATATAATCCAAATTGTTCATTAATAAATGAGATTTCAGTACGGGTACCATACATCCAGATATTAAACTGTCCTTTTTAAACATACGCATGATTTCAAAGCCTCTGATGGTTGCAGGCGGTTTTTATTGATTGAAATCCCCTGACGGGATTGATGAGGCGTTTGAGCTTACCATGATCAGCTTCGAGCCGATTATTGCGGTATTTTATCTGTAGATGGCTGACGCCTGAGGCCAGACTTCCTTCCTGCTTTAGTTCTTTAATGGCCTGACCATAGGCTGGATTTTTGTCAGTATTGATGACACGGACATCACAGGTGGGATTAGACTTGATGAGCTTCTTCAAGAAGCGTTTGGCGGCCTTTACATTCCTGCGATGAGAAAGGTAAGAATCTATGGTATTGCCCCGTTCATCGATTGCACGATACAGGTATTTCCATTCGCCTTTTATCTTGATATAGGTTTCTTATGCCAGTCAAGACGCTTCTTTAACTCAGGGGCATAATGCTGAACCCAGCGATACAGGGTTGTATGGTCTATTTCAAGGCCACGCTCCGCCATCATTTCCTCAAGGTCACGATAGCTGATTCCATATTTACAATACCAGCGAACACATTGTAGGATTACTTCACCATGAAAGTGACGCCACTTAAAGGCTGCTGGTTTCGTTGAGCGCATCTGGGATCCCGTTTAATAGTTTTACCTGCAAGTATAAACTATCATTCGTTTTTGCAACGGAGCCCAAAAAACTATTAATGACGATAGCTAGAGAGCCTTTATATAACCTAGAAAAGGGTAGGTTAAAATGTGCTAATCAGACTTTAAATTTAAGTCTAAATAGTCCTCAATATGCTCATTTATAATAAATAGAATAAAGAAGGCCAGATCTACTGTTTATAGTTATTTTATTTGTATTATAGCAAACCATTTTGCATTAAAGATGTTGAACCCCAATTATAAGCTCAAAGAATCTTGTTGCAGCGACAAATTATTGAAATACAACTCCTGATTAGAGGCAGTATTAGTTTAGCGAGCAAGGTCATTGCATAGGGATTCTAATTGTTCGGAATTCTCAACCAAATTTTATTTAATACATTGATATTAAGGTAATTCCTACTATCATAAAAAATCCGCCTATAACTCTACCCGTGTTTAGTTCATGGGGTTGCATGCCAAACAAACCAAATTTATCTATAAGTAAAGACATAATTATATTAGCGGTTATGGTTAATCCAGCAAATGTACCTGCTCCTATCTTATGAACATAAAGCAACCCACCTATGACAGCAAAAGCTCCAGCTACTCCTCCGAGGGGAGCCCACCATGGCATCGTCTTTATATCATTTAAATTAGGTAATGGTAGAGGGGAGCATAGAAATAAACAAAAAAGTAGGCAAATAATCGGTAAAAATGAAACTAAACTAGCAAGCCAAGGATTTACTAATGCCTTATTTAGTGCACCGTTCATAGGGGGCCCCCATGCTTGAAGAGCCCCAGCGATAATTACAAAGGTTATAACCCAAATAGAATCTGCTTGTTGCATTACTCATCCTTATGATGCCAATATCGGTTAAATTATTTTTGCGGGCATATCAAGCTCATAATGGCAATAAGATAATTCGTCGTCAAGCCGTTCTGTTATTTTAAGAAAACCAGGGAATCTATCTGGTGCCTGCCTGGGCGTCGTTAACTTAACTTACGGTAACGTAAGTTAAGAGTTTTTGCCAAATTGTAGACGCAAAGAATTTGAATGGTGGCGAATTCTAAATTACTTTGCGTCTAAATTTGATGAGGTGGCGTTCTTTGGTTGCAAAGCTAGTTTGGCAGCGCCATTTTGATACCAATTAACAGGAAGGTACTGACCAATACCCAGAGGAAGAATTTTCTAATTCACGCATTATTTCGGGATCGGTTACTATTTCACTGTGGGTTCCTGATTCAATATGAGAGAGTGATTCTTTGCTGTCGACCCTTCTTTTTTTATTTTTAGCAGGGACCGTGGTGGGGGGATTTCCTTTAAAGCAAGAAAAAAATCTTTTCACAATACTCTCTCAAATGTTCTTTTAATAATTAAATCGAATTATATTCAACCACTAAATTGGAATCAAGAGAAATGTAATAATTTTGAGAGACACCGCCAACTTAAAATTATTTTTTTCAGGTAAATTGTTAAAATTTTAAATTACGTCTTGCAAAACCGGTGAGATCCATACATGGGAGTGAAAACTTGATTGTACTCTAAAGCAAAGAGCATTCCTTTAATTCAGTTCTTAATAAATATAAAACGCACTAAAAATGTTTTGTGCCTATTTTATATTTCTAATATTTGTTGTTTGTTCACACAGAGACCATAATACAGTTAACAGTTCCTACAATGGTAATATTGTACGTCAAAGATTTTCTGGCTCCTTAGGTTTCAATTTTTGTATTTCCATTAATGCAAATTTTTTTAATTTCCATAGAATATATCAATGAATTGGTGTACGCTCTTAAGCCTTTAAATTTATAAGGGAATTTATTTTTATAGGAAACCGTCTTTTCCTTCTTTAATACTTGAATTGTCAACGAGCATTGCTGCTCGAAGTGCCTTAGGAGGCACGATGGAGCCTATAGAACCGCTGTATCCTGGGGTAGTACTTTTTTAGCATGCAACCCATTTAGGAGAGTGTGGAAAAGGAGTGTTGGTCGGGATACAGGCAAATGCATTGATATTTAATCTCACTTACCTAGAATAAGGATATCAACATGAAGTGGACTCGTTTAGTGAAGCAAATAGGCATTAACCTTAGCATTTTTTATACTTTTGTAGCGTATGCTGGAACTCCTTTATGGACTATAACACCTGTCCCAGGATTTCCACCCAAAATCCAGATAAGGACAACAGATACTGCACAAGTGAAGTATATAGTGACTAATCAATCACGAAAGCCGCATGCTCTACAGATAAAACCTATACAGGGTATTATTGCCTCAGGGTGCTCTTTTCCTTTAAGTGCCTATCAATCCTGTACTTTGACATTAGATGTAAATATGGGATTAACTAGAAATATTAAGGGTGGCCCTATACTGTGTTCTCAGGGAAATTCTAACCAATGTTATCAGCCAAATCCGAGCGATATTTTAGATATAAAAATACTCTTACCTGCTGAAGTAAGTGTAAGAGCATTCTATGGGAGTGTTTTTTTTGCTCAACCAGAAGTGGTCTTAAACCCTTACTTCGGTGACTTACTAAAGTACGAAGTCATTTTCCCTTCAGAGTCTCATTGGGCTTCTCAGAAAGGAGTCGTGGATGTAAATGGCCAATTCATCATTATTGAAGGAAAAATTATAAGGAACCCAGCAGAGATTACCTTACTGTTAAGCAGTTCGACAAGAATTCCAATAACTCCTCCTTATCAGCCATTTACGTCTCCTGGCTCCTCTAACGATATCGCTAATCTATTAGCCTATCAAACAGCAGACAAACAAATAGTCTTTATTGATCAATTCCAACGCTATGCCGTAGTTGGAGGTCAAACTATTCAGGTAACACCACCACCATCCTCGCAAGCGTGGACTTTTCTAGACTATATTAGCAATTTGCCTGAAAATAGTTACGGAAATAACAGCCAGGTTCCTTCTAATATTTCCTATGAAGTAGTGCGTTCCTTAGCGTCCTTTGTTCAAGGAAACCCGAGTGCTCCAAAGACAATTTATGTTTTTGGTGAACCAAACTGCTCTATTTGTCATGAGTTTTACGAGAGCATGCAGCCTTATGTCATTAATGGACAAGTATCAATTCATTGGATTTTAGTTAGCTTCTTACAACCTTCATCCCAAGGAAAAGTTTGGTCTATTCTTGATGGGAGAGTCCCATCTGGGTCTGGTTATCCTGCTACAGCTGCGGGTGCTTTTGCTTATAATGAAGATAATTTTAATACAGTTAATGAAAGCGGAGGTATTCCACCATCTACTAATCCGTCAAATTATGCAATTCGCTCATTAAATGAGAATGAGCAGGCTTTTATCCGATATACAGGCATTATTGGAACGCCGACAATTATTTATATTAGTACTCAAGGGCAGACTACAGTAATGATTGGAACACCTCAAGATTATACAACTTTTGTTAATGACATAAGAGGATAATTGAAAAAGCCCGTTTTAAAATGGGCTTTTTTAACTTAACATATCAATGAAACCCAAAAAGCTATACCTAACTAAACCAGCTCAACAACGAAGAAGTCGATTTCAATCGGCTATAGAAATTTCAAATGCCGCTGTATTGAACTGCTTGCAGCCTAAAATTCGATAAAAATTTTTTTCTTACTTTGTAAAAGTTATCTTAATGGTTATAAAACCAGGCATTATGATCAATAATTGGTCTATAATATCTGGATACGCTTTGTCAGGATAAGTATTATGCTAGTAAGTGAATATAAAATTAGTAGAGAATTAACAAAACAAGAAAAAAGATACGGCTTTTTGATTATTGTTGTTCCCTTTGTTATAACTTTATACAGTATATTTTCAGGAGCTCTTTTTCATATCCGCTTATTTACCTTAATGTTACTTGTTACTTGTTATTGTGCTACGGTTATTGGCGTAACAGTAGGTTACCATAGGTTACTCACTCATCGTTCTTTTAAAGCAAACCGCATACCCAAAATAATCTTAGTATGCTTAGGTTGTATGTCTTACGAAGGCCCTCCGTTGTTTTGGGTTGCTGTGCACCGTCGACATCATAAATACACCGAACAAGAAGCCGATCCTCATTCTCCTCTTATAAATGGAAAATTTTCTTGGCGTGGCGTTGTGCATGCGCACATGAGTTGGATGATAAATCATCAATTAGAAGATTGGAATTTTTATGTACGGGATCTTATTAAAGATAAAGACATCAGGATCATTAATCGCTATTACAATATCATAGCCTTAAGTGGTTTATTAATTCCTGGCATTATAAATGGCTTGTTTTATCTAAGCTGGTATCATTTTTTTGAAGGAGTTATTGTCTGTGGTTTTGTACGTGTTTTTTTACAACAGCACGTCACTTGGGCTATAAATTCGGTTTGCCATGTCTGGGGTAAACAGGATTTTGCAGGAAACGATAATAGCAGGAATAATTGGTTGTTCGCCATCTTAGCTCTGGGCGAAGGTTGGCACAATGGGCACCATGCGTTCCCTTTTTCCGCGAAACATGGATTGAAAAAAGGACAAATCGATTTTTCATTTATGGTTATCAAAGCGCTTGCACGCTTAAAGATGGTTTCGAAAATTAGAGAACCAACCTCAGAACAAATTAACGAAAAGTTAATCAAACGTTCTACATAACTGGCTTAGCGCTCCGTAATAGATATAATGGCAGCCAATACCCTCCGTCAAGAGTTTATGGATATCCTGAAAAAAAGAAATGATTCAGCGTCAAGTATGATATGATTGGAGCTCTAGGACCTAAATATTCCCAAGGTGTTAATCTTTTAGCGAATCGAGCGGTGTCTCGTCGTTATATTCCTTATCCAGTTTTCTGTCAGCCCTCTGACTTCTTGTAGATATTTTTAAACGCATGCATATCGAATATCTCTGTGCGTAGGTTCTATTGAATCGCTCACATATTCATCAAAAAATTCCAAAACCCATGAAGAGGTTTAAGGCTTCACCATATGCGTCGAAAAGGACAGCATCTAAAGGCAGGAAACCAGTCCCTCTTCGAACAGTTTTATAGACTTGCGGCATAAGTTCGTCCAGCGTTTGACTGTCTTTGTTTGGTAAATTTACTGCGGCAAAACGCGACGATGGTCCCAGATTATACTATATTTCATTCATTCAGTGTAATTTGTTAAACATAGATAATAAAAGGTCATATTATGAAAAAGCTTAATAAAATTTTAGGATCTAATTTTATAGATGCTATTTCCAATGGAATGAATGAAAACAGTAGCTACCCTAGTGCGAGTATTCAAAAGCCCGGAGGTTATTTCTGTATCACTGTGGAAGCTGGTAAAGAAGAAAATGAAGAATTTGACCAAATTATGAAGATTTTTCCTGAGTTATGTGCACAGTATGGGATCCCACTATTGTCCAAACATAATGAATATATTAGTAAAAGAGTGCCACCAGGTGCTACCGACCTAATTAAATATGAGTTTTTTATTAGTCCAAGTGATCTTGATAGAATTTTGATGAATGAAAGTGAATTTTATCGAGGGTATCGTTCTAATGGGTCAATTTTACGTTTAGCTTATCCTTTGCAAGAGGCTTTTAAAATAGACACTATCTGTTTATTTCCTGTATTGGAAATGGATTCAAATCAAATAATGTTGCGTGTAGCGGGTTGCAATGCTAGTGAAACCATAACTACTCAATTAGCTTATTATTTTACTAAGTATCTTTCTCTTGAAGTGGGCTCGGCTGAACTCTATGGCCATCATATAGCTCCTATTGTAGAGAACAAAATAGGGCTCTATGCTAGCGATTTTTTAGAGATAGCTCTTGAAACTATAGGGATAAAAGCTCAATTGAATCATCAATCTGAAGAGGGATTTACTGTACTTTCCTTAGAGGGGGAAGCCCGTGAATTCCTTGTTGAGATAGATTCCGAAGCCAGAACTATTTATCGTCTATTAGGTGTAGTAACTCCTGATGAACTACCTAATCTAAAATCGATAGAAGTTCCCATTACTAAATATCTTCAGGCTTTATTTAGTAAACTTTCTACTAAATGCACGTCTATGGGAGAGGAGTTAATGGAGATGGGGCATAATATTAAAACGCTACAACAGGAAATAGAGACTTTATCAAAAGAAGGTGAGGTAACTGAGGACATCAAGAAAAAAACAAGTGAATTAAGTCTGATTACACTATCCTATAAATCAGCTCATGAGCGAATTGGCCGGTATTATAAAGGCGCGGAAACCATTCTAGAAATACTAAATCACATTTATAGTGAGAAAATAGCAAAGCAAGCTGAGAGTCAAGCAAAAGTATTTACATCGTTACCGTTAGCCCCCACATTTTATCAAGCCGCAGAAGAGAAAGACTTAAAGGATGGAGGCTCTCCTGAGATAAGTCCGGGAAAGGCCTAGCGCTCGTTATTGAGTATTTTATGCTCGACTAATGCGCGCGGAATCCAGGAAGCCAGGAAGCCAGTTAAATACACCAATGACAAAAGGTTTTGTTTCCCTCTGGTAAGTTTGATGAGTGTACCAATGCAATGATCTGCTCAACCTCTTCCTAGGATTTTTCAATGACAATCGGTAGTTCTTTTGCTGGTGTGATTTAGCAATCCTGCTCCTCTTAAGGGCAGCAAGGTTAGCTAGCAGGTGTAATCACCTTAGCGGCAAAAAGACCATATGATTCTGGTGGAACCAGTATTAACTTTTTTAAACCGCTCTCAATAAATTTGCTTGTGAAAAAGGGCTTGTTTTAGAGTGGTTTTTAAATTACCACACTTGTAAATTTGCACTTACTTCCCTAGGTATACAATTAAATTGATATCATCCATTCAGTTTTGATTTAAGCCATATTGTATTCAAAGCTTTCATATAAGATATTGATTTCATTGGCGTCCCGGAGAGGATTTGAACCTCCGACCTGCCCCTTAGGAGGGGGATTTAATAAATGTCTCAGTATATTACTATGTATGTCCATGTAAGCTAAGCCCTTTAAAATAAAGGGATCCATAAAAATTTAATTGCATAGGGATACATTATTGTACGTGTTTTTTTAAATAAATTGCACCCTATATGCACCCTGGTTTAAAAAGAGTATACTCTTTTAAGTTTTATAGGAAACAGAAAGTAATAACAAAATAATAACCTATGGATAGAGAGCTGTATATGAATGAACTATCAAGCCAACACCTTCCGGAATATCAAAATTTCCTTGAACAAGTAACTAATGAAATTCGCCAAACACGTATCCGCGCGGCTAAATCAGTAAATAAAGAAGCAATTTCTCTTTATTGGTGGCTTGGAGAGCATATTGTGAGACACCAAAATGAGCATTCTTGGGGAAAGTCTTTTGTAGAGAAATTATCTACAGATTTGCGGAAGATTTTTCCAGATGCAAAATTTGGTTTTTCGCCAAGAAATCTATGGGATATGCGACGTTTTTATTTAGAGTACAAAGATCATTCAAATCTGCGACAGCTTGTCGCAGAAATTCCATGGGGGCAAAACCTGCTCATTATGAATAAGGTAAAAGATAATGATGAGCGGCAATATTATCTTAAATCAACTAAAGAACAAGCATGGACGCGTGATACATTAAGTGCACAAATTAACTCTAACGCTTATCAGCGTCATCGATTGGCTGATAAAACTCATAATTTTGATGTGACCTTACCTAAAGATCTAGCCGAGCAAGCAGACCAATCAATGAAAGATGTTTATATGTTCGATATGCTAGGTATTACAAAGCCAGTGATTGAAACCGAGATTGAACATCGGATGGTAGAGAAGATTAAAGATGTTATTTTAGAGCTTGGGTATGGGTTTAGTTTTATTGGTAATCAATATCGCATTGTTACGCCTGATTCAGAATATTTTATCGATTTATTATTTTATCACCGCAAGCTTCAAGCTCTGGTTGCATTAGAACTTAAACGTTCTAAATTCAAGCCGGAATATGCTGGTAAAATGAATTTTTACCTTAATCTTTTGGATGATTTTGTTAAAGAGCCACATGAAAATCCATCAATTGGTATTATTTTATGTGGTGAGCATAGCAAGTTTGATGTGGAGTATGCATTAAGAGGCATTGATAAGCCTGTTGGAGTAGCGGGGTATCAGTTGACAAAGGACGTACCTGAAAAATTAAAAGATGCATTACCAAATGCAGAGCAATTAGAAGAAAAAATTATGTTTGAATTGGGGCTTGATAATGAAAGCCAAAATTAATAATACACTAATAAAGAAGCTGGTTCCGGCAGAGAAAGAGTACGAAGTTCACGATACTGATTTGAAAGGGTTTGTCGTAAGAGTGTTTCCTTCTGGAACGATGCGTTATGTATGCCAATACCAAAGAGGAAAGAAAATAAATATAGGGACTGTTGGCGTTCTTACTCCAGCGCAAGCACGTGAAAAAGCAGTTGAAATATTAAATAATTTTAATAAAGGCATTGATCCAAAGGCTAAAAGAGGAGGGAATAAGCCTCAAACCTTACAAGAGTTTTTGGAAAATGAATATAAGCCTTGGGTTTTAACTCATCATAAAAGAGGAGATAAAACGATGGCTATAATGATTCGATGTTTTAATAAACTCTTTTCAAAACCACTTACGGAAATTACCCCAGCTGTTATAGAGCAGTGGCGTATTAAACGATTAAATGAAGGTATTTCTCATGCGACTCTTAATCGAGATCTTGGTGTACTGAAAGCACTTATGATAAAAGCTACTGATTGGGGATTTATAAAAGAAAGTCCTTTAAAAAATTTAAAATTGTTCAAGGTGGATCGCACCCCTAAAGTAAGGTATTTATCTATAGAAGAAGAGACACGTTTGCGCCAGGTATTGTTAGAACGAGAAAATCAATTAAAACATCAAAGAAAAAATGGTAATCAGTGGAGAGAAAATCGCGGTTACTCCTTATTACCCGAGTTTACCGACGATGAGTTTTGTGATTATTTAATGCCAATGGTATTGCTATCTATTAACACAGGTTTACGCCAGGGAGAACTATTTAATTTGAATTGGGAGATGGTGGATCTATCTGAAGGGTCGATTGTTATATCGGGGGATATCACAAAAAATAGTAATTCTCGTTATATTCCCTTAAATGATGAAGCTATGAATATTATGAAACAACTTTATACGAAAAGTACTCTTAAAGCAGAATTAGTTTTCCCTAGTAAAAATAACCAACCTTTTAATAACGTTAAAAAGTCCTGGTCTTCAATTTTAAAAAAAGCTCAAATAACCCAATTTCGATGGCATGACTTACGACATCATTTTGCTAGCAAGTTAGTGATGGCTGGGGTTGACCTAAATACGGTTAGGGAACTTTTGGGGCACTCTGATATACAAATGACGCTTAGATATGCACATTTGGCTCCAGAGCACAAAATTAACGCAGTGAAGAAAATTGATTGGTCATTTCAAAAAAATACATAAATGTAACCACTAGCTATTAGCTATCGTAATTTTTATATGTAACTTTACTATTTAATTACTCGCTTAAGCAGGAGCTAAACAGGGAAAATGTAAATGAAGTCCTATTTTTTATAGATTGATGATTCGATGGTATTTCTATAAAATCCCTCTCCCTCTTTAATGGAAATTATTTTAAGCGAGAACAAAAATGGAAATCACGAGTGTAAAATTCGAGGATAAAATTATTATTACTAAAAGTAATCAACATATTGTACTTACCCCATTTATAACTAATGAGCAGGGCAATATTAAGTTTGGTATCACTGCCCCCAAAGGGATAGTTATTGATCGCGAAGAGATTTATCTTTTAAAACAACAAAAACGTCACCAAGATGGACTCTCCGAAGAATAGTGATGTTTCAGTGATAGTCTAATCGTATCTTTACCATAATCTAGCGTTACTAGAAATTTTTTTATATATCAAGTAAATGCTGAATGATTTTTCATTGCTAAATTCTTTTAGATTAATATCTTCCTGAAAAGTTTTGCACTACATACCTTGAAACAACACGTTTATTTTTCAGGAAATATTACTATTTTTTTAATGGGTTAATTCCTTTATAGCAGGAATCTATATTTTTCCTGAGGTTTTTCTATTTATTTTAGTGATTAATTTTTTTATAATCGCGCTCAAATTAACACAGGGTAATGATGGAACAAAGTGTATGACAGCAGTTTTAGATGCCTCCAAAACCGGAAATTTAAATGAGTTAAAGCGACTGAAAGAGGCGGGGGCTTCATTCCAGGAAGCTGATGTAGATGGAAATACCGCGGTCTTGTGGGCGGGGAGTCTTGGGCATCTAAAAGTTGTTCAGTGGTTGTTGAGTGCTGAAAATGGTAGCTCTAGTATTACTGAACGTAATAACAATGGAAATACCGTTTTACTATTAGCGGCAACATTCGGCCATTTAGAAGTGGTTAAATGGTTATTGAGCCCTGAGGGCGGGGCTAATATAGAAGAATGTAATAGCTCCAGTAGAACGGCTTTATTGCAAGCAACAGTCCATGGCCAATTACCTGTCATAGATTATTTGATCAGAACTCATTATCTCGAACAAGGGATTGATGAGGAGCTACGCCAGCAGCTCACTTTACATACAAAGCATAAATCTGTTCATTATTATTTCGAAGCTTTAGATATTTTTTCGCAAAAGAGGGTTGATGAAGGCAAGCTGTCATTATTATTAGCTAAAGCATCTTCGCAACTTAAATTTGAGGAACTATCTTATATCTATCTTATCTGTGGTTGGATGCAGGTACTATCTAACTCAAAGATAACAAATAGTTTTAATCAAGACATTGCTCCTACTAATCAACATTTTATGACTCAGTTGATTGGAGACCATCAGCAAGAGCTTCTCATAAAGATGTTCGAGCAAGGACATATCTTGCTTGATTGGTTTATTGATGAAAATAAATTAGCTGTAACAGATATTCGTTTGGATGACAGTTTATGCCAACTCATCCAAAACCGGCTTAATCAATCTGAGCATGATGGCTTTTTAAAGTTACAATCCGCAGGAAAGCAAAAATCTTTATTTCTTGATTGCTATTTAAAACCCATCTACTACTCGATGTTATCAGCCGTTCAACGCAAGTCCAGTGTGGAAAATGCTCTTCAAGATCCATATACCTACCACTTAAACTGTCATGAAGATTTGAACATTGAGCCAGATTGTGCAAAATGGACTGCGTATCATCTAAGTCAACGACTTGATACGTCCATGCAAACCCATCAGAAGGCTTATGGCCGTATGAGAGGATTAAGCCGTCAGATTTATTATAATACTGTTAAAGAGGTAATGTGTGAAACGACCTATATCCTCTGTTTAAAATCTGACGATTTTATAATTAATGAAAATCATGTGGCTTTGGAGTTAGATAGGGCGGGGACACTTAAATATACCGTTTTTAACGCTTCAGATAGTTCGAATATAAATGGTGAAATTCCAGGAAACCTTCTGGGCTTTAGTCCTGGAGATTTGTTAACTTTTGAGCAATTGGTGGTTTTGAAATCAGTAATTTTAGAACTGATATCCAATAACGGTCACATACCGCTACAAAAAAAATCATTATTATTAACTCTAGGCAATTTACCAGAAGTAAATGGTGAACGTTTGCAATGGGCTAAAGAGTTTCCTAATTGGCGAAGAAATCTTAGTCGAGAGCTCAGCACTGAAAATCATGGGCAGGATAATCTAGCTTTGATTGGAGAAGAGCAACAGGTCTCACTCCATCATCGTTTTGTTCAACAAATTTGGGATAGTGAACAACATGTACCTCGTCCCACTGAGTTTCCGGGGAATCATCCTGTTTATAAGTTAGAGCTTTCTTCTGGAAAATTTGTATTCTGTAAACTTTACCCAGGCTTACCTGGCATAAATGATGCACTTCAGTATTTGTATCGCCGACTTTTTGGGGCTCAAGGTGGATTGCCTTGGAGCGTAACTGGTCTGTTAAAAATCGATAATCAAACAATACCTGTGCTGTTCTCGGAAGATGTTGGTAGTATGGTTGAGGAAAATGATTTACGTTTGAGCAACTTAGATCGCAAAACGCTCAGTAAGCTTATTTTATTTTGCCTACTTACTAATCCTGAAGATGGAAAGCTTGCAAACCTTACCCTAATCAGAAATTTACGCGGTTCATATGATATTTTCAGTGTGGATAATGACCAAGGTCTGGTTGAGCCCACTAAAGAAAATTATTCTTGGTTTGGTTATTCACGAAAAACGGCTCTGTTTGTGAAAAGTTTAATATTCTGCTTAGATGCCATGAAGGAGCCTTTAGATGAGGAAGTTGTAAAGGAATTTTTAAGCTTAGATACGATGGAAACCTTAAAGGCTTGGTTAAATGATTTAACGCCAGTTGCGGAGGCCTACGAGGTTTTATTTGATGGCTGTAAGAACCCAAATGAAGAGCCGAACCCTTATCGAAAAAGTTATTTAAACTTAGCCTTACCTGTAGTAACGGTTTTTCATATTGCATATAAAATGCAACGTATAAAAACACTCCTTGAGGAGTATGACAAAACAACACCATTAAAGCTTTTAGAGTCTGTTGAGCCGGTGGTTTTTTCGTACTATGCCCCCGTTTTGCAATTGCCATTATCTGCAACAGACCGTTTTGATAAGTTAGTTAGAGAAGGCAGTCTATATCTTTGGTGTGAAAAAACTCAAAGCTATAGTAGTACATTAACCTGCGCGAATGAAGTGTTTGATTTCTTGGTGGCTGATAACCGAGGGAAGGATGTCAATCCAAAAATTGCGTTAGAAGAATTGGAGCAGTTTCATCAACGATGGGAAACATTTGATCTCGAGGCGATAGGAATTATAAAAGGAGAGATTGCGAAGCTACTGAGTCTCAAAATTGAAGACCAACAGGCTTTGCTGAAGCATACTTTATTGAATCAAATGAGTACGCAGCGGCGTAAACTGTTGCTAGAGGTACTTGCCAAACAGAACTATTTTAATGAGCTGTATTTGCGTTACCCACAAAGCTCATTAACAGATCGTCTCTTGGTTGCTTTATTAACTAATAATAAGACGCTTGAGTATTTATCTATAACTAATGGGCTCTCGCTAACCTCATTAAGCGCATTTAATAGGGCGCCTGCTTTAACTCATTTAAAATTGTCTCAATTACCTCAAATTAAAGAGTTCACTGTAACATTACCTAATGTGACAGAATTAGTATTGAAGGATTTGCCGCAATTAAGTTTTATTCAAATTAACGCGCCTAATCTTAGAAGCTTGCGAATTATTGACTGCACGAATTTGGAAAAAATTGAAGTTCCAGAAAGTAAGCAATTATCGCATGTTGAACTACAAGGATGTAGAAAAATAGTTTCAGCTAATTTTTATATGCAATGGCCAGGATTTATTAGTCGTTGGAATGATGTACCACCACAATTTCGTCAGCGGTTAATCAATAGCATTACTAAAGTTTTTGTTGAGCCTGTATCTGCACAACGTGATTCAGTCTATCGCATAGTAACTCGTTATCTCGATAGATTGACGATATTGCTTGAATGGTTAAGGAGGCGTAACGGATTAGAGGGATCGTTGGAGGTTGCATTTATATTAGCGAATTTAGGTTATGACCATCCTTTAGTTACTGCAACTATTGTAAAAGCATTGACTGTTAATGAATGGAAATGGAGAGACGCTCTATATGAGTATTTTATGCCGAAGCCAAATAATTTAATGCCTATCAGCGGAATATTAAAGGGTGTGGCTACTAGTCCCATGGCTAGTTTTTTAGGTATAGATTATGACGATCGTGATGTTCGTCAAAATGCTGCTAATGTTTTAGGAACGTTTCATGCGAAGGATGAGACGGTTATCCTTGGTTTGTTGAAAGCCCTGAAGGATATTAACTTGAATGTTTGTGCTAACGCAGTTAATTCGTTAATGATGCTTTTTTTAGAGGATAAACAAGTAGCAGAACTATTTAAAATATTGGCGTCAGCAGATAAAAAAGAGATGGCAGCTGATGTTAATAATTTTCTGGTAAAGCATATAAAAGATAAGCGTATCGTTCTGGGGTTGGTGGATATTCTGACAGGAGACTTTTATAGCGCGCTTGTCTACCAATATTTACCTAGATTACGAGGAAAATATATTCGACCTTCACAGCGCTTGTTTGCAGAAGTATATAAAGACATAGAGCAGATTAGAGAATCTTGGGCTGAATCGAAAAATACGGGCAATATTAAACACGCAGAAGAGCTATTTTATTTAAATTTATTAACTGATAAAGACCAAGATATCCGGTTTGTTGTAGCACGAGAGCTCTTGGAGCTCATTTCGCAACATGATAACGCTCTTGAATCTCAGTTTTCTAATTTAATCGTTTTGGGAGAAAACTCTGATACGCAGGAGTCCTCAGATGATGCATTAATTGAGGTAGAGGATGGATTCATTTTAGTACAGGAAAATGATGACACTAAAAGTATTCCAATTATGGAAGAGCATATAGTAGATACTACTGAAGCTATTGTTGCTGAAGAAGTCCATACTCCACCACAATGCATCATCGAAGATGAACAACACGAAATAAACAGTGTTTCTCCCATGGTCGTTGCCACCCGACGTCCTAATGAATTACCTGTGATTCAGCTAGTGCCTAAAGGTGGGTTGACTGAGAATAAGAATATTTTTTTTCAACCACCTAGAGTAGGGGTTGCGATTCCACCGGATTTATTTTCTATAGCTGCACGAGGTAATTTAACTCAACTTATGGGTGAGTTAAATAAAAAAGATGCTGTTAATGTATTTGCTAGAAATAAAGAGGGAAATAGTGCAGTAGACATTGCTGCAAAAAAAGGAAATTTAGCAGTTTTAGACTATTTAATCAGACATTATTATGTACCTTTGGGATTTGATGATAAAGAAAAGCAAGAGCTTGATTCATCAGAGCATCTGGCCATCCGCCATTATCTTGGTTTATTTAAACGCTGTTTGCTGAAATCAGCCTATGATAATGCACCCCAATTATTGGATGAA
This sequence comes from Legionella saoudiensis, assembly GCF_001465875.1. GTDB lineage: Bacteria > Pseudomonadota > Gammaproteobacteria > Legionellales > Legionellaceae > Legionella > Legionella saoudiensis. Next base: position 1,137,644 of record NZ_LN901324.1, on the reverse strand, counting down.
GCAATAGAAGGACTTGGTGAGGAGGAGCGTTCATTTATTTATCTGATGTATTTATGGATGCAGGTACATCATCGAATTCAGAGGCCTTCCCAGGGAATTGAGGTAGCTAATAATGAACCGCAAATGCATCAGCTGCAACGTTCCCAGCAAATGGAATTAACACACTATATGATTCAGGAGGGGCATGTACTAAATGACTGGGCTATTAATGCCGAAGAGTTAGTTATTCGTGAACTCACGCTTGATAAGCCACAAGTTGATGCATTAACCCAGTTGTTAGAAAATAGTGCCTATGAGTTTTCATTCCTGGTTTCTGGCGGTTTAATAGAGCCGAACAAAATCTATTTCAAATTGAATGGTCAAGCATTGCAATATCGAGTGAGGACGTGTTCTGGAACCGTTGTAACTGCTGAAATTGATTGCAATCTTTTAAAGTGTAATTTAAGCAATCCATTTAGTTTAGAGCAATTGACCTTTGTTCCTGACTTGCTAAAAATCATTTCTGAGCGAGGCCATATTCGTGCAACTATCAGTACTCTGACGTTTGATAAGATTCATTTCACAACAGAGGGTTATGAGTCATTTTTAAATATTTTGAAAAACCCTTTATTGGTTCCATGGTTACAAACACTTAAGTTGACTCATTGTCAGCTAAATGATGAACAAATTCAAAAGCTGTCTACTCATTTAATTAATCGTTCGGAATTGATTCATCTCGAACTGGACAACAATAACATTACGTACCCAGGACTGGATGATTTATTGGATGTGCTCAATTCCGGAAAATCCTCTGTAAAGTTAAATACACTATCTTTGTGTTTTAACTATATCAAAATCAATTCTAAAAATAATCTGGATAACTTAGTACGTAACGGCTCTGAGACGAAAATCAAGCTGCTCGGTAATATGATTGTTGATAATGACGAAATAGGATTTAACAATAAAAAAGAGTATAAAGACCGGTTAGGTGTATTGCTTTCGCTATTTTATCATATATCCAGGCAGGCCCCACATTTAACCATTAATGATTTTTTGAGGTCGATTAATTTATCTTTTGAGCGGCACCAGAATGAAAGCGGTAATTTCTTGCGTTTAACTCTCAGCGATTTAACTACCGTTGACTTTACAATACCTTGGCAACTGTTTGATTTCTACAATAAGCTGTTCCCTATTCAAGAGTTGTCTCAATATTTTCATGGACACGCAACAGAAGATAGAGCACAAAGAATATTTGCTTATTTAAGAGCAGATATTAATGAGAAAGAAATTCCAGACGAATTACGTTATTCCCTTCTTCCACAAGATAAACGTCAGCAGCACGTATGCAAGCAGTTATTAAATTATCATCCAGATGCTCGCTTAAAAGGCCATTTAATTACGCATTCTCTTTTGTGTAGCTCAAGAACTAATTCTGTTCCTAGCTATTTATTTCCCGAAATAGAATTAACATTACAACATGGAAATGTGTACTTTTTCTCCAGTAAAGAAAAAATACATTCTATGCTGGGATATGAGTATTTAACTGGGTATGGGCAGCGGGTTTTAAAGGTTGTGCATTTGGAACATAACGAAACGAGTTCAGAAATGACGGTTTCTGAGTATGAAAGAGGTACTTTGGCAAATCTTATTAAAGCGTTGCATAGAAAGTTTGATATCGGATGGATTCGTGCTGAGGTTAAGGGGCTTAAAAGCATGCGGAATTTCCTCGAGGAGGCGCTCATTAAGCGGATTGTTAGTGGCAACTATAAAACAGCGATCGCGCCTTCATCTCGAAAAGAAGGTATTGATAATGAGAAACAAATTCATAATTGCGTTACATATTGTATAGATAGAATTAACGAAAACTCATTAGGCTTCAAGCTAAACGTATCTGATTATTGGTTACTTAGACCAGGCAGTATAGTAAATGCAATTAAAAATAACCCTGAAACGATAATAATATACGATAACCCCATGTTGCAAATGAAATAATAAATTTCGAAACAGCGCTTTCCATTAAATTAAAGGAAATCAACGGATTAAGTGATAAGGACGTTTATTTTTAACGAATAAAACGAGGAGTAGAATTAGAATGCCCAATCAATTAATAACGAATCTAGTATTTCAAGGCGGTAGCGTAAAAGGTATTGCTTATGTTGGTGCAATGGATCGTCTGGATATGAGCAAGATCAAAAGGGTTGCAGGTACTTCTGCTGGTTCAATTACTGCAGGATTATTAGCTGTTGGTTGCACCCCAAAAGATGTTAAGGATTTACTGGATGAATTTGATTTTGAAGCAATTCTGGATGATGGTGTTGGTGCTACTTATACAAGAGGTAAGGTTTTAAAAACTGTTGATAAGGTGTCGAATGGAAAATCACCTGTTTTAGCAGTTAAGCCTCTTAAAGTTCCTAATCCAGTGGTTGTTAAACCTACATCGTCAGATGATACTAAAACGTCTAAATTAGTTAAGCCTACTGAACCAGTTAAAATGTTTAAACCTGTTAAAAAGGTTGTTGCACATCGTCTGTATCAGCAAGGCGGTTTATATGAAGGCGAATACTTACGTCTCTGGTTAGAGGGGAAAATACAGGAGCAGGTAAAAAAATTAACGAACGGCGCACATACAGGTGAAAACCTTACCTTCGCAGAGCTTCATCAATTAACACTTGATTATCCTAATGTAGGGTTTCGCGACTTAAAAGTAGTTGCTTCCAATTTTACTCGAGGTGAAAAGAAAGTATTTAGTTGTGATAATCCTGAATATAAAGATGTCATTATCTCCGATGCTATTCGTATGTCTATGTCAATTCCTGGCCTTTTTAAGCCATATCAAGTCTATGCAAAAATTGATGGAGTTCGTTGCGTTCTTAATGCTGAAATGTGGGAAGATGGTGGCGTTTATGATAATTACCCAATTGATTGCTTTGATGAAGAGCGCTATATGGATGAGGACGAAGAGATGTTCGAAGCTGAAGATGGCCGACGTTATAATCAGCAAACTTTGGGTTTCAGATTAGTCTCGGCTGAACATAAAAAATACTGTGAAGATTTAAGAGATAATGGAGAAGGGGAAAAACCTAGAGAAAATAAGGATGGGTTTATTGGAGTGGCTTCTGGTTTATTGAGTGCGAGAACTCCTTTGCAAGAAGAACGGTATAATCGTAAGGAGAATCTGGAGCGTACTGTTTATATTGACCATTTAAACGTTAGCATGTTTTCGTTCAATCTTTCTGACGAGAGGAAGGCCGCATTAGTGCAATCAGGCGAAGAGGCTGTAGACGCTTATTTGGAGAGACAAGCTCCTGTAGCTATCCCTGTATTCTAATTAGAGTAGATTGTTTGACACAAAAAATAGAGGAACAAAGATGCCTGAATTGTCAGTACATAAAAAACAGTATGTAATTGTTAACATATGGACGTCTGATCGCAACAAGGCCCTTCCGGGACCCAATGTAGGGCATATATCCTTTACGACATCAACAGGCCATGGCAGTTTATGGCCTGGAGGTGTGCAGGTAGCTATACCCTATAAAAGAAATACAACGAAACAAGGAAAGGTTAAATTTTTTGCTAGCGCACCTGACTATGTAGAGGATTATGAACAAGATTGCATGCGTGAAACGATTAGTGAAAGTGGTGAATATGAGTTTCGTTTAATGGGATATGAGCTTTGTTTACTAACGGAGGAAGAGTCCATAGAGAAAAAAACCATAGAGGAAAACAAAATCTACATGGAGTTAATTAATGCTTATAGTCCTTCCTTAATGCAAAAGAATGTGGCCTTGGTTAAAGGTTCATTATATTTCGAACTACTAGAGGATGGTTCTCTTTCTTATACAGCGATAACACCTTCGAATCAAAGAGTTGAGGGGAGTTTAAATAAAGAGACTATAGAAAATATTAGTTCTGAGCTTGCCTCATTAGAAGCACCTTTAAATGAAACTAAGTTAGAGCTGATTAAGGCATTTTATCCTGAGATAGTAGATATGATGTCAGAGGCCCATCGAGAATTGATTGCTAATTTACTTATCCAATACACAGTGAAAGCTCCATCTGGACAGGTTGTAAAAGCAATTATTCAAGATGATATTCAGTTGAAGAATGGTCGCAAATTGGTAGATGTTTTATTTGAGAGGGTTGATGCAAATGTGCTGCAAACCTTTCTCCCTTATATTCTGGAGATTACCTCCCAAAGGGGCCATACACGTACGGATCTTCAGGCTCCTGTAATCGAATCAAGAAAAATCTATTTTGATCTTACGGAAGATGGCTCTCTCCTTTATGTTGTGAAATCCTCTAAAGAGACGGTAAGAGGAAGTATTGATAAAAGTGAGTTAATAAAAATTAATCAGCAACTAGCTAATCTAACAGCACCATTAACGCTGAGCCAATTAGCTTTGTTAGAGCGTTTTAAACCGGAAATACTAAATCTTACTGCTCAAAAAGGACATACTAAAGAAGTTCGATTCCGTCCTGCTTATCGTGGGATGGCTTTGTTACCTGGAGAAGTATTTTATCGATTCGACAGTACAGATAATACCTACCAGCCAGTGACTGAGGTACCGCCACATTATCTGCCACAATATAGTTTTTTTGCGGTTAAGTTGTTGCATGCTAATTTTCGAGTGGTTTTATACTCATTAAACGCTGAAAAAGTTAATCAGAAATTTAAAGCGTTACAACAACCAGACGCTGTAATAGGATGGACTATGCAGGGTTCCAATTTATTCACGCGTAATTACCGTAATGAAACTACAGAAAGCTGTGCTTCTCTGGCATTCCGTTGCTTAGAGTCTGGTGGTTTTTATTCAGCATTAAAATCTAAGACCTCATCTCAAACTTCAAGTATTGTTACACCTGACGATTTGTTACGTCATGTTGTTGCTTATAAAGAAAAGGAATTACAGTCTTGCCCAGAGAGTGCTTCATGGGAAACGGATGGTATAGATATATCTTCATTTGAGAATGCTAAAGTCGCATATGGAAAAGAAGGGCTCAATGCAAATGCCGAGGATGATATTATTCCATCGCTGATGCCAACAATACCGAGATGTGTTGTACAGTAACTAAAAGCACTCGGCTTATTATTTTGACCGAGTGATTAAAATTTGATAAAATTGGTTGCAAATATATGCTTATTAAGCATTCTGTAGGAGTAAGCTAAATGTCACAAATAAGCCATAAACAAGCAAGAAGCATGCTTCGTCAAGCGTGTATACGTTATATCAATCATAAAGAAGGGCAATTAAATAAGTTGATTGGAGAAAGTTTATACAAACCTGATCATGTTTCTTTTATAGAAGTGCTTGGCGAGGATGCACCGGAGCCTGGTTTTAATGACTGGGTACTTTGCAATTATTATTTTTTCTTGAAGAATATTTTTCGTATGTCTTCTACATTGGGTTATGGAAGGTATCTTAGCGGTGAACTTTATATTGAAACAGAAGATGGAACGCGCCAGCCTCTTAAGCCAATGAAACTGTATGGCCGCTTTCAGGAAAATCTTGAGCACAATGATCCAGATTTGGTTTTATATAATTTAGAGGTATTGGTTGAGATTTTACATTTATTTATGAGTAAGAATCATCGTGATTGGGCAGAAATAAAAAAGAATAAGAACCTTCAAGAAAGTGACTATGCTTATTCAGATGATGCGCCATGTTCATTAAAAATAAGCCAAACTTTAAAACATTTTCACGCACTCCTTACTCTTATTGAAACTTTGCCAAATTATCAGTCCAATCTTGATTTGTTTGTAATAAACGCCCGCTTAGGACGAGCTATGCCTGTATTTGATAGTTACCTTAAAAAGCTTGCTACCCAAGAGCTAAAAGATATTTTAGAAAACGCATCGTTAGATGATAACGAAGCGCTAGAGCAAGTTGAATTTCAATTAAAGAATCCTTCTACCTTAGCTCTTCTAAATAAAAATAACCAATCAGCATCGGAGCAAAACTTAAAATTGTTATCGGTAATTGGCATTTTAATCGTTGCAGGCATCTTTACTACTTTAGCGCTAATGGCAAAAAGGTTATATGACTCAGGTGGAACCAGTATTAACTTTTTTAAACCGCTATCAACAAACTTGCGTGAAGATTTAGAACATATTACGCAAAGCACAAAACTACTCAAATAAAGGTTTGATAAGCACTCATTATGAGAAAAATACCTAGAAAAATAACTACACATAAGAAGTTTTCGTTTTTTAGCGCTCTAAATCCAGCTTCATGTAATTCAGGAGTTACTTATCGTTTTGGTGGCAGCGATGACCCCTGTCAGGGAAAAGAAATGATTGATTCCCTGGTTTCTGAAAATATATATAAAGCTTGGAATAGTAATTTAGATTTTCAATCGGCTCTTTATGCCGCCTATGAAATTCTCATGGGTGAGCATTATGACTTATATTTTCATGGCCAAAATGATTGTCGTGGCGGGGCTAAAGGCGCATTGGATTATTTGATTTTCCCTTTAGTTGCTCGCAAGCTAATTACTGATTTTTATTCTGAGACGAACATCACTTTATCAATTTTTAATGTATTAGTCTGGTCTATAGCCGTGCCCTTAGAAGTTGCTCGTTTTAGTGCTGCAGTAGGATTAACATTACTCCTTACACCTGTTATTGCTTTAGTTCATCTTCTTAGAGGATGTTTCTCTGAAAATATTCAGAATCCAGTAAATGAAGTACAACAAAGTGCAGTAACTGATAGTGATGTAGCCCAAGAAGAGAATGCACCCAGTCAAACAGCTGAGGCCCCCCAAAAGAAGGGCTATGTACGAAGATTAAGTCCACATGCTGAGTTTGCCCGTAACCACCGAGAGCTACTACATAAACTGAATGAACGTAAGCATAAGAATGCTACAGTTAATTCAGAGGAAATTAGTGCGCCGTCTGAAGTTCTTGATACTCCTGTGAGTGATGAAAGAAGAACTTATAACTGTTGAACTAGAATACTTAATGCCTTATCTTTCCTATATTATTCAACCTATCTTGCTTGGGTGGAATGATATAGGCAAAATCCCTTTAAAACTCAAGAGCACTTTAGTGCTAGTGGTAAAAAAGTTATATGACACAGGTGGAACAAGTATTAACTTTTTTAAACCGCTGGCAACAAACTTGTATGTAGATTGACAACATATTACCCAAATCACAATACCTACTTTTTAACATGATTAAATAAGGATTTTGTGCGCTTATTATTTACCCTGATTAAAAAGAATTTTTTTCGCTTGCTCTGTTAAAATAAGATCTACATTTATGTTTTTAGCTTTATCATAAGCACGTTGAACAGCAGGGCGAGTCTGTATCTTTAAAAACCATTGCTTTAAATAGGGAAAGTTTTCTAAATCCTGTTGTTGTTTTTCATAAGGAACAATCCAAGGATAACAAGCCATATCAGCGATTGAATATTCATTTGCTATAAACTCTTGGTTAGCTAATTGCTTATCCAAAACACCATATAACCTGGTTGTTTCTTTGACATAGCGTTCCACCGCATAAGTAAGCTCTTTGGCATGTTGGCCAAAGTGATGATTTTGCCCAGCCATGGGGCCTAATCCTGCAACTTGCCAAAATAGCCATTGTAGTACTTCATGATAATTGTGCACACTAGACGGTAAAAATTGCCCTGTTTTCTCGGCTAAATAAAGTAAGATCGCGCCTGATTCAAATATAGATATTGGCTTATCAGAGTTTTTGGGATTGTGATCAACTATAGCGGGAATTCGATTATTTGGTGATATTTTTAAAAAGCTTTCAGAGAATTGTTCACCCTTAAAAATATTTATTGGTACAAGGTTATATGGTAAACCAGCCTCTTCAAGAAAAATAGTAATTTTATGTCCATTTGGCGTAGGCCAGTAATAAAGATCTATCATAATATTTATTCCTTGGGGCTGTTCATATCGCTAAAGCTATTTTAGGCTTAAAAGCTGGATTTATATGCTATTACTTTCTTTCTAGGCTCAGGCACTTCTAATGCTGTAATTTGAATGAGATGGGATAACCATTCTTGTTCATCCCATAGATCAGCTGAAATTAATAAATGGGACTTGGCATTAGGGTAGGGATAACCTTCAACATAATTCTTAATAAATGCTTTACCTGCATTGGTAGACTTAATAAATAATTGGTCATCGCAAACCAAAGCAACAACTTTATTATTGTAATAGATAGCATATTCACCAAACATTTTTTTCGCGGATACTTTTCCTGCTCCTGCAATTTGATCAAGAATAAAATCAATAGTGCTTTGTTTGGAAGCCATTTAATTACTCCTAAGTTAATCCGGTTTTATAAATTTCCATCGATGCCAGATCACTGGAGTGGCTGATAAAATTTTCTTTGTAAAAAGTATAGGATCTTCAATTGTTGTCTGAGGATTTAAACAAACTAAAGCATAGCCGTTTTGTCTTTTCATCAAACGCCGAAAATAAATGCCTTCGCCAATTTCTACAATACAATCATGCCCTGAGCATTCATCTATATCTGAAGCATTTAGATATTGAATGCCTCCAACAAAATCACCTTTATTGTAGGTTGGCTCCATTGTGTCATCAGAAACCATAACAACCGTAGCATTAGGGTTATTAGTTTTAAAAAATTCAATTTCTTTTTGAATAGTATTTTCTTGAGTTAGTAGTGAGGAAATATGTTTATTTAGAGTCGGATAAGGAGCTAATTCCGCATCTAATAAGCTTGGGCTTTTGCCGGAGCCTGATAGTAGCCACTGAGCAGAACAGCTCACGCCAGTGCTATGAAATATTTCCACTAATTTTGATGCTGCTTTTTCAGTAATAGGATTTCTTCCTAATTCCCATGACTGAAGAGTATGCATACTAATTCCATATTTAGTTTCTAAATCTTTGCGAGAGATACCCGCTAAGCTTCTTGCTGTTTTAATGCGACGCCCAGCATGTACGCGCTGTTCTTCATTATTTTGTTCCATAACGAACCTTGAATAAATTTATTTTGAAAATACCATATTTAAGTATAACGTATTTACTTGTACGCATTTCAGGTATAGTATGGTGTTTTAATACGCGTATCTACATAGCATAGAAAACGCATAATGCTCTTAATTAATAGTGCCTTCTACTATTGAGTTTTTCGTTAATGTAAAGATAACACAAAACCTTGGAGCCTTGGAACCAAGGATCATTGGTTCCAAGGAAATACGGAAGTACAAAGAGCGTAATAATAAATTTTTCACGGATAGAGAGTAGCCATGGATTTTTTAATTAATGGTGATGAGTTGGCTGTGTTGTGCGGATTGTCTCACATACAACAGTTAGCTTATCTACGAGGAATACGACCATATATGGACGTTAAAACAGGGGTTGTGGGCGTGAAACGAAGAATCAGTTATCAGTCAATTGCTGAACAGCTTTATGTGGAGCCACATCAAGGGATAAAAAGCCAAAGCTGGTCACGTGATCAGATCCGGCGTGCGGTGTCTGGTTTGGCACGTGCAGGGATTATTGCATTGCAATCCGAAGGGCTGCATTTAATTTTAAAATGCCAATTGGCTACTTTGGGTTATTTTGTCCAAAATAAAGCCGCCATAAACCCACCACAGAAAGCCATCACAAACCCATCCGAGAAAAGCCTTGCGGAGACTGTCTTATCTGAGATCGAGCTCTTTAAAGCCGACATAGGTGAGCCTCAAAAAGCCGCCATACCTCTAAATAAAGATAATTATTATATTTTTTTATTATCCCAATTCGAACAATTTTGGGCTTTGTACCCGCTAAAAAAATCACAGCAAAAAGCTTGGGAGCAGTTTCAAGCATTAAATCCCAATCAGCACTTGTGTTCCCAGATACTTCAAGCACTCCAAGCGCAAATCACACATACCCAGCACTTACAAAGTCACGGCCAATGGGTTGCTGCGTGGAAGTACCCTGCTAATTGGCTGGCTCAGCAGTGTTGGAATGATGAATTAACCCAGGATGAATCACAGGAGAAAGGTCATGCGCGCCATCGGACAGATTATGCAAAACAAACCGCTGGGGACAGCTTATGGGACTCATGCAAGTCAGGACTTGAAGAAGAAACCAACGTTGTCGACCTCTTCGACTACCGAACCAGCTCGCAAGCGTATTGACCGGTTATTTTTGAGTTTTAGTGCGTTTTACGGGCAGTTGTGGCGTAGCCAATTTAAAAATGAGGAGTTTATCGAGTTTATGAAAAACGAATGGGTTAATGCATTAAAGCAGGTAGAGGATAAATATTTGCAAGAAGCCCTGGCGCATTGCGGGAATAAGAAAGAATTTCCTCCGACGCTACCACAATTTTTGGAGTTATGCCGAGATGCAAAAAAACGCACGGTATTTCACGAAAATCCAAATTACAAAAAAGGTCGTCCAGAGGTGGCTGCGCTGCATCTGGAAAAAATGAGAGCGATGTTGAGATAAACCAAAAAGGAGAAAGTCATGCTGGTATTAACACGACGTGTTGGTGAGCAAATCTTGATTAACAAAGGTGAAATTGAAGTAAAGGTGCTTTATGAGCATAACGGGATTATTACCTTAGGGGTAAGAGCACCAGCCCACATTGATGTGGATAGAAAAGAGGTTTTTTTAAGAAAACAAACGAATGCTGAGGAATTAGAGCCTCAACAACATCAAGCAGCTTAAGGAGCGTTTTATGTTAGTTCTAACACGTAAATTTGGCCAATCCATCGTAATTGGTAATGACATTGTATGTACTGTTTTAGGGGTTAATGGCAATCAGGTGCGTTTAGGGATTAAGGCACCCAGGGACTTAGCAGTATACCGGGATGAAATTCATCAACGAATCTTAGCAGAAAACGATGAGTCTTCTCGTGCCCAGCCAAAGCAACTTGATGAGGAGCTTATTGAATTGCTAACCCAGAAGTTTAAATGCACGCAACACGCAGCGTAATGTGCTTAAGAGGTGACTCAATGAAACAAATGCTTAAAACAAAAACGCATACTTTGTTTTGGTTTATTGCCTCTTTAGTGGCTTTACCCAGCCCTTGCTGGGCTTCAGGTTCAGGGATTACGCCTGAAGTTATTGTTCAAAACATAATTAATTATTTAACCGGTGATTTAGCTCGGGTAGTTGGGGTTTGTGTGGTGGTTGGTGCAGGTTACATGTATTTAGAAACCCAACAAATTCAGAAAAAAACGTTTGTACGTATTGTGATAGGGATGGGGCTTATTTTAGGTGGCCCCACGCTCGCAGATATGTGGTGGGGTTAGGGCAATGCAAACACTTAATGAGTCAGATGAAAATACCTTGTTTTTAGCATTAACCCGTCCTGCAATGAAACTTGGAGTGACCATGGATGCCTTTTTTATTAACGTCATCATTGCCTTTTGTGTTTTTGCCCTGGCAAAAAATCCCTTTTGGGCTGCCGTATGGCTGCCACTACATGTTGTGTGCGCAATTTTATGCCGTATGGATATACAGTGGTTTCCCATTTTTTTAGCACGAAAAAGACTAGTTAAGTCAGGAAATGAACGCATCTGGAGCGGAGTGAGTTATGAACCTTACTAAGTTAAAAAACTGGGTGCAGCAGGAGGTCGGGGTATCTCGAAATATCCCAATCACCCATTTGACTGCGCCGGATGTATTTGAAACCCAAGACGGTCAATTAGGCGCAGTACTGCAAATAAAAGGAATTCCATATTTAACCATAGAGTCCGAAGATTTAAAGCGGTACCAACAAACTATGCACCATGCATTACTCCAGCTTGGTTCTGAATTTATGATTATGGAAACTCTTCATCGCCGTTTTGAGTCGGCTGCTTTATCGAGTAATGGATTTCGTAATGAATTTAGCGAACACCTTCATAACCAATATCATCGTCAATTTTCTAAAGGACTTTATGTTAATGATATTTATTTAACACTGCTTTATAAACCTAATTCATCAACCCCTTTAAAACGAGGGGTGATGCAACGTGGTTTATCGTGGGTGCATCAATCAATTAATCAAAATGTTGTTGCGGCAAGAGGTACGGCGCGCTCCTATGGAATAAACGTTTTGAATCAGCAAGTAAGTCAATGGATGATGGCATTAGCTGCATTTGGGGTACGACGTCTTGGAGAGCATGAAGATGGAGCTAATGAGCTAATTCAGTTTTTATCCTTAGTGCCCAATGGTGGCAAAAAAGTACGCCTATCCTCTGCCTCAACGTATCCGATTCAAGCAAATACCATCCAACAAATAAACTCTTTATCGATGAACTATCCACGAGGGCATTTAGGACAGTACCTAGCGAATCATCGCGTGTTTTTTGGTAATGCAATTCAATTTCAAGGAAATGGTCCAAATGAGGCGCATTTTGGGGCGATGCTTTCTATTAAATCCTATTACCGAAAAACAAGACCCACCTCATTGGATGCCTTGTTAGCACTCGATTGTGAGTTTATACGGACGCAAACTTTTGCACCCTTAGCACTTGAAGCCAGTATTGAGGCAATTGAGTCAGCACAAAATAAAAAAATAAGCAGCGAAGACCATGCGGCATCTCAAGTTGAGGAGCTTTGCGAGCTTGCTGACTTAGTGGCCAGTGGTAAAGCAGCAGTTGGACTTCATCATCATAGCATGATGATTTTAGGTAAAACTCATGAGCAACTGGAGGAGGCAATAAGTCAGGCAACACAAGCCTACGCTAGCGCTTTTATTCCAGTAGTGCGGGAAACTTTGGGGCAGACGATTTCCTTTTATGCACAAGTTCCTGGAAACTCACGATTTATTGCCCGTGCAGCACCCATTACCTCAGAAAATTTCGCCGATTTTTGCTCCTTGCATAATACGCAAAGTGGTAACAAAAACCAGTGTATGCTTGAGGAGCCGATTACCTTAGTGCGTACCCCACAAAACACGCCTGTTTTTTTAAATTATCATAAGCCTGGAACTTCCAGCAGCCCTGTTTCTGGGCATGCGTTAATCATAGGCAGTAATGGCTCAGGAAAAACAGCCTTGGCTTGTTTTTTAGATTCAGAAATGAATCGCTTCACGGGGCATCGCACTTTTCTCTTGGACCGTAATGAGGGGGCCAAAATTTTCGTTCTTGCTTGTGATGGGGTTTATCTCAAATTAGACCCTACATCCACACAAGAATTTACGATGAATCCACTACAACTACCAGACACTGCCGAAAACAGGGAGTTTTGTAAGTCATGGATAGGAACGTTGTTGTTGGATGAGACAGATGTAGGGCTTGATAGTGCGATCACAGAGACAATTAATGACGTGGTTAATTATGGCTTTGACCATTTGGCCCCCCAAGACCGAACCTTATCTAATATTGCGGGATTATTCTCCATTGATTTCCCTCGCTGGCCGCAGTTACGACGTTGGTTGCGGGCTCATGGAACTTGGAATGAAGGGCAATATGCTTGGGCCTTTGATAATGCGAGCGATTCATTAAGTTTGAATGCAGATAAAATGGGATTAGATGTAACTTACTTGATGGACTGTGTTCCATCACACATCAGCGCTCCTTTTTATATGTATATTCTGCATCGATTCAAGTTGAGTCTCACAGGAAACGTTACTTCGTTCCTTTTTGAAGAAATGTGGCAAGCACTCAAAGCGCCATTTTGGCGCGATGTTTTAGAACATTATGTGCCTACGATTAGAAAGCTCTATGGCCATATGGTGGGGTTAACTCAGTCTCCTGAATCAATTGTGAACTCACCGATCAATCATATTTTATTGAATAACTTGGCCACCTTGATTGTATTTCCCAATCCGAGCGCAGATGAACAGGTTTACGTCGATGAACTGCATTTAACGTCAGCAGAATATCGTTTAGTGCGTTCTTATCCAGCTAATTCACGCTTAATACTTTATAAGCAAGAGCAGGAGTCTATTTTATGCCATGTGGATTTCAGTGCTATTCGTAATGAGCTTGCTGTTTTATCTGGGAATGTGAACTCAGTACGTGAGGTGGATGGGTTACGTCAACGATTGGGTAAAAAGGCGGCCAATTGGTTACCTGTGTTTCTGGAGCAAAACGAATGCGCCTAAACCCAGTGATGTTTTTTGTGTTTTTTGGGTTAAGTTGCGTAATGATGCCTGAGTGTGTTGCTGATCCCGCAGGAGATGCTGCGATTATTGCCAAATTAGTCGACCAACTTCGGCAAATGGAGAAGCAATATAAGCTTCTCGATAAAACGTATAAAACCCATGGCTCGCAGTTAAAGGGCATTCAACAACTTAATAAATACAACAGTGGGCATTCAGGTTATGGGCGTTTGTTTAATTCCTTATCGGATGTCCAGCGAAGACAATCTGCAAATACATGGAAAGAATCATTAAAAGGAATTTCCGGTGGTAATCCTGAGCGTTATCGAGAGTTAGTGAGTGCGTATGAAGCGCAACATAGCAGCTTAAATAAACAACGCTTTAGCCAAGGAGCATCATTGCATCGTACGGAGCAGTTTGATGGAGATCGACAAGTAACGCAAACAGTAAGTATTGAGAGCGAAGTGTTATTTAACGACATTAATGACAGTTTAAAACGGGTTCATGATTTATCCGAGCAAATTGAAAAGGCTCAGAATACTAAAGCTGCAGTGGATTTAAACTCGCGCTTGCTTACCGAAATTGCGTACATTGAAGTACAAAAGTTAAAAGCGCAATCGCTGCTGAATCATCTTTTGGTTTCTCAATCAGGCTCAGGTCTTACTGATGAGGCTGAGCTGTCTCAATACCTGGCTCGCTGAAGATTTTTGGGAGAATTAAATGAAAAAAATAATGCAAATAACCGTTTTATTCGTCATTGCAAGTTTGGCAGTTGCTTGCAGTAAGACCCATGAATTAAGAGCGCCATGTCCTGATTTTGGGCGTTATTGTGCGCAAACGCCGATTAACTCCATAAACAAAGTGAATCATCTCAATTAAAGGAGCACTTAATGAAACTGAGACTACTTATAGGAAGTTGTTTTGCGATGGTGTTACTCACCGCATGTTCAGAGAATCCTTTAAACAAGATATCTGCAGATGAGGCGGCACGGTTAGTAATTAATGCCTGTACTGATGCGATGGAAGAACAAGGATTTCATGAGTCAGGTATTAGCGCTCGTTATGCACAGTGTATGGAACAACGAGCGAACGCTTCCTTTAATTGTGATGCGTTGTATCACATGATGGCAATAAAATTGATTGAGCAAGGGATTTCAATCAGCAGCACCCAGGTTCAAGACCATAAAGTGTATGCACGAATCAAGGATGAACTGCAGCAGCGCGCTTATTTTTCACGTTAAGGCTCGAATATGAGTACACCTTATTACACCATCTTAGTTGCTGAGTTTATGAATAGAATGGACGCCATGACCTCTTCATTTTTAACGACAAACTATCAAGCCTTAGCTATGTATATGGCTGCCCCCATTGCTGCATTAAGTACGTTGTATATCATTATTCAGGGTTATTTAATTAATGCCGGGGTTGTGCAAACCAGTACAAATACTTTTCTCAAAATGGCGTTCACTATAGGGCTTATCAACCTATTTGCATTGAATTGGCTTTATTTCAGCGATTATTTTGTCGGGCTTTTTCTGCACAGTGCTTCCAGCATTAGTCATGTTGTCGCCACCAGCTCATTTCAGGTACCTCAAGCCTTTGATTCAGGTGCCGGAGTTAATGATGCGTTGCAGACGGTACTTACTGAAAGTGTGAATACCGGGGTGGATATCATGAAGCAGGGAAGTTATCGGAATTGGGCACCTTTATTTATTGGTTGGAATTTTATTCTTGGGGGAACGATTGTTGTGGGTTTTGCTCTGATTGAAGTGGCATTGATTAAATTTTGTTTGTGCATGTTGTTGTCTATGGCACCTCTATTCATGGCCTTTTGTTTTTTTGAGCAAACCAAAAGTTTTTATAAAGCATGGATTGGCTTTTTAAGTGGCTTTTCATTTGCCCTAATTTTTTCAAGCCTTATGGTGGGAATGGCAATGAATTGGATGCATTGGGTGGTGGGTTCTGGGCAGGGGGATGAGGTAATGGACCTTAAGGTAGCCACTTTAGTTCCTCTTCTACTCGTGGTGCTCCTTGCTTTATTTCTTATGTTTATTGTTATACCTATTGCCAAGCACATCGGCGGTGCCTCAGGAGGAGCACATACTGGTGATGCCCTAAAGCAAGGAGCTTCTCTAGCCAGCAAATCGGTTCAAGGAGCGAAAGGAGTACAACAGCTTTATAACCAATGGAAAAATAAATGAGTAACTTTATGAACAAAGCACCACTAAAAGGGGAGTATTTTAAGCAGGCATGCGAATGGGCTGACGATCGCTTTGGAGGAATTGAATCCTCGCGTAATCGTTACAGGTTAGCATTTTTAAATGCGTTAGTAGCGTGTACTTCTTTAGCTTTGGCACTTGCTGCTTTATTGCCATTAAAACAATTAGAGCCAATCATGATTCATCATTATGCCAATGGGATAACGGTTGCTGAACAAATCACCGGAAAGAAGCTACTTGCCTCGCAAGCACAAATTGAAAGTGATTTAGTTCGTTATGTTAATTTTCGCGAAAGTTATGACATCAGTAGTTACCGTGCTCAGTTTGAGTTAATCCACCTGCTTTCATCAAGCTCAGTGGCTCTGGAATATGATAAAGCGCAACGTTCAAGTAACAAGGAGTCGCCGGTCAATCAATTGGGTACCCAAAATAGCCGTAGTGTCCATGTTTATAATGTTAATTTTATTGATGAGGCACGTTTAAATGCTCAGGAACAGAAAGGAAAAAAACGTAACCACCATGACTTAGCTGAGGTCGTGTTTTCAACACGTGATCACAATAAAACAACCGGGGCTGAGGTAGAGCATCATTATACCGCGCTCATTTCCTGGAATTATCGGGGGCTTCCAGCATCTCCCGATGCACGATGGAACAATTGGAATGGATTTGAAGTAACACGTTATAGCGTCCAACAACGAAATGTTGGATAAGGGGTTAACGATGAACAAACGCCTACTCGCAAGCCTTTTTTGTTTAAGCCAGTTCGGTAGCACTGGATATGCGGCATTAACACCGCAATCCTATTCCAGTGATGCGCGTATTACGCGTGTTGCTTATCAGGAAAATAATGTGGTGCGCTTAAAGGGGCGTGCTTTTGTCAGCACGCAAATTCTTTTTAGCCCTCAAGAACACATCGTTAATGTGGATGGAGGCGATCGTGATGCATGGATGGTCACCCTCCATGATAATTTACCCAACATTGCGTTTATCAAGCCAACCGTGTTCAATTCGGACTCGAACATTACAATTGTTACCACACGCCATACTTATTATTTCCATGTAACCAGTACTAAGTCGATTGAGTCCGGGGCAACGTCAGTCTACGCCGTCAAATTTTATTATCCGCAAGAAGAGCAACAACGCTTACAAGCAAGCCGTACCGCACAGAAGCGTCATCGCGAAGCCACTCTAAAAGCCAATAATCACCCTAAAACCTACAGTTGGGATTATTCCTTTAATGGCTCGCCTGATTTAAGACCGGAACATGTTTTTGATGATGGGGTATTTACTTATTTTGAAATGCGACCCAATCAACCGATGCCTGCAATTTTTATAGTAGACAATCAACATGGAGAAGAAGCCGTAACGAATATGAGGCGCCGAGGCAATTATTTGGTGGTGCATCGAACAGCCCCTCAATTTACGTTACGTATGGGGGCAAATCACGTGGCCAGTATTTTTAATAATAAAGAAATTACCCGTATTAAATCCAGGAGCCGGCATGAGTAACCAAACCAATGAAGACTTTGCCAAGAATCTGTCAGAGCAATCGCAAGTAAAACAAACTCAAAGTAAACGCCGTTTAAGTAAAACTGCACGACTTAGTGTCATGGTGCTCGTGCTGGTACTTAGTGGTTTTGCTTATTTAACAAGCCAACGGCACGCACACAAACAAAGCTTAGCACCGAATACAAAGAACACTGAAAACCCATATACCTTACAGGAAAATCTAAGTGTAATTGAGCGTATGCAGCGAGAGGCGCAGGCCCAAAGACAGCAAAAGGTTACGATGCTTAAAAAGGAACCTAAAGAGTCTTCAGCTCTGGATGCAGAGCTTGTTACTCGCATGAATGCACCAACAACCTTTGTTAACGTGTCCCATCCTTTAGTGAATAAAGCACGTAAAAACCCAGAGTTGGCTACCCCCATGCTTGCAGGCCAAGACAGTAATAGTGCATTTTTAAATGCAAAAAATGGGATTGAGCTCGTGAATGCAGTGTCTTTACCTCATCCTGATTATACGATTGGTGCTGGGGAGTTTATTTCGGCGACGATGGAAACTGCAGAAAACTCAGAACTTCCAGGTATTGTAAGGGCCCGAGTGTCGCATGATGTGTACGCCATTACGGGGAATAGGGTCTTGATTCCTAAAGGTGCGATGCTGGTTGGTCAGTATGCCAGTGGCAATTTAGCCCCGAGTCAAACGCGTTTTTTAATTTCATGGACTAGGGTCCAGTTACCTAATGGCATTGTGGTGACTCTAAATAGTCCTTCGGCGGATGATTTGGGCCGAGGTGGTTTGGGGGCCGATGCGGTAGACAGACACTTCACGGAGCGTTTTTCTTTAGGATTAGTGTATTCCATCTTGGGAACTGCTACCGCAACTTTAGGGGTAAGTCCTGGAGATGAGTACAATTCGCGAGCTCAATACCGTATGAATGTAGCCAACTCATTGGAGCAGTCCGCGCACGATAGTTTGCAGCAAAACAGGAACATTCAAAATACCTTGAACAAATATCAAGGTGCTGCGATTAAGGTGACGGTTGCACGGGATTTGGATTTCTACTCCGTGCTGAGGAACAAACGATGAGTACGCCAATCCATTTTGTTAAACCCGGTGCTGAGGGGCTTTTAAGTCCCTTAATGCCTTGGCTTAATCATCCTCAAGTGTCAGAAATTCTGATTAATAAACCCAAAGAGGTTTTTATTGAACTGCATGGTGTCATGACACGTCATGAGATACCAGAGCTCACTTCCTTGTATTTGCATCGCTTATTTCAAATGATCGCCAATGAATCCCAACAGCGCTTGGATGAAGCTCATCCTTTGTTATCGGGTAATTTATACAATGGGTTTCGGGTACAGCTCATTATTCCCCCAGTAAGCCTGTATCATTCCTTAGCAATTCGTAAAACCGCGTTGAGTCATTGGTTGCTAGATGATTATTCAGCGCAGGGGTTTTATCGCCGAATGCAGCCGATGAATTTAAATCAAGCAATGTCCCATACCGCTCAAGACCAAAGTTTACTTCATTTATATCAGAAACGTTGTTGGGGGGACTTTATTAAAACCGCAGTTGCTTTAAGAAAAAACATAGTTATTTCTGGGGGAACTTCCTCAGGAAAAACAACCTTTCTTAAAGCCTGTCTGGAAGCTATTCCTGCGGATGAGCGCATCATTGTCCTAGAAGATACTCGAGAGTTAAGCTCTTCTCATGCAAATCAAGTTTCTTTGCTTGCTTCTCATGGTAACCAGGGGAAAGCACAGGTTACGATGCAAACGTTAGTCCAAGCTACCTTAAGGCTTAGGCCAGATCGCCTGATTATGGGGGAAATTCGCGGTAAGGAAATTATGGACTTTGTCATGGCGTGCAGTACAGGGCATGAAGGCTCAATTACGAGCATTCATGCAAATAACCCGCAAATCGCTATGCAACGTATGGTGCAACTATACAAACAAAATAATGTGCCCAGCATGCGTGATGAGGAAATTCGCGCGGAATTAAATCAAGTCATTGATATTATTATCCAGCTTGGAAAAGTAGGGAATGAGCGTGTGGCTTTGTCTTGCTATTATAAAGAGGCACAAGTAAACCATGCGTTAAGTGAGGTTGCCGCTTAATGAATGCACGTAGCCACCAAGTACTCATTAATTTAAAGCCGATATTGTATGTACTTTGCTTTTTTGAATTAGTGAGTCTTTTAAACCAGCAATGGCATACTCAGCCGATGTTCTTTGTATACCCTACAGAATTTATTTGGGATATCCAGCAGGGGGAAATTAGCGCTACTGTCATTAGCTTGGGTAGTGTTGGGATGCTCTATGTTCTTGCATTCTTGTGGATGCAAGGTGGGGTGATGCGTGTATTTAGTCATTGGAGTCTTTGTTTTCTATTGAGTGTCGTATTTTCTGTGGTGATGACGACGCTCATTTTTAATGAGTGGATGCACGTTCGTATTACAAATATCAGACAATTGATGGATGTCGTGTTGAGTTTAACACCGCATACAACGGCATATAACCGGTTTTGGTTTAGCGCGCTTTTAGGCTGTTTAATTCCTGTGTTGATATTGGCTAATCGCCTTCAACAGCGTTTTGGCTCAGAGCATAAGGCATTAGGAAACGCGCATTTTGCGAGTGGTTGGGAAATTCATCAAGCAGGCTTTTTTAAGCAGGAACAAGAAAGCATTATTATTGGTAAGCATTTGGGAGCTCCTTTATATTCGAATGGCTTTGAACATGTTCTGGTGTTTGCACCAACCGGAAGTGGTAAGTCCCGCTCCATTGCCATTCCTAATTTGTTTCATTATCCCTATTCGGTGGTATGTAATGATGTGAAATTTAGCCTTTATGAAACGACGTCGGGTTATCGGAACGAAGTATTAGGTCATGAGTGCTACTGTTTTGCGCCCACGCGTACGGATGGGGTGACGCATTGTTATAACCCTTTGGATGTTATTTCAAAAAATAAATTAGAGCGCATGACTAACATCCAACAAATCGCACATAGCTTTATTCCTGATAGCCCCAAGGAGTCACCGATTTGGACGGCAGGAAGCCGCAAGTTATTTAAAACGTTAGTTTTGTTCTTATTAGACTCAGAGGAGCACCCAGCTACTTTGGGCGAAATGAATCGCTTGGTAAAACAAGAACAGTTCGATCATTGGCTTCAAGAGATTCTGGATTCCACCGATCATTTTGATGCGGAGTTTTATCGCAATGGGTATTCCTATTTAAATAATGCCGAAAAGACACGCCAAGGGATTATTGAAACCTTTAGTGGTTATTTTGAGCTGTTTGATGATCCCTTTATTGATGCGGCAACAAGTCACTCTGACTTCTCTTTTGCTGAGTTACGGCGTAAGAAAATGACCATTTACATGGGATTTAGTGACGATGAAATGAAACGTTTAGCACCTTTATTGACGCTGATGTGGCAGCAATTAATTTCAAGCATGCTCAAAGAGTTGCCCGATCCCATTAAAGAGCCTTATCCCGTGTTGTGTTTGATTGATGAGTTCTCATCATTAGGGCGTATTGAGCAGCTACGTAGCTCATTGAAGCTGCTTCGTGAGTATCGGGTACGCTGTATTTTAATGATTCAATACATCGCACAAACCTATGAAAAGTACAGTCATGATGAAGCTAAAGCGTTTATCAACATTAAAACAAAAATCGCATACACCACAGAGGATCTGGGGGATGCTGAGCTTATTTCCAAAATGCTTGGCACTCGCACGCAACGAGTAGCTAGTTATTCCGTAAATCAGCAACAACAGGGTATTAGTGATGGCAAGAGCGTTGCTTATCAGGCGATTCCTTTAATGCGGCCTGATGAACTGATGAAAATGTCACCCCAAATATCGTTGATTATTCGCTCAAATACATCGCCAATAAAAGCCAAGCAATTTATTTGGTATTTAGAGGCAGCCATGAAAAACAATGTATACAGTAAAACTTGGGTTCCAAAGCAAATAGCCAAACAAGTCCCTTTTGTACGTAAGCTATCTCATTTGGATACGGAGGATGAGTGTGTATTAGAGTACCTTGATTAAGGAGGATTAAACACGATCAATTAGTTTGAATGGCTAGGTTACAAGGAGGTCAGGGAAGGTTTTATGAGGACAGGCACGTTTAAGAGGATCCAATAATAATGGTGAAACGGAGAATGAATGATGTCCAAAAAATACAATGTTGTGTTCGGCCTGATGGCGGGAGCCTTGATGCACGTCCACGCTTATGCCAATCCGGCATCAACTGAATACGTGCGCTCGGCAATTGATGGGTTACGCACGGAGTTAAATGGCCAATCTAATGCACAGTTTAATCAGCTTACCGCGGCAACAAATCAACTTAATGCAAAAATAGAGCTTTTATCCAATTCAGTGAATCAGTTAACGATTCAGTTAAATCAGACGATTACGCAAACGCAATCCCAGGATTCACAGGCAAATGGCCGTATTGATGAGGTGCAACAAAAGATTGATGCGCTTCCTATTGTCACACATCAAATTGGTGAGATTTTCCAAGGTGGGATGGTGTTTTATGTGGATGCAACACAGCAACACGGATTAATCGTGTCTCTTACTGATTTAGGTCACCCGATCGAATGGCGCAATGGAGAAGGAGGGGATAGGGTAACGAATGCTCAGGGACAAGGTTTAGGTTCAGGAGAAACCAATACTCGATTGGTGATTTCAGAACAGACAATCGATCAGCAAGATGGGGATTTTGCAGCACTTCGCGCAGCCAATTACGCGGTTTTAGCCGATGGAACGACCCCTTGCCCAACTACCTTAACGGCTTCTCAAGCCTGTTATGGCGGGTGGTATTTACCCTCGGTTTATGAGTTAGTCCTGTTGCATAGTGCATTAAAACCTTTGGGGCTTGCTGCACTCCAAGATACTCCTTATTGGAGCTCGACGGAGCTGAATACAACCCAAGCACTGTCAGTCGATTTTCTCAGTGGTGAGTTTAAGGCTCAGGATAAATCCCTTACTTCTGCTGTTCGCGCAATTCATAGTTTTTAATTGGAGCTTATTTATGAACCGTTATTTTATAACCTCATTGTTATTCTTTGTTCAAATGTCAGCTTTTGCAAATCCCGGTGATGACATTTGGGATCACATTAAATTACTTAAAAATGAAGTAGGGCGCTTAAAAATTAGTATTAATAATCTAGGGGAGTCGCAGAATCATTTAAGTACTCAGTTGAGTAGCCAACAAAATCAAATAGCGCAATTAACCCAAGAAATTAATGTATTGAAATCAAAACAAATGGCCCGTCATGGAATTGGTGAAGCTTACCATGGAGGGATTATCTTTTATGTGGATGAAACAGGTCAGCATGGTTTAATCGCAAGCCGTATTGATGCGGGTGAGCAAGGAGTTCAATGGCGAAATGGTGAGTCTGGCAATAAAGTGACTAATGCGCGTAGTGATGGAATCGGCTCCGGAGAAAATAATACGCGCCTGATTATTTCACAACAAACAGTTTATGACACCAAAGGTGATTTTGCAGCGTTACAGGCTAGTAAATTTCAAGTGATGGATGATGGCATTACACCCTGTAAAACGCCGATTGCTTTGGGTCGTGTTTGCTATGGTGGATGGTATTTACCTTCAGCCTATGAGTTGCAGCTTATGCATCAAAATCTTCATCAGAATAATCTGTCTTCATTTGCTCCTGAATATTATTGGAGCTCGACAGAGTCTAGTGTTTCTAATGCCTGGCTTATTAATTTCTCAACAGGGGAAATTACGGCAAACAGTAAATCCAATACCCTGGGTAAGGTAAGGCCAATAAGCCGCTTTTAGTTCATGAATTAATAAAGAGAGAATCATGATAAAACACGTTTTAATGAGTTTAATGTTATTTTTAAGCGGCTCGGGGATGGTGCAAGCAGCTAATGAGGGTAAGGTAAGCCCATGGAAAATCGAGGCGGATTTAGGGCAAGCATACTATTCTGGAGCTGCCAATCGTGATGGGAACACAGCTTTGGGGCGTTTGAGCTTTGGTCGAGATTTATTTTTTACTCCTATAGGAACTTTAGGTCTTGAGATCGGGGTACAAAGTGGTAATACCATGCGTTTAAATATGTCCAAGGAGGTTGTTAATGCATTGGGTGGGGTGCCTATTGATGTACAAATTAAACCTACGTTGGATGTATTAATTGATTTTCAATCAAAGCAATTGAATCCGCTGCCATTAAATTTATGGCTTAAGGGAGGAATTGCGTATCGTAGTTTACGTGTTGATCGAGAGTCCATAAATGACATTTTGGGGTATTCACCTGAGTTTCAAGCAGGAATTGGTTATCGAATTAATACTCAAACTACTTTAAATTTAGGGTATCAAATGATTTTGGGAAAAACTCCTCATTTAAGTATTAATACTGAGTTAGAGACAGGAGTTCTTACTCATATTCTTCTACAACAGGCAATTTTAATGGGTATTTCTTACCATTTTATGTAGTTGAATCGGCTGGCCAGATGGTGCTCTGGCCATTCTATAGATGATAACCAAATAAAACTATTTGGAGTTGCACTATGTGATTTGGCAATAATATCGACATACTATTAAGTAATAAATAAGCTAGAATTTAATGTAAGCTAATAATTTATATAAAATGGAATGAAACGCTTATTAACTGTTATGTTAGTGCTTCTACAAGGATCTGTGTATGGCTTCTCTAATTTAGTTGTGGAGAGTTATCCTTGGGGTGACTCTAATGGTAAGAGGCAATATATTTCTCTTACCTCAGAAATGGACCTTTTTTGGAGTGTGCAAAGACCTTCCCCGGATGACCTATTTAGAGGAATTAAAACAAAGGGAACAGCTTCTTTATTTTGTTATGCTACACCGTGGAAACATAAGGCACAGATTTTGATTGAATGTGATGACGATGAGAACAAGTTGAGAATAGAAGTTAATGTAGACTGTAATATCAATAATTCTCGAGAAACTGCCCAATACTTTTTTGTTGAGAAAAGAGGGGTTCCCGATGCGTACAATAATTTTTATTTTTACTGTCAGTAATCAACCCTATCCTTTGATTTAATGAAGTTTATTAAAGGTCTAAATGTGTAGGCAATACAATGTAAAAAAGTCCATTTTCAAAATCGTTCTATCCTGTATACTAATATAATTAATAAAAATCAGTTAATTAACATGGATATTAATGTAAAGAATAATCATTATCTTTCAATTTTAATAGCAATTGGTTTTATTATCTCTTTAACTTATTATCTTGGATATTTATATGGCTTAGGTTTAGATCCCAAAGTTATACCATTATCTATAAGTGACATAATAAATGGAATGATCACTTTTTTACCAATAAATTTAGTGATTTTTTTGATAATATATTGGTTCGGAATACCTGAGCTGGACGTAGATCAAAATAATCACAAAGACTCAGCAAGTAGCTCTAAGAGCTCGAACTGTGGGGCAATGGTTCTGTTTATTTTGCTCTTCATTGTTATTTCATGGAATGCTTTTTTTGGCACACGCATTTGGAGTTATTTACTATGTTGGGCATTATTTTACATGGCTATCCAAGCATTAAACCCCCCATCTTTTTTTCCTAAAATGCATGCAGAAATTCTGAAATTTATACTACTTGTTTTGGCAACTTTTTTTTCAATTGGTTTTATCAATGGATTTTGGGCTTTTTATTCGCCTAAAAAATCTAATGTTATTGTTACACTTACAGATAACAGCAGATATGAAGGAATGATTTTATCTTATCTTACATCAGGCTCCGTGGTTAAAATAGAAAATCAGATATTATTTATTAATAATGCAAATATCAAATCCATAAAATACCAACCCTCTATGTCTTACAGTGAAGCAAAAAAAATCAATCAATAAATTAGACTCTTTATATAATGGTTTAATTTTGTAGCTAATTATTTTTTGTACATATCTAAATCAAGGGAGTCAGACTTGATTGGTTCATTGAATTGTAATTTTCGGGAAATTGAAGAATGAAAATGAATGGTAAACAAACCCCTATTTTATTGCCCTATGAGAATTTACTTTTATAGCAAGTTAGCCTATTTCAAATTGGCGTGAACACCCTTGTGTCTAGCGTTTTAACTGAGCATAAAGATTAATGTCTTTGATAATTTCACGTGCTTTAATTTGTAGTTGTTTATCTATTTGTTCTCACTTAAATTCAATCATCTGATGTCGTATTTTTAATAAGCTCTGATACTTTTCTAAAATTGGATTAGATTTTTTAAGTTTATTAAAATGATTATGTATAGCAATTTCTTGAGAATCCAGAGGGGCACGCCTTGTTTTTTTGCTTTTAAATTTAAAAAACGTACTATGAATTATTTACTAATATGATAAGCGAAAAGAAAGGTGTGATCCTGAGTGTATTTTTAACCTTCACGATGGAATATGGCTTTCTCAAATTTTGAGATATCTTCCTTCGAAAGCATAACTTTCTTATCTGCAGGATAACGTCCAGTAACAATTTTGTAGTCATCTGCTAAGTCACCCAATATAACTAACTCCATAAAGGTATTGAAATTGTATGATCTTATATCTAGGTATTTGGGATTATTAAATAACTTGAAAAAACGTTTTTTCATTTCGTTAAATGTTAACAATGAAAGACGTTTATAGGAAATTACACAAGATCTAAAAACAACATTTTGTAAATCTGACTCAGATTTATGATTAAATGCGTTTATACAAGCATTATCTAGAGTTTTTTTATAAGACATTGCAATTATTAAATTGCATTCTTTGAGCGTAGAACAAAGAGATACGAAAGCAGAAGTATTAATTGGTTTATTCACTTTTTGCTTAGCGCTGATAGCAAATGAACAACAAGTTAGTATGATAATTAAAATGGTTCTCTTCATCTTTTTTTCTCTTACTATTAGAAAGAGGTAGGAATAAAAACTGTAATGTTGCTGTAAAGACTACTGCAAGAGGAAAGTTTTTTTAGCTACAACTAGAATAAAACGGTTAATCAAAAGAACAGATTTTATTTTCTGAACAATTATTTGTCAAACATAAAATATTTTAATAAATTATGTAAGCAACTTGATGAACTGAATAGAGCAGGATGTGAATAAATTTTTACAGATAAGATAAGTGGTTCCCTTTCTGAGTGCCCTGGATTAGAAAAAGTGGAACACCTTCTAAGAGAAGGTGATGTTTTAGTTGTTTGGCGTTCTTTCTGAGTTTGAGCGTAACTTAATTAAAGAACGCACACTTGCTGGATTGGAAGCTGCAAAAGGGGCGCCAAGGAGCTAGACCAGAAAAGCTAATTGATAAACAGAAAGAGCTAGTGAAAACTCTTTGCGCAATAAAAGGCATCCAATTCAGTCTATTTGTAAAATGGTTGGTGTAGGAAAGACAACTTTATACAAATATATTAATCGTAAATATATATTGTATTCATAATGACTTTTGGAGAGCATAAATGGGTCTTGTTATTATGGAGTTTCTTACATGAGTATTAGCCATCGCTTTATTCGAGTAGATTTTCAAAGATTTAAAGCATTTAATAATTTTGTGTTAAATTTAAAGAGCTTTAATATTTTGGTAGGGCCAAATAATGCTGGAAAATCAACAATAATAGCTGCTTTTCGTATTTTAGCTGCAGCAATGAGAAAAGCAAGTAGCCGTAAGCCAGAGAGAGTGGAGGGGCCGAATGGAAACACATATGGCTACAAGATTGATTTAAATTCTATTTCTATTGCAGAAGAGAATATCTATTTTAATTATGATGATACTCAACCCGCAAAAATTACATTTTATTTATCTAATGGAAATAAGATGATGCTGTATTTCCCTGAGGCCAATAGCTGCTTATTTATTTTAGATGCACAAGGTAAACCAATATTATCCACTATAACATTTAAATCAAACTTTAACAGTCCAATTGGGTTTGTACCTATTCTAGGGCCTGTAGAGCATAATGAAAGTTTATTTGAAAAGGAAGCAGCAAGAAACGCTCTATTTAACTATAAAGCAGCCAGAAATTTCAGAAATATTTGGTATTATTATCCCGAAAGATTCGAGGAGTTTCGCTCAACATTGATTAGAACATGGCCTGGAATGGATATTGAAAAGCCCCAAATTGACACGTCACATGGCAAACCTAAATTGTATATGTTTTGTCCTGAAGAGCGAATTCCAAGGGAAATTTTTTGGGCAGGATTTGGTTTCCAAGTTTGGTGCCAAATGCTTACCCATGTTATCCAGTCTAGCGAAGTATCTTTATTTTTAATAGATGAACCAGATATTTATTTGCATTCAGATCTTCAGAGGCAATTACTTGGAATTTTAAAAAGTCTTGGTCCAGATATTATTATTGCTACACACTCAACAGAAATAATAACAGAAGCAGATACCAATGAGATTGTTCTTATAGATAAAAAGAAATCATCAGCGAAAAGAATTAAAAATCCTTCTCAGTTAGGAGAAATACTCTCTATTTTGGGTTCCAATATTAATCCAATATTGACTCAGCTTGCAAAAACACGCAAAGCCTTATTCGTTGAGGGAAAGGATTTTCAAATTTTAGGTAAATTTGCAAAAAAACTTAAGGTTGATATTGTTAGCAATCGTAGCGAATTTGCCGTAATTCCGGTTGAGGGTTTTAATCCTGAGCGAATTCGAAGTTTAAAAGTAGGTATGGAATTTACTCTTGGAGTGCAAATATTAGTGTCCGCAATTATGGATAAGGATTATCGGAGTGATGAGGAATGCTCATCGATCATCTCTCAATGTAAAATTTTTTGTGATAATGTAATTATTCACAAAAGAAAAGAAATCGAAAATTTTTTACTAGTCCCTGAAGCTATTAGTCGGGCAATTTCTCGTAAGATTGAAGATACTTTCAAACGAACAGGAAAAAAGTTGGAATATCCTAATGACATTGGTAATTTACTTGATGAATTTGCAATATCAAAAAAGCATTATTTAACTGCTCAATACTTGGAGTTTAATGAGCGGTTTGCTCGTTCAAATTCAACAGGACAACATAAAGCAAAAATAAATGAACAAGCTTTAAATGAATTTGAAGCTTGTTGGGATTCTCCTTTAACCAGATTAGAAATTATTCCTGGTAAGGAGGCATTAAGTGTTTTAAATCAAGATATTCAAAATGTTTGTGGTCTAAGTTTAACTCCAACAGCCATAATTGAGGCCATGCACGTTGATGAAGTTCCAGAAGAAATGCATAGACTAATTAAGCATCTTTTTGAATTTAGCTCGGCAAAGTTAATCTGAATGTTACGTATTAGCTGAGATAATTTTTTTCCATGCTGTTAAACAAGTTTTAAAAAAGTTTAATAATTCTAACGAGAATCGTGTCCAAACAAAGATTTTTAGTAAATGTGAAGAACTATTAAAAGAAATGGCCTGATTCTTGCAGATTAAAAATCACAGAGGCAGGCTACACTCTAACCAATAGATATTACTTATCATCAAAGAATAGAGCCCTACATGGATAGAATACTCAAATACGATAAGAAAAAAAGAGAGTGTTCATTTAACTGTGTCACCTCATTGCTTATCTAAGCCCCAAAGTTAGTCTGTCTTCAAAATAGATTTGTAGTTGGGAGACGATAAGCGCCCAATTGTGCATGGGCTGATTCCATTTTTCCAGTACTTTCTGAGCCGCACAGTAAATGAGTTTGATAAGGGCGTTTTCGCTGGTAAATGCGCCTTTATTTTTAGTGTATTTGCGAATTTGTCGATGAAAACCTTCGACAATATTGGTCGTATAAATGATACGTCTGAGCTCTTCTGGATATTTAAAGTACTGTGATAGTGCTTCCCAGTGATTATTCCAGGACTTTATTACAGCAGGATATTTTTTTCCCCATTTCTCTTCCAGCTCAAGCAGATGATGCTCCGCTAAGTCTTTGCTTGACGCTTTATACACATGCTTTAAATCAGCCATGAAGGCCTTCTGGTCTTTGCTGACCACATACTTCAAAGAATTGCGAATCTGATGAACAACACAAAGTTGCACTTCCGTGTGAGGAAATACTTCCGTAATGGCATCAGGAAATCCCTTAAGCCCATCAATGCTGGCAATAAGAATATCTTCTACCCCTCGAGCCTTAAGGTCATTTAAGACGCCAAGCCAAAAACGAGCACCTTCTGCTTCAGATAAATAGAGTCCCAGAATATCCTTTTTACCTTCTGAGTTCACAGCGAGAACCGTGTAAAAGGCTCGACTGATGACCTTACCGTCAACACGTACTTTAAAGTGCATGGCATCAAGAAATACGATGGGGTATACCGATTCTAAGGAGCGATTACGCCATTCAGTAATCAAAGGTAAGAGCTTATCTGTTATTAAACTGATTTTAGTACTGGAGATTTCTAATCCATACATCTCCGATAAATGCTCCCTTATCGCCTCGTAGCTCATACCTATCGCATAAAGTGCCAAGACTTTATTATCGAGTGACTCATTGAGTACTGTTTGACGTTTTTTGACTATCTCAGGCTCAAAACTACCATCCCTATCTCGAGGCGTTTCCAAGTCAAAAACGCCAGTGGTCGATTTAATTGTTTTAGTCGTTTTACCGTTACGACGGTTGACGATACCTGTCTCAGAGCAGTCCGTCATATGAGAATCCATTTCTCCTTCTAAGGCAGACTCTAATAACTCTTTAATTAATGGGGTAAGGATACCGTCTTTTCCTGTGAGCGATTGTCCTGATTTTAACTGCGCTAATGCTTCTGATTTGAACTCGTTGAAATCAAAATTCGATAAATCGATTGTCTTCTTACTCATATGCACCTCTTTTAAGTGTTAAATTATAACAAGTTAAAAGAGATGACACAGTTATTTAAACACTACCGAAAAAATTAAATTAATAGATAAGCTGATTAGACATGAGTTTGAAATCAAGAATAACTTACCTGAAACATATGATTTTTCAATTTTAAAAGATAGTTGGTTAAGTACTGTTATACATAATACTACTGTTGATAACTTATTGAGTTTTTTTAGAAGACATTTTGATCTTGTAGAATTGTATCATTCTTGTGGTCCCAGCCGTCTTAGGCCTTACTACAATATGGGAATGGAAAATTTAAGTGTTAATCGGATTGAAGATGAACTAAAATGCCTTCTCAAGCATGAGCTAACTAGTGAAGAAAATACCTTATTTGAAAATGGACTGATTAACGCAAGAAAGTTTATACAAAATATGGGAAGGCGTGGTGATATTTGTTTTCATACGGATAAAAGAACTGCTCTAGAACAAAGTGGCTTTAGTTCATTCGGAGGGGAATATGTTCAATATATCTTGTATGAAATCTCATCAAAAATACTTGTAAAAAAAATTTCTGACTTTTTAGCAAGAAAAAGAATCCCAACCCTTTTTAGCGTAAGGGTTCCTTTAGATAGCTTTTCTAACGAAGCTCTGATTTCTTATCTTCATAATGTAATTTCGATTTGGGTAGAGGTCCATGTACTAAAAAACTATGAATTTGATTATTTCTCATTTAATGGTAGGACCCATAATTCTCAAACCCCCATAAAACCTGAATATATTCATAGGCATGAACATCCAGCTGCATGGTTGGAGGTTGGAGAAAGGATATATTGTGATAAATGCAAACACTCTATACCAAGAGCTAAAAAGTGAGGAAAATTGCTGGAGCAGTTCCTCTGCGCTGTGGTATTGATATCAGGCCAGGTGAGATAGCAGAGCCCTCATCTGCTTTGTACGTTAGATCGCATATAAGTTTTTGTACTTAAGTATGCTTGAAGATTATAACTAATATGCAGCATGGATGATTTTTAAATAATCTTATTTTATGGTTGTCTTATAGAGGCGATTCAATGTCATTACGATTTTTCAAATAGTTAGGTGAGTTTATAATTTCTGTTATTAGCTTTTTGGATTCCCCTCTGTGGGCTCTGTATTCGGTAGGAAAGGCCCAAATATTAAATTTGGTGTTTTTCCATGTGTCCCATGCTAAGTCATCCCATCCTAAAATATGGCTCATTCTTCTTATAGCACAAAGTTTTCCATCATTAATATTGATATTCTTATTTCTATAGAAACGATGAGATGTATTAATTGCACCGATTAGATAGTCCACAACTTGAATGCCTTCGCAAAATTTGGAATTTTGAGCTTCTATACTTTGAACCCTATTTGGATATTTAGATTGAAGCTTATAATTAGAGATAATTTGACAAACTTCATGATGTTTATCATAGTGATCATTGCGTTGGTCACACTTTACTTCCAAATTATCACCAATACTTTGTGCGGCACATGTAATTAACTGTGTTAATGTAATATAAAATGCTTCTTCTCTATTTGCCGCGGACCACTTTATATATGACTCTTTATCTACTGTAATGCAGTGAAAGCTCAATCGATCGTCTGTTAATACCCGATGCATGATTTTTAAACCTAAATTGATTAAATTATAACCCTTATGAGTTTTGGCCCATTTAATTTCTTGATTGAATCGATATTGTTCTTTTGCATGAAGGATAAATGATTGAAAGTCTTTAGAATTACGACTATCAACCAATAAGGCTCCAATGGAATAGTGTGTTGAACTACAATCCGTACCAGTTTCGTCCATAAAACATACATGACTCATTTTAGGCATCCTTGCTTTTACTTTCTCTTTAAGTATAGCAAAGCGCTCCCGCGCTTTAGGGGGGGGGCACAGAAGTTAAGAAAATCCTTGTTTTATTGCTTAGACAATCAGCATACATTTAAATGGCTTTATATTGGTTCCTATCTAACCATTGGTGGACTATGAATCTTTTTCTAGTGTTAATTGGTGAGAATATGCTTTATTGCTGAGATATTTAGCATATTGCGGTAGATGGCAGCTTAACTTTTTATAAAGTTGGGTATCTTGAGTTATTTGTTTGGCTTTGATTTGTAATAATTTATCTATTTGCTCCGCTTCGTACCCCATAACCGTATTTCTTTTATTTTGCAATTGCATGTATTCATTCAAAATAGGATGGGATTTTTTTAGCTCTCTAATTCTATGTTGAGTATAAATTTTTTGGGCAGTTTTTATTTGCTGTGCGAGTTCTTCGGGGCTTTTGTGTAAATTTAATGCTGCTGTTTTAATATGTATTGAATCTTTTTTTAAATGAATTTTTACAGCTTGTTGCATGAGATTTTTGGGGAGTGGGGCATCTGTCCTCTGTTTTGCAATTTCAGTGATTATCATAATACGCTCATATCGTTTTGCCGCAGTCATTACTTTTTCTTTGTTAAATGTAGGGTGCTGTAGTTCGGATAATTGCTGTTGGTACTTGAGCCATAGATCGTGTGCCATTTGATCACGAAGAATTGATTGTTCATATACCTGTTTAAACTCCTTAAGCTTTGAGGGCTTTTCGTTTAGTTGTTTACTTTGTTTGGTGAGTAGTTTCCTTAACTTAGAATATTGGGATTGTTCTTCTAAGTAATCTGCTATTTCCTTTGCAATCTGACGAACTTGTTGCTTTGCTTCGAGTTGCACTGCTGCTGCTTTTTTACGTGCGTAAGCCTCATAATTGACAATGTAATTGTATTTTTCTTTAATTTTATTGCCTATTCCCGCTAAATGATTGATTACTCGTCCAAAGAGACTCTCAGACTCAAAGCCATGGCGAATAGCCAAATCTAATGGCCAGTCTATTACGTTGTCTTTAGTATTAGCCCGCGACAATGTTTTATTCAATGCATCTATGTCGGGATGTTGGTGTTTATCGGCATAAATGGACAGGTTTACTCTATGCCGTGTCATGGCAACAAAACTTAAAAATCTATCCCAATACTTGCTATCAATAAGTATACTCGCATTATCGACCGTCATACCTTGTCCTTTATGAACGGTGGTTGCGTAGCCGTAATCAATGTGTTTGTATGAATTAGGAATGATCACCAATTCACCACTATCAAGCTTTGCAGTAAATTGATGTTCGTTAATCGATTGAATGAATGCCATATCACCATTACGCACTCCTAAAGAGGAGTTATTTTTTCTAAATAGGATGCGTTCTCCCTCCGAAAGTGATATTTGGTTTTGTTCAATGTTATCTAGACCAGGTATCGCTCGGTCATATATAAGCTCTTGCTGGTGTATCATTTCTTTATTTTTTAGTTCATTACGTGCTTGAGCATTTAGGGATGCGACCGCCGCCCGTGTAAAAGCAAACATGACGTTTTCTTTAATATCATTCGCTTCAATAATGTTGTTTTGCCAGTGATGCACTAGTTGAGTTGCGGATTCGGAAGCATCCTCCGCAAAATGGATTGCTCCTTTATTTTGATAATGGGCCAAAGCATGATTAATTTCTCCTCTGGCAAGCATTAGGCTTGCTGCTCTATCGCCTAGGTCTTTTTGCCTTCTAATCTCAGATAATTCGATATAGCCTGTATAGGATGCAATGGCTCTAAATATTTCTCCTTTGTTAATTGGTTTTAGTTGGTCAGGATCACCTACTAAAATTATCTTGGCTTTTGCTTTGTTTACGGCCTCTATAATTGATGAGAGGCTAGCAAAATCAACCATCCCAGCCTCATCAATCACGATAATATCATTTTGATTTAGGGAGAGCAGACCACGTTGTAAACGGTAATTCAGCGAGGAAAGGGTATATGAGCTAATTCCAGTTTCCGCCTGAAGAGTCTTGGCGACTTTGCCTGATAGGGCAGTACCAACTATACGGTTACCTTGGCTTTCATAATATTCTTTTACAGGTTTTAATAGGTAACTCTTACCTACTCCTGGTCGACCAATAACAACTGATAAATCGGAGCCTTTTACTATGTAATTCAATGCTTCATGCTGTTCCTCATTTAATTGGTATTGATTGGCCAAGTGTTCAGGGTTGAGTTTAGATACATGTCCTTTTCTTGAAGAAAGTTGTTCGATGGTATTGAGCAAATGTGATTCAGCAATATACTGATTTCTTGTGGTATATGACTTTTGTCCTGCGTCATTGATGCCAAGATAAATGAGATCGTTATGCTGGATAATTTTTTCAACTAGGCTCGTGAATTGAATATGATTACTTTCTGATGAGGTTATTGTTTTAAACACTAACCGTTCTATATCTCGACGGGTGAATACACTATGAGTTAGAGAGATATGATTAATTAGGTTTTCTACATGGTGTAATGCGATTTCGATTCGTTGCTCTTTGATTAAGGCATTATCTTGTTTTAGATAGTGTTCTTCTGAGTTTCTTATTGTTCCCTCATGGCGCTCAGGAATTAGATGATTTAAATCCACTGCAAGATCTATTTCTTTTTCTTTAAAAAAATCATTTTGCAATTCTCGCCATTGTTCACTCCAATAGTCTTGTTCAATAATTTTTCCTGAATAAAATGCTGGATTGAGATCGCGGGCTTTATATTTAGAAAAAGCACTTTTTTCCAGTCTTCTTGTCGCAGCAAGGATATGGGCGTGAGGATTACCATCGCCATGATCGTGTATTGCTATATCAACAGGTATGCCGTGTTCTACAAAATGGGTTTGTGCAAAGCGTTTGGTTAATTCAATTTGTTGGCTCAGTTCCAATTCTTTGGGTAGTGCAAGAACCACATCTTTACATACTTGAGAGTCTATTCTTTTTTCAGAAAACTCCACTTGATTCCATAAGAACTCTCGATCAAGAAATTGCATATCTGCTAGGGGTGGTAATAAAGTCTCACTGAATACAACGTCTTTTCTATGGCTATAATCGTAAATGATTCCTGTTCGTTCATCGAGCTGGCGGGTGCCTGTACGGTAAGCGCTTGCAGCAACTGCGCTATGTCCTTTGGCGCGGCTGTGGATTGATGTTCGTGCAAAAGCAATGGCCATGAATACACTCGATTAAGTCAGTGAGTCCATCTGTTTGCTTTTATTGAGAGAAAATTTATCCGTGAAAAATTTTCTTGAGAACTGCACTGTAGCAAACATTCGAATGAATGTATATTGCGCCCTAATGGGATAGATGGAATTCGCTGCGCTCAAGGTAAATTTAACCCTATTGATTTCAGAGATCTGCGCGGTTATGCTGTGTTTGTTAAGTCAACTTGCGGAGAGAAGCAATGTCAAAAAAGACAATATCTCAAATGGAAGCTGAACTAATGGATAAAATTGAGCATGCGAGAAAGAAGTTGGATTCTTTGCAGCAAAAACATAAATTGGATATTGGAGCACTTGCATATAAATATGGACTTAACCAGTTTGATATGAGTTATCTGGATCAGGTTTTTTCCAAAATTGCGAGTGAGCAAAATGATGGACGTAACTAAACAAATCGTAAAACAGAAACAGGTTATTGCGCAACAAGAAAAACAACTGGCTCTTGAGAAACTTAAAAAGCGACGCGCTGATACGCGTCGTAAGATTGAGCTAGGTGGGTTAGTTATTAAATCTGGAATGGATGCTTTTAATAAGGCAGTGATTCTGGGGGCTTTGTTTGAGGCCTTGAAGTCAATCGAGCAGGATGAAGATTGCTTAAAGATATTTGAATTAAAGGGAGATGTTCTTTTTACTACCATGATGAAGGATAATTAATGGCGCTAGGACCATCAATTGAATATGTAAAAATGACACATGCTACTAACCTGGCTGATCGCGAATACGATAGAAAATTTAAAATGTTTTTTACCGGATTAATTTTTGCAATTATTTCTTTTACGGGTTCTCATCCAATTACCACGCATTCCAGTTGTTTAAAAATGATAGAAATTGTTGCGTTGTCATTTCTTTTATTATCAGGGTTACTTTTACTAGGCAAACTGTCGTTAACACAGGTGAACCCCTCATTGTCATATAAGGACTTGCCTTGTAAACTTAAATTGGTTTATTTTATTTTTGAATCTAAATATTCATTATTGGTTATTATTTATATGTGGAATGATTTTATTGTTAATTGATCGCAGCATAATTTTATTAACATAGGAAAGTTCCATTTAGAACTATCCTAAACGTTGATAAACTTCATTAAATTTTTAATGATTGTCCACATCTTTAAAAATTAATTTTGAAAGATGTCTAAGGGGTATCAGGATTGACTGCCTTGTAATACTTTAAATTCTAATTTATTACACTACCATAGAACGTGGCTTGAGCATTAAGGTAGTATATTGATTAAATAGCCGCATGCAGTCACAAATAAATTGTTCTAATTTTCCTGTTTTTTCAAGCAAAAGATACCGCGCTAAATCATGCTCCTTAAATTCAGTTGCTAATGCAAAAATATATTTTTTGTTGCGATACTCTCTAGCTATTGTGAGTCCATTAAATAATCCAAAAGAAACTCTTCCGCACATAGCTCTTTTTTCTTTCCCATGTAGATGTGTTACTTGCTCCCAAGGTAAGGCTATGAACTTGGTATCTTCTACAACGCGTTTTAATGGGTCATTTGATATAAATCGTTCATCATGATAGAAATCAATCCAATTTTCATGAGTGCAAAATCTATAGGAAATCCCAGAGTCTAGTCCTAAAAAATAGAAATAATCACATCCTAGCTGCTTTAAAGAGTGGAGGACCTGATGGAATTGTAATTCGAAATTCTCGGGGAAAATATTATGTAAGCTTCGCGTTTCTAGTGCGTTAAAAATATCCATGCTGCTACTTCTTTACATCCAGTGTTACAATAATCTAATCAAACTTTACTTGGATGTAAATGAAAAAATTTACTTTGTTTTCTGCCTTTTTGGGGACATTGATCGAGGTTTATGATTTTACAGTGTTTCCACTACTTATTCCGATATTATCTGAAGTGTTTTTTTCTAATCAGGAAAAAAGTAGTGCGCTTAATTTTACAGTATTAGCGTATGTTGTCAGCTATGTTGTCAAACCTTTGGGAGCGATTGGCTTTGGTTATTTAATCGATCACTTTGGTAGGAAAAGTGTGTTGCTTGTTTCAACCTTATTAATGACTATAGCTACTTCAGCAATAGGGCTGATGCCACCATATACTATGGGTATGTATTGTGGAGCCGGTTTGATCTTTTGCAGAATAATTCAAGGATTATCTATTTCAGGAGAATTTTCTTCTGCAATTATTATGGCCGTAGAACAGGGTAAAAAGTCACCAGCTTTTTCTGGGAGCTTTTCTTTTGTTGGTGGTAGCGTAGGGCTGTTATTAGCAAACCTTAGTGTTTTTATACTTCTCTATTTGGTGCCATACGAGCAAGTTATTCAGTATGCCTGGCGTGTTCCATTTTTAATTGGTGCATTAAGTTGTGTCGTTTTGCTCTTTATTAGGAACAAAATCGAAGATGTTAATCCTCGTAAGATTCAAATAACCTCGAGTTTCAATGATCTTATTAAAAATTATAGGAAAGAATTAATAGGAGCATTTATTGTTACCAATTTATCTGCCTCAGCTTTTTATATTACCTTTATTTTTATGCCCACCTTTTTGTCGACCTCATTGAAGTTATATTCCCATCAACAGTCCATACTAATCACAATTAGCGCCATTTTAACTTATTTGATGGTTTTACCTTTTGCAGGTATTTTAGCGGATAAGTTTGGAGTAATAAGGCAAATAAAGATCGCATCAGTACTGTACTTAGCCTTTTCCTATGTTATTTTTGCTGTACTACCTCAGTTGAATAGTAAACTGTGTATCGTTGCGCTGATTTTTTTTGCAATTATCCAAGCATTGCTTAATTCAGCACTTCCTGCCTTTATAGTTAATCAATTTCGGTTGAACCAACGTGGCAGGGCTCTGGCAATCTCTTATAATCTCAGTTTGACTTTATTTGGGGGATTGATGCCTTATGTAATTGTAACCTCTGAAAATCACTTAAATCCAGGGATCCCAATAAGCATTTGTGCGGTTCTATGTTTGATCTTTATTCATTTTACAGGAAAGAAATATGGTTATTTACGAAGTGAACTTAGCTATTGATAGAGATATTTATTCTCAATTTCAATTATGGCTAAAAGAGCATGCAAAGGAAATGTTGCAATTTCCGGGTTTTATTAAGGCTAGTATTTTAAAACCAGAAAATGAGAGTGATTCTGATAAAGAGAAATTAACAGTTCAGTATCAATTGGAAAATCGAGAATCTCTAAATGTTTATTTTACCCAATTCTCCGCTAAGATGCGTGAGGACGGTATTAATAAGTTTAAAAATGGATTTTCTGCTGAACGAAGAATTTTTGAAGTGCAGGACAGCATCTTAAAATAATTATACGTAATTTGCGTATTTGCATTGAATATATACGTAATAAATGTATATAATGTACTTGCTTACATACAAGTACATTTATATTTATAAGGATGCAATTATGGAAAAAAAGGTTTTTAAAGAGGCGGAAGCAGCAACCTATATTTGTATGAGCCGGTCTTTTCTATCCCAGGATAGGGCATATGGGACATTGGCCAATAGAACTCCTGGCCCTAAGTACATTAGAATTGGTCGTGCGATTCGTTATTTAAAAGATGATTTGGATTTGTGGTTAGAGCAACATAGGCAGCCGTGATTACCACACGGCTTTGCTATCTTATTTTATTTGCCACTTATTTTTAGTTGTCTCATACAAGTTTTGAATTGCGTTGAAGCGTTCAAAACTACCTAGATAATTCATCCCAGCTTTTTTAAGAAGTAGACACGATTTAGTGTTTTCCGCTTGTGTAATAGCAATTATGCGGTTCAAATGAAGTGTTTTGAATCCATAATTTATACTTGCAACTGCTGCTTCATAAGCAAGGCCTTGTCCCCACCAGTTGGGGAAAAACATATAAGAGAGCTCAACTCCATCATCAGAGTAATGTAGACCACAAAGGCCCGCTATTTCATTGGAATTCTTTTCAAAAACTGTAGATAGACCAAATTGATGTAAATCCCAGTGTTCTTGGAGTGCCGATATTTTCTGAGGAATTAAATCATCAGGAATGCTTCCACCAAGAAATTTTCGAACTTGTTCGTTGCGCCATAAGTTTTGTAACAATAAAAAATCGTTTATGGTTGGTTGGCGTATGAGTAGATGGATTGTTTCGATGTTCATTTTTTAAATTATTGGACTTTGTGAAGCTATAAATACTTACATGGTCATACAATCAAATTTATTATCACTCATTCAATTTGCACCCTGAATGCACCCTGGAAATTCATTTTGGTTGAT
The DNA here is from genome assembly GCF_001465875.1 of Legionella saoudiensis. Classification (GTDB taxonomy): domain Bacteria; phylum Pseudomonadota; class Gammaproteobacteria; order Legionellales; family Legionellaceae; genus Legionella; species Legionella saoudiensis. The sequence goes on along the minus strand of NZ_LN901324.1, from coordinate 1,097,832 downwards.
GGTGTTTTACATAACTTATTGATTTTATTGGCGTCCCGGAGAGGATTTGAACCTCCGACCTGCCCCTTAGGAGGGGGCTGCGCTATCCAGCTGTGCCACCGGGACTTAATCGAGTAGTCTACCTTTATCATCGCTAAATAACAACCTGCTGGAAATTAATGGGCTCATTTTTTACAGTGTGGTATACTGGGACGACCCTTATTTAGAGCGTTTATTATGGGCAAGTCTGCAGATATTAGTTATCCTTTTCATTCTCCTTGGCACTTTTTATGGCAGGTAATTAAGCCTTATCGCTGGTGGTATGTCTTAATGCTGCAAGCACCTATTTTTACCGCGATTTACATTTTTGCTAATAATTATTCCTTCAAGCTCCTGGTTGATGCGTTTTCAGGGAGTGATGTTTCTTCTTATTCTAACTTGCTGTTCCCTATAACCTTATTTGTTGTGGCGCAGGTTTCTTTGGATTTGTTTTGGCGTTTGAGTGACTTTGCGGAATGGCGGGCGGAGCCTTATGCGCGGCAGCGTTTGTTGTCTACTGCTTATGATTATGTGCAGCACCATTCTTATAATTATTTCCAAAATACGCCTACAGGTACAGTTATTAGTAAGTTAAAAGGAATTTTGGATGGTTATGACAGTGTCTTTGCCAACTTGCATCATATTGTTGGTAAGCATTTTTGTGTGGTTGTTGTTTCTGTTTTTGTACTCATGCTTGTTAATCTGAGCGTATTTTTCTTTATGCTGGCTTGGTGTGTTTTAGTTATGGCGCTGATGCTGCCTATGGCGTTGAAGTTGAATAAGCTTTCTAATCGTGCGGCTGAAAGTAAGCATCAGGTAATGGGTACGTTCTCAGATAATATCACCAATATTTTTTCTTTATTTTATTTTGCGAAGCGGCGGGCTGAGCATAAGCGAATTAATGGGATTATGGCTGAGGATTTTGTTCCACGCCAAATAGAGCTTTATCAATATGATTTTAAATTTAATATGGTTGGCTCCGTATTGTATTGGTTTATGCTGATTTCCGTGTTTTTCTTCATGATTTACTTGCGTAAACAAGGCAGTGTTACTACGGGTGATTTTCTTTTTGTAATGTTAACCGCACTGACTATTTCTTTTGATTTATGGACCTTGATGAGCGGTTTATGTACCTTCTTAAAAGAAATCGGCGATTTTAAATCGTCCTTTACAATTTTGCAGACGCCTCATGATGTAGTGGATGATGCGCAGGCGCGTGCTTTTCAAATTCAAAAGGGAGCGATTGAGTTCCAACAGGTATCCTTTGCCTATAATCATGGTGCTCCGGTTTTTTCTAATTTAAATCTTTACATTAAGCCGGGGGAGAAAATTGGTTTGGTAGGGCATTCTGGTGCGGGTAAGTCAACCTTAATTGCCTTGCTGTTAAAGAATTTTAAAGCATCTGCAGGACAAATTCTTATTGATGGCGAGCCTATTTTAAATATCACCTCCGATGCTTTGCGTCAGCAAATTTCGCTTATTCCTCAGGATATTATGCTGTTTCATCGCAGCATTGCTGAAAATATTGGCTATGCGAAAGAAGATGCAACCTTGGCAGAAATTAAACGAGCTGCAGAACTGGCAAATATTGATTCGTTCATTGACTCATTACCGCAAAAATACGACACCATGGTAGGAGAGCGTGGAGTTAAGCTGTCAGGTGGGCAGCGGCAGCGTATTGCTATTGCGCGTGCCTTTTTAAAAAATGCGCCTATTGTGGTACTTGATGAAGCTACTTCGAGTTTGGACAGTATCTCTGAGCAGGAGATTCAGAAATCTATTAATGCCATGCTGGAGCAAAATAATGCAACGGTGATTGCTATTGCACACCGTCTTTCTACCATCCGCCATATGGATCGCATTATTGTTATGGAGGGCGGCGCGATTATTGAAGAGGGCTCATTTGATGCATTGATTCGTAATGAGCACAGTTATTTTAAAAAGCTATGGGACAGCCAAGTTAACGGGATGGTTTTGTAATATGAAAAAATTAGTTTTATCTTTTGTTGCATTATTGGCAGTAAATACGCAGGCATTAGCTAATGAAGATTGTTTTATTGCTCAGGAAAATGGAAAGATAGTGCAGCAAGAGGGGGCTTGTTCGCTGCACCAGGCTCCTTGTTCAACTTTTAAAATAGCAATTAGCTTGATGGGCTTTAATGAGGGGATTTTAATTGATGCTCATCATCCGGAATGGCCTTTTAAAGAAGGGTATGCTGATTATTTAGATGTCTGGAAACAGCCACAGAATCCAACGACTTGGATAAAAAATAGCTGTGTTTGGTACAGTCAGGTTATTACGCAAAAGCTGGGAATGGAGCGATTTAAGCAGTATGTGCAATCGTTTAATTATGGGAATGAGGATGTATCAGGGGATAAAGGTGCAAATAATGGATTAACCCGTGCCTGGTTATCCAGCTCGTTGCGCATTTCCCCGCAACAGCAAATGGCGTTTATAACCCACTTAGAGCAGGGAAAGCTACCTGTGAGTGCCCATGCGATCGCAATGACCAAAAAGATTTTATTGGCAGAAGAATTGCCAGGAAATTGGAAGTTATTTGGTAAAACTGGTTCGGGTTATTATTTGAATGATGATGGTTCGAAACAGTTAGATAAGCAAGTGGGTTGGTTTGTTGGCTGGGCTCAGAAAGAAAAACGCACCATTTATTTTGTGCAGTTTGTGGTGGAGAAGGATAATAAAGACTTTTCTACTGGTAGGCATGCGCGTGAGCAGGTGAGGCAAAAAATCATGGGCTTGATGTAATTAGAACGCATCACTCTGAGTTATGTAAATGTATCATTGCAAGTTTAGTGGAGCAACGCCGGCGCTATACACTGTTAAAACTCAGCTGGGTTGCTTCGCTGCACTCGCAATGATGGTTTATTTTTGCTCGATTCCCAAAATCATTTGTGCCAGGGACGATTATTATCGAACAGGCATTAGATAAATGGATTTACATTCTATGATTATGGGTTGTTCCATGTTGATTATGCACTACCACGCCCGGCCCGCCATGGCTATGCGTATTTCCACTGGGAAAATGACCAGACATATTTCCACCAGGATGGTGATGTACGTTTCCATTAGAAGGTGGGAATCCATTAAGTGGTCCATTGGGTACGTCCACATGTTGTCTTCCATCATGATGCACTCGTCCACCATGGTGGTGTCCGGTATGATGTACATGAACTGTGGGACGACTCCAGAAGCTGCTTCCCCAGCCACCATAAGTTGGGCCGTTTGGAACGACTCGTACTGTTGTATTACTATTGCCACCACAACTTCCGAGCAATGCTAAGAGGAAAACAGCTCCAATTGCCCCCATAATAAACATTGGAAGGATTGGGCTGGCTGCGGCAAATGTGGATGCAAACATCATATTGGTTGCTGCTAAGCCTGCGGCTGTTGCTGCTGTAGCGCCAAATTTTAGAACGGCAAGGGCTGCGATTGCTGTGGCTGCTAATGCTGCTGCCGTGATTCCTGCCATGCATTGCAGTAGGAAATAATTATTGGTTTGATGCTGTTGGCGTAACGGTTTTGCCATTTTTTCACCTCTTGTGTAATTAATCCGTTTAGAAATGTAACAGTTGTGTAAGCAAAAGGGAAGTATAATTTGGTAAGTGTTTATGCAATGATGTTAATGGATAGCCTAGTTGCTGATAACCCGGATACATATTGTTATAGTTTTCGTTTTCGGAAACCTGGTTGCACAGCAACCAGGTTACAATGGGGATTACTCGTCGTCATCCCAGCTTAGGGTTCCGCCAGCTTGGTATTCAATAACGCGGGTTTCAAAGAAGTTTTTCTCTTTTTTCAAATCCAACATTTCGCTCATCCATGGGAATGGATTTTCAGCACCAGGATATTGCTCTGGTAAACCGATTTGGCTTAGGCGACGGTTTGCAATGAAATGTAGGTATTCTTCAAACATTTCTGCGTTCATGCCTAAGATACCATGGGGCATAGTGTCTTTCGCGTATTGATATTCTAATTCAACGCCATGGCGAATCAGTTGAATAATTTCTTCTTTAAACTCTGGCGTCCATAGATGTGGGTTTTCAATTTTAATTTGGTTAATCACATCAATACCAAAGTTCATGTGCATGGACTCATCACGTAAAATGTATTGGAACTGTTCTGAGGTTCCTACCATTTTGTTACGACGACCCATAGAAAGAATTTGCGTAAAGCCAACATAGAAGAAAATACCTTCGAAAATCACATAGAACGCGATCAAGTCTCTTAGCAAGCGCTGATCATTTTCAATCGTTCCCGTATGGAAGGTTTCATCTCCTAAACTTTGAGTAAAGGGTAGAGCCCAAGATGCTTTTGTGGCCACTGATGGAATTTCACGGTACATGTTGAAGACTTCGGCTTCATCAAGTCCTAAACTTTCAATCACGTATTGATACGCATGGGTATGCAATGCCTCTTCGAAGGCTTGACGCAATAGATATTGGCGGCATTCCGGGTTAGTGATATGGCGATATACTGCTAGCACCAGGTTATTGGCAACCAAAGAGTCTGCGGTAGAGAAAAACCCTAGGTTACGTTTGATAATCAAACGTTCATCTTCTGTAAGACCATTAGGATCTTTCCATAAAGCCACGTCAGCGCTCATGTTAATTTCATTGGGCATCCAATGGTTTGCACAAGCAGCAAGGTACTTATCCCAGGCCCATTTATATTTAAATGGGACTAGCTGGTTTAAGTCCGCACGGCAATTAATAATTTGCTTGTCATCTACATGGATGCGAGCAGCACCCATTTCAAGAGATTCATAGCCTGTTGCACCTACAGTAGGAGCTGTTTTTTGTGTATCTAAGTTTTGCATTCATATTCTCCTAATTATTGGCAGGCTTCACAGTCTGGATCGAGTATGGAACATACTTTTGGCTGTTCATCACTGATAATTTTAACCGCATTTAACGCGCCATCAGTAATGGTGGATTTTTCAGCATTTGTTGCACCTAAACTACGTAAGTAATAAGTAGTCTTTAATCCACGTATCCAAGCATGCATGTACAGTTGATCCAGCTTTTTACCAGAAGGCTGAGCCATGTAGATATTGAGTGATTGCGCTTGATCGATCCATTTTTGGCGACGAGAGGCTGCATCCACTAACCACATTGGGTCAATTTCAAATGAAGTTGCATAGCGTGTTTTCAATTCAGCAGGAATACGGCTGATTGGCTGTACGCTACCATTGTAATATTTTAGGTCGTTAACCATTACTTCATCCCAAAGATCCAGTGCCTTTAAGTCAGCAACCAGATATGGGTTGATTACAGTAAACTCTCCGGAAAGGTTTGATTTCACATATAAGTTTTGGTACGTAGGCTCAATAGATTGCGCTACACCACAAATATTGGAAATTGTAGCTGTAGGGGCAATTGCCATCACATTTGAGTTACGCATACCTTGAGTACGTACTTTAATGCGTAATGATTCCCAATCCAGTCGTTGTGAACGGTCTTGCTCTAGGTATTTACTTCGAGCTTGTTGCAATAAATTAATGGAATCAATAGGCAGAATACCTTTGCTCCATAGCGAACCTTCATAACTTGAATAGCTACCGCGTTCTTTGGCTAAGTCGCAAGACGCTTCAATTGCATAGTAGCTGATTAACTCCATAGATGAGTCAGCAAATTCAACGGCTGCTTGAGATGCGTAATCAATTTTTAGCTCGTATAAGGCATCTTGGAAGCCCATTAAACCTAAACCAATTGGTCTATGCTTCAAGTTTGAGTTACGTGCTTGAGGTACTGAGTAGTAGTTGATATCGATTACGTTATCCAACATACGAATCGCGGTGGTGATCGTACGTTTTAATTTCTCTTTATCTAACTGACCATTCTTAATGTGCGCTGGTAAGTTAACACTACCCAGGTTACATACTGCAATTTCTTCTTCAGAAGTGTTCAGGGTAATTTCAGTACATAAATTCGAGCTGTGAACCACACCCGCATGCTGCTGTGGTGAACGTAAGTTACATGGATCTTTAAAGGTCATCCATGGATGGCCTGTTTCAAACAGCATGGAAAGCATTCGGCGCCATAATTTCACAGCAGGAAGCGTTTTGCTGTTTTTAATGATGCCTTGACGTGCTTTGGCTTCATACTCTTTATATAGCGCTTCAAATTCTTTACCATAGCAATCGTGGAGCTCGGGTACTTCATCAGGAGAGAATAACGTCCATTCTCCTTCTTCACGAACACGCATCATGAATAAATCTGGGATCCAAATTGCAGTATTCATATCATGAGTACGGCGACGGTCGTCCCCAGTATTTTTTCTTAGATCGAGAAACTCTTCTACGTCTTTATGCCAGCATTCTAAGTACGCACACACAGCACCTTTACGCTTACCACCTTGGTTTACCGCAACGGCTGTAGCATCGGCAACGTTTAAGAAAGGAACAACCCCCTGGGATTTACCATTGGTTCCTTTAATGTGAGAACCCATAGCACGCACCGGAGTCCAGTCGTTACCCAATCCGCCGGCAAATTTTGAAAGTAGGGCATTGTCTTTAATTGCACTGTAAATACCATCTAAATGATCGGGCACTGTTGTTAAATAACAGCTAGATAATTGTGGGCGAACAGTACCTGAGTTAAACAGCGTTGGCGTTGAAGACATGTAGTCAAAAGAAGAAAGTAACAAGTAGAACTCAATCGCTTTTTCTTCTTTATTTTGTTCACGCATTGCAAGACCCATAGCAACACGCATGAAAAAGGCCTGTGGTAATTCATAACGTACGCCATGCTCATGTAGGAAATAGCGGTCATATAATGTTTGCAGGCTTAAATAGGTAAATTGCATATCACGCTGAGGTAATAAGGCTTTACCTAGTTTATCTAAGTCAAAGTCAGCCATTTTGGCATCAAGTAGACCTTGATGGATACCATGACCAATATAAGTCTTAAAGTAGTCTGGATAAAGGGTTGCCATTTCGTCAAAGGTAGCATCTCCTTTAATGTTTAATTTGCTGAGTGCTTCCATACGCAAAGTATCTAATAACAAACGAGCACTTACATAGGTGTAGTTGGGTTCTTTTTCAATTAGAGTACGAGCTGCCATAATTAAGGCTTTATGTACGTCTTCAAATTTCGCTTGATTATAAAGATTGCGCATTGCATCTTTAATTACTGGTTCTGCAGTAACATGGGCCAAGTCGCGGCACGATTCGTTAACAATTGTATTCACACGCTCCATGTCTAATGGTCTTAATTCCCCATCAGGCATAGTAATTAATAGTGTTTTATTATCGCTAGCTTGTTGTTTAAGTTCCGCCTGGCGCGCAAGACGGTGTTCTTCGCGATAAAGTACATAGGCACGAGCAACTTTGTAATGACCACTGCGCATCAGCGCTAATTCAACTTGATCCTGAATATCTTCAATATGAATTGCACCACCAGTAGGTAAGCGGCGCTTAAATGCTTGGGTAATTTGACGAGTTAATTCTTCAATCTGTTCATGAATACGATCTGAAGTAGGAGCTGTACCACCTTCATTGGCGATAAATGCTTTGGTAATCGCAACTTTAATTTTAGAGTCATCGTAATTCACGACTTTGCCGTTACGTTTAATTGTTTTAAGCACACCTGGAGCATTAGCTGTCAATTCCAGTTGACTCGTTAGCGGCACATCATTTACCGGATCAAGAATTGCGGACATTTTTTCTCCACCTCGTATGGTTGTTATCAGTTGTCGAGCGAATTTTATTCACTATTAATTAGATTATAGCAGAAAACCCAATATGTAGATATTTTTCGCGCCTTAGATACAAGATAATGTGTTTTCATGTAGGGGTCAATAGAATAAATTGGGAGTATATTGTGGATAACTTGTGTGTTTTTATATTTTTTTATTGCTGTACAAATTTATCCCCTTAGGCGTAATCGGGACCACTGCGGATCCCGGATTGCGCTTCGCTCCATCCAGGCTACGATCTTACACAAGGGCGGCGATTCTATGCTTTTTTTACGATAATTGCATCACTAACATTCGAAAAACTATGGACGTTGAGTTTAAATGAGCCAATATGAGCATAAAGCTGACTTGAACTTCCACCATCGAGGTTGATGGCATCAACACAAGATAAAGGAGGGGCTTTTAGCAAACGCGCTAATTTGTTAGTAGACATGGCGGCATTGGTTGAAACGAGAATAATAACCTTTCCTTTGGCGGTAATGCCTAAGGCTGAGCGATCAGCTTCTCCTGGTTTCAATGAAGGAATTCTGCCTTTAACCAGTAATCGAGGCCCACTTTGCATAGCAAAGCTAATTGCATCATCATAACGGAAACGATTCAGGCTAGAAATATAAGCTTTATTTTGTTTAACATAGAAGACTCCCCACCAACTGATGCGTTTTAGAGGGTTTTCCAGGCGATAATCATTAATTCTTAATCCTAGAGGATTAAATAGGTGATCAAAAAAACCGCCATTAATGCTGAGCAAGGCTTGGCTGTGTACAGCAAACTGATCTGCTGACGCATTTTTGAGCGATAGGGATTTAGCGCTGACAATCGCCAGCTTATTTTTGTTAAGATCAATGCGAAATGCATAAATATGAGACCAGGGCGCGAGCAACCCTCCCGCAAGGTCTTTATATTCAATACCAGGGCTTAATTCTTGCCAATTTCCTGCCGAATACGCGTAAACTGGAGTCAACAGGCTGGCCAGAAAAAACAGCAAATAAAACAAAAATGATTTGTTTTCAGCATAATTATTGGTTTGCGAAGACATGTTATTGTATCCTTATTTGCATCATTCAACACCATGGAATTTTTTATGCAAATTAGAACGCAACATAACAATAGTGAAGTACATAAGTCAACAATAGAATTAACTCAATTGATGAATGACGTGCTGGAGCTTGCTAAAAAAGAGGGCGCAACGGATGCTGCGGTGGCCGTGAATAATGATCGCGGTTTTTCTGTCGATGTACGTATGGGCGCAGTAGAGACAGTAGCATTTAGCGAAGATAAAGGTGTTGGTCTAACGGTTTATATTGGTCAACGTAAAGGGGGGGCAAGCAGCACTGATATTTCACCGGCTGCGTTACATGCTATGGTTAAGGCTGCTTGTGATATTGCTCGTGTTAGCGCTGAAGATCCGTGTTTTGGTTTGGCTGATAAGGAATTAATGACTACCGAATATCCGGATTTGGATTTATACCATCCTTGGGACATTAACCCAGAGCAAGCTATTGAGTTAGCGATGAAGTGTGAATCACATGCTCTATCTTTAGATAAGCGCATTACCAATTCCGATGGTGTGAATGTTTCGAGCTATGAATCACATCATGGTTTTGCGAATACTAATGGGGGTTCAGGTTTTATTCACAGCACTCGCCATAGTTTAAGTTGCTCACTCATTGCTGCAGACGGTGAAGAAATGCAAAGGGACTATGATTATACAACAGTGCGAAATGCTAAAGATCTTATTGACCCCCACCTTATTGCGCGCAATGCGGTAGAGCGCGCTTTAAGCCGTTTAGGGGCTAAGCAGGTTGAAACACAAACAGTACCTGTTATTTTTTCCTCACGTGTATCTAGTGGATTATTTGGCAGCTTAATTAATGCGATTAGCGGTTCTAACTTATATCGCAAAAATACATTCCTATTAGATTCAATTGGCCAACAAATTTTTCCTGAGTTCATTAATGTTTACGAGCAGCCGCACTTGCCAGGAGCCTTAGGCAGCTCACCTTTTGATGGGGAGGGGGTTCCAACTCGTCCAAATCATATTATTGAAAAGGGCCGAGTAAAGCAGTATGTGTTAGGAAGTTATTCGGCACGTCGTTTGGGGTTAAAAACTACAGCCAATAGTGATGGTGTTCATAATTTAACTATTGACCCTACTGCAGGTGATCTTTCTGACTTGATGAAAAGGATGGGGACTGGCTTATTAGTTACGGAGCTAATGGGACAGGGTGTTAATGGAGTTACTGGTGATTATTCACGAGGAGCGAGTGGTTATTGGGTAGAAAATGGCGAAATTCAATTTCCTGTTGATGAGGTTACTATTGCAGGTAATTTAAAAGAAATGTTCCAGTCTATTCTTGCGGTGGGTAGTGATATTAATCCTAACATTGCGACACGCTGTGGCTCCATCTTAATTGGCAAAATGATGCTTGCTGGAAAATAAGCTAAGGCTTAAAGAAGTGAGGCAATCCAAGGTTCGGTGCTACCAACTCATGGGTTGCTTCGTCACTACGTTCCTCGCAATTGCGAACGTAGAGAAACAACCCAGGGTTCTGTGCCACGGGCTTCTAAGCTGCTTCGTTATTTCGTCCCTCAATATTTAGATTTTCTTTTCTATGTTAAATCCTCACCTCCCATCGCGCATAAATCATTGTTAGTATAAAAACTTGCTTTGTTGGTTCAATACTCTACTATTTTAATATATAAGGACATGAATGGAGTCGGTATGCGCAATCTAATTCTCGCAATGTTATTAATGATTAATGTTGCGTATGCAGATGAGATTGTTGGCTTTACAGCCTTTGAAAATGGAGATTATACGACTGCCTATCCTCATTTGATGAAAGCAGCCCGCGATGGGAAGGCCGAAGCAATGTATTTAGTAGGGCGTATGTACCAATATGGGCAGGGAATTAATAAAAACCCCACCGAAGCATTAACCTGGTATCAAAAATCAGCAGATAAAAATTATGCATTAGCTCAATTAAGTCTAGGATTTTTATATGATTTAGGCGAAGGTGTGAAGCAGAATTTTGGCGAAGCGTTCAAATGGTATATGAAGGCTGCGCAGCAAGGCAATCCGGTGGCGCAACGTAACGTAGGATTAATGTATTCTACAGGGGATGGTGTTAAACAGAACTTTAAAACTGCATTATTATGGTTTAAAAAATCCGCCCAACAAGGCTATGTCAAGGCTCAAGTCAATCTTGCCTATGCTTATATTATGGGTATTGGTACAGAGAAAAATGTAAATCAGGCTCTTTATTGGTATCAAAAAGCAGGAGAGCAAGGAGATGCGCGAGCGCAGTACAGCCTCGGGTTACTTTATACAGGGCAACAAGCCGGTGTGGCCGCAGATGATAGCTCCGCTTTTTATTGGTTTTCCCAGGCTGCGAATCAAGGTCATACTAAAGCAGCAGACTATTTAGCTTATTATTATCTCAATGGACTTGGCGTTGAGGCAGATGCGCAAAAGGCTGCTTATTGGTATCAAGTTGCCGCTCAAGCAGGAGAAGCTGATGCTCAAGCCCAACTAGGCCAATTATTATTGACCGGAACTGGAATAGATAAAGATTACGAACAGGCTGCTTATTGGTTTACAAAATCTGCTGCTCAAGGTAATCCGATGGGGCAGGCAAAGTTAGGGTATATGTATTTGGCAGGCCTTGGGGTAGAAAAGAACTGGGTTACCGCTTATGCCTGGTATAAGTTAGCATCCAATGGTAAATACCCTACAGCGGTTAAAGAACTAAAGCAGTTAAAAGGTAAATTATCCGAGCAGGATTTAAAAGAGGCTGATAAATTAGTGAAGAAGTTTACACCTGAGCCGCCAAAGGATGAAGAAGATAAAAAATAGTTCGTACTGGGATGTATCCAAATCATTGCGATGATAATAACCAAATAGGTATTAAAAATACAGGAGCTTAGGGCGAAGGAGTCTGGATAGAGCACGAATTAATACGTGTTTCACAGAATATCCCTCGCTGTTTATGCCTCATATCCCTATATTTTTGAAGTTATTTCGAAATATAAGGTACTAATCCATATCGCTGATCATAAGCTTCTTGCGCCTCAGCAGAGAGATCTCTCACCTCGGATAACACCTCTCCGGGTAAATGTTGGAAAAAACTCAGTCCTTTTCCTTTTGCGCCTTCATGGCGAATTTTCTTAACCATCAGCTCATTATTTAATTTTTGCATTCGCTCGTTAACTTCGCTAGATAAGCGGTGTTCCATTAATAAGGGTAGGGAGAATGTATGAACAGAGCTTTGAATAACTTGCTGTACATTACGCTCAGGGGTTTCTTGTTTTAAAATTACTGAGTCCGCTAGTTCTGTTTCAGTTAAGGCGATAGCATAAGGACCAACAAAAAAGGAGTCTCCATGAATCACATTACTGCCAATCTTCATGGTATATCCAAATGGTATTTCAAAGGCAGCAAAATCAAAAGAGCCGTCATGTCGATCGACGCCTAAAATTAATGCCCCCTTACAGTCAGGAGATAAGGGTGTGAACACATGAGGGAAGGGATGAGTTTCTACAAATAAACCGCCACCCCCTTGCAGTTTCATAACATAATTTTGAATGTAATCGGGATCCCAATCGTATTGAACGAGATAGAGATTTTCTAGCTCCTCATCGTCTACAGCATCCAAAGTAAACGATTCACTAAGCGGGATAAGCTCGGCTCCATATTTTTCTAGAAATTTGGCAGGCACAGCTAATGCACTCATTTTAGGAATATCAACGATTTTTACACTAGGAGGAATTAGCAAAACGCCTAAATTGCCAAAAACACTGGCATTACGCCCACTTTTGGCTGTTTCTTCACTTTTGTTTTTCCATGATGCTTTTATTGTTAGCTCTTGGGGGGCAGTTATATGAATGCTGCCACTTCGATCAGGCAAAAGCTCTTCAGGAATTCCTGTTGCTTCCAGCATATTAATAGTTGTTCCTGCTTTCAGTATGGCATGGGCTTGAGTTGCTTTCATTAAAGGTTTGCTGCCTTCTACATCCGGATCTCGCCTATCAACCATGGTTGCTTTTAAACCTTTCGTATGCTCCTGCGCAATATTGTCAGGTATTTTACTTTTCATGCATAAAGCACATCGGCAGATATCGCTGTGTAGTTTCGGTTGGCTTGATCTTCCGTTTCCAGTTGGCTCGTATAAAGTTTTCATAATAAGTCTCACTTTATAGATTAATAGAGATGTGATTATAAATTGAGCAATATATATAAATTATAGACTGGAGATGGAAGTTGTTTAGATACATCAATCCCGCTGGTAGGGGAAAAGGGATTATTTTTAGATAAGAGGAAAGATTTATTGATTGTTTTTAATTCGATTAATTAAACCACGTAACACTACGCCGGGGCCAATCTCTTCAAAATCATGCTCCCCTAAGGCAAGTAAGTATTCAACTCCCTGAGTCCAACGTACAGGATGGCTTATTTGTTCTGTTAAATTTTGACGGATATTGCTCTCCTTGTACGGCATGGCGTTAATGTTTGCGATTACAGGCGTTTTAGGGGCTGAAAAGTTAAACTGCTGTAAAAACTCAGCAAATTGGTTTCTGGCATCGTTCATTTCTGATGAGTGGAAAGCACCACTTACATTAAGTGGAATATAGAGGGTTCTCTTATAATTTTTAAAAATCTCTCCTGCTTGATCAATTAGTTGCTTGGGGCCTGAGATGACAATTTGGGTGTAGGAGTTGTAACTAGCAATTGACAGTGCTGTTAAATGATTTTCGTGCAAAATTTGCTCAACTTCTTCTTCTTTTTTGCCAATAATGGCTGCCATAGAACCATTATTTACAGCACTCATTAATTCCCCACGTTTTTTAACAATTCGTAGTCCAGTCGCAAAATCAAATACTCCTGAAGCAAATAGCGCGTTGTATTCTCCCAAACTATGCCCCATAAGAAAGTCGGGTTGTTTATCATTTTCCTGTAGCTTTTTTAAGAAGGATAGGACGTTTACAGTAAATAGTGCTGGTTGGGTATATAGGGTATTATTGAGTACTTTTTGCGGATCTTCCAAGCATAATTGGGTAAGGGAATATCCCAGAATTTCATCGGCCTCTTTAGTTAGCTGGATAAAATCCTTAAATAAGTCCTTTCCCATTCCTAAAGATTGAGAGCCCTGTCCTGGGAATACATACGTCGTCATTAGTTCTCCAGAGCAAATGATTTGCGTTATGTAAGATATTTATCAAAGTGTAGTATAAAAATTTTACATAAGGCCCTTTAGATTTGCACTTCTTTTAAGACAGATAAAACGTGTCCAGAGGAGTGAAGGCTCTCCAGCATCTGGCTTGTATCTGCAAAGGAGGGCCTTGATTATTTTTGGAAATAACATAAAGAAGTTACTCAGCGGCAAGCTGTGTCAGACCAAACCTCACGGGCTCATTTCCGCATCTTCAGATTCAGGCTTATCATTCGCTAAGTTATTATCTGTACGGTTTGTTGTCGAGTTGAAGAAGGAAAAAGTTGTTTGCGCGAAGGATGGCAATGGATTTAATTGCCTGTCTCCAAGCATTTGCTCCAGAGTAACTCCATGGTCTTCATTATCCGAATTAGTAGGGGCTGCTCTTAAGTCAATTGCTGCCTGTGGTTGCTGGGCTCTGAGTGTTTGCAATAACTCGATTTGATTGTGTTTGACTAGCCACCAAGCCAAAGTAATCCCATGGTCTTCATTATCGAGGTGAGTGGGGGCTGCATTTAAATTAACGACTTCATGTTGTTGGTTAATAAGCGCTTTTAATAACTCGATTCGATTGTGTTTAGCAAGCCACCAAGCTAGCGTAATTCCATGATGAAGGTGACGAGATTGGGTTGGTTTAGCATTTAGATCAAGGACCGTTTCAAGATGACGACCCCCAAGTGTTTGTAATAAATCAATTTTATTATGGCCGGCAAGCATCCAACCTAGGGTTATGCCATGATCCGGGCTATCGGGATCAGGAGGGAAGATATTCAAATCGAAGATTGTGTGGGGTTGTTCGGCTATAAGCTCTTGTAATAGCTCTATATCATGAGAAGCAAGCCACCAGGCTACGGGGATCCCATAATACTGACCATTATGTTGCATTGGCGCTCCACTTAAATCAACGCGTGATTGTGGCTGTAAGTTTCTAAGATATTTCAGATAATCAATTTGATTGTTTGCAACAAGCCACCAAGCCAGGGTGATTCCATAGCAGGAATGCTCAGGGTTAGTTGGTGCTGCATTTAAATCAATGACTAGGTCTGGTTGCAGGCCTCTAAACTTTTCCAGTAAATTAATCCGGTTAACTCGGGCAAGCAGCCAAGCTAAGGTGATCCCATGATCTTGATGATTGTCGTCGCACGGCGTTATATTTAAGTCAATGGAAATTTGTGGTTCGAGAGCTCTACGTTTTTTTAGTAAGTCTATTTGATTATATTGAATAAGTAACCAATAAAAAGGTACTGTAGAACCCTCATTCTCTGGCCAAGGTGAATCCAGGGTAAAACTCGAACACCAAGGACTTGAAAAAACCTTATTTGTAAGGGTGATTTTTTGGGGAGATTTGCGTACAAGCTGGAGTAACTCATTAATGAGAGGGTAATGTTTTAAATAGGCACATTGCTGCATCCACTTAATAAATGCTGGGGCATAATTAGTTAACCAGGGGAGCCGCTCCGTAGGTAGGTTTAGGCTATTAAGCTTATGGAGGTAATTAGCTAAATGTTCCCTCTCGACTTCTCTCAGTATTATTAGATTGTCCGTTTTGTATGGTATTGCTGCATTAGGATTAATAGCCGTTAAAAGCCAGGAGCCGTGGTAGTACTCTTTGATGAAATTTTGCCACTCTTGGCTGGAGCTAAATAAGAGACTTAATTCTTCAACAGAAAATGTTTCCAATAAGGAAGGGCATTTTTGGACCATTTCAAGTAAATTAATTGATTGGGAAGTCATGATGTCCTTTCAGTTAAAAATTAATATTTAAAATATAAAAATTTAATAAATTTTAATATCGTAAATATGAGAAGTCTTGTTGCATTATTTATTTTGCTTTTGTTCTCAAGTATTTACCTTGAGGGGGCGGGAGTTTAGCGTGACGTGTTTTATTTTGTCAATTTATTCAATAAAAAAAGTAACTTACATAAATTTGGGCGGCGCGATAAAAAATGAGGCATTTTTAAGGTGAGGGAAGCCTTCTTTAACAAAAAGCAGCTTGGTGTGTTGCCTTATTGCTATTTTGAACTTTAAAAAACATTAAAACTTTCACGAAGGATACTGACTGTTATTTTTCCTTTTTTATCGCGATTTCTTTTAAGCAAGGTATATACCGTAAAGTTAAAATTTTCTATGGATGCATGGGCCACACTAAGAAAATAAGCACTTTCCAGAGTAACTTGGTCGTTAGCGACATTCATTTTTTTTAATAAATCATTTGCCTTTTCTATACGCTTAAAACCATTTTTTCCCCGAAGTTCAAGTAACTCATTAACTCTTTGTTCATTCATCGTATTGTTTAGTGACATTAGGACTTGTTTGGAAGCAGTATTAATATTGATGGCGGTTAAATCAGGCAATGCGGTAACATAGGGTTGTAATGCCAAAAAGATTTTCGGGCTTACATCTTTAATTAAACGAAGCTCAGAGCTACTGGTCATTAATTGACGGCTGGGGTGATAAGGGGGTTTTTGATGGAGGTAATAAGAAAGAAAGCTATCTTCGCCAACCCCAAGATCATAAGGGGATACCCAATTATTAATTGCTAAAGCCAACCCCATTTTTTCAGTCGCAGTCATCTGCGCTGCCGTGGCACCAATAAAATTAACAAAACCTAATATATATTTTTTATTCGATAGATTATTGAGGTTAAAGCGGCCTTGTAAATCATAAATTCCACCACTTAGAGTGACGGAAGGGTAAATTGTACTCATATTTTTAGGGTAGGAAAGGACCATCCCTTCAACATCGGCAACAGCAAATTTTTTCTTAGCATCTCCTAGCTCACTCATTGCCCAAAAAGCGACTGCTTGAGAGGCAAAATACAGTTTATCGTGATTGATAATAAGACGCGTGCGGTAAATATCAACTTGCAGCCTCGAGCTCATAGCAGTTGCCACAATAGCTACCAAGGTCATAATGAACAAGGCAGTTAGCAAAGCACCACCACGTGATTTTGATAGAGTCATTCGTGCCGACAACTTAGGGGATAAATTAACTGCTGGCATAAAGTGCTCCAGGAATGATAAATAATAAATTAAGCTCACCTAGCTTTTTCACATTAAGATTTACCTGCACTGCCTTAGGTAATGATTCTTTATTTTGATCCTGATTCACCGCATCAGTTCGCCATTCAGGAAATACCTGTAAACTCTGGTTTAAATAACCAAAATGACAATCACTCAAGTGGGTAAGAAGCACTTTATCCGCATAGGTATTCCTATCAAATGGATCTAAACTATCCCAAGTTCGGCGCAGCAATGTGCCATTTTCGCAAACCAACGCGACTCGTTTGAGGGTGCTGCGTTTTTCTAAACCTCCAGGATTTACATCACCATCTCGGGTGAACTCTAAATAATCCGGACGGCCAATAAAGATGGGGAATAACCGCATGTCATTTCCACGAATTGCACGTTCGGCTGTTTGGCTAATATCTTGCTGAACGATGCTCATTGCAAGTTGTAAGGAGCTTAGGCGTTCACTTTGCTCATTAACACGAGTGCGGGTATTAAAGGCATAATATAAAGTAGAGGAAGTAATTGAAGCCATAATCGCGAACACTGCTAAGGCAATTAAAATTTCAATGAGTGTAAATCCTGATTCTTTGTTCATGGCGCGTACCTAAATGCGTGCAATTCCTCTCGAAATGGTCCAGCTTTTTCCGTACTAACGGATATAGTGATAAGTTGTATGGTTTTTACTGGGGTCGTACTGATTTTTGCACGCCAATACCAATGTTCACCCAGCATCGTTGTATCCTGAGTGGTTTCCTGACTTTGGTTAATTTGCAATAGGCCTAATTGCACCATAGCAATACCTTGCATTGCGACCCAATGGCTGATGGTTTTTTCTTTAATACGTTGTGTATGTTCTACGTTCTGAGCAATTGCTTTCAGCAATGCCGTTAATGCTACCGCAATAATGGTAAGCGCTAACAAAACCTCAATTAAGGTAAACCCAGAAGCTTTGCGGTGCATTCTCATTTGGTATTCGCCGCCTTAAGTTTCAAATCTCCATTACGAGTGCCAGTAAGGACTACAAGCTGACCTTCCTTCGTACTACCAAAACTTATAGTAAAAGGCGTCATATCACCCGAGGCCGTGATGATAATGGGAGGAGTTCCTATAGTGGTGCGATGAGATGCATTCAATGTAATTAAGGTATTATGTGGAAAATTAATTATCTTAAAAATTCCCTTATTCGACATGGGGCTCCATTGAGAACCTTGTAATTGCAGAACCTGGTAACTCTTACTATCAATGCGCAAGCCTAAGGTGCTTGTTTCTAAAATAGCTTGTTGTTGGGCAAGGCGCATCGTGTTTACTAATTGCTCTGCAGCAAATTGAATGCGCTTACTTTCACCGAAATCACCAAATGCGATTAAGGCAAAACCAACGGTAATGCCTATAATCACAATGACGATCATAATTTCAATAAGGGTGAAACCTCGATTATTTCTCATCCCAGTTACCAATTTCTGCATTGATGCCAGTACCGCCGGGTTGGCCTTCAGCTCCATAGGTAAAGACGTCTACATCACCATGCTGACCAGGATTCAAATAAAGGTAATCTCTATTCCATGGATCTTTAGGAAGTGATTTTAAATATTGTTTCCAATTATGAGGAATGGGATTAGACGTTGGCTTTTCTACTAATGCCATTAAACCTTGGTCCGTGGTTGGGTAATTGCCATTATCCAATTTATATAAATCCAGGGCATTTTGAATCGCGAGAACGTCTTGTTTTGCTTTGACTCGGCGAGCTTCATCCGGACGACCCATAATTTTGGGTACAACAATGGAGGCCAAAATACCTAAAATGACCACAACCACCATAATTTCAATTAAGGAAAAACCTTTTTGTCTGTTCATGTTACTCCTGCTATTTAATAAAGGCTAAATTGAGTGAAAATCCTTTTCTATGTTATCAATTGTTCCATCGAGAAAATAGGTAATAATGTTGCTAAAACGATAAATAGAACAACTGCTCCCATCAATAAGATAACTAAAGGCTCTAATAAGGTTAATGAGGTATCAATAAGACGTTTTACTTCATTATCTAAGTGACTGGCAGAACGTTCCATCATTGATGAAAGTTGTCCGCTTTTTTCTCCACTGGATATTAAATGGATGGCCATAGGACTAATAAAGCCTGTTTCTCTAAGGGCTTCACTTATTCCTGAGCCCTCACGTACCTTAATAGTTGCTGCATCGAAAGCTTGTCTCATTACTAAGTTTGTTACCAGACTTGCAGAAACGCGCATGGTTTCCAAAACGCTGACCCCTGCGGCAAATAAAATACCGAAAGTGTGAATGTAGCGAGCGACGTTAATGGTTTTTACTAAAT
This sequence comes from Legionella saoudiensis, assembly GCF_001465875.1. Classification (GTDB taxonomy): domain Bacteria; phylum Pseudomonadota; class Gammaproteobacteria; order Legionellales; family Legionellaceae; genus Legionella; species Legionella saoudiensis. The sequence goes on along the minus strand of NZ_LN901324.1, from coordinate 1,078,554 downwards.
AGGAAACAATGGGTAATTTAAGCAGCAAACGATGCCAAACAGTTTTAACCTTTATATTGTTCAGGCTTTTCTTAAAGGCATAAAGAATCAAAATAACGCCAAGTAACGCGTATAAACCATAGGATTTTACGAAATTGCTGATACTAATTAATACCTCAGTCATCCCGGGTAGGGTTTGTCCGCTACTGGTGAATACCTCAATAATTTTAGGAACCACAAAGCTTAGCAAAAAGGAAATAATGCCTATAGAAACGAGAATCATAATCGCTGGATAGATCAACGCTTGTTGGACTTTCTGGCGAGTTTGTTGTTGGTTTTCCGTATAATCTGCAAGTTTTTCCAGGACTACATCGAGGTGCCCTGTTTGCTCTCCAGCACCTACCGTAGAGCGGTATAATTCAGGAAATGCCTGAGGGTATTGGGACATTGCCTGCGCTAAACCATAACCTTCCAATACTTTGGCTCGTACTCCGATAATAAGCTCGCGCACTTTATCTTTTTCAGTTTGTTCACTGACTCCGCGCAAGGATTCTTCAACAGGAATTCCTGCGGCTAATAAGGTAGCTAACTGGCGAGTAAATAGGGAAAGATCGGCGGCTGAGATTTTGCCCTTGCTGCTGCCACTACTACCGGATCGTTGTTGGGTTAGCACCTGAATATGGGTGGGAATCAATCCTTGATCACGTAATAATTGGCGTGCATGGCGTTCTGAGTCGGCTTCCAGCACTCCTTTACTTGTGCTGCCATTTTTTTTTAACGCTTGATATTGATAAGCACCCATTATTTTATGGTTTAACTAATGTAAAACTATAGAGTCTAATCTATTGGGTTTAATAAGTCACTTAAGGTACACTATGTTCAGACTATCCTGGAGAATGATAAATGAGCAAAAAAGCACTACTTGAGGCAATTAAGGAACATGATGCCAAGTTTATAGATCTACGATTTACAGACATACGAGGAAAAGAGCAGCACATTACTGTTCCTATTTCTTGTGTGGATGATGATTTAATTGAAAATGGTAAAATGATTGATGGCTCTTCATTCAAAGGTTGGCAAAAAATTCATCAATCAGATTTAGCCTTAATTCCCGATATGGAAACAATTAAATTTGATCCCTTCTTTCAAGATAATACTTTATTTATCCGTTGTGATGTGGTCGATCCTAAAACAATGATGGGCTATGAGCGTTGCCCCAGATCCTTGGCAAAACGTGCAGAAGCTTATTTACAATCTACAGGTATTGCAGACCAGGCATTCTTTGGACCAGAGCCAGAGTTCTTTATATTCGATAGCGTGCAATGGCAAACAAGTATTTCTGGATCTTTTTATAAAATTGATTCGGAAGAGGCTGAGTGGAGTTCATCTAAAGAGATGGAGGGTGGAAATATTGGTCATCGTCCTTCAATAAAAGGTGGTTATTTCCCTGTTCCACCAGTTGATTCATCACATGACATCCGTTCTGCTATGTGCTTAACGCTTGAGTCACTTGGTGAAGTAGTGGAAGCACATCATCACGAAGTAGCAACAGCAAATCAATGCGAATTAGCAACTCGTTTTAGCTCATTAACCGATAAAGCGGACCGATTACAGATTTTAAAATATGTAATTCATAATGTAGCTCACAATTATGGGAAAACTGCTACGTTTATGCCTAAACCTCTAGTAGGGGATAATGGAAGTGGTATGCATTGCCACCAGTCTTTAGCTAAAGATGGGCAAAACTTATTCTCTGGCGATCAATATGCCGGACTTTCTGAAATGGCCTTGTATTACATTGGCGGTATCATTAAGCATGCACGTGCATTAAATGCATTTACAAACCCATCAACAAACAGCTACAAACGTCTTGTTCCTGGTTTTGAAGCTCCGGTGTTATTAGCTTATTCGGCAAGGAACCGTTCTGCGGCAATTCGTATTCCTCATGTAAGTAGTCCTAAGGCCCGCCGTATTGAAGTGCGTTTCCCTGATCCTACTGCGAACCCCTATCTTGCATTTTCAGCGATGATGATGGCTGGCTTAGATGGTATTCAAAACAAGATTCATCCAGGTCAACCTATGGATAAAGATCTTTATGATTTACCACCAGAAGAGTTAGTCGACGTACCTACAGTGAGCGCCTCACTGGAGCAAGCTATAGATAGCTTGGCAGCTGATCATGAATTCTTATTACAAGGTGATGTGTTTTCTCGTGATTTTATTAATAACTACATCAACATGAAAAGAGAAGAAATTTCTAAAATCAGAAGCTTAACTCACCCATATGAGTTTGAGTTGTATTACAGCTTGTAATAGGGCATAGGCTGGGTGTAAGCCCAGCAAATATCGTTCGTGTTAAGTCTGGTCACGTAGGATCAAATCTTAGTTTATTACATCCAGGTACTAAAAATGCTAATTTTATTATCGCCAGCAAAAAAATTATTAAAAACCGAAAAACCCTATTCTGGAAACATTTCAAAGCCATTATTTCCAGAACAAACTAGGACTTTAGTTGAATTAATGAAGTCCAAATCAGTTGAGGACATTGCTGCGTTAATGGATTTATCTAAAGACTTAGCTACCTTGAATTTTGCGCGCTACCAAGAGTTTGTTTTTGATGGACATTCCCCCCATGCTTACCCAGCATTATTTTTATTTCAAGGTGATGTTTATCAAGGGTTACAGGCCGATACTTGGAAGCCTGAAACAGTGACTTATGCTCAATCTCATTTGCGAATTTTGTCCGGGCTTTACGGCTTATTAAATCCCTTAGATAGCATTCAACCCTATCGACTGGAAATGGGGGTACGCCTAACAAACCCTGCCGGTAAATCATTATATGATTTTTGGCAGAGCACCATTGCTGAAACCCTGAATCAGCAGTTGGCATCCCAGAAAAATCCGGCAGTAATCAACCTTGCCTCGACTGAATATTTTAAAGCAGTAAATGAAAAAAAATTAAACTATCCTGTTATTACCATAAATTTCTACGAGCATAAAAATAATCAGCTTAAAATGATTGGCATTCATGCTAAAAAGGCACGTGGGGTAATGGCAAAATATTTAATGGAGCATCAAATTGATACTCTTGAAGGAATTAAACAATTTAATGAGTTAGGTTATGAATTCCACCAAGCTAACTCTTCAGCAACACATTTTGATTTTGTTCGCCGCTAAGCCTTATGTGGAATTTATCAAGCCGTACTCATCTTTTAAATCATTTCCCAAAGCAAGATGTTACTTGCTATGCCAAAAGAGACGATGAGTTAGGCTGTGGCATTAGCGGCTCTAAATTACGTAAATATGCGGCACTAATGCCCTATCTTATTAAGCAAGGAATTAAACATTTACTCATTATTGCAGGTCCTCAGTCCAACAATTTGCTGGCCGCATTACAATTAGCGCGAGAGTTTAATTTAAAGGTTACCGCATTTCTTATTAAACCTTGGAAGTTAGAACGAACTGGTAACTTTAAATTGAGTTCTCTTTTTTTAGAGGAACAAGAAATTATTTGGGTAACTCGTGAAGATTGGACGCAGGTAAATGAACTGGCCCAAAATTACTTAAGCACATTGGATGAGCCTGGCTTCGTTTTGCTGGAGGGGGCCAGTGTGCCTCAAGCTATGGATGGAGCAATGAGTCTTGCCCAAGATATTCGAGAAAATGAAGTCCATTTAAACAGTCATTTTCAGCATATTTTTATTGATGCAGGAACAGGCTTTTCCGCTGCAGCCCTAATAAAAGGATTATCACTGTTAGAGCATCGAGCACAAGTGCATGTGTTGTTACTTGCGGATGATGAGGAAGCTTTTAAATCTAAATTAAATTCATGGCTTAATTTTGACCCTATAAATTATGACTGTTTTTATCCAACTACAGCGAAAGCCTTTGGTTCAGTTAATCAGACTATAAAAAACGAAATCAAGCGTTTGGCGCGAGAAGAGGGGATTTTGGCTGATCCAATTTATGCGGCAAAATTATTTTATGAAGCAAGAAAGGTTATTGAACGCAATGCACTTAAAGGAAATGTGCTCATTATCCATTCAGGCGGGACCCTAACAATGCCTAATTTTGTTTATTGACCCTTGAAATTTTGAAATAAAGCCTTATATGACCAAAATAACAAGTACATATAGGAGATTTTAGATGGTCGGTAAGCAGCAAACAATGGGCTTTCAAACTGAAGTGAAGCAAATGTTGCACTTAGTAGTGCATTCACTTTATAGCAACAAAGAAATCTTTTTAAGAGAGCTAATTTCTAATGCTTCAGATGCCTTAGATAAATTAAGATTTTTAGCTTTATCTGATAGTTCTTTGTTTGAAAATGATTCTGATTTAAAGATCAGTATTGATGTTAATGAGAAATTGAAAACCATAACAATTACCGATAACGGTATTGGCTTAAGCTGGGATGAGGCGGTTGCTAATTTAGGTACTATTGCTAAATCTGGTACTAAAGAATTCATGAGCCAATTAACCGGAGAAAATGCGAAAGATTCACAGTTAATTGGACAATTTGGAGTTGGATTTTATTCCGCATTTATTGTAGCTGATAAAGTTACTGTTAAAAGCCGACGTGCTGGCCTAAAACCCGAGGAGGGTATTGTTTGGGAATCCAATGGTGAAGGCGAATTCTCCATCGCTTCTGAAACCAAAGCAACGCGCGGTACTGAAATTACTCTGCATATTAAGGCTGAGGATGATGAGTTCCTCAGTGATTGGCGCATTCGTAACATCATAAGCAAATACTCAGACCATATTTGCTGGCCAATTGTGATGAAAAAACGTGGCGAAGAGAATAAAGAAAGCAATGAGCTCGAAACAGTGAATAAGGCTACTGCGCTTTGGACAATGCAAAAATCAGAAATTACTGATGAAGATTATAAGTTACTTTATAAACATATTTCTCATGACTTCCAAGATCCATTAACTTGGTCCCATAATCATGTAGAAGGTAAAAATGATTATATTTCATTATTATACATTCCTGCTCATGCGCCTTACGACTTATGGCAACATGAGAGCAAACATGGTTTGAAGCTTTATGTAAAACGCGTTTTTATTATGGATGACGCGACACAATTCTTGCCAAGATATTTACGCTTTATCAAAGGGATTGTTGATGCCAGTGATTTACCGCTGAACGTATCGCGAGAAATTTTACAAGACAATAAGCAAGTTGAAAGTATACGTGCGGCATGTACTAAGCGTGTTTTATCAATGCTCGAAAAAATGAGCACCCAAGATAAAGAAACCTATCAGAAATTCTGGAATGAATTTGGTTTAGTACTAAAAGAAGGCCCTGTTGAAGATTATGCAAATCGTGACGCGATTGCTAAATTATTGCGTTTTGCGACGACAAAATCCGCTTCTGAAAAACAAGAGGTGACCCTTGAAGAATACGTTAGCCGTATGAAAGAAGGGCAAGATAAGATTTATTATATCACTGCATCAAGCTACAACGCGGCCAAGCATAGCCCACATCTGGAAATATTTAATAAGAAAGGAATTGAGGTGCTATTACTCAGCGACCGTATTGATGAGTGGTTGGTTGGTTACCTGAGTGAGTTTGAAGGTAAAAAGCTGCAATCTATTTCTAAAGGTAAGATAGAGCTAGGTGATGAGTCTGAAGAGCAAATCAAAGAGCAAGAAAAAACTTTAGAGCCTATGTTGAAGCATATTAAAAAGGTTCTGGATAGCAAAGTTAAAGATGTTTTATTAACGAACCGTTTAACTGATTCTCCTGCATGTATTGTCGCTGATGAACAAGATATGAACCTGGAAATGCAGCGTATTCTTCAGGCTGCCGGACAACAGATCCCAGAAAGTAAACCTGTCTTTGAAATTAACCCAGAACATGCCTTAATAAAACGCTTACATGATATTCAGGATGATAGCCTTTTTGAGTTATGGGTAACCATGCTGTTTGAACAAGCAGTTTTGGCTGAGGGTGGCCAATTAGATAATCCAGCTGATTTTATTGGTCGAGTCAATAAACTGTTAGTTTTATCTTAAATATGTCTGGTTGCTTGCAACTGTCTCTTGCCCCATATCCTCCTACGTCTCGCAAACAATATGCGTGACGTAAGGAGGGATAACAAGACTGGAAGAGTCAGTGGCTTGCAATCAGATTTTGTAAGCCTTCACGCTGTATGTATTCTATTAAAATTAAATAAAAAACTGCTGTCATTGCGAACAAATTGAAGCAACCCAGTACTGAGTCTTAATGAAGTAACGTACTGATTGTTTCGCCATGGTTCGCAATGACGAAATTTACATATATCATGAACGATTACAGATTTTTAGGTTATCTAATAATCCATTTTATAGTTTGTGAAAATACTGGGTTAGAACCGAAAATTAAGTTCGTCTGTTTCTGACTTACTGTCATATGAATCACTAAATAGGCAATCATCTAGCTCCGATGTTGTGGATGAGCTTGGTGTAGGATAAATGTTGCTTATGGTATTAACTCCCTCTGCTCTGCTTATGAAAAGTTGTCGTTTTTTTTGTAAATCGGCAATCTCTTGCTTTATTCTCTCTATTTTTAAAAGAGTATTATTTATCGTTATTTTTAGTTCGGGTATAGTCGTTTTTTCTAAAGTAATGATTTGCAAAGTTTGGGTGGATATTTTTTGTGAATTCATTTCGATACTAATTTGGTTTTGCTTGAATTGGTATTTATCCGAATTATTCTGGGCAGTATAAATTAACGAAGTAACGAATAGTCCCAAAGTTGCAGCTGCACATAATGCTGAAGGAGTAAAAAATATAAGTTCCAGGCCGCCAATAAAGGCTAGAAGGGCGGTTATAAGTGTTAGCAGGAGTATGCCTGCACCAATTTTGAGAAGTTGGTTTCTATCTTGCAGACGTTCGCTAATTGTTTGGGTAAGTCTTTTATTGTCTTCATCAAAGCGTGAATTTTGATTTGTGAGCATGGGGTTAGCACGTTGCAGGTTAAGCAGTTCTTCCTCACATTCACTGAGGAGATTTTCTCCATTTCGTTTAACGTGCTGTTCAGTCGTTAATGCTAACTGCCTTTCTTGAATTTCACTCGCAACGTTAAGACTTTCATGCATATACCGTGCAATCTGTTCTAAAGCGGCCATTTCGCCAAAATTTAAAAGAAGTTTTTTATCATTTATGGCATTAAGAAGACAAAAAATGTATTCCTTATAAGAAAATTTTGCTGCTTTCTCTAATGTTTGTTCGCTTTCAGCATCTTTTTGAACATTAAATTCTCGCATGAGCTTAAGTAATGATGTGTAGTTTTTAGCTGAAAGTTGTGCCTGGATCGGTTCTTTGTTTATACGCGCGCGTTCACGCAATTCACGCTCACTCTGGCGTTGCATACGAGCTTGTGCTATTTGAGGAATCTCATAGTTAAGTTTGTGATTCGCAGCCCCTATTCTTTGAATTAGTTTTTCAATTTTATTGCTGCAATCTGTTAGCTTTTCCAAGGCAACCTTATACTGAGTTTCCATTAGATCTTTTTGTAATATTAATTGGCTTTGTGCTTCAGCAGGTATGGAGGAGAGTACGGTAATTGGTGCTTTATTGGTGAGTGTTGGATATAGATGAGAGTGGCCATCGACCTGATTTGTATTTTCATGCTCATGAAAGTGAGCTGGGCTTTTATTTGGAGGTTCATTATTTATATAGTTACGTACCACGCCAGGAGGCTGGTTATGTTCATAAGAGGATTGATTTGTTTTATATTGGTTAATTTGTTCCGATAGAATATTTATTAATGGCTTCAGATTATTAAGAAGCTCCTCTTGTTTGTTTTTTTCTTGCCGCAGAAATTCAAGCTCATCAGCCATAGAAGTAAGTTCTCTATTTAATTTGGCGCATTGGAGTCTTTCTATTTCTGCTTCTTTTGTATCGCGCTTATTTTCTTCGATATCTTGCTCATGCTGTCGTGCACAAGCCAGGAGCATTTGCTGGCTAATGTATGTTCTTTTTTCATGTTCAGCCAGTTGGACTATATGGATTTTAACCTGTTCTAAGATAGTTGCAAGTGCTTGCTGCTCCAGACAATGCTGGCGCAGGGTAGAATAACTTGCCAGGCTTAGATAAGCGTAGGTTTTTTTATGAATTAATTCGATAATCTTATCATCAGATAGCATAGTAGCACTCCCAATATTCTCAGGATGTATTTTATACAATCATATTAAGTAGTCAACAAATAGTTCATCTGGATATAAGAAAGGTCCAATAATCGGACCTTTCATTAAGTGCTGTTTTCTTTCTCTGAAAAAGAAACAGAGTCAGGATATTAACTTCTTATTCATCAGTTAAACGGAAGTACTTTGTTCCGAAATATCTTTGTAATTTCTTTCTAATTGTACCGCGGCTAATACCTAACATTTTAGCTGCTTGCAGCTGATTACCACGACGTTTTTCCATTACAGCTTGTAATAATGGAGGTTCAACTTCAGACAAAATCATGTCATAAAGATCGTCAATATTTTTGTTTTTATTTTCTGAGAGAAAACGAGTAACCAGATTATAAACTAAATCCTGGAGACCTTGGTCTTGTTTGATAATTGACTGGGTAGCTTCAGGTGTTTCAATGACATTCATCTTAACTTCCTTATTATTAATTAAATCAACAACAGTCCAATTGCTAACATATGCAATGAAAGCAACATTGATTGTACATGAAGGATAATTGATATTCTATATTTTCAAGCTAAAAACATGCATTTTTTTCGAACAATTCACTCTCTACTAGATTGAATAGAGAGCAATCGGACTCTTCCGATGACAATGAGTTTCGAAGTTTATCTAACTGTTCGAGCATTTTTACTTGACGAGACTCATCGTTAAAAAATTGAGTCACATAGTGCGTTAACTCGTCAACATTACAATCATATTGCAGAAACTCAGGAACTATCATTTTATTAGAGAGAAGATTGCATAGACCGAGAAACTTAACTTTAATGAGCTTGGCTGCCAATATATAAGTAATAAATGAGGATTTATAAATAATACACATGGGTTTTTTTAATAAAGCACATTCTAATGATGCGGTCCCTGAGGCAACAATAACAAAATCTGCTGCAGCCATACAACTTAAGGCTTGGCCTTTTACAAAGGTTATCGGTAGATTACTGTTTGCAAAATAGTGAGTAATTTTTTCTGAATCAATAGTTTCTGCGATAGGGACAACAAATTGCCAATCAGGATATTGCCGATGCAACCGTTCGGCAGTATCTCGAAGTATAGGCATGTGACGCTCAATTTCATTATGACGGCTTCCAGGGAGTAAGCCAAAAATTTTAGCATCTACCGGAATATTTAATATTTTTCGCTGAGAAGTACGATCACCAACAGCATTAATTTTTTCAACTAAGGGATGTCCAACGAAATTTACAGGAACTTTAGCGTTTTCATAAATAGTTTTTTCGAAGGGTAAAATAACAGCCATTCGATCAACGCATTCTTTAATCAGATGAATACGCTTTGCTTTCCACGCCCAAATTTGCGGGCTAATATAATAAAGAATTTTAATTCCTAATTTACGTTTTGCGTATTTAGCTAGTCGTAAATTAAAACCTGGATAATCAACTAAAATAAGCAAATCAGGTTTTTGCTGCTGTAAATGCTTTTTAATCGCCTGAAATGCTTGGCGAATAACTTTGAGGTGGCGAATGACCTCAGTGATTCCAGTAACTCCATAACGAGCCAAATCTGAAATTAATTCGACTCCTGCCTCGTGCATGTGCTTACCACCAATACCCGTTATTTCTATATTGGAATAGTTTGCTTTTAGTTGTCTAATCAGTGCAGAGGCATGAACATCGCCAGACTCTTCACCTGCAATAATCACAATTCGTTTAGCTTTTTGCATGACGTTCCATAAGATTATTATGAATTAGTGACGTAACTTGCTCTGCAGTATGTAGCGCTGCCAGTCCATCTTCACCAGTAACCAAAGGCGTACTGTTTTCATCGATGCATTTTAAAAAGGCTTTAATTTCTTCAAATAAGGCATCGCCTTTTTCAAGCTCCTTTTGTTCATGGACAATATCAGGAACTCCAGGAAACATTTCCCCAGTACCTTTTTTAAATACCGAAAGATGCTTACTTTGATAGTCAATGGATAAGAAACAATCTTCTTGAAGTATTTTAGTTTTTCTCGACGTATTGAAACTGACTCGGCTTGCAGTAAGGTTCGCCACACAGTGATTTGCGAAGGTAAGGCGTACATGAGCGATATCAATGGCCTTAGTTAATATTGGTGTTCCTTGGGCTAGAATTGATACAATAGGACTTTTTACCATATTTTGAATTAAATCAATATCATGAATCATTAAGTCCAGTATTACGTTGACATCTGCACCGCGAGGGGTAAAGGGGGCCAGACGCTCTGCTTCAATGAATAAAGGCTTTTCTAAATAATTATCTAAAGCCATGCGAACAGAATTAAAACGCTCAAGATGTCCTATTTGCAGTTTCGCTTGATGTTTTTTTGCTAACTGAATTAATTCTTCAGCTTGGGCAGTGGTTTCAGTAATGGGTTTTTCTAGCAATACATGGATGCCTTGCTCTAAAAAGGCTTTAGCTAGTTCATAATGCATGCTGGTTGTCGCGGCAATACTTACAGCATCAACTTTACCAAATAAGTCACGGTAATTAGTATAAGCAGGAACATTGAGCTCCAAGCCGACTTTCTTTGCTGTTTCTTCATGTAAGTCGCATACGGCAACTAACTCGGCATGAGGAATCAATTGATATTTTTGGGCATGAAAACGCCCTAGATAACCAACACCGACTACGGCGCAGCGAATTTTATTCATACAATGCTCATTTGCTAATTATTTGTGCGCGATGATCGCATTTCCTGAAAGATAAATCAATTTTAATCATTAAAAGAACATTTCCAAATGGCTCGTGTCTATGTATCATTAGGGCCATTTTTAAGGCACTTGGAATAATAATGAATAAAACGAGATTAATTGCCGGGGTAGATGAAGTGGGGCGCGGGCCTTTGGCTGGGGCAGTAGTCACTGCTGCAGTTATTTTAAAGGAGCCTATTGAGGGACTTGCTGATTCAAAAAAATTAAGTGCTAAGAAGCGTAAGTTATTATCGTTGCAAATACAGGAGCAGGCTTTGGCATTTGCTTATGGGCGTGCAGAGGTTGATGAAATTGACTCTTTGAATATTCATCAGGCTACTTTGCTTGCCATGCAGCGAGCGGTAGAGGCGCTGCCGATTAAACCTGATGAAGTTTTGGTTGATGGGGCACATGCTCCGAAACTAAGCATTCCTTGCCATGCGATTGTTCAAGGGGATGCGCTGATTCCGGAAATAAGCGCTGCATCCATACTTGCAAAAGTATTGCGTGATGAAGAAATGGAGGCGCTTGATGCTCTATATCCTGGTTATGGTTTTGCTGACCATAAGGGATACCCTACAGTCACGCATCGAGAGGCTTTGGTGCGGTTAGGGCCTTGCGTGATTCATCGTCGCAGTTATGCACCGGTAGCCGCTTTATTAGCCTAGCCTGTACTTCAAGCGGGATTAATTTCCCCAGATATGTTTCACTGTCATCATGAGGGTGCCAATGGCAATAATCTAAGCCCAGTGCCAACACCCTGGGTTGCTTCGGCACTACGTTTCTCGCAATGACACGGTTAATATTTGAGCAATAGTGACTGAGTTTAAATATGCTATGCATTGGTTTCCTGAGTAGGTATGCTTTATCCGTCATTGCGAACGCAAGTGAAGCCACCCAAAGTTTTGGGCTTCGATCTAACAACTTCATGTGAATGAATTTAGCGCAAACAATTAAATAAAATCTTATGTGAGCTAATCGACATTAATACCCCAAAGCCTGCGAGAAAGGTTACCATTGCAGTTCCACCATAACTCACTAAAGGCAAAGGAATACCCACAACCGGGATAATTCCCATAACCATACCTATGTTCACAAAGCCCGACATAAAAAATGACATGGCAAGACTTGCTGCAAGAAGTCGCGTATAAGTGGTTTGTGCATTGGAGGCAATATTAAGACTTCTTAACGAAATTAAGACAATTAGGGCAATAATCGCAAATCCGCCTGCAAAGCCAAATTCTTCGCCACTTACAGCAAAAATGAAGTCTGTGGCATGCTCAGGTAGAAAGTTTAGATGCGATTGGCTTCCTTGGAGCCAACCTTTTCCAACCAGACCTCCAGAACCAATAGCAATTTTGGATTGAATAATGTGATACCCTGAGCCCAATGGATCTTGTTCTGGATCGAGCAGGGTATAAACACGTTGTTTCTGGTAATCATGCATCACATGCCAAACTGCGGGGATTGCTGCACCAATTAACAGGATCAACATTAAAATTACTTTAAAGCGAATACCTGCAAGAAATATAACGCAAAAACCAGCCGCTGCTACCATAATCGCCGTGCCTAAATCGGGCTGCTTGGCAATGAGCAAGGCAGGGATACCGATAATAATGCCTGCAACAGAAATTGACTTCAAACTACTAGGGCGAGTTTGACGGTCAAAATACCAAGCTGCCATCATCGGTACGGCTAATTTCATGATTTCAGAAGGTTGAAAACGGAACAATCCTAATTCCAGCCATCGCTGCGCCCCTTTACCAATTTTACCCATCAACATTACTGCAATGAGTAAACCTAAACCAACACTGTAAATCCAGGGAGTCCATATTTTGTATTTATGAGGGGGGATAAATCCCAAGACAATCATAATTAATGTGGCAAAAACCAAACGCATGGATTGGCGTAAAATCATGCTCATATTCGCGTTAGATGCACTATAAAGAATTAAAAGGCCTAAGCTAATTAAAAGCAGTAAAAGACCTAATAGTGGAAGGTCCAAATGAAGTGATTTTGTAGTAAACCGATAAACGGGTTTATTGTGTCTTCTGTTCATGAGTTGTTTTCATCGGATAAAGTTCGTAATAAGTATCTAGTATCTTGCGGGCAACCACAGAGGCCGTAAAATCATTTTCAACCACAACGGCTATGGCAATCTCTGGCTTATCTACTGGAGTAAATGCAATAAAGAGTGAATTATCACGTAAGGCTTCAGGGATATCTTCATATTTAGCCTTTTCATATTGTCGACCGCTAAAGACTTGCGCTGTGCCTGTTTTACCTGCTACAGGGTAAGGTGGATTGCGACCAAATCGATAGCCTGTCCCTTCATTACTGGTAAGGACGCTGTGCATGGCCTCTTTAACAATATCCCAATTGGCTTCATCTTTAAGATAAATTGGATATTCTTCAATAAGCTTATAATGTTTTGCTTTACCAGTATCACTGTTTACTGTTTTTGTCAGTAAGTGAGGGCGGAAACGCTGACCACGCTGGCTTAGTGAAGCTGTAGCATTAGCAATTTGCAAGGGAGTAGCCAGCATAAAGCCTTGCCCAATTGAAGTAATTAATGTATCACCAGGGTACCAAGTGACTCCCTTCGTTTGCTTTTTCCAGCGAAGGCTTGGCACAATACCTGATGCCTCTTCATATAGATCAATATGGCTTAAATGGCCTAGACCAAACTTAACTAACATATCTTCAATATTAGATATGCCCATTTTATTACCTAGCTGATAATAAAATGTATCGCAGGATACGGTGATGGAGCGCTTAAAGTTAATCATTCCGTGGCCACCTTTTTTCCAGTCTCGATAAATATGGCTAGAATTAGGCAGTTTGTATTTGCCTGGATCGTAAATTGTACTTGAGGTCGTGATAAATCCTTTATCCAGCCCAGCTAGCCCTACAAAGGGTTTAATTGTCGATGCGGGAGGATAAACACCACGTACGGCTCGATTAAACAAAGGTCTTTGAAGCGTATTCGATAGAGCTTTATAGTCCTTGGAGCTCACTCCACTAACAAAAATATTAGGATCAAAACTTGGCGAACTTACCATAGCTAATACTTCGCCGTTTTTAGAATTAATTACTACCGCTGCCCCGCGTTTACCTTGCAGGGCTTCATAAGCTGCTTTTTGTAAGCGAATATCAATACTTAAATAAAGTTTAGCGCCTGAGTGTGGATTCATCTTGTCAATTACGCGTAAGGTTCGCCCACTTACATCAGTTTCTACCATCTGATATCCCACAGTCCCATGCAAAATATCTTCGTAATATTTTTCAATTCCAGCTTTTCCAATAAAGTTAGTGGCTCGATAATTAGTTGGATCTACGGTTTTTAACTCTTGGAGATTAATACGGCCAACATAACCTAAAACATGGGCAGTTATTTCGCCAAGCGGATAATGGCGCATTAAGCGTGCTTTAATACTAACACCTGGAAAGTGATATTGATTAATTGCAAACAGAGCAACTTCTTCTTGAGTTAATTTTAATTTAATGGGAATTGGCATAAAGGAGCGATTTTGTTTGCGCGCTCGATTAAAGCTTATTTCATCATCTTCAGTAATCGAAGGAAGTAATTTACGTAATTGTTTAATGGTTTTATTGATGTCTTTCACATGTTCAGGAATTATCTCAAGAACATAAACAGGGATATTCTCAGCTAATAATACGCCATTTCTATCAAGAATCACTCCTCGTGGTGGGGCAATGGGGGTAATGCTCATTTGGTTCTTTAAAGATAAGGTTTGGTATTTTCTAAATTCAGAGATTTGCAGGTAAGCAAGTCTTAACACCAGAATTAAAGACAAAATAATTATAAATGCAACGAGCAAATTAAGTCTAAAACGTTGATTCTGTGATTCGGATTGATAATTATTAAATGAGTGATTTAGCCGCATCGCATACAGTCAGTTAACGAGGTTCAAAAGGGTGCATAGTATATTAAAATCTAGCTTTTTGCCATTGGCCAGGTTTACATTTCTAGGTCTTGGGTAGCTTATGAGTAATATTGTGCCTCTTCAGGAGCTCCATCATCATATTCTTCGGGATTTTTTTAGTTTGAAGTTATTTATGATAAGGATGATTATTCATAATCGACCAAGCTCGATATAATGTTTCTAACAAAATGATTCGAACTAGAGGGTGGGGCAAGGTGAGTTTTGATAAAGACCACCGCTCATTACATAACTTAAGTACTTCCTGTGATAAACCCTCCGGGCCGCCAATTAGAAAACATAAATGGCTGGAAATTTGCTGTAGTTGAGTTATTTTTTGTGCTAATTCTTCGCTACTGAACGATTTGCCTTCAATTTCTAAAGCAATAATTCGTGCGCCAGTAGGAAGCGCCTCTTTAATTAACGCAGATTCTTTTTCCATGATGCGTGTAAGATCAGAGGACTTACTACGGCGAATAAGGGGGATTTCAATTATTTTTAACTGAATACCGTCATTAAATCGTTTAGCATAATCGTTACTTCCTTGAGTAACCCAATCGGGCATTTTATTGCCCAAAGTAATTACGGTGATTTTTAACATAGTAATCAACTTTTGGGTTGTTCTTCCCAAAGTCCTTCTAGATTATAAAATTGTCTGCTTTCAGGTTGCATAACATGGACAATAAAATCACCAAAATCAATAAGAACCCAGTCACCAGTTTCAAGTCCTGTGCAATGTAATGCGGGTAAACCAGCTAATTTCATATCTTCCATAACTTTTTGACCAATCGCCTTAACGTGACGGGAGGCACGTCCGGAAGCAATAAGCATATAATCCGTGATTGTGGTTTGTTTGCGCACATCGATTACTTTAATATCGGTAGCTTGAATATCTTCAAGCGCATGTAAGAGTTTAGCTAGCATTGGATGTTGATCAGACATAAGCAAGGTATCTTCTATCAAAAAATCGTGGATGATAGCAGTATTTTTTTGATATAAAAAGGGTTATGTTGCAGAATAAGCCTTGTTAACTCTCATTGCGAATGAAGTGAAGCATCCAGAGAGGGATTACTTCACTTGGCATGAGTAACTTAATCAGTAAGTTTTACGCGCGTTAATAAAAACTTAATTACAGCAAATAAAACCAAACAACCAATTGCTGCAATAAAAAGGATTCCTAATTGTTGAGTAAAGGCTGCTGCATAAAGCGACTTTAGCACTGCGATATTGGTCTCGCCTGTAGGAATTGAAGTTAAAGAGGCCAATTTTCCAGAAAGAAAACCACCGATTCCTAAAGAAACAAAGAATATCCCCATCATCGTGCTTACTTTATTTTTATCAGCAAGTAAGGTTATTGCCGATAAGCCCACAGGCGAGAGCAATAATTCAGCTAATGAAAACATTAAATAAGCAGGGATAATCAATAAGGGAAACAATAATGCCGTACGTTCCGTAAAATTAGTGACTAAAACAATCACTGCATAGGCTGCGGTGGTGATAAAAATAGCGAGTAAGAATTTTTTGCCAATGCTGAGGCCACGCTCTATTAAATTGAGTTGTTGATTTCTTTTCGCTAAAAAATAACCTATCACGAGCATTCCAATACTTTGAATAGTCACATAATAGGGGGCAGGGAATTGAATACCGCAAAAAGTTGGCTCTACCACACGGGAGATGAATAGAGTTAACGACATAAACATTTGGAAATAGAAGGACCAAAATACAACGGAAATAATGCACAATAAACCAATCACCAATGTTTGTCGTGATTGATTGGCATTTTCGCCACTAACTGCATAGCTAATATAGCCTGCAGAGAATAAAACCACTAATCCAAAGATCAGATTCGCTAATTGGGGAGAGTTTAAAATATAAAACGATAAAGCCCAAAGAAATACAATCAATAGGAAGGCAATAGCTATTTTTTTAGTTTGAAATACAAAAGGATTATAGTCTTTAATTTGGTATTTTTTAATGCCAAAAGAAAACACTAAAAAGGCAATGACCATACCTATTGCCGCACTAGTAAAGGAAGCAGCCCAGCCAAAATACTCATTGAGAATACTTGGTAAGGTCGTACCTAAAATAATACCGGAGGTGATTCCCATATAAAAAATGGTAAAGCCACTTTCACGTCGAGCCGATCCCTGTAAATACTCATTGCCTAGCAAAGAGGAGATGTTGGGCTTTAATAACCCTGTTCCTACGGCAATGCCGGCGAGTGAGGCTGTGAGGATGCTTACACTATCCACAGAGGAAAGGAGACAATAACTGGTAAAAAGTACGATTGCTCCTAAGAGAACCGCTCTTTTTTGGCCGATTAATTTATCTGCAATCCATCCACCAACCACTGGAGAGAGATAGGTCAGGGCTGTGAATGAGCCAACCAGTGCATAAATTTGTTTATCAGGCCATTTAAAATGTAAGGCTAAATAGAGTGCTAAAAGTGATTGTACGACATAAAAACCATAACGCTCCCACATCTCCGTAGCAAAGTAAATCCCCAGAGATTTAGGGTGTTTTTCTGAATGATTCTGCACTTTATATATTCACAATTAATCAAGATTGCGCTAAGTATATCATAGCATAATTTAGACGCCTACATGGCATAAAGCATGGAGTCTTAATATGGCGCCGCGATCATGAGCATGATTATCAAACCCTATGCGCTGAATGCGCTCTAGTGTATGATTCATCTAATTTTTTAGCTATGGAGCAAGCTTTATGGATGCGAACAAGTCTAAGCGGATAATAAGGGCAAATCACGGTACAGAAAAGCAGGCCAAAAATTGGTTAGCTGAAGCAGCATTGCGTATGCTGCATAATAATTTGGATCCTGAGGTTGCGGAAAATCCTGACTCACTAATTGTTTATGGTGGCTTGGGAAAAGCTGCACGCAATTGGGATTGCTTTGAAAAAATTGAAGAAGTACTCAAATCATTAGATGTAAATCAAACATTATTGATTCAATCAGGTAAGCCTGTAGGTGTATTTACCACTCATGAAGACGCACCACGCGTGTTGATCGCGAATTCAAATTTGGTTCCTCGTTGGGCAACTTGGGAGCATTTCAATGAGCTCGATAAAAAGGGCTTAATGATGTATGGTCAAATGACTGCCGGAAGTTGGATTTACATCGGTTCACAGGGAATAGTGCAAGGCACTTATGAAACTTTTGTGTCTGCTGCCAGTAAGCATTATCAGGGTGACCTGTCTGGCCGATGGATTCTTACTGCAGGTCTAGGTGGCATGGGTGGGGCGCAACCCTTGGCTGGAACAATGGCTGGTGCGAGTGTATTAGCGGTAGAGTGTGATTTATCGCGTATTGAAAAGCGTTTGAAAACCCGTTACTTAGACAAATATACTAGTAATTTAGACGAGGCTTTGGCTTGGATTAATGAATCTTGTGCGCAGAAGAAGCCTTTATCTGTAGCGATTTTAGGAAATGCGGCTGAAGTTTTTCCAGAGCTGGTTGCGCGCGGCGCCACTCCTTCATTAGTAACTGATCAAACCAGTGCTCATGATCCGCTTAATGGGTACCTGCCTGCAGGTTGGACTTTGGAGTATGCAGAAAAAATGCGGCAAATGGCCCCTGATGAAGTGGTACAAGCGGCTAAAAAATCCATGGCTATTCAAGTACATGCAATGCTTGAGTTTCATAAGCGAGGAATTCCGGTTTTTGATTACGGCAACAACATTCGCCAAATGGCTCTTGAGGCCGGCGAGCAACATGCCTTTGACTTCGAAGGCTTTGTGCCAACATATATTCGCCCACTGTTTTGTGAAGGCATTGGACCATTTCGTTGGGTTGCCTTGTCAGGAGATCCAAAGGACATTTATGCGACAGATGAAATGGTGAAGAAATTAATTCCTGATAATAAACACTTACATCGTTGGCTGGATATGGCTAAAGAAAAAATTGCCTTCCAGGGTTTGCCTGCGCGTATTTGTTGGGTGGGCTTAAAAGATAGAGCCCGTCTGGCCTTGGCTTTTAATGAGATGGTGAAAAGTGGTGCGGTTAAGGCACCAATTGTCATTGGTCGTGATCATTTGGATTCGGGTTCCGTTGCAAGTCCTAATCGTGAAACTGAAGGCATGATGGATGGAAGTGATGCTGTATCTGATTGGCCTTTATTAAATGCTCTATTAAATTGTGCAAGTGGTGCCACTTGGGTAAGCCTTCATCATGGAGGTGGTGTTGGCATGGGGTTCTCTCAGCATGCTGGTGTTGTTATTGTTGCTGATGGAACAGAGAAGGCGGCTTTGCGGTTAGCCCGTGTGCTGCATAATGATCCCGCTACTGGAGTGATGCGTCATGCTGATGCAGGCTATGAGCTTGCAAAAAAATGTGCAAAAGAAAATGGGCTGTGGTTGCCTATGGTGGAATAGGACGTAGGTTGGGTCAGGGACCCAACCTACAAATATGGTAGTGAGGGCAAGCCTCATTAAGTTGTAAAAAGGAGTTAGTTTATGTCTGAACATTTTATCCTGGAACCGGGACAATTAACCTTACACTCAATCAAACAAATTTTGAGTAATCAATTACCCTGTTCTCTTGCAAGCCATGCATTTGAAGTGATTAATACTTCTCATCAAACCGTAAAAAAAGTTATTCAGGATAAGAAAACAGTTTATGGTATTAATACGGGTTTTGGTTCCCTGGCAAATCAAACAATTCCCACAGAAAAGTTAAAACAATTACAACGCAACATCGTGTTGTCACATGCCTGCGGCACAGGCGAATTATTGGCAGATGATATTGTTGCCATGATTATGCTGCTTAAAATTAACAATTTAGCTCAAGGTTATTCAGGAGTACGCCTGGAATTAATCGAAGCCTTATTGACACTATTCAATCACCAAGTGTACCCCTGTATTCCAGCTAAAGGTTCAGTTGGGGCTTCGGGTGATTTAGCGCCTTTAGCTCATATGGCTTTACCTTTACTTGGAGTGGGTGAAGTACGACATCAAGGGAAACTGATTAGTGCCGAGGAAGGGCTAAAAATAGCAGGGCTTAAACCACTGGAGTTGGAAGCTAAAGAAGGCTTGGCCTTACTTAACGGTTTGCAAGTTTCCGCCGCTATTGCAATAAAAGCTTTATTTGTAACAGAGAACTTATTTGAGGTGGCTCTAATTACTGGGGCTTTATCCGTTGATGCCGCACGTGGAAGTGATGTACCTTTTGACGATCGTATTCATAAGGCACGAGGCCATCAAGCACAACGTGAAGTTGCTGCATTATATCGAGAATTATTAGCAGGTAGCCAAATCCGTGAATCGCATCGTGATTGTTCCCGCGTCCAAGACCCTTATTCACTACGTTGCCAACCCCAGATTATGGGCGCAGCCTTACATCAAATTAGCTTTGTCCGAGACACCTTACAGGTTGAAGCTAATGCCATTTCCGATAATCCTTTGGTGTTTAGCGAACAGGGAGATATACTTTCAGGCGGTAATTTCCATGGAGAAATCGTTGCAATGGCTGCAGATAATTTAGCTTTAGCTATTGCGGAAATTGGAGCGAATGCGGAGCGTCGCATTGCCTTATTAATTGATAAGAATTTCAGTGAGTTACCTGCATTTTTAATTAAAGAAAGCGGTTTAAATTCAGGCTTTATGATTGCTCATGTGACGGCAGCAGCATGTGCTAGTGACAACAAGGCTTTAGCCCATCCCCATTCAGTTGATAGCTTACCCACATCAGCTAATCAGGAAGATCATGTATCCATGGCAACGAGTGCTGCACGACGTTTACATGAAATGAACGATAATACTGCGACTATTTTAGCGATCGAGATGCTAGCCGCCTGCCAAGGAATTGAGTTTCATAAACCGTTAAAAACTTCACCCTTGTTGGAGGATGTGTATAATACGGTGCGAGCGGAAGTAGCTCCTTATGACTATGATCGTTATTTTGCCCCAGATATTGCTGCGGTAAAAGAAATGATTTTGCACGAGAAGTTCTCTCGGTCTGAAATATAAACGGGCATTAAGTTAATCAATGAGGATTGAGTGAGTATAGAAATTTATACCGATGGGGCATGTAAAGGGAACCCTGGACCTGGTGGTTGGGGTGTCTTGCTTCGCTATAAAGGCAAAGAGAAAACTTTACATGGAGGAGAGGCACATACGACCAATAACCGCATGGAGCTAATGGCCGCAATTAAAGGGCTGGAGGCGCTCACCCGACCTTGTGAGGTCGATTTGTATACTGACTCTCAATACTTACGACAAGGAATGATGAGTTGGATGCACGGCTGGAAAAAAAATGGCTGGCGCAACTCCAAAAAAGAGCCCGTAAAAAATGCAGATCTTTGGGCTCTTTTAGACGAATTGGCCTCACGCCATCAAATAAAGTGGCATTGGGTCAAAGGACACTCAGGGCATGCGGAAAATGAATTGGTTGATGCATTAGCCAACCAAGGTATTGAAGAATTAAGTGAGTAATAATGCGACAAGTTGTATTAGATACAGAAACCACCGGAATTGGCCATGAGCAGGGCCATCGCGTCATCGAAATTGGCTGTGTGGAATTATTTGATCGAAAATTAACTGGAAAACATTTCCATGTTTATCTTAACCCAGAGCGTTTGGTTGATGAAGGCGCCTTTCGTGTGCATGGAATTAGTGATGACTTTTTGAAAGATAAGCCCTTATTTTCGGAGATTGTTTCTGATTTTTTACAATTTATTGGTGGTTCGGAATTAATTATTCATAACGCCGCGTTCGACGTAGGCTTTTTGAATTCTGAATTAAAACATGTGCAATGGAAAAAAAGTTTAGAAGAATATTGTGATGTATTTGACACGCTAACTTATGCGCGAGATAAATTTCCCGGTCAACGTAATAGCTTGGATGCCTTGTGTAAGCGTTTTGGTATTGATCATTTTAATCGAGAATTTCACGGCGCATTACTCGATGCGGAGATTTTGGCTTTTGTTTATCTGGCATTAACCGGTGGACAGAGTAGCTTGTTTGGTGAGGTTGAAGAGACTAACAGTAAGAAAGAAGTGCAGGTGCAAGAAATTGCAGCACTGCGTTTAGCAAACCCCATCGTGATACAGGCTTTAGCTGATGAGATTGAATCGCATCAGAGTTTTATTGAGTTTTTGAGTAAAAAGTCTGGGGTGAATTATTGGGATGAAGTTTAGTTGAGCTCTCTTTTCAGAGGTGAGCAAGCTAAGCAGTTGGCTTTAAAGGCTGCCTCACCCGCATGAATAGTATTTGAGCGCGGGAGAGGGCTTATTTATGTGCCCAGCTAAACTATTTATTTAACCGGGCACACTTTTTCTATCACACCAAAGTCATCGTTGATTCATTAACAACTTTAGATGATGGCTCCGTATCATTCGCTTTAAATACCCCTTCGCGACGCATCGTTTGCGCATTCGAATGAGTGCTTGGATTACGATAATCAGGTACCATCACCTGAGTTTGTCGGCGTTCTACTTCCGCATCATTAGCCGGCTCAGTTACTATTACTGGGTTTAATTGATTCATCGGTCCGGGCTTGGCAAAACTCACCATACGATTACGTGACGGGTCGCCGTTACGAACAAGTGGAACATCGGGGCCATCAACCGTATAGCCTAGGCCATGCTCTTGTAATTTTTGTCTCCAATAGGTCATCGAATGGAACTTACGTGTTTCTGTCATTTCTTCTTGCAGAGATACCCCTGTAGCGATATTAAAGACTGTATGTGCCATATGAGCCATGCTCATGGTTTCTTCATCTGTAACATCATGATCTACGAGTAAGAAACGGCCATTTGGTCGAAGAACACGTTTCACTTCCTCTAAGAAATGCTCTAATTCCTCATCTCCAAAATGGTGTAGACCCACATAACAGGTAATTACATCAGCGCTATTATCCTTAAGCTTAGCTAAATTAGGATTGCTGTAATCTAATTGCTCGAAGCGATCATAAGGACGAGGGAAACCTGTTTGGATGTAATCTGTAATGGATTGTTGTTCATAGACGGCAACAACTTCACCAGTAATTTTGTAATGTTGTTTAAATCCATTAACGAAACGACCCGGATAACCAATTTCAACAAGGCCATCAATGGTTTTCATCTCTTGAGGGAGTAAGCTGTGCGCTTGCTCGCCAAGATCAGTTTTGATTGCTGATAATGAGTCAAGAATACGTAGTAAATCACCTAGGGTGCCTGGCGCAATTTCCGGCAAACGGCGTGCTAATTCCTGGTAAATTTCTTCATGGCTGTCGTTGTATTGCAGAATGTCTTCTAACAAGGCGAAGAACTTATCACTATCTAGACGATGTAATACATTCTTCAAAAATCCAGCAAATTTGGCTTTAGTTGCTTCATTTGCCATAATCACTTTAAAGTGATTTGTAGTCTCTGGTTTTGGCTCCATAAATCGTTGATAAAAACCACTAACAAATAAATGATCAGGATCCGCCTCATCCTTTGCAATCAATGCCTCATCAACGTGCGGATATGCTGCATGAAAATCCTCGGGATTCGAAATATGTTGATAAGGAAGGTAATAGGAGCCACCTTTTTCAACAGTGAGGTGTTGTGCTTGACGTATCCATTTACGGGCTTTGATGATTGCTTTTTCTTCTAGTGATTGGTTAAAGCAAAGCACCACTGCAAAGCGGTCGCCATCATGCGCATACGACATAGGTGAGCGATCATTTTGCTTAACAAAGCGTACTGAAGCATTCAGTAAGGCAACATCATTCTCTTGTAGTAAGGCACCTAACTCTTTAAGGAAATCAGCCAAGTTTTCCTCCGGTAAGAAAAACTCTTGCAGCCATTCGGTTTCGCTTTTTGATGAATTAAACATCGCATTAATAGGCGGCTGCATAATTTTATTTACGCTCATTGCCTCCCCATCATTGGCAAGCAAACGAGCACTTTCCATATTCCAATATTTTTGCCGAGCCCACGGAGAGTGGCGAGCCATGTTAATCATGATGCGATCAAGCCGTGTGCCATGCTCTGCTTCAGGGCGTAAATTATCTTGAACTGGTTTACTGTCATCCTCTTTCACATAACTTACTGCAACACCTGTGCCTAATAAGTTATTCGGGTCGAGTGATAAACGATATAAGTGCATGCGGGTATTGGGATCAGTTATTACATTCTCACGAAAATGTTGAACATATTGTTCCGGTTCAATTGCAACCCCTTTCTCTTTAAGGAGCTCGTTATCCGTAAGGTTAATGGTCGCTGAAACAATAATGCCATAGAGCCCCAATCCACCGGTAACATTATGGAACTTTTGGTCTTCGGGAGTAAGGGTTTCTAATTCACCCTCAGCGTTAATAATTGTAATAGAAGTTACGACCGTGGAAAGCATACCATCATGAATATTCCAGCCATGAATGTTAGTGCCTAGGGAACCACCCACAGAAAATACATCAGAAGCCTGCATTACTTTTAAAGCCAACTTAAATTTGTTTGCTTCCTGTTTAATATCAGACCAGATTGCACCTGCTCCAACAATAGCTTGTTTTTCCTTAGAATGAATTTCAACAGTATTGAATTTGCTTAAATCCACGACAATTAAGTTTTCATCTCCTTCAGGAAGAAATTGTTTGCCTTGACTAAAGCCAGCTCCTATAGGCATTATTTTTTTACCTTCTCGGGCTGCGTTTTTAACAAGTGCTTGTAAATCTTCGATGGTTTCTGGTGATTCCAAAACCGCGTTACGCGCGTGATGATAATCGCCACCTGCGCTGACCCCTGTTTGTTTGGCGTCAGGAACAAAGTACAAACTAACTAATTTGGGACTAATGAAACCAAAGGGCGAAGCCAGTAGAGCATATAGGTTTTTACTAAAATTACTCGCATAGATTTTCATTTGTTCTAAACGAGCTTCTTGAGTATCCTCGGTAGTGAAGAATGCCCGAAACGAATAAATACTGGCGATAAAGCTGCTAACAACCATATCAATTAATGATAGAGGGACAAAACCTAAGGCAAAAATTACTCGCTTTTGGATAAACTGAAAGGCTTTTCCAACAAAGCTTGTTGCTTTGTCACGATATATTTTATCAATCATTCCGGCTGGAATTTCGTTAAAATATCCCAGTCTAGGTAGCTTTTTCATTAGATTATTTAATACAGACATTTTAATTTTCCTTAAAAATTATGTATAAAACTTACTTTTACGTCGTCTTGTTTCTCTAAACGTTTAAGTGTCTTATGTAGATTTCTAACGGGAGCATCAAAGAGGCATATTTCGCGGTTGCTGTGGATATGATCCCCATAGCTATAGAGGGTTTTTATTTTTTTGGTCTGATTTAAGGCTTCTTTTTTCGCTAAAAGTTTATCAGCGCTATCTGTATCAATGATGCATTTAACTTGCACGCGATCTTGCCCTGCAATTTTACGTAACTCAATGCCCTGTTCTCCAAGCGCTCTAACAACAGGTTGGAATGCTGCGTAGCGTGGGGCACTAAGGCGAGCATATACTGAGGTATAAGTCTGACCGTCTTTAGTCTTAGGGGAGTCTTTAGCATAAATATGGGTATCAACTATATGGACCGCATGCTCTTGTTCTACTTGTGCCAATTGCTCTTGGAATAGACGTTTGGCTTCTTCAGGGTTATCAATGTCTTGAGCATTGAATTTGACTAATATATCAGTGGAAGGTGGCACTTCATTGTTTTCCTGGTGATACCAGTAGCTTAATGGTTTCGAAATCCATTTTCTAGCCCATAGCTCACAGGAGACTACCGTCCAAGAGAACCAATCTACCCAAGTTTTATGCTCACATTGACGATATTTTTCAGCTAAATCAGCTCGCATCTCGCTGTACTTATGATCATAGAAGGGTATAGTTTGTAAGTTCGCCGCATAGTGTTCAAAAGTCGTTGCTAAATGTTGCTGCATTTCCGATGCATTGTCTTTCTTTAAAAAGGGATAAAGTAAGAGAGAAATAATTCCTTTAGGGAGTAGCTCCATTGTGGTGAATGTAGCAACAAATAGGTCCATTATCATGTATTCAGAGAATAATATTGTACTGATGCTGTCGTATTTGCGGGCAGCGGAATAGGAGTTAAATACTACTTTCCATAAATCAAAGATTTGCCGGAAGTAAGGAAATTGGAACATCGACTTATTTTCGCGAAGTAGTTTGCCATATTCTTCGGCCATTTCCACGTTGCGCCATTCCGGGCCGGTCATATAGGATTGGTATTGTTCTCGCCGATATGCTGCTTTATCTGTTAATTGAATGCGTGAATCGAGTTGGTTAACGTATTTGCCCATAAAAGATCCTTAAACCGTTAAACTAAAATCGTTTAAATGAGCATCGATTATACCAAGGGATTCTTAAGCGAGCATTAATCCTTCGTGCTAATAATAGGCAGGAATTTGAGAAAAAACCTGAATAGAGCAAATCTATTCAGGTTCTTAGAAAATAAGAATTATTTGATCAGATATTTCATTGCAAAATCTTTACCAATACACTCACCTAACGTTTTTCCCCAAGTAGATGCGTCAGTATTGCTGATTTTTGCCGGAATTGATGCATAAAGTTGGTTTTGACATTTATCAACACTTTCAGGAATTACACTAACACATTGATCATAAGTCATTTTAATTGTCTCAAGACGTTGTTTTAAGTCTGGATCATTAATAAAACCTTTACAGATTAATGTTGGAAGCATAGGGCCAATAGTCTTTAGCCATGCATCCTTAGTCATTTCAGAAGTAACATCAGATGAATCAGTTGCTGCTTCTGGCGCTGCAGGTGTTGCTGGTGTCGCAGCAGCGGGTGCTGTAGCCGGAGCAGCAGGTGTAGCAGCCGGTGCTGTGGTTGTTGTAGTTGTTGTTGTAGCACTGGGCGTAGTATCCGCACAGGCAATACTGCTTCCCAATAAAATAGAGACTGCTATAAGTGATTGTTTTTGCATAGTCTATTATCCTTAATCTGTTTCCCTCAATTAATATAGTAGAACAAATAATCGCATTTTGCCGTAAAATAATTTATTTTGTATTTTATTTGGACTAAACTAAAGTTAAGGTAATTTCTTATCTTTATTGTGATATGCAGTAAGTAAAGATAAGACATGTACTTACATATGCTGAGATGGAAAAAAAGGAACAATTATGGAAAAACAATCTGCTGTATTAGCACCTCGCTTTCTACCCCTGACTTTATTGGTATTTTTTATGCTTCCTTTGTGTTCGGCACATTCTGCAGGAAATACCTTTATTTTTAATCCGAATACATTAAGTTGGAAAGCGATTAATGAACATGGTCAGGTCGTTCGCACTGGAAGAGGTTCTGCGGGCAGAAAATATTGTCCAGATATTCATCGTGGTTGTAAAACGCCAACGGGTGTTTTTCGTATCTGGAGCAAAGGCGGACCAGGATGTCGTTCCAGTCGTTACCCTGTAGGACGGGGTGGGGCTCCAATGCCATATTGCATGTATTTTAGTAAGAATTATGCAATTCATGGTTCTTATGAAGTCCCTCATTACAACGCAAGTCACGGCTGCGTACGTTTATTGCCTAGCGATGCGAAATGGTTAAGTCAGAACTTTATGAAGATTGGCACTAAAGTGGTGATCAAGCCTTATTAAGAGACTTGTTTGGGGTAAACCTGGTTGCAAGCAACCAGGTTTGTTATTTTAAAGGGGAAGCAGATTATTCGTCCTCATCCATACTAAACGAAGAGCCACAACCACAAGTAGTTTTCGCATTAGGATTACGAATCACAAATTGTTCTCCTTGAATACCTTGAATATAATCAATCTCTGCTTCATGGAGATATTGGTAACTCATTGAGTCAACAAGAAGTTTTACCGAAGAGGTACCATCAGAGCATTGTTGAATAACCACGGTGTCATCTTCATTAATTTCTTCATCAAAACTAAAGCCATACTGAAATCCGGAACAGCCGCCGCCGGTAATAGAAACACGTAAGTTCAGATTAGAATTATTTTCCTCTCGAATTAATTCAGCTACTTTATCTGCGGCATTTACAGAAAAATGAATGTCGCTGGTAGTTGGGGATACATCTATAGCAGCCATGGTGATAACTCCGATTGTTCATTTATAAAATATATATTATACCTAGATTTTAGCTACCTAATAATCTGTTCAATAGTTGCTCCTCCCAGGCATTGGTTTTTATCATAAAAAACCACGTATTGTCCGGGTGTTACTGCCCTTTGAGGACTTGAAAACATTACATAATGCTGCCCATTATCTGGAGGAGAAATCATGCAGCCTTGCTCAGGTTGTCTGTATCTGGTTTTTGCATAGCATGTAAGGGGTAATTCATTACTGCATTCCGCCAACCAATGGATTGGTCCGCAAATAAGACCTTGTGAATACAACATCGGATGCTGGCTTCCCTGAGCTACATACAAAGTATTTGTTGCTACATCTTTATCCACTACATACCAAGGTTCATCCGATGAGCTATGCATGCCACCAATGCCTAACCCCTGGCGTTGGCCCAGAGTATAAAACATAAGGCCATCATGCTTACCCAATACCGTACCGTCTGTACTTTTCATTTCTCCAGGTTTTGCCAGAATAAATTCTTTTAAAAAGCTTTTGAAACGTCGCTCGCCAATAAAGCAGATCCCTGTGGAGTCTTTTTTAGCTTGAGTCACGAGGCCTAATTGGGTAGCAAACTCTCTAATTTCTGGTTTTGTATAATCACCAATAGGGAATAATGTTTTCCCCAGGGCTTCAGGCTCTACCGCATGTAAAAAATAGGTTTGATCTTTATCACGGTCTTTGGCTTTATAGAGATGGCCTACATTCCCTTCAATCTTATTCCGAGCATAATGGCCTGTAGCAATATAATCGGCGCCAAGCTCCAAGGCATAATTTAAAAAGGCATTAAATTTAATTTCTTTATTGCAGAGGACATCAGGATTGGGTGTTCTTCCTTTTTCATATTCACTTAAAAAATGGGTAAACACTCGATCCCAGTATTGTTCAGCAAAATTAACACTATGCAGTGGAATATCTAATTGATTGCATACTGCTTGTGCATCAGCGAGATCTTGGGCTGCAGGACAAAACGTGTCTGTATCGTCTTGTTCCCAATTTTTCATGAATAATCCTTCAACCTGGTACCCTTGTTCTTTTAATAACCAGGCAGCAACAGAAGAATCAACTCCTCCAGACATTCCAACAATAACTTTTTCTTTCATAAAATCCAGATACCGCTTATATTAATGTGTAATAGTGGGTTGGCACTAAAAAGTGCAGATTGTAAACAGAACATTATGTCATAAAAGTAGCTTAGGTGAAAGTGATGCCATAATGCAACACACAAAGGAATCCAAAAAAATGCTTTATTTACAAGAACTAGTCAAGCAAGGACAACAAAGTAAAACAGTAACGCTTAGCGAACGCTTACCGCGTTTTGTGGCCACACCTTGTGTGTTAAATGCCAGCTATCATGTTGAGACTAAGGAAGATTTTTATTTAATTCATCTACATGTCAATGGGGAACTTAAGCTGCAATGCCAGCGCTGTCTGGATGAGTTTAGTTATCCTTATGATAACAGTACGATTATTGCCGCATGCCGTACTGATGAGCGTGCAGAAGAGCTATTGGAACATTATGAATGCGTTGTAGCGCCTAACTTACAAGTAAGTTTGGATGATCTCATAATTGATGAATTACATCTCTACGCCCCTCAATTTCATCCGGAAACTGAGGATTGTAGTAAGGAAATAAATCAATTTTTAACCGAAAAAAACGGGGAATCTTAATATTTTATTCAATAAATACTTGGATTGATGTTAAAATATGGGTAATATTCCCGCTTTATGAAAGCAAATTGTTTAGGAGTAATACAATGGCCGTACAACAAAATAAAAAATCACGTTCACGTCGTGATATGCGTCGTTCGCACGATGCGTTAACAGCACCTACTTTATCTGTTGATTCTACTACTGGTGAAACTCATCTACGTCATCACATGACTCCAGATGGATACTATCGTGGCAAAAAGATTCTTGATGCGGACACTGCTTACGAATCAGACGAAGAGTAATATTTCTTGAAAAATATCACCATTGCAATAGATGCGATGGGTGGGGATCATGGCTTGAGTGTAGTGATTCCTGCCTGTGTGCGCGCAGCGAACAGTAATCCTAATTTAAAGCTAATTCTTGTTGGTGTTCACGACAAGATTGATGCTCATTTAAAAAAATTAGGCGTTTCCTCGTCGAAGCAATTTTCTATAGTTCACGCCTCTGAGGTTGTTGCTATGGATGAATTGCCTTCATCTGCTTTGCGCAATAAAAAAGATTCGTCCAT
Source organism: Legionella saoudiensis (assembly GCF_001465875.1). Lineage (GTDB taxonomy): Bacteria > Pseudomonadota > Gammaproteobacteria > Legionellales > Legionellaceae > Legionella > Legionella saoudiensis. The sequence continues at coordinate 1,048,513 of NZ_LN901324.1, read as the reverse complement.
GCGTGTAGCGATTAACTTGGTAAAAGAAGGTATAGCACATGCATGTGTTAGTGCTGGAAATACCGGTGCGTTAATGGCTACTGCACGTTATGTATTAAAAACGTTACCTGGTATTGATAGGCCTGCGATCGTTTCTGAACTTCCAACAATGAAAGGACGAACCTGGGTTATTGATTTAGGCGCAAACGTAGATTCCTGTGCTGAACATTTGTTTCAGTTCGCAGTTATGGGGTCAGCCTTAGTACAAGCAGTTTCAAATAAAGAAAACCCTAAAATTGGCGTATTAAACATTGGCGTTGAAGAAATCAAAGGCAATGATCAAGTCAAACGAACCGCGCATATGCTTGAAGAATGTTCTGTTATGAACTATGTTGGATATGTGGAAGGTGATGATTTTTACACAGGTGAGATTGATTTAGTTGTTTGTGATGGATTTGTTGGCAATGTTGCCTTAAAAGCGAGTGAAGGTTTGGCTCGACTTTTCCTAGGGCTATTCAAGGAGTCATTTACACGCAACATATTGACCAAGTTAATTGGTTTAATTGCGATGCCTGTATTAAAACCATTAAAAAGTCGATTGGATCCTTCGCGTTACAATGGTGCCAGTTTATTAGGGCTAAATGGTATTGTCGTTAAGAGCCATGGCGGAACCAATGAAGTAGGTTTTCAACATGCAATAGAGCAAGCTGTTCTTGAAGTAAAGAATGATGTCATTGATTTAGTTCGTGCTCGTATAAACGACTTTATGAATCAAGGGTTGCTTTTATGAAATATGCTGTAATTAGTGGTACTGGGAGCTATATTCCGGAGAAACAGCTTTCTAACGTTGAACTGGAATCAATGATCGATACCAGTGACGAATGGATTGCTTCAAGAACTGGTATTCGTAATCGCAGTATTGCTCAAGGTCATGAAACCACTTCATATATGGCAGCTAAAGCTGCCGAGCAAGCGTTACTTGCAGCAAATCTCGATGCGGACCTAATCGATTTAATTATTGTGGCGACGTGTACTCCCGATAATTTTTTCCCAAGTGTCGCTTGTGCAGTGCAACACGCTTTAAAAATTAAAAATCCAATTCCTGCCTTTGATGTTAGTGCTGCATGCAGCGGCTTTGTTTATGTCATGGATATAGCAAAGCAATATATTAGCTCAGGGGCAGCAAATAATATTTTAGTAATTGGTAGTGAGCGTATGTCTCACGCTCTTGACTGGAATGACCGCGCCACCTGTGTTTTGTTTGGTGATGGGGCAGGTGCTGTTGTGTTAAGTGCAAGTACTCGCCAAGGGGTTATCGGAAGCGTGCTGCATTCTTCTTATGATAGGGAGAAGTTCTTAGATCTTCCCAATAATTCCCTTAAAGAAGAGCGTTCGGTAATTTCCATGAAAGGCAATGATGTATTCAAACTTGCCGTTAATATTATGGGTAATGTTGTCGATGAGGTTTTAGAACTTTCCCAATTAAAAAAGTCAGATATTAAATGGTTAGTTCCTCATCAGGCTAATCAGCGTATTATTCAAGCTATCGCTAAAAAATTAGAGCTTCCTATGTCGCAAGTTATTGTTACCATTGGTAATCATGGTAATACTTCGGCAGCTTCTATTCCGTTGGCTCTTGATCATTCCATCCGAAACAATCAAATTCAAAAAGATGATTTATTTTTGATTGAAGCTTTTGGCGCCGGAATGACCTGGGGCGCAATGGTGATTCGTTATTAATAATTTTATCTTTTTGTCATTTAAATAAGACCGGTGTTTTTTGCTGGGCCTTATTTAAATTACTATAGATGGGAGTTGATTTAATTATGGTGAAAACAGCGTTCGTTTTTCCTGGACAAGGATCACAATCAGTAGGGATGTTGGCTGACTTTGAATTACAATATCCTATTATTGTAGATACTTTTGCAGAAGCTTCTGAAGCTGTGGGCTATGATTTATGGCAGCTCATTCAGCAGGGGCCTGCAGAGCGCCTTAACCAAACAGAATATACTCAGGTCGCGATGCTGACTGCGGATGTAGCTGTTTATCGCTTATTAGAACAAGAAAATCTTGCTACACCCCAATTTATGGCCGGCCATAGTTTAGGTGAATACCCTGCATTAGTTTGCGCTGGGGCCTTAACCCTTAGTGATGGTGTCCGTTTGGTTGCGCGCCGTGGCCAGGTAATGCAACAGGCTGTTCCTTTGGGAGCGGGGGCAATGGCTGCAATTATTGGCTTTAATGATGAGCAAGTAAAATTATTATGTCAAGAAGCCAGTCGGGCTCATGATTTGGTTACTCCAGCGAATTATAACTCTCCTGAGCAAATTGTTGTTGCAGGGCATACGGCAGCGGTTAATCGTATGATCGCATTGGCAGAGGATGCTGGTGCTCGATTAGCTAAAGTAATTCCTGTCAGCGTCCCCTGTCATTGTCCTTTATTAACTGATGCAGCTGAATCTTTTGCTGAATATTTAGCTGAGGTTAATTTTAAAAAACCGAACATTAATGTAATAAGTAACGTTGATTTAAGTGTTTATGAATCAGCAGAGCAAATAAGAGATCGCTTAAAAGAGCAACTTTATAGCCCAGTGCGTTGGGTCGAGACGATTCAACTCTTTAAAAGTCAAGGTGTTGAGCTGATTTTGGAATGTGGCCCAGGCAAAGTGCTCAATGGGTTAATTAAACGAATTGATAGAAGTTTCAATACGATTAGCATTTACGATACCATTAGTCTGGAGCAAGTGGCTGAACAATTAGCCTAAGATGTCATTTATGCCACATAGGTTAACTATTTGCTTGAAGCTTTTTTTATTTTAAGGAACATCCATGCATAATTTAGAAGGTAAAGTTGCCTTAGTAACTGGTGCAAGCCGCGGGATAGGCCAAGCGATTGCTATTAAGCTAGCCCAAAGAGGGGCTTTTGTTTATGGCACAGCAACCACTGAAAAAGGTGCAGAGCTCATCACTGAGTATTTTGAAAAAGAAAACTTAAATGGAAAGGGCTTGGTCCTTGATGTGACTAATAGTGAGCAAATAGAACAGGTTGTAGATTCTTTGGCTCAAGCAAGTCATGCACCAGCAATTTTAGTTAATAATGCAGGAATAACCGCAGATAATCTATTATTACGCATGGATGATGATGAGTGGTTTAAAGTTATTGATACAAATTTGAATTCTATATACAGAATGTCTAAAATTTGTATAAAGTCGATGTTTAGGGCACGTTGGGGTAGGATTATCTCAATCGGTTCTGTTGTTGGTTCAAGTGGAAATACAGGACAAGTAAATTACACCGCAGCGAAAGCAGGTATTGTGGGCTTTTCTAAATCTTTAGCGCAAGAAATTGGCAGCAGAAACATCACTGTAAATGTAGTTGCACCAGGTTTTATTGATACCGATATGACTACCTCTTTACCTGATATGGTAAAAGATGAAATGATGAAGCGCATCGCTTTGCGCAAGTTAGGTCAGCCAGAAGATATTGCCAATGCAGTTGCATTTTTAGCTTCAGATGATGCTAAATATATTACAGGTAGCACAATTCATGTTAATGGCGGCATGTATATGGATTAAATGCACTTGCGTTATCTGTATAAATGAATAAACTATACCCTCCTATTTAACTTTGACCTTTTGAGGGTTTTTTAGACAAAATATTAAGAGGTTAAAGTTAAATAGGAGTGGTGTTAATTATCTGGAATAATAAAAAGTTTCTATCAACCGAAAGAGGAAAATTAAGTTATGAGTACTGTTGAAGATCGTGTACGCAAGATTGTTGTTGAACAATTAGGCGTTAAAGAAGAAGATCTAAAAAATGATGCGTCATTCGTTGATGATCTGGGAGCTGATTCTCTAGACACAGTAGAATTGGTTATGGCTCTTGAAGAAGAATTTGAAACTGAAATTCCTGATGAGAAAGCTGAAAAAATTACTACGATTCAAGAAGCAATTGATTATATTGAATCTAATTTAGATAAAGAAGAAGCATAATTCTTCGAGGAGTCTTGATTGAATAAGCGGCGTGTAGTTGTCACAGGCATGGGTATGCTTACTCCTGTCGGACTAAATGTGAAAGATACTTGGCAGAATATTGTAGCTGGTGTTAGTGGAGTAACTGTAGTAGAGGATTTTGATACTGCTGAATACAGTACACGAATCTGGGCTAAAGTTAAGAATTTTAACATTGAAGACTACATGCCATTGAAAGAGGCTCGCAAAATGGATGGGTTCACCCAGTTTGGTGTTGCTGCAGCAGATGAGGCAATACGTGATTCTGGGCTGAACCTTGACGACAGTGAGTTACAATACCGTGCAGGTGTTGCTGTGGGTTCCGGAATTGGTGGTGTACAAACCATAACCAATAACCAAGATAAACTTGTTGCCGGTGGACCACGTAAAGTTTCTCCGTTTTTTATTCCTGCCGGGATTATTAACCTGGTTGCAGGACAGATTTCTATTCGCCATCATCTTAAAGGGCCGAATATTTCTGTGGTAACTGCTTGTACTACGGGTACCCACAATATCGGTTTGGCAGGACGAATGATTGCCTGCGGTGACGCTGATGTTATGGTTTGTGGCGGCGCGGAAAGTACGCTGACCCCATTATGCCTGGCCGGTTTTTCGGCTGTTCGCTCTTTATCTAAACGAAATGATGAACCAGAAAAAGCATCCAGACCATTTGATAAAGACCGCGATGGTTTTGTGATGGGAGAAGGTGCCGGTGTTCTTGTATTAGAAGAATACGAACATGCTAAAGCGCGTGGTGCAAAAATTTATGCCGAACTAGTTGGTTTTGGTATGTCTGGCGATGCCTATCATATTACTGCTCCTGATGAGGATGCGGATGGTGCAACTCGCGCAATGGAAGCGGCAATTCGTGATGCTCAAATCGATCCACAACAGATTGACTATATTAATGCTCATGGAACCTCTACCTATTTAAATGATTTGGGCGAAACAAAAGCAATCAAGCGTGTATTTAAAGAACATGCTTATGATTTAGCGGTAAGCTCAAGCAAATCAATGACTGGTCATTTATTAGGTGCTGCAGGTGCTGTGGAAGCAATCATCAGTATTATGGCAATCCAAGATCAGGTGGCTCCACCAACGATTAATCTGGATAAGCCTGATGAAGGCTGTGATTTGAACTATGTACCCCATAAAGCTCAAAAACGTACTATTAATTATGTACTAAGTAATTCGTTGGGCTTTGGTGGAACGAACGGTAGCTTAATTTTCAAGCGAATCTAAATGGCCTTTTCAAGACACAAAAAACTAATTCTTTCGATAGTAATGTTGTTTTTTGTGTCTTTTGCTTTTTTATGCTGGAATTTCTATTGCATTGTAGGAACTCCCCTTATTTCTAAACAAGATCCCGCGAAAGTTATTAACTTGAGTCGGGCAACTTCTGCATCACAATTCGTACAAACATTAAAAGATAATAATTTACTTCAGTGTCGTAGGCCTCTACTGCTGATTATTCGTTTTACAGGACTTTCCCAAAAGCTAAAGGCTGGTGTCTACCAAATCAAACCGGGTGAAACCGCACTAGAGCTGCTTTATCGTGTTGTTGCCGGTGATGTTTTAACACAAAACTTTACGGTTATTGCGGGCACTACCCAGCAGAAAATCGCACAGGATTTGGCAAAAGCAAGTTATCTGGATTACCATCCGGAAGATTGGTCTTTAATTAAAGGAGAGCATACGAGTGCGGAAGGATTAATTTTAGCTGATACCTACCAATATCAAGGTGGGAGTAGCAGTAAGAAATTATTAGAGCAGGCGCATCGTAATCTACAAAACTATCTTAATAAGGTTTGGGCTAATAGAGCGCCCAATTTACCCTATAAAAGTCCTTATGAATTACTTATAGCCGCCTCTATCATTGAAAAAGAATCAGCAATTCCCCAAGAGCGCCAATTGATTTCTGGGGTTGTTGTTAATCGCTTAAATAAACATATGCCATTGCAAATGGACCCTACAGTGATCTATGGTTTAGGGAATGCGTACACAGGTAAATTATCGCATCAGGACATGCAGGTTGACTCACCTTACAACTCCTACCGCTATCGCGGCTTACCTCCAACGCCTATAGCAATGGTCAGTAAAGAAGCACTAGAGGCTACGGCGCATCCTCAATTATCTAATTATTTATATTTTGTTGCGAAAGGTGATGGTAGTCATCAATTTTCTGAAACCTATGAGCAACAAAGACAAGCAATCAATCAATATCAACGCAAGGGTTCTTAATGTTATCCTCAGTGGGGAAGTTAATTGTTATTGAAGGCCTGGAAGGGGCTGGAAAGTCGACTGCAGTAAACACAATCATTGAATTTTTAACTCAGTTAGGCATTAATATTATTACTACTCGTGAGCCAGGCGGCACCTTTATTGGTGAAGTACTGCGTGATCTGATTAAAAATCCCGAATATAAAGACGTGTTAGATGACAAAAGTGAGCTGTTACTCTTGTACACCGCGAGAATACAATTACTGGAGCAAGTAATTAAGCCTGCTTTAAAGCAAGGCACTTGGGTTATTGCTGATCGCTTCGAATTGTCTACTATGGCCTACCAAGGAGGTGGTAGGGGTTTAGATCAAGATATGATAGAGCACTTGTCCTCCTTTGCATTGGGCGGCTTTAAACCGGATTTAATTTTGTATTTGGACATTAGCCCGGAAGAGGGAATGCAGCGAGTTCGTTCGCGCGGCGCCTTTGATCGCATAGAACAACAATCCATCGACTTTTTTAACCGGGTTCATGCAAGCTATTTGCACCATGTACAAAAAAATCCTAATGCGATAATGATTGATGCCAGTCGTCCTTTGCCCGTTGTACAGCAGGCAATTCAAGATGCATTGCAGACTTTTATCGGTAATAGGATATGAGCATATATCGATCTCAATGGGAACATTTGCGGTTAGCCTGGGAGCAAGGGCGCAATCCCCAATCTATGCTCTTTGTTGGGGCTATGGACCGGTCTTTAGCTGATTTTACCGTGCAATTTACCATGCTGGTTTTATGCAAAGCCTCCTCCAGCAAACCATGCCAAAAATGCAGCGATTGCCAGATGGCATTTCATGGTGAGCATCCGGATATTGAATGGATTAAGCCGCAAAAAACAGGAGGGCCAATAAAAATTGATCAAATCCGCGAGCTGCAAAGCTATTCTTATTTAACGCCACAAAGATCTGCTCACCGTTTAATTATTATTGAATCAGCGGATAGAATGAATACTGCTGCAGCGAACGCCCTGTTAAAGATTTTAGAAGAACCGGCAGCCCATACCTTATTTTTGCTAATGGCTCAGCAGTTAAGTACGGTGCTTCCTACAGTTTTAAGCCGTTGCCAGGTTTTTCATTTTGCTCTACCTATGGATTTATCGGCTACAAATCTTCTCACTCTTGGCGCGCATTATCCGCAAGAGTCTGAACAAGCGCAGATTATTAATCAGGCAGAAACTATTTTAGAGGGACTAATTGCAGTTATTGAGAAGAAAACCCATCCCTGTATTGTGGTCCCCCAATGGGCTGAATTTGAATTAAATACCATATTATGGTTTCTTTATCTGGTTTATGCACAAATTCAGAATATGTGGATTAATAAACCAATATTAACGGGGCCGGCTACTCAGCAGTTACAGCAGTTGTCCTGCTTGCTAAGCCCTATCATTATTTTTTCTCAAATTGATAAAATAAATTTATTACGCCGCAAACTAAGCCATAACTTGAATGTAAATGCGACGTTGGCTTTGGAAGATTTATTACTCGATTTATAGGGTGGACAGGATGCAGCAAATTAATTGTATATTTGATAATCTTTCTTCTTTACATTCAGCGTATATGCCTTTCGTTAAAGGTGGAGGCCTATTTATTCATACGCAGCATCTCTATGAGTTAGGTACAGAGTTAAGTTTAGTTGTAAATTTAATGAATGAGAACAAGCCTTACTGTGTTGATGTAAAGGTTGTTTGGGTTACTCCTTTAGAAGCTCAATCGAGCCAACTTCCGGGAGTTGGATTGCAACTTATCAATGAGCATGGTTGTGATTTACGTAGTAAAATAGAAATCTATTTAACAGAAATTTTAAAATCACAGACAGGTTCTAGTCACACTTTAATCAATTGAGGTTATCAATTTATGCTAGTTGATTCACACTGCCATTTAAATTTTTTGGATCTCACTGAGTTTAATCAGGATATCGCCAATGTATTAGCCCAAGCTAAAGAGAATGATGTGCAGCATTTTCTTAGTGTTTGTGTGGAGTTAACCGATTATCCGGCATTGGAAAAGCTAGCTGCTGAATACTCTAATATTAATATCTCTGTTGGCGTTCATCCTAATACCGAAATGGATAAGCCAGTTACCGCACAAATGCTTTGTGATTTAGCAGCAAATCCTGCCTGTATTGCTATTGGTGAAACAGGTCTTGATTATTACCGAACCCACACTGAAGAAGCACAGGAAGAACAGCGAGATCGTTTTCGTGAGCACATTAAAGCGTCCTTAATTACTTCCAAGCCATTAATTATTCATACTCGTCAGGCAGCGGAAGACACTATAAAATTAATGGCTGAAGAAAATGCCCAGAATATAGGTGGGGTAATGCATTGTTTTGCTGAAAGTTTGGACATTGCAATGCAATCGATTGATCTGAATTTTTACATTTCATTTTCAGGTATTGTAACCTTTAAAAATGCAACTGCATTGCAGGAAGTTGCACGCCAAGTACCTTTAGATCGAATACTTATTGAAACGGATTCGCCATATTTAGCACCAGTACCTTATCGCGGTAAACAAAATCATCCTGCTTTGGTAAAGCATGTGGCTGAGGCGATAGCACAGTTACGTGGTATTAGTTATGAAGAGGTTGCTAAGATTACTACACAAAATTTTTATAAATGTTTTAAGTTAGCATAAGTTTGTGGATTGGGCCATGGCCTAAGAAGCCATCGAGCCATATCAAAATTCAAATGTTGGGCTAAGGGTCCAACTTGCTCAGTGAGAAACCAATGACTCTATTTATAGGATTAATGTCAGGGACCAGCATGGATGGTATCGACGCAGCAATTGTTGATATTCCCTCAAATAAATTAATTTGCGGCATTACCAAAGAATACAGTAAAGAGGTAATGAACGGACTAAATAAGCTACTCGATGGTTCTGATTTAAGTTTAGCCTCGATATGCCAATTGAATACTCTAATTGGTCGCGATTTTGCTCAGGCTGCTAATGAGGTTTTACATGAGGCGGCATTGAGCGCTAGAGATATTTGCGCACTAGGCAGCCACGGACAAACGGTGTGCCATAATACTGAAAGCAGCATCCCTTATACATGGCAGTTAGGTTGTGGGCATACTATTTCTTCACTGACTGGAATTACCGTTATTGCAGATTTTCGCACACGCGATTTAGTTAATGGAGGGCAGGGCGCTCCTTTTGCACCTCTATATCACCAAGAACTATTCAGCAAACAGTTCGCAAATGTTGCTTTAGTTAATATTGGTGGAATTGCTAATATTACTTTTATTAATGCGAATAAACCCACGCGCGGCTGGGATGTTGGTCCGGGGAATTGTTTAATGGATGCCTGGATTGCCAAACATCAAGGTAAGTCCTTCGATGCGAATGGTGCTTGGGCGCAGCAGGGAATGGTTATTCAACCATTGCTGGATGCATTATTAGCTGATTCTTTTATCCAATTAACTGCGCCTAAGAGTATAGGTAAGGAATATTTTTCATTATCTTGGTTAGAAACACATTTAAAGCCGGATTATAAAGCTGTAGATGTGCAGAAAACCTTATTAGCATTTACAGCAAAACCTATCGCCGATGCACTAATTGACGCACCAAAAGAGGTAAAAGATTTATTTCTATGTGGAGGGGGAACACATAATCTTGCGCTGAAGCAAATGATTCAAGAGTTACTACCAGAAATCGTTGTCAAAAGTGTTGCAGATGCAGGAATCAGCCCCGATTATTTAGAGGCCATGTTGTTTGCTTGGTTGGCGGCACAAACAATAAATCAGCAACCATTGGATCTAGGCGCTATTACCGGTTCGAAAAAACCTGCCATTTTAGGTGCAATCTACCCAAGCAGTGGTTCATTAAAATAATGTAACCTGTTTAAGAGACACTCAAATCAGATTGCAATGGACATTCCCCTATAAATCTAACAAAATCATATTGACAAAGTAAATCGCTATAAGCTTAAATGAGCGATTCACAACGGAGTGACTTGAAATTGAGCGCATATTACACTGAGAACACACACCCAAAAGAGCATGGTAATTTAACAACAGCGTACTTTATCTTTTTCTTAGCGGCATCCTTTTATCTATATGAATTTATTTTGCAAGTAGCGCCTAGCGTTATGGCTGAACCCATGATGAAAACCTTTGGGGTTACTGGAGAAGGGTTTGGCTTTATCTCAGCTTTTTACTTTTATGCCTATGCACCTACTCAATTACCAGCAGGGGTTTTATACGATCGCTATGGGCCAAGAAAGCTAATGACGGTCGCTATTCTTTTATGTGCTCTCGGTTCTGCGTTTTTCGCCTCTACAGATAGCGTATTTACTGCATGTATTGGACGTTTTCTTATTGGAATTGGTTCTGCATTTTCATTTATTGGAGTCCTCGTGCTGTTATCACGTTGGTTTCCTCCGCATTATTTCGCTATTTTAGCAGGTATTGCCCAATTAATGAGTTCTGTTGGCGCAATATTTGGTGAAGCGCCTTTAGCTTATTTAATTCAAGGAGTTGGTTGGCGAAATGCAAGCTTTATATTAGCCTTTGTCGGTTTTATTCTAGCGGCATTTTTCTGGATGTATATTCGCGATTACCCAAATCAACAAAATCAGAAAACCCCAGAGCATTATCTTCGCGATGAATGGAAACGGTTAGTTGCAGTATGTAAGCATGCACATACTTGGATTATTGGCAGCTATGCCTTTGCAATTTGGACGCCTATTGCCGTATTCGCGGCCTTATGGGGAGTTCCTTTTCTTCAAGAAAAATTCCAAATTAGTCTAGTTGCTGCTTCCTACTTATGCAGTATGATTTGGATTGGAATTGGAATTGGTAGTCCATTGTTAGGCTGGCTTAGTGATAAGATTGAGAGTCGGCGCATTGCGTTAATTATTAGTGCCGTTTTAGGGTTAGTTGCTACGTTAATTCTTCTTTACTTGCCAGGCCTTACTTATAGCTGGGCTCCAGTAGTTTTATTTGTCTTAGGCTTAGGTGCAGGTGGTCAAACAGTAAGTTTTGCTGTAGTAAAAGAAAATAACACGGCTGAATATGTAGGGACTGCATCAGGTTTTAATAATCTCTCTGTATTGATTGGCGGTGCGATATTTCAACCTTTGGTAGGATATATTTTACAGCATACTGATTCTGGGCATGTGGTGAACGGGGTATATGTATACAGTATCTCAGGTTATCAAACAGCATTATTGGTTATGCCTTTATGTTTCTTAGCAAGCTTGTTGATCGCTACGTTTTTACTTAAAGAATCTCATCCGGCAAAACAACAATAAGTTGCCGCAAGCGTAGCCTGTCTGCTTGCATTAATGTGCGCGTATTAAGCTTACGTAACGCCAGAAAGCTAAAAGCACGTCATCCGAGGAGTTTATACGATGAGGAACTCCTTGGATGGGATCATGAATCCATTCCCGGACACATTCAGGAGTTCCCTCGCGGTGCTCGGGATGACGTGTCTCCTGAAAAACTGTCGGAAAGTACGTCATCCTGAGGAGTTACGACGAAGGAACTCCGGAATAAAGCACGAATCCATTCTCAGGCACATTCAGAAGTTCCCTCGCGGTGCTCGGGATGACGTGTCTCCTGAAAAACTGTCGGAAAGCACGTCATCCTGAGGAGTTTACGACGAAGGAACTCCTGAATAAAGCACGAATCCATTCCCGGACACATTCAGAAGTTCCCTCGCGGTGCTCGGGATGACGTGTCTTTGAAAAAATGTCGGAAAGTTCGTCAATTCAGTCGGACTTATTCTTCCCTGACACCTTCTCATCTTCTACCGATTTATGCATCCAAAATGCCAAACCTACAAAGGTGAAGAATACAAGTTGCATTGCATTACAATACAGGGCAAAGTGCAGACTATTATGTGTTTTGTAGATAATATTTGCCGTCTCAGTTCCCAGAGCGCCAATAACCATAACACTTAGACTCACTAATGCAGAGACGGTACCTTTACTTACCGAAGTAACAAAGAGGCAGAATCTGTTCAACGGGGCATTAATCACACTTAATGCAAAGAAATAAATAATGATTCCAGGCATCAGATAGTGATAGTCATTCCCATACAGATAAGGCAGCGCGGACATTAATACCGCACCTATGGTCATAATCGCACAGCCTAAGTAAATGATTTTTTTAATTTCAAGTTTATAGGTTAGGCGATGTAAAAACCAGTTACCTATAATTGTGGCGCCAAATACAGGTAGCTGCCAAAGCCCGTATTGAATTACAGTCAGTTTCCCCTCGACAGTTAAAATAATGGGGGCTAAAGCAATCCAAGCAAGACTGGGTATACCCACAGTGCCAATGGCTAAAGTTCCCATAACAAATACTTTATTAGTCATCAAGGATTTGTAATTAGCAAAAACCTTCTTCGCCGAGAATTTGGTTTTGGGTGTAAGTTCTCCATTTTTTTTCTTTTGTCCAATAGGCTCGGGCATATAACGCCATAATCCCCATAAGGCCACCAAAGCAAATAGCGCGATAGAAATAAAGATATAACGCCAGGACATATAATGGATGACTATAGCCCCTAAGAGCGGCCCTAAGAGTGGTGCAAGAATCGTGGCATTAGCCATAATTGAAATAAGGCGAATTGCATCCATTTCTTCGAAAATTTCTTGAATGGTTGCATAGCCAATAACACCAATAAAACAAAGCCCCATGCCCTCAAAGAAGCGAGCAATCATAAATTGGTTCATTGAGTTGGAGCAGGCAATGAATAAAGTAAAAATAAAAAATAAGCAGGCACCAAGCAGCATCATAGGACGACGCCCGTAGGCATCCGATATTGGCCCTAAAAATATCTGTAAGCTCGCTCCACCAAGAACATAAATAGTAAGTGAGGTTGCCACGGCAGATTCAGGGGCGTTAAATGCATGGGTAACGCTAATCATGCCTGGCATAATCATATCATTAGCGATGTACGTTAAGAACTCATACAAGACAAGAAAGCCAGCAAATAAAATAGCCTGCTTTTTAGTGATGGAAATTAAGGGTTCGGACATAAAATAAACCTTGTTTTTAAATGCTGCTACTATTTTTGCTTTAAGTCATTGATGTTTTTCATCGCGTTATGCGCATTTTTGAAATGGTATATATCAAGACTAAATGATTATTTAATGAACTAAATGATAGTGTACTCTATTCTAATCAGCAGATCAATGTGTGAAGACGGATTCTTATATTATTACCATTTTCAAGCTGCGTGTAGCTGTAAGTGCTTGTCTTATTTTGTAAATTAGAAAACCTGCATCAAATTAAAAGAAATTCCAATCTAAAAAACAGAAGTTATCTATTTAGCGCCTATTTCAGTGAAAAGCCGGTGAATGAGAAGTGGCATTTTTGCAGTAAAATATTTGTTATTGCAGCGCAGCAATGACAACATTCACCTCTCTCACCGGTTGAAGAAGTATTTTAACGATAAAAATTAAGCCATATTTCCTAAAAATTCTTGTAAATGCGCTTTATCACTCTCCGAACTTAAATACAACTTCAAGCGCTCAATTGAGTTGTGGTACTCATCTTGATTGATTACCCCACGGATCAATTCAAAGCGCAGAAACACACAAAAAGTATTGAGCACATCGGTTTCACAATAATTACGAATACTTTTTATGTCTCCTGCAAAATACTGCTCCCATACCTTAGAGCCACTCATGCCCATTTTCCCGGGAAAGCCTAACATGCTGGATATTTCATCTAGGGGCGCAAAGGCTTTATTTTGATAACCCGCAATAAGGTCCATAAGATCCATATGACGATAATGAAAACGGCTTAGGTAATTATTCCAGCGAAAGGCCTGATTATTTTCCCCTGACTCCCAATAGGTTGGTGCGGGAATACCATGGAGTAGTGCACGATAATGCAGTACGGGTAAATCAAATCCACTACCGTTCCAACTGATTAGCGTAGGAGTATGTTTGTCAATTCCTGCAAAAAAACGGGTAATTAATTCTTTTTCATCAGATTGTTCATCACCTAGAGACCAAACTTTAATAGTGGAGCCCTGGCTAAGAACTAATGAAATAGTACATATCCGTTGTAAGTAGTGAGGAAGAAAATCATTACCTACCTTCGCACGTCTTAAGGCAAACATTGCTTGTGCTGTATCTTCATCCGATAGATTATGCAAATCATATAGCTTACGTCCAGATTCAATATCTGGAATAGTTTCAATATCAAATACCAGAATGGTCATGAAAGTTACTTATTATTTTAGGGAATCACAAAAGCAAATAGTATCATGCAACCTAAAGCAGGCAACAGCGATTTAATTTATAATTACATAGATTGTGCGAATTAAATTTGCTAATATCTTCCTTTTTCTTATTTGATCGTTTATGGAATCTTTGTTTCAATTTAAGAAGTTAAAACTTGTTTTGCTGCCTTTATTTGTTGCAGCGCTTACTGCCTGCGTTAGCCGACCTCCTTCAGATTTGAATAATGTCTGTAATATATTTAGAGAATATCCAAAATGGTATACGCATGCTAAAGATGTTGAGTACAGATGGAAAGTACCAGTTCCTGTACAAATGGCCATTATTCATCAAGAGTCTAAGTTTGATGCGCACGCAAAGCCACCGCGTAAGAGATTGCTCGGGTTTATTCCCTGGAAAAGGCCTACAACGGCCACAGGCTATGCTCAAGCGTTGCATGGTACATGGAAAGAATACAAACAAAATAATGGCGGATTCTTATCTTCTCGTCATAATTTTGCCGATGGGGTAGATTTTATTGGTTGGTACGCTAATCAGGCTAATCGTCGTGCGGGAGTCAATCGTGCGGACGCCTATAATCTTTATCTCGCTTATCATGAAGGGGTAGGTGGCTATATGCGCAAATCCTATTTGAGGAAAGCATGGTTAATGCCGGTAGCTCGTAAAGTTAAGGCCCGTTCGCAACTTTATGCGATGCAATTGAATTCTTGCCGGGGAAGTTTAGAGAGGCGTTACTGGTTTTAAGTTATGGTGAATTTGCTTTTTTTGAAGCAGAATCTAAATGAGACCTAAGATTTCCAGAAGTCTTGGGTATAAACGTATAAAAGTGATGTATACTCAGAGGAATCGAACTGAGATATGTCCTAAGGAGTTTTTTGATGCGATTAATGCTTTTGGGTGGTCCAGGGGCCGGAAAAGGGACCCAGGCTTTACGAATAATTGAGCGCTATAAAATCCCGCAAATCTCAACCGGAGATATGTTGCGTGCAGCTATTGCGCAAGGTACCCCATTAGGTTTAAGCGCTAAAAAGGTAATGGAAGCAGGTGGTCTTGTCTCTGATGACATTATTATTGGTTTAGTCAAAGAGCGTTTAAAGCAGGGCGACTGTAAAAATGGCTTCTTATTCGATGGTTTTCCCCGAACTTTAGTACAAGCAGATGCATTAAAGCAAGCAGGAGTCCATTTGGATCACGTTATTGAAATCGATGTAGATGATAATGAAATTATCCGTCGAATCAGTGGTCGTCGTATCCACCAGCCTTCTGGCCGTGTTTACCATATTGTGAATCAGCCTCCGAAGCAAGAAGGTTTGGATGATATCACGGGCGAACCGCTAATTCAGCGTGAAGATGATAAAGAAGAAACCGTAAAAAAACGTTTGGAAGTATACCGAAAACAAACAGCGCCATTAATTAATTATTATAAAACATGGGCAGAAAGTGGTGACCATGATGCACCAGCCTTCCATAGCGTTTCTGGTAGTGGTAATGTTGATGATGTATTTCATGAAATTATAAACTCTATAGAAGCTAAGGAAGATTTATGCCAAGCGAAAATGTAGTGAGTGCCGCTTTTGAAGCATTAATTAATGAAAACAAAATTGTATTTGTTGATTTTTGGGCTGGTTGGTGTGCTCCCTGCAAGCAGTTTGCTACAATCTATGAGCAAGTTTCGGATCAATATCCGCATATTAAATTTGCTAAAGTAAATATTGAAGCGGAACAAGAATTGGCTGATTTCTTTGAAATCCGTTCTATTCCACATTTGATGGTATTTAAGGAAGGTATTGTCATTTACTCTAATGCAGGCAGTATGCCTGCTTCAACCTTACATGAGTTGGTTGAACAGGCTCTTGCCGCTGATGTTAGTGCAATAAAGGCTCAGTTTGAAGAGGATGATAAGAAATAATACTTTCAATGTAAGCAGCCAGTTCTTTTTTCCTGGCTGCATCCATTACTAAATCCAGTTTAGTACGTCGCTTCAGGACATCCTCGCTGCCGCGAGCCCATTCTTCTAATATTAAGTAGTCTACTTCAGCTTGATATAAACCTGAGCCATAATTTTTTCCTAGAGATTTTTCGCTGGTACTCAGGGATAGGAATTTTTCCATGCAACTCCCATAAGTATGTAAATAACGTTGCAATAATTCTTTATCCATCCAGAAATACTTCTTCTGTGCATATTGAACATACTGCTCAAAATCCATGGTACCAAATGTCGCACCAGGTAGAGGGGTATTAGCCGTAATGGATGGTTTTAGATCGGGAAAAATAGTACTAAATTGATTGATAGCCTCTTCGGCCAATTGCCTGTAAGTGGTTATTTTTCCTCCGTAAATAGTAATTATTGGGGCAGGTGTTAGTTGAAAGTTATAATTATAATCTCGACTTAAAGCGCGAGCTTCCTTGCCTTCATTGGCTAACAGAGCACGAACGCCACTCCAGGTATATACAATATCATTGGCTGATATTTTAGTTTTGAAATATGAATTTACTAATGTAATTAAATAATTAATTTCTTCGTCACTAATGTGGATCTGTGCTAATCGCTCATTTAGAGGCACATCCGTAGTGCCTATCATGCTATGACCGTGATAGGGAATAACAAAAATAACTCGTTTGTCCTCATGCTGTAAAAAATAAGCATGCTCCCCTTCATATAACTTAGGTACAAGTATATGACTGCCTTTAACTAAACTAATTTGCTGCTGATCTGGAATTTGTGTGAGTTGTTCCACTGATTTAACCCAGGGGCCTGCAGCATTTATCAAAGTTTTCGCCTGGATGGTATACACTGGACCTGATTGCGGCTGTATGGTTACATACCATAAATTATTAATGACCTGAGTTTTAATGACGGTGGATCGGGTATGAATGCTTGCGCCATGACGTTTTGCCTGCAACGCATTAGCAATAGTTAAGCGGGCATCATCGGCAGCACCATCGTAGAATAAAAAACCTCGTTCTAGTTCATTTTTTAATGGGGCAAAGTACTGAGCTTTATTTTTTCTATTGATACTCTTGCATTTCGGTAAGCGATTTTTACTGCTTAAATGATCATACAAAAATAAGCCTAAACGTAAAAACCAGGAGGGACGCATGTGCTTTTCATAGGGTAATACCAAAGGCTGAGCATGTACCAGATGAGGAGCTAAATCAAAAAGACGCTGCCGTTCGGTCAATGCTTTTTTTACTAAAGCAAACTCGTAATTTTCTAAATACCTTAAGCCTCCATGAACAAGCTTAGTACTGTTGGATGAAGTTTTAGAGGCCAAATCATCTTGTTCTATAAGGACAACAGAGAGGCCTCTTAAAGCAGCATCAGCAGCACAACCGCAACCGTTGATGCCGCCACCGATAATTGCAACATCAAAAACCTGATCCATGTTTTGGTCTCCATAAAAAAAGATTACACTTATTAACTATAACCTAGTAATAAAAAACAAGGAATGCCAAGACCATGAACTATCTTCTTGCAATTGATCAAGGAACCAGCAGTACACGTGCTATGATTTATACCCTAAGCGGCGAGTTAATCGCTAGCAGCCAGTATTCATTAACACAATATTATCCTGAAGCAGGTTGGGTAGAGCATGATCCTGAGGAAATATGGCGTAAAACATTGTCTGCGTTACGTGATGTGGTTGCTCAAGTACCTCCAGATGCGATTCTTGCTTGTGGTATTACTAATCAAAGGGAAACCACCGTTATCTGGGACAAAAATACTGGCGCTTGCTTAGCCCCAGCCATTGTTTGGCAGGACCGTAGAACAGCAGAGTATTGTCAGACCTTTGCCTCAGAAGCATCGATAATCCAAGAAAAAACAGGTTTACTTCCAGACCCTTATTTTTCAGCAACTAAACTTAATTGGTTATTAAAAAATAATACCCAAGCGAAACAACTTGCTGAGAAGGGCGATTTGGCATTTGGCACCATTGATAGCTTTCTTATTTGGCGTTTGACTAAAGAACATAGGCATTTGACTGATGTCACGAATGCTTCAAGAACGATGCTTTTTAATATTAAAACAGAACAATGGGATAAGGCATTATTAACACTGTTTGCAATTCCTGAATCAGTACTTCCTGAGGTTTATGCTAGTGATAGTCATTTTGGCGTTATTGATAAACAATGGCTAGGCATTGAATTACCGATTACCGGAGTGGCTGGAGACCAGCAAGCAGCACTAGTAGGACAAGCTTGTTTTACCTCTGGGATGGTGAAAGCGACTTATGGAACAGGAGGATTTTTATTGCTTAATACCGGACCTAAGCCGGTTTTTTCACAACATAAATTACTAACAACCATTGCATATAAAATTAAAGGTGAAACCATTTATGGTTTAGAAGGTAGTCTTTATCACGCAGGGACTACAGTGAAGTGGTTACGTGATGAGATGAAGATTATTAGCAATGCCGAAGAAACAGAAGCCTTGGCCTGCTCTTTGGAGAGCAATGGCGGTGTTTATTTAGTTTCTGCCTTTACAGGTTTAGGTGCACCGCATTGGTTATCCGAGCCCGGTGCTGCGATGTTTGGTTTATCCCTTTCCAATACGCGAGCCCATTTCGCTCGGGCTGCTTTAGAAGGAGTTTGCTATCAAACACGAGACGTTCTCGCTTGCATGCGTGAAGATAGTATTCTCGATTTATCTTTATTATGTGTAGATGGCGGGATGGCCGCGAATCGTTGGTTTTTACAGTTTTTAGCAGATCAATGCCAATTACAGGTGCAAAAGCCCAAAGATATAGAAACAACAGCGAAAGGAGCTGCCTTGTTAGCGGCATTAGGTTGTGGAGTATTTAAATCACTTGATGAGGTGCGCGCTACTTGGGCTATTGAGCAATGTTTTTATCCTGAACGTGCTAAAGAAATCGTGGAGAAAGATTATCAGGGTTGGCAGCAAGCATTAGCTAAACTATGCATATCAAAGAGGCGTTAAGAGGGAACTGAGCTAACGGAGAAGTTCGTCATCCCGAGTCTTGCGAGGGATCTCCTGACGATGGCCATATTAACTTTCGTGCCACCGTCAGGAGATCCTTCGCCGTCAACGTCTCAGGATGACGGCTTAGGTGCTGAATCGGGTTACTAAACTAAGGTACATCTCGTGTTGTTTCACCTGTATAAAGCTGGCGAGGTCTACCAATTCTTGATTTAGTAGCAACCATTTCCATCCAGTGGCTCATCCAACCTACAGTTCTTGCCAAAGCAAAGATCACAGTAAACATGTTAGTTGGAATACCTATAGCGCTTAATGTTAAGCCTGAATAGAAATCAACGTTTGGATAAAGTTTCTTTTCAATGAAGTAATCATCTTCAAGAGCAATACGCTCTAACTCCATTGCTAGTTTAAATAAGGGTTCGTCTTTCGCACCAACCGCTTCTAAAACATCGTAACATGTTTGACGCATTACTTTAGCTCTTGGATCATAACTCTTGTACACGCGATGACCAAAGCCCATTAATCGGAATGGATCGTTTTTATCTTTAGCACGTTTAATATAATGATCAATACGGCTTACATCACCAATCTCTTTAAGCATATTCAAACATGCTTCATTTGCGCCACCATGAGCGGGGCCCCATAAAGCCCCAATACCAGCAGAAATACATGCAAAAGGATTCGCGCCAGTTGAACCAGCCAAGCGAACTGTGGATGTAGAAGCATTTTGTTCATGATCCGCGTGCAATATAAAAATAGTATCTAATGCTCTAACTAATACTGGATCTGGAGTAATTTCTTCAGAAGGTACGCCAAACATCATATGTAAAAAGTTTTCTGCATAAGACATTTTGTTTTTGGGGTACATGTAAGGCAAACCAGTGGAGTATTTATAACTCATAGCTGCTAACGTAGGCATTTTGGCAACAAGGCGAATTGCAGAAATAAAACGGTCTTGGGCATTATTTAAGTCCATGGTGTCATGGTAAAATGCAGATAAAGCACCAACCATTCCTACCATGATTGCCATTGGATGCGCATCACGTCGGAAACCGTTTAAGAATTGATACATTTGTTGATGTACCATTGTGTGGTTATTAATTAAACCCACAAAGTCTTTTTTCTCTGCTGTATTGGGTAATTCACCATTCAGCAAGAGATAACACACATCAAGGAAATCTTTCTTTTCTGCTAGTTGCTCAATTGGATATCCTCTGTACAGCAAAATACCGTTATCACCATCAATGTAAGTGATTTTAGATTCACAAGATGCTGTAGAAAGAAAACCCTGATCGAAGGTAAAGACACCACTTGAACCTAATTGAGTAATATCAATAACATCATTACCCATAGTAGGTGTATAAATTGGTAATTCTAATGTCTCGTGGCCTTCAATGCTAAGTTTTGCTGTTTTATTAGTCATTGCTTCTCCTGTTTCTAAGCATCTTAATTTTTCATTGTGCGCGGCACTATATACAAAATTAGCACGTGCAGTCAATTTAAACCTACTAATCCAATATTATGGTCGAGATTTCTAAATAATGACAGGGAAAAGGGTAATTAATTTATTTTATTAAGGAAATTCCTTATTTTCTTTAAAAAAAGAGTCTAAAAAGCGATGGATATATTTTCATTTTTAGCGGCCTGGATTTGCCTGAAAATTAGCTATCCTGGGTAAAAGTAAATTATGTTCTTGGTATTTACCGTGGTCGCTTAAGGCAACATAAAAATCGTTTTAATTCTTTAAATGTTTGTCGCCTATCTACAAGTAATGGTATGCCCTTACATTTTTTCAGAGCCTTGATTCAATTACCTCCTACGGTATGTTATCCTTTACCGCAGAATTTATCATAAGGATACATCCAGACCATGGTTTATCTAGCTAAAGAAGTCTTGCCAGTTAATATTGAAGACGAATTAAAGCAATCCTATTTGGATTATGCGATGAGCGTTATCGTAGGTCGGGCTTTGCCTGACGTGCGTGATGGATTAAAACCCGTTCACCGTCGTGTGCTTTATGCAATGAGTGAATTAGGGAATGATTGGAACAAGCCCTACAAGAAATCTGCTCGTGTGGTAGGGGATGTTATCGGTAAATACCACCCACATGGTGACACAGCAGTTTACGATACGATTGTACGTATGGCTCAACCATTTTCAATGCGTTATCTTTTGGTAGATGGTCAAGGTAACTTCGGGTCGGTTGATGGTGATTCCCCTGCGGCAATGCGTTATACCGAAGTAAGAATGTCAAAAGTAGCACACGCTTTACTTGCTGACTTAGAAAAAGAAACTGTAGATTTTAGCCCAAACTATGACGAGACTGAGTTTGCTCCATTAGTTTTACCTTCACGTGTACCTAATTTATTAGTGAACGGTTCTTCAGGTATTGCCGTTGGGATGGCAACGAATATTCCTCCGCATAATTTAACTGAAGTAATTAATGCCTGTGTTGCTCTGGTTGATAATCCTGAATTAAGTCTGGATGAAATCATGGAAATTATTCCTGGACCAGATTTTCCAACTGCCGCGATTATTAATGGTAGAGCGGGAATTATCCAAGGTTATCGGACGGGTAAAGGACGGGTAGTTATTCGTGCTCGCACCGAAATCGAAACGGATGAAGATACTGGGCGCCAAGCTATTATTATTCATGAGTTACCTTATCAGGTAAACAAAGCGCGCTTAGTGGAGCGTATTGCTGAATTAGTGCGTGATAAGAAAATCGAAGGGATTTCTGGGCTTCGTGATGAGTCGGATAAGCAGGGCATGCGGGTTGTTATCGAGCTGAAACGTAACGAAGTTGCAGATGTTATTCTCAACAACTTATTTGCTCATACCCAAATGCAAAACGTATTTGGTATTAACATGGTGGCCCTGGTCGATGGTCAACCACGCACATTAAACTTAAAAGAAATTCTTGAATACTTCATCAGGCACCGTCGCGAAGTAGTCACTCGTAGAACCTTATTTGATTTGAAAAAGGCAAGGGCTCGTGCTCATTTATTAGAAGGTTTAGGTATTGCGTTAGCTAATATCGATGAGATGATCGCGTTGATTAAACAGTCGCCAACTCCACAAGATGCAAAAGCTTCCTTATTAGCCAGGGAGTGGCAGCCTGGTATGGTTAAATCAATGCTGGAGCGTGCCGGTTCTGATGCATCTAGACCAGATGATTTACCTGACGAATTTGGCTTAAATGTTACAGGCTATAAGTTATCAGAAGCTCAGGCGCAAGCGATTCTTGAGTTACGTTTACATCGTTTGACAGCTTTAGAACAAGACAAAATTCTTAATGAATTTGAAGAGTTATTAAAGTTAATTAAAGAATTACTCGACATCTTGGCTTCTCCTGAACGATTAATGCAAGTGATTCGTGATGAATTAATTGATATTAAAGTTCAATTTGGCGATGAGCGACGCACAGAAATTACAGCGTCGCAAGAAGACTTAACGATTGAAGATTTAATCACTGAAGAAGATGTGGTAGTTACTTTATCGCATCAAGGCTATGTGAAATATCAGCCTTTAAGCGCTTATCAAGCACAACGCCGTGGCGGTAAAGGTAAATCAGCAACAAATGTTAAAGATGAAGATTTTGTTTCACGTTTAGTGATTGCCAGCACTCATGATACTTTGCTGTGTTTCTCAAACCACGGTAAGTTGTACTGGTTGAAGGCTTATCAGCTGCCTTTAGCAAGCCGTATTTCACGAGGCCGACCAATTATTAACATTCTTCCCTTGGCAGAAGGCGAGGAAATTAATGCCATGTTGCCCGTTCGAGCCTATCAGGAAGGTTTTTATGTCTTTATGGCAACACGTAATGGTACTGTGAAAAAGGTTCCACTGGATGCCTTTAGCCGGCCACGTTCTAATGGAATTATCGCGATCGATTTAGAGGAAAATGATCGCTTGGTTGGTGTTGACATTACGGATGGTACGAAGGACATCATGTTATTTACAGATACAGGTAAGGTCATTCGCTTTGACGAATCTAAAGTAAGACCTACTGGACGGACTGCTCGTGGAGTGCGCGGTATTCGTATTGAAGAGGATCAATCTGTAATTTCGTTAATTGTTGCTCATCCTAATGGAACCATCCTAACTGCAACCGAAAATGGTTATGGAAAACGTACCGCTATTGAAGAGTATCGTGTTTCTGGACGTGGTGGTCAGGGCGTTATTTCCATTCAAGTAACCGAGCGTAATGGTAAGGTTGTTCGTTCTGTTCAGGTGAATGATAATGACGAAGCGATGTTGATTACTGATAAAGGAACTTTAGTCCGTTTCCGAGTTAATGAATTATCAATTATCGGTAGAAATACCCAAGGTGTTCGTTTAATTAATGTCAGCTCTGGAGAGTCAGTTGTTGGTATGCAAAAAATTGAAGATTTAGGTGAAGGTCCTGAAGATCTAGAGGATAATCTTGATGAGGGCAGTTCATTAGAAATCGAAAACAACGATGATCATGATGACAGCCAGGACCTATAATTTCGGTGCAGGTCCTGCAATGCTTCCTGAGCCTCTGTTAAAAGAGGCTCAGGAAGAACTTCTTGATTGGAATAATACGGGGATGTCCATCTTAGAGATTGGCCATCGAACTCCAGAATTCATGTCTCTTTTAGAACATGCTGAGCACACACTAAGATACCTCTTAGGAATACCAAAAAACTATCATGTTCTATTTTTAGGTGGTGCTGCGCGCACGCAGTTTGCCATGATTCCAATGAATTTTTTGCATCCAGATGAACAAGCGGGTTACTTGGATACGGGAATTTGGTCGCATATCGCACTTCTTGAGGCGCAACGATTAAAAAAAGCATATTGTGTAGCAAGCGATGAGGCAAATGGCTACAAATCCATTCCCGAGCCTAAGTGTTGGGAATTAAAGGAAAATACCAGTTATTTGTATTACACGCCCAACGAAACCATCAATGGGGTTCGTTTTCCATTTGTGCCAAGGATTAATGGGCTTACCCTAGTTGCGGACATGACTTCCTGCTTACTCAGTGAGCCCATAAATATTCGCGATTACGGGTTGGTTTTTGCAGGTGCTCAAAAAAATATTGCCAATGCAGGTTTAACAGTAGTAATTATTCGTGATGATTTATTAGCAAAAGTTCCCAATCCAACTGTCCCTACGATGTTTGATTATAAGTTCCAAACGGAGCAGCATTCTCTGTATGCAACACCGCCGGTTTTTAATTGTTATTTAGCGGCCAAAATGTTTGATTGGGTAAAAGCGCAGGGCGGGATTGATGCTCTGTATGAAATAAATTGTAAGAAAGCAGCTAAATTATATCAGTATTTAGATGCAAATGATTTTTATACTACTCATGTAGATAAAGAAGCACGCTCAATTATGAATATCTGTTTCTCATTAAAGAATCCTTCCCTTGAGGAGCAATTTATACATCAAGCACAACTGTATGGTTTAAGTGCCTTAAAAGGGCACCGTTTTGTAGGTGGGATTCGTGCTAGTCTTTATAATGCTATGCCAATGTCTGGTGTGGATGCGTTAATTGAGTTTATGTCTGAATTTGCAAGGAAAAACTGCTCGTGAAAAGAATTAATTTACTTAGTAAGCCATCGCATGCAATAACCGGTGAAATCCGTGTTCCTGGAGATAAATCAATTTCTCATCGCTCTATAATATTTGGTGCTCTTGCCAAAGGGACTACCATCATTAATGGGTTCCTTGATGGTGAGGATTGCATGGCTACCCTTCGTGCTTTTCAAGCCATGGGGGTACAAATTGAAGGTCCTGATGAGCAACAAGTTATTATTTATGGTGTAGGCAAACATGGGTTAAAGAAGCCTGAACAGGTCATTGATTGTGGAAATTCTGGTACGAGCATGCGTTTATTGGCTGGATTATTGGCCGCTCAGGACTTTGATAGCGAGCTAATTGGTGATGAAAGTTTGATGAAACGTCCTATGCTGCGTATTAGTAAGCCTTTAATGCAAATGGGAGCAGATATATCTACAGTTGATGGCAAACCGCCGATTCGCATTAAAGGGGGAAAAAAGCTGAAGGGTATTAATTATGTAATGCCTGAGGCGAGCGCCCAAGTGAAGTCTTGCATTTTACTAGCTGGCCTTTATGCAGAAGGGGAAACAACGGTTACTGAAACGGGTATTAGTCGTAATCATACGGAACTCATGTTAGAAAGTTTTTCCTATCCAATATCTCGTAAAGATAACTCCATCACCCTTGATTCAAAAAGTGAGTGCATGGCTACAGAGATTTTTGTCCCTGGTGATATTTCTTCTGCAGCCTTCTTTATTGTTGCTGCAACGATTATTCCGGATTCCGATCTTATTATTCGTAATGTAGGCATTAATGAGACACGTACAGGCATTTTACATATTCTTTTAGAGATGGGTGCAAATATTACTCTTTTAAATCAGCGCCAGCAGGGAGAAGAGCAGGTCGCGGATATTCGTGTGCAATACTCTTCTTTGCAGGGCATAGATATTTCACCGACACTTGTTCCGTTAGCAATCGATGAATTTCCTATTATTTTTATTGCTGCGGCATGTGCTCAGGGCCAAACTACGTTACACGGCGCAAAAGAACTACGCTTCAAAGAGAGTGATCGCATTGCTGCGATGATTGAGGGATTAAATCAATTAGGAATTAAAGCCCAAGCGCTAGAAGATGGTGCTTTAATAGAAGGAGGTAAACTACAAGGCGGGACAGTGGATAGTTTAGGTGATCATCGTATCGCGATGTCTTTTGCAATTGCAGGAGCAGTCGCCTCAGCACCAGTAATTGTGGAAAATTGTGCCAATGTGGCCACTTCATTCCCATTATTTGTTGCAACAGCAAAAGAACTTCAACTTCAATTAGAGGAAGTAGCTGAACATGTACGATAAAAAAATCCCCGTAATTACTCTTGATGGTCCCAGTGGGACTGGTAAAGGGACTTTATGCCATTTGCTTGCCAAGCATTTACAATGGAATATGCTCGATAGTGGTGCGATTTATCGAGTTTTAGCTTATGCCATTCGGAAAAATAATATTGATTTCCAGGACGTCAATCAAATTACAGAACTAGCACGTACCTTAAATTTACGTTTTGAATCTTCTGAGGAGAACATATCCTTGGTTATTTTAAATAATGAAGATGTAAGTACGGCTATTCGCAGCGAACAGTGTGGGCAAGATGCTTCAAAAATTGCTGCAATTCCAGAGGTACGCTTAGCATTATTAGAGCGTCAACGTGATTTTGCACAGCTTCCTGGTTTAGTTACTGATGGGCGTGATATGGGCACAGTGGTATTTCCTGATGCTGTTTTAAAGATCTTTTTGTATGCAGATGAACAAGAAAGAGCAAATAGACGGTATTTACAGTTGAAAGAAAAAGGAAATAATGTTAGCCTCGCGCAGGTTGTAGAAGAATTGGTTAAACGTGATACAAGGGATACTGCACGTACTCACGCACCATTGAAGCCTGCAGAGGATGCAGTGCAAATTGATACAACAAGATTAACCATTGTACAAGTGTTCAATACTGTATTAAAATTAATAGATGAACGTTTGAATAATGTTTAAGTAAGGGCCTGTTCTCGTTTGCTATCTTAGTGATTAATAAGACGGTAAGGACGAAGACGAGCTCAGTTTTAGGGGGGAAGGCTGAGTGGGACTCATGCTTTCATTTTTTTACTAAAGAGTTTATTAACATGTCTGAAAGTTTCAAAGAATTGTTTGAGCAAAGTATTGCTGGTGCTCAATTTTATCCTGGTGCCATTATCACTGCTAAAGTTATAGGTATTGATGATGATTATGTCATTTTAAATGCTGGACTTAAGTCCGAAGGTATTGTTGCCGTAGAAGAGTTTTACGACAAAGACGGAGCACTGGAAGTTAGCCTAGGCGATACTGTCGAAGTAGCATTGGATTCAGTTGAAGATGGCTACGGCGAAACGCTCCTTTCAAGAGAAAAAGCAAAACGTCAAGAAGCATGGCGCAAACTATCTAAGTCTCACGAAAACAACGAAACTGTTACTGGTCTTATTTCCGGTAAAGTTAAAGGTGGTTTCACCGTTGAAATTGGTACAATCCGCGCATTCTTACCTGGTTCATTAGTAGATGTTAGACCTGTAAGAGATCCTTCTTACCTGGAAGGCAAAGAGCTAGAGTTCAAAGTAATTAAGATGGACTTAAAGCGCAATAACATTGTTGTTTCTCGACGTGCAGTTGTTGAAGAGGAAAGCAGTGCTGACAGACAAGCCTTGCTTGAATCATTACATGATGGCCAAGAGCTTCATGGTATCGTTAAGAACCTTACTGACTACGGTGCATTCATTGACTTGGGCGGCATAGATGGCTTGCTCCATATCACTGATATTTCTTGGAAGCGTGTGAAGCACCCAAGTGAAGTATTGTCAGTTGGTCAAGACGTTAAAGTTAAAGTATTAAGTTTTGATAGCGAAAGAAATCGTGTTTCTTTAGGTATGAAACAATTAGGAAACGATCCCTGGGTTGACCTGGTTGAGCGTTATCCTTTACATAAGAAATTACAAGGTAAAGTTACTAACATTACTGATTACGGTTGCTTTGTTGAAATTGAAGAAGGCGTTGAAGGTCTAGTTCACATGTCTGAAATGGATTGGACTAACAAAAACGTTCACCCAAGCAAAGTTGTGTCTATGGGCGATATCGTTGATGTAATGGTTCTTGAAATTGATGAAGAGCGCCGTCGTATTTCTTTAGGTATGAAACAATGCGTTGGCAATCCATGGCAACAATTTGCTGCTACGCACTCTAAAGGCCAAAAAGTAACTGGTAAGATTCGTTCTATTACTGACTTCGGTATTTTCATCGGATTAGATGGTGAGATTGATGGTTTAGTTCATCTATCTGATATTTCCTGGACTGTTCCTGGCGAAGAAGCAGTGAAACAGTTTAAGAAAGGTCAAGAATTAGAAGCTGTTATCCTTGCAATTGATCCAGAGCGTGAGCGTATTTCTTTAGGCTTGAAACAATTAGAAGGTGATAACTTCACTAGCTATGTTGACGAGTTTACTAAAGGTGCCATCGTTAAAGGTAAAGTAACAGCAGTAGATGCAAAAACTGTTACGGTTTCGTTGGCTGATGATATTGTTGGTACAATCCGTGCTAGCGAATTGTCTGACGAGCGTGTTGACGATGCAACAACTGTTGTCAAAGAAGGTGATGAAATCGAAGCGAAAATCATCAATGTTGACCGCAAAAACCGTTCAATTTCTCTTTCTGTGAAAGCGAAAGATGCTCAAGATGAAGCTGATGCTATTAAGAAGTATTCTAGAACAGAAGGTGCTTCTACAACTACTTTAGGCGATTTGCTTAAAGAGAAAATGGCAAGCAAAGAAGGGGAGTAGTTTCCTTCTTAAGTAATAAGTTAAAAAGCGTAGATTTATCTACGCTTTTTATTTTTTCCGAAGAATTAATGTAAGTTTTTACAAGGTATGTTTAAATTGCAAAGAGCTACTGTCATTACGGCGCAAGGCTCGCAATAAGGAGTTTATATACCCTGTAAATGCTTAGTAGGCTGGGCTATAAAGCCCAGCAATTGTTTGTGCTTATCTTCGATGCTGGCTTTATAGCCCAGCCTACATCAGGGTGAATGCAGACGCCATTACGTAAACACTTACGTATAAATAAAGTCCAGCAACGTAAGTCGGGGTATGTACTCAACTACGGTGCGAATAAGTTAAGCTGTACTTATTGCAGAAATTGATTGTTGAGCAAGAGAGCTCAACCAACAAAAAAGGAACAATTATGCGCATAGTAATGCTGGTTATTTATATACTGCTTATTATTATTGGCGTTAGTTTTGCAGCGTTAAATGCTGCTTCTGTGGATGTTAATTTTTATTTTAATACAGTATCTATGCCTATATCGGTTCTAATAACCATAATGTTAGGAATCGGGATCTTGATTGGATTTATTCTATTTATTGGACGCTATTGGCGTTTAAAGGCTGAGTGCCTTAGAATAAGGAACCAATTAAAGTTGACAGAAAAAGAAATTAAAAATCTGCGTTCAATACCTTTACAAGATCAACATTAATTTTATTATGATGGAACTTAATAAAAAAGCGAGAGGGGAATATTAAATGATTGATTTGTGGCCATTACTATTGCCTGCTGCTGCATGGTCAGGCTGGTGGGTAGCAAACCGCAATAAATCGAAGCCCGATCCCAATCTTTATAATCGCTTGTCTCGTGAATATGTTGTGGGTTTGAATTATCTATTAAATGAGCAATCCGATAAAGCAGTTGATATTTTTATTAAATTATTAGAAGTTGATAGCGATACAGTGGAAACCCATTTGGCATTGGGAAGTTTATTTAGACGCCGTGGTGAGGTAGATCGAGCCATTCGTATTCATCAAAATTTAATTGCCAGACCACAACTCAGTATTCAGCAAAGAAAAGAGTCATTAATGGCTTTAGGGCAAGATTATATGAGTGCGGGACTCTTTGATCGTGCAGAGCGGATCTTTTTAGAAGTTGTTGAATTAGGCGGGTCAAAAGAGACGCGAAGCCTGCATGGTTTATTGGCAATATACCAGCAAGAAAAAGCCTGGGAAAAAGCATTAGATATTATTAAAAAACTGGAGATTTCTACGGGCACCAGTTTTCATATGCAAGCAGCACATTATTATTGTGAAATGGCGAATCAAGCGTTGAAGGCTAATGCCATTGATCGCGCAGCTTATTGCATTAAACAAGCAATGAATGTTGATTCAGGTTCAGTACGCGCAAGTCTAATGCATGCGGGACTGGAAATGAAAGAAGGGCGCTATAAGCATGCAATTCGTTCTTTAAAACGAGTTCCGCAACAAGACGCAGATTTTTTAACTGAAATTATTGAGCCATTAGTTCAATGCCATATGGAACTGGATTCCATGGGAGATTGTATTAATTATCTTAAGGACACTTTGGAGCATCATCCAAGAGCTTCAGTAATTTTTGTGATTGCTGACTACTTAAGGCAGCATAAGAACATGGATGCCGCTATTGATTTTGTAGCGGATAATTTGAGCAAACATCCATCAATACGAGGTTTAAACCACTTAATTAATTGGCACCTTGAATCAGCTCATGGAAAAGTGCGCGACAAATTACAAATGCTTTATGATATTACAAGCAAGTTTTTAGATAACAAACCAGTGTATCGATGTAGCCATTGTGGTTTTGGTGGCAAACATCTGCATTGGCATTGTCCTAGTTGTAAAAACTGGGGAAGAATGAAGCCGGTGCATGGCTTAGAAGGGTATTAGTGGTAACGTTTTGATAACGTAAGGATAAACCTATCAAGGCGATACGATTAACGTTTATACACTATATGAAGAGATTATGATGCAATTTATCGATTTGAAAACACAGTATTCTTTAATTGAGCACGAAGTTTTAAATAGCATAAGAAATGTATTGAACCATGGGCAATACATCATGGGACCCGAAATCGCCCAATTAGAAGAGCAATTAGCGAATTTTGTTGGCGTTAAGCACGCTATTGTGAATTCAAGTGGAACTGATGCGTTATTAATGGCATTAATGGCATTAGACATTCAACCAGGTGATGAAGTTATTACAAGCCCTTTCAGTTTCTTTGCAACTTCTGAAGTGATCAGTCTTTGCCATGCGAAACCTGTATTTGTTGATATCGATCCATTAACTTATAACCTGGATCCAAAAAAGCTGGAAGCGGCAATTACAAGCAAAACTAAAGCAATTATGCCTGTTGGTTTATATGGCCAGTGTGCTGATCATGATGCAATTAATGCAATCGCAGATAAATACGGTATTGCTGTAATTGAAGATGCGGCACAAAGCTTTGGTGCTACCTATAAAGGTAAGCGTTCTTGTGCCTTATCAACAATTGGTTGTACTAGCTTTTTCCCATCAAAGCCTTTAGGTGGTTATGGTGATTCTGGAGCTTGCTTTACGAATGACGATAAAATAGCTCAGAAATTAATTGAAGTTCGTATTCATGGCCAGAATGCACGCTATTGCCATAGCCGTATTGGCATCAATGGTCGTATGGATACAATTCAAGCTGCAATCTTGCTTGAAAAAATGAAGTTATTTCCAGATGAAATTATCATGCGTCAAAAAGTCGCGAAACGCTATGATCAGATGCTTTCTCCATTGGCAAAAACCCCCTTTGTCCATAGCCATAACACCAGTGTCTACGCTCAATACACCATTGAAGTGGACAACCGTGATGAATTTCAACAAGCAATGCAGGCTGCAGGAGTTCCAACAGCAGTCCATTACCCCTCACCATTGCATTTACAGGCTGCGATGGCTTATTTAGGTTATTCAGCGGGAGATTTTCCGCATGCAGAGAAAGCAAGTCATCGTGTAATAAGCTTACCTATGCATCCTTACTTACAGGAAGCTGAGCAAATTAAAGTGGTTGAGGCAGTTAAAAAAGCATTAATGCGTCAAGAAGAAGAGGTTATGGCCTAATGTCCTCTCCATTAATTGTTGCATTGGATTTCAATCGGGAGCAGGATGCTTTTAATTTAGTTGATAAGTTAAACCCTAAAGAGTGCTCCTTAAAAGTTGGTAGCGAGTTGTTTACTCTCTTTGGGACTCACTTTGTACGGCAATTAGTGGATCGGCAATTTAAAGTTTTTTTGGATTTAAAATTTCATGATATTCCTAATACTGTAGCTAATGCCTGTAAGGCTGGTGCAGATTTAGGGGTTTGGATGATGAATGTTCATGCCTCTGGTGGAATGAACATGATGCTCTCAGCCAGACAAGCTCTAGAGTCTTATGGTGCAAATAGGCCCATTTTGATTGCAGTAACTGTATTAACTAGTTTTAGTCAAATGGATTTAGCTTCAGTAGGAATAACTATTCCTGTAATCGAACATGTTAAAAACTTAGCGCGTTTAGCTAAAGAATCCGGTTTAGATGGTGTTGTAAGTTCTGCACATGAGGTAGAAGAAATTAAAAAGACCTGCGGAGCAGATTTTATTACGGTAACACCGGGAATAAGACTGACAACTGATGCTAAAAATGATCAAACACGGATTATGACACCCTCTGAGGCAATAGCTGCAGGCAGTGATTATTTAGTTGTTGGTCGCCCCATTACGGGAGCAAGCGAGCCTGAAAAAGTGATTACTGCTATTCTGGAGAGTGTTAGAAAGTAGAGAGTATTGCTTGCGATTTTCAATAAGAGCGAGGCGCAATCTGGATTTTTAATTTTTGATAAGCTCTCGCTAAGCTGCTGCCTAGTAAAGTAAGCGTTCACGCTGTATGTATTCTATTAATAAAAAATTGCTGTCATTGCGAACAAAGTGAAGCAACCCAGTACTGAGTCTTAACGAAGCAGCGTTCTGGGTTGTTTCGCCATGGCTCGCGATGACGAAATTTACATATCTCGTGCACGCTTATCTAGTAAAAACTCCCAAGACGTAGCTTCTCATTAATTAAAGACCGATATTATTGGTAGATTCAACAGAATTTTCCTCTTTAAGTATTTCTTTACCAAGGTCAATATCTAAATTGCTCCAGATGGTCGCGATGCATTTATCAATAAATGTAAAATTAATTCCTAAATGCGTATTCATAAGTGTTTTGTTAATGCTTTCGAACTCGGTCAATTGTTGAGTTAACATAGCTTGTTGCTTTTTATCCAGCGCATTTAACATGAAAGTCCAACGCTCAAATAGGCTTTTAAATGCGACTTGTCCTAATTTAGTAAAAGTATGTGCATGAAGTGAAAGTTTTTCGAGTTGCTCAGTCAGTAGACCAATTAACGTGATCTTATCAGCGCCCAATCGATGAGATTTTTCGAGTAAATCGGCGTAAATGATGAGGGGACCGGGCATACCCACTTGAATAAATGGTGCTATTCCTATTTTGTTCGATGCTACTAACTTAGCAGAACTATCTTCCAGAGGAGATATTGCTTCAAAAAGTTTCAATGATGCGGCTAGATTCGCAATATTAAGCAGGTTCGTTTCAATTAAATCAGGCACCTCTGATAGCTGAAAATTTAAAGAAGAATTGTTTAACAGTTTTTTAATAAAGTGTGCTTTTTGTTGGTCTGTAAAATTATCTTTAGCTTTAGGTATCTTAAAGTCATAGTCTCCAGAGCTTATAGTATTTATATAGTGAGATATTACTTGCGCTAGCTCATTAGTATTTATTTTTTCTCCAGAAATATTTTGTTCTGACTTAAAAAAAAGAGGTTTTTTTTCTCTAGTCATGGTTCTTTATCCTTTTTAATAAAATAAATGCAATATATGACTTAATTTTAGCATTTGTGTGCTAATTATGAAAATAAGTCCTACAATCGTTAATCGCGTTCATCTTAGACAGTGCGATAAGTTATATTTGTTGGAGCGATTTCATGATTATCCTCCAGACTAGAGCTCTCAATATCTTCATTAGGAAGCTTTTTCATTTGAGCTTCCTCAATAAACCGAATAAACTCAGATCCGTTTGTGTAACTCCATGCGGATTCCTGGGCAAAAAAGTTACTGTTGTAGTCTGAAGATAAATATTTACTTAATTCCCCACCAGCTCGTTCACCCTCAATGAATGCCTGTTTTATATTTTCTGAGTTTATTACAGACAGCATCGTATCTAAAATTCGCATGTGAGGTGGCCCTAAGTATTCACAGTGCTCAATACCTAGATAACGTGCTTCTAATATTGAGTATGAACCTGTTGCCATGGCAAATTGGGCATCACGTAAACCACGCATTAATACTGCGGAACTTTGGGTGCGCCCACAATAATACATGGGGAATGAACGCGCTTCACATTGAAATTTCCACTCGAGATATTGCTTACTCTGAGGATTGGCTCCGACCAAAAGAACTGGCCAGTCCTCTGGGTTTCCCACAGTCAGTAAGATTTTTTGTAAAAATGCCCCGCCTTTTTCGCCTGGGCCATCTTTACTACAATAAATAACAATTAGTTGGTCTGAACGCTCCTTACCGGTGGAGTCTATATGGGATGAGAATTGGTCTCCAATATGGTTTATCCATTCTTCTCTTGTTTTTGCATCGAGTATTTTTTCGGGAGTTAATGATGGGAGCATGGGAAAGCCCCCGTTACCTGTAACCCCTGTTTGGAGAACATGTATATTTTGATAGTTAGTAAAATTTTTTAACCCAGTTACAAAGCCAAACCCATTAATACTCATACCAGGAACACAACTAAGTAATATTTTGCAATGAGCTGGAAGTTCGAATTGGATTTTTAAATGTCTTGCTGTTACAGGACTCTGCAAATGAGCCCAACCGGCAAATATAAACGCATCCAATGAGCGGGTTAGGTTAAGAAAATCATTCCATTTAGCTTGCTCTTGGAGTACTTCCTCAGGGAGCGTTAAATGGTCTTCGATTAAATTCAGCTCTTGAGCGCTTATAAGCACTTCTTTAGGAATAAATGCAATATAAGTGGTTATTGTTTTAAAATTAGGCTCAGATAATTTTAATACGCTACTCCTCTTTTTCTTGGCTTCGTTTAATATTGGATTAAATTTTTCAGGAATACTTTCTAAGGGAAAAATCTCAGGTGAACTATCGGTTAGGTCTTTATAATAAACTAGTTCAGTTTTAGCTTCACTTTCTTCTAGAACAAATAAAGGATAGTCTGTAGATATTTCGGACTTCTCTCTAGAAAAATAGCAAGGTTTTTCTTTTAACATTAGCGAATGCTCGCCTTTTTTAGATAATTCTACTCGAGAGCTTTTAGGCCTTTGTAGATAATACGTATCCTTGCTTGTTTCATTAATATACCAGTGCACAGAGGAGTCTAATGTTTTTACAGTGTTATTATCTATTTTTTTGTACTCAATATATTTATTTCTTATCCCTGGAATACTTTTTTCAAGACTACTTTCTTTAGTCAAAAATAACCAAACTGTTCCATTTAATCCTTTATCCGATAAAAAGTCTTCCCAACTTTTTTTAACTCGCTGCGCTCTTTCTGCTGATGCCTCATCGTAACTTAGACACAAGTGAATTTCGCTACCTGAAGGAGTATTTTTCAACATATAAAATCGAAATATATTTAATAAGGCTTCGTCTCCACCTGTGTTACTTTCAAACCTTGTATAAAATAATACTTTCATATTTATAAGCATCCTGAGTGATAGCAGATGATATGGATAAGTATACACAATGATTATTAAGGGTTTATTATGACTTTAATTTGAACGACTTATGTGTTAATGCCGCTTTGTCTTTTAAATTGAATGTTTCCTTTAGCGATTGTGTATGAGTAATGCAGAAATACCCTAGCGAATCTATGAATGAATAAGTTTGACGCATTACACAAAATCATGTTAATTGTATTTTATAAAAGTTTATGAGTCTTCATGCGAACGCAGCATACAACTCAAGAGCGATAATGCGTTAAACTCGCATTGGGTTGCTCGCAATGACGAAATTTATAACACAATCATGAGCCTTAAGAATTTTACGTTATTCTTTGCCGCGTTGTATTTAGAATTCCCAGGAAGGGATTGATAAATATAAAAATTAATTATCAGGAGCCAAAACACAAAAGATTATCCAGATGTTTATGGAAAGGACTTTCATACTCGGGAGCTAAGTGATGACACCACAACATGTAATAAGCCAACTACTAGAATCAGACACCAAATACCCTAAAAATCTGGACTTATTAAAGAAAATTATTATCACCGCTCAATTAGGCCGCTTACAAATTAATGGATTGCCCCCAGATAATAAAATTTCCTTAGCAAGCTATCTTTTTGATAGTGAAAATATAATGTTTGACTTTACTCGTTTGAGTGAAGAAAAAAGAAAGTTGTTTACCCAATGGCTTTTGGAGCCACATCAAAAAGATAAGACACGAGCCCATTTTAGAGGGGCAACAGTTAATGAGTATCGTGGTTTTACTGCAGAAGCATTTTTGAACTGGTGGGGAATTATCAAAAGCTGGATCAATAAGCGCTATTCTGAATATTGGAAAATAGCGGACTTAAATATTTCTTTAAACTACCAATTAGTTGGTGTGGAAATGTGTCATGGTAAACATGGCATTTTAATTGGTTTTGATCAGTTTCTGGTCCCTGGTAATGATACCAAATACCATGACCCAAACGATTCACAAAAAGACCCATTAGGTAATACGAAGAGAGTCTTTATTACTGAACAGCTTGTTGATCAGTTAATTCATAAAGACATACAAGCCTTAGATTTTGAACCAATTTGCAAAAATCCCCACCCCCATTCCGTCTATGTTTCGAATATGCAAGAGCGTTTGGCCCAAATGTATGATTATCGAAGCATGCAACGCTACTTAGCGCACCAGCCATGGTATGTGCGCTTATGGAGTTGGATAATTCCAGGTGCTGCAGAGGCAAGTAAAACGAAAAGTAGTGTGGTTAAGGGCAATCATTTAGTTTCTTTATATCAGGACGATACTGTACAAATTGAATACTATAGCAAGACCCATGAAATTTTGGTTAAAGAAAAGCGCCCCAATATTGATAATATTGTTTACTGTGGCGGTGGGGCTAAGATTTACGGGCATGTGGGCTTTTGGAAGGCACTCAATGAGGCACAAATTCATCCTACAAAATTTGCCGGGAGCTCTGCTGGAGCGATTATGGCCTTACTTTGTTATTTAGGCTATACCGCAAATGAAATCACTGAGTTTTTCCAAAACTTCAAACAGGAGCATTTAGTTCATTTTGACATTGATATGAATGGTATGTCTGATCCGCATTCGTTAAAGACAGCTCTTGATTATGCAATTACTTATAAATTAAACCAAATTGTTTCCAAATATAATATTCCATATCCGCAAGGAAAAATTACTTTTGCAACACTTGAGGCAATAAGACAGACCGTTCCAGATTGTGGTTTGGGCCAAGAGCTTGTGGTAACTGCAACCAATAAACGACTAGGAAAAACACGTTATTTTTCATTAAAGCATTCACCTGATTTTGAAGTAAGTGAAGCAGTTAAAATTTCCGCAAGCTTTCCCATCGTTTATCGTTCTACAGTCTTAGATGGTGATGAACACAACGATGGAGGAATTTTAACTAACTTTCCAACAGAGGCATTCTTCGATGATCATTCCACTTTGCTGGAATCAGAATATGGCAATAATTTAAAGGTTTTGGCTGTTCAGTTTGATAATGGAACGGAGCGAACTGCAATAGATCGTATGGTAGAGCGGGTTTATAAAGAACATTTTTTCATGAATTGGGGCTATCGAGTACTTACCGGTGTGGATGATCCTGCAAGTGGCTGGGAGCAAGATCGTTTAAAATTACGTAAATATTCATCTCAATCAATTGTGATTAATGTGAATAATGTTTCTACTACATCCTTTACGGTTGATGAAGAAAATAGGAATAAAATGATTCAGGCAGGATATGAAGCAACAATGAGTCATTTAAAAGCACGCTATATCTGTAGTGAAGAGGAAGGTTTTGAAAATGATGAGTACATGTACTCTAAGTTTACTTGTATTGGCGATTTATTATCTTATTGCTGCTACCGTGGGGATTTTCATTGGTTTGAGCAAATTAGTCATATCGCACTGGAGGCAAACCTACCTAATAAGTCAGGAATAATAAGTCAAATTCATGAATTAAGGGCCTTATATTTTCATCCCAAAGTCCAGGCTTCGCCAAAAAATGAAAAGCTCGTAGAGGACAACTCCCTAACATTCTTTGGTAATGCAATACCTCAAGAACCGCGACCTGCAATGCATAATGAACATCATAAAGTGCTGCTTGCTGTGTATCCAATTTTTCTAATGTTAAGCTCAGATTTATTAAAAGATAATGCCGATAAACGTCTTTTTGAGCAAGCCAGGCATGCTTTTACGCTACAAACTCCTTTTGTAAGTCTTGAATATTTAATGAAGTTAAAGCAGCCAATTAATATCATGCTCCATATAGTGATTAATTTACTTAAGGAATTACAAGACAACCCGCGACAAGAGGTTTATGATGCATTTACAGCGGTGGCCACGGTATTTAAAAGTAATCGTCCTATATACCGAAATGAATTTTATGCGCATTGGGATTTATCGTTTGTCCAAAGCTTGCGAGTATTAAATGTGTTAAATAACTACTCAGCCTCTGTGGCGACTGGCTTATTGAACTCATTAAGCAGAGGAGATGAACCTTTGCAAAGAGTTGTTAATGGAGAATATTGTGAAGATTATGAGGATTTTTCGGATGAGGTGCCACATTTAACGGGTTTTAATGTGTGAATGTACTGACTGAACATGTATTTCAAGATATACTAAATTTTTTGTATGAGTCTAATTTATGTACAGTAGCCTGACGCTTTACTATCTAAACCAAATTGGAATTAGACCTTGGATTAAGAGAGAGGAGCAAGAACAAGCTCAAGTGCTCTCCAATGCAGTAAAGCTGGCTGTATTTGTTTCCTCAACGCTAAGTGTGAAAGCGGAATTCTTGTTACAGCAGATGATAGAGTATCTGAATTTGAATGATGACGAGTTTACTGTTATTTCTGCCCAAAAAATAGGATTGCAGCCTCGTGACATGGCTTGTGCCTCCTTGGCAACCTTGGTATTTGGTGTAAGCCAGGAACAAGTGTTTACCCAGGAGCAATCCATCCTCTTTAATACCCTGGATTTGGATTACGTGCTAAGCAATCCCCGGGAAAAAAGAACGGTTTTTAAGGTTCTTAGTGAAATTAAGCAGTTGGTATCCTAAATTCTATATCATGAAGTTAAAGGGATTTACATTACTTGAATTGTTAATCACCATGATGTTATTTCTTGGCTTATCTCTAATTGCAATTGCATCTTATTCCTATTTTTTACATAAAAATGAGCGGCAAACATTCATTGATGAATTAAAAAACTCAATACAGTATGCGAAAACTCAAACGCTTATTTTAAATAGTACCGTTTACCTTGCACCTATAGATGACTCTTTAAATTGGGCCAATGGGATACAACTGTTTACGAGAAAGAGCAATAAAATAGAACAATTATATCAATGGCAATGGCATCATCCAGGTTGGCAGTTGTCATGGATTGGTGCGCGTCCTGGAAATAGGATTATTTTTTCTAATAATCCGGCTAATGCGATGTGTAATGGTCGTTTTATTCTGACGAGTAGAGATTATGATAAGCGCACAGAAATTATTTTGAATCGCCTGGGTAGAGTTAGAGAAAGTGAGTAAACGTTCACTTCTGTCATTGCGAACAAAGTGAAGCAACCCAGTACTGAGTCTTAACGAAGCATTGTTCTGGGTTGCTTCGCCATGGTTTGCAATGACGAAATTTAAATATCTCGTGAATGCTTACGAAAGTGCCCCAAACTAAACGGATGATATACTCAGAGGTTGAGCTCAATCACTGACGAAATGTGTTCTTGCTGTATCGATTCCTCCATTTCATCCAAATTTTCTTTCATTTTACTAACTAATGAACAGGTTTTGGTTTCTTTAAAAAACAAAAAGTTATTACCTTTGGTAACTGCTAGATTCATTAAACCTGCGGTCAGATATAGTACCCCAAGCCCTGCAATCGCTAATGCAATATTTGCTAAGATATAGTTAACATTTCTATGATGAGCAAAAATCTCTTTATTTGTATTTATTAATGTTTGGCAATGCTTAGTATATGATTCAACGTTTTGATTATATTCCATAATAGACATATATTTTAGTTTTTCCATTTTGTCTTGAATCTCAGCAATCAAATGATTGAGGGTCTTAGCTACCTTACCATGTCCTCTTTTTATTAAGGCCTCTTCTTGCTTTTTCAAAATTTTTACTTGGGTCAGGGCAGCCTCTATTCGATTCATACTTTGAGGATAAGCTTTAGTAAGAATGGCATTATTGGCTTTTTCTTCGGAGGTATGAACATGAGAAAAATGCTCTATAGCCTCATCAATGGAAAAACGTTGGTTACTATGGGGATGGAACATTCCTTTAAGTGCAGCTCGAATAATAGAGCTATTTTCCTCATCTAAGTCTTTAATATCGGAAAATAAAGTATTTAAATCCACTTGATGGGCGTTAGTTTTAGCATAGGAATAGGTGCCAACTGTCATCAGCATTGAAAGAGTCTTATCATTCCATAATTCGGCAATAACTCGTGCCATAGAAAAAACATCAGCTTTACAGCTTTGCGACGTTTCATCCCATATTTCTGGCGCTTTATAAAGAGGTGTTCCAGGATATTCCCCATCAGGGGAGGCTGCCGCTGTACTGAGACCAAAATCAATAATGTTTAGAGAAAATGGTTTGGTGCTCATATCTACTAAAATGTTTTCTGGCTTTATATCTCTATGGATAATACCTTTATCAGTTACCTGTTCCTTCAAGACCTTTAACAAGGCTTTACTTAACTCAATACGGTCATTCACTGTTAAAATTTGCGTACCGGCTAAATCATCTTGAAGAATAGAAGCTAGCTCTCGACCAGGGAGTTTGTTTAGTACCGTAAAACTTGCAGAATTATTTTTCCAACCTCCTAATGTGGGTTTTTTAACAGCAAGATGAGTGGTCTTCGTGGATAAATCGTATTCCCGCAAAACTACTTGTTTCGGTAAAAAAGTATTGTGAAATTGTATTTTTACAGCTCTTTTCTTTCCCTTAGCTCCTTGCTCTTTAAATTGAAAAGAATCATTATTGAGGGCGAAGGTACCCTCGATCTCATAAACTTCCCCAAATGCTCCTTTACCCAAGAGACGCTCACTTATAAATTCATAACGAACCCCACTTTTTCCTTCTTTACGCTGACGCCAAATTACATCGGATGAAAATTCAAAACTAGATCCATCTGCAAAAATATAAATTTGCCCTTTTTGCCAAACCTTTATCCCTCGCTTTAGTTGGGAATCAAAAAAAGCCTGAAGTTTTTTGGCATTTTGCTGGGAAAGATTCCTGGGATCGATGATTTGTGGCATTGGTTATCTTTGTGTTATAGGATTGAGCATACTTTACACTATGTGACCTTTCTTGAAAAGTATTTCACCAAAAAGCATTGGTTAGAAAGATAAATTGCAACTTAAAGTGAATAAGAGAATCAATAACTTGTCGCTAAATCATTAATTTTGGTAAAATGATGACGAATCACCATATAGCTGATCTAAATTCATGCCAATTAATACACGCCTTATCTTTTCACTGAAAGCCGAGTGCTCTAGAAAGTTTTTAGAGTGGGTGAATTATAAACACTCCTTAACTGATAAATTACGTGATACGCAAGGGGATGCTCAAATTGAGTTATTGTCTCAGCAATGGGTGAGAACCGATTTTTGGTCTAAAAGTTTGCTTGATGTGCGTGATGCCTCCGTTTTTCAACGGGAAATCCTCATGAAGAGCTATAATGTACCTTATTGGTATGCACGAACTATCATTCCTCAACGTTGTTATGATTTAGATACCGAGTTTTTTGGCCGCTTACGTAAAGAGTCAGTTAAAAATTTGATTTTTAATATGGCGCAAGTAAAACGTATTAATTCCATTAATTATCCTGTAGATGATCAATGTGTGGAGTTTTATTGGGTTAAAAAATACATTCCAACCATTAGAGATGTTCTTTGGGTTCGTATCGCTGAATTTTTATTTATGGAAAAAGAATCATTTTATTTAGTAGAAATTATGTTTCCTGAATTAGGGGAGATTACTCCATGAAGTGGACTGCATACTGGCGGCTTATGCGTTTTGATAAGCCAGTAGGAATTTTATTGCTTTGGTTTCCTACGGCCTGGGCTTTATGGCTAGCAAACAAAGGGATGCCCTCATTGAAGTTATTTGTTTTATTTTTAACCGGTACCTTATTAATGCGTGCTGCTGGCTGTGTGATGAATGATATTGCGGATCGCAATATTGATAAACACGTTGCACGAACAAAATTACGTCCATTAACCTCGGGAGAAATAAGCCTAAAAGAGGCCCTGGGCGTCTTATTTATCTTACTGTTTGCTGCATTGTTTATCTTACTAAGTTTACCATTGGCTTGTTGGTATTTAGGCGTGATTGCTTTATTCATTTCAATTCTTTATCCGTTTTGTAAGCGATTTTTAAGCGCACCACAGTTCATTCTTGGCTTAGCCTTTTCCATGGGTATTCCCATGGCTTATATGGCTTCTAATGTACCCTTAAATGCTGAATGTACTTTATTATTTCTGTTGAACTTTGCTTGGATTGTGGCTTATGACACGATGTATGCGATGACTGACAAGGAAGATGATTTACGCATAGGTGTAAAATCTACTGCGATCTATTTTGCCAGTTATGATCGTTTTATTATTGGCCTTTTGCAATGTTTATTACATGGTTTATGGTTTTACTGGGCATTAAGCAACAAGGTAAACAGCATTGGTTTTTATGGTTTTTGGTTTGCAGCGGGCATGGTTTTGCTGTATCAGCAGAAATTAATACGCAAACGTGAGCGATCGCAATGCTTCAGAGCATTTATCATTAGCGTTTATTATGGCGCATTCATGTGGCTTGCATTAGCAACTGTTTTGTAATCTTACAAATATATCTAAGTCAGTACTTTGTGTTAAATACTTAATTGATCAGAAGTAGGTCATATGGTAGGATGCTTTCTTTTTTTGAGTATTTATTTATCATGACGTATTACTTTGGTAGTAAAGAGCAGGTCAATGGCGATATTAAATATAATGAACATGATTTTGCAGCGGCATTAAAATACTATAAAAAAGGCCTCGAGAATCTGCAGCAAATTGCAGCTCAGCGAAATTTTACTGCCAATAGAGCCTTTAACGATGCATTGGCATATGTACTTAGCGATGTGGTTGTTTGTGCCACAGATCTGCTTAGAGCTTCGCTTAAAGGCAAATTAAATTATCCCGAAATAACTCAAGCATGGAAGGAGATTAGCAGCGCTCTTCAAGAGCTACAGGTGGTTTGTGATAATACTAGTATTCAACGATTTACCGGTTCTCAGACTACTCCTGAACGATTGAATATGGTTTATTCTGCTGTTGCTCTGGCTGCTGAGGCGGTTAGTGATAGGTTAATCGATTGGCTTGATAGGGCTAAAAAGACCCCGACAGAAAAACAATTTTTAATCGCTTTAACTTGGCTAAAACGCGCCATGGATAATTTTGATAAGGCGGGTGAGGAGATTGAAGCTGAATTACATATCGGCTATTTAAATCTTTTAGAACGCGCCTTTCATTGCGAGAAAAACAAACGCATTCTTACGCGAATCACGAACTACATCCAAAATAACTCTGTGCATGAGCTAGAGCTATCTGCTCAATATAAATTAGAACTGCTAGGGTATGAGCTTTTAGTTGCTGTTGAAAACAATGATTCAGCCGCTCATGAACTTGCTAGGCAATGTAATGTGTTAATAAAAGTTACTACGGATATAGATGAAGAGAGCGAGCTAATCGCCGATCTTCGCAAACTAATGGCTCGTTTGCCAGTGGATAATGAAGAAGTAAAAATCCCTAAAAAAATAGAAAAACGTAGGCGAATTATTATCGACGAAGAGGAGGAAGAGCTCCACATGGCTACTTCTACGGAAGTTCCTGATGTTGCAATGGATAGCCAGGCAAAATTCAGAAAAGTTGATGTTATGGATTTAGAAGAGCCCTTTTATACATCAGATGTAGTGCCGATGGATTCTACACTTGAACGAAATAGGCCAACGGCAACGCCTATGCAGTTGGAAGCATCGGAAGTATCTGCACACGTTGTGCCAACTACTTCATTGTTCGCCAACACATTTTTTGTGCCGTCAGCTCGGGCAGCCCAAACTACAACAGTGACTCCTCTGGGCCACCATAAAGCCTTTAAGAAAGCGATGTTTCATATTGCTGAAAATTACAATAATACTGGATTCTTAGCAAATTTATTATCAGTTTTTTCTGATTTTTACTATA
Source organism: Legionella saoudiensis (assembly GCF_001465875.1). GTDB lineage: Bacteria > Pseudomonadota > Gammaproteobacteria > Legionellales > Legionellaceae > Legionella > Legionella saoudiensis. The sequence continues at coordinate 1,004,246 of NZ_LN901324.1, read as the reverse complement.
AAAGCAAAGACTTACCTTTTAAAAATCTTCCTATAACTGCTTATTCACTTTATAGTGCAGTTTTAAAATTAAACCCTCAACACCAAGTCGCTATTAGTAGAATGAAATCTCTTTATCGGCATAATCCACGAATGATTAATGATAATAAGCATTTCGCCACTTCTATGGTGTCTCAGGCTATAAATGCGCATGAGATTTTCGTTAATGCAATTAAAGATAATATTCGGGAAGTTGAAACCTATTTGAGTACGAAGCCAGAGCAATTAGATGCGCTATTTAATCAGTTTATTCTTTTTATTACGAAGGCAATAAAAGAAGAAGGGATAGCTGGGAAACAATCCACTCTTATCGCTGAATTATTAAAGTCAAAGTATGATAATTTTGTTTTAGCGAAAGCACTAAGCCAGTTTTCTGAGAATCAGCCTACGCAATTTGAACTAAGGTAAGTATCCAAAAAGATGTCATCCCTTGCTAATGGATGGATGACATCTTTAAACTACTTGGAAGTTAAAATGTTTCACTTCCATTATCAGCAACTACACGGGTGTGTTTGCCGTAAATTACCAAAATCTTTTGCTTATTTTTTAAGTTCAGATCTTCGGATTGAACAACAGAAATTATACCACCAGATTTTAATTTAATAACGTACTCAACTCCACGTGTCTGATTGTATCCATTATCAACAAAGTCTCCACTTGATGAACTTTTTGCAGCACTTTGTCGGTGCAAATTAACTGTACGCTTGGAGATAATAGTGCCGGGAATAACTTTTTTAATTTTGCCTACTTCATTAGCATCATATTCTCCAGGAGGTGTGGTTTTACAACTGCTTAAGGCCAGTCCTAAAACAGCCACTAAAAGAAACTTAACTAGGGAATTATTTTTCATGGTAAATATACTCCAAGAATTGCTCATTGATTGCTAGGGCATTCTAGCGAATTTAACCATTTATTGCTATTAAAGGCACTCAGTATTTATGGCTTGGTGATGGAGTATTTTTTATAAAATAATAGCGCTCACTTAAGCTTTTGAGAGCCTGTCATCTTAGCAAGGAATTGTTTAATTCGGTCAATAGGCTACTTGCACCAATACGAAACCAACTTTTATCGATAGGTTTTCTTATAATTAATTCGGCTAGTTTTGCGTAATTAATAGCCTGGATTGGCGTTTTTACTCCACCTGATATTTTAATACCACAGTGTGAATTTGAATCTTTTATAGCCGTTAGAACTGTGAATACAGCAGGTAAAGAGGCTCCCTGGGGTATTTTTCCGGTGGATGTTTTTAGAAAATTACAGCCAAGATCAATTAACTGATGACTTACCTCATAAATACGTTGGAGTTCAGAAAAAGCCCCGGTTTCCAGTATTATTTTTAAGGTGCGATTCTCTTTCCTGCATAAGTCGATAACGGCCTGGCACTGAGTTAATGCCTTATCCTTTCTACCTTCCAAATATGATTGATAGGGCAGTACGTAATCTATTTCTGTGGCATTAAGTTCTATAGCTCTATATATTGACTCTAAAACAGAATTAAGTTCCTGGTTACCTTCTGGAAAATTAACCACGGTAGCTAACTCAATAGTACCAAGCTGGGGAAATAGTGACAGATGTTTACTATAGACACATACGGCCGCAACCTGGCTTGTACAGGCATTGCGCTTTAATTGAGCCAGAGAGTCAACAGAGGCCTGTTCATCTAATAAGGTGAGGTCAAGTGTACGAATTAAGCACTCAGCACTAATTACAGGTTGACCTTGAGCGCTGAGTAATAATTCGATAACCTCATTTAATGATGATTCTAAAATCACTTGAGTCCTGCAATGTATTCTTTTAGCAGTCTATTAAGTTGTTTAGCGGCATTAGCAGCCATTTCAACAACCGCATCATGGCTGTGGGCTGTTTGAGCTAAGCCTGTAGCCAGGTTAGTAATAGTGGCAATAACGGCTACCTGCATGCCACAATGATTCGCTACGAGGACTTCTGGCACTGTAGACATTCCAACTGCATCTGCGCCTAAAACTTTAAAGGCTCTAATTTCGGCTGCCGTTTCATAATGAGGACCTAATACGGAAATATAAACACCTTCTGCAAGCTTAATTGATAGTTTTTTCGCCATGGCGTGTAAGTCTTGACGCATGGTTTTATCATAAGCATTGTCTAGAGGATAGAATCGCGGACCAAATTCCTCCTCATTAGGACCAATTAAGGGATTATGTGGTTGCAAGTTAATATGGTCATTGATTAACATTAGCTCACCTGGCCCAACGTCTTCTCTTAAGGAGCCAGACGCATTTGTAGCAATAAAATATGTACATCCTAAGAGCTTTAAGGTGCGGACATAAGTTTTTACTGTTTCATAATTTTCTAGGCCTTCATAGGTATGAGCTCTTCCTTGCAAGCAAACAACACCCACACCGTTCCAATACCCTAAAATTAAATTTCCGCCATGGCCATGTACGGTGATTTTAGGAAATCCAGGTAGATCGTTAAAACTAATACGAACAGAGTCTTGTAACTCATCAGCAAATTGGCCTAAACCTGAGCCTAAAACAACAGCAACGGTTGCTTTGAATGAAGGATGTAGTTTTTTAATATAGTCCGCTGCTAAATGGGGATAGCTCTGCTTTGCTGCAGTGTTCATCATACAAATTATCCTATTAGGGGTTAAAATCAAAAGCTAAGGGCAAGAGTTCTTTTACGGTAATACTCCGAATGACTGAATCTTTAGTACAAAGATGTATCATTGTATCCGGTGCTGAAAACTCATGAATCCTTTGACGGCATGCGCCACAAGGAGAACATAACGTATTTGTTCCAGCGAGTACGACCATACTTTTAATGCGCTGTTCTCCGGCCGTAACCATTGCTGAAATAGCAGATGTTTCTGCGCAAACGGTTAAACTGTAGGAGCCATTTTCAACATTGGTTCCTGTATAAAAATTATCATTTTCAGTACGAATACAGCACGCCACAGTAAACTTAGAGTAGGGCGCATACGAGTGCGCAAGTACATCATGGGCTTTGGAAATCATTTTCGCAACTACTGGGTCCATTTATCTCTTGCCTGAATAAAATTGAAAAGGCTAGATTATAGAGCAGAAGTTATTTTATGGCTAGATGGTTTAAATCTCTGTTCTCATCAACTACTTGATTTAAATTCTCTGGCACCCCAGGAGATGCATCTTGGAAGATTTGTTTGGTATGTACTGGTTCCTTGGTATTCGTGAGGTCATTTTGGGGTGTTATGCTTGCGCCTAAACCCTTTTCCATTGCATCAGCTGATGAGGTAAAGGTTGTCGGATGGTCACCAAAATTGTAGTCTAATAAATACTCACAAGCTAAAACACCAAAACCTGCACAAACAAGAATGGTGAATATAGAAAGAGCCATGGTAATTGGTGGAAAGAAAAACATTATCGTAGCGGAAATGGCACTGATCACACTGATAATTGATGTAGATAAAGCATAGGATGTATAAGCTTCTTGCTGTGAGTAGGAAAAATCCTGGTCTTTAGGTGGGTTATTCAGTTTATGGTATTCACCTATAGTCCATAGGGTGTTTCCTAGAACAAAAAGCCAGGCTGCTGGCGGAAATAGGGCAGGTACGAAAATAGCGGCAACACTTACAGCGGTTGCGATAAAGCCAGCTAATGATGAAAACAGAAATTGTTCTTTAATTTGAGCAAAACCATACCACTCTTTATGAGCTCGTTCGTGCTCAGGTTGGTTATAGCTTGCGGCAAACCAGAAGCTATACGCAACAAGATATAGACCTAATGACAGAAATCGGAAAGCAGCAGCGGCAGCGGCAAAGGGCACGTATTGAAGCTTCGATGCTATAAAGCCGGTAAAGAAAAGAGGGCCACTCGTTTTTTCTAAATATTTGGTAGTCGCCATACAGGTTATTATTCCGATTGCTCTATGTCTTGCACATTGTATCTTAATTGGACAAGGAAGTCCAGTGCATATAAAAGCAGTATAGCCTAATTATCGTGGCCTTGATGCTGTCAGCATAAGCAATATTTTTATTTTTGCAGCGTCAGCTGTATCCTCTTCTTTCTGTTTGGCTTGTTCTCTTTGGAAGAAGTTAATCCTTTTTTTAATCAGGGGTTTAAAAATAGTCAACCTATAATAAATTTAGGTTAATTAATTGAGTTTGCTTTTAGTTTGATTCGCACTAGCAAACCGCCATCAGGGTTGTTCTCGGCGCTAATGCTGCCTTGATGTAACTGAATGGCACGAAATGCAATGGCTAAACCTAAACCATATCCGCCCGTTTTTTTCTCGCGGGCAGTATCAACACGATAAAAAGGATTAAATATTTTTTCTAGCTGTTCCTCAGGAACGCCAGGTCCTTTATCACTAATATCAATATATACCCATTCTTTATTTTCATCATGATATAACGAGACACGTATTTGTTCGGTATCGGGAGTGTAATGCAAGGCATTGCGCACGATATTTTCAATTGCGCGATGAATTAAGCGTTGATCAACAAATAATTGACAGGGCTCTAATGATTCTGCAATTACTCGATTTGTCTCATGATTACATTCATAATTAGCATCTTGAACCACGCTTTTTAATAGTGCAGGCATGTCAACCAGGGATAGATGCAACTCCGTAGTGGACTTATCCAGACGTGCGAAATCTAACACTTCGGTAATTAATGCATTTAATCGGGAACATTCGAGTTCCATACGGTTAAACTCTGTTTCTGCGAGTTGATTGGTTTTATTTCTTCCTAATTCAATCGCAATTTGCAAGCGTGCTAGGGGAGATCTTAACTCATGGGAAATATCCTGAAGTAGACGTTCTTTCGAGTTAACTAATGCTTCAAGCTGTTCTGCCATGCGATCAAACTCATCACTCAACTGCGCAATTTCGTCTTTATGGTGCCCCTTTAATTGCCCAACACGAGTATTTAGTTGGCCTTTGGCAATAGACTTTGCCGCCATACCTAATGAGCGTAAAGGTAGGGTTAGGTAGCGCGAGAGCAAGTAGCAAATCAAACCACTAATAAATGTGGCTAAAATGAGCCGTATTGCAAGACCTGCCCAGGGAATACCAACAAAATGAGAAATAGGTTTTTCGCTCACCGCAGCCAGGCGATAGAATTTGCCTGATGTGGATAAAATTTCATGGCTGACAATGAGCTTCCCTGATTTTAAAATGCCTTCACTTAATTGATCCTTAAGTAAGTTTTCCGCAACTTTTTTTACATTTTCAGGAGGAGCCTCTGTGCCAATAATTTCGCCGGTACTCGAAATTAGGAACATAGTCATGTGACGAGAAATGCCAATTTTATTTAACCATTTTAATAATGCAGTATGTTCACCTGATTCAAAAGTAGCCACTGCGGCATTCGCATAGCTATCCATAAAAAGCTGTTCTTGGGCAGGTAAGGAGGACTTTTGAGCTACATGGCTAATAACCCAAGCGGTAGTGATAATAATAAGAATGGTTGCTAACCAGAAAGATAAGAAAATTTTCCAGTATAAACTACGCATTAAATAAATATCCAAAACCTCGTACTGTTTTTACTATGGGTTCGCCCTGCGGATTATCGCCTAATTTGTTTCTTAAATTACTTATGTGCACATCGATACTGCGGTCGTAGGCAGTGTATTTTCTTCCCAAAGCATATTCCGTCAGCTCTTCTTTAGAAAAGGCTTGCCCAGGTGATTTAATTAACATTTCAAGAATATTGAATTCTGCATTAGTTAATTCAAGGTAATGTCCCGCCATAGTAACGTGGCGTTTAGAGCAATCGACCACAATGTTATGATGCTCGATTACTGGTTTGGAAGCAGGTATTTTTTGGGTACGTCTTAAAATAGCGCGCAACCTGGCAACCAACTCGCGTGGGTTGCAAGGTTTGGGTAAATAGTCATCCGCCCCAATTTCCAGGCCAACAATGCGATCAATGTCGTCACCACGAGCAGTTAACATCAGTACCGGGGTTTCAAGATGCTCGCGAATCGATTTTAATACCTCAAAACCATTTAACTTAGGAAGCATTACATCCAGAATAATGGCATCAAAAGGTTGGTTTAACGCTTTTTTGACGCCACTTTCACCATCATGCACACAGATGGCATGATAGCCTTCTGGCTCTAAGTATTGGGCCAGCAAATCAGTTAATTCCGTATCATCATCGATAACAAGTATATTTCCATTCATGATATGCCTTGGTTTAAGAGCGTTTCTCAATGCACTCTATAAGCTTAATTCGGCGTGCATCTGCATTAATAATTTTAAATTCCAAAGAACCAATAGTTATGGTTTCTCCACGTGTAGGTAAGTAACCAAAACTGTTCATCACAATTCCACCGATTGTATCATAGGTTTCATCGCTAAAATTAGTATTGAGTTGTTCATTAAATTCGTCAATTGGGGTATGTGCTTTGACAATATAATGTCCATTGTCATGAGCTTTAATATAAGCATCTTCGTCGATATCGAATTCGTCTTCGATGTCTCCAATAATTTGCTCAATTATATCTTCAATAGTAACAAATCCTGAAACTTCACCGTATTCATCTACAACGATTGCCATATGATTTTTATTACTACGGAACTCGCTAAGCAGACTATCAAGACGCCTGCTTTCGGGAACAAAGGTCACTTGCCTACAAATATCAAGTAAATCAAAGGAGTTGCTGTTATCAGCCTGATAACGTAGTAAGTCTTTAGCATGCAATATGCCGATGACTTCTTCTCCATTTTCGTCGGTTACCGGAAAGCGAGAATGCCCTGTTTGGGTCACTGTTTTGATAATATCATTAAACTCATCATCTTGCTTGAAACAAACCATTTGGTTTTTCGGCAACATAATGTCTCGAACACGCATTTGCGAGAAAAGAATAGCACCCTCAATCATTGCTAATGTTTCTGAATTGATAAGGGAGCGAATTTGAGCGTCTCTCAATAAACTAACGAGCTCTTCTTGATTTTGTGGTTCGCCTTGTAAAAAATGCTTCAAGCGCGCGAACCATGAACCGCTTTCTTCCTCTTTAGTCAAGTTGATTACCCTCTGCATCGTAAGGATTAGTATAACCTAATTCAGCTAGCAATTTGATTTCTATTGCCTGCATTACGGCTGCATCTTCATCCTTAATATGATCATAGCCTAATAAGTGTAGGATTCCATGAATCAGTATTAGACTCCAATGAGCATCTAATGTTTTATGGAGTTCCTCGCTTTCAGCAAGTAATACCTCGGGGCAAATAATTATATCGCCTAGCAAGGGGAAATCCAGTTGAATTTCCGGAGGTAATTCACTTGGAAAGGCCAGGACATTTGTTGGCTTATCTTGTTTCCTGTATGTACGATTTAATTGCGTGATTTCTTCTGGAGTAACAAAGCGAACAGTTACTTCTGCTTCTTTTTTGTAATCTCTTAATGCCAGTGAAGCTAAACGCGTTATTTGGGCCTCATCCATTGCCAGAGGCGCATCGGTTGCATTTTGAATATCAATGTAATAAGTCATAATAAAATTATTTAGTTTTTCCTGTTGAGTTACGATCATAGCAATCAACAATTTTTGATACCAGAGGATGTCGCACCACCTCACGACTTGTGAAGGTATGAATACTTATCTCTGGGATTTTTTTGAATAATCCTACTGCATGGGCAAGTCCTGAATCAATACCTCGAGGCAAGTCTACTTGGGTCATGTCGCCGGTAATCACTGTCTTAGAGCCAAAACCCATACGTGTTAAAAACATTTTCATTTGCATTATGGTGGTATTTTGAGCTTCATCAAGGATGATAAAGGATTCATTTAATGTACGTCCACGCATAAATGCCAGGGGTAATACTTCAATGATGTCACTTTGAATGAGCTTTTGGGTTTCTTTAAAACCAATCATTTCATATAAGGCATCATAAATGGGTCTTAAATAAGGCAATACTTTTTCCACTAAATCACCAGGCAAAAAGCCCAGTTTTTCCCCAGCCTCGACCGCAGGCCGTACAAAAATAAGACGTTGCACTTCACCTTTTTCAAAGCATTGAATTGCTTTAGATACGGCAAGATAAGTTTTACCCGTTCCTGCAGGACCAACAGCGAACGTAATGGCGTTCCGATCAATAGAATCAAGAAAAGCGGCTTGCTTGTCGTTGCGTGCAGTGATTAATTTACGTGAAAGCTTGACGTGGTGAGTCATCGCTTGTTGGTCATCCTCAAACATATATTATCGATAAAAAAAGGCTAATTCTAAAACTATAAATATAGTGCAGAAAGCTTACATTTTGCAAGTAGGAGATTCTGGACAGCTAAACTGTATGATTTAATTTGAGCTGCTTCCATGTCTTGATTTATTCAACGATGAGCGCATAATGATAATCCTTAAAAATCAAGGAGTGATCGTTAATGGCTCGTTCTATGGGTAAAGCATTTAGACAGGCTGTACAAGATAATAAGCCTTTACAAGTGCTCGGTACAATAAATGCCTATTCTGCTATGTTGGCCCAGTCCTCCGGTGCGCAGGCAATTTATCTTTCAGGCGCAGGTGTAGCCAATGCTTCTTATGGAATACCTGATTTGGGAATGACCAGCTTAGCTGAAGTTCTTGAAGATGCCCGTCGTATTACCGAAGCCTGCCCTTTACCACTTCTTGTAGATGTAGATACAGGTTGGGGGCATGCATTTAACATTGCGCGAACCATTAAACTTATGGAAAAAACCGGTGTGGCCGCAATTCATATTGAAGATCAGGTTCTTGCAAAACGGTGTGGACATCGACCAAATAAAGCCATTGTTTCTATGAAAGAAATGGGGGATCGCATTAAAGCTGCAGTTGATGCTCGCCTAGATCCTGATTTTGTAATTATGGCGCGAACAGATTCTTATGCTGTTGAAGGGATGAATGCGGCAATTGAGCGAGCCCAGCTTTGCGTTGAATTAGGCGCAGATATGATTTTTCCAGAAGCAATGGCTACTTTGGATGAATATCAAACATTTAATCGCGCAGTTCAAGTGCCCATTCTTGCCAATATTACTGAATTTGGTAAGACCCCGTTATTTACTCGCGAAGAACTAGCTGCTGCGGGAGTCTCTTTAATTTTATATCCACTGAGTGCGTTTAGAGCGATGTCTCAAGCTGCGTTAACTACTTATCAGTCAATTATTCAGCAGGGCACACAACAATCGATGCTGAGTAAAATGCAAACTCGCGAAGAATTATATGGAGTTCTTGGTTATCACCTTTATGAACAAAAACTAGACCAATTGATGGAGGAAGAAGACAATGAGTGTTAAAAGCGGTGGTTTAGCCGGAGTTATTGCTGGTGAGTCGGCTATTGCAACAGTTGGCCTGGGAAATGGTTTGAATTATAGAGGCTATTCCATTAATGATTTAGCAGAGTATGCTACGTTTGAAGAAGTTGCTTACTTATTACTTTATGGTAAGTTGCCAACACAGAGCGAGTTAGATGCTTATACAAAAAAAATTGTAGGTCTACGTACTTTGCCAGAAGCATTAAAAGCAGTTTTAAAAATGATTCCTAAAGATACGCACCCAATGGATGTATTAAGAACAGCCTGTTCATTCTTAGGGAACATTGAACCGGAACATAATTTTTCTGAGGAACATCAAATTGCCGATCGCCTGCTTGCTTTATTTCCAGGCATGATCTGTTACTGGTATAACTTTCATTTTAAAAATAAAGAAATATCCGGTTTAAGTGAGGAGCCAACCACGGGTGGGCATTTCCTGGCATTATTGCATGGCCGCAAGCCAAGCCAGCTTGATGTAGACATGATGAATGTTTCCTTAATTTTATATGCGGAACACGAGTTTAATGCATCAACTTTTGCAGCACGGGTGACCGCTGCCACACTTTCAGATTTCTATTCAGCCATTGTTAGTGCTATTGGTACCTTGCGCGGGCCTTTACATGGAGGAGCGAATGAGGCAGCAATGGGAGTCATTGAGCGTTTTAAAACTCCTGATGAGGCTGAGGCTGGTTTGAAAAAAATGCTGGAGAATAAAGAGTTGGTTATGGGCTTTGGTCATCGAGTTTATACAACCAGTGACCCACGTTCTGACATTATTAAGAAATGGTCCTTCCGTTTGGGCGAAGAAAAGCAACAGCTTGATTTATATAATGTTTCTGAGCGTATTGAGGAAGTCATGTGGGAAGAAAAGAAATTATTTCCCAATCTCGATTTCTATAGTGCTTCTGCGTACCATTACTGTGGAATTCCTACTTTTTTATTCACGCCAATTTTCGTAATGTCGCGCATTACTGGATGGGCAGCTCATGTATTTGAACAACGTGCGAATAATAAACTAATTCGTCCTTCATCAAAGTACATTGGTCCTGAACCTAAAGAATTTCCTGCAATTAATACTAGAGGTTAATATGAGCGGTTATGTAGAAGATAATGTGAAGCCTGATTACGATCAGGTGATTATTGATATTGCTGATTATGTGTCAAACAAAAAGATTGATAGCGTTGTCGCTTATGAAACCGCCCGTTTGTGTTTAATGGACACTTTAGGTTGTGGCATTCTGGCGCTTAACTTTCCTGAATGCACTAAATTAATGGGGCCTGTTGTTCCTGGCGCTACTTTGGCGGGAGGGGCACGCGTTCCCGGAACATCTTTTGAGCTGGATCCGGTACAAGCCGCGTTTAATATTGGAGCGATGATCCGCTGGTTGGATTTTAACGATACTTGGCTGGCGGCAGAATGGGGGCATCCATCGGATAATCTGGGCGCTATTCTTGCGGTTGCGGATTATATGTGCCGACAAAATTGTGCTCAAGGTAAGGCACCTATCCTAATGCAGGATGTTCTTACGGCGATGATTAAGGCGCATGAAATTCAAGGCTGTTTAGCTCTGGAAAACAGTTTCAACCGTGTTGGTTTAGATCATGTGATTTTAGTTAAAGTTGCTAGCGCTGCGGTTGCTGCTTTGTTGTTTGGCGCGGATAGAGACATGATGTTAAGAACTTTATCTCAGGTTTTTGTTGATGGTCAAAGCTTGAGAACCTACAGGCATGCTCCCAATGCTGGTTCTCGTAAATCATGGGCTGCCGGGGATGCCACATCACGTGCTGTGCGCCTGGCTTTAATTGCCAAGCATGGTGAAATGGGGTACCCCAGTGCTTTAAGTGCACCTACCTGGGGCTTTTATGATGTTTTATTTGGGAAGAAGCCATTTAAATTCCAGCGCCCATATGGTAGTTATGTAATGGAAAATGTGCTGTTTAAATTATCTTATCCAGCGGAGTTTCATGCACAAACAGCAGTTGAATGTGCGGTGGCATTACATCCCATGGTAAAAGAGCGATTTGATGATATTGCGCGGATTGAATTAGTTACTCATGAATCAGCAATTCGTATTATTAGTAAGCAGGGTGCGCTTCATAATCCAGCGGATCGAGATCATTGTTTACAGTATATGGTTGCTATCGGCTTGCTATTTGGTGATTTAACCGCAGAGCATTATGAAGATGATGTTGCAGCAGACCCACGCATTGATGCGTTACGTGCGAAGATGCATGTAACGGAAAATGAGCGTTTTTCACGTGAATATCATGATCCGGAAAAACGTTCGATTGCCAATAGCATCAAATTGGTGTTTAACGATGGTAGTGAAAGTGAATTGATCACTGTTGAATATCCTATTGGCCATAAGCGCAGACGTGAAGAGGGAATTCCGGTTTTATTGTCTAAATTCAAAAAAAACCTGAGCACTCAATTTGCTGCTGACCGTGTAGAAAAAATAACAAAGGCTATGAGCGATACCAATACTTTAGCTGCTATGAAAGTTGACGATTTCATGGCGATGTGGAAGCTATAGAGGTACGAGTTAATTAGGATTAATGATCTAAGAAACATAGCGGTAAGTAACCTAGAGTTCTGCACTTCGAACTCTAGGTTGCTTCACTCCCGTTCGCAATGATGGAATGGGGTGAAAAACCTATGCTCAATCTATCTATTATTATTAGAAACGTAGGGACGAAGCAACCCAGGAGTCCGAAGCACGTAATCCTGGGGATTCTTTTGAAGATGATGGATGCTTTAAGTTGCTAAATTTTATATCTGTGGCAATGGCATTTTTAAATCTTGCGTTGTAAACCCGCTGCGGCCAATATTTTGGTTGAAATTTCTTCAATAGAATACTTCGTTGAATTAATGTAAGGTATCTTTTCTTTTTGATACATTGCTTCAACCTCCGCTACCTCCAGACGGCATTGATCTGCAGAAGCATATTTACTATTAGGTCGGCGCTCTGAACGAATTTGTTGTAAGCGAGGCACATCAATGGTTAGGCCAAAGAGTTTATGTTTATAGGGTTTTAGTACCTCGGGTAACTTAAAGCCAATCATTTCCTCCTCGGTAAATGGGTAGTTGGCTGCTAAAATTCCATATTGCAATGCCATATACAAGCAGCTTGGCGTTTTACCGCAGCGTGAAACCCCAATGAGGATAATATCGGCTTTCTCATAACCCCGTGTTTTAACGCCATCATCGTGAGACAGGGCGAAATCAATGGCCTCCAGTCGATGAAGATATAACTGGTTATCTACCACACCATGTGTCCGACCTACGGTATACGATGATTTTTCATTCAATTCATATTCCAGAGGGGCAATAAAGGTATTAAACAAGTCAAAAACACAGGCTTTAGCTTCTTTAAAAAAATGGCTACGTATTTCTCGATTAACAAGGGTCATAAAGACTAAGGGTTTACTGCCATGCTCCTCATAAGCCTTATTAATTTGCAGCACTACTTTTTCAGCTTTTTCCAATGAATCAATGTAGGGAATGGTCAGGCGTTCGAAGGAAATATTGTCAAACTGGCTAATCAAGCTGTTTCCAAGTGTTTCTGCAGTGATTCCTGTTCCATCAGAGAGCATAAAAACATGGCGTTTCATTAGTTACCTTTAAAGCGAGTAGAGATTAATTTATTTTAAAATGAATTGGTTAATATCTCCAGCAAGTGTACATATTTATATGCATCTGCTATCTTATAATTTAAATGGAGAATTATAATTTGAAGGTGGCTATGGAACAAAAACGCTTTGGTGGTCACGATAAGTTATTTATTTTTGGAATGATTTGCCTAACTATCAGTTTGGGCTTGTTCTTTTTTAGTCTATATATTTTGCCCTATTTTCTATTTGAATGGAGTTATAATATTCCCGATTTTATTTTAGAACTTTTGGCAAAATACCAGGATGATTATCAGTACACTTCCGCAGGAAGCAAAACGATTATTTGGCTCATGTTTTTCATACCCTGTGTCATCACCGGGATAATTTCTTATTTTATTTCTAGATACTTTGATCAGCAGATGTATGGCCCCGAAATTAATCCAGAAGAAGAGCCGGAAAAGCAGCCAGGTGAATTACAAAAGCAAATTAAAGAATCTGCAAGCTTTGGAGGCAAAATTCTTGCGTTAATGATTGTAATCGTGGTGCTTATATTTTTGTTGCAATATTTAATTCAATCAACTTCCTAGCAAAGAAGGATGACAGGAGTTTTTTATGTTTAATCAATGGAAAATTAAAAGAATTGTAAAAAAGATAAAAGCAATGCAAGCAAACCGGGTAAATAATCAACCGGGTGATGATGTGCTCAAAAAAGAAATTGCTTATTATTTTGAATTAGCTGAAATCTATAAAAAGATGCAGGGCAGCAAGAAGTTCCCTTTCGCGCGCATTATGTATGAAGAATGCCTGAGAGCGGCAACAAGTATTGATGACGCACAAGCTAATTATCTATTAGGGAAAATGATTTTAGAAGAGGCGAAATTTAGAGAGCAATTGGAAATAGAAGGTGTTTTTAAAAGCGAATCAAATAGTAAAAACTGTCAGCGCCTTTATGATGAGGCTCATGCCTATTTATCTGCCGCGGTAAATTTAGGTCATATTGAAGCGAAAAGATTGAAAGGTTTGTGCTTTATTAATGGTTGGGGAACTGCAGCCGATAAAAAAGCGGGTTTTGATTTAATTGTGGCAAGTATTGAACAAGAGGGCTCTTGGGATAGAGTGCCACAAATTTTCGCAGCCATGGGGCTTAACAAACCCGAGTTTTTCTCTGAAATTATGCAACATCGAAAAGGTGGATAATATACCGCTGATGCAATTGCTCATACTGACGTTGCGCTGTGATATACTTAAATGAAAATAGTATAGGTGATTTGATATGCCCTTAAATCCGCTAGAAATTATAGACATGCTCAGCAAACTGTATCCTCAGCAAGAAAGTGATACTAAAAAACAGCAAAAAATGGCTGAGCAGCAAGAAATCATGACGCGCATGAAAATTGATAATGATAATTTTTTTGCGCAAATGAATAGGCTATTTTCAGAGATGCTGAGCGCCGAGCGTTTAAAAGCAGAACTCGAAGAAGCAGCGAGACAAGCTGGATTTGATAATCTGCAACATGCATTAAATTTTGCACAAAATAAATTTGGACAAAGTCCTCTACAGCAAGCATTCCAACAGCAAGATTTTAACAAAGCCAACCAGATGATGGATTATGGCGCAGAGGTTGGTCCTGTTGAACGCGCAGCCTTTGAAATGGCGTTGGATAGTAAGGCGGCTGCAGATGCCGGCTTACAACGGCCTACTGCCAAAGACGATAAACTCCATCCGGTTAAAAATTTCGGACTTACTTTAGGGATTGAAATGACCAGTAAGGATGGTACTTTCTCTCAGTTAGCTGACGTAGGTCCTTCTTATAAGGTGATGTCGCAATCTGTTGCGAAGTATGCTGAACGAGAACCTAAATTTAAAGAAATTTCTGAAGCGTTTAACTTTTCTGAGAAAACAGCAGGATTTTCTGCGAGTACAGCTCAAAACTCACCTCAAGCTGGTGAGAAAATAGCTGAGCGTATTAGCCAAGGTAAAATTACCACCATCCCTGTTTCTTGTGAGGGGCATGCTATGGGGCTCTCGGTAGTTCCAGATGGCCCCGGTTCTAAATCCGGATACATGGTTTTTACAAACCGTGGTGTTGGGGCAGATAAGCCTGGTACGCAAATTTACCGCATTGATGATTTGAGTAAGGTTGATAGCAAATTTATTAACTCGATGTTGAATGGACATGCTAATGGCCAATCCCATGATGCCATAATGACAAAAATTCATAATGTTGCAGGTAATAAAGACCCAATACATGAGATCGATCAACAAGGGCAAAAACGCGATAACTGTACAATTGCTAATCCACGCTCCAATATTCATGGTATTCTTTTATGCCAGAAGGCAGTAGAAAAGGGTGGTTTTGATAAATTAAGTGCTCAGGACCATCAGAATGCTAAATCAGATTATAAAAAATTCAGTGATGGAATGAGATCGGATAAAGCTGATGAGCTGGTTGCTGCTATGGCAAAAAATCCTAAGGATCCTGATTTGACTAATTTGGCAAAAGAATATTTAAAACAGCATGCGCATAAAGATAGCGATGCAGATAATAAGATCAGAGATAAATTAGAAGGGGCATTAGCTCGTTCTGCTGATGCAAGAGCACAAAATGATCAAAGTTATGAACCTCCAATGTCCGCTCCACGATGAGGACATTTATTTCTCTCTAACCTGATGTAGCCTGGATGAAAGGAACTGTAGTGGGAGCAGAATGTCCCCGCTACAGGGATATGGCTAACTAAGAGCTCCATATTTGATCAATTAAAGCAAACTCAGGGCTCCGTCTTGAGCCTCTGGCTTGCTTGTCGTTATGTTTCTTACAATAATTGAGATATCAATTAAATTCCTCGTCATTGCAAACAAAGTAAGCAACCCAGGGTCCCCATGCTTTGAATCTGTCAAGAATAATATTGAAATACTGCCCTGTAAAATAATAAAAAGCCAATTTAACCTATACTTTATAAAGCCTACGTACGCTCAGGAGCTCATGATGAAACGAATAATGCTAGGTGGTTTATGTCTTTGCATGCTCGCCCAGGCTGATGCACTTGACCTTTCAGGGCCAAACAACACGTTATTACCATCCCCTTATCCGGTATACGTAATCAAAGGCGCAGGCGTTGTTAATCATTCTTATCCAGGAGCAGTTCAAGTGCTATTACCTACAGATAATACTTATACAAGCAATCCTGGATGTTATATTGCATGCTATTCCCATTCTCCTGGGCTCTATATGGTTTCTCCAACGATTTCAGTTATGGGGCAAATTCGCGTGCCTGGCAAGTATATGATACGTATTTGCAAGCCAGAGGGTTATCAAAATATCGATATTAGTAAATCAGATCAATTAAAAGAGCTATGCACTGAAAAAATTAAAGGATGTAGTAATAATTTATGTTGGGCTGGTGGAGATACTGGCGGTTGGTTTGGTATCCAATAACAGCTTGTTTGATTTGCGTACATGAGCCGAAAAGTAGAGGTTAAGAGCTTTTTCAGGATCTGTTAACAGAATTATCCACAGATTTTGTGGATATCTTTTTATGAAAAATAACACTCCAATGCTTATATACACAGGATTGTAATTTGTTTTAATTTTTATTGGATAATGGAGGAGGAAGTGTCTTATGAAAATTATCCACAGGAGAAATTAGAGCTAGATAAAAATCTTTTCGGTATACTAACAAAAAATAAAATGAAAGAACAGCTTGATTTTATATTTTTTTGTACTATGAGGTAAAACAACCTCACCGGCCGTATTATTATGTAATTATTCTTAATTAGTTTTATACGCCGTATATTCCTTCACAAAGCCCACCATGGCTTGGCTTTCTATAATAAAGTGTTATGATGAGAAAAAGGTAAGCTGAAGAACCCTGAAAAATAAGGAAATTTCATGTTAAGACGTGACATCTCAACAACAAATGTTTTAATTGCTGCGGCTGGTGGAATGGTAGGGTCTGGATGGTTATTTAGCCCATACATTAGTGCTCAAATTGCAGGTAGCAATTCATTAATTTCTTGGGTTATTGCTACTTTTTTTATGTTGTTTATTGCATTGCCCCTTTGCGAACTAGGTACCATGTTTCCGATTTCTGGGGGGATGTCTAATTACCCGACATTTACTCATGGAAACGAAGTTGGATTCTTATTTGCATGGACTTCATGGCTTTCTTACGTGGTAATGACTCCGATTGAAATTCAAGCTATTCTTCAATACGCCAGCCACTTTTTTCCTATATTAGTCGCAGGTCACTCTGTCACTTTACAGCTTTCAGCTTATGGTTATGTTGCCGCTGTGGCCATCATGCTCTTTGTTGTGTTTTTAAATTCTTACGGAATTAAATTACTGGCTGAATGTAATAAATATGCCAGCATTATAAAATTCATATTACCCAGCATTGCCATTGCTTCTTTCTTTTACATTGCTCCCTCAATGAGTAATGTTTCCGTGAATGTATCTGATAAGAGCAGTTGGGTTGCTATTTTTGCCGCACTTTCTGAAGGAGGAGTGGTTTTTGCATTTACGGGGTTCCAAAATGGGTTGATGCTTGCGGGCGAAGTTAAAAACCCGCAGCGTAGCATTCCAATTGCGATTTTAGGTGCAGTCCTAATAGGTTTTATTTTATATTTTCTCTTGCAATTAAGTTTTATTGTAGCTATTCCACAACACTATTTAAGTCATGGCTGGTCAGGATTATCTTATCCTGGGGACAGTGGTCCTTTGGTTGGATTAGCTCTGCTTTTAGGGTTGGGTGTGGTTGCCACCTTACTCATGATCGATGCTTCTTTTTCCCCCTTTGGTACAGCTTTAGTTTATGCGGCAGCAACCTCTCGTATTTTGTATGGAATGGCACAAAATGGGCATTTACCTAAAATATTTTTAAAAGTAAATCGTCATAAAATTCCTTACATTGCCTTATATGCCAATTTAATTGTTGGCATGTTGTCCTTTTTACCCTTTCCTGGATGGCAGAAACTGGTAGCGTTCCTTTCTTCTGCTAGTATTCTTTCTTACAGTATTGGGCCGATTTGCTTATTAGCCATGCGTAAATTGCAACCGGAAACACCACGACCATTCAAATTATATGGGGCATTGATTTGCTCTCATATTGCGTTTTATTTTTGTAATTTAATGCTGTACTGGTGTGGTTTTGCAATTATCTGGAAACTTGATGTGGCTTTATTGCTTGGTTTAATTCTGTATTTTATAGCGCATCGAAAAGGGTCTTTTGATAATGGTCTACTCATGGGATGGTTCTTCTTGTATATGGGAATTATGCTTTTAGTATCTTATTTAGGCTCTTTTGGGGGAGTAGGATTACTTCGCTTTCCTTTTGACTTAATTTGTATTTTCCCCTTGAGCTTATTTATTCTTGGTTTGTCACAGGCCTTATTAAAGCCTGTGAATCATAAGCATGTAGCTACTGAACTAGATGAAGTTATTGATATAAAAAAGAATGAAGTGATGATTTGAGTATCATCACTTGCACTTCATTGCAGAATCAGAGAAGCTATATGCCCAATCGTCATGCATTAAAGGGGAATTTCAGTGCGCTATTTTAACTACATGTGGATCAGTGCCGTAGCTCTTTTCAATCAGACTCTATTTGCGCAGCCATTAACCGCAAAAATTGATGAAATCATCGACCAGCAATTGCCTAGAGCAACGGTAGGGGTCATGATTAAAGATGCGCAAACAGGAGAGATCATTTATAGTCGCAATGCAAATAAATTATTAAGCCCAGCAAGCAGCACTAAGCTTTTTACAGCAGCCGCAGCCCTATATTATTTAAAGCCGGATTTTCGCTTTTCAACGACTTTATCCCAGAAAGGGTCTAATTACTATCTTACCTTTACGGGGTCTCCTTCACTTACAGCGGATAATCTCGCCGCGTTAGTGGCAAATTTGAAAAAAAATAACAGCAAAGTTATTCAAGGTAATATTGTTATCGATGACAGCCAGTATCCGGCACCTTATTATCTAAGTGGTGATTCTTATGACGATTTAGGCTGGGGTTATACTGCACCGGATACTGCAGTTGTATTAAATGAAAATGCGGAGCGTTATGAATTAATTAGTTCCCCTTCCTTAGGAGGAGCTGCGCGGCTTAAACCAAAAGCCAGCTCAAAAGCCAATGCGAAGCCTGCAATTAACGCATTAACTTTGATTAATGAAGTAACCACAGTGAGCAAAGAGGAAGAGAAAAACCATTGCAGTTTACATGTTGAAATTAAGGCCAATAATACCTTGCGTTTATATGGCTGTACAGTTCAGGATAAAAATCCCAAACTGCTTGAGTTTGCTATACCTGATCCTGTTTTATTCGCTAAACAAGTAATCCAAAACACCTTAAAAAAGGAAGGAATTACCCTTAAAGGTAAAATTATTACAGGTATTACCCCGGCAGATGCGCAAGTAATTGCAAGTTATCAGTCGGGTGATTTACCTAAATTACTTAAACACATGCTGCAGAAATCCGATAATCTATATGCTAATAACATTAGCCGGAAGTTGGGTTATTTGTTAACTGGGAAAGGTACGCATAAAGAAGCGATGTTCGCAATGAAAAAAATTATTTCCGAACATACGCATTTGGATGTAAAGCAGATGGAATTAGCTGATGGTGAGGGTACTCGTTATAATTTAATCGCAGCAGAGCAATTTGTTGACTTATTAACGCAGCTTTACCAGGATAAAAATCTGCAATCCGCATTGCTTAATGCCTTGCCGCAAGCCGGAGTTTCTGGAACTTTGCAAGGACGTATGAAAGACAGCATTCTTAATAAAAAAGTATTTGCAAAAACAGGTTCAATGCATGATCTTTCATCTTTATCTGGTTTTATTATTAATCCTAATGCTAAGTCTTTTGTATTTTCTATTATTAGTAATGGAGTTGGTAAATCTAATGCCAAAGCTAAGGCCTTAGAAGAAAAAATACTGTTAACTGTTGATGAGTATTATTTAGAACACAGCAGTAGAGAGGTAACCCAGTAAATGGAAAAATTATTTTCTTACGGAACCTTGCAGTACGAAGCAGTACAATTAGCCACTTTCGGCCGCAAGTTGGATGGTGTGCCAGATAGCTTGCTTGAGTTTGAATTGTTTTTATTAACCATTAGCAACCCTAAGGCGGTGGCTATTAGCGGAGAGCCGGATCATCCGGTGATTCGCTATACTGGACGCATGTCGGATAAAGTAGCGGGTATGGTTTTTGATTTAACTCCCGAGGAATTAGCGCAAGCAGATACGTATGAAGTGGCTGATTATAAGCGAATTAAGGTTCAACTTGTTTCGGGGACATTTGCCTGGGTTTATGTTGAGGCGGGTGCGGAATAGTCTATATTACGCTGTGTTTTTGATTTGCATTTAGCTGTTTTAAAGAAAACCTGGTTGCCAAGCAACCAGGTTACCGTTTCTAATGAGCCGCTCTATGCTCATCTTTAACCCATTTCAACATCAGGGCACCAATGATTTGGAATAAAGGCAAAACGGCCAGCGCAATATGATAGCTAGACAAGGAGAAATCATGCGAAGCTCCGGTGCTAAACATATCCAACAAGCTGCCAATTGCAGGCTCAGCTATTGCATCTAAAAACGCGTCACTAGCATTGATTAACGAAGTAGCTGTTCCTGCTAAATGCAATGGATTTAGCTCTTTACCAATTACAAACACAATTGGAAATGCGCCTAAACTAAAGCCAAACATAAACAAGAGAAAGCTAAGTAGCCAAAGCGGCATAGGATGCGCGTAGATTACTAACGTGATGCATAAGGCAGAAATCAGAGTGCTGTACATCATAAAGGCACAACGATTACGTACACGATTGGCAAAAAGCGCGAATAAAGGACATGAAATTGCTAAGCCGATAAACACCATTGAAATAAGGCTGGGGGCAACCAAGGCATCCAGATTATATGCTTTTTGTAGAAATGGATTACCCCACAAACCACAGAAAATCACAATTGGAGAGAATGCCAAACCACTGTATGCAGTTAATAACCAGTTTTGTTTGTTTTTTACAATGGAGAGAATGTCACGCCATAAATGTTGGCTTTCAGTGTTTGCTGTAGTGGCAGTTCCTGCACTAGGTTTATCTTTAACAATGAGCAGGAATAAGGCGGCTAAGGCAACTCCTATCCAGGCTAAATTTGATAAACTTCCACGCCAGCCAATTTGGTTAACAAGCCAGGCAAGCGGCATTTGCCCGCAAACTGCTCCGATCATTCCCGAAGCAACCAATAGGGAAGTCAGTAGGGCGTAATATTTTTTATCAAACCATACCGCAGCGAGCTTAAAATAAGCAATACTAGCAAAGGATACGCCAACACCGATGAGTGCGCGCCCCCAAATGGCACTATTTAAATGTTCTGCTTGAGCAAAAACAAAGGTACCGAGAGCACAACATAGAATGGCAGCAGAGGTTACCCAACGTGTTCCGTAATGATCCAGGATAATACCCACAAATAAAGGAACAATGAGATAAGTCCAAAAATAAACCCCGGAAAGTACACCAAGCCCTAAGCCGTGTAAGTTAAATGCATCCATTAATTGAGGAGCCATAACACTGGGGAAGTTTTGCAGCACGTATTTATAAAATAAAAAGGCAGAGCATAAAAGAATAACGAGAACTGCACGAGTTGTATTTGTTTTTGTTTTTGTGGTGTTCAGTGTTTGTGCATCACATGTGGATTCCATGGCGCCTCCTCTAAATAGTTAATCTCTAGTTGGTTGATTATTCGGCTTCCTCCCTAGAGAGGTCGAATAATCAAGGACATAACTCTAGGGCAGGGAGAGATAGAGAATGACGACGACCACAGAAATCACAACAGAAGAAATAGCAATAGACAACAACGCAGCAGGGCTGTTTACAAAAACTTGTTGTTGTTGAAGATTGGTCATTTATTTTTCAGTGTGTAGAATTAATTTGATATTAAGGGATACTACCCTTAATGTGGATGCAATGTCAAATGTTCTTTAAATTTACGCTGCAAATGGTTTAGGGACACTTCCTCCATGCTATATTAAAAATTATAACGAAATTTATATAAGTGCATTCATGAATAAGGAATCCCTGAACCCCTTTCTTGCTAACAATTTTGCCCCAGTTTTAGATGAGCTGGATTGTTCTAACTTAGAGATTATTGGTGAAATTCCAGCTGAGTTAGCAGGTACTTATATGCGCAACGGGCCTAACCCTCAATTCTCCCCTCTATCTTATACTTACCCTTATGATGGGGATGGAATGATTCATGCAGTGTATATAGCTGAGGGAAAGGCTGCTTATCGTAATCGTTTTGTTCAAACTAAATCATTGCTTAAGGAGCGGCAGGCTGGGAAGGCTTTATATGGTGGTGTCTTGCGGCCTCAGCCTATGGATCCGCAATGGGCGGAGCCTGAAGATGAGCCTGTTGCATTTAAAAACGGAGCATTTATTCATGTGATACGGCATGGCACTCACTATCTTGCTTTAAGTGAAAGCTTTCCAGCCTACAGAATAAATAAGGAGCTAGAGACATTAGGGGAATGGGCACCTTATGTTGATGAAGCCCCAATAAACCTTTGTGCTCATATGAGGCTTGATCCATTAAGTGGGGAATTATGGGGTATTAATTACGCACTTACGCCTCCTTATTTAACGGTATATCGTTTTGACAAAGACGGCAAACCCTTACAAAAGTGGGATATTGATAAGCCTCATTCCTCGATGCTTCATGATTTTGTGTTAACACAAAAGTACGTCGTCATTTTCGATTGCCCAGTTATTTTTGATGTTCAGCAGATGATGCGGGGAGGTGAAGTATTAGGCTGGCAGCCTGAATTAGGAAGTCGTATCGGAGTTATGTCTCGGGCTGATGGTCGTATACGTTGGTTTGACACCGAGCCTTTTTTTGTTT
Source organism: Legionella saoudiensis (assembly GCF_001465875.1). Classification (GTDB taxonomy): domain Bacteria; phylum Pseudomonadota; class Gammaproteobacteria; order Legionellales; family Legionellaceae; genus Legionella; species Legionella saoudiensis. Next base: position 981,455 of record NZ_LN901324.1, on the reverse strand, counting down.
TTCATTTTGCTAATGCTTATGAGAAAGGCCCCGAGTTGACTATTGAGTATGTTCGTCATGAAAAAATGGTTCTCTTAACGGAAGACCTCGCTTGGGAAGGACTACCGCCGAGGTTTTATCGAACTCGGATACATTTGGAGAAAAATACAGTGAACCATAGCCAGTTGGATGATCGAATGGTCGAGTTTCCCCGTATTCGAGATGAGTGTAATAGTCTAATGCATCGTTATGTGTATACGCCAACCAAAACGGCTAATAATAAAAATCCTCGTGCTTTTAATGCCTTGATTAAATATGATGTACTGCAACAAAGCTCAGAGGTTCATGAATTTGGAAGTACAGTAGAAATTGGCGAGGCAGTTTTTGCTCCATCAGCAATACAAAGAGCGGAGGATGATGGGTATTTGCTGCTGTTTGTTTATGATAGTGTTAATAAACAAAGTGAATGTGTTATTTTGGATGCACGGCAAATGACACAAGAGCCTTTAGCCCGGATAAAAATCCCCCGCAGAATTCCGCATGGTTTACACGGTTCGTGGATGAGTGCTAAATAATGAAGACGTCACGCCCTATGGGGTTACGCTAAGGAGTCCCTGAATATCACAGGAATTAATGCACGCACATTTAGAAGCTCCTTCGCGTTGCTCGGATTGACGTTTTTCGCCGAGCTTCCTCTAATCTACAACATCATATTCAATGAACTAGTCATTGTGTTTAAAGAAATACGCGATTCCATAAGCTCTCCTGTTCTTATCTCATCAAGATGAATTAATGCCGCTAAATCTTGAGCACAACCTATTCCACCTTCGAATCCACAACCTTTACAATTACCTTGGCCGCGTGTTATCGCAAAGGTATAGCCAAGCCCTTCTTGAGATGAGGTTAAAGGAAACCAGGATTCAACCTGTCCCGTTTTTTCATTATAAAATGTTAAATTACGTGGTAAATCACTCTCCTTAAATTGAGGTGTTGGAACAAACGAGCGATTGGCTCGGCAATACTCTTGGGCGACATGGGCTGGAACATCGCGTTGCGCCTTGCCAATAGCTATCCAGGCATTTCGTAATGCGATCAAGCCATGGGCAGAGAAAAACCATTGATTAGCGCCTGCACTGAAATGATGAAGTGCCAGCCTTAAAGGCATAAAGTCAAAATGGGCGGAGCGATGAAGGTTACCATGTTGTTGATACACTAACCCCATCGCACTTCCAGTTTCCGGATCAATACGCTCGATTGCCTCAATACGAGCTGATAAGAAGGCTTTAGTATTCTCATCCATATGTTGCTCAAGCATGCGGCGCATATGGGTATCCTTTGCCCAATAGGCGTATTCATAGGCAGTACAATTAAATATACGCCCTGAGTAATCGGCAAATACGCCTGGAGTTTGGAGTATATTCTGGGCATTGGTTGCATTCTGGGTTAAAAGCGCATTAGCTTCAAACTGTTTGCCCTGAGCAACATCATGCAAAAATTGACGCATTTGAAAAGTTGGATGAGCACGGCACGCTTCTTTGATAGCTTCTGGCAACTGTGTAAATAGGTCATCGGTCATATTTACAAGTAGAGGCTCAAGTTCTATGTCGGCTACGCTGGAAATCCATTCATTTTTGTGCGGAATCTTTGCTGAATGTCCTAAAAAATCCGCACGAATACTCGAAAAATAGTTTTGATTTGGAAGGGCGGAATCTATAATTTCTGCAAAATTCACACAAATAGCGCCTTGGTGAGTTACAAACCTACAAGACTCTCCTTGGGCTTCGCTATTTAAAATCATAAAATCATCCATGTGAGGATTTTCGTTAATGGCAGTAACCGTATGATAAGTAAGGGTAAATTTTTGCTTTACTTCAATTAAATCATTGTGATCTAAGAAGGTTAATAAGTTGAATTTGTTGATATTGACATTTAAAAAGGTACAAATTTCTTGTTCAACATCTTTTTCTTTAATTAACGCATTGCAAATCATCTTAACCAGCTCCCGGCTCAATTCGGGATCTTTATCAAGAACGGCGCCAAAATTTTTATTACTAATGCCTTTGATTTTACAATAAACATTAAGAATAGCTAAAAAGAATTGAGTGAGTATGGATAAGCGCTCTGTCCGCTCAGCTTTTTCTTGGCGAGCCAGAACACCATAAAAAGGAGGAATTGGTAGGTCATTCCACAGATAAGGTGCGCAAGCAGCCAGTAGCGCTTCAATATAGTCCTGAGGTGTTGCATTATTATTAAAATTCATATAGACATCGATTGTCGCTTGGGTAACCTGCTCGCTATTTGAACGTCGAGTAAAATCAATAGAATGGCCCAATAAGATTAAGCATTGGGTTGTTAACGCTTCTTGAATGTGTGCAAAATTGGGGTTGGCAGGTAAAGTCTCTAATACCTTTTGGATTAAGAAGCTCTGCAAATTAACTTGCGCTGTTTCAATATACGGATAGGCTTCATACATGGCATTGTACAAAGCCGAAAGCGGGGTTCCTGTCGCATCATTTCTTCGCTCAACAGTAAATAATGGATTAATTACCTTAGAAAGCGGATCGGGCTCTCTTGGTCGCAATTGAATAGCATATAAATTGGATGCTTTTTCCAATAAGGCATTAATCGCTTGGCTATAATGGTTTTGCATGGCTGAAATGGCTTGTATATAAAGTTCTATTTGTTCTAAACGAGTCTTTTTAGGAGGATATGCAGGATGGTTTTCTCCAAGTAACTTAAGATCAAAGAGTAGCGAGTTTTTATAAGTAATTAATTCATTCTGTGCCCCTCCATCAAAAAAATTGCGTAAGACAGTGATGGCTTTACATGTATTATCGGTAGAGATTTCTTCTCCTCCAACAATGGGGACCAGCAGGTGCATTTTATTGGTATCAGGGTTAATGTAAATGTATCTTGGAGATAGGGGTTCTGTTAGTGGAATATACATCTTGTCTCACTTTTATGTTAATTAGAACAAAGAATTTTCTGTCGCTTTTTTCAAACGCCAGTTTTTTAAACTGCGAGGTTGGGAAGAATAGTAAAGGAGTTTTTTTCCAAAAAACGCTGTTCCAGCCATTAGGAGCAAGCATAGAATAAGTAATAGACTATAAAATAGCTGAGAATCCTGTCTGAATGCAGGGGGTTGGGCGAAGCTTACAATGAGTACGATTCCAATACCAATTAAGCCCATTAGCGAAGAGAATAAAATACCCCATCGTTGCCATGCTCCTTGGTTCCATGATAATCGGATTGCCCCAATAAACATGAGTGCATACATAAGCAAATACATTTGGGTTGCTAGGGTAATCATAAGCCAATAAGAGGTGTTAATCGAAGGAAGTATAAGAAATAAAGTGCTAATCAATGATACGCCACAGGCTTGTATGCATAAAAGCTGAGTTGTTTTAGACGGGCTTGATTCCTCTTGAGAAATATCTTTGCTTGCAAATAAAAGCCCCTTTAAGGGAGAATTCAACCAACTATTCGCACAGCCTATACAGCCAATGACGATAAGAGCATTAATGAGTATGCTAAATCGCTCAAGATGAATTTGATTAAAAAAAAGTTTGAATAGTTCAGGAATGCCGCTAATAAAATTAAGTTGTTGTGGCGAGAGGAGCATCGCTAAAGTTAATGAGCCAAAAAGCATGGTCGCAAAGATAATTAATACAGAAAGCATGATGGCTTTTGTAAACGCTCCTGGGGTGCTGTCATGAGCATGTACCGCTGCAACTTCAATGCCACAAAATGACAAGATAATGGCCGTTAATGAGGTCCATGTTTCCTGATGTGCGGGAATGCTAAGATGAATTGATTGTGGGTGCATTATAAGCCATAAAATGCCAATAGCCAAGATAAGGACAAACGGGATTATTAAACCGCATAAAGTACATAAAATAGTTATGCGATGTGATAAATTAATGCCTCTGATATTGAACCAGGTTAAGCTCCAAATAAGACCGTTAATGGTAATAAAAAGAAGGCTTTTTTGTTGAGTTAACTGCGGATCAATACAATAAAGAAAAGCCCCAGCGATAAAACTTAAAAATGTGGGATAAATAAGCAGTTTTGCATCCATTGAAACCAAATCGCTAAAAAGCCCATATGTTTGCCTAAGCTTGCTTTCACCCAACCGTAAATCCCTTCAGGGGATTGTTTGACAAACCAGGTAGCAATAAGTGCGCAGGGCAATAAAAAGAAAAGTAAGGCCAGAACAAAATATAAAAATAAGTCTGGCCCCACAAGTGCTGCAATGGGCAGATTCCGAATACTGTCTACTGAGCCTACCGTAATTAGCGTTAAACCCAGTGCAGTGAGCGGTCGCTTAGCCATCAAAATCTCAAAGAAAGGCAGCTTAATCCACCATCAATTTTTTGGAATTCACTCATATCAAGGGTGATCACCTGAAACCCATAGCTTTGTACTGTTTTTAAAGAATAATCAAAACCTGCAGCCATAATGACTGTACCATTAATGCAGATGCAATTTGCCGCATAGGCTTCGTTATCGGCAATGATGATTTGCTCGTAATCTTTAAATGCGGGGTGGCTAATTAATTCACCATTGACCAATATATGATTATTCCCTAGATAAGAAACCCCGGTTTTTAAATGCAGGAAATGTTTCAATTCAATGACGGAGCTGCTGTAACCGTACTGGTCTAGAATCGCAGCTAATTGATACGCACCCTGGGCATTAGTGCGTTGTGATAAGCCAATATAAAAATGATCATTGATGCGTAATACATCCCCAGCCTCAACCGTTCCAGGCATTTCTATTTGCCGCATTCGCTCTTTATAAAAGGCTTGGATAGCTGGTTCAATAAAGGCCACTTCACCTTGGCGGGAGGGAGCCCCTGGGTAGGTGAGAATAGCTACTTTTTCTGTGAGTAAGGCTGGGTCTTCTACAAAACAGGAATCAGGATATTGTTCTAAAGCGGGTAAAACGGTGACTTCAAGACCACAATGAATCAGCGCCTCAATGTAATTTTGATGTTGTTCAAGTGCTTTTGCATAATTGGGCTGGCCTAAGTGTGAGGCAGAGGTCAATCCATGAATTAAACTAGCTGCCGGGGTGCGGACGATCGCTTGTTGAAACATAAAAAATCCTTTTTACTTTATTCAGTTGCCAAATAATCCCAAATCATCAGCCAAAGAGCAAGGCGGTATTTAATTTTTCCTTAATATTGTTCAGATATAATACATATCGATTTTATTTGTCACGCTTATTTTTTTACAAAAGTGACGACGTCTTAAGTTAACGAGTGAGTGAATTATGCCAACAATTTATGAGCAAATGCTAGAAGGTAAAAATGATTATGATGGAGTAAATTTATCATATCATGGTGCCCGATTTATTGATTCATCATTTAGCAATGGCTCCTATATTGCGGATGATTCTAGTTTAACTCCACTTCAGGCGTTTACTGAACGCTTTAAAAATATAGGCGCGCTATTGATTCGTTTTCATTTAGGCCAAGGGCAGCGGGGTGGCTTATTACAACAATTGACCCGCAGTAATTATGCCGAAAACCCGGTGGAGCGCCCCGCGAAAGGAGGAGACGACTCAGCTGTTTTCTTCAAAGAAGATGTGCAATCTACCGAAAATATACTTGAGTTTTTAAGCCATCAACCTTTAGGGCGCTCCAAAGTATTAAACGAACGGGCTCAGCCTCTACTTCATGTGAATAAAGCTGGTGTTTATGGAGAACAGGGTCTTTGGGATATTTTGCATGCGCCGGTGTGGAATGTTGGGCGTGCGATGAAGTTTGAGTTGAAAAAGCAAGGCTTTATTTATTTGGCCTGCCCTCCTGGAATGAGTAGCAACGACCGAGCTTTTCTGGCGCAGCGCTTAACTACATCAGGACTTCCTTATCAACAAGTTTTTGATGAGCAAGGTTTATCTGCTACTACAGGTGAAATTAGTAAATTATCATATGTTTTGGATGATAAAAATGCTTACACTCAAGAAGAAAACGGTTTGGCGATTGGTTTAAATAATAAAGATTATGCACCTTTAGGATGGATAGTACATGCAGAAACTGGAGAAATCTTACCTCAGGGTATTACTGAGGAAATCATTCGTGTTTCGGCCATTGCTGAGGGTGGGTTTTATGAAAAGAGTAAAAGACAACAGCAAATTTTACAATCTGGATATTTAAAGAACACTAATGGCCTGGGCCTTTTTAGACAGAATCAAGCCTTTAACGCGATGTATGTGATTTTTGATTATTTACAAAAATATAATTTTGATCCTCGTCCTTTACTTGATGGCTCACTCTTGGCTATGAATAAGCGTGTTAATGATTTAGTGCAAAAAGATCCTTCGGTTATCGATGATTTTCTTACCGGTGCCTTGCAAGATGAAATGGTACAGCCCTTAAGAGTAAGCCAACCCAAAAGTAAACGCAGTGTATTACCTTTACGCTTTACTAATCCATTTGAAGTGACTTTAAATAACTTAAAAGGCATTGCTTATGCTTTTAATTTAAAAGACAACAACAATGAACCTATATTCAGAGAATACGATGATTCGCCAATTATCTCTCAAGCCGATGAATTAATTGATAATAAGGTTAATGGTGCATTAGTTGCTCCTTCCTTTTCAACTGGTGGACATGTTGCGGCTATTTTATCAACCGCTGAATTAGTTGCTGAGCAAATGATTCTTGAGCAATTGTTGCCGGAGGCTTTTGTAAATAAGGATGCCTTAGCATGCCTTTTATCGTTGCTTGTTAAATGTCTTGGTCAGGAAAAAGGCCAAAAACTTTTAGATGATCTGTTCGAGGAAGCTGCAAAAGTGCCACAGGCAGATAATAAGCCAATTTGTGGCCTACAATTTGAGTATTGTAATAAATTAGTTCAGGTATTGCGTCAAGGTCTAGGTCTTGATAAGTTGCAAAGCCTCCTGGCTCAATTTGCAAAACCTGGCGTGAGCACCCAAGAGGTTTTAGAGGGACTAACCCAAGAAGAATTGCTTGGACTTAGTGCAAATCTAAAGGTTTTATTCATCGCGGGTACCATGTTGCAAAAGTCACCGCTAACTAGTGCTCAATCGGAACATTCAAGAGGGATTAATGCAGGATTAGAGCCGTTAATTGCTTGTTTAAATCCACATTTAGCTCAAGAGTTGGAAATTGCTTCTGAATCTATTGAGCGTGCAACCGTTTTTCCAGTTGATAAAGGGGTTGTTAAAGACCGCCTATCAACACAAATTTTTACTCAATGCCCATTTCTTAGTGGCCAAGTGAAGAAGCAAAAAGAAGTGATAAACGAAGTAAGTGTGGAGCATACGGCAACACCTCAAAACACAGGGTATTCCTTTTTCAATACCTTATGGAATAACAAAGGAACTATACTCGCCGCATCAGTTAGTGCTGCTGTAGTAGTGGGTGGTATTATGCTGAATCAATAATGATTCAATGTCCCCAGGAATGGATGCCTGCCCTCATCAGGAGTTCTTTTCTTGAACTCCTGAGAATGGTATGCTCAGAAAACTTAAGTAAGTCATCATTTGTTGCACCAAGCAGACTAAATAAAATAAGCTTATTCAATCGTAATTACTGCTGCACCGGTGAAACGTCCATTGCGCAAGTCATCAAGTGCCTCATTGGTTTTAATTAAGGGGTAACTATGAACTTCAGTCGTTACCGGAATGGTCGGTGCTAAAGATAAAAACTCTTTACCGTCAGCACGGGTTAAATTAGCGATAGAGCATAATGTACGCTCCCCCCAAAGAATATCATAAGGAAAGCTAGGAATATCACTCATGTGAATTCCTGCGCACACCACAACTCCCCCCTTGATCGTATGACTTAAGGCGATGGGAACTAAGGCGCCAACAGGAGCAAAAATAATAGCAGCGTCAAGAAGATGGGGTGGGGTCTGATTTGAATCGCCAGCCCAAGTAGCACCTAATTGATAGGCAAACTCTTGAGCCGCATAATCCCCAGGGCTGGTAAATGCATAAACACTTCTTCCTTGCTTGCGTGCAACCTGAATAAGTATGTGCGCTGCTGCACCAAAGCCATATAAACCTAAATGCTCAGCTTTCGCAGTTTTTAATAGAGCACGATAGCCAATTAATCCAGCGCAAAAGAGGGGGGCGGCTTGATAATCTGAGTATCCCTCCGGTATGGGAAAACAAAAGCTCTGATTGGCAACACAGTACTCTGCAAAACCGCCATCAATTTGATAGCCTGTAAAACGAGCACGATTACAAAGGTTTTCGCGTCCCGTTAAACAAAATTGGCAGGTTCCACAGCTCCCTCCCAACCAGGGAACACCAATTCTTTGGCCAATTTGAAGTTCAGTTACTTCAGAACCTAGTTGTTCAATCGTACCTACAATTTGGTGCCCGGGGATAAGCGGTAATTTAGGATTAGTTAATTCACCGTCAACAACATGTAAATCTGTTCTACAAATCCCGCAAGCCCTTACTTTAATTAAAACTTGATTGGCAGCTGGAATTGGCTTAGCTACTTTTTTATACACTAATTTCTGCAAAGGTTTTTCCAAAATCATCGCATACATCGAGCTTATCCTTTATCCATAAACTACCTTAAAATGTAGCACTTTATTGCTCACAATGCCCAAATAATGAAATTTTACTTATTGTTGACAATTAGTGCTTATGTACCAAAATTAATAAAATATAGATAATTACTATTTTGAATCCCTTTTATAAGGACGAGAAGGATGAGCTACATTGAAAATAGAGTTTTTGATGAGATTGCTATTGGGGATTCAGCTTCCTTAAAGCGTACATTAACGCAAAAAGATATTGAGCTTTTTGCTTTGATATCCGGAGATGTAAATCCTGCCCATGTTGATGCTGAATACGCTAAAAATGCCATGTTCCATAAAATTATCGGCCATGGTATGTGGGGCGCCTCATTATTGTCTACTGTTTTAGGGACTGAGCTACCAGGGCCTGGGACTATCTACTTAGAGCAAACCTTGAAATTCGAATCGCCAGTAGCGATTGGTGATAGTATCAGCGTAATTTTGACGGTTACTGATAAACTGGCAGCCAAAAATATTGTGATATTGGATTGTACTTGTGTAAACCAACATGGAAAAACTGTAATTAGCGGTCATGCGAAAGTTATTGCACCTACAGAAAAAATAAAAAGAGAGCGAGTTATCTTACCAGATGTTGAAATTAAGGAAAAAAAGGCGCATTGGTATCATAATTTAATGGCGGTTAAGAACCAATATAAGCCGCTAATTACCGCAATAGTTCACCCTGTGGATGTTCTTTCGTTAACTGGGGCAGTTGCTGCGGCTCAAGAAGGTATCATTACTCCCATTTTAATTGGTCCTAAACAAAAAATTTTAGATGCGGCACAGGAGGCTAATTTAGATATTTCCGACTATGAGATTGTTCCGACAATGCATAGCACTGAAGCTGCAGAAAAAGCAGTACAAATGGCCCAAAAAGGTTTAGTAGAGGCTATTATGAAAGGCAAGCTGCATACGGATGAGTTGATGCTGCCTATTGTGAGTAAGGACAGTGGCTTACGCACGGCGCGACGTATGAGCCATGTGTTTTGTATGGATGTGCCTAATTACCCCAAACCAATCTTTTTAACTGATGCAGCAATTAATTTATTCCCCAATTTAAAAGATAAATGTGACATTGTACAAAATGCAATTGAGTTGTTTAACACCTTAGGTTTTGGTGTACCGAATGTTGCCATTCTTTCTGCGGTAGAAACAGTTAATGAAAAAATTCCCTCCACCTTGGATGCCACTGCATTATGTAAAATGGCTGAACGGGGGCAGATTAAAGGAGGGGTTCTGGATGGACCTTTAGCATTTGATAATGCTATTTCTATGGATTCCGCACGGGAGAAAGGAATTTATTCACCCGTTGCAGGACAAGCCGATATTTTAGTAGTACCCGATGTTGAATCTGGAAATATGTTGTATAAACAAATGACTTACCTTTCCGGAATTGAGGCAGCAGGAATCGTCATGGGGGCACGGGTTCCGATAATCCTTACAAGCCGTGGAAGTGACGAATTATCACGTAAAGCATCCTGCATTATGGGACTACTCTATGTTCGCAGAAGAGCGGATGGAGTTAAATAACATGGATAAGGCGATTTTGGTTCTGAATGCAGGTTCTTCCAGCATTAAATTTGCCTTGTTTACCTGCGCCGATTTAAAGATGCTTTATCAGGGGAAAATAGGGGCTATATTTGATAAGCCACAATTTGTTGCTTATAGTCCGCAACATGGGCAAATTGTCAATGAGCATGTATCATTTCCTGGATATGAACCTTCCTTAGCGCACTTATTTGATTGGTTTAGCGGTTTACCTCATCGTTTTGTTTTAAGCGCAGTGGGACATCGTATAGTGCATGGAGGAAATATTTTTTATGAACCCTGTTTGATTGATGATAAAATCACGGCGCAAATCGATTCATTAACGCCGTTAGCCCCGTTGCATCAACCTCTGAATGTGACAGCAATCAAGACGGTTAGTACGCTGTATCCTACCTTACCCCAAATTGCTTGTTTTGATACGAGCTTCCATCGTACCCAAGAAAAATTGGCAAGTTTATTTGCTATTCCACGAGAATTGACGGAAGAAGGGATTATTCGTTATGGCTTTCATGGGATCTCTTATGAATACATTGCATCGGTATTACCTAAAAATATCGGTCCTAAAGTCATTGTGGCGCACTTAGGTAATGGAGCGAGCCTTTGTGCGATGTTTCAGGGTAAAAGTAAGGCGACGTCTATGGGATTTACTGCCTTAGATGGCTTGATGATGGGATCTCGTTGCGGAACCATTGATCCTGGAGTACTGTTGTATTTATTGCAAGAAAAAATGTATACGGCAAAAGAGATTAGCGATCTTTTATACTATAAGTCAGGCTTACTGGGTGTTTCTGGAATTAGTTCAGATATCCAGGATTTAGAGCTTAATCCTGATCCACGAGCGGTCGAAGCGGTTGATTTATTTTGTTATCGGGTGGCCCAGGAGGTGGGCTGCTTACTGCCCATATTGCAAGGATGTGATGCGATTATTTTCACTGCTGGGATTGGTGAAAATTCAGCAGTAGTGAGAAAAAAGGTTTGTGAGCGCTTGCATTGGCTTGGGGTGCATTTAGATGAGGAAGCGAATCTAAGCAATAACTCGATAATAAGCTCGTCTGATAGCGCTATTTATATTGGTATTATTCCTACAAATGAAGAATACATGATTGCCAAACATTCAATAAATTGTTTGTTGGATAAGGATAAAAAATAGACAATAGATAAAACTTAAATTAAACTTAACGGATAATTAATTGTCACAAAGCAGCATATCACATACCTGTGAATGCTTAGTATAAGGTATGTTATTATGTCTTTTAGGCCTAAGAGTGATCTAATGCCATACAAAGCACGCTATTTGCAAGAGGCAGCCCAAGAAGCTAAAGCTACTCATCCTGAAGAGTTACCATCCATGCTTATTTGCCCTATTAGTGGTGATTTCATGGAACAGCCAGTTATTACTCCACAGGGAAAAGTTTATGATAAGAAGTTTATCCTTAAGCATTTAGAGACAAAACAGGAAGATCCGCAAACGCGTACTGAATTGAAGACAAAGAATCTTAAGGACTTTTCTGAATTATTAGAGATTATTAAAGAGTTTAAACAACAGAAAGAGAATTATCTAAAAGAGAAAGATGCTTTTATTCAGCGAGTTAGAGAGGTGGTCAATCAAGAAGTGCTTCCAGAAAGGCCGCTTTTATTTTTATGCCCGATAAGTCATGAATTGATTAAAAACCCGGTGATTACATCGAAGGGGAAAGTGTACGATCGGGATTCTTTGAGCAATTATCTGCATCACTCTAACAATAGGGATGAGGAGGGGCAGCCATTGACTATAAGCGAGGTTGTCCTCTTTACAGAATTTAAAGAGCAACTAAAGCTATTTCAGTTTCGTTTGGCAAAGCAACAGCAGCAAAAAGAAGTGGAACCTACATTATCAAGTAGTCCTTTAAGTTTTATCACTGGATTTATCAGCTCATTTTTTGGCAAAGATGATGATCGTCACGATGATGCTGCTAATGAGAGTCACCCTAAATTTAGAAAATAAGACATATATTTATTATTTTTATGGGCGATATAAAGGAAGAGTGCTCAGCAGGAAATGGCTTAGTTTTGTTTGGAAAGATTTTTTCAGCATCTTTTTCTGTATTAAAATAAAACAAACTGAATATTTGGGTTTCTTAAAGGTGATTTAATTGTTAAGATTCTGCTAAGTTCTAAGCCCTCTAGGTCAAATTGTCCTCTTTTTCGACTATTATATATTATAGTTATTCATTTCTTAGGTAGCATTATGAATCATCGAGACCTCGAAAAATATATTATCCGGTTTAAAGAAGATTTGAAGATTGCAAAGACTTGTAAGGATATAAGAACAAATATTCTTAGCGCGATCACCAAGGGTGAGTATTTTTCTCCTGAACTAGCTACTTATTTTATTAAAGAAGATGAAAAAGCTCCCTTTAAGATTTCATCTACAGACCCCTCTCAAGTTGCGGTGATTAAAAAATTGCTTAATGCATTGGAAAATGTAGAAAAAGCACTATCCCGAATTGAAAATCTTGATATTAAACGAAATAGATACAAAATAGGTATTTATAAAGATTTAGCTAAAGCGGGATATAATGCAGTTCATGAAATAGCAGCTGCTTTAGAACTAATTAACCACAGTAATTCTGATATCCAAGAGATCGTTGCACCACATATTAAAGAGCTGATGCCAAAAATGGCTTTAGCTGCTAATGCTTTAGAACAATTTACCCCATCAAAACCTGAAGAAAGTGCCGGAGCACTTATTGCAGGTGTAATACAACAGTTTCCTCATGCTAAGCAGACTAAAGAGCAAAGCCTGGAAAATTTAAGTACGTTTATTTTTGAGCTTCCTCGCCGCTTCGAAGCATTGCAAAAGCTTGTGGCAACAGGTGCCTCAGGCATTGCTAATAAGTCCATTACCAGTCCTGAAGCCTACCAACAGGCCATGATCCAAAAAGCTAATGAAACCAAAGAGTATTTTGAAAAATTAAGTACTAAAGGCGGTCTCTTGGGACTACCTAGTTATATCGGGATCATACGCAAGTTAGTCGCTCATAGTGCAGATCTGGTAAATACAGCTGCTCCTTTAACAAAACAAGCTTATTTGGATGCTGCTGATAAGCTTAATGAAATTAAACATGATTTATTGCCTCAGTTACTTGCTGAGCTGGAAAAGATTGAGGAAGGAATGAGCTTAAAACCAGGAACCTTAACGGATCCGGTTTTACAGCAAATGAATACATATTACACTCAATTAGCGACACAAGTTGAAGCCATTGCAAAAGCAGCGGGGGTATTAGATACGGCCACTGAATACATGGACTCAACTTTGGGAACCATAGTGCGTTATTTGGCCGGGGATAAGACTCAATTGGATGTAGGGGAAAAAATAAAGCCAATTGAGGGCTTAACAGTTATGATGGATGAACGCTTTGTTGAGAAGCGAAAAGCGAATCAAGTTACCCGATTGAACGAAGCACGGTATGAGGAGCAAGATAATACCGCCAAAAATGCCGCAACGCGTTTCTTTGACCGACTTAATGCGTATAGCAGCATCAATCAAGCCCTATGCAAATGGAGTTTAGCTAATGTCTCTCAATCAGAGCGAGAGGCCCTTTTAGCTGATTACAAACAGTTCCAATCCCATTTTGCAGCCATGCACCCTGATATTGATAAACTTATAGTGGATGCGCTAACCTTGCCCGTTGGAACTAATATTGTCTCCAGATTATGGAGCTCTGAATACAAGCAATTGTATGGCTCTAATCATTTTTCTAAAGTATTAGCCTGCAAAGATAATGTAATGGAGCATATTGAGCAGAGTAAAGCGCAGGCAGGTTTTAAAGCCAAACTTATTGACAATACAATGAGTCATGCTGAAGAAGTTGCTTATAAGGCTAATAAGCAGAAAACAGAGTTAAGCGCAACGGTGCAGCCTTATGTGCCTCATGTTTTTGGCTTTGTAGATGGAAACCCAGCCGAATATTATCATCAAAGAGTTATTATCGCTGCTAATCATGTTACTCAATTAGAGCATGCTCGTGAAGGCGCAAAACAATTCTTCGATTATCTAAACAAATACGCGCAGCAAGGTGTGCCACCAAGAATTTCTGTAAATGATGAGCCCTTATATAAGTCCTTAACTGAACAAGATAAGGAGTTTTTGCGTGTTCAATATAAAAAGTTTCAACCTCAATTGGTTGCAATGGGCTCTTCATATGAGCAACTTAATAACCATTTAGTGGCTATTTTAAATTCGCCAACGGCGCAGGATCCTAAAAATCCTCCTTTGCGTCTAGCTCATGTGCTCGCACAAGCTAACTTGATTGATGACAAGTTAAAAACGTTAGAAACAAATGCCAAACAAGATAGAAAAGCTTATCTTGAAAAAGAGCAAGCACAAAAAGAGAAAGAAGTTACCGCCGAACCGCTGACAACGAAAGGTGAGGAAGTAGGTAAGAGAACATTGTTTGGAATGCTTAGTGAATTAAAGCTTTCCCAATCTGTGGATAATTTTTTGCAGGTTAAATTCCAAAATTACCTTAAAGAGAATTTATCACCTGAGGTATGGAAGCTGTTACCTAAAAAAGAAGGCACGGATGAACTTGATTTGGATCCAAAACATTTGCCTTATACGATTTATAAAGATAGTGAAGAAGTGGTAATGTACAAACAGTTAATCAACTCATTGCATTATATGCGAGTGGGTTTGAAAGAGCTGGAGGCATTAAATAAAACGGCTGACTCTACTGGCACACTCAAACGTGCTTGGCATTTGTGGGGAGCTTTTAGCGCCTTACTGCAAAATATTAATAGCAGTAAGTTCCACTTGCTTGAAGCTGCAGGAAACCCTGGCCTCAAGGCAATCCTTCAAGAAGGGCTAGATTTACTTGAGCCTATAAAAAATATTCCTCTCCTGGGTGATTACGTAAAAGAGCCTATGGAGAAAAGTGAAAAATATTTGACTGCCTCTAATGAGCGTCCTCAAATTGATGTGGTACAGGCCTGGAAAGACCAACAAAAAATTGTAGAAAGAGGTTTAGCCGATAGAGTGCCTCCATCTGAGACAGTTGCTACTACGGAAGTTGTGCAAGAGGTTGAACAGGCTCCTGCGGTTAATCCTGTGCAGGCTCCTGTACCAAACTCATACTACGTGCAGTTAATTGCCGAAAAATTATATCAATTGCCAGTAGCCCTTAATCGCTTAAAAGGTGTAGAGGAAGCTTCTTTAGCTTCAGAGGAGCAGATAAATAAGCAAATTAAAGGTTTTGTTGATGGTTTAGATGGTTTGTCATTTGGTCCAGGCTCAGCAAAGAAAGTATTAAATACTATTGCCAAACTCCAAATGCAGCTTTCAGAAATTGGTGCTTTAAGTCATGATTTAGCGATTGCACGTTTGAAAGAAATCCGCTCTGAATTTGGCGCTATCTTCATGGAAGCTGCGGATAGTGCCGAGTTCCATTTAGGCTTAAGACCTGGAACTTACTCGGATACTGTTAAGGAGCGCTTTGATAGGTTTTATGAGTCGCTTATTGTGAATGTGTCTACTGAGTTTGAAAAAGACCAAGACGGATTGATATTACTCCTTGATCTTTCTGATACACAAAAACGGTTGGCCAGAGAGGAAAAACGCAAAAATGATATCGAAGCCACGAACCTGGCGAATGATGCGCGAGGAACACTCATAAGTGCTAATTATGACGTATTTGCCAACGGATGCGAAGCTTTTGATACTTTGGCGTATATTAAAGCTGAATGTGAAGAGCCAAGCTCTGCATTTACCAGTGATTTTCCATGGCTCAAGGGAAAAGCAGAAGTTGCTTATGATTCAATACAACATTTATTGGTTGCAATTGATCCGCAATTCACAGCAGATTTTATTGAGAATGCTACTAATGAATGGCAATTACAGCAACGACTGGGACAAGTGCTTGCTGTACAAGATCAGCTACTTAAACCAACCACTACGTTTGAAAAATTCCAGCTTTTAGTTATCGAATCTAACTTTGAATCCGAAGAAGATCAAAGAAAGTTTTTGGAATATTATGCAGAACTTCAACCTTATCTTAGCAAGATAGATTATGCGTATGATTTTAACTACTATTTGAGAGAATTACAGGAGCCTGAGGATTTTAAAACACAGGGGAAACAAATCGTTGCCGCAGCTCCTAAATTGAAGGAATTAATTAAAGGGCTTGAGGACGCAAAAGCATTAAAAATAAAGTTATGTGATGAGCGCATTAGTCATCTTAAGGATATGATTAAGGAACAACAAGAAGTTATAGGCCCTGAAAAAATTGCAGCATTTAAAGAGAAGCTCTTTAGTAATTATGTAAATGCCAATTTAAAAAGTGCATTAGAAGCTCAATATGGTTCTCAGGCAGAAGCCTTTTTCAAGCATATTTTACCTGAAATTGCCAAGAAAAAAGACGAAATACTTGAGGGAATTGATATTAACCAGGATATGGAAGCTGTAATTAACCAACGAATTGATAGTGTTTCTGAAATAATTATCAGAGAGCAAAAAGAACCATTCAAAGCGATATTGTTTGAGCAACAGGTTCAGGAAGCCGTTACAAAATCAGCAGGGGAATCTCTTGGTTTTTATGCTGAGACATTTCTTAAAGAAATACAATCTGATTATAAGCAAGCAAAAATAGTAGCGCTTAGTAAGATTGATTTCGATAAAAATATGGGCGAGAAGATAGCTTCCTCAGTAGGCACTATTGTGCCACTTGTGCTGGAACGAAGTATGGAATTACAAGAGTCTTTTTCTAAATTAAATAAGACATTAAATAAAATCAATAAATTGATTGAGGAAGAAAAAGCATTTACCGATACTAACCCTTGTCGAACAGCAAAATTGGCTATTTTAATGCAGGTAAAGGAGCAGCTAACGAATTTAGATTTAAGTAGACAAGCAGATAAAGTCAGTTTTATTAATCAAATTAATGCTCATGCAGAAGAGGCTTTAGCGCAAGCAGTAAATTATGATCCGATTATTAATATTTACGATGTACTGAATGAGTTGAAAGAGAAGATGGTGTTGGAGTCAATGCCTCTGCAGGAAAAAGAGAAGCGACTAAAAGCAATTTCTTCTGTTCAAGAAGGTTTAGCGGATGATTCTATAGAACCCGCTGAGCGTTTAAACACGGCGCTAGATAAATTAAGCGCCTCATCAGAGCAAAATGTATTAAGAAGCGCCAATCATTATTTGGTTGGCGATGCCTATAAAGGGCAGCTTTTTGATAATCATTTAAACGTTACTCTGGCGAATCAAATGCAAGGAGAGTTAGGCCCATATACTACTGCGTTTATCCAACAGGTAACCCCTGACTTTATGTCTAAAAAGTCTCAAATAATTGCGGATTTACCGGTAGATGATAAAACCGAAGCTCAAATTGCAGAAACCTCTAAAGCTCATTGGGCTAGTGTGTGTAATAAAAATGAAAGTGTAAAAAATCTATGTACTTTACTTAATCAGTCATTAAAAGTAATAAGTCAGGCGATTGAGGAAGAGGAGCGTATTAATCAAGCAAATCCAGGTAATCCCGGACGAGAAGAAAAAATCAATCAATTGAAGAAATACCAAAGTATTCTCGCGGATACAACCAATATCCCTGAACGTGAACGGATGCAGAATTTGCAAAGACGTAATGCAGAAGTACAAGCCTTTTTAGTACACGTTCCACACTATGATGCGATCATTAAAGTACACGATAGTCTTAATGAGATGAAAACTTATGCTACAAATAAAGAAACATCAGCATCAATTAAGAAGGAAAAACTAGCGGAAATCTCTAAAATGCAGTTAATGTTACAGGAAAGTTCCAAAGAACCTTCAGAGCGTTTGGCTGATGTCAAAAGTTATGGTTTAAGTGATAGATGCCAAGAAGTGTTACATAAAAACTCAGATAATCCGTTTGTTAAATTGATTAAAAAGTTTGTTTCCTTCTTTACAGGGCCAACACAGGAAGAAACGATGATGTCTTCGTTCAAGCAACGCCTGCAAGATATTAAAGTTCCTACTGAAGCGCCACAGGAGCATAGTAATCTTAATCTTGGCATATAGCCTAAAAAGATCCTATAAGGACTGCCTGGCCATATCTCCTCCTACGCCCCCGTGGCGTAGGAGTGTAGATCAATACTGTGCAGAAGGATAAGAAATATTATTCTCAATGCTTTTTAGCAAAAAACCACGGAAGCAAAACAAATAAAATCAAACCTCCTACCAGAAATGATTCAAATAGGAATACATCTCCGATAGGAATTTGCGATGGGGGCGCAAAGCCTACTAACATGGCGCTGAGACAGCAGACAATACCCAATCCAGAGATAAACCACATCATTTTATTTCCACCAGGTATTTTATACGCTCCTGGTTGATCCGGTCTTGAGTATCTAAGCCTAATCGCTGCAGCAAACATAATTACATAAACCAATAAGGCCATTTGTGCACTTAAATCACTCAGCATCCAGTAGGCTGCATTGATTGAGTTTAATAAAATAAAAACGGTACTTAAAATGGTAACGATGATTGCTTGGGTGAATAGAATGGTGGTTGGCGCTCCATATTTATTGGTGCGGGCAAATCGTGCTGGTAAAGAACCATCACGAGCAGAAACAAGCAGACCTTTGGTAGGGCCGATAATCCACGCGGAAACTCCACTTAAACCACCAAGAATGATTAGTATGGCAATTACCGAAGTCATCCAGGGCATATGGTAGGATTTAAAGAAAACAGCATAGGCATCGATCAGGCCTGACACAACGCTTAGGTTGTCATTAGGAACCACAACCACAATAGCCAGTGAGCCTAATGAGAGAGTAGAAATGATTAAAATAGTAGAGTATAGCAAGGCTCTAGGGTAGTCGCGCTGAGGGTTTTTTACTTCTTCGGCATGCACTGCAGACATTTCCATACCGATTAAGCCAAATAAAACGGCAGCAAATAAAGAAAGATTTCCTAAGGACTCAAAATTTGGGAACCATGATGAGGGATAATCAACTGCCATTGGCTTCCCTTCAAGTGCCCATAAGACGGCTAAACCAATAATTAAAAGCATGGGAAGAACCGTGCCTATAGTCGCTCCTATAATGCTTACAATACTAGATACCTTCATGCCAAAACAGTTTAAGAAGGTAAACAGCCAAAAGAGTCCCACAACGGTGCCTAATAAGTAAAATTTATTGTTTGCAAGTTCAGGAGCAATTAAATAAGACAAGGTAGCGGCAATAAAAGCAAGTATGGTGGGATACCAAACCACGTTATAAATCCATTGCAACCAAATAGTAATAAATCCAGCGCGTTTACCAAATGCTTCTCTAACCCAAACGTACAACCCGCCTGTATTAGGATAAGCGGTGGCTAGTTCCGCAGCAACAAGAGCAACAGGAATAAAAAAGGCAAATGCAGCAATCACATAGTAAGAAACTAGTGATAAACCTAGTTTGGCGCTAATTGGTAAGGTACGCAAGCTATCAACAGCGATTACGTTAATCATTACCAAGGAAAAAACGCTCAAAACCTTTTTTGGTTGACTCATGATTAATCCATACAAACAAATCATTAGGTTACTTGGGTACAAAAGCTATCCTAATTAAGGATTAAGAAAGCAAAATTTCTCCACGCACCTATCTGAATTTATAGTAAATAAGCAGTCGCGCAGTATAGCAGTGGGGGGTAGCTAAGACAATAACCAGGGGAGAAAAACATAGACATACATTGAAAAATACCTTCGGATTTATGGCGATACCCAATCCAAATATATGTAACCTGATTGCAAGCAATATGGACACTTACTTAGAGAAAACTGCAGCTTGCACACAAGCTGTAACTCATATTAGCGCGTAATACGGGGAGCTATGTATGAATAAGGCTTGGAGCCGTATTATGCTTGCGCTAATACGAGCTCCAGGCCACATAATATCTTAAGGTAAGCACCATTCGTTGCTTGTCAGGTTTCCCTTAAGCGATGTTTCTTAATACATACTGCAGAATTCCACCATTTTTGTAGTATTCCAATTCGTCAGCAGTATCAATACGGCACAGTGCTTGAATTTGTTCGCTCTTACCATTAGCACGTTCTATTGTCACATTGACCATAGCGCCAGGGGCTAATGACTCAGAAACATCAATACTGATGCGCTCATCACCAGTCAACTCAAGAGTTTTACGCGTCATATCTTGAGTAAACTGTAATGGTAATACACCCATACCAATTAAGTTAGAACGGTGAATACGCTCGAAGCTTTCGGTAATTACTGCTTTAACACCAAGCAAGTTTGTGCCTTTTGCAGCCCAGTCTCTTGATGAACCGGTACCGTATTCTTTTCCTGCAATGACAACTAAGTCGTGATGATCTTTTTGATAAAGCATCGCAGCATCATAGATTGGCATTACCTCACCAGTAGGAATATAGCGAGTGATACCGCCTTCTTGACCTGGGGTCATTTCATTACGAATACGAATGTTCGCAAAAGTTCCACGCATCATTACTTCATGGTTACCACGACGTGAACCATAAGAGTTGAACTCTTTCTCGCTCACACCTTTAGACTTTAGGTATAGGCCAGCAGGTGAGTTGGCTTTAATTGAGCCCGCAGGAGAAATATGGTCAGTAGTAATGGAATCACCAAAAAGGGCCAATACATAAGCTTGTTTAATTGGCTTAATAGGATCTGGAGTCGCTTTTAAATTCTCAAAGAATGGTGGATGTTGAATGTATGTTGAATCCGCATTCCATTCGTAGGTTTTTCCAGTACTGGTCTTGATTGCTTGCCAGTGCTCATCACCTTTGAATACTTCGGCATATTCTTTACGGAACATACCGCCAGTAACCTTAGCAACTTCAGATGCAATTTCTTCATTGGTTGGCCAAATGTCTTTAAGAAATACGTCATTTCCATTATTGTCTTTGCCAATTGGTTCTTTGCTTAAGTCAATGCAGGTAGTTCCACAAAGTGCATAAGCAACAACTAATGGGGGTGAAGCTAACCAGTTTGTTCTTACTTGCGGATGCACACGACCCTCAAAGTTACGGTTTCCAGATAATACTGAGGCAACAACCAAATCATTATCACTAATGGAATGGGAAATTGCATCAGGAAGAGGTCCTGAGTTACCAATACAAGTTGTACATCCATAACCTACCAAGTTAAAGCCTAATTGATCCAGGTAGGATTGCAAACCCGCGTGCTTGAGGTAATCGGTAACCACTTTGGAGCCAGGGGCTAATGATGATTTAACCCAAGGTTTGCGTTGTAAGCCTTTTTCAACCGCTTTTTTAGCAACAAGACCTGCAGCCATAAGTACGCTTGGGTTTGACGTGTTAGTACAACTGGTAATAGCAGCAATAACTACATTACCGTGCTTCATTTCAAAATCATGGCCTTTTACTGGGAAAGCCTGGTCTTTCTCTTGCTCTTTACCTGCTTCTTTTAAGAAAGCAGCGAACTCAACCGGCAATGTATGTAAGTTTACTTTATCCTGTGGACGTTTTGGACCAGCTAAAGACGGTTCAATCGAGCCCAAATCCAATTCTAAGGTGTCCGTAAATACGGGATCTTCACTGTCTTTGTCATACCACATGCCTTGAGCTTTTGCATAGGCTTCAACTAAAGCGATAGTATGGGCGTCACGACCAGTTAATTCCAGGTAACGAATGGTTTCTTTATCTACAGGGAAGAATCCACAAGTAGCGCCATATTCTGGAGCCATGTTGGAAATTGTTGCACGGTCTGCAAGGGGTAAATCACTTAAACCTGGGCCATAGAACTCAACAAACTTGCCCACAACACCTTTCTTTCTCAACATTTGAGTTACGGTGAGTACTAGGTCGGTTGCTGTGATGCCCTCATGCATCTTACCGTATAATTTGAAGCCAATAACTTCAGGAATCAACATGGATACAGGCTGGCCTAACATAGCAGCTTCTGCTTCAATACCACCAACACCCCATCCTAAAACGCCTAAGCCATTGATCATTGTTGTATGCGAGTCGGTACCCACCAAGGTATCAGGATAAGCGTATAATTCGCCTTCGTCAGTGCTGCTCCATACAGTTTTACCTAAATACTCAAGGTTTACTTGATGGCAAATACCGGTTCCAGGAGGAACAACTTGGAAATTATTAAATGCTTTTTGGCCCCAACGTAAAAACTCATAGCGTTCGTTGTTACGTTCCATTTCAATTTCAGTATTAATGGTTAATGAATCGCTAGTACCAAATTTATCAACCATAACAGAGTGGTCAATTACCAAATCAACAGGAGATAATGGAGAAATCTTATCGGGATTACCACCCATTTTCACAATTGCTGCACGCATAGCAGCTAAGTCAACAACAGCTGGCACTCCAGTAAAGTCTTGCATCAATACACGAGCTGGTCGGAATGCAATTTCATGTTGAGAAGTTTTTTTATCTAACCATGCAGCAATCGCCTCAATGTCTTTGGTTGTTACGGTGTTGTTATCTTCAAAACGTAACAGGTTTTCAAGAAGTACTTTAAGAGAGTAGGGAAGGCGGCTAACCCCTTTTAAATTTTTATTTTCAGCTTCTTTTAAGCTGTAGTAGTTATAGGTTTTTCCATCTACATGCAATTGACACTTCGTGGATAGACTGTCGTGGCCAACTTTCATAAAAAAAACTCCTGGAATTAAAAGTTGAATCATAGCTTAAATTTTAGAATTTTTCATGTGACGACATCATGAAAACAAAGAAAATGTAGGACTTTAAAAACCAGGAGCGAGGTTTTGTTTGAGCTACAGTTTTTCTGTAACTCAAGGTGTGCTTTTTTTATACCGAGACGCTCTGGCGCTCTGGATAGATTAACGGATCGTTTTCCACATTGGGTTGATTTTGTAAAATACTTACCCCAGTGTCAAAAATCAGACGTTCTTCGATTTTTTTCTGGGTCGGGTCAAGCATTTCAGGCACGCATAAAGCAAACAGACTGGGTGTTAAAATAGTAATACCTATGGGGAGCAGGACTGCTGCGGTTAATGGGCTAAATGCAAAAGCTGCCATTGAGGCCAGAATCAGTGCGGCACCCAGCGTTGTACCCGCTATAGAACCATAATATTTAACAGGCCCCGGTTCATAGTATTGATCAACTCCAACAGGATAATAAATTTGCTTAAAATAACTCTCTATATGGGCTTGTGCTTTAGTCGGATGATTGAAACAATTGTAAAGCGTTTTGGCAAATCGGTTGTACTGTAATAAAACGTCAGTTTTATCGGATTGGGATAAGCTTTTGGAATCGAGCGCGGTGGTAAAATCACTAATTCTTTGGTCCAGCATTAAGAAAAAGACTTCATTATCGTCAATGGAGTTCTTTATGAGAAGCTGTTTTGCTTCGCTGATTTTCAGCTCCACCTGTTTGCGAGTCGGAATATGATTAAATAAAGAATAAGCCATCCGTAATTCCTCCTATCTTTTTGATAAAAAAAGAGTATCATCTCTAGCTGAAAGCGAATAGATCTCTTTACAAAGTTTTACGCTCAAGTAATATTTATTAACATGGTCTTAATTGTCTTTGCAGTTTGTTTGCAGTGAACAAGGATAGTGCTACGGGATAGGTAGTAACAAAGGAGTGTTGGATGCTGGATTTAAATAATATAGCTTTAAGTTCATTATTTATGCTTAATAGCCAAGAGAATATTGAACCGGAACAGATAATTGCAGTTCAAGAAGAGTCACAAGACGATGATAACTCAATAGATCCTAATACATTCTTATTTTTATTAGCACAGATTTCACCTGAGTTTGCAGAGGAAACTCCCAAAGAGTCAACAAAGTCTAATTCGATAAATTTTATTAAGTCAGAGACTGCAACAAGCACAGCAGCCACAAATAGCGATAAAGGCCTTAATCCTGAGGCATTGAATCGTACTAATTTAGAAGAAAATGTTGCCATAACCTGGATAAATTCTGAATACTATCAATCAGAGCGCAATTCCAGCACTATTACTGCAGAAGCACAACCAATGCCGGCTACCGAATTTTCTGAGACGCTTAGTGTCGGAACACAGGCATTTATAGACGAGCAACCTTCTATAGAAACTTCCCCTACTTTATTTGCCTTGGATTTACATGATAATAGCCAGATAGAAACGGAAACTAAGACGCACTTGCAATTGAGCCAGTTGAATTCTGAGTCAAGATTAACTCAGGTTGAGAGTGATGACATAAGTTTGCAAAACTTTGAGATAAATGAGCAAGATGAGGTAGGTGGTGTCTTAGTTGGGGATAGCCAGCTTTCAGGCGCTCGTGGCATGTTGTCCAACAAAAATGCATCGCTGGTGACCCTGGCAAACTCTAAAAGCCAACATGATTTATCGTCTAAAGACGAAGATATTGAATATTTTCACTCGTCTGATCTTGAGGCTGAAAATATACCTCGCGCCAAGGTCGAACAAATTTCGGAGTTTACGGTATCTCAACCTGAGGCCAATTCGTTAGAGCATCCCGGAATTGTAGAGCGTCCCTTAGCGAATCATGTGGTTAATAGCGGGGGAGATAATTCAGTACTTAGCGCAAAACAGGCAGAGCGCAGCTCCATGCAAAATACTCTTTCTATTCCCATGGATATAGACGATCCGCAGTGGTCAAAGCAATTTTCTGAACAAGTCATGTGGTTAGGGCAGCAAGGGATTAAAAATGCAACCATTAAAATACACCCTGAAGAATTAGGACCTATTGAGATAAGTATTAAAATGATTAATGATTCCGCATCAGTAAGCATCATCAGTCATAGTCAACAAGTTCGTGAAATGATTGATCAGTCGGTTTCTCGGTTGCATACCATGATGGCAGAGCAAGGACTTAATTTATCTGAGTTTAATGTAAATTCAGATGAAGGTGCTCGTCAATTTGCGAAACAACATGAAGGTTCCTCTCAAGAAGAGGTTGTTTATTTAGGTGAGGCAGAAGAAGAGGCGCTGTTTACGCCGGTAAAAAATAAGACTAAGCCCCAGGGAGTAATTGATTATTTTGCTTAAGAATAGTGCCTGGATGTAGGCTGGGCTGAAAAGCCCAGCATTGGAGTAACTCGAACTAAGTGCGCTTACAGCCCCAGCCTAGGCGGGACCGAATACTCGTTAACTATTATCTACGGCAAACACGATTGCATCGTATAACACGACCACTCCAACGATCTACTAAGCAATTTTGACGGCAACCACGACCCACATATCTCCAGCCTGTCCAGCGAACGCTTCGGTGATGATGAACACGAGGCCCGATGTAGACAGGAGCATTAGTATGATAGCCTACAAAATAGGCAAGTTGTTGGCCAGCTAAGGGAGATGCTGGCAAGGTTTCAGCTTTAGCAGTGTTGTATAGTCCTCCGCCAATTATGAGTACAAAAGAAAAAAGAAGTATTGATAATGCACTACTGTTTTTAGTTTTTGCTCGTTCCATGATAGAGGTCCTTTTTTGTTATTCTATGAGAATTATAGACTATAAAATTAAATGATTAATTTTTTCACAGGCGATTTTAATTATGAATAAAAAAACAATATTAATTACAGGTTGCTCTAGTGGCATTGGCTTAGATGCGGCACAAGCGTTACAGAAAAAAGGATATCAAGTAATTGCTTCGTGTAGAAAGAAGGAAGATCAGCAACACCTTATCGCTTTAGGATTAGATACCGTTCTTTTAGATGTAAATGACTCGGAGTCAATCAAAACCGCCTTTGCTGAAGTACTGGTTAAAACAGACGGTCGCCTCGATGTTTTAATAAATAATGCCGGTTATGGTCAGGTTGGTGCATTGGAGGATGTATCTCGTGAGACATTACGTCAGCAATTTGAGACAAATGTTTTTGGATTATTGGAGCTTAGCGCACTGGCAATTCCGGTAATGCGGCAACAGGGAGAGGGACGAATAATTAATATTAGTTCGATTCTTGGCATTATTAGCCTTCCATTTCGCGGCGCATACAATGCTTCGAAGTATGCTGTCGAGGGCTTAAGTGATACGTTGAGGTTGGAGCTTAAATCGTCGGGAATCAAAGTAATTACGATTGAGCCAGGCCCTATTGAGAGCCGTTTTCGTGATAATTGTGTTGAAGGCACACTCACGACTCTTCATCCTGAAAAAAGTTATTTTAATGCACAATATAGCAAGCTTATTGCGGCGCATAAACAAACGGGTTCTAAGTCATTTTTTACCAAAACACCGGAAGCTGTCATTCATAAGTTGATTCATGCAATTGAATCAAAGAATCCTCGTGCAAAATATCCGGTTACTTTTCCTGCGCATTTGTTAATTTTTTTAAAACGGATCTTAAGTACAAAAATGCTGGATCGATTTTTGTTACGTGCATCAAAAAGTGAGGTTTCTTAAACTACAGTCTGTTGTTGAGCCAGGATGAATTGAAATCAACCAATAAAGGACTTATTTTTATACAAATAAGAAGAAACTTCATAAATTCTTTGCTAATATCTTGAGTGAGTTTAAATGCTCATTAACCACCAAGGGAAAGTCATATTATGAAAAAAACAACAATGGCTGTAGCTGCTCTGTTAACCGTATTAGCTGCACCTGTAGTTTCTGTTGCTTATGCTGATGAAGCCGCTACTCCAGCAGCTAGCTGTAAAGCGTGCAAAGGTTGTGCAGGTGACAATGGATGCAAAGGCTGCAAAGGCTGTAAAGGCGAGGCTGGTTGCAAAGGCTGCAAAGGCTGTGCTGGTGAGTAATCACTTATTCTCCAAGAGGTAGTTTGCTACCTCTTCTTTATATTATTAATTAACTCCTTCATTTTTAATTTGAACTAGTTAATCTGTACTATACTTTACATGCAAACACAATAAGCGGAGCTATTGCATGTCCCCCCACGGCAAAAATGTTTACAGACAAGATGAAATTGAGGCCATTAACCATTATTACATGGAAATTATCAACGCAATGCCTAATATTGTTTATTGGGTTGATATGGAATGTAATTTGAAGGGCTGCAATAGTAATTTTCGCGATTTATTGGGTTTGAAGAAGCTAAAGGACTTTGATGGCACTCCTTATCAAAAAATGGTTGAGTTTGCCCATTGGGATGAAGCGCGGATCGAGGCTTTAAAATTAGAAGATATGAAGGTGCTTTTTTCTGGGGAGTCACAACATCACATCGAAGAAGAGCCCATTCAGAACCAAAATGGTAAAGTATTTTATTTTCATTCGTCGCGGGTGCCAATCTTTGATCTGCAAAAAGAGATTATAGGTTTAGTCGTAATCTTAACGGATGTAAGTATGAGCAAAGAACTTGCCGCCTCAACACCCGTAGTTGAAGATGCAGAGCAAGAGACACAAACAGCGATAAAAGAAGGGCACTTACCGACAGTACTAATGGTTGAGGATAATGTCATTGCCCAAAATGTTGAAAAAGCCTTGCTTACTTCCTTAAATTGCCATGTGGATATTGCTGAAACGGCAGATAACGCCCTTAAGTTATTTCAGCCTGGCAAATATGACTTAGTCTTGATGGATATTGGCTTGGAGGACTCCTCAGGCTATATAGTAGCGAAGCAATTAAGACAAAAAGAAAAAGACACGAAATTTCACGTGCCAATTATTGCCTTAACCGGTTATGAGGCTGATGTGGTTAAATACGATTGCCGGCATTATTTTATGGAAGGGGCGATTAGTAAACCCCTAACCAGTGAACAAGCAGAGCAGATTATCAAGCATTATGTTTATCATTTGGATGTGCCTGTGCGTGGTTTGAAGAGCATTTAGCATATGCTATGATGACATTATTTAGTAATAGTTCTTGCAAATACAACGTTACGTCCCTCGTGTTGTTTCAACCTGCACGGGGAGAGTAGATTTTGAAGCATCCCTGAAAACTATTACCCCTTATAATGGTGAAACAAACCTTCATGAATGGCAACTCCGAACGTATATTATCTTTAGACGTCTTTCGTGGTTTAACTATGGCATTAATGGTTTTAGTGAACAGCCAGGGAACCCACGAAGCTTACCCTTTACTTGACCATGCGGCTTGGAATGGTTGTACTTTGGCCGATTTGGTCTTTCCTTCTTTTTTATTCATCGTTGGGGTAACAACGGTCATTAGCTTAAAAAGGCAGCAAGCGGCTAACGCCAAAGTGCCTTTGGAAGTTTATAAAAATATTTTTAAACGCAGTGTGTTACTCTTCTTATTTGGACTTTTTTTAAATGCATTTCCTTTGCATTTTGATTCAACCATTCGCATTTATGGAATCCTACAGCGTATCGCGATTTGTTATTTTTTGTGTTCTCTTATCTACTTAAATACTTCTGTCAGGACGCAAGCTATTTTCTTTGTTGCCCTACTTGTAGGCTATTGGTATCTGATGGTTTTTATACCCGTACCCGGAGGAGTAGGGGCTCCCTTAAGTATGACGAATAATTGGGTGCTTTATATTGATCAAAAGCTTTTATCACCACCTCATTACTACAAAAATTTTGATCCAGAGGGCTTATTAAGTACTATCCCAGCAATTGCGACCACCTTACTGGGTCTATTAACGGGAAGCTTGCTCCTTACCTCATACACGAAGCAAAAAAAGTGCACCTTAATGGTATTGGCGGGATGTATTTTTCTTTTATTAGGCTGGTTTTGGGGCTATAGCTTTCCAATTAATAAGAATTTATGGACGAGCTCTTTTGTTTTATGGGTAGGAGGAGTTTCCCTTTGTGGCTTTGCTTTGTGCTTTTATATAATCGATATATTAGGGTACAGTAAATGTGCTTTACCCTTTAAAATTTTTGGCATGAATGCGCTTCTTATTTTTATTATCCATGTGTTGTTGCTTAAATTACAAGCTGTATTCAAGGTAACTATGGTCAATGGAGCTTCTGATAATATACGTGTCGCTATTTCTGAATATTTATTTGGTAGCTTCAGCCAGGAAAATGCTTCGTTATTTTATTCTTTACTCTTTCTTTTTATAAATTTTCTTTTTGCAGCATTTTTATATAGACGGAAAATGTTTTTTAAATTATAAGTGGAAGGCGTTACCTTACTATGTTCAAAATGGTGAGTCAGGGATTTAAAGTATATTGTCCATCCCGTTTGACTTGGCTATAATTAAAGGTTGAATTTATTAAACTGAAGTTAATGGAGTTGTTTTCGATGCCAATTTATGAATATCAATGTACAAATTGTCATCATCATTTTGATTTAATGCAAAAAATCAGTGATGAACCTGTCAAGCAATGTCCAGAATGTGGAAAGAATACAGTAATTAAATTGATTTCTGCAGCAGGTTTCCAGTTAAAAGGAACGGGTTGGTATGCTACTGATTTCAAAGACAAAAGCAGTACTTCGCCAACTACTTCTACAAGTAAAGAAACTACTCCTGCAAAAGCTGATTCCGATACTAAATCGACCAGCACGGACTAGGCAGTATTTCAGAATTTTTGGTAATGGTTCCAAATCTTAATAAAATTTATATAGGCGGTTTTTATGCGTACACACTACTGTTTGGGAGTGGATGAATCTAGTTTAGGTAAAGAAGTTACTGTGTGTGGATGGGTACATCATCGACGTGATCATGGAGGGGTTATATTTCTAGATATCCGCGATCGTACAGGCTTACTGCAAGTGGTATATGAACCAGAAAATCAGGAGATTTTTGCAGTTGCAGAAAAGCTGCGTTCTGAGTTTGTTGTAGCCATTACTGGAGTTGTACGCAATCGACCTGAGGGCATGATTAATGAGGCCATGGCAACAGGCCGAGTCGAAGTTCTAGGTACTAAGCTAGAAATTCTAAATCAATCGCCTACACCGCCATTTTTACCTGATGATTTCCAAACAGTAAATGAAGACTTACGTTATAAATACCGCTACATTGATTTGCGCCGTCCTTCAATGCAGGCAAAATTGCAGTTAAGACATCAACTAAACACCTGCATACGCAACTATTTAAACCAACAAGGCTTTCTCGATATCGAAACCCCTATGTTGACCAAGGCAACCCCTGAAGGCGCGCGCGACTATTTGGTTCCATCACGTGTGCACCCTGGTGAGTTTTATGCATTACCGCAATCACCGCAGTTGTTTAAGCAATTATTGATGGTGTCGGGTTTTGATAAGTATTATCAAATTGTTCGTTGTTTCCGTGACGAAGATTTGCGCGCTGACCGCCAACCTGAATTTACTCAGCTTGATATCGAGATGTCCTTTATTGACGAAATGGACATTCAAAATTTAATTGAAGGCTTGTTAAAACTAGTATTCAAAGAAATCCTTAATGTTGATTTACCGGAAAAGTTACCCAGAATGGCCTACTCTGAAGCAATGCGCCGTTTTGGTAGTGATAAGCCGGACATGCGTAACCCACTGGAGTTGGTGGATGTTGCTGATCTGGTTAAAACATGTGATTTTAAAGTATTTTCTACCGCGGCTAATGATGCAGACTCAAGGGTTGTGGCATTAAAGCTTCCTAAAGGCAATGAGTTAAGTAGAAAAGAGCTGGATGATTACGGTAGTTTTGTAGGTATTTACGGTGCTAAAGGCTTGGCTTACATCAAAGTTAATGACCGCAGCAAAGGGATGGAAGGTTTACAATCACCCATTCTTAAGTTCCTTTCGGAAGAAATTGTTCAAGGAATCCTTAACCGAGTGGAAGCAGAAACCGGAGACGTTGTGTTCTTTGGTTCAGACAAGACTCATATCGTAAATGAGGCAATGGGCGCGTTACGTATCAAGTTAGGCCATGATAGAAAGCTGCTTAGTGATAAATGGGAGCTTTTATGGATTGTTGATTGGCCAATGTTTGAAATGGACCATGAAAACAATAGGTTACAAGCGATGCACCATCCGTTCACCTCGCCAAAAGAGTTGTCTCCGGAGTCATTATGTGCAAATCCTACTCACACTTTAGCTAAAGCTTATGATATAGTAATAAACGGCTATGAAATTGGTGGTGGATCCATTCGTATTCATCAGTCCGATTTACAGAAAGCTGTATTTAATTTGCTTGGAATTAATGAACAAGAAGCTCAAGAGAAGTTTGGCTTTTTACTTGATGCCTTACAATACGGGGCTCCGCCACATGGTGGTATCGCCTTAGGTATCGATCGTTTAGCGATGTTGCTTACGGATTCTACTTCAATTAGAGACGTAATCGCATTTCCTAAAACTCAAACGGCTTCCTGTCTTTTAACCAGTGCACCATCACCGGCTAATAGTGCACAGCTTAATGAATTAGGAATAAGACTTGCTCCAACTAAATCGACAAAATAGTATGTTTCGTCACAACACCAGCGTTGCTTGTTGGTGTTGTGCCTTTTTTTTATTATTCTTTTCGCTATGCTATTCCAGCTATTCTTTAGCGAAACCTGAGCCTGCACCCAAAAAATCTACATCTGCTGCAGCACCTGTGCAAAAGCCTGCGAATTTTAGTGAATATTTAGCACAGGAAAAAAATCACCTTATCGCCGCAATTAAAGAGGGGAAACAACACCTGCAGCCTAAAGATGAAAAAGACTATCAAGCGAAACTGGCACAAGTATCCTCAATACTCAAGATGACTGTAGCTAAAATTGATAGTTTAAATGGATTTTTAGAGCAACAAAATATAGAACAAAACAATCTCAATCAACGCTTAAAACATTTACAGCAATTACCCATAGTCAAAGAAGGAGTTACCATTGAAGAGCGGGTGGCTAAGGTGGAGGTATTGCTGGCGATTAATAAGCAAGCGACTCAGCTAATTAATGATAATTTAGCCCTTGCGAAAGAATTCCATGAAGTACTTACAGAAGAAGGGAAACATTTACAATTATGGCATGCCAACTATGTTTTAGAGCAAAAACTACTGCAAATTAAAGCCATAAAAGATAAATTAAATCAGGATTTAAATAAGCTATATCAAAATGATCTGGCAAGGACCAATGGTAAAAAAGCAGCGGTACTCGTCGCTAATGATGCCGATTATGAAACACGCTTGTTAATTAACAATCAAAACATTGCAACAATTCAATATGAATTGAATGCCTTAAGTGCACAAAAAATGGTGGTTCGGGCGGATATGATTTATCTTAAAAGCCCTGACAGTAAAAATTTACAATTAGTCACTGATATTTATAAAGATGCAGTGAACCAATATAATAAAATTGCAAAGTCACTGCAGCAAATCAGTGCTTTTTTGAATTCCGAAATGAGTAGTATAAAAACACCGGAACTAAAAAAGGCAGTAAAAACGTTGTTGGGTACGCTAACGCAACGCCTCAATGAGATTGGACTTCAAAAACAAGAAACCCTAAAAAAATTAGCTGATTATCAGGCACAATTAAAACAATTAATTTCTTCAAGACAGACATTGGCTGAATACAATATCAATAGTTGGCCAATTATCGTTAAAAAAATCGCGGCGATTCCTGGCTTGTTTTATGGATATATAGAAACCTTAAGTCTGAAAGTTTATGACAGCTACTTATGGTTAACCCCATTAGCTCTGACGATGTTCTGGGGAGGGCTGGCATTAATTGCAGGCCTGTTCTTTATGTTAAATCGCTTTTTAAAAATGTTGCGCAGCGATAAGGAACGTTCTCGTTTAGCAGGCTATCTCCTCGATGGGTTTCTGGTGCTAGTACAAAGAAATATCCCTTATCTATGTCTCACTGCAATGCTGATGATGGTATTCTATGTGACGCATATTTCTTTTTCTAATTACCAGCTCGTTCTGAAGCTTATTGCGGTATGGTTTACCTTTCGCGTTGCCATTTTAATCCCGCGTTTGGTTTTATTAGAGACACTGTCTGATTCCTCAGGTAAAGATGTCAAACTTTACTATCGTTTAAAGTGGCTTTTATTGTTTGGAGGATGGACTACTGCGCTGATGACTATTGGTCATTTATTGCCTTTATCCTTATTGCTTCAAGACATATTTAACCGTTTATTTATGTTGTTCCTCTTGGCGGTATCTGTAGTGGGTTGGAAAAGCCGGGAGATGGTACGCTATTTGATCCACCCATTACTAAAAAACAAGAGACGTTATGTGCTAAATGCAATCTCTTTGTTAATTATTTTGGTGCCTATTACTGTATTCTCTACCGCGGTAATTGGTTTATCAGGCTTCATTAATCTAGCATGGACGATGAGTCAATATCAGGCCAACGCACTTATCGTATTGGTTACTTATATTATCGCTCGTGGATTACTTTTTGATGCGCTTGAGCTCTTCTCGGAATGGATGATTTCTTCCTTACGCAATGGTTGGTTGTGGATCGAAGTCTTTTTAAAGCCTATTGATAGTATTTTACGTATAGGAATGCTTTTTTTCAGCTTTAGTATGCTGTGTCACTTATTTGGCTGGAATTCTGATTCATGGGTTATCATTAGTTTAGAACGTCTGGTGCAATCCACTATTGTCAATGTGCCAGGGATTCATATTACCGTAGCCAGCACGCTGGCCTTTTTAATTTTATTGGCCATTTTCTTCTGGGCAGCAAAATGGACACGTGAGTTTTGTTACCGTTGGTTATTTAAAAACACTAAAGACGTGGGTATCCGCAATAGTCTTTCTGTCTTCAGCCAATATGCAGTAGTACTCATTGGTGGGTTTGTTACTTTGCATGTTTGGGGCTTTGATTTTAGCGGAATGTCCATGATTATTGGGGGACTTGCTGTTGGTATGGGTTTTGGTTTGCGCGATTTTGCCAGCAATATTGTTGGTGGCTTGATGCTGTTGATTGAACGGCCGGTGCGGGAAGGGGATTTAATTACGATTGGTGAGCATGAAGGCCAAGTAAAACACATTGGTATCCGCTGCATGCGTGTTTCGTCTTGGGATAACATGGAAATATTAATTCCGAATGCAGAAACATTTAACAAGCCATTTACTAACTGGACTCATCAGGATGGTATTGTACGTTCAGTTGTTCCAATTAAGGTAAGCCGTGCGGATGACCCGGTAATGATTCAGCAATTAATTCTCGATGTCTTAGCAATTATTCCTGAAATTGTACCTGATCCTCCGGCGCAAGTATTTCTCAAGAAAATCGATGAAGCACTTATTGAGTTTGAGGCGCGCTACTATGTTAATGTGCAGTTGCATTCACGCTTTGAAGTACAATCAAAAGTGCTCTTTGCGATTACGGCTCAATTTAAAGCGGCAAATGTTAAACCACCCGTGGAACCACTTGCCATAGAAATTAAAGAAGGTCATGGACAACTTGTTACAAAGAATTAGTCCTCCTGCATCCGAGGCAGAATTAATTCAACGTTGTTCAAATCTAGTTGGCCTAAGTTTTGCCCAACTAAGCTTGAGCTTGGGCTTAACAATTCCTGAAAATCCAGACCGACGTAAAGGCTGGATAGGGCAGGTGATTGAGCTTGCTTTAGGCGCGAATGCATTTAATCAATCTTTGCCTGATTTTCAAGATTTAGGTATCGAACTTAAAACTTTACCTATAGCCGCATCTGGAAAGCCTACTGAATCTACCTTTATTACCTCGATTCCTTTATTGACGATTCATCAGCAAGAATGGAATACATCCCAATGCTATGCCAAATTAAAACGGGTGCTTTGGGTGCCTGTTGAAGGTAATACTAGTATTCCCTACTCACAAAGACGAATTGGTCAAGGGTTTTTATGGTCACCGAGTGTTGCAGATAAGGCAACTTTGGCTGCTGATTGGAATTATTTAACACAACAAATTAGCACTGGTTATCTTGAAACCTTGGATGCCAGTGTGGGTGAGTATCTGCAAGTCAGACCGAAGGGCGCGAGTGGCAAATCACTTTGTTATGGATTTGATCAGGAGGGGAATAAGGTAAAAACATTACCTAGAGGCTTTTATCTAAGAAGTCGATTTACTGAAAAAATATGCTCTTAATGGTTTCTTAATAATCTATTAGCATAATGAAGTGGGCTGGTCTGGTGATTCAACTTATAGCTTTCGTTCATCAACTATTTTTAAACAAGTAGCATTAGATTTAAATTATGAAGCTAAGTTAGTTGATTTAATTTCACGATGCTTTGATTACGAATATGACTTGTCTAGGGATGATGCTATTTCTGCACATGAAGAAGACGTTGCTCGCGGATTTATTTATCAACGATTGTTTAAGTTAAGCCATAATAGTGATCTAGTTCGTTGTAACACCAGTTATTCAGCAGTGCAAGATATGCTTAAAGAGACTTTTTCCCAATTATTTATCGCTCTAGACGTTGCAGAGCAATGGATTAAAAAAGGACTGCTCTTTGCTGCAAGGCTTTGCCAAAGCACAGGCTCTCCAGTTCAGTCTTTGGCGTTGCTCCCACACGTTCCTGGTGCTTCTGTTTTTGGAAGTAATCGAATTAGAGTAGAATCAGCGAATGATGTAAAAAGCACTTATGAGCGGCTTGAGCTCATTAGACGTCAGGAGTTATGTCTTGATGATGAAGAAGTTGAGCACGAGGTAATTATGGGAGTTAGGAATTTACGTTCCTTATAAGCAAATAGTATGGAATGGCATTTCCAAGTTGCCATTCTAATCCAAGTAAAGCATGCTTAGCATGCTTTACTTTACAAGCGCGCTTTAAGCCATTTTGGGATGAGAAAAACTGGAAGTAATTACTTCGGGAATCATCTCTTTAACATACTCTACGGGCTGCTGAATTTTCGCTTTCAATAAATCGCGGCAATAAGGACTAGTGGCGAAATAGCGTAAAGATTGCTCAAAACCGGCTAAAGCACCAATGGATAAGGCTTCGTTTTCCACCTGAATTTGCAGAGGTTTTAATTTATCCGAAATATCAGGAGTCGAAGCGAAGAACCGGCCATAAAGATTTTGTCCCACAGCAAATACTGCACCAAAACCTGTTTTGGCTTCTTCTTCGGCAGTAACTTTTGGCCAAGCCAGCATAAATTGAAGAGAGCATAAAGGGGCCAATAGAGTAATTAAACGTTGCATTTCAGGAGTATTTAATTTCTCTGTATTATTGGTTTTCCCATCATAAATATCTTTACCATCTTTTAAGGCCCAATTGTAAATTTCTTTCATTTCTTGCAATTGGTTATAAAAATCGGTAGTACTAAATTTTTGCAGAATATATCCTGCCGCGCCTAGGTAAAGAAAAGCAGATAAGAAATAGTTGGCAAACTCTGGCAGAGGCAAGAACATTCTGGCCGCTGTTAATATTCCCCATCCCTGAAGCCCAGTATTCATACCTTGAAATAGATACATCTGATTCAGAGTAAACTCAAAATCATCAATGCGCTTTTTCAATGCGTCTAATTGCTCTTTATTAGATGGGTTAAATGGTTGGGACATAAATCGTTGTAAATTTGCTTCATGCTCTTCTTTTTCCCTTTTGACTTCTTCCATTCCCTTAGCATTTACTTTGCCCATGATTAAACTCCTCCGTAAGATTTTAAATTTGCTTACTCATCCTACATGAAAGCTTCAGAAAAAAGCCATCGATTTTTAACGATTAATACCAAATTATCCTTGCAGTTTTTCCTGATTAGCATCAAATTATAATCGCTGTACAATCACACACATTATTTCAATCTATTCCATATTATTTTTATGACTTACTCTAAGATAATTACGGTAAACCCCTTGGAAATGGAGTCCACTCTTTTTGATTTTCAGTGTCTGGAGGTCTTAGGTGAATTTTTTAGAAATGCACAAATAGGTACTTTATGGAATAAGGAACACTATTACGAGCATACGCACCAAAATGTTAAGTATCAATTTTGCTTTACACATTCCTTGTTGAAATCAGATAAAACAGAAGAGCAATTTGCAATTTTTGATATTACACAAGCTCCACTGGGAAGAGGATTTTATGGGGCTGTATACCCTATCTTAGGCTCTATACAGTTTAAAGCACAAAAGCCCGTTTTAAATCGTAATGCGAAGGAAGTTATAAAAATTGAAGATCATATGCATCATGAGCGAAAAGCATTAGTTGAGCTAGAATATCAATTTTTAAAACGCGCAGGGTATCTTCAAGTGAAGCCCCCGGTTTTTGTTTTTGAGGATAATAGTAAAAAAAGCTATTTGCTTATGGACAAAGCAGAAGGATGTACTCTAGAAGAGCTTCTTTGGCATAAAGGTCGTCATGGCAGGTTAACAGTAAAAGAACGATTAGACATCACTTTTGCTATTTTACATGCGGTAAAGTCACAAGTCACTGATAAGCGAATCGTGCATCGAGATTTAAAGCCGTTAAACATGCTTATTGATATGGAAAAAAGCCCTCCGAGAATCGCTATTATTGATTATGGACGAGCGATGTCAATGGACGAGAATGATGCGCGTATTGTAGGAACTCCAGCCTACCGCTCACCAGAATCCTTTCTTAATCCGGTGCATTATTCGGAAAAGTCAGATGCTTATGCTGTAGGAAGAATATTGAGTTATGTTTGGGGTGATTCTTATGCAAATTATTATTTAAATAATAGAAAATCCTGGTCCTGGCCTGAGACTAAGAAAATGACTAGAAATAAACATTTATTCTCATGCTCCGGTGCCAATCTGTTTAAAAGTGATGAGGCAATTATTAGAAACTGTTTAAATGGCTTATTGCAAGAGGATCCTAAGATCCGCTTTTCATTGGATGACGCGATTGAACTGTTTGCAAAAGTTGCACGCCCAATGTATCGATTAGAATCAATTCAAGCTTTTTCAAAAGCAAAACTTCATCATTATGAATACCGGCTTAAATTAATTAATAAATTATTACTTGATCTGGCTAGAAAGGAAGAGGACTTAATGGCACGTGGTTTTACTGACGTCGCAATTCAAGTTAAAAAACTGCATGAAAAACTTGCTAAATACACCAATCAGTTTATGGAAAACCCGGATCCTCTGCTTATCCCTCTATACAGTAAACGTTGTTTCGATAAAATAGATATGTATCGGCCTTTACTTCAAGATAATCGCGATCTTCAATGGATAATCAGTGAGCTTGCAGCGGTTATTGGGCTTTTAGTCGTAGGATATGGGGTTGCAGTAGGAGTTAATTACCTGGTAACGAAACGATGGGGATTATTTTCACAACCTCAAACCGATCGAATCACAGAGGATATTAAAAATAATATTCATTGTTTATTAGATTTGACAAATTGATTCAGGATTACTAATCTTGTGTTGTGCACTGCCGCATAGGGAGAAATAATGAAAAACATTCACTTTGATCAAAAAATATTTAGTAATATGGAATTTCCATTACAAAAATTAATGGAACTGAATATCAAAACGATGCAAGGCTTTTCTTATATGAAACCTGGTGAGCTTTTTAACATAAAAAAACCAGAGGAATTATTAGAGAAAAATATGAATATGTTTATTCGTAACAGTCATATGGCTCTTGATTATATGCGTAATACTTTTAATATTTTGGAAAACCATTGGATAAAAGTGTCTCATCGCACTGAAGATACTGCGAGAGAAGTAGCAAAACAAGCAACTTCAACAGCAAGACAAGTAACTTCAACAGTAAAGCAAGCAGCTCCAACAGCGAAGCAAGCAAGTTCAACAGCTAAAAAAACAGAAAAAAAAGCTACTAAACCTGCTGCTGCTAAGAAAACTGCTGCTCATACTAAATCTGCTGCTAAAGCAAGCACCAAAACTGTTGCGAAAGCAGGCGAGAAGACGAGTGCAAAAAAGGCTGCTAAACCTGCAGTTCAGCACAGCAAGCCATCCATGTCGCATACTAATACTGCAGCACATACTGCACATACTGCAAAGCAAGAACCACATGCTGCTGATGAGAAAGCCAAACATCATCAAGTAGAACATAAAGAACATGGCCATGCTGCTTCAAAAGTAAGCCCCATGCATGACAAAGGACATGGGTTACTTAATAAGGGAAGAAATTTTCCTAGCTAAGCCATAATGCCTTTGGACCTGTAATTTGGGCTATGGGCCCAATGGTCTGGCTTTAGGCTTTTGTAAGGCACGTCATCCCGAGCATCGTGGAGGGATGACGTCTTTTTATGGGTCTAATCCTGAACTAAATTTAATCAAGCTACAAGGATGTACCTGCCATAGTATTATTCTGCTCAGGTTGATTTGCTTGTTGTGCATAAAACCTGCGATAAAACTGTGGATCTTCTTCGTAAAGAAGTCTCAAGTGTCGCCGGCGAATAACCTCCGCAAGCTCCTCCGGTGTACCGTCTTGCCAATAAGTGTTCTTAAAATGACAATATATGCTTTCAATTAACATTGGACCACAACTGGACGCGTCATCCTGGATTAATGCTTTATCATAATGATTTAATGTAGGGCGCATCAATGCCTGGTTATGATTTCGTAAGGCTTGGGCTACTTCCATTAGTATATTGCCCTGCAATTCCTCGTCATATTCATAATTGAGAACATTATTATAATAAGTAACCTGTGGCGCTTGCCCATGTTTGATTTGTATTCGAATACCCACCCAGTGATGATTATGTATAATAGGAATAATGATATTTTGCTCTTCTTGGCTATTTAGGGCTAGGCGTCCTTCATCACCATCAAAATATTGATTTAAAACATCCAATACTCTATTTCCTCTAGCGTTATCTCTCATATCCGCAGTGGTTAAAACTGTTATTTTCGGAATATTAAGTTGCTGATGTAGCGTGTTGAGACGCAGACGCATAATCCGGTTCATGTCCTCAGTTTCATAATGATATCGATTATTTACCACCAGACGTTGGGGCCTAGGTGTAAACATACGCTGAGGCATCAATGGAGCTGGTCTTGCGACTTCGACCGGACGTATTACTGGTTGACTAGGGCGCTCTTGTGTTAGTTGAGCTCTAGCCGCGTTTATTTGTAGAGTTACCTCCTTTTCAGTAATTAAAGCCCTAAGTACTTTACGGTGATCACGAAGACGATGAAACTCAATAGCTCTATCAAAAAGTTGCGTTTGTAATACACTAATCTGCTCTCGCTGTTCTGGATGGTTTGCTGCTCGGGCCCCCAGGTTTCTAGTAAGGCGTATTAAGGCTTCGCTGTCTGTATAAAGTTCTAGGCTAATTAAGTCAGATATATAACGTTCTAGTTCTTGAATAGGTAAATAAAGAAGAATAGGTTGCAACGAGTTATTAATTGCCAATTGATAACGTGCATGGTTGGAGCATGCACGTAAAAGCAGTTCAAAATAGGATGCGGTCGCTTGGCTTATCAAGATACGTAATGCCTGCTCTTCTGTTTCCTCCAATAGTTGAGCAACTGCTGTATTCGCTGCCAATTGTTCCTTACTCAGCGCTAGAGAACCAGGCTTATTAGTGCGGGTGCTTGATGTAGAAGAACCGGAAAAAGAATGAGGGCGAATTGGAAAGTTTATGTCCAGCAAAACGGCAAGTTGATGCATATTTTTATCAGCAATTGCTTTAAATAAGGCATTGTTCCTATACGCAATTCGCCAGCTTTCAGGGCGATCCACCGACTCATTACGTGAAGGTGCTTGAGTAAGAGGTGCTCTTAGTGTAGATGGTCTTTGTATATTTTGAGCGGGCCTTCTTGGTGCTCCAGGCACAGTAGTTCTAATCGGGCGTATTGTTCTTGTTGATTGGCCATTCTGAATTGTTGTTTCAGTAACGGGCCTTGCCTGTGGTGCTTGATGTCGAACAGAGTCGGATTCAGCCATTACAACCTCCCGCTCTGGCTGTATTGGTTCTGCTTCTCTTCGCGTCGCAGGGATTCCTAATTTAGCTCGTAGCGATTTAGCCCAGTTGCAGTTAGGGTTGCGCTCTAATAGATTAAGATTTTTATGCAGTTGTTCTTGCTCTTCTTCATTAAAGTCATTAAATGAAAATTTGCTCAAAGATAGCATACTTTCAAAATAGCTGTTTAGCGGCTCAATACCATACACTTCCTGCAACTGAACAAACCAATGGCAATACTTAATAAACTCTTGAGACTGTATGGATGCTTTGCTCTCAAAAAGTGGATGTAATAATTGCCGTAATTGCTCAGGCTGACAGCGTAGGAATGCTCTAAGCTCCACCAGTCCAAACAGTATATTTTGAGCATATGGGGAATCTATTCTAGAAAACAATGTCTTATGCAGGATGACGTCTAATCCGTTAATTTTTTTAATATCTAGATTATTGGTTTGCACTAAGAAGACAAGCGCTGTAAAAATTAAACCCACGTGATGTGGATTTGGGTAGAGTGTTTGCAGAAATCTATCAATAAGTTTTTGTAGTAATTGTGGCGCAATGGTCTCTTTCAAGAATCCTTTTTGTGCCAATAGGCCAGCAGTTGAAATGATATGGGCAATCACTAAGGGGGGGAGTTTGATTTGCTGAAAAACAATAATGAATCGGAAAAAATCAATAGTTCCTCGCATATGATTACCTAGGACTAATTGAGATAAAACAGAATGAATCCAGCTGATAGTTTCTATTGCTGGTTCCTTGGCCCAACAATGCAATAATAGTGTCTGAATGGCATGAGCATCGAAAGTCCCATAAAGTTGTTTGTTACTTAATAGCAATTGTAAGCCGAAGGGTTTTTTGAACACATTACTTTCAGAGCGACTAATTAAGTTATTAAGTTTTTCGATAATTGGCTGTATTAAAGAAATATCAAGTGGCATTGTGAGGCGGTTAGCTTTTGCAATGTGTGCTAAGAAGTTGATTATTCGGGCTATTGCATCATCGTATGGTGTATTAGTAGAACCAAGCCGTTGCAAGATTTGATTTATTACCTCTGTTTTAATCGGTACTGTCAGGTAAGTAGATACCGCTAACTCTTTAAGACCAACAAGACAAAAAATCATCGAGGCGTCACTTATATGTTGGAATTGGAGTACTTGGCTGATAAGATTTTCTAAGATAGAGGTTGAAATTGAGTCATTAAGCTGAATATGTTTATTTTTGGCGAGTAGGGCAAGTCCTTCAAGCACTCTTGCTATTATAATAGCCTCATCTGTAGTTTCTTTTTCTAAGTAGTTAAGAATAATGGATAATTCTTTAGCTGGTAATGGGGTATTTGAAGCTTGCGAAAGCTGCCCTAAATTAAAAATTAAATAAGAAAGTGTTTTGTTAATCTCTAACCGATTGCCATCAATTGCTTCTTTTTGCTTTATCCATTCATCAAAATAGGGGATTGCATCTGCGAATGAGCGAAAAACATCATCTACATAGCGGCAAAACTTATCGTGTTCTTCCTGATAGAAAT
The DNA here is from genome assembly GCF_001465875.1 of Legionella saoudiensis. Taxonomy (GTDB): domain Bacteria; phylum Pseudomonadota; class Gammaproteobacteria; order Legionellales; family Legionellaceae; genus Legionella; species Legionella saoudiensis. The sequence goes on along the minus strand of NZ_LN901324.1, from coordinate 939,293 downwards.
GGCTTTGTAATCTTTTATCTTCAGATAAAATATATAAGCGTTCGCGAAGTTGCTCAAAGGGATTTTCCTTGAAATTTTCATCATCACCTAATGCGGATATGTGCCTGGAGTCTAATTCAGTACTAGATCCAGTTTTCCTTCTTTTGTTTTGTCGGGCGCCATATTCGTCGTCATTTTCATAGTCACGTTTATTTTTAGTCATAATTCATCTTCTTCTTATGGTTTTAAGCGTATGATTCCTGCTTATGCGGGAATAGAATTTGTGCAGATGCACCAAACGTTAGGTTAAGCTCATACTGCTGTTGGTATTTCGTTCAGGTTGCTCCGCTTGATGTGCATAGAATCTTTGATAAAACTGCGGCATCTTTGCTTTCTAGAAGTTTTAATTGATGTCTGCGAATTTTTTCAGCAAGCACTTCAGGATCTTGAGTTTGTCTCCCAGTCTTTAAAGTGATTGACTGCATCTTCAATGAGTCGAAAAGCTCGTCTACATTCCTATAGACTTCGGTGGTTTCATTACCCGGTTTTTTATTTTTTGATAAAACGTATAAGTGATGTTGAAATTTAAAAAAAGGATTGTTTCTTAGAGTTTCAATAACTTCCGAGGAAGACCGCCTGGCATGAGGATCTTGGCTATATCCCGATCTTGTTATTTTGGTATGGGATTCTCCAGGAATCAGTACATCATATTCATCATCATAGCCATTTACATATTTGCGATCACGTTTCATCATAATCAATTTCTTCAAATAGAATAAAAGTAATCGGCTATGGTATATCAAGGTTTAAAATTATTCAATCTGATCGCATGATGATGACAACGTGTCATTAGTTTTCTTTTTGTGATTTTTTAAATTCTTTTGTTAAAGCATATAATAAAGTAGGGTATTTAAAATCAAATTGGTTTTTTGTAAGTCGCCCAGGAATAACGGATTGCCCTGATAAAAGTAACTCAGTACCCATCTGACCTAAAAGTAACTGAATTAGCCATGCAGGGATATGAAGAAATGTGGGTTTTTTTAATACTTCCGCAAGGGTTTTATTAAATGTTTTTTGCGAGACTAATTCGGGGGCTACTAAGTTTACGGGCCCGGTAATTTCAGGATGAGCGATAAGAAACAAAATGGCATTGACTAAATCACTATGATCAATCCAAGCAAGGGGTTGCTTTCCTGTACCAATCACAGCCCCCATTCCAAAACGCGCAGGTAGTTCCAGCTTTTTTAACATACCTTCGCCTTGTTTGAGCACGACACCAAAGCGCATAATGGTCACGGGTATTTCGTATTGTGTTCCTTGAAGTGCCGTTTGTTCCCATTGGCTAACCAAATGATTGGAAAAACTGTTTTCTTGCGAGTTAAGATTACTTTCTTCGGTATAAGCTTCAGAGGAATTGACTAGTTTTTTTTGTAATCCATAAATACCAATAGCACTGGCATTATATAAATGAGGCTTTTTCGAAGCATTTTTAGCCCATAGAACAAATTGTTTGGTGGAGTCAATGCGGCTGGATAATAATCTATTTTTGATTTTAGAAGACCAGCGATGATCTGAAATATTTTCACCTGTGAGATTAATTATCGCATCAAATTCTTCAGGATTTAATAGCGGTACTTCATTCCAGGTAATTGCTTGAACATGATTATTAAATGCTTTATTAATCTTCTCTTTATCGCGGCCAACAACCCATAAATCATGTTGAGCAGCCAATAATTCGGCAATTAAGGAGCGCCCAACTAATCCTGTTCCACCACCAATAATGATTTTCATAAATTGCATTCCTTTAAAATCATGTCGTGTACTTGAGAGGTAATGATATAATAATTTCCTGGTCAAAAAAACAAAAACAAAGATGGCAAAACTCTATTTTTATTTTGCAGCGATGAATGCAGGGAAAAGCACTGTACTCTTACAATCGAGTTATAATTATCGCGAGCGTGGAATGCAAACTTTACTGTTTACCCCGGCAATTGATGATCGTTACCAATCAGGTATCGTTCATTCACGTATTGGCTTATCTGAGGAGGCGCTTATTTTTAACGCTTCTGATGATTTATATAAATTGGTACTAAGTTTACAACAAAAGTATGCATGTATTTTAATTGATGAAGCGCAATTTTTAACGCGTGATCAAGTTTATCAATTAACAGAAATTAGCGATAAATTAAATATTCCTGTTTTAGCTTATGGCTTGCGCACTGATTTTCGTGGTGAGTTATTTGAAGGCAGCCAATACTTACTTGCTTGGGCTGATGAGCTTATTGAAATTAAAACAATTTGTCATTGCGGGCGTAAAGCGACTATGATTTTGCGACTCAATGAGCAGGGAGAAGCGATTACTGAGGGCGAGCAGGTGTTAATTGGTGGAAATAACGTATACTCGTCTACTTGCCGTAAGCATTTTAAAGAGCGCCAACCTCATGCCCATATAAAAATTCATGAAGAATTAACCACTTAAGTTACTATTTTAGGAGCGCTATGAAAGCACAAACTATATCATCTTTTGGTGACTATTCCGTTTTTAAAACAGAGGAAGTTTCTATTCCTGAAGTTAAAGCAGGTTATGTATTAGTTCGCGTTAAAGCAACGAGTGTCAATCCTGTCGATTGTAAGGTGCGCTCAGGGGCGTATGGGCAGATTGCTCCTGCATTTCCGGCAATTTTGCATGGGGATATGGCTGGCGTGATAGAGGAGGTTGGGGAGGGCGTTACGGCATTCTCGGTGGGGGATGAAGTTTATGGCTTTGCGGGTGGCTTTACCAATGAGGCGGGTGCTTTGGCTGAGTATATGCTGGTGGATGCACGCTTAATCGCGAATAAGCCTAAATCGATAGACATGTTACAAGCAGCGGCATTGCCTTTAGTATCCATTACTGTTTGGGAAGCTTTATTTGAAAAAGTTAGAGTTACTTTTGGACAAAAGGTATTAATTCACGCAGGCACTGGCGGCGTTGGGCACATTGCAATCCAGTTGGCTAAATGGGCTGGGGCGGAGGTATATGCAACAGTTTCTTCTCCTACCAAATCAGAAATAGCCAGGGCTTTAGGCGCAAAAGAAACAATCGATTACAAAAAAGAGTCGGTTGAGGATTATGTAGCGCGCTTGACGGATGGGAAAGGCTTTGATGTGGTTTTTGACACGGTGGGTGGTGATAATATAGATAAATCAATCGCTGCAGTCGCCATGTATGGAAATGTGATTAGCATTCAAGCCAAAATGCCCCATGATTTAACCCCCTTACATGCGCGCTCTGCAAGTTTTCATGCCGTATTTATATTATTGCCCTTATTAAATAATATTCAGCGTGAACGCCATGGCAGGATTCTAAAGGCCATTGCCACTTTAGTAGATAACGGCGATTTAAAGCCGCTTATTGATTTACATCAATTTTCTTTAGAAAATATAGGTGAGGCGCATAAATTAATGGAGTCTGGAAAGGCTATAGGCAAGATAGTGGTCGAAATTTAATAAATAAATTAATGATCACACAGGGCGCAGGGCAAGCCTGCGCCTTTAATTATGCTTTTAATCGATTTTCCATACAACTTTCTTCATCTTTATAGATTTTTATAGCAAAAGTATTTTGGGGATAATGAGTTTTTTCGCGCATATCTTTTAAGCTAGTGAAAAAGTTATATACCCAACGACTATCTTGATAAGCTGCTGCCAATCTACCTGATGTGGTCCCTGCATCTCGCTCAAGGAATCCTTTTTTTCGTTCCGAATTGGCTATGTTTACCATGGCATGAATGGGATTAGATGCATCTCTCTTTACAAGACAAACGCCTTGGTTTAATCCGATATCTTTAAACTCACAGTCAATGATATTAAATTCCTTTTTAGTATTTAATGCTTGAATAATTAATTGAATATCAGCAACCTGTGTACCTACTCTAATTTCAAAAACTTCTTTTTTACTGTTATAAGTAATTTTTACATTATGCTTGTTTAATGTATCATCATGCAAATGAAGGGTATCAAGTATTGACTGCATTATTTTTTGCTTATTTTTTGTATTATCACAGGATAGCTGAATCAAATACATTACATTGAGCTTCGTTTTGGGCTCGAATTCTGACTCGAAATTGGTTACATCATTTCCCATCGCAATAACATGTTCTGTAGAAGCTAAGCAAGAGACAGGTAAGGTAGGCGCCTGATCGTTTCTAGAAAGTTCGCTACAGGCTTTCATTCTTCGTTTTTTTAACATAGAAGTATTTATGGAAATTTTTTTGCCATAAAAACCATAGGTTGAATAACCTGCTTCAACCGCGGTATTTGCTGGCGTAGTATTATGCGCTCTCATAAAACTATCGATTTTTTTCTGTTGACCCTTATCTTCAATTAATAAAATTTTGCCGTCTGTTTCTTTATAATAATTTTTTTCATAGCTATGTGATTCAAGTTTTCTTTTCATGGTGTTTAGTAATGCCGATTGTTCATATTGTGTGCAAATTATATTGGATAAAAATTAAGCTTTTATTAAATGAAATGTAAATTTATATAATATCTATCCATTGCCAATATTTGCTTTTTTTAACAGGAAGGGCTAAATTTAAGTCTGTAGTAAAAAATTTAACCTTATTTATCTTATGGAGAAAGGAAATGTCCAAAGACAATAAATTCAAGAATGAATCACAAGATGCTCGCCGCCATGACCAGCAACATGCTTCTCATAATCAAGATAAAATGAAAAAGCATGCTGATAAATCAAAATCAGATAAAAGAAAATAAGGCTTAAGCCTGGTTGCTTACAAGCGGAATTAATTTCGCGAGATATGTTTAATTGCCCCCGTCATTGATGTGCTATGGGCAGTAATTCAGGCTCTATGCCACGCACCCTGGGTGGCTTTGTCACTACGTTTCTGGCAATGACGGATTAGAATTGCGCGATTACCCCAATTAAAATTCGTTGATTGATGGAGGTTAAATAGGGTACCCGTCATTGCGAACGAAGTGAAGCAACCCAGAGTTTCGAGCCTCGATCAACCAGCAGCAACTTTTCGTGAACGCTTATGATTGTTTTATCTTTTTGCACTAAACGGGGCAATAAGAGGCTCCCAATTCAGCTAGCTACGACCCAAACCAGTACATGTGATATACTTAACTGGATAATTCCATTTTTCTAATGACTCATCCAGGGTTGATTTCTGTGAATATTGATAACAGTCTTGCATGGGCCCATCCAATAGTACAAGAGTGGTTCTTAGAAAAATTTGGCTCAGCAACAGAACCGCAAAAACAAGGGTGGCCCTTCATTCGCTCGGGGCGTAATACTCTCATTTCGGCCCCAACCGGCTCGGGAAAAACTTTTGCCGCTTTTTTAGCGTGTATTGATCAACTAGTGCGTCAAGCGCTTAGCGGCCAGCTACATCACGAAACGGAAGTGCTTTATATTTCTCCATTAAAAGCGTTAGGCAATGACGTACAAAAAAACCTAATGGGGCCTTTAGAAGAAATTATGACTCTTGCTAAAAAGCAAGGTTTAATCATGGCTGAAATTAATGTGCTCGTGCGTACTGGCGACACATCTCCCAAAGAGCGTCAAGCAATGCTCAAACATCCACCTCATGTTTTGGTCACAACTCCTGAATCCCTTTATATTTTGCTCACGGCAGGCAAAAGCCGGGAAATTTTACGTACTATTAAAACGGTTATTGTCGATGAAATTCATGCCCTAGCTGATGATAAACGTGGGGCGCATTTGGCTTTATCACTAGAGCGCTTGGAAGCCTTAACCTTCCATCCACCCTTACGTATAGGTTTATCGGCAACTCAAAAACCCCTGGATTTAGTCGCTAATTTTTTAGTAGGTAACAATCGATCTCAACCCGCAATTATCAATATAGGACATGCCAAGCATGTAGAGCTTCATGTAGAAATCCCACGCAGCGAGCTAGGCTCAGTGGCCTCTAATCAAATTTGGGATGAAATTTACGATCGCATTGCTGAATTGGCGCAACAAAACCGTTCAACCTTAATTTTTGCTAATACACGCCGGGTCGCGGAACGCGCAGCCCATCATCTAGCAGAGCGTCTAGGGAAAGATTTAGTCGTCGCACATCATGGAAGCTTATCCAAAAAGTTACGCTTGTCTGCAGAAACGCGATTAAAAAATGGCGAGCTGAAAGCCTTGGTGGCAACAGCATCCTTAGAATTAGGAATTGATATTGGCTCAGTAGATTTAGTATGTCAACTGGGTTCTCCACGCTCCATTGCTGTAATGTTACAACGAGTGGGGCGAGCAGGCCATTGGCGTGGTGCGATTTCAAAGGGCCGTATTTTTGCTACTACGCGTGATGAGTTATTCGAGTGCGCAGCGATTGTAAATGCTATTTTGGAAGGGGATTTAGACCAGTTAGTTATCCCCCAACAACCAATGGACATCTTAGCACAGCAAATTGTTGCCACCTGTGCCACTGAGGATTGGCAAGCGGATGAGCTATTTTCTTTAATGCGTAGGGCATTTCATTATAAGGACTTATCACGGAAGCAGTTTGATGCAGTGGTTCAGATGCTAAGTGAAGGAATTTCTGGGATGCGTGGTCGCTATGGCGCTTATCTGTTCCATGACAGGGTAAACCATCTATTGAAAGCGCGCCGAGGTAGTCGTTTAATTGCCATAACCAGTGGCGGCTCTATTCCGGATAATGGTTTATTTACAGTAAAAGCAGAAGAGTCTGGAGGCGTGGTGGGCACTCTAGACGAGGATTTTGCTGTAGAAAGTCATCGAGGTGACATTATTCTACTTGGAAGTACTTCCTGGAGAATTAACCGGATTGAAAACACGAAAGGGCAAGTTTTTGTCGAAGATGCCCATGGCGCTTCGCCCACCGTGCCATTCTGGCGCGGAGAGGCTCCGGAACGTACCGCGGAGCTTTCATTGCGTGTTTCTAATTTGCGTGAATGGCTTAGTTCTAATTTAACGAGTTCAGAGGATTCATTGTTAGAAATGAAGCAATGGCTTATCAATACTTGTCATGTTGATGAGCTCGGAGCGCAACAAATTATTGACTATATTTTACAAGGCCGTGCCTTGCTTGGCGCCGTCCCTACCCAGCAACGAATTATCGCAGAGCGCTTTTTTGATGAGTCAGGAGGAATGCAATTGGTGATTCATGCTCCTTTTGGGGCACGTATTAATAAGGCCTGGGGGTTAGCATTAAGAAAATGTTTTTGTCGTTCTTTTAACGTAGAATTACAAGCAGCCGCTACAGATAATGGCATTAATATTTCTTTGACGGAGCAGCATAGCTTTCCTTTAGCAGATGTATTTGCATTCCTCAGTCCCCAGACTGCCAGAGGTATAGTGGAAAAAGCAGTATTGCAATCTCCCTTGTTTCCCACTCGTTGGCGTTGGGATGCGGGCAGAGCCTTAGCTTTAGTGCGTTTTAGTAATGGACGCAAAGTTCCGCCTTATCTCATGCGTATGCGAGCAGAGGATTTGTTAGCGGCCGTTTTTCCGGCTGCAGTGGCGTGCCAGGATAATGTAGATATTGATGACATTGAATTACCCGATCATCCCTTAATTAATGAAGCAATGAAGGATTCGTTAACGGAAGCTTTGAATATTGATGGCCTTTTGGAGCTTTTAACTAAAATAAAAAATAAAGAGATTCAATGCATTGCTGTTGATACCACTGTACCCTCGGTTTTTGCCCATGAAATTTTAAATGCTAACCCCTATGCCTTTTTAGATGATGCACCTTTAGAGGAGCGGCGTTCATGGGCAGTGGAAATGAGGCAGACTTTGCCTGCGAGCTTGGCTAGTAAGTTAGGAAAGCTTGATCCGGAGGTAATTAATGAGGTGCGGCAACAGGCTTGGCCTGATGTTCGCAATGCCGATGAACTACAGGATTTATTGCAGAGCGTAATTGCTTTTCCTGCAAATTATGAACCCTACCTTGCGGCTACTAATTTATGGCAAAAGTTTATGGATGAACTAGTGGCTTCCGGTCGAGCCGGTATTGCCTTTGTTGGGAATCGGGTATTTTGGTTCGCAGTAGATAAGGCAAAAACCTTTACCCTGATTTTTCCTGATGCATTGATTCAACATACCCTACAGGACATAGAAAATAACCCTTTAGAGCGCGATGAAGGAATTTTTCATTTAGTTCAAGGCTGGATATATCATGTAGGGCCTACTACTGCGTTCTTATTAAGTCAATCTTTAGCGTTACCCGAGCCCACTATTCAGCAAGTATTAGTTCGCCTTGAGGCTTCCGGGCTTATTTTACGGGGTAGCTATACCGGTGAATCGTTGCAGCAAGAATGGTGTGAGCGTCGTTTATTGGCGCGAATTCATCGTTTAACTTTAGCTAAGTTGCGCCAGGAAATTGAACCCATAACCGCAGAGCAATTTGTTCGCTGGTTATTAACTTGGCAGCATATTGCCCCAGGAACACAGTTACAAGGTGAGCAAGGTTTACTGGCTATTATTGAACAATTGCAAGGTTTTGAAATTCCGGCTAAGGCCTGGGAGCCACTTATTTTTTCAAAGCGTGTGAAAAATTATGATTCCTCACTATTGGATAAATTATGTATGATGGGTATTGTCGGGTGGGGGCGTTTATCTACTACCTCAGAGACTGCTGATAATGACCCCAAACGCGTAGTACCAACCAGCATTGCGCCGGTAACTTTTTTCTTACGTAAAGATTCTTCTTGGATGAATGAGATCAAGAAGGGTTTAGACGAAGAGGCTTTAGCTGGTTTAAGTCACATTGCTAAGGATATTTATTTTTATTTGTTGCAGCACGGTGCATCCTTTTTTATGGACATTACGGAAGAGGTGCATCATCTTAAGTCTGAAGTAGAAATGGGGTTATGGGAATTAGTTGCTGCAGGGCTTGCAACGGCCGATCTTTTTGATAATTTACGCTCATTAATTGATCCTAAGCGACGCTTAATTAAAAAAAGGCGCAGGATCAATCCTCATTTGTACAGTTCAGGTCGTTGGTTTTTATTGAAAAAAAATGTAGGCTCATTTACACCAGAGCAGGTAGAGGCAGTCTGTTGGATTTTACTTAAACGCTATGGGGTGGTTTTCCGTGATCTTCTGATCCGTGAAAAAAATATTCCCCGCTGGCGTGAGTTGCATGCGGTATTAAAAACTCTGGAAGAGCGAGGCGAAATAAGGGGTGGGCGTTTTGTGAAAGGATTTTTAGGCGAGCAATTTGCTTTACCCTATGCTGTTGAGTCGTTACGCGCCTTTAAAAATAAAGAAATAGAACATGAGCCGGTTTCTGTTGCTGCGGTTGACCCCTTAAATGTTTCTGGATTTATTTTGCCCGGACCTCGTGTTTCTGCAATTTCTGGTGGAATAGTTGTTTTTTAAATATTAGGATATTCGTTATGGAACAAAGACAGATAGGCAAAAATGGGCCTTGGGTGAGCCCTATAGGGCTTGGTTGTATGGGAATGTCGATATCCTATGGACCTGTAGATGACATACAATCTATGCAAGTCATTCACCGAGCGCTAGAGTTAGGGGTAAGTCTTCTGGATACGGCTGATATGTATGGCTGGGGTCATAATGAGGAGCTCATTGCTAAGGCCATAAAAGGGAAGCGTGATCGTATTATTTTGGCAACAAAAGTGGGATTTACTAAACAAGAGCAGGGTGGGCCACGAGACTACATTATTAATGGTTCGCCTGCTTATATTAAAAAAGCCTGTGAAGCTAGTTTAACGCGCTTGGGAACGGAGGCCATTGATTTATATTATTTACATCGGGTGGATAAGCAAACTCCTATAGAGGACTCTATCTCTGCCATGGCTGAGTTAGTAAAGGAAGGTAAGATTCGCTATATTGGTATTTCTGAGGTAAAACCTGATACCATTCGACGAGCTGCCCAAGTTCATCCTATTGCTGCGGTACAAACGGAATATTCATTATGGGAACGAAATCCAGAACATGAAATTATACCTACTTGCCAGGAGCTGGGAATTGGTTTTGTGGCTTATAGCCCTTTAGGTCGAGGTTTTTTAACAGGTGCCATAGCCAATATGTCTCAATTAGCTGCTGATGATTTTCGCCATCTGTTACCCCGTTTCCAAGAAGGAAATTTTGAAAAAAATCAAATGATTATTGGAAAATTGAAAGAGCTTGCAGCGGCAAAACAATGCAGTTTAAGCCAGTTAGCTTTGGCTTGGATTTTGGCTCAACCCAGTAAGATTATCCCAATTCCAGGAACAAAGCGTTTAAATTATCTGGAGGATAATTTAGGAGCGCTTGAGGTGGCATTATCGGAAGAGGATTTGCAATTATTAGAGCGATTGATTCCTGCAAATGCAGTTAAAGGGGATAAATACCCGGATGCATTTAAACGAGAGGCATGAGTTGATTGGAAGCTTGGCGCGCTGAAAGACGCAGCGCTAATACGGGCTACAGAGTATGTTTTTCTCATAAAAATAAGATGAGCAGGAATTTGGGAGTGATAAAATGTCTTTATTTAAACGATTTAAAAAATTTTACCGTGCATCAGCAGAGAATAGAATTCAAGTCCATGTTTTTTTAGGATTTGTAATTATCCCTATTATTGGAATGACTCTATTGTATATTTTTGTGCGAACGTTTTGGTTGTAGGTATTGTTTAGATTCGTCATTATGGACGAAGCGAAGAGCCCAGGACTCCCTATAATTCGAACTCCTGGGTTGCTTCATCACGACGCTCTTCGCAAGGAATAATGGCAGATTAAAACTCAATTTTAAATTTTAAACTTCCCTGCGCTACGCCAATTTTTATGAACCTACAGTTTCAAATAGGAACCAAACTCTTCGTTCAGTCTCGTCAATATAATTTTCTAAAAGACTTGTTGTTGCTACATCATTTTTGTCGCTGCAAGTTTCGTGAGCCTCACGCATGCGGGCTAAAAAGTTTTTATTTTCCAGCATCAAATCATGCAACATTTCTTCAGCAGAGAGTACTGAATTAACGTCTTTAACATGTTGTAATTCTTTAATTTGACCGATTGAATGAATGGTTTCTTCACCTAGCTTGCGTACACGCTCAGCTAATACGTCAATCATTGCAAAAATCTGATCGCTTTGCTCATCAAGTAATAAATGGTAATCACGGAAATGACGGCCAGACATATGCCAATGATAATTCTTGGTTTTAACATACAAGGCAAAAGTGTCTGCTACAAGTGGGTTAATTACTTGGGCAATTATGCGCCGATCTTTGGGGGCAAGATCATTAGGTGTCGCAAGTTTAATTGATTCCATTTTTTTCATGTTAACCTCGTATAAGTGGTTTATGTCAACGTCCTTATCAGATCGCCTGTATAATATACAAGTACACTATAAAGTGTAGACTAATAAATGAAAAGAATGGAGGCTTTTTTCGGTGTAGCCCTGATTGCGTGCAACCAGGACTTCATTAATTTTGTAAATTGTTTATTAACCAAAGGAAAACCTGATTGCAGGCAATCAGGTAACTTTTTTTATTTTCCAGGTGTTACTGTAATTACCGAAGCAGCTCCACGAGCAAAAGTATTTGGATCATACATTGATTCAGCAAATACTGGAGGAACGGTATATTTGCCAATATTTACCGCTTTAATTTTATAAACTAATTCCGTTGCGGTACTACTTAACCCTCCAAAGAAATTAACTCGATCTTCGCGTATATCGAAATAATCCATATTATTGAGTTTTACGGAGTCATGTACCACTTCAAATCCACCTGGCAGCAAGTCTTCAATGGCAATATTGGTTAAATAATCTGCCTCTAAAGAGCGAACTTGAATGTGAACTACAATTTCACTACCTAATGTAGTTGTCGTAATAGCATGACCCTGAGCATCGCGATATTCTCTAAAGATTTCAATACCTGATTTTTCAGCCTCTTTAGGTAGAATAGTGTTAAATCCTGATTGGATGAGCTGATAAAAGAACAGCTCTTTACCGGGATTTTCAAAGCGAATTTGCTTCGTGTCTGTACCTAGAGAAGCTTTTTGGTAGTTAGCATTATTAACCGGTACAGGAACTTGCTCCTTATTGGCCAATATTTTGGTCATAGATAAGCTAGAGGATGCATTAATTGCAGTATTTTGAGGATAAGCTCCCAAAGCCAGGCTGACATAGCCTGACAATACTGTATTAATTTCATTATTATTGATGGCTTGAATTAAGCGCATTAACACCGTATCACTCACCTGAGGCAATAGATTGGGAAAATGCTTAGCCACAATATAAAGATATTGTGCATCGGCAATATTGCTGTCATAAAAGTCGGTATCAGAAGACAGATTAAGTTGCGGTTTGTATTGGCCAATCAGTTGATTTGCTTCTTCGTGACTTTGTAGCAATTGATAGGCACCTGCAAGATAAACTGCGGTAAGGTCATTCCTCCACTGCTTCGCGTAGTTTTGCTCTAAATACAATTGTAAATTCGTAATGTAATTTGTTGTCACAATTTCATTACGTGTCAAAATATAGATTGCATAAGCCTGAATTCGTGCTGCGTCCAAATCAGCAACATTTTGACTTGCCAGTGTTTTTAAGTAGTTAATGCCATTAAAGAAGAGATCATTAGGTACGGTAAATCCTTGAGCTCTTGCCTCAGTTAAGAAATGCATTGCATAAACCGAAGCAAAATCATTTCCTTGGTTATCACCCAGTCCTGGCCAGTAGCTGAATCCACCGCTAGACATTTGGCGCTGGCTTAACATTTGTACAGTCGCATTTATTTTACTGGTGATTTCCTTAGTTTCACTGGCAAAACCTGTTTGGCTATTCATTGCTAATAAAGGCATAACCTTACTGGTCAATTGCTCCGTACAGCCATAAGGGTAATTATCCAGGTATCGTTGCAGACCAAATACCAGAATTAATGGGCTGGTAGAGAGTGTTGCATTGACATTGCGGTACTCAGGATAAAAGGTTTGTATAATATCTAAAGTTTTTTGGTTCTCTTTAGATTTACCACTATCAATATAAGTCATTAAAGGTGTTGCTGGTCTGACACTCAAGGTAGCACTCATGCTACTGGATTTATCTGCTGCGGTTGCCTTAAATCCAACAGTGGCTGAACCTAATAATGACTTGGCTCTTAATTTAAAACGAACAGTTTGTTCTTTACCTTCCGCAATCTCTAAGGTTTGAGAGGAAGCCCCAATCACTTCCACTTCCGGAGAGGTAGTTAAATCTACGCCGACTGAAGTGTGCTCGCCAGAACCTTTAATGTTATTGGCAATAGATGAGGATATTTCAAACTCGTCACCAGGAGCCACAAAGGTTGGCACGTTAGGATTAATGATAAAATCACCGCGAATTTCTGCAGTGGTGTCTTTAGAGCCAACTGAATCCGTTGATACGGCCACAGCCATTACTTTAATACTGCCGTTAAAATAATCTGGAACCTGATAAACAAGCTGACGTGGAGTCGTGTCTGCATCTTGAAGGCCTGACCAGAACGCTACAGGCAGATCAGTTTTACGCTTGAACGGGTTAAGACGGCTTGCCATATTATCTTCGCCATTATCCCCCCCAATCGCAGATAGCTCACGCGATTGAATAAACTGAGGAATAATCTGATCCACTGTTTGTTCTGTTAATACTTCGAGTGCTTGCTTTTGAAAGAAGAAGGCCAGTGGGTCAGGAGTTGTATAGCGAGCTACCTGTAAAATGCCTTGATCTACGGCAAAGACAATGATTTTTCCTGGTTTATCTGTGCTGTATTCAATAGTTAACGGTTCTCCAGGATGAGAAACTGTTGCCGTCTTTAAGTCAATTTTTACATTATGATTATCATGATTTACAGAGAAAGGAGCAATACTGTAGCTTAAAGGACTAATGAAGAGCTCAGGAGAGTTCCAATCACGAATAAAGGCTACGTTAATGTACCCATTTCCTTGAAAATCAGCAGGGATACGAATGGTTTGTACGGAATTGGTGGTATCAGTTTTAAACCACTGAGCGGCATAGACTTTATCTCGCTCGATGGTGATTAATCCAGAACCGGTATAGGGAGCGGTGATCTGAATTTCTATATCATCATTGGCATGATATTCAATTTTATTTAACTTAATAGATAATTCAGCATTTTTTGCTAAAGGCTGTTGGCTTGCCCCAACAATACTAAATTTTAATTGACTAAGTACGGTATCATTTTTTCCAAGAACACTTAAAGAATAATCACCAATGGTTTGAGTAGGGAGGGTATAGCTTGTACCTTGCTTACTAATCGTAAACGGGGTGGTGCTGACAATACTGGATTGGATGATGGATTGATATTGGTAGGTACCATCAGCCTTTTTAACTAGAGTTGTAACCGGATGTAAGGAAATTAACTGTATTTTTAAGTCACTTACATCGATGTTATTTAGTTCAGGGTTTACGGCAATATAGCTTACTGCACGTGCAGTATTTTGTTTGATAAATGAAAGATCACCATCTGCTTTATAGCCTACAAAATAAGGCAGGGGGCTAACTAGTGTTTGGACCTGACTAGTTACACTTCGCCCGCCATCGGCTTCAAAGCCTTCAGCAAAAAAGGTAAGTTGATAAGTTGCTTGTTCAAAACGCCCAAGATTTAAATCAAATTCAGCTTCGCCTTTATCATTGGTTTTGGTATTGGCTAAAGCTTCAGTAAATACCTTAGCAGGTTTTTTGGGATCGATTAAGGGGTCAGCAAAGACATAGTCGGGAAATTTGGAGAATTGTACTTTTTGCGGTACCAACAAAATTTTTCCGCTTATTGTTCTATTTGCCGCAGGAGCTCCATAAAGATTCCACAGGCTTACTTCACCTTTTAGGTTTGCTGGAGAACTCCAGCCTGCAGCAGGCTTAGGTGTTAAGCTGGTAGTAATGCGCATTCTATCGGGTAAAAACTCAGAAACTTTCAGAGTAGTTGAACCTAATAAATTTTGTGGATGATCATCCTTAACTAAGAATAAATTCACCGTGTATTGACCCGTAGGTGAATTTGCATTAGTAGCAAAATCAAGATCCATATAGCCTAAATCATTTAAGGTAATTTTTTCATCTTTAACGGTAGTGCCGCGCGGATCAACAATGGTAACCTGTAGAGGTAAGCCTGCGGGTTGAGTTTGAGCAAAAGTTTGTTTCACAATCATGCCAATATGGGCCGTATCTCCTGGCCTGTAAATACCACGGTCGGAGAATAGATAGGCTGTTAAACTTTGCATGTCTTGACTGTAATAAGTATAAAGCCCGCCGATGTCAAATTTAGAAAAATTGAGCTGACGATTCGTATTATTAAATGGAATAAATGAAACATCATTATTTAGTTGAGCAAGGTATACAGTAGGCTCTCTATCTTCGATGAAATCTTTTAAAGTAGGAAAGTTGGCACGCCCTTGAGCATCTGTAACCCGAGATAAAATAGGTAGGCCATTTTTACCTAAAACTGTTACGGTGGCGTTAGCTACAGGTCCTCCTTGAGTAATGGAGTTTACGAACACATCGTGACTGCCATTATTATTGTCTTTAACTAGGAGAGCAAGATCGGTAATAAGGATTAAACGACTTGCTTTGACATCCAGCGGTGAATTATGAGCGGTGTCCCATTCCGTTGCCTGTAGAAGGAATAATCCTTGAGGCCCCGAGGTATTCGCTTCTGTAGCCAGGTACTTGCTAAAGTCTAGAGCAGTATATTGCTGCTTTGCTAAGTCAGAAGTATCAAATTGCTGAATGTCACTAGAAATTTTACTGATGTTTTGCTGATTAAATGATGGGTTAATAAAGTAGGGATTATTGAAGTCACCTTGGGTTTGTGTGACCAGTTGATTTACATTGTCAGGCAGCACCCGTGCAAAGTCGAATTTAACTGCGGATACACCACGTACTAATACAGATAGCTTCTTTTCACCACCTAAGGCCAATAAAGAACCTTTATGTAAGAAACTGATTTCTCTAGGAAGTACTGGCACAGGTATTACTGCGGTGTATGCGTCATTTAGGCTGAAGTTGCCAAATCCTTTCATGCCCTTATCAATTTTAACATAGATGTAACTGGGCGTTTGTGCCTTAAATTTAAAGCTATGCAAGGTAGAATAATTTTGCTCAGTCGGCAGTGCCTCTTTGTTCAATGGAGTGGCTAAAGCTAATATATCTGGAGTTATCTCTCCAGGATTGAGCCATTGATAATTCTCTTTTGCAGGCTCTGCTGCGGTAGCAGGACGATTTTTGGGTAATAAGTAAAAATGTACTGATTTATTAAACTCGCTTTCATTAATACCTAAAGTCGTTTCAACTGTGAGAATTTGTTCAGGACGGTCTTTTTCATTACGAACAATTGAGGCTGAAGCGGAAGTTACCTTAAGGAATCCATGAGTATCAGGAATGAGTATTTTATCAGATAATTCTTTGTGTAATGTTGCCGATTTAGTTAATGAACTAACATTCTTATTCAGAGTTAAGCGTAAAAAACGAGCCACATCTTCAATGTTAATGGTATCTGAATTTAAGTAAGCAACTCGTTTGTGCTGATCATAGGTGTAGGAAAAGGGCAGCGATTGGGTGGCATTGCCTGTTTTTCCTTGAGACTGGAATGCTAAGACAGTATTTTTTTCCAGGCTTTCAGGGTTAACGGGAAAGTTAAACTCAATTGTGGCTACAGCTTTTCGCACTTCGACATGGACGGGATCTTGGTATAACTTGAATTCGGCAATTTTGGCAGTGAAAGGCAAAGTCGAGAAGGAGTAAGTATGTGATTCCATATTGGCTGTTGGCGCAAAAAAGTCAGGCGCAAACCTAATCGTATATTTTTGTCCTGCAGGCCAGTCTTCGGTAGGAACAAATGTTAATTGGCTGTCAGTGCTCCAGTTCCAGGTTCCTTGAATTGTTGGGGATATTTCAATACCTTTAGTTACGGTTTGGCCAACTAAGCTTAAAGGAGCAACGGATTTATTAATAAAGCCATTCTTATTTTTTACCCCAAAATCAATAACTAGATTCCCTGGAACCAAGGTTTCCTCATTAGGAGTAATGGCAGGTGGCGTAATTTCAGCGGTGGTGTATATTGGCTGAGGCAGATTTTTATACCAATAGGCAGCATACCCTGCAGCACAGAGTACGAGCAGAGCAAGTACACTTCCTCCCCAGAATGTTTTGGGAGAGGTTTGCGATTTATTTTTTAGATAGCTCAGCCAGGGAGGGCTATTCCAATTTAATTTGCCAAACACAGCAGAGAAAGCATTGAATATTTTTTTGCTCATAATATATCCTGGCTGTTAAGCGAGCCTTGGCTCGACGGGTATTTTTTAAGAGGAATATTGCCTATATCTGTTTTCGTGTGCCATTAGCAAATTTATTTGTTATTCCCGTCTGCTCCGGAATGACAACTCTTTAGACTAATTGGCAATGCCAAAGGGCTTTATTTCCTTTTATAAATTCTTTTCAAAATTGGCGCCATTTTACTCTTTTTGGTGCATAATAGCGAACATGAAAAAAAATTTAAAACGCTTAAGCATAATCCTTGTTTTGCTGTTTGTCAGTGGGTTTGCGCTATTATTTTTTTTGCCCAAACCGGTTTTATTGGATGGCACCAGTTTTTCTAAGGCTGTTTATGATGATCATCATCAATTATTAAGGCTGACTTTGAGTAGGGATGAGAAGTACCGCTTGTTTACTCCGTTATCTCATATTTCTAAACAATTAGTCGATGCAACCTTATTACAAGAAGATCAGTATTTCCGTTTTCACTATGGAATTAATCCCTTAGCTACAGCAAAGGCAATTTGGCAAACTTATGCCGTCAAATCTCGGCGGGTAGGCGCATCAACAATTAGTATGCAAGTAGCGCGGATGCACTATGGAATTAATTCCAAGAAAATAACAGGAAAGCTTTGGCAGATTCTTCGTGCAATTCAGATTGAGATGCATTACAGCAAAGATGAGATTTTAGAGGCATACCTAAATTTGGCCCCTTATGGTGGTAATATCGAAGGTGTTGGTGCAGCAAGTTTAGTTTATTTTGGTACTACAGTAGATAAACTCAGCTTACCTCAAGCATTAACCTTAAGTATTATTCCGCAAAATCCTGGAAAAAGAACGCCAAATAATCAGGATCTGAAAAAAATTAGAGCACATTTATTTGAACGCTGGTTAGAGCAACATCCGGAGGATAAGAATAAAAAGGTAATGTTTGATTTGCCTTTAGTGATGCAAACTAACCGCTCTCTACCTTTTGCTGCGCCACATTTTGTTAATAAAGTTTTGTCTGAGGTTTCTAAGCAGCAAGATATTGTGACCACGTTAGATTCGCGCTCACAGATTATTATCGAACGAATTACACGAAGCTATTTAGCGAGAAAAAAAGGGTTAGGGGTGCAAAACGCTGCCGTTTTATTAGTGGATACTCGCGATATGGGAGTTAAAGGCCTTATGGGATCTGCTGATTTTTTCAATCGGGAAATTGGGGGGCAGATTAATGGTACTGAAACCAAGCGCTCTCCCGGGTCTGCTTTAAAACCTTTTATTTATGGATTGGCCTTAGATCAAGGCCTGATTCATCCCAATACGGTTCTAAAAGATGTGCCTCATAGTTTTAATGGCTATAATCCAGAAAATTTTGATTATGACTTTATGGGGCCAATTAAAGCACGGGATGCTTTAGTTTTAAGTCGTAATATTCCTGCTATTTACCTTTCAAGCCTATTAAATAAGCCCTCATTGCATCAGTTGCTAGAGCAAGGACAGGTAAGCCATTTACGTTCCGAATCATATTATGGTTTATCGTTAAACCTGGGTGGGGTGGAATTGACCATGCGCGAGTTGATTGGTTTCTATGCCATGTTGGCTAATGATGGGGTTTGGTACCCTACGCGTCTGTTACAAAGTGAAACTAGGCCTAAGGGACAACGATTATTAAGTTCTGAAGCAAGTTATTTGGTTTTGGATATGTTACAAAGTACACCACATCAAGACGTAAATTACAGGAGCTGGTCGCAATTACCCGTCGCCTGGAAAACTGGAACTTCTTCGGGATATCGAGACGCGTGGAGTGTTGGGGTTTTTGGCCCCTATGCTTTGGCGGTTTGGGTGGGAAATTTTGATAATAAGGCAAATCCTGCTTTTATTGGGAAAGACATTGCCGCTCCTTTATTTTTTGAATTGGTGGATGCTCTGAAACAAGAGCGTGGTCCTTTGAAGGCTTTAGAGAAGCATCCAGAGCATATGAACCTGAAAAAGATTGAAGTATGCAGCGCTTCGGGAATGTTACCTACCCGTTTTTGCAAGGATAGGGAATGGACCTGGTTTATTCCAGGAAAATCTCCTATAAAAACGGACACCATTTATCGTGAGGTGGCGATTAATAGCAAAAATGGCCTGCGTACCTGTCATATTGATGAAAATACACGCTTTGAGGTTTTTGAGTTTTGGCCTTCTGATTTATTACAGATTTTTAAACGAGCAGGGATACAGCGACATATACCACCATTTTTTGAAGCAGATTGTAGCTTATCAGGTAATATAGGGATTACCCCCCAAATTACCTCACCGCAAGCGGGTATTAGTTATATCGTTCGTGCGAATTCGCAACAAAATAATACGATTCCCTTTACGGCAGTTACTGATGCTGGGATTGCTTACGTGTATTGGTTTATTAATGAAACCTTTGTCGCTAAGACCAAGGCAGGAAAATCATTTTTATGGCATGCCAGACCAGGAAAGTTTGTGGTAAGGGCAGTCGATGACCACGGGCTTTCTGATGCTCGAGATTTGCTGGTTCAGTTGGAGAGTTGATGGCTTATGTAAGGAAATGCTGATTCTGCATTCAAGGCTAGCTGCTTCCGTGTGAACACCAACGTTCACACAAAAGACTGCTAAACTTACCTATAGGTATGTCTTTAGGTGCGGCTATTAATGGATAAAAAATCGCAAGGATCCAAGACACGAGGGAAGCCTGTTCTTATTGATTTAGCATTACAAGGTGGCGGTGCTCATGGGGCCTATACATGGGGTGTTCTTGACCGCTTGCTTGAAGAGCCTCGGGTGAGGATAGAGGGAATTTCAGGGACTTCAGCCGGTTCAATGAATGCTGCGGTTATGGCCTGCGGCTTTACGCGAAATGGCGCAGAAGGGGCGCGTAGGGCCTTGCGGGCGTTTTGGTATCGAGTTTCTGAGGCTGCACGTTTTAGCCCTTTACAAAGAGGATGGTTGGACATAGTTTCTGGGAAGTGGACTATGGATTATTCTCCTTCTTTTCTTACTTTTCAAATGGCCAGTCAGGTGTTTTCGCCTTATGATCTTAATCCAATCGCGTTAAATCCACTGCGTGATATATTGGCTGAGAGTATTGACTTTTCCTTATTAACGCAATCCCCCATCAAATTATTTATTACGGCAACCAATGTGCGTACTGGTCGTGGTAAAGTATTTAAAAACAAAGAAATTAATGCGGATGTTTTATTGGCCTCAGCATGCTTGCCCTTAATGTTTCAAGCTATAGAAATTGATGGGGAAGCTTATTGGGATGGAGGATACACCGGCAACCCCACCATAACACCCTTGGTGCAAGAATGCGAATCCAGTGATACGGTTCTGGTGCAAATTAATCCTGTAGAGCGTCCAGGAACACCGAAAACTGCTCGTGACATTCTCAACCGCCTTAATGAGGTTGCTTTTAATGCAACGCTGATGAAGGAATTGCGGATGATCGCCTTATTACGTAAAACCATTAACCCGGACTCTGGTGAGCGGGATCGTTGGGCAAAAATGCGTATCCATCGAATTACCAGCGCGAAAATGGTCAAATTGGGCTATTCTTCCAAGCTCAATGCCGAATGGGATTTCTTACGCATGCTTTTTAAAGAAGGGCGTAAAACGGCAGATGCTTTTTTAGTGAGCCACGGTAAAGCATTGAATAAGTATTCTACTTTTGATTTGGATTCTTTTCTTTAATCGAATTAAAGTAGGAGGCAGGGAGCGATATTATGTATAAGGTAATTTTGGTTGCAATCGATGGTAGCGATATAGCCCGGGATGCCTTGCATGCAGCAGTAAATTTAGCAGAAAAAAATCATGCTAAGTTATATATTCTTCACGTAGCAGATGAAAGCTATGTTTATCGCGGTGGCCTTTGTATTGATTGCTGTACACAAATAGAGTTAATTCGAAAAGAAGGTAAAAAAATATTAACCAGCGCCAAAAAGGTTCTCGCCAAGCATCATTCAGTAGAATATGCGACGATATTAATCGAATTAAGATCAGTTCATGAACGTGTTGCTGAAATAATTATTGCACAAGCATTGGAATTAAATGCTAATGTGATAGTGGTTGGAAGTCATGGGCGTCGAGGGTTTAGCCGATTATTTCTTGGTAGCGTGGCTGAGAAAGTGCTTCGCCTTACTGATATTCCGGTATTATTGATTAAGGGTAATTCGACAGCGTAATGCTGTTGTTCTGGAGTAAAAATAATGGTTGAATGGATTATCAAATTGCTTTTAGTCATATCCGGCTCGGTAGCCAGTTGGTTTGTCGCTCGTGATGCCTTGAATTTCGCAATTGTTCAAATGGTTATAGCGGTTTTATTATTTACTGTAGTTATTTTCATTGCCGCTTTTTGGTCTACAATAAGAAACTGGTTGAAACATAAGGAATAACAAATGAAACAGCATGCACCAGGATTTTTAGCACTCGTAGCTGAATCTAAAAAGCATATTAAGGAAATTAGTCCCCAGAGCTTAAAAGAAAAATTAGATAATCATGAGAAAATGCATGTGATTGATGTACGTGAGGATCATGAATGGGCTAGTGGGCATATTCCTACAGCTATTCATTTAGGGCGCGGAATTATTGAACGCGATATTGAGAAAAAGATTCCTAATCTACAGGAACAAATAATTGTTTATTGTAGTGGAGGGTTTCGTTGTGCTTTGGTTGCTGAAAGCTTACAAAAAATGGGGTACTCTGAGGTGTATTCGCTCGATACTGGATTGCAGGGATGGATTGATTCAAACTATCCGGTTGAAATGTAAACAGTTGAGCTGAGCTTTCTGGTGCCATTGGGATAAAAGTGAAGCAATTCAGTGTCCAATGCCTGCCTCTGGGTTGCTTCGTCATTGCCTTCCTTACAATGAATAGATTAATTTCCAAAATTGAAATTCTCCACTTGTCATTGCGAACAATGTGAAGCCACCAGAGTTCTGTGCTTCGATCTTAGTTATAATTCATTACCCTGCTTCTGACTCCGGATTACATTGCGGTGCCATTAAGGCTGGTTTCGTTTGTTACATAGAAAACCTAGGGTATTGTTCAGCATCTTTATCATCTTTATTTTGCTTGAGTCTCTCTATCTCATGTGTATAACGGGCTTCAATTACGGTGGCTTCATTTTTGGCAATAGTACTCAACTGAGTTATTTCCATAGGGTCTAATCTTAAATGCTTTTGCATCCGTTGTTGCGCCCCAAAAAAAGTTGAGAATGCGCCATTACTAGCCTGCTCTAACGTTTGCCCTTGAAAGGCATTATTGAGCATAGGACCAGATATTGGTTCTATGTATTTTGCAATCGCATAGGATTTAAAGGCCAATTGGGTAAACTGAATGGGAGTCCAGTTGCTGTTATTTTGATAGCGTATGAGCTCTTGGCATACTGAGCCTAGGAGCAAATATCCAGGGGACAAATACAGCTCGGCGGCTAGCTCTGCATAGTGTAAAACAAGTAATGCTACATCCGTGTTAAAGGATTTTTTCAATCGCAAAAGTCCTTCCCGACATAAAGCATTCATAGCAAAAAAAGAGCCGCAATCGGCTGCTGCCATTAATAGCTTCTTAGCCTCCTCTAGCTCTGCTTCCGATAATTCATCACCTGCCTCCTCAATTAAAGAGAGATAGGCTTGATATAAATAATAGCCTTTTAATAGCTCAAAGCAGGATGAAACTGTAAACATGGGGGAATATTCTTGGATAGGTTTATGATTTTCTTCTGCTTCTTCTCGGGGGTTAGTGCCACACAAACGCCATAGATTAACCCAATGAGGCTCCAAATTAGGTGATTTACACAGCGCATCAAATTCAGGATCAGCAAAGGCTAATTTAAATAATACTTCTGTATCATATTCTTCGATTAGTGCTTCTATTAGTCGAGGATTTTTTTCCTTGTTGCTTTTTTCCCATGTCTGATAGAGTTCTTTTTTATATACTTCGTCAGGTTTACTTAATTGATAAAACCTAGGGGGTACTCTCATATTGCAAATCCTATATATGCTAAGAATGGCTCCTGAATGAGTTATTGAACTCTGTTCAGGAGATTCTACTAATTTATGAGTATATTTTGATTGTAGTTGATAAGGCTTGTCTAGTTTCTTTTAAAGTATCGTCCATGCTCGTCCCTGGCGCATCAACAGTAGAAAGGAGAACATTCGCATCGTTCGTTTTCTTTTTATTTTTATTTAACCAAGATAAAAGCGAATGCGCCGACTTAGTTTGTGGTACTTCAACGCTAGGAATTACTACCAATGATTTATGAACTAAATGCCCATGGCCTTGAATGTCAATAAGCTCCTGTAGATTATGAGTTATCAATAATTGGTTAAGTACATCACGTTTACAACCCGCGGTACTGTGCTTACGTGCTTCGAGCAGATCCTTAATAAAGTTCATGATATTGCTATGATCAGCTCCGGCCTTTTCAAGATATTGAATAATTAAATGTTGGCTATCCATATTGGCATTTATACTTTCTGGTTGAATTCCATTTAAAAAATTATAACGCTTAATTTGTGCGCGAGAAGGAGGCATTGAGCCAGGCCCTACATCGCCGCCAATGTTTTCTTTGTGTAACCATTTCCAGGTTTCTGCTGAATATTCAGTTTCACGAATAGCCATGGCTGCAGCCCCAAAGAAGACTACTTTGCCATCAGGTGAACTCACATTAAGTATCATTCCATACTCATCAAATATTGGTGTTAAGGTAGGTTCAATTTCTGCATAGATTTGTTTCATGGCGCTGTCATCTTGGCCAATGGAATAGACTAGCTGGTCACATTCCTTTTCGAAGGTTTCGCTGGGATTATCCATTTTTTGGAATAGGAGGACTAACTTTCCATTAGACTTTTGCGTAATTTCCACAAGTTCACCTTGTACTAATTCATCACGCTCTTTTGCAGTTTTTAAGGCAGTAGTCGCTAATTTACCAGTACCTGCTTTGTCAAATTGCTTGGCGATCCAAAATACCGTATTGGCTTGGTTCTTTGGACTAAACTCACGACCCTCAGTACGAATATCATTGCCAAAAAAACCTTTTCTATAGACTGCTGCTGCAGTGCCACCACCGCCATAAATGACAATAGTTCTTGGTCCTGTGCCTTGCTCTTCGGTACCCGTTAAAATGAATTGGTTACCATCTACAATAGGAGTAAATTTCTTTGTTTCACTCCAGGTATTTAATCGCTTAAACTCTTCATTAGAAAGTAGTTTACCGGCAATCGCATTTCGTGCAGGGCCAAGGCCTGTACAGATATTAAGTTCACTTGTGTAGAGTGTTTTTACCTTACCTGCGACCTCGACCAATACACGATAATTTTGGCTTAAAGTATCATCGGCCCAATCATTTAAATGATTCTCCTTTTTCTCTATTTTTAGTACAGTAGCATGCACTAAGGGGGCTTGTGTATTTGCCAGATTCACTTGATTTGATTGAAATACGTGGCGTCCATTAGCATAAGGATTATTTAAATAGTAGGCCGTTGATAAATAAGCCGATGGATTTTCTCTGGTTTGTGCACGCTCTAGAATATTATGTGGCTGTGCAAGAGTATAGTTATGTTTCCAGCTACCAGTGCTATTACCAATCATTAATACGGGTGGAAGCTTTGCTTCGGCTAATAAACTTGCGGTAGTCTCATGATGCTCTTTATATTTTTCTAGCCAAAGGGTTGTCCCGGTATCGCCAGTGCCAATAATGATATGAGAAAAAACAGCATGATCAACTTTTTCTAATAAACTGGGAATACTTGTTTGCACCACCTTTTTTATTTTGTGTGCTTGGGATAAACGATCATAACTACGTGTAACACGGGATAAATCATCATTCGTAGGAATCTGCACTAAGGTATGAGGCACAGGCTCATCATTTTGAGATGACCATTGTTTTATTACTTCAGGGTCAAAACGAATTTTTAATGCATTTATTTCGTTATAGACATTAATAGCCACTTTTAATATATGCTGCACTTGTTTGACTGATAAGCCTTTAAAAATATCAGGATTTTGATTAATTTGCTCAATTAAGTTCTCAAACCGCTCACCTAGGTCTTTTGTTGTTGAAATTTGGCAAACTAGCAAACAGGAGCAAATATAATTGATGGTGAACTGAGTAACCCCATGATTAGCTTTCATTGCTTATACCTCGGCGTCTAAGAACAAACAGTAGTTAGAGCGATATCTTATCAAGAAAGTCTTAAGGGATTATTAAAAATACAGATTTATTTGTTTTTGTTTTATGTGTATGGTTTTTGTGTTGTCTGCCATTAGATGTCGCTCTATGGTTTTTGTATGCAATCTAATCTATTACCCATTATTTGGATAAAATACTCGATTCTTATTTTAAGTGATTCATGAAGCTCTTGGCCCATATTGTTAAAAAGCCAGGATAGGTATTGATAAGACAATGTGTTATTTTGCGTTGCTCTTTCTTTTATGCGATGCTTGATTTGATTATATAATAGTTCTTGTTGGTAAGACTCTGAAATGATTTCATCCGTTAAAATCTGGGAGTAATAACGTTTTGCCCAGTCATTATTGCTTATGTCTTTTAATAAAATACGTATTTTGCGAAGAGGTTTAGTTATTTCTTTATTCCAGAGTGCCACACAATTGCATGCATGGGTGAACTCATCATGGCTGATGTCTTCTACGGCATAACCAAGCCAATAAGCAAACAGAATTAAATTGACATTTGCAGAATTAATATCCTGAAAATCATGACAAGCCTCTCGTATCTCGACATCATTATAAACTGCTAAGGAAAATTGCCAAAAAGGGTTTTGGGGAGAGGCGACCAAAGAATGGTTGAACATAGAGTTTTCCTTGTTAATACGAGATATATGTTTATATCATATATTTCTCATGGTTTCTCTTTCGTCTTCTTTGTCTAATATTTCTATTCTATACTACAAAAAACGAATTTAAGGCCAAATTATGGAATCAAAGTCACGTATTATTGTAGGTATTAGCGGTGCTTCGGGTATCATTTATGGGATAAGATTATTAGAAATATTAAAAAAGCTTCCAGTTGAAACACATTTAATTATTAGTAAGTCTGCACAATTAATTCGAGAATATGAAACGAATTTAACTGTTTCTGAGTTAAAAGCAATGGCAGATGTTTATTATCCCTGGAGTGATATTGGTGCGAGTATCGCTAGTGGTTCATACAAAACTTTAGGAATGATTATTGCTCCTTGCTCAATGAAAACGCTTGCAGAAATTGCTCATGGTATTAGCTCCAATTTAATCGGTCGGGCAGCGGATGTTATTTTAAAGGAACGAAGAAAGCTGGTCTTAATGACTCGGGAATCGCCTCTACATTTAGGTCATTTACAAAACATGGTTTCTGTAACCCAACAGGGTGCTATTGTTTGTCCGGTAGTGCCTGCATTTTATAACAAGCCTGAAACAGTCGATGACATAATTAATCACAGCATAGGTAGAGCACTTGACTTATTTGATCTGGATGCTGGTATCGTAAAACGTTGGGATAAAAATAATATGTCAGATATTGATAGGTAAAAATTTACACAATCAGCATTAAAAAATAACTTGGCAAATTAGAAAAAGTGATTAGACTATTCATATATTTTTTGAATTAGCGAGAACTTGATGTTTACTGGAATAATCGAGCAAAAAGGGATAATTCTAAGCAACCTTCCTAAGGGCAATGCGCATCGTCTTATTATTTCCTCTGCATTTGAGCAATTGCAGGTGGGAGAAAGTATTGCTGTAAATGGTGTTTGTTTAACTTTATTACCTACGGAAAATAATGAGTTACAGTTTGATGTTTCTCCAGAGACTTTAAATGTTACCACATTGGCTGATATGGCGGCAGGAGACTTGGTTAATTTGGAGCGGGCCATGCTTTCTTCAACACGTTTTGGCGGACATTATGTTAGTGGTCATGTGGATGCCATTGCCACCGTGCGCGCTGTTAACCGATTTGAGGAATATCTTGAGGTTGAATTAGCCGGCTTTGAGGAGGGCGCAATGGCCTACTTGCTTCCTAAAGGCAGCATTACGGTTGAAGGAGTTAGTTTAACCATTAATTCAGTAGGGGATAGAAGTATTAAATTAATGCTTGTTCCACATACTTTGGCAAATACCACTTTAGATGAGTTAAAGCCGGGGAAACAGGTTAATATTGAATTTGATTATTTAACGCGCATTGTTGCGCATCAGCTGCGAGTTTCAGGTCAATTAAGGTAAGAACCCGATATCATCTTAAATGCAAGGAAGCCTTTGGGGGTTGGTACTCTAAGCTTCTGGTTCGCTTAGTTACCTTTAAGGAGACAAAAAGTTCTTTATTTATTAAAGTAAATTTTTTTTTTAAAATTTACTAAGTCAAGACTGTTTTTTATTTTTTTCTTTGATAAGATACCCGAATTGGCAGCTCTGCCCTTTCTCAAGTCCCTGTGGATATCTCTGTTTAAAACAATCACTCTAAAAAGCTGAAATTTTTTGTTAGCTTCCTAACTTCCTTATTTAATAAGGATTTTAAGGTGTTTTTTTACTTTAAGCACGTTGTTAGTTATCCACAAAAACTGTGGATAACTCTGTGCATAGGGTGTAAAACTTCCGGTATTATCAGTTAAGCAGGGCTTGTTGCAGAATTTATCAATGTGCTTTGCTCTATGGAGTGAACTAGTTTAGCTTCATGGAGGCAAAATTTTCTTCCATCTGCTCATCATGTTGCTCTGGAACCTGCTCATCATGTTGCTCTGGAACCTGTTCATCATGTTGCTCTGGAACCTGTTCATCGTTTTGTTCTGGAACCTGTTCATCGTTTTGTTCTGGAACCTGTTCATCGTTTTGTTCTGGAACCTGTTCATCGTTTTGCTCTGGAACCTGTTCATCGTTTTGTTCTGGAACCTGTTCATCGTTTTGTTCTGGAACCTGTTCATCGTTTTGTTCTGGAACCTGTTCATCATTTTGTTCTGGAACCTGTTCATCATTTTGTTCTGGAACCTGTTCATCATTTTGTTCCTCTTTTATACCAGCATCGTGCTTTTTCAGTTGACCTACATCTTGTTGAATAAAAAATCTACTCTGATAATGGTTTGGACTAGTTTGCAGAACCGTTTTATTATATTTTTTAATTAAAAATTTCTTAGCAACTGCTTCTGTAGCTAAGTTTTTAGGGGATAATGTATTCTCAGGTGATAAGTGATTCCATAGAGCGTAATAGCTATTAGCGGCATTGGGATTTCCGCAGAAGAAAAGATTGAGGCTACGAAGCAGGGCGGCATTCTGTTCCGTATTTTTCTCTAAATCTTTATGAGGCAATTCTAATAGCATTCCAATGACTTGCGTATTGATTTCTACTTCTTTGGTCGAGTGCTCCTCTGCATAAAAGCGAGAAACAATGTTTAAAATTAGTTTCTCAATATTAGGGATTTCTTGTTGTAATGTTTTAAGCGTTTCTCGATTATTAATTAATGAACAGACTAACTGTATTGGCTCGGGTTTTAGGATATGTTTTACCTCAGGATTAAAATGATGGAAGACGCAGAGATCCATAAGTCGTTGTACATCAGTACTAATTGAGGTTTGTAAAATATAATGCAACAATTTTTTATAAGTGTATTCGCTATTAGGTTGTATGCTTGAAAAATATTGAAAAATAAGAGATTCGAGCCATTCTTGATTTTTAGGATATTGCTTTTGTTTTGGATTTAATGAATCAAAAAGCTCGATAATGGCACTTAACTGCAAATTTTGAGGGTTCGCAAGCATAATGGCAATTTGCTTTCCCGCCCATACCTCCTCAATTTTAGAGACTAGCTTAGATTCTGGAAAAATTGTTTCAATTTCAAATTGTGCTTGCTCTTTTAATTTCAGAACCTCATTAAAATGATCAAACGCTCCTTCTTTTTCCCAGTCGGGCATGTTTACTGGTAAACGTTTAATGGCTTCGATTGCTCTTTGCGCTATGTTATAGATTTTTTGATTACGGTTTAATAAGAGTTCAATTTCGATTAAGTTTTCCTGACTAATGGAATTACCTTTAAGATATAATGAACTTAAGGTGCTGTTTTTTCCTAGCATGCGTATGATGTACGGAACGGACTGATTGCTAATTTTATTATTACTTAAATCAAAAAAGCTAAGTGCCGTATTCTCTTCTAATGCTTCAAACAAAGCACGAGCGCCATGATCATCAATTTCAGTATTTTCTAGGTGGAGTGAGCTAAGTTGTGAATTTACTTTTAATCCTTTGGCTATTGCTTTAGCTCCTTCGCTACCGAAGGGATTTTTTTTAAGGATAAGAGATATAAGCACATTATTTTTTTCTATTAACTCGCCAATATATGATGCCCCAAGTTCAGTAATTTGATTTTTACCCAAATTAAGTGAAGATAATTTTTTATGAGTTTCCAATGTTTTAGTTAAATCGCCAAGATTTACATCACTGATGTCTTGATCCCACAGATCTATGCGAAGTAATGAACTGTTATTCACTAAAGCTGCAGCTAAACTCTGAACCCCTGCATCAGAAATGCGCTCGCTTGGCTCTAGATGTTTAAAAGCAGGGTCGTTATGGGCTATTTTTTGCAAATCATTTGAAAAACCAGTCATTTTTATTCCATTTAAAGTTTATATGTAAATAGCTCAGGGGGCCTAAAAAACATTATTATTGAGCTCCCTCTCTGTATTAAGGATGACGTATCCTATAAAGAATTTAAAAAAAGCTTATATTCTGTTTCATAACCAATGCAGTTTGGCAAATGGGCTACTGAGTTGATGTGATAAGTCAAGGTTGCCTCTAAGCTCATAGTTGATGGAGGGCTTTGATGTACATGGCAATAGTTAATTCCAAAGTTTTTAGCCCCATGCCCATCACTAATAAGGGAATCACCAACCATTAGGATGGAGTTTTTGTTATAACTATGTATGGATTGATTATGGGTAGTAGAGAGTTTTTGTAAGGCAACGTGGAAAATTTCCTTGTGGGGCTTAGCGAAACCCACATCATCAGAAATCACAAAGCAGTCAAACCAATTTTCAAGTGCAAATTTTTCTTTTTTTCTTAGCTGGGATTCAGTGAAGCCGTTGGTAATAATACCTAAAATATGACCTTTTTGATGTAAAAATTCAATGGTTTTCTTAACCTCAGGGATCCATTCAATATGTTCAAGTAAATAATGCTCATAGGCATCGGCTATTTCTTGAGAAGAGAACATGCACTCTATGGTTTCGTTTAATTGTTTAAAACGTAAAAATCGCACCTCACTCGGCATAAGTCCATTTTCTTGAGCGCCAACTCGTGACCAGAGTTCATTATTTAGTTTTTTAAAGTGGTATTCGAAGAGCGAATAGTTGATGGTTGGATAAAACTGAGCATGAATTTTACGGATACCAATTTGTTCCGCAGCCGAAAAATCAATTAAGGTATCATCTAAATCAAACAAAATAATTTGATACAACGTCTTCCTCCTCCTGTGACAGCCTCTAGAACCACAAATGCAAATACCAATGTAATAGTTCTTGTCCCCAAAATAATACGGCTAATCCTGAAATGCATAAAAAAGGGCCAAATGCGATTGTAGTGTCTTTTGATTTATCGTTCAAGTATAAATATAAGAGCCCAATTATTGTACCGGACATTGAAGAAAACAAGAGCAGCAGTGGCAATAATTTCCAGCCAAACCACGCACCGAATGCGGCAACTAATTTAAAGTCGCCATTCCCCATCCCAATTTTACCGGTAACTAAATAAAATAATTTAATTAAAAGCCATAAAATTAAGTATGCGCCAGCAGCACTAAGCACAGCGTCAGGGAGCGTGGTAAATAGGTTTTGCGTATTCGCGATTAAGCCTAACCATAACAAACTTAAGGTTAAACTATCGGGCAGCAATTGGTGATCTAAATCGATAAAAAACAAACTGATTAAAAGCCATATGGCACTTAGCGCAAAGACCAATTGCCAAGTAAAGCCAAAATGCCAACAGGCGTAAAGTGATAATAGCATCGTACCCAGCTCAATTAATGGGTAGCGAAGAGAAATGGGCGCTTTGCAGTAATAGCAACGACCTTTGAGTATTAAAAAGCTGAGTATGGGGATGTTTTGCCAAGCACTAACCATGGTTTTACATGAGGGGCAAAATGAGCGGGGCAAAAACAAATTAAGCGAGGTTTTTTCTTCACTTTTAATGCCCATTAACTCATTATATTCCTGCAACCATTCGTTTTTGAGCATAATAGGTAAACGGTAAATTACCACATTAAGTAAGCTACCAACCGCAAGTGAAAATAAGGCAATGGTCACATAAAGGAACCAGGTGTGGGTGGTGATGAGTTCATGCATCATTTTATTTTCCTCTAAATTACCGTGCCCAGTTTAAATAAAGGCATATACATCGCCACAATTAATCCACCCACAAGAACCCCAATGAGGGACATGATAATTGGTTCTATTAAACTACTTAACAGATCCATTGAATTATCTACATCTTCCTCATAAAAGTCTGCAATTTTACTTAACATTTTTTCTAATGCCCCAGATTCCTCTCCAACCGCAATCATTTGCATGACCATGTTAGGGAAGAGGCGGGTATTTTCCATGGCCTTATTCATGGGAATCCCAGTGAAAACTTCATTCTTTATATATTCTATTGCTTTAGAATACATGGTGTTTCCAGTAGCACCTGCGGCTGATTTAAGGCCATCAACTAAGGGCAGGCCGGCTGCAAAAGTAATGGATAAGGTTCTTGAAAAGCGGGCGATAACAGTCTTTTTTATTATTGAACCAATAATAGGTATTTTTAATAGTATTTTATCAATAGTTAATATGAAGGTTTCTGAATGTTTTAGGGCATAAATAAATGCATATATGCTCAATCCCAAAGAAGCAAAGATACAATACCAGCAGGACTGAACAAATTGAGATATTTTAACCACCATCAAGGTTAGGGCTGGTAGATCAGCGCCAAATGATTGAAATAAGGTTTCAAACTGTGGAACAACAAACATCAGTAACCCCATAGTGACAATAAGCGCGACGCTTATAATGGCAATTGGATAACTTACCGCTTTTTTAATTTTCTTCTTTATAGATTCAATTTTCTCTTTATAGCTGGCAATCTTATTGAGCATAATATCCAGCGTGCCTGATTGCTCACCTGCTTTGACTAAGTTGCAAAATAAATTATTAAAATAAAGGGAATGTTTCATTAACGCTTCAGATAATGTTAAACCGGAAGCAATATCCTGCTTGATTTCATTAATTAAAATTTGTAGATGGGTATTCATTTGCCCTTTGGCGACAATATCAAGCGCATGCATTAAGGGAATTCCTGATTCAATCATTGTTGCGAGCTGGCGGCTAAATAGCGCTATGTCTGCCGAGCTTAATTTATTTTTTAATTGATTAAAAATAAGAAAGCCTCGTTTTGGAACCACTTTATTAATAATAATCCCTCGCTTGCGCAACTCAATTTTAGCGAGTGTTAAGTTTTGTGCTTGAATAGTTCCGGAGATTTTTTGCCCTAATATATTTTTACCTGTAAAGCGGTATATTGGTAGGGAGTCGCCCTTTTTTTGCATCTGAAACATACTTATTCAACGGTTACCCGATTGACCTCCTCTAGGGTGGTTATTCCTTGTTGTACTTTTTCAAGACCTGATTGATAAATGCTGGTCAGACCTTCATGTTGTGCTACTTTTAGAATTTCTAAGGCATTAGCCCCAGCCATAATGTGTTCGGTTAGGGCATTCGTCATAGGCAATACTTCAAATAATCCTATTCTGCCTCGGTAGCCATCAGTGCATTGACTGCAACCTACCGGCTTATAAAGTTGTACCGTTTCATTCAAGCCTAAGGCCAATAAATTAGAAGTATTCACATCAGTTTGCGGTATTTTGCAGTATTCACAAAGCGTTCGTGCTAAACGTTGTGCAATAATAAGCGTTATCGAGCTTACAATATTAAAGCTTGGAATTCCCATATTAACTAAACGTGTCAAAGACTCCACAGCGCTGTTGGTATGTAATGTAGATAAGACCAAATGTCCTGTCTGTGCCGCTTTAATGGCAATTTCAGCGGTTTCTAAATCGCGAACTTCGCCAACCATAATAATATCTGGGTCTTGGCGAAGAAAAGAACGTAAGACATTGGAAAAATTGAGCCCAACTTTAGGGTTGATATTAACTTGATTAATTCCCAGGATTTTAATTTCCACCGGATCTTCTACGGTAGATATATTTACTTCTTTGGTGTTTAGCAGATTTAATGCAGCATACAGGCTTACTGTTTTTCCACTGCCTGTAGGGCCTGTCACCAAAATCATTCCTTGAGGACGTTTTAGTGCCTGCATAAAATATTTATGTTGTTGGGGATTAAATCCTAGGGTTTCAATGTGCAATTTTGCCGTATCCAAATCTAAAATTCTGATAACCACCTTTTCCCCATTTGTGGTTGGGCAGGTGCTGACACGAAAATCTATAGAATGTTTATTGGGGCGATTGATTTTGAAACTACCATCTTGAGGAAGGCGCCGTTCTGAAATGTCTAATTTGGCCATGATCTTAATCCGTGCGGTAATTCGGGCAGAGAGATTGGCTGGTGGGCTGGCTACTTCATGTAGAATCCCATCATGTCGATAACGGATGCGGTATTCTTTTTCAAACGGCTCAAAATGGATGTCGGATGCGCCTTGCTGAATGGCTTTAAATAAAATTTGATTAACAAATTGTACAATCGGAGCATCTTCATTCTCTAGCGGATTGATGCTGAACTCATATTGGTCATTATGATGAATAGGTCCTTCATATGCAGCTAATTCCCGATGCTGTTTAAGGTTTGATACCTGAGTTAGCAAGACAGCCAATTTGTTTGCTTCTACTGCAATTGCCTGAGTATTCAACCCAGTATGAAATTGAAATTCTTTTAAGGCATTATGATTACCTGGATCTTCGGTTGCTAAATACAAATAGCCTCCACGGCAAAATAAAGGAAGCATGGAATGGCGAAGTATTAGTTTTTCATCTACTAATGATAAGGGCAGGGTACTGAGTTCAATGCTATCTAGATCCATTATTGGGACCCTAAAGCTTTGGGCTAAGGCATGGGCAATCTCTAAGGCAGATAAGATGCTATTTTTAATAAGATATTGAGCTAAAGAGATTTTTTCTGTAGAAGCCTGACTGGAATAGGCTATGGTTTCTAATTTGCCTAAATGTTTTTCCAAGGCAAATTGTTGCCCTGTTATATTATTAAACTCCATTAATCGATTCCTAACCATTTTTTTATATAAAAAAAGAAAATGGATTGTTTGCGGGTGAAACTCGTTGTATTGTAGTTTAATTCAGGATTAACCTTTTTAAAAGGCATTACTTTGTTGATTAAACAGCAAAAAAAATACTATCGTGCATTGAATAAATGGTTTCAATCACCGCTTGGTCTTTTTGCTGCGCATGAATTTTCCATTAATTTGGAGGCAATTGGCCTTCATGTCTATGGTGATACCTTAGTCCAGCTAGGGAATTGTGGTGATAATCTGTGGTTAAAAAAGCTGGATTTTCCCCACCAATGGATTGTATCCCCGTTCGCCTTATCGCATCATATTCACATCGAAAGTGAATTAAATCATTTGCCCTTAAATGCAAATAGCATTGATTGTATTGTTGCTCCATTAAGTTTAGAGCCTTTTAATACGAGTTCTAGTTTAATCGATGAGATTGATCGGGTGCTAAAACCTATGGGGCATGTTATTTTATTTTGTATTAACCCGTGGAGTCTGTGGGGCGGGGCTATAAAGTGCGGTTTATTGAATTGTTATAATGATCATAATATAAAAATGCGCACCCCCTTCAATTTGAATCGCATGTTTATTCAGCGAGGTTATAGACAGGTTTCTTTAAGTAATTTTTGTTATATTCCTCCTGTAAATAGTACGGGATTGATTAAAAAGCTCACGTTTTTAGATGAAATCGGTAAAATGCTTTGGCCCTATCCGTCAGGCTTTTATTGTTATATTGCGCAAAAATATCAAGTAATTCATCCATCATTAACATTGAGGTCCTTATCTCAACCCATTAATGATTATCAACCGTCGCTGCAACCGGTTACTTTAACTTCTACTAAGTGAAAAATAACAGATACGTGGATTGAGCTATACCCAAAACATTCGTATTTTTGTATAATTTGCCTAGCGTTCAGAACAGGCTCATTTTATGAAAAAGAAAACTTTATTCAGAATTACTTTTGCTAATCAAGAGGCAATTTATGAAATATATGCTCGATCGATTAAGGAGAGTGACTTATTTGGCTTTCTGGAAGTTGAGGAGCTAGTATTTGGAGAGCAGACTACCCTCGTGGTTGACCCTTCTGAAGAGCGTTTAAAATTGGAGTTTAATGGTGTAAAACGCACGTACATCCCCATGCCATCAATTTATCGTATTGATGAGGTAGAAAAGCAAGGAATAGCTAAAGTTAAGGATAATCCTGCCTATGGTAGTACCGTCAGTCCATTTCCTGGAAAAGGAAAAACTAAAGAATAGAGGCTGTTACTTTTCGTTAGCATTGAGGCAGTCGAAACTTAAGCAAGCTCTAACACATAACCCTATCTTTACCGAGAGACACATAAATGACTATTCCTAGTAAAATTAAAGAAGTATATGAAAAATCTACTTGCTTGTTTACAACTAATGAAGTTGAGGCAGCTCTAGATCGTATGGCGATTAACATTCATAAGGAATTGCAGGATGAAAATCCTGTGTTGTTATGTGTTATGGTTGGCGGATTAGTTCTTTTAGGTAATTTATTGCCTCGTTTAGATTTTCCTTTAGAAGTTGATTATGTGCACGCAACTCGTTACCGTGGTGCAACTGTTGGTGGTGATATTCATTGGAAAGTAAAACCATCTGTTAATTTGGCAGGAAGAACGGTTTTGGTAGTTGATGACATTCTTGATGGGGGAATCACTCTTGCTGCCATTATTAATGAAATTAATCAATTGGGTGCAAAAAAAGTATACAGTGCAGTATTAGTAGATAAGTACCGTAAGCGTGTTGAAAATGGTTTGCAAGCCGCAGATTTTGTCGGGTTACAAATAGAAGACCATTTCATTTTTGGTTATGGAATGGATTACAACGAGTATTTACGTAACGCACCTGGAATTTTTGTTGTGCATCCAGATCATGAATAAGTTTATTTAATTTGAGGTTGGGCCTATGGCCCAACATTATATTTATAAAGCATTTCTGCTATTCAATATATCATCGAATAACCCTGATACATCATCTTCTTCTGATGGACTAGGCTCATCCCCTGGGCTTACCCCTTTTTCTTCTGATGGACTAGGTTTATCCCTAGAGCTTACCCCTTTAGTCTGAGCTGATGTTTTATCTGCAAAAAAGTCCCAAATAATTCGTTGCGGATCGAGAATAAGGCGAGGTTTTGGAGAAGGTAATGTAACGTTAGCCTTCTCTAATTCCTTTTTTGCTATGTTTCTCACATCATCCGTAGATGCCTTTTCATAAATATGAGACAAGCAATCCAACATTAATTTCTGACGTTTGGGCTCTACCTTCATCCAGCTATTAAATTTTTCAGTGAGGTTTGCAGCTAAGCTTGGATTAAATTGCTCTAATTTTAAAATAGTGGAGGCAACTAATTCATAACCTGCTCCAGATGCATCATGGAAGCCATAAGGATTTTTGATAAATACACCTAATAACGCATTTACTTTATTAGGATTGGTGATATCAAAAGCTTCATGCTTTAAGAGTTCAGCTACTCGATTTACCACAGTTACAGAATGAGCCGCTGCTTGCAAATTAAACCAATAGTTAATGGCATCAATATCATGCTTCCAATAGGCGTAAAAATCTTCTAATAATTCATTCAGTTGACTGTAGTTGCTGTTAACTAACATACTTAATGCGGAAACAGTATCAGTCATATTTTCACCTAAAGCGCTCTTAAATTGCTTAACTAATGCTTTTTGTGTTTCTTTGGGATCTGCTGCAAGCAAATAGGAGTAACACACTGCTTTAAGGCGGCGATTACCCGCGGCATGGATATCAAAAACCGCATTGTCATCTGCTTTAACAGGGGTAGTGAGCTCATTAAGCATTCCTAGCAAATCTGATTTTAAAGTTATTCCCAATTCTTTTTGAATTAGTTGACGCGCTTCAGCAATTTTTTCAAAATCAGCATTTGGTAGGCTGGCAACCAATGCCTCTTCTGAGGGAAGGGCTAACAACTCAGCTAACACCCAGGCTTTTTGCTGGTTATTAAGTAATAAGTTCATGTATGCGACAATAAAGTCAGAGCTAAATTCAAGCTCCTTACCTGCACAATAATCACGAACCATATTGGTAATTAGCAATTTGGCTGCTTTACATTTATTATAAATATCCCCATCGTAGTGCATTAACAAAAGTAATTGCGCATTACTGTATTCATATTCTAAATGTATTGGTGCTGAAAACCCACGCAGTAATGAGGGGGTTGGCCGTTCATTAATATTTGTGTATTCGAATTCCATTTCAGGTTTGTCCAGCATAAGTACTTCTTCTTGAGAAAGCGGAGTACCATTATTGCTGAATAACATGAGATTCACTGGAATTGGACGGCCTTTGCCATCATGAATGACGCATTTTATTTTATAAGTTTGGGTTTCTGGGTTGTATTCATCAGTTACTATCACTTTAGGTGTCCCAGAAGCAGAGAACCAGTTTAAGAAGGGGCGAAGTTCAACACCCGATTGGCTACTTAATGAATCAATGATGTTTTCTAATGTAATGGCTTTGCCTTTGTTTTCATGTAAAAAGACAGATAAGCACTTATTAAATGTCTTTTCACCCATAGCATTCATCATCATACGGAAAATTTCAGCCCCTTTTTCATAGGCTGCGGTGGTGTATAAGCTTCGCACTTCGGTGTAAGATTCCGGTCTTGGTGCACGTTCATCAAGACTTCTGCCATCAAACATGCGATCTAAATCCACTCCTAAACAATGCTCTAGGAATAACGATGCTCTTAGTGTGGTTAATCCTTCTTTATATGCCAGGTTAAACCAATCACGAATAGTTACTAAATTACCAGTCCAGGTATGAAAATATTCATGGGCTACTACATCAAGAACGCGGATGAAATCAGTATCAGTTCGACTTGCTTGAGTCGCTAATAAATTTGCCGTATTAAATAAGATTAAGCCTGTTGGCTCCGATGCTCCAGAGGCATACTTATTCACCCCGGCAATTTTCAATAATCCAGGGAGGTACTCTAAATTAAACCGCTCTTCATCATATTTCATTGCACCTTTCAGTACGTTTTTAGCAAAATCACATTTTTCAATCTCGCTTTTGGGGAGATAAAATTCAATAGGTATTTCTCGACCTTTTTTCGTTGTATATGTTGTAGCAGAGCGCGTTAAATCACCTGCAACCATAGCAAAAAGATAACTAGGTTTGGCAATAGGGTCTTTCCATGTAACGAAATGGGTTTGATTATCATCGCTTTCTTGTTCTGTAAGAACGCCATTAGAAAGCAGGGTAGGGTATTGGTTTTTGTCTGCGATAATGGAGGTAACATACTCTACTAAATTGTCAGGTCTGTCGATGCAGGGAAATACACGACGTAAACCTTCAGTTTCTGCTTTAACTAAGATAGTACCTTCTGTTTTATATAAGCCAAACAAATCTGTATTTTGGCCTAACATAGAAATGGCTTCAATATAAAAAGGGCCTTCTTGAGGGACGTTTTTAATAATTAATACATTGTCTTTTAGCTCGTAATCACCAGGCTGAAGTTGCTTTCCACTTAATGCAAGGCTGATTAATTTTATATTTTCACAATCTAAATGCAGATCGGTGACCTCTGATGAGGTATTCGGATTTCGTTCAACCATAAGTAGCGCTTTCGTCTGTATAGGCTCTTTGGTCAAATCGAATGTGAGGGTAACGCTGGGGGTAAGAAAATCCAAAACCTTATAGTCACTCAGCTTGGGCATAACAACTCCTTTTTAGTTACATTTTAATCCCGGTGACACAATATAAGATCAATCTATTTATTGCAACTGTTTAAATTGCGGAGATGGCTGGAGTTTATTTAGATTAGAGTTTCATGTGCAGGTAGGGCCTTGAGGGGTATGCTGAAGTTCATTTTGTACCTCAGAAGCAAATTTTGTTAAGTTTAAATGATGTAATAAGACTAATAATGAGTCAGCAGTACATTCAGGTTTGCGCAACTCATTTTTTAATGCGTTATAATTATCTGTTGAAATGGAAATATCAATTATTCGGCTATTATTTTGCATAAGGCTTAAATGAGAGGCAAAAGGTGGTTTGTTGTCTTGTAAAACAATTTTTAGAGCATCATTAAGCTTAAATGAGATGCTTTCCTTATGTCGTTGCATATGCCAGCCAAGCATTCTTCTCACTCTATTACGAAATGTACAGTAAGTATAGTTGAAATTTGCGATAGTCTATACTTGATTTAGAGGCATGATGTACGTATGAGTCGGGGTGATTAACAATGGCTATGGCAAAAAAATTATTGAGCAAAGACCAATTGGAGCAACAAAGAGTCAACGCCTTAAATGCTTTGCATATCATGGATACCCATAATGAAGAGAGCTATGACCGTTTAGTGCGTTTGGCTGTTAATTTATTGAAGGCGCCAATTTGTTATATTGCTTTTTTAGATGAAAAAAGGCAGTGGTTTAAATCATTGCATGGTTTAAAAGAGAAAGAAACTCCGCGAGAAGTTGCCTTTTGTAATGAGACTATTAAAAAGAATGAACCCTTAATTATCCAAGACTTAACTTTGGATCATCGCTTTGTAAATAATCCTTTCGTGCGGAATTCCCCATTTATCCGGTTTTATGCAGGTGTACCTCTTACTTCTCCTGATGGTTATAATGTAGGGACTTTTTGTTTGGCTGATACCACTCCTAAAGAGCTTAAGCCAGATCAGCTGGAGTTGTTGCTGAACTTGGCTAATATCGCTAAGGATGAGCTTTCCTTGCGTTATTCAAATCAAGTATTGCATAAAATTAGAAAACAATTAGAGATGCGTAATGATTTAATTCGCAAAACCTTTAGCTTCTATATGTCGGATGAGGTAGTAAATACCATTTTGGCCTCTCCCATGCGACATAAATTAGGTGGTAATGAAACTAAAGTTTCTATTTTATTTAGCGATCTAAGAAATTTCACCTCCTTATCAGAACAAGTTCCGGCAGCTCAACTCGTTGCACTTTTGAATGCGTATTTTACTCGAATGGTGCGAGTTATTGAGCGGCATAAAGGTACTGTTGATGCCTTTATTGGTGATGCGATTATGGTATTGTTTGGTGCGCCTTATGCGACAGAAAATGATTCATTGCGTGCTATAAATTGTGCTTTAGATATGCAGAAGGAGCTTAAAAAATTTAATCGAGAAAATGCGAAAAAACACTTACCGCTATTAGATATGGGGATAGGGATTAATACTGGAAATGCCATTGTGGGTAATATTGGATCTAAGAAACGCATGCAATACAGCGCAATAGGTTCTTCAGTTAATTTATCTTCCCGTATCCAGGGATTAAGCTTGGGTGGGCAAATTTTAATTTCTGAGGCGACGTATTCTGAAGTGGGAAAAAATATTGAAACAAATGGACATTTACGCGTTAAAGTTAAAGGGATTCAAGAGCCAATTACGATTTATGATGTGGCTAAGGTCAAGAAAAAAAACACGTCATCCTGAGGAGTTGACGACGAAGGATCTCTGACTGTGGCACAATGCTGTCGGCAGGAGATCTCTCGCTACACTCGAGATGACGGTTAATCTAAAGCGCAAACAAAAAAAACGTCATCCTGAGGAGTTGACGACGAAGGGTCTTCTGGGTGTGGCGCAATGCTGCCGGCAGGAAATCTCTTGCTGCACTCGAGATGACGGTTAATCTAAAGCGCACAAAACACGTCATCCTGAGGAGCTTACGACGAAGGATCTTCTGAGTGTGGCACAATGCTGCCGGCAGGAGATCTCTGGCTGCACTCGAGATGACGGTTAATCTAAAGCGCAAACAAAAACACGTCATCCTGAGGAGTTTACGACGAAGGATCTTCTGAGTGTGGCACAATGCTGCCGGCAGGAGATCTCTCGCTTGCACTCGAGATGACGGTTAATCTAAAGCGCACAAAACACGTCATCCTGAGGAGCTTACGACGAAGGATCTTCTGAGTGTGGCACAATGCTGCCGGCAGGAGATCTCTCGCTGCACTCGAGATGACGGTTAATCTAAAGCGCAAACAAAAAAACGTCATCCTGAGGAGTTTACGACGAAGGTTCTTCTGTGTGTGGCACAATGCTGCCGGCAGGAGATCTTTCGCTACACTCGAGATGACGTCTATATCCTTAATGCTTTTTCGCAAACACAGAGCGCAAATGGGCATTAATGGTTTCGATTGCATTACGGCAAGCAGGGGTATCTGCTAAATCGTTGAGCATCAAAAAGTCATGAATCGTACCATGATGACGAATTCCAGTTACAGGAACTCCAGCCGCATTGAGCTTATGCTCATAGGCCTCACCCTCATCACGTAAGACATCACACTCGCCATTGATAACCAAGGCAGGAGGCAGGTCTTTTAATTGTTCAACAGTTGCTTGCAAAGGAGAAGCAGTGATTTCTTTTCTGCGCTCTTTATCAGGTAAATAATTATCCCAGAACCATTGCATTGCTTTTTTGGTAAGCCATGGACCTTCAGCAAACTCAGTATACGAACCATTTTCAAAATTGGCATCAGTTACAGGATATATAAGCACTTGATAGTCAATTCTTGGGCCACCTCGTTCTTTCGCCAGCAGAGTCATTGCAATTGCCATATTTCCACCAACACTATCACCGGCAACGGTCAAGCGTGAGGTATCCAGATTTAGTTCCTTACCATGTTCAGCAACATACTTCATTGCGGTATAGCCTTGCTCAATTTGCGTAGGGTATTGGGCTTCAGGAGCTAAGCTGTATTGTACAAATACAACAGCAGCATGGGAGCCTACAGATAATTCGCGTACAAGCCGACCGTGTGTTTGATAGTCACCAAAAACCCAACCCGCGCCATGATAAAACATGATCACTGGTAAAGCTTCTTTAGCACCTTTAGGGCGGACAATACGAATGTTAAGATCACCTTTAGCTCCGTGCTTAATTACGTGATCATCAATATCAACCGCGGGCTTATCAGTAGATAATTCCTGCAATTTATCAAATATCGCTCTACCTTCCTCGACAGGAAGATCATAAAGTGGTTTCCCACCAGCTTGTTTGATTTTTTCTACAAAAGCCCAGGTTTTGGGTTCGATACGTTTACTTAAATCCATTTTATACCTCGCGGTTAAAGTTGCATTAAAAACATCCAAGCTAATTATAGAACAGATTTATTTTTTTATAGGCTTATCAGGCGTTGAGTTTTCTCGCAGAATTAATACCAGTGATCAAACGGTTAGACGCTGGCTCAGTGGAGATTCGCCCATCCCGTATGCTGTTTGGTGCGTATTGAGGCAAGTGAAAACAGCGATTACGTATGACTAAAAAAATAACAATTACTAATGCACACGATCAGTTCTAGTGTAAAAGATTTGTTCTCTTAATAATAAAGAGCTATTCTCATAAAAAAAGAACATGTAGGGAATTTAAGCTAGTTATTATTCCCTCAAATCAGGAAAGAGCTTATATCCTATATAACCCCCAATAGAGCTTGATATTGCACCTAGTAAAAATAAAAGAAACGTCAAGAATGCATTAAGGGTAATAATTTTTTTATTTGTTTCGATATTAAAACTTAGAGGCGACTTGTTTATATTGTGAGCTACGGTTCCTGTTAACATAGGAGCATTACTTTTTATTTTAACCTCTACTAAGTTGGAGGTGAAATTGGTATGAAATGAAGTATATTGGATCATATTGGTGATTAAAATAACAGTGAAAATTAATAAAATACACCAAGAAAGAAATCCCAATACTAATCCCCAACAATTATTCTTAAATATTTTAGGAGATAATGCCCCTGCAATCCATCCCGTTCCAAACATCGCACAGAGTGATAAAAGTATAAAACCAAATAAACCCCAAAAAGAGAATAGAGTTTCTCCCGATGCCGTTACCGTAAAACAGGCCAGTCCCAATGTCAGGGCTAATAAATTGAATAAAAAATTTAATCCTACACCGGCCACTGCGCCGCCAAAAAGTGCTGACCAGGAGAGATAGGTGATTTTTGAGATACTTGAATTCACTGTTGATCCTTAGTTTTGATTAAAATTGGAAGATTAAACAGCTTATTTGGTAAAATCTAAAAGCTATAGGTTGCACCGATTGTTAATTAAATGATTATTGGATTATTTATTGAGTTCTTTCTATTAAGGAAAACATGAATAAATAAAGTGTTAACCTTATTGCCTGTAAAGGGGTTCTCTTTAAGCTTCTATAGAAAGTTCATGGCGCCCGTCATTTCGACAGGATGTCGAACTTGAACCTATTAGTTTCAAGGTATATTGTCGCTGTGCACAAACACCAATTCAATCATACACTTTCATAAAGTTTCGAAAATCTTCCTGGGAAATAATGTCGCACGCATTCTCCTGGGAGGAAAATACAATAATGGCCTTACCAGATTGGAGGTTATGGAGCAGTTGTTTTTTCTTAGTCTGAATCGCCAGTTCATACGCCCCATAATCGGTGCCCTGGCGAGTAATTACCTCAATAATTAAATTATCTAAAGCCTCTTCGCTAAGTAAAGTGTAATCAATTTCAATCATGTAGAGTCTTCCTATTTAAATCAGCTCGAAATGAGTCGCAATTTTGAGCGGTATTTTCATTTTGGGGCAGGGTATCGCTTTTTGAGCATTGTCTCGAAAACAATGTAATTCAATCGTTATTTGAATGCCAAAAAGCAATCAAATTATTTGCACAAGTTGGCGCTAAGACATAGACTGGGCTGGTTAAGCCCAGCATTGGGAGTAGTACGATATGTTTGCTGGGCTATAGAACCCAGCCTACGTCGCCATTGCATTCTTATAAGACTATATTAGTGAGGAATATGCTGTCTTAATTTTAATGGAGTTGGGAATTCATCTTGAATTGCTACCGCATATACATCCGGTACTCCCGTATCATAATTACAAATACCATTATCGATTAGAACGCCAGGGGCAGTCATACTGTTTAAGATGTCGTTTGCATTTTCTACGGCTTCTTCCTCAGAATCAGCTGCAACAGGCGCCATTACGAAACCCCAATTTTCATCAGTGCCAAAATCGCTGATTTGGTAAGCAGCATA
The DNA here is from genome assembly GCF_001465875.1 of Legionella saoudiensis. Lineage (GTDB taxonomy): Bacteria > Pseudomonadota > Gammaproteobacteria > Legionellales > Legionellaceae > Legionella > Legionella saoudiensis. The sequence goes on along the minus strand of NZ_LN901324.1, from coordinate 894,833 downwards.
AACACCATAAACTTGCATTGACATTGAAAAACCTTCGGCTTGAATCGCACTGAGATCAGGACATACTTCTGAACCAGCAAAAGTAGTTCCAGCAAGAATTAAGGCGCTGGTAAACGCAGCTAATTTTGCTTTAAACATATATATTACTCCTGTATTGTTAAAAAAATCATTTTCTGGATAAAGCAATATCGTGGTTAGAGTATGTTGGTTTTAGGTATTCGGTGAGCCCACATACTCTAGGTTTAGCCATTAAATTGCTAGTCTTAAATGTACAGTAACTGAGTCTATAGTCAACAATCTTTTTTATTCAATATCTTAATGTAGCTCATCACCAACCGCATGGGGAACAGCCGTTTGGCTAAGTATTTTATTCGTAAATGCGATGGCAAGTGCAGAAACAATAAGTGTTAAGTGGATAACTACTTGCCACATAATGCCATAATTATCTAATTTCGTAGGATCAATAAAGGTTCGTAATAGATGAATAGAGGAAATCCCTATCAATGCAAGTGCTAATTTAACCTTCATTCCTCCTGCATCTAAATGCCCTAGCCATTCAGGCTGGTCCGGATGAGAGTCTAGTCTTAAGGGAGAGATGAATGTTTCATAGCCACCTAAAATAACCATAATGAGTAAGTTAGCAATCATCACCACGTCAATTAAGTCCAATACGCCCAACATGATGAGGGTATCATCGGCTTTATTAATGTGGATGATTAATTCAGTCAGTTCGCATAAAAAACGATAAACATAAGCAGCTAGAATACAAATAAGCCCTAAATATAAGGGTAATTGAATCCATCTGCCCATAAATATAAAACTACTAATTATTTTTCTGATGGAATTCATTGCCATACCTCTAGTTTTTTAATTTAGGGCAGCATAATACTGTGTTTTATTGGGTTTGTTAATGGCTTAATATGTCTGTAGCCCGTATTGGATGAGGTTCCAATACGGGAGAGAAGTTTCTGTACTGTTAAGGAGACATCTTTGACGTGAGAATACTATCTTCTGAATTATAGGTTTCAGGAAGCCTTCCTTTTTTATCGGGCACATTTTCAAGGTTAGTGTTCTCTAATAACCATTTTTGAGAGGGTTCTATATTGTTTTTTACCGCCAGGTGTAACAGGGTTAATTCATTTTCCCCAATTCGTTCTGCAGATAAATGTTCTATATTAAAACCAGAGAGTGCTTTATCGTTGCCTATAAGAACAGCGCGCATAGCTGCTGTTCGTTTGCTTGTATCAAGTTTATGCTCGTTGATACCTGCTTTTAAACAAGCAATAATGTCCTCTTTTGAACCGGCATCTGCAGCATAATGTAATAAGGTTCCTTTTTCATCAGATAAATTTACAATTCGTTCATCCTTGAGTAACAAAATTAGGCTGGATGTTTGCCCTGTATGAATTGCCAAATGAGCAGGCGTAAGCCCCAATAAATCTCTTGCGAGAAGAAGTTTACTTTTTGCGGCAACCAAGTCACTCAATAACTTATTGAAGCCATACACGACCATATGATGTGCAACATTTCGTCCTTCAGAGTCCGTTTTTTGGACTATTTCAGGTTTGGCTAGCTTTAATGTGCGATAAACTTCTGCTCGCTTTAATAAGCTTAAGCTTTTTAAAGAAGGTTTTTGTTCAATAATATTTAAAGATAAGGCTAAATGGAGGGGATATGCTCCTCCCCGATCAGGAGTACTTTCTGCGCCATTATTTAGTAAAAATTGCACAACGAATAAATTCCCATAACTTGCGGCCAGATGTAATGGGGTTCGTTCATTGACTGGATCTACGTTGTCTATATGTTGTTTTAAAAACTCTTTATAGCCTTTAACGATAGCCCATTGAAGAGGGGTATAGCCCGCAAGTTTACTATTTGGGGTATTAATATCACTGCTGTGCAGAGGAAAATAGTCTAAGTATTCTTCTGCTAGTTTTTGTAACAATTGATATTCATCTTTGGGCTCAGTGGTTTTAGGCTTGCTGAAATCATCTAAAAAATGATTGGCGCACCAGTCTCTAAGCGCAATAAGCTGTGCTTCACTTTCATAAAGTGGTGTTAAATTTAGCTCTGAAGCTAGCTGAGAATATGTTTTCGGCATCTTTAACTCCTTTAACCTGAGATATTTTTCTCCATGTCAGGAGGGGGCTCATCAGCATTTATTTATTTGCGCTAAATTATCCCGTATTTTAGAAAAGAGTCCATAATTTTTTTTCAATTTGTTATGGATTTTAATCATAATGACTGGAAACTATCCGAAATAAAGGGCGGGTTATGATAAGAGGCATGTCATCCAGAGCATCGAGAGGAATCTTCTGTATGCTCCTTCGTCGTAAATTCCTCAGGATGACATGCTTAGGAGTTTCTTGGCGCCTGGCTCTAATATTTAGCCGTAGCATCACTGGCGGGAAAAGTTTCTTTTAAAGTTTCATCTAATTCTTCCTCTAATTCTCCCTCTAATTCTCCCTCTAATTCTCCCTCTAATTCTTCCTCACGTGCTTTTTGTTTTGCTTTACTAGTAGTATCAGGTTGATTAGTATGCGCTTTTTTTCTAGTTGGCTGAGTATTTCTGTTCATAATAACCTCCTTTTTGTTAATTATAGCAAATCGGAGAATGGGGATAGAGTAAGGAGGGAACCGTATTATTACAGCCTTATATCTAATGGGGCCAGGAGTAACGTAGTGAAATTCGGAAGCTATGTGCGTAGCAAATCCATTAGTTTGTTATTTTAAAACCCACAGAAGTTTCTTCTTCATAATTATCTACGCTTATAAAGCGATAAAGATCATGAGCAACTCCATCTTTATCATGAAGATGGAGCTGTTTTTGATAGGATTTATTTAGTTGATGTCCAATATAGCCTATAGTAACTGCTAGGGCTACCGGCCAGCAAACCACGGTGGCGGTAATAATAAATGCGATTCCACCAAAGTTAAATGTTAGTGTGTTCCATAACTCAGCATGAGCTTCATCACGTTCCTCGCGAAGCAAACTTATTAATTTCTGATGATGCTCATCATTTAGGATTTCTCCATTGGTAAGTTCACGAGCTACTGCAATTTGAGCTTTTTTGTACTTTTTATATTCTTCTGCGGTATTATACAAAGCATTACCTAACATACTAAATAAAGCAACAGCGGCTATGGCCAATGGGCCCGTATAAATCAGTGTTGCTGCAAAGCTAATGGCTAAGATGTGGGCGCCTAAAATATTAATCGCATAATAAGAGCATTGAGCTTCCCATTCATCTTTTAACAAATCCAGTTGTCGTTGAATCACGAGAAGCTCAAGAGGCTCAGCCCCGATTTTTTGCTCAGTTAATTCCTGTATTTGTTTTCTATAATTAGAGGCATCGTAAAGCCATTGGGTTAACAGTAAAAGTGCATCAAAAATTAAAAATGCAAGAATTATGGGCGATACTGATGAAATGGGTACATGGAAAAAATTAGGGTACGTAGTTAATAAACCAACCAAAGACCACACTAAATCACTTGCCATCGTAAAGCCACGTTTCTCCAGTTCTTGTTTTAAAACTTTAGAAACCGATAGTTCCTTCTCAATTGAAGCCTGTATTATTTGTTTAATACCAATAATGAGGTTAATGATAAAGCGAAAAGCAAATAAAATAATACCTAATGCGGCTAATGCCTCTCGGGACTGATTTAAAAGATTGATGCCATCTACAAAACCATATTGATTGCCGAGAATGTCGTTCATTTCCTGGATTAATTCAAAAAACGCACTATGTTCCAGATAAGCCAATAATTGCATAGCCAGGGCGCGGCTGTAACCAAATTTAGAGCGATTGGTATTTAATTTACCTACTTTTTGGCGTATGGTGGTTAAAGGATCACCAATAACCCCTGATTCATCAAAATTATTTTTTATTTGTTCTAATAAGAAGATAAAAAAAGTATTGTTGCTGGATGCGCTTTCCTGAGACAGGGAATGACCTTGGATGTAGGACTCAATTTCCTTTTTTTGTTTTTTTAGTTTTTCTATTTCAGTGGGTTGATAGTCTATTTCATAATAGTGAATCATTAAATCACAGACAAAGCTGACATAAAGCACCACTTCAACATGGTTTGCCCAAAACGTTTTATTCGAACTGAGTATTTGGTATAAAGAGGAAAACTCATTTTGCAACTGGTTCAAATTAAAGTCTTCTTGCGTAAAAGAAAACCCTATATCATTATTCCAGGTGTGATTGAAAAAAGCCTGCTTTATGTGGCTGATTTGTGATTTTCCCATAAACAAATCTCATTAATATTGAAAAGAGTCAAATAGTTTTATACTGTACGATGTGGTAAGGACTATGGGCCAGTCATTATGGCTGGTCGATTATAAACCAGATAATGAAAACAGGAAATAGTTAGTTAAATATTTACACTATTTACAAAAAGGCAGTTTTCCAGGAGGAGTTTACATGAATAAGGGTAGAAGGGGCATTGCTGCTTTATTTTTTTTATGGGCTATGAGCAGCAATGCTGCGCCAACAAGTTCTGTAGTGAGTTTAAGTGGAGGCGGAAATGTGGCTGCGGGAACCAGTACAAAAGTTTCGCTTGCTGGCTTGATTCCTTCAGTGACTTATAATGTTGTTTGTTACATCGACACCAGCTATCCCTTTCAGTATGTTTTATTAGGCAGCTCCTTTAGCGATACGACAAGTACCGTTACCTCATATAGCTTAAACGGAAATTATGTAATACAAGATCAGTTAATTGCTGGACATAATATCGCAGTCATTACCGGTTTTTTCACCAATCCAACCACTGGTTACCTTGTGTTTACGAATTTAGATCAAAGCAATCCATTTAATGTAAATAATTGCTTTGGTGTACCTACTCAAGCTGCGGCGTCTGTTTAATTTTGTTTTGAGGGATATATTATGAAGAGAAAAGGGATTCTCAGCCATACACTATTAGGATTAGTTTTTTCGCATAGCCTTTTGGCAGGAAATGCGCCTATTCAAAGGATTGATGTAGTTAACCTGTTAGGGGCAAATGGCTCCGTAGCTACTCCGGTCACATTTTCTTTTGAAAATGGTCCTACTACACCTTGCTATACAACAACACTTCCTTATCAAGGGCGAATAACGGTATGGGCTGGAGTTGGTCTGGCTTGTATTGCACCTATCACAAATATTGTTGTTACTCCAGTTGTTAGTCCTAGTGGGACAGTTTATTCTGCACCTAATCCTGTGAGTATAAATACGAATTATTATTTGAATCAGGTAACCGTTAGTGAAAATGCGCCGCCAACATATGATCCCACTAATGGTGCCTTATTGCTGCCTGGCACTGCGCAGGCGGTTCTTAAGAATTATTAGGGTTAGGCCATGTATGCTGGGCTTGCCCAGCATACTGTAACCCCTTAGAGCGATGTTTTATTCACATCGAGGGAATATTATCTGGGAACGCCAAAATTAACTTTTCAAGCTGATTCGCTGACATAGGCTGATTAAAATAAAAACCTTGAACTTTATAACATGAATGTGATTCAAGAAACCTAAGTTGCCCTAAGGTTTCAATTCCCTCGGCAATTACATCTAATTTTAAGCTGTTAGCCATATTTATAATTGCTTGAATAATTATTTCATCAGAGCGGCTGCTGTTTATATTTTGGACAAAAGATTGATCGATTTTTAATTGATCAATGGGTAGATGATGGAGATAATTAAATCCAGAATTCCCAGTACCAAAATCATCAAGCACAATATTTACACCCATTTGTTTTAATTGACGAATAGCATAAATTACGCTGCTGGAGTTAATCAGAACATTTTCAGTAATCTCTACCTCAAGATATTTAGCCTCTAACTTCGTTTCGGTTAGGATTTTTTTTATCATCGAAATAAAATTGGGTTGCATAAATTGCTTGGTGGCAATGTTTACTGCGATAGGGAATGGAGCAATACCTTTATCTTGCCACTCTTTATTTTGACGGCAGGCAGTAGTAATCAGCCATTCGCCAATGGGAACAATAAGGCCAGTTTCCTCGGCAAGCGGTATAAAGTCCATGGGTAAGCGAATGCCGTGTTTGGGATGATTCCAGCGAATTAATGCCTCTACACCGATTAATTTATGATTTTTGGTATCATATTGGGGTTGATACTCTATAAAAAATTCATTTTCCAATAATGCTTGGCGCAGGTCAGTTTCTTTTTCTAAAAGAACCATACATTTTTCCTGCAATTCATTGGCATATAACTGAAACTGATTGCCGCCTAATGCTTTTGCTCGATACATAGCTAAATCAGCATGTCGTAAAAGCTCTTCAACAGTGGAGCCATCTTGGGGATAAATACTAATCCCAAGACTGGCTGAAACCATAAGTTCCCGATGAGCTATACGCATCGTTTTATTGAGGACATTTAAAATTCTTTGGGCCACATCTGCGATGTCATCAATTTGCTTTCCATTGGATGGAACAGCAATAAAAATGAACTCATCACCACTTAAACGCGCGATCATATCTTCTTTGCGGGTAATATTTGATAAACGTTCGGCGACTCGTTTAAGTAAGATATCGCCTGTTTCATGGTTAAAGCTATCATTAATTAACTTAAATCGATCCAAATCGATAAAAACTAATAGGAAGCCTGAGTTATTCTGCTGCGCGCGAGCAATTTCCTGTTTTATGCGCTCCACAAGTAGTACACGGTTGGGCAAATTAGTTAAGCTGTCATGAGTTGCCTGATATTCAAGCATAGATAAGGTTTTTTGGAGAGAATCAGTACGATCTTTTACGGTTTTTTCTAAAATTTCTTCACGATGTTTAGATTCTTGCATTAAACGCCATTTTTTGGTTAATGAGCAAGCTAACTGACGAACTGCGACACTATCAAATGGTTTTTTAAGAATTAATAGATTATCCCTCAAACCTAATGCTTTTACCGTTTCTTCCCAGCTATAGTCTGAATAAGCAGTGCAAATTACAATTTGTATTTCTGAATCTAATGCCCAAATTTGCTTGATCGTTTGCACCCCGTCTAAACCCGGGGGCATACGTATATCAACAAAGGCCAAGGCATAAGGTTCTCCTTCGTTCAATGCCTGCTGAATACATTCAATGCCTTCCTGGCCTTGAGATACGCAGTCTATTTGAAAGTTAGGTAGGTTATTTGAATTAAAATCAGGCTCTAGAGTCATTTCCTCGCCAAAAATGAGCTGATTTAGCTTATTAAGGTGAGCATTTGAAGGTTCTGTTTTTAGTATTTTTTGAAAGTCTTGATGAATAGCAGGATTATCATCAATAATTAAGATTCGAAAATCTATTTGCTTATTCATAACAAAACTCCTATTTTAATATGCTTGCTTTACTGTTGGGTAAATAAATGGTGAAGGTTGAACCTTGTTCATGTCCTTCACTGGACACATGAATATCACCACCTAATTCCTTAACCGCAACAGCAGATGCATGGAGTCCAAAACCATGCCCCGATTTTTTGGTTGTAAAGCCAAAAATAAAAATTTTAGATAAGTGATCTTTTGAAATACCAATTCCATTTTCAGAAATTTGAATTTCAATTTTATCTTTAGTTATTAGTTTAGTTCTAATTGTTAGTACCTTAGGAGTATTGGTTGAATCTACTAATGCCTCCTTTGCATTAGAAATAATATTATTTAATATTTGAAATAGTTTTGTTTTATCAATCACAATGGGCTTAATATCGCCATATTCTTTTACAACACGAATTTCTTTATTTAAATAAGTCCCTGAGAGTAAAAGTGTTTCATCAATAAGCTCATTGAGGGAAATAATTTGTTCAAAGCGCTCGTTTTTAAAGGCTGTTTGTTGAGTATTAATAATATTTTTGATTAGTGCGATATTTTTAGTCATTTCCTCTAGTTCCTTAACTTCCTGCGTATGTTCGCTTTCCCAGCATAATGCTAATGCACTAATATAGGCTGGTATATGCGAGCCCCTGGAGTCTTGACTAAGAAATTGGGGTAAATCCTCTTTATGGGCATTAAATAAATCTGCTAATTTTTGCAACGCTTTTAAGGGAGTAGCATTTCTTTTGGCAAGTAATGTCTCAATCGAAATATTTATGGAATTGATTACATTGCCTACATTATGTAAAACCGATACGGACATTTCTGCCATACCAAGTTCACGTGCTTCTTCAAATTGGTGTTGGTTTTTCGCTTCTTTATAATTGGAAGCCCAAAAGGCTATCCCTAGTATTATAAATGTGGCGGCGGCAATAATAATTGATAAGACGGTTGGGGGTATTCCTGACGCTTCATCTGTGTTAATAACGGGAGTACACAACGGACTAAAAACCGAGGCGGCCATACCCGTATAATGCATTCCACTAATTGCCAAGCCCATGATCAGGGCGGATAAAATTTTAATCCGATTTCTTAAGGCGACCACAACCGTATTACTTTTTAAGGCAAACCAAATTGCAGCTTCTGATGCTATAATAGCCACCAGAATGGACAATAAAAACAAACTGGGTAAGTAGCTAATATTTAAGGAAATTAGTAGGGCAGTCATGCCAGTATAATGCATTGATGCGATGGCTAGGCCTAAAATAAATCCACCAGCCATAAGATGAATAACATTAATTATTGATTTTTTTAATAAAAATAAAGCGAAACCCGAGGCAAATATTGCGACACACAATGAAAGTATGGTCCAATACACATTATATTGTAAGGTAATGCCTGGAATGCTAAAGGAAAGCATGCCAATAAAATGCATGGACCAAATTCCTGAGCCCATAGCAATTGCTCCACCGATTAACCAGAGCCATGTGTCTTTTTTGGTATTATTGTGATCCCGTAATCGACCGGTTAAATCAAGAGCAATATATGATGCCATTACTGCGACTAGATACGATAAAATAACTAATCTTGAATCGTATACTCCTTTAAACTGATCTATTGGTAAGGCATTTTGTTGAAAAAATTCCGTATACATTTTCCTTAATGCTCTTTATGTTTTAATCTAGTTCTATATAGTTCATTCTATTTAATTCTAGCACGGTATTTTTAAAGTACGTCGTCTGAGGGGTTTACGAAAGATTTTCATTCAAAAATTTGCATTATAACGGTTTAGGATTAGGTAAAATGAAGAAGATAACTAAGATAATTTTGTTTTATTTATTTCTTATTACGGTTCTTATCGCCTACTTTGTTATTTATCATAGCCCTGTTCGCTTAGAACATGGGGTGTATATGAATCAACCTGAACCAGTACCCAAATTCGAACTTACTGACAATCAAGGAAATTTATTTTCTGAAACACAGTTAAAAGGGCACTGGACCCTAATTTTTTTTGGTTTTAGCCGCTGTAAGATGGTATGTCCGCTGACGATGTCTATGTTGAATCAGACTTATGAACAATTACCACCAGCTCAAAGACCCCAAGTTATTTTTATTTCTGTAGATCCCGAATATGACTCGGTACAGGAGCTTAATCAATTTGTGCATCAGTTTAATGAGCATTTTATTGCACTTCGAGGGCCAATATCGGTAATTAATTCATTACAGAAACAATTGCATATTACAGTGTCTGCAAGCCCAATGAGTCATGGGACTGAGATTTTGCTTATTAATCCAGAGGCGAGGGTGCAAGCTTATTTTTATTATCCAATCACTACGAAAGATTTATTAGTTGATTTAATGCGGCTTATTGATTAATGGCAAACGCTCCTCAGTGAGTAGGCAATTGAATGCAGCTAGCAATTCAGAACAAAGCTTTGTTCAAACTCAGTACTGATTTGCTTTGCTGCAAAATAAGGACCGTTTTTTATTTAATTTAAATAAATGGATTTAGATTCAGTCGAAATTTTATTCGTTTGTAGTGAAATCATAGGGGAATACGACAGAAACACTGTTTCCTGGAAAGCCAAGAAAAATTGGACCAGCTTTAAGCTTTGCAATTCCTACGCCTGATTGATTTAACAGCGTATTAGATGGCGTTTCGTAAGGTGTTGCAGTAATAAATAAGGGATGCTCACTACAAGGAACATTTTCAATATACTGTGGGCCACTTGTTCCGTTTAGAGTAACTGATTTGCTAAACCCATATTCATTGGCAACATTAAAGGCAACATTTTCTTTCGGCATTACCGGAGGAGAGGCTACTGCTACCTGAACCATACAACTTAAATCAATGTCTCCAGCATAAGCAGAAGATATGCTTATTAGTGAAAGAGCTGCTATGACTGATTTTTTTAACATAATTACTCCTTAAGTGAGCAAAATTTGCTAAGGAATTTCATTATATAAAAGTGGGAGGTAATGTACAGTTAAGGAATAGTAAATATAAAGAACGCTGTACCGTTAGCTGTAATGTAAAATAGGTTAGTCTGTGTGATCGGTACGATACATACCCCAAGTCATTTACGACGAAAAGCTTCAGGAATTAATTTCTGATCTTGCCTAGAAAAAACGGACACCTAACTAAGCTACCATTTTAACTTCAAATAACTCAGGGGATTTATACCCGATCATTGAGTGAAGTCGTTTACGATTGTAGTATATTTCGATGTATTCAAACACATGATTTTTGGCAATTGCACGTGTTACAAATTTCTCCCCATGAATCGCTTCTACTTTGAAACTATGATTCCAGCTTTCCATAGCAGCGTTATCATAGCAATCACCACGCTTACTCATGCTGCACACAATACCATGCTGTGTTAAAAGTTGTTGATACTCGTAAGAGCAATATTGGCTTCCCCTGTCTGAATGCAGAACAAGTCCTTTAGTTGGTTTTCGACTCCATATAGCCATTTGAAGAGCATCAATTACTAATTGCTTTGTCATTCGTTCAGAAAGAGCCCATCCAACGACCTTGCGGGAATACAAATCCATAACAACTGCAAGGTAAAGCCATCCTTCCTCAGTCCAAACATAGGTGATGTCGCTCACCCATTTTTCATTAGGTTGATGTGCCAAGAAATTTTGCTGCAATAAATTCGGCGCGACAGGTAGTTGATGGCTACTATTGGTTGTCGCTTTAAATTTCTTCGCCGCACGTGCACGCCAGCCATTTGAACGCATGATTTTAGCCACTCGATGCCTACTCACTGGCTCGCCTTCATTGTTTAATCGTTTAGCAATCCTGACGGCTCCAGCGCGTGATTTTTCCTCATCAAAAATAGCTTTAATTTTTTTAGCTAATACTTGATTAGTTATGTCGCGACGGGAGGGTTTTCGTTCCCGCCAATCATAATATCCGCTGACCGATACAGAAAGTAGGCGACACATTAAACGAAGGGAAAATTGACCTGAATGCTCCTTAATCGTGGCGTACCTCACTTTGATTCCTTCGCGAAGTACGCAGCCGCCTTTTTTAGAAACGCATTTTCTTCTGTTAACAGTGCATTTTCCCGCTTCAAACGAGCCATTTCTGCTTGCTGTAGCTTTTGATTCTCAAGAGAGTCCCCACCTTTTTTCTGTTGGGCTTTCCAGGAGTAGAGTAAGGGTTCTGATAGACCAAGATCTTTTGCCACCTGACGAACTCCATCTTGCGCTATTCGTTCAAGGGCCTGATCTTTAAATTGGGGACTATATTTTTTTCTGGCTAACTGCTTTTCTGGTTTATTATTATTCATTATTCACCTCTGCTTTTGATTTTACTCTCTTAGCAGGGTGTCCGACAATTCAGGGCAAGATCATTCCATAGATACCAGGGCTTCTGTGCTGGTGCTTGGGAGGACATGCCTCCCAATAGCAAGAGACTATCTTGAGAATAAAGAACCGCTTTAATTTACATACGAGGATGTTCCGTATCCTCTTCAGACTCTACATCATCAGCTAGATTATCTATAGGGGGTGCTATTGGGCCTTTAGATGCATGCAGGTTCTCTTTTGACTCTAAAGTTGCAGCTTTATTTGCCTCAATTTTCTCGCCATTATTTATATTATGAAGCAAATCCTCATGTGCTGGTTTTACTCCACACTTCCATGCGGGTTTAGTGGGCTCACCTTTAGGTTGCTCGGGCATGGGGGGTGTAGCATTTGCAGCAGCAAGTCGTGCCTGTAGATTTGCATGCGCTTGTTCCTTGGTAATTTCTTTATTTACATCATAGGCTAAGGCTATGGCACTGGATGCAGTCACCGCAGTACCGAACAAAACCCCACTAACTAATGCGCTACCACCAGTGCCCATTAATGCAGCAAATCCACCTACCGCGGCAGCTCCCGCTGCGCCACCGGTAAAGACTGAAGCTGCTACTATGATTCCGATACCTAGTACCGCTCCTGCAATTAAAAGCCCTCCTCGCACGGGATGCTCTTTCATGTAGTTTGCAAAACCAGAAGCCAAATCTGAAATTTTATTTTTTAATCTACTAAAGAAACCTTCTTTTTTAGGCTCTTCAGGTTTCTCAGGCTGGGGCTCAGTCACCTTTGGTGCTTCGGCTTTGAGTTGAGTAGGGGGAGGAGACATAGGTACATTATGATTTGGAAGAGGTAATTTTATTCCTAAATTATTAACAAGCTTGCTTGGATTTTTTTCTCCGCTAGCAATTTTTCCCATATCAGACAAGTATATATTAAACATTCTTTTATTATCAGCATCAGGTATGGCTGCAATTGCATTCTTAAATTGTTGCTCCGGTATCCAACTCTGTAATCTTTTCACCTGTTCGGCAGCATTTACTAACTTTTGTAAGTCTTGTGCACGCTCAGTATCAGTATAACTAGAAGTAAATTCACCTACCCTTAATTTATTCTCCGCTGCATTATAGGCACTTACAACGCTTTGTAGTTTTTTCATTAAGACTGAGTCATCTAAAATGGGTTCAGGAACGGGGAGTTTTATGTGCAGCTCTTGAAAGAGTTTTTGGGGGCTCATATTTCCATTTTTTATTTCTAAATAATCATGGTTATAATAGGCACGAAAAATAGCTTTCTGATCAGAGGGCAAGCCTTGTAAACCTTTTTCAAACTCTTTTTCGCTTAAATCTAACATTTTAATTTTTTCAGCTGCATTTACCAGCTTTTGCATGTCTCGTGCTCTATGAGCATCCGTATAATCTCCTCTACCTGCACCGGCTACACGCAAGCCATCTACAGCACCGGCATATTCACCAACATATTGTTGCAGTTGTTTCATGGCGGGTTTTAAGGGGGATTGAACTAGTTTCGCAAATGGATTTGGTGACATAACATGTACTCATACTAAATCGCTTGATTTAAGTATAGACAATTTTTTGTATCAGGAGTTTTTATACAACCATGGGGCAGCAGATGTAGATGCCCTATGATTTATTTAAGAAGTTAAACGGTGGCTATAAGATGATTGCTCCTCAAAAGAAGCGATTAATTTTCCCAGGCGTCCTTCTTTTATTGCGAAGCCTTCAAAAAAGCTATATTGGACAGGAACTCCGCGAAGCTCTAATTGTTTTTTGTCAACTGCATCTTCTTTTGTTTGTTTAGAAAGGGAGATTAAACTATATCGGTCATTGGGATCTGTGTGCCGTAATTGTTTGTATTGATTTAAACAAAATAAATAAAGTGCTAAATAAACAATAAATGATTCATTATTAGCTTCCTTGGGTAATTGTGTCTTTATGCTGTTTGCAAAATCCAGGCTGGCATTATAATCTTGCTGTGCTTGAGTGAAGAATTTTTTTTCTAAGAGCTCATATGTATCATCTACAAGTGTATTTTTGGAAATAGGATTATCTTGTTCTAGGCTCCATAACAAATCATAACTTTGTGTTTTCCTGATAAATTGAGTATAGGTTGTGGGAATTAATTTAATAAGATTCGATAATGTATGAATCATTTGCAGTGATCTCATATTTATATAACCTTCATGCTGGCTAAAAAAGGTAAGGCACTTTGCTTTTTGATGAAAAAGCCAATTAAAAATAGCAAGTTCTGAACGTCGCTCTTCATCGGTTGTGGATTCGCGGAAATAAATTAAAAAGGGCATTAGTACCAATTGTTCTGGGCTGCAATGTTTCTGAATAAGATAAAAAGCCATCCTTAGGAAAAAAATTATATTTCCTAATTTTTCTTTTTCTTGCGGTCTTTTTTTACTAATTGTATCTATTAAAGTGAATTGAGGATAAGTATTAAGAGTCTTTACGTCTGCATATCCTATTAATCTACTGCACTTAATAATTAAAGCCAATAATTCAGTTAACAACGATTGATCTTTCGTCAGCTCCTCATATAATGCATCGGTTATTTTAAGGAAAGGAGCTTCCAGTATGTGGTGAGTGAGCTCGGTTTCAGGATTTAATGGGTCTAGTATTCTATTTATTGGCGCGAATAAATCCATGCTTTGGGTGGAGGAGTCTCCCACTGTGCGCTGAGCTTTTATTTTCTCAATTAGTCCCTGTAATTCGGCAACTTTCATTATTAATCCCTAATATTTACTTATTCCTAGATTTAGAGAATATACGAAAAATATGTGGACTGGTAGAGCATTTTTTTATAAGAAATTACTCTCTCATGCTGAGACAAATTTGTAAAAAATACACCTAGTGGTATGGCAATCTTCTTGTTCCAACCTCACATTAAAATTGTGTGCTACGCTTATTTTTATATCTGTACGCTAATTCTTGTTTTAAATTCATTTAATAAGGGAACAAAATGAAAAGACATGTATGCGTCTCTATTTCTTTATTATGTTTGTTGGCCTGCTCCTTTGCATTTGCTCATCCCGGAGGTGGCTTTCGAGGTGGTCCACCACCGCATCGAGGTTTTACCAATCATGGGAGCCATCACCATGATCATCACGACCATCACTCACATCATGGCTATCAACATCATCAACATAATGATGACTACCATCATGGTTCACGTGATTATCAGAAGCACAATGAGGGTTATGGCGGAAATATCAATAATTGGGGGAATGATGATGGATGGTAGGCTTATTTAAATAAAGTAATTGCATCAAAATAATTTACAAGTTTACTTAGTTTATGCTTGAATGGATAGCTTTATAGACTAGGCAAATAACTATGTTTACTAAATTAAAAAAGCCTAAAGATATTCATTTATACACGTGCGATGAGATGAGCGCTTATGCAGTGACATTGCGTAAAGAAAAAATAGAATACCTGGATTTATCAGATTCGCCATTTCCGTCAATGTCTGTTGAGCAAATGGCGGCATTAGGGAAGATGGTTCATGATTCTCAGGTCGCCCATCTTATTTTAAAAAAAAATAATTTTGGGCTTCTTACTCTTTCTTGCTTAGAGGCATTTACCACAGCACTTCACGGGGCCGAAAAGCTTGTCGAATTAGCTATTGATGGCAATCTATTGAATGCGCCTGGTTTTTCTACTGAACATTGGCAAGCATTACGTATACTTTTTGACTCATTACCATTGAAGACGATTTCATTGCAATATAATGATCTTAATAATTTAGAGGAAGAGCAATTTAAACAGCTTAAGCAATTAATTGGGGAAGCTAAGGATAAATGCCTTATTGGTTCTAACAATTGGTCTTCAGAGCGTTGGATTGAACTTATAAATGCGGTGGACTGGGGAAAGCAAGCAGCCTCTTTACCAATTCACTAAATTGGAGCCTATAGCCTTGACAGCGTAGTCAAGGCTTCTGTGCTCCAGGTTTCCTCTAAAAGTTACAGATATAATATTGAGGGTATTTCTCCGGATCATGGGGGAAAATCTCTCCCGCCTCATATTGCTCTTCAAATGTAGGCATAGGTACTGCTGCAACAGTTTTGGGTGTCAGTGGTATTGGTTGTGAAAGATTATCCAGGAGTACAGGATTGGTACTTTGTGTCGGTTGAAAGAAATAATATTTTTGTCCTTGCGAACTTATATGTTCCTGTGTTCTTGAGGTGGAGCTTTTTGTTTGTGTTAATGAAATTCGATGTTTCTGCACTGGTGGTGCTACGCGCGGCTCACTCGGTTGGGGAAGAGTTGCATTATTTTGACGAATAGTATTGGTATTACAATAGGCATTGATTACACTTATGGCGTGTATAGCTTCTTTTTTTAGAGTATGAAGATAACTTTCTACATCCGCTCTAAGAATGCGTTCTTGGCAACTTGATGTACTGTCATAAGTGAGCTTAACAAAATGGCTATAAAGCGTTTCGTACTCTTTTATTAATGCATTTGCCTGAATGGGATTCATTGATTTTCCATTAATCAGATGTGCAACGCGTATGTTGATATTAAAGATTTGCCGCTTCCATTGTGCAGTAATTGTACTTAATAGTTCATCAAGCCTCATAATGTTAGATCTCATCTCTTTTTGTAAGGGCCGGGATCATATAGGAAATAAAAATTAATAACAATGTTTATAATGTGGCCAAAAAACTCGCCCAGTATGCTTTAAATGGCACGTTAAATGGCACGTTTTTTCGTATAATACCATTTGACTAGATCAGGGGAGCTACCTTCCTCAAGATTTTCTGCGCTAATGACTTCGTTTTTACTTGTTTTAGGCATTACTTCTTTAAGTTTCCACTCTCCATCTAAAAGCCCAAACGTCCAATATTCTTCAAAGGGAGTCACGTCCTCATCTCTGCTTATTATGTTGCCATTTTGTTGTTGGATGCGTTGAGCGTGAGCGCTTACCCGGGCGGTAAATTCATTTTTTACTTTATTATCAAAGCTTTTTACAAGAAGTATTTCTACCTTACGTACGCAAAAGTTACGGTATTCAATGGTTTTTCCCAATGCTTTCCAAGAGGTAATCGACTCATTAAATTGTTCAACCAGCTCTGGATATAATTCTGCTTGAGTTGTCGCACTAAGTTCTCCGGCTTCAAAAGCCAAATGAACATTCGTAAATACCAAGCGCACCCGATTGAGCATGGCTTGTTTATCCCAGATTTTGTTGCTTTGAACTAGGAAGTTAAGCATGCGATCTACTTTATTAGATTTTTCTTCCACATCTTTTGCAAGCCAAGGACCGGCTGAGCCTAACTTATCTACCTTATCTTGATAAATTTTTTCAATTTGCGCATCAGTAAAGAACTCACAAAAGTTTTCTTCTTTTAAATAGTCGGATTCGCGAGATTGTTCAATTTCACGTAACAGCCAAGTGTTATTTTGAAGTTGGAACGTCCAAAATTCCTGAAATGTGGCAGGGCTCTCATCGCCACGAAGATATTGTCTCGTACGGTCATCAACATAAAAGTCACGTGCTGAAGCGGTGATTAATGCAGTAAACTCTCGTTGATTGGGTTTTTCTGTATAGCGGACATTCACTAAATCAATATTTAAAATTTGCAGGCGATCAATTCGGTTAATTTCATGATTACGGATCATTCCGGAAATTTGTGCGCTGTGCTGCTGGAACAGATCCGGCATCAAGAACTCTTTCATGGGGGCATAATGTCTTCTCATCCAACAATCCTGGAGAGAAAAAAATCTTAAATGCACCAGTCGTTTTAGCTCATTAGGATCAACCGTTTTATCTTGTTTGGAAAGGAAGGTTAGCAATTTTAATGTTTTTTCAGATTTGCGCTCAATAGTATTTCGTGAGTAATTGTAATCAAGATTGACTCCATTCTCACGAACGCTTTTAATTATGCCCCATATTATAACGCCTGCAAAAATGAAGAGGAAAAATGACCAATCATCATCATTTCCATTGGAGCCAAATCTAACGCCACCGCCTCCATGGCTGAAACCACCTCCATGGCCACCGCCGCCTCCTTTATTATGAACTGCAATGCCTGCAGCAAAATAAGTATGTGGCTCTTCCGTTTGTAAATTATAGACGGTAGTTTTTGCATTAATTGTCTTAATAAAGGTAATTGGTTCAAACTTTAATTTATTCCCAGCAAATGCATAAATTAAATCACCAGACTTTAGTGTTTCTACTGTTTTAAACCGACCATTACCCACATAAAACGGATGCTCGCCGGTTACTTTAATGGTTGTGGTTGTTGTGCCAATCACATAGTAGGAGCTTACCTGATGGGTTAGGACGTGCTTGACTTTGGCAGGAACCAGAGCGCCATTTACTTCATAGGCTTGAACATTGTCTCCAGGCTTAATGCGGTTAATTGCCTTGCTCTGGCCATTAGCGAGTAAAATAGGGGTGTTGGGTAAAAAACAGCCTTTGTTATGAACGAGAACCCCATTTGCAAAATAAGTAGCACCCGAGTCGACTAATAAGTTAAAAGCGGGCTTTTGAGCTTTGATTTGTTTGATGTGACTAATGGTTAAGTGACGCCATTGATGAGCCTGCCAGATAATGATTTTATCTCCAGATTTTAGGTTCCCGGCGCGACGAAACTCTCCAGGTTTTATAGCAAAAAGATGTTCTTCAGTAACATGAATAAGACCTGTAGGGAGTTGTAACTCCAGATAGTTTTGCGGGGTTACTTGACTGGTAGCAACGACTTTAGCCTTTTGATGTTTTCCCGCAATATTACTCCAAACCCAATCGCCAGGATGCAGTGTTTCAATTGCACGCTCGCCCTGGGGCGTGGCAATTAAGGTTCCTTGCTCAAAACAACCGCCACCACCACGGCTCCACCCGTTAAGGCTAAATGTACATAGAATGGTCAGTACTAAAAGAAACGATCTCATTCTATTAGGCTCAACCATGCAACCCGGCAATCAATCCTCCAAGAACGGAAGCGGCAATAATGATACTAATCCCAATAATTACGGAAGAAATTACGCGGCCAAAATATTCGGCAACTGCGGTATTTCCTCGCAAAATTTCTTTTGCTTCATCCATGTGAGGGGTATTTTTATTAATAATTTTAGGAACAATGGTTGATACCATAAGCATTAGCCCAGTACCTAGAATTGCTCCAAAAAAAGTGAATGATAGGGCCCAACATATATTTATTAACACTTGTACCAGCATTTTTTTCTCCCTGGGGTTTATATTTAAAGACTCACACATAACCCTGAGATCGTCAAGTTTTTGCGGGCTTGACTATTGCTTTGCTTTTATTCAAAGTCAGTATAGAGATTTGGTTTAACTCAAGGAAGATGTATGTTTTTTAAAAGACAAAGTCATTTTAAAAGTGTTAAAGAATTGCGTGATCTGTATCCATTACTGAATGAATTAAGGAATAAAAAGAAAGAATTGAATGAGCTGGTGGATAATAATGCAGGAAATCCCAGCTATAAAAAAAGTATAATTATTACTAATCTGTGCGAGCAATTGAATGAAATTATCATCCAGTTTGATGCACTGCCCGTCGTGTCTGAGCGTAAAATAGAAATTAGTAATATTCTTATTTTAATTACACTTTTACAAAATGCTATTTCTAGTTGTTTAGAAAAGCACCGAGGGGTTCTGAATCAACCACGTCCAACCCTCACTCATACTTTATCGCAAAACAGTACCGAAGCAAGTTTGGCTGGCTCGGCTTTACTTGGATTTGCTACCGGCTCTATTTTCTTTGCCAGCGTCCCGCTGTTGGGTGGAATGGCACTTGAGTATGGGCTGACACAACTGGGTCTAAATAAGCCAATCACCGCCTCAGTTTCAATTTTGCAGCGATTACTTAATAAATTGGAAACTATTCATGCATCGCTTACTTTTGCACTTAATGAATTAACGAGTACTGCTCAGCCTGTGGTGCCTTCTGCTCCGCCTATGGATGAGGATTTGATGCCTGTTTTTAAGTAAGGTTTATGAGGCCGCGAAGGGCCTCATAAATATGCGTACTTAATTGCTTGAAGCCATGCGACATTAGATAAATAGTTGCAATACCTTTTCAGGAGGACGCCCAATTATGGCTTTGCCTTTATAGGTGACAATAGGTCGTTGCATGAGCACAGGCTCTGTTACCATAGCTTGCATTAATTGTTCTTCGTTCTCTAGAGATAATCCTAAATTTTTAAAAACAGGCTCATTAGTGCGAACAAATTCTTGAAGAGTAAAATGGGCTTTTAAATCATTTAATTGTTCTTTAGTAAGAGGGGTTTTTAAGTATTCAATAATCGTGAACTCATAGCCTTTTTCTTGTAATAACGCTAAGGTTTCTCTCGATTTAGAACATCTGGAATTGTGATAAATAATAATTTCGTGCATTTTGTTTTATAGGTAATAGCGTTCTTCGCACTATACCACGTTATTTAAAGTGATAATAATGTAACCGGTTAAATTCGGGTGTTTATTCTGAACAAGAAATCCCTAATGCATTTAACCCATTTTCAATATTATCTGCGACTAAGGGCCTCGATAAAAGATACTGACCTGTGTGATCGGTTAATTCTTGGCTTGCGAGTTCAACCGCATTATCCCACTCACTTACTTCAAAGTCCTCTCGTCCCAAATACATTAAGGCAACTAATGTTGCTTGCTGGTCTGGGCGTAAGTTATTAATAATATTGATTGTTTCGTCATAAACAGGATCACTGTCATGATCAGCGAGAACATAATACGCATCCATATCATCAGTGACCTCTGGAAATGTAACCTCTTCCTTGGCTTGAAATTGGCGCATTTTATCAAGAATGTTGCAAATCATGTCGGTATCTAAGTTGAGCATGTTAATACTCCTTTAAAAATTAGCATGAATGCTGCGTCCGTTTTTTGCTTTATTAATTAAATTTTAGAACAAGATTCTCTAGGGAAAAGACGTGTGGGAAAATTAATAGTAATAAAATATTTTATTTTTATAAAATAATAAAAAAATCTGGGACTTAAAGTACCAGATTTTTTTAGCGAGCTTCTCTATTTCACAAAAACTGCTGGTTTTTCAAAATTATAAATAAAACCGAAAGCAAACTGTGCTGAAACTGGATATATTCGTGAGTTTTTAAGGACTCCGCCGTTAGGTTCAAAAACGATACTATGGAATTTTTCATAGTTGGTTTGGCTATAATCAGCCATTAATGACCATTGGCTTGAAAGGTTATAACGCATTCCCACACCATAACGAATACCATTACGATTTGCCTTTGAGCTACGTATGGTTGGGTCTGAATTGTGAAGCTCTACATGGCCGTTTGCATAACCAATTCGTCCATAAACAACGGCATCCTTTGTTAATAACACTCCTGGCAGGGCACTTATGCCTTCACTGTAGTGAATTGTGAATGAGGATTTCTCAAAGTTTTTATGAATGTATTCCTTATTGACGAGTCTATATTGAAGTGAACTGGGGTTAAAATTAGCTTCCCCCGCTAAATAAAACCAGCTACGTGTCCAGGAGTACCCACCTAAAAAA
Organism: Legionella saoudiensis; assembly: GCF_001465875.1. Lineage (GTDB taxonomy): Bacteria > Pseudomonadota > Gammaproteobacteria > Legionellales > Legionellaceae > Legionella > Legionella saoudiensis. The sequence goes on along the minus strand of NZ_LN901324.1, from coordinate 873,721 downwards.
GTACCAAAAATACCGGCACCCGAAAAATTTTGCTCATCGATGACATTAAAATTGGCATGGGTATCATAAACATGACTCTTTTGAGTAAATTGAGCATACTCGGGGCCAATACCTGCTCCAATGTAGAATCCAGCCATAGAAGGGCTGCTTAAAAGTAAAGAAACTACACTACCACAAAAAATCTTCCTTAACATGGTTACTCTTCCCTAAAGCGTTTATTTTTGTGCCTATTTGAGCTAGGCGGTGGGTTTCTCATAGCCTGATAGAGTAAACTCTGTTCAGGCTATGATTTGAGGGATTATCTTACATAGGTAAAATTGACTAAAAATCCATTAGTATATAAATGGTTTAATGAAATGCCTTTGTTCATTGTTTGGCCTGCAGCTCTTCCTAAGGAGCTTTTACCCCAATCAGCAAATTCATAACCAATACCTACTTGCAAGTGATCAGTGAATGAATGTTGAATGCCGGCACCTACCGTATAAGTAAAGCTGGTTTTGGTGTGATCAGTGAAGTTAGGGTTTTTAACGGCCTCTTCAATAACTGGAACATTATTGAACGCATATGCACGATTAAACCCTACACCGATGCTTCCACTAACCCAGGGCATTACTACATATCCCATATCGGCAAGTAATTTACCCTTTACGGCGAGATGAGTATGTTGGAGTTTATAACGGTAAAGGTAGTTATTAAATTGGGGATCAGCATCATCCCAGATTTCACCAGAAAGTCTTGTGTCTGTAGTTACTCCTACAGCTAGACCAAATTGCGAAATGAGCGTTGGATTTAAGTTATATTGTGCGCCTAACAGAACCCCGAAATCAGCAAGTGCTTGTGTGGTTTTATCAGCAGCATATGTTTTTTCGATATTCGGATCCAGGTAGAACGTTTGAGTCTTACCGCCACTTTGCCAAGCAGGACCAACACTAAACTCTCCCAGCCATCCCCAACTTGGTTTTACGGGTCCCATAGTTCCTGCGAAAGCATTACCAATTAAAAAGCTTGTTGATAACGCTAAAACAAGTGCATTTTTTTTCATACTAAAATCATCCATATTAATTTTATAAATTTGTGGGCAGATATTCTTTACTGATTTTTAAGCAAAAGCCATCTCTTTAATTTTACAGATAAAAATACCACATTTTTACTTAGGGTAACTAGAGTAATTGCTAAATTCTTTTGGTGGACAGTATGTAATGTGCATTTATTTTGCTAAGGAGTGGCTTTTTAAATAATCCATGACTTGTTGTGCATAAGCAGTAGTGAACGGCTTACGTAAAAATAAAATCATACCTGCATCTGCGGCTTTCTGCCTGATGTCCGAATCACCATGGGAGGTTAGAGCAATTATGGGGGTATCTTTATTTAACGCATTGTGCGTTTTTATATATTGAGTAACCTCAAAACCATTGGGGCCATCCCCCAAACCAATATCCATTAAAATGAGGTCATAGCGAGTTTGAGTGGTATTTTCAATGGCTGACTTTCCGTCTTCGGCAATATCGACTATACATCCCAAATGAGTCATATATGCTTTTACAACAAGTTGCGCAATTCGTGTATCTTCGACGATCAGTATTCGAATAGGGTTGAGCATTGTTTGCCTTGTAATAAATCCAATAGTTCAAATTCTATTAAGATAGGGACATCATACCCCTACGTCATGTTAATTTTTGCTGAGAATAATCTAATTTTCAAGAAAAGACTTTAATGGTTAGCATTAAAAAGCAAGGGAGTTTTAAAAGGTAATGTGCAAATAAACGTAGTGCCTTTATTAAGTTCGCTTTGGACTTCAATTTCTCCCTCAAGCTCATGAATAATTTGTTTTACTACATATAATCCTAACCCCGCACCCTTGTATTTGTTTTGGTTCGCAGGAAATAAACGGAAGAATTTTTCATAAATCAGCAATTGCTTTTCTTCTGAAATGCCTATTCCAGTATCGGAAACGATAAGCTGTAGAATCCAATGGCGTGAATCTATTTTCTCACCCAGGCGAACCTGGCAAGAGACATGGCCATGTTCTGTAAACTTGATTGCATTACTAATTAGGTTCATCATTAAGCGTTTAATGCGATAAGGGTCTCCCAGAACTATTCCTGGGAGTGATTTGGGATAATCTAAATTCAGCTCAATTCCTTTGGCCAAAGCGGTTGCTTGCTCTAACTTGGTTACTTGCGTTAGGGTTTCATAGAGATTAAATTTCATTTCTAGAACAGGGGAGCTTCCTGCCTCATTGCGGGTAAACTCAAGAATATCATTTAATAAATCCACGAACTCTTTGGCAGACTCATGAACAGTTTTTAGATACATTTTCTTTTCTGGGTCGGTTTCTTTTGATGCCAGGAATTCAATTAAGCTATAAATTCCACTAAAAGGCGTTCTTAACTGATGTTCCATGTTACGTAAAAATTCAGTTTTTGCTAAGTTTGCAGCCTCTGCGGCAATTTGTGATTTGGCAAGTTCTTCTTCCATTTTTTTCCGATCGCTAATATCGAATGAAATTCCAAGAACCCCATCAACTTCTCCATTAATGTTAAGCAAGGGGGCTTTTTTTGATAAAAATATGGATATCTTATCTGAATTTGCAAGTTTCGATGCTTCTTCACGAGTAATTACGTCTTTTCGCTGCATTACACAAAGATCCATCTCCCGCAAAGATTCTGCCTCATGGCTCCATGGCATATCAAAATCAGATTTTCCAATCATTTGTTCGGGATTTAGGAAACCGGCAGATTGTGCTTGAGCAAGATTGCATCCTTGGTAAATAGAGTCTTTGTTTTTCCAATAGACGTGCCCAGGTAAATTATTTAATATATGAAAAAGTCGATGTTCTGTTGCTTCTTTATCCGCATGGGCTTTTTCTTCTTGGGCTTTTCGTCGAGTGATATTTATAGAAATTCCGGCTAAACCAATAATTTCGCCTGAAGAGTTAAATAGGGGAATTTTTTGAGTCAGATACGCGGTTTTTTGTCCTAAATTATCAGAAATTTCTTCATCAAAAACGCAGATATTACCTAAAATTAATACTTGTTTATCATTTTCGCGGATTTTGTTTGCCTCTTCCACACAAAAAAAATCATAATCTGAGCGGCCAATAATTTCTTGAGTTGAGGCAAGTCCTAAATAGGCTGCCAGGACTTTATTGCAATCAATATAATTAAAGTGCTTATCTTTCCAATAAATATGCACTGGCATCCGTTCTATGACCTGACTGTACAAATCAAATCGTTTTTTCATCACTTTTTGTTTTTTAATTAACATGACTATCACTAAGTTGTTGGACATCATAGGCGTTAAAAGCCATATTGACGTATTTAGATTCGAGATACTCTAGCTCTGACTTTAACTGGCTTGCATAAATATGTTTTAGAAAAAAAGTTGTCTGGTTTTCTTTAGAACACCCTTGGGCTAATGCTACCTTTTTCATCTCATTAAAACGAGCCTTGTGCATTTCCGTCAGCTCATTTGTATCTAAATCACGATAAGGGTCTTCGCGCAAATCATGCAGTCGTTTACCCGAGTACTGAGGATGACTTGCTGTATTGGCTAAGATGATTTGTAAAGGGCTAATTTGCATAATGCGTTGAATATAGGATTTAATGGTTTCTGTTGCGTTAAGCACTAAGCCCTTAACCACAAGACAATAGGGCATGATTAAATCAATTTGCTGGACTAGTCGGTATTGCTGTAGCTCATTACCTTCAACTAAAAAGTAAATAATATCGATTAGATTTTGTTGGCTGTCATAGCGCTTAGTAATTAAAATCATAGGTATTTTTTGTAAAATATTATGATGGAAAATAACTTCACTGCTAATATAGCAGGGGAGCACCGCACGATTTTCATCAGCAATTTTGCATACTTGCGGTAACAGTTCTCCCAGACGCCATGCCTCCGGAAGTGCTTGGCTAATATTGATAATAAAATCGCATCCTAATTTACAAATTAACTGTTGGTACTTGTGTGTAAGCCGTTTTGCTCTGTATTTTGAGATCTTAAATTCTTGAGCAATATACTCTAAGTTGATGGCAATAGGAATATGATCGTCACGCACATTAAAGTGGGTTAAAAACCAGGATAGTATGATAAATACAATCTCACTATGGAAGGAAATGAGTAATTGGTGCCGATTTAAAAAAAGAGAAATCTTTTCTGCAGCATCTAAATGTTTGGTATAAGCAACAGAATATTTTACGGCATTTTCCCATTGTGTAATTAGCTCGTTGAGATGAGCTTTATAGGCTTTTATTTTCTCAAGCTCTTCTTTGAACTGATTTAAAGCACTTTCAGTATGTAGCCATTTATAACTGAGGTGCAAAATTTTATAAGCCCTAATTTGGCATAGGTTTTCTCCTACTTGAGCATCAAAAGCGGAGAGCTGTCCTTGTAAAAAAGACTCAAGTGCGTTAATTGCAAGTGCTATAATAGCGTTTAAAAAATACAAATTATCAAGCTTTTGTTTTTTATGCAAAAGCTCCGCTTCATTAGAATAAGGAAGCAAGGCCAATATAGTAACGTTGCGTTCAATAAGAGAGTTCATGCGTGTCTATGCTCTTTAATTTTTTTGGTGTACCGAAAATAAATGATCAGGAATGTAACAGCACCGCAAGTAATTAAGCTTAAAATGTAGCCTGCGGCAAGTAAATGATCTCCTTCGATTAATCCATGGCATACAGTAAAAAACTGGATAACATTAAATCCTGCGAAGGTGAGTAAGGAAACTCCTTGTACTGATTGATGTCTCCAAATGGAAACGATTTGAGGAATAAATAAAAGGGCATTTATAATTAAACTGATTGAAAATCCAAAATTAATAAAAAGCTTGGTAAAGTCCATTTGCGGTTACATATCCTAAATTTCTTTTGCCAATTGTTACATATTAAATAGTAAAATATAAATTACTATTTGAGATTTATTCGCCATTAATGACGAACTATGTGGCTTGATATATACTATATGTTTCTAAAATAAGCTAATATTTAGTTATGAAAAATCCAGAGAAAATTAAGTGTCCTACCTGCGATAAGCCTGATACATGGCGGCCAGAAAATAAATTTAAGCCTTTTTGCTCTGAGCGGTGTAAATTAATTGATCTAGGCGAATGGGCGAATGAATCAAGAAAGATTCCAGGTGAGCCTGCAGATCCTTTTGCATCTAGTGATGAGTTTAAAGATTTGTAGACTTCATACTAAGGAAACTAGGGCATATCAATGCCCGTTAAGCCAGTGAGCTACTTCCTTTATACTTTCTCGAATCACCGTAACTGCTTGTTGATACAGTTCTTCCAGTAGCTCCGAATGCCCTGTTTTCCAGTAGCGCTCAAGGTATTGACAGGCTATTTTCATTTTTACGGTACCTACATAAATTGCCCCGCCTTTAATTTTATGAGCCAGTTGCTGGGTTGTTTCCCAATCCTGTACTTGATGGGCTTCCTCCATAAGTTGCAAATCTTTAGGAAGTGAATCATGAATCAATAGGTTTAGCATTTCAGCTAATATGGATTGATTGCCTGTAGTTTTAATGCCTTCTTCAATATCTAATAGTGGAAACTCGGTTAAATTAAATAAATGTTCCATACTATCGGGTAAATCAGTTAAATATTGTGTTGTTTGGGATTCGTCTTCTTTCTTTTGGTGTCCTGGTATGAATGCATCAAGAATGTCTGAGCAGTTTTTTAGGGTCAGAGGTTTAGTCAGCACCGCATTCATGCCGGCCTCAATACAACGTTTTTTGTTTTCATCGCCAACATGCGCCGTTAGAGCAATAATTGGCGTGTGGGTTTTTCGTGGCAATTCATGCACCCGAATTTGATGCGTTACCTCATAGCCATCTAAATCGGGTAAGCCGATGTCCATAAAGATTAAATCATAGGATCTGCTTTTCCATAGGGCAACCGCTCGCCTTCCTGATTCTGCAATGTCGGTATGACAATTTAGCTTACCGAGAATAGATTTGGCCACAGTTTGCGCAATGGGATTGTCTTCTACAACCAAAACGCGGAACTTATTGGTATTTAAATCACTATAAGGCCTTTTAAGTTCTTCGGTGTAACTTGGCTTTTTCAGAGGTTCGAACTCCTCGTCAAGCCCTAGATCATCATTAAGTAAGGGTTCTTGTAAAGGAATAATGCAAGTAAACTTAGAGCCTTTCCTTGGTTCACTTTCCAGATAAATTTCTCCACCCAACTCATCAATAAACTGCTTTACTACAGAAAGGCCAAGGCCTGCGCCCTTATAAATTCCTTGGTATGAAGGGGTCAAGCGAGTGAATTGTACATAAATTTCTTGCTGTCGCTCTAGAGGGACACCTATTCCTGAATCTTCGACAATAAGCTTGATGATTAACTCTCTGTTGTTTCGTTTGGCTAGCTCTGCATTGAGTCGAACAAAACCGTTATTAGTAAAGTTTAAGGCGTTAGCGATAAGTTCCAGAACAACTCGATGGATACGAATTTTATCGCCAATTAAATGTTCAGGAATTGAGGGGTCAAAGTTTAGAGTTAGTTCCAGTTTTTTTTGCGCTGCTTTGGCGCGGTTTAAGTTAATTATTTGTTCTAAGGATTTTTTTAAATCAAACTTTTTCTTAAGCTTGGGGATTTCTCCTGAGCTTACGCGGATTGCTTCCAGCACTTCGTCTAATAGATCAAGTAACGCATGGCTGGAGGCAACTAAGTTTTCGGCATATTCTTTAATTTGTGCATTATCAGATTCCAGTTTCAATATATCTGCAAAACCAACAATACCTGTTAATGGTGTGCGGATGTCATGACGCATGTTTTCTAGAAACTCCGTTTTGGCTTTATTAGCAATTTCTGATTTTTCAATAGCAGTTTTTAACTCGGCCTCTATTTTTTTTAGATAGGAAATATCAATGGTATTACCCACAACGCCCACGACATTGCCCTCCTTGTCCCATAACGGTCTTTTTGCAGAAAGTTGCACCATTGTTTCACCATTGGGCAGTTTGTTGATTTCTTCGCGGGTGATTTCAATTTTTTTGCTCATGACTTCAAGGTCATTTTTGCGATATTCATCAGCAGTTTCTTTGCTAAATAGCTGATAATCTGATTTGCCAATTACCTCAGAGCGGTCTGTAATAAAGCCCATTTGGTTTAAACTTTGCGCTCCTCGTTTGTTTACACCGGACCAAATGCCATTTTTATCTTTCCAATAAATATCACCTGGAAGATTATCGATGAGGTTTTTTAATTGAAAATTTTCCGAATCCAGTTGACTGATTTTATTTTGTTGCACCTTAATGGCGAGTTCCAATTCCTTGACTCGTTGGAGTAATTTTTTTATGGCCGGATCATGAGGCACTGTATTTCTCCTTGGGTGAAATCACACATGCTATTTTCTGAATGGTATGACTAAATAATAGCCAATGGTTGACCGACTCTCAATCTGAATCCTCATAGAGAACTCTTTGCACCTTCATCTGGAGTTTGATTAAATAATGCTGCGTAAGTATAATAATTATACGAAATCTTTGTTTAAAAAATGGGGCAAGTGGGGATTATGGATATGAGTTTTTCTAATAAAAATCTATTAAACAATACCAATGCATCAATTGACTCGTTATCGCTTCCTGAGATTAATTTGCCCGTAATGGATGCTTTATTAGAAAAGGCATTTATTGATGGAAAAAGAGATATTTTTAAAAAAACAGCCATTTATTATGTACACCACCCACTACAAACCTCTATTAATGTAATCGATGCTTTGATAAGGCTAGGCGCTAAACCTAAAAATATATTTATTCTTGGCAAGCGCTATTCTGAATGTGAAGCGGTTGTTGCCGCCTTAATTAACAAGGGCGTTCATTATCAACCTTGTTCCCTGCAAACGAATATTGGTCGTTACTCCTATAGTTTTATTCGAGATATAAATTGGTTATGGGCCGCTATGGTAGAGCATATTAAAAGGGAAGATGTAGAAGAAGTCTTAATTCTGGACCATGGCGGGCATGCCATTGCTTTTGTTCCGCTAATGTCATTAAAACAGTATAAGATTCTTGGAATAGAAAAAACTACTGCCGGGTTTATTAATAGTGAAAAGCATGGAATTCCGCCTATCCCAATCATTGATGTGGCAAATAGCGCCGCAAAGCGGTTTCTTGAATCCCCTTTAATTGCCGAAGCGGTGGTGAATAAAATAGTTTCTTATTTACCTGAAAATATAAACGACTTTATTTTTGGGGTGGTCGGGCTAGGCTCTATTGGTGAAGCCGTGGCTAATCGATTACGTTCATTGGGTTGTAAGTTGATTGTTCATGACATTAATCCAGAAAAATTGCGGCCGATTCAAGGAAAGCCCAATATTCTTTGCACTCATGATCTTACAGCGCTTATTGCTGAGTCTGATTACATTTTTGGTTGCAGTGGGCGCGATATCTCCGAAGGGCGCTTGGAACAATTTCGTTTGTCCTCTTCAAATAAAGTGCTAATTAGCTGTTCTTCTGAAGATAAAGAATATCTATCTTTGCTGCACATGATTAATCAGTATTCGCCGAAACAACATGAGCCTTTGGACGATATTGACTATCAGACTGAATTAGGAGCCACTATTCATCTTTTACGCGGTGGTTTTCCGGTTAATTTTGATCACTCAGGGGAGTCTGTCCCGGCAAATGATATTCAATTAACACGCTCATTGGTTTTGGCAGCAGTATTACAGGCATCAGAGTATTTTAAAAGTCCGGAAATCAAAAATGGAGTTTATGCTTTGGATTCAGCGTACCAACGTTTTGTGATTAATGAATGGCTAAAATATCAAGATACTTCCGATATTCAGCCTGAAGAATTATTTAACTTGCTTAATGAGGATTGGATTAGTTTGCATTCCAATGGATTATAGACAAAAGGCTTGTCCAAAATCGCTTAAAAATGTCTTTTTATAGACATTTGTCTCCATATGGTCTATTATTTATATTAATAGAGTAATAGACTAGGTGATTGATATGCATGCCAGTACAAGCCCCATCAATACAATCCCTGATGAAGTGGTGTGGAAGTCTTTGTTTAATCTGGTTGAGCGTTTTGACCTGAAAGAGTCGGAGGCGCGTATCCTTATGGGAGATATGCCGCGCTCAACCTATACCTCTCATCGGTCGAAGCTAAGCCGGGATCAGAAAGAGCGGGTTTCATATCTTTTAGGAATTTATAAGGATTTGCGTATCTTATTTGATGATGCCGAGCAAGCGAGAACATGGATTAATCGTAAGAATACCCTGCCACCGTTTCATGGTTTAACGCCCAAAGAGTACATGCTTGAGGGGGGAATCGTTCGTCTTGCGGAAGTGCGGAAATTTTTGGATTTTTGGCGGGGATATTAATTGCACTCAATTAATTATGAAAAAAATGTGCATCGACTTATTCCTTCAAAATTTCCTCCTGTATCTTTGTTTGATTGGGCCGACACCGAGGAAGAACTTGAACAAATCGCTCTTCTTGAAGGATTAACGAACGAGCGTATTCAGGCTGAATTAGGCCGAATTAATTTAATCCCAAAGGAAGATTGGATAGGGGGGCCAGGTTCAACGCCACTAATGGCTGCATTTACCCACATTGGCCAGCCCTCGCGATTTACTGATGGAAGTTACGGTATTTATTATGCTGCGTGCTCATTAGAAACCGCCATAAAAGAGACGGTATTTCACCGAGAGCGATTTTATCGCGCATCACAAGAAAAGCCCTGTGCAATTACCATGCGTGAATATATAGCAAAAATTACCAAGCCATTAATTGATTTAAGAAGTCATGAATATCGTGAGTTATTAAATCCGGACCCTTTTTTTTACGATAAAAGCCAGGCTTTTGGAAAGAAGATCTATGATGAAAAACATTGGGGATTAATTTATCCAAGCATTAGAAACGCTGAGGGGTTATGTATGGCAATTTTTAGGCCTCCGGCATTAACTTTACCAAGACAAGGTTGCCATCTTCGTTATATGTGGGATGGGAGTCGTATTTCTGAGGTTTATCAAGAAAGTAAAATCGCTAATTTTTAATTATTCTATGACGTAACCTAGTGCAAGCAACCAGGCCCACGTCAAATAGATATCTATCCTTTTGTAAACAGCTATCTTCTACTGCTAGACTTTTAATTTGTGCTCATTCGCATGGAATTTAAGGATAATTTCAATATGGATATAAAAATACAAAAATCTGTTAAATTAGCTATTTTATTGGCATTCTTTGCCTCTAAACCTGCGTTTAGCACCATTAGCTCAGGACAGGTTACCATTATTAATGGTTTAGCTAATGAAACGAGTTCAGGGACTGGAACTACTGCTTCAAGTATTATTGTTCAAGTTTCGGATGCTCTGGGCTTTTGTGCTACCGCGCGAACCTTGGCTTATAATGGTACGACAATCGTTAAGTGGGATTCTACAAAAACGCATTCGGCAATTCAATGTACGGGTATTGTCTCTGTTAAGGTAACTCCATTAAAGAATCGGGTTGGCTCTGTTTATACTATTGTCTATGATTCAACAACGACTACGACTATTCCTGCACCTGCTGCAAGTGGAGCAACTACTTACCTGGCTCCAACTACTCCAGTATCTAATTTAGTTCTTTTGGTTACAGGCTCCGGTTATCCAAGCTCTAACCAGGCTGTTTCTGGATCAACTTGGGGAATTAATGCTGCATCAACGCCTGTTTTTAATGTTAATAATGGCGCATTAGCGGTCGTAGGGGTTCCTGGTGGGAAGGGATTGGCTGGATTTCAAGCGGAGCAAACCGCAAGGCTCTATGGTGTTTTACCTTATGTGACTGGACAAAGAGAGGATTGATTATGGATAAACAATGGGGTCATTTTATTAAGTTAGTTATGGTTTTTTATGTATTTTTCTCTGGCACCGCATTTTGCGCTGTTACTTCGGGACAAGTGATGATTATTAATGGTTTGTCCAATGGGGTAAATGTGGGTTCCACAGCCACAAGTATACTCGTTCAGGTTTCGGACCATATTGGTGTTTGTTCCACACAGCAAATGTTAAATTTTAATGGCTCACTTATTGTAAAATGGGATGCCAAAAAAGCTCATTCCACCTACCAATGTACGGGAATAAGTTCGGTGGCAGTAACTCCATTGCGGACAATTATCGGTTCGACGAGCACCATAGTTTATGACTCAACTATAAGTACACCTGTGCCCGCGAACACGGCAACGGGGCCAGTTCATTATTTTGCTCCTACAGTTGCTGTGGCTAATTTGGCTTTACTGATTACAGGAGTAGGAACTCCTGCAGCTACTCAAGCTGTTTCTGGAACCTCTTGGGGCATTGGGGCTGCATCTGCTCCTGTTTTTGATTCCACAACAGGCGGATTGCTCACCGTGGGAGTACCAGGTGGAGAGGGATTGGCTGGTGTTAGAGGGTTTAGGTAGCCTTTGTTTTCATGCCATTGGATGGGTTACCTTATAAGCATTAGCTCTTAACATAAGTACGCCAATAAGTTGGGGTCTTAAATGTTCTCACTAGTGCTCTAACCTTATTCAGGAAAGTAGGGCCAGGATCTTCTTTATCCGTTTGATAATTTGGATCCAATTCCAGCCAAAGTGGGGTATTTTTAAATCCTAAATAATCATTATGTCCAATAACATATTCTATTTGCGGGTACTTTTTCTTTAAATGACAGACTAAAAAGGCATTAGCTTTAACCTGGGCGTCAGTCAGATCATCTTTACCGTCAATTCCACCTATATTCTCAATGCCAATAGCATTGTGATTAAGGCCAATTACATGACGAGCCATCCAATTATCAGGCATCAATTGATAAATGCTGCCATCGCGATCCACGACAAAATGGCTAGATACATTTAGCATTCCCGGTAAGTCCTTAGTACGCGGAGAATTTTGCGGAAAGGTAGGGGAGTTAAATACGCGAAAAGTGGCTTTCAAACTAGAGATGCAGGTCCAATGCAACACAATCATTTTGGGCTCAATCTTAATTGATTTCGAATGAATTCCGTAATGAGCTTCTTGGTATTGTTGAGTTAATGCAATACGTTCTTTATCGAATTGAATAGGGGCTTGATGGATTACTTGCGGCTTATCGCAAGAGAAAGCATGTGCAAATGCACTGATAAAATATAAACAAAATAGAGAATTTTTCATATTAGTTTTTTAACACCATAAAATAAGCCCTTACATAATCAGGTAAATGGCGGTTAGCCTTATAGAATGCTTCATTACCTGCATATGTCCCTGTCAAAAAATCAACTTGATATTGGTTATTTTTAAACGCCCCCCCTGTATCAGCGAAGATACCAGCTCGAGTGATTTGCTTTCCTGATGGGTCTTGATATTGCACCATAAGTAATTTACCCAGACCAAACTGCTCAAGATCAGCCGCAAAGGTTACTTCGCTATTTACGGTAATTTTATGATCCGCGTCTTTACCATAGCCTTTAATGCCATTAACTTGTTTGAAGTACCAATAGCGCTCCTGTTGGTAAGGAGATTTTGCTTTATCATAGGCAATATTATTGCAACGATGTACATTAAACACTTTGGTTTTATGCCCTTGGTCCACAAATTCGACCACGACAGTACCTTGCAGTAAAGCTGCTTCCAAATCAGCACGTTTTAAATAAGCTAATACTGGAACATTTTTATTCGTTAAAGCCCCTTTTATAATGGCCTGTTTTCCATAATGAAAACGTGTTAATCCAGGTTTGGCGTCGGCCTCCTCAAGTGATAAAGACGCTTCATCTTGCGGAAGTGCATATAAGGCAACAGGATATGCTGGATTAGGCTTAGACACCGCTTGGGCGCGATGAACGTAGTATTTGGTCATTAAAATTTTATCTTGAGGCAAATGAGCAAGCAGGACTTTTTGATTTTTAAGAGGGTTAGCTTGTGCTTGATCTGGATACCAACGAACAAAATCAAAATGCTGCTTCACAAAAGCTGGATCATTTAATTTAGTTTGGTTTTGACAAATAAAACTTAAAGTTTGTTTGACTCGATAAAGAGGTATCTTAAAGACCTTGCCCTCATGAATTACTTGAGGATCATAGTGTTGTCCTTTATTTAAATAGGCAAGAGTTTCTTTAGCCGTTGCACATAAGGCCGCGCCATTTAGTGCATAACCAGGGGCCGGAAGTGGGGCTGCGGGAATAAATTTTGCTGTGGCAAAACTTTGGCTACAGACGAGTATCCCCAAAAAGAAGGATTTAAAGTTCATTGCTGGTGTAAGTAAGGAAAAACAAGATTATATCATAGTTCATGGGCGAGGTGGTTCAAAATTGCAGCCAAGATCTTTGGATAATTTATCAATTGCATCATCTAGCTCTTTTTTTAATGCCTTTTTCAATGAGGATTGAATACTGAAAGGAGTAAGTGCATCTATTTGGCCGGTAAAGTCTTTTTTCCATGCCCGTACTAAGAACACGCTGAGGTTACCTTTATCATGGATTGCATCTTTCATCAGCTTGATGCAGCTAGATACTATGTCTTTTGCCTCTAGTTTGTATTTGTATTCCTCCGTTTTTAACAGTTCTTGCAAAAGATTTGGCTTACAGCGTTTAAGCATACTCTTTTCTAGCTCCTCTATTTGCTGCATAAAATAATTGCTTTGCTCAATGTGCTGAACGACTTTTGCTTTAGATCCTAAATATTCTTGTTTTAAAGTGGCTAATTGTTTGGCTTGTACTTCTTGGTTATGTTGCTCAATGGCCGCCTGTAATTCGGGAACATATTTAGCTGCAGAGCGCTCTTTGAGCACCTCAATATAACAGTCTGAACCAAAAGGAGGATTTTCAACTTGATAACCCCATTTTTTTTCAAAGATCTTCATTTGCGGGTATTCCTTAGGTAGGATGCATTTCATCATTTTGCTGCTAAGTACTGTTGTGCCGAATTGTGCACCATAACTTTGCATTGATATGGAGGGATCAATATGTACACAATAATCGGAAATTATGCTGTCATTATAGAGTTCAATGCTATTCGATGAGACACAATGCTCTATTTGGCTGGGTAAAACTTCATCTGCATTTTCCATTATCCGGCGAATAAGCAGTTCCTTACTATGCTGTAACCCATGGTCCAGACAGATATCAATAGCTTGAGTGTAGCGAGCTCCTCCATAGGTTTTTACCTCAAAAACACTACCTGTCGAAACAATGAAGCCATTTTTTCCGCTAATTTTATCTGCATGAAAACTTACTTGCTCCTCTTGTTGCTGTGAAAATAAGGAACTGATTCCCATATAATTAATGTCATTTTTAGAGGCCGTATTTTTAGAAAAAACATGAAGTTCAGGAGGATTGCCTCCCTCGATAAAAACCGACATATTTAATAAGGTACCGTCTGGGCTATTTACTGCAAAGGAACTTAATAAGATATGAACGTTAGGGGTTAACTTCCGGGCCATTTTTTCTATATTACTTAAAATTAATTGAAATTCGCTAAGCGTTAATGCCTGTTCCGTATAAAAAGAAAATTCATGGGTAGAAAGACGAGTGACGTTATTTTTTTTATCTGGTTTTATCTGATAACTGCCGGCCTCTCCATCACAATTTATTGCACCATGATGCTCATTAGCAAGGGAAAATAAAGTCGCAATATAAGTTTGAAGACGTTTTATGGGAGGCTCTTCAGGTTCATTAGCTGAGGAATTCGCCTCTCCGTAGGGGGCAAAAGGGGTTCTTACGACTAAATCAGTAATCACCACATTTTGGTTCATTTGCTGCAGGGCACTCTTTTGCTTTTGTGAAACTTTATTAAGCAAAGGCTTAATTTTTTCAAGAGCCATGTACGTACTGGCCAATTCATCAATAAACATAGAAAAATCTTCTTACGTAGATGTTGAGTCCCCTGGTTTTAAGTATTTTCAGCTTCCTTATCCTAGTATAGAATAATAACTACGTATTTTGGTCAATAATGGTTCGATAGTGGTTTACCTCTAACCAACTAAAATAAGCCTAAAAACAAAAATTTTTGTTTATTATTTTGTCAAATATGTAATAATCTAGGGTGACATCATGCTTACCCGTAGGATTTTTTTATTAAAAATGAGCATGGTATGATTAACTTAGGATTAGTGGCTGAGACAAATTGATGAACTATAGTTTGCTGGATAAAGCTTATAAGCATTGTGTTAATAATGGCTATCGATATACTGAGCCACGAGAGCGAGTGCTTAAAATATTAGTGACTGAAAATAAGCCTTTAGGTGCTTATGAAATCCTAGAAAAGCTTTCTCAGGAAGTAAAAAACCCGAAGCCGCAAACGGTATATAGAGCTATTCAATTTTGGCATGAAGAGGGATTTATTCATTGTATTGATAGTCTTAAATCTTATGTCGTTTGTTTGCATGAGCATCATGTAGGGCAGACTCAATTTCTTATTTGTAACCATTGCGATTTTGTGCAAGAACTTGATTGCGCTACTGATATTAATCCTGCGTACAGTGCTGCGAATCAAATTGAATTTTCTATCAGTAATATTACTATTGAAATTAAAGGATTATGTAAGGGGTGTGGCCTTGCTGATCTGAATAGTTAGCCCTTCTTAAATAAATCTGATGAAGAAGGGCTCTTAAGGTAAGAATTATCTGATTAGAACATATCTGCCATTTCGTACTACGTATCGGTGGCCATTGTGATAAACAACTTTGTTCTGATAGGTAGGTCTTCCGGTTACAAATCCAACACCAGTACCAACCACATTACCTACCCCTTGACCTACAGCAGCACCGGTATGTGCTACAAATCCGACACCTTGGCCTACAGTATTAACACCATATTTTACCCCATTACCTACGGTGTTAACGCCGTATCGTACGCCGTTACCTACGGTATTGGTTGTATAACGTACGCCATTTCCCACAGTTTCGCCGGCAGTATTCATTGTATTACAACCGGACAAACTCAAAACCGCAAGTAAAGCTGATGATGTTATGATTAGTTTTTTCATTATTTTCCTCCATGAGTGTAATTCTTTTAATGCTTACACTTTAAAAATATAGTACAAATTTTAATCATTTGCGTTTTTAAGATAAAGCTTTTGGTTTTTTTGGGTTTTTAACCCGCAATCCTCCCATAGTTAAAGGCTATTTATTTATGAAGGAATCCTAGAAGCACTAGGGCTACTAAGACAGAAACCATTGCTCGACTCAACCAGCTAAATAAACATTAAATAAAGGCAAATAGATTATTTTATGGACGATAATTGGTGAGTTACAGGGATTAAAATATGCTCTAATCGAAAGAAAAGGTCTTGCATAATAAGCGCGATTGGTTTAGTTTAAATCGCCTTAATGTTGATTTTAATTTCATACTGTGTAAAATTGTTCCCGCTATGAATAAGAAATTAATTTGTACAACCATTATTATTGGCCTTGTTTCGTGCACTTGGGGATTGCTGCATTACAAAAAACCTCATGAGCCCAAACAAGAATCTATTGCAAAAGTTAGCCCTGTAAGTAAGCTATCAAAGAGCAAGAAGACACCGAAGCCTTCTGCAAAAACAGTAAAACTAATTGCAGATGCAGCGTCTGGGATGGTTTCTAAGCAAGTAGCTGCTCAATTAGCTAAGGCTAAAGAACTCGCTAAAAAAAGTGAGGTTGAAGCCCCAAAAAAACCTCCGGAAAAGCCTATAAAAGTAAAGCGTAAGATTAGCAGTAATCTAGCTTTATCCTCGGTATCTTTTGAAGAGCTACCTGGATGGGATACTGCGGATGTTAAAAAGTCCTTATTAGCATTTCAATTATCTTGTAAAACCTTTTTAAAAAAAGAACCGTCACATCCTATTGGTTCTCAGCATATTAAGCTAAAAGCTGGGGATTGGCATCCTGCATGTAAGGCGGCAGTGGCGATTGAAACAGTTTCAGAAGATATTGCCCGCACATTTTTTGAAAAATGGTTCCATCCGATTAAATTTGAACAAAAAAAGCCGGTTAAGGGTTTATTTACGGGTTATTACATGCCCCAAATTAAGGGTGGCTTAAAGAAAACTTCTAAATACAGTACGCCGATTTATGGTTTACCTAAACGTGGAGGGCGTAATAAGACGCGTGCACAAATTGATAATGGAGCACTTAAGAAAAAGGCTCCGGTTATTGCTTGGATCCATAGTCCTATTGAACGGTTATTTTTAGAAATTGAAGGTTCTGGGGTTATTTTATTACCCGATGGTAAGAGTATTTATCTTGGTTATGCTGGAGAAAATGGTGCTCCTTATACTTCAGTGGCTAAGATCCTTATAAATAAAGGGATTATGACAAGAGATAATGCATCTAAAGAAGCGATCATTCGTTATTTAGAAGCGCATCCGCAAAAAGCAAAAGAGATTATGCATCAAAACAAGTCTTTTGTGTTTTTCGAGTCATTAAAGAAACCGATGGCTCTAGGGGCCCAAGGAATGGCTCTTACGCCAGGTTATTCGTTAGCTGTTGATAAAAAATGGATTCCTTTAGGTGCACCACTTTGGCTGAGCACAACACGTCCAGAAAAGGATCAGGATGAAGAAAAGCGTCTCCAACGTTTGATGATCGCTCAAGACACGGGCGGAGCAATCCGTGGCTTTATGCGAGGTGATATTTATTGGGGCTCAGGAAAAATGGCCGCATTTTGGGGTGAGCATATGAAGAATAAGGGCCGTTACTGGCTTTTACTACCGAAGCATATCCTTAAACAATTTGCTAAGCGATAGGTAGCACCTCATAAAACTATAAAGAATAATGCCTTTCAGTTAATTTATATGCTGTCATTGCTTAAAGGAACAAAGTGAAGCAGGCAAGGGCCGGAGCAAATCCCTGGGTTGCTTCACTTTGTTCGCAATGACGGGTTTTTAAGTTAGAAACTTGATTCCTATCCTTGTGAGAAGCGTAGCGACGAAGCAACCCAGGAGCGAGGCACGGAACCCGGGTTATCTCACTTGTTTCAAACGACGACGAGTTGCATTTTGCAACCATTAATGCATGAATGGTTTATTTTTTAATTTCCATTCTATCGGACTGAAATTGCGTTTGATGCCAATAAGGATATGGAAGGGTTTGCGTACTAACCTCATCAAGTCTTTTTACCTGCTCGCTTGTTAAGTTCCAACCAACAGAGCCTAAATTTTGTTGCAGTTGTTCCTCTGTTCTAGCGCCAATAATCACACTACAAACACTGGGTTTCTGTAAAAGCCAGTTTAATGCAATTTGTGGTACCGTTTTTCCTGTTTCTGCCGCAAGCTGCATTAATACATCAACAATGTCATATAACTTCTCTTCAAAAACCGGTGGGCCTGCTTCTGTAGAGCTATTATGAAGCCTACTCACTGGGGGTAAGGGCTTATTACGTTGTATTTTTCCGGTTAAACGCCCCCAGCCTAAAGGACTCCAAATCAGTGCGCCTACACCTTGATCTAAAGCTAGAGGCATCAATTCATGCTCATAATCTCGGCCAATAAGGGAATAATAAACCTGATGCGCTATATAGCGGTTTGTTCCAATCGCATCAGCTAAGGCAAGCGATTTCATCAAATGCCAGCCTGAAAAATTAGAGCAGCCTATGTAACGTACTTTGCCACTTTGTATCAGAGTTTCTAAAGTTCTTAGGACTTCCTCAACTGGAGTTAGGGGGTCAAAGCCATGCATTTGATACAAATCAATATAATCTGTTTTTAATCGTTTAAGTTGCGCATCGCATGATTTTAATAAATGAATGCGAGAAGAGCCCAGATCATTGGCTCCTTTACCTAAACGGAAAGTAGCTTTAGTCGATATGAGAACTCGGTCTCGTTTACCAGATATCGCTTTACCTAAAATCTCTTCAGCTAATCCATCAGAGTAAATGTCTGCAGAATCAAAAAGATTTGCTCCTGCATCAAGGCATAAATCTACAAGGCGTCTTGCTTCTTTTGCTCCAGAACTACCCCAGGATTTAAAGAATTCATTTCCTCCACCAAATGTAGCTGTTCCAAAGCTTAATACGGGGATTTTAAAGCCGGACTTTCCAAGTTGTCTGTATTCCATCGTTATTGTCCTTAATATGTAAAATAAAATTGGGATAAAAGCCAAAAGCTTTTATCCCAATTATACATGGAAAATTATACGGGTGGAGGAGGTCTTCTTCCCATCAAACCCATAACTAAAAATACCAAGAAAATGACCAAGAATAAAAAGAATAAAATTTTTGCAATTCCTGCAGCAGCTACAGCAATACCTCCAAATCCAAATGCTGCAGCGATAAGTGCGATAATAAAAAAGGTTAGTGCCCATCCTAACATGATGTACCTCCTTATCACTCTTTTTTATTGAAAAGTAAAATACTACGAATTAAGTATAGCTCGTTCTGCGAGTGGTTTAAGTAAAGAGCAAGTTGAAATAAAAAAGAATTTAGAAACAAAATATTTGTTTTACTGTGCTAAATCTACCATAATAGACACTTTTTCAAGCTAGTAACCCTATGTCATCGAAGTCACTTACAATTAATTTGTTACAAGAGCTCGCGCAAGCGGCTGAATTAAATAAAGAAGGCAAGACAGCGGATTACATTCCTGAACTTGCTAATGTAAATCAAGAATTAACCGCAATTGCCGTACAAGCAATCGGAGAGCCAGCAATCTCTTATAGCAATAGTACTCTTCACCCGGTCACCTTACAAAGCACTGCTAAAATGATCCCTTTGATTGGCTTGCTCGAAGAATTTGGCGAGGAGCAATTATTTGAATGGGTTAAGGTTGAGCCGTCCGGCGATGATTTTGCTTCCATTACTCGTTTGGAACAGTTTGGCCCTAAACCCTCAAATCCCATGCTTAATGCAGGAGCAATTACTCTATGTTCACGCATACCAGGTACAGGTGAGCAACAATTCCGATGGCTGGAACATTGGGTGCAAAAATTATTTAAAGAACGTTTAAATATTAATCCTTTAGTTTTTGCTTCGGAAAAACGGACAGGGAATCGCAATCGCTCACTCGCGTATTTATTAAAAAGTAGAAATAACCTTGGCGCTGAGGTTCATCAAACCTTAGACCTTTATTTTGCTTTATGCTCTTATGAGGCAATGTTAGAGCAAATGCTGTATCTACCTAGCTTATTGGCCAATGGGGGAAAGGATCCTCTAAGTGGTGAGCAAATTATTTCTGCTGAAACGTGCAAAATTACCGTTGCTATTATGGCTACTTGCGGTTTATATGATGAAACAGGTACGCACATGGTGAAAACGGGAATGCCTGCTAAAAGCGGGGTATCAGGCTATACGATAGCAACTGTTCCTGGTAAAGCTGGCATTGCTGTTCTCAGCCCTCGGGTTAACTCCAAAGGAAATAGCATACGTGGAGAAATTATGCTGGAAGGGCTATCCAAAGCAATGGGGTGGCATTTTGCTGTACCATAAAAGTAGGCTGGGTTGCTAGCCCAGCTACAGAGAGCTGTACGGCACGAGAATTGTCTTAATATACAGGAACAATTTTGTCCTGATCATCGTCTGAATCAGGCAATTTCGATCTGAGATCCTTGACCATTTCCTTGAATGCAGTTACGGAACTGGTTTCACCTCCAGTTATTTTTGTTATAATCCCTTGTCCGGTTTTTAATATGTCGTAAGCTTCGTTATTATTGACTATAGAATTTACCATTGCATCAAATTTCTTTACATCAGTACATTTTGAAAGTTCCTTGTGAAATTCACTTAATATTTTTGTCTTTAAAAAATCCCCTTTCATATCATGAAAATGTTCTGAGCTTACATCAAAAAGATGGAAACGGTTGTCATCGTTGGACTTAGTCGCATGAGCGTAATATTTCGAAACAACATCCA
Organism: Legionella saoudiensis; assembly: GCF_001465875.1. Lineage (GTDB taxonomy): Bacteria > Pseudomonadota > Gammaproteobacteria > Legionellales > Legionellaceae > Legionella > Legionella saoudiensis. Next base: position 852,953 of record NZ_LN901324.1, on the reverse strand, counting down.
TATTCTCTTGGGCGCTAGAAGGCTTACTGCCGTTATTATAATGCGCATGGTGTAGAGGTGCATGAGTTGCTGCTTTAGAGTCCTTAAATGCCTGCTCTAACCCCTGCATATCCTTTTTACCTCCAGTCTGCCAGGGAGAAGCCGGATCTTTTCTAAACATGTGCCCCTCAACTTTATTATTATTGATAAGCAGACGTTGATTACCTCCATCACTGGCAACAAAATATTTGCCTCCATTATTAAAGGCATTTTCTAACCCCTTCATGTCTTCTTTTTTTCCGGTTTGCCAGGGGGAAGACGGATCTTTTCTAAACAGGTACCCTTCAACTTTATTATTATTGATAATCAGACGTTGATTGCCTCCGTTACTCTCCACACAATATTGGTGAGGTATTTTAGACAGAATATATTTATTTTCTAAGGCCGTAAATCTGGTTTTGTCCCCACTATCTTTCCACTGTCCGCGAGTAGTTGTGTCTTTATACTGATATCCTACAACTTTATCATCTTTGATAAGCAGGCGTTGATTACCATTTTTGCTTGTATAATGATCATCCACTTTCTGTTGATTCGCTTGATGATGGCGTGGTGGTGAGGCTTGATGTAAGCGATTAAATGTATTTTCTAAATGCGCAAACAAGTCCTTTCTGGAGCTATCTTGCCATTTCCAGCCTGTAGATACATCTTTATACTGGCGTTCTACAACCTTATTATTATCAATACCCAGACGTTTATTACCACCATCAAAGGTTACATAATATTTGCCACCATTATTAAATGCATTTTTTATGTCATTCAAGCGCTCTGGAGTTCCGGTATTTTCCCATCGATCACTTGGAGGTCTTTTAAACTGATACCCTACAATTTTTTCGTTATTGATAAGAAGGCGTTTAGTACTATCTTTATTTTCTACACAATATTGATGCGGTATTTGGGATGTTGCTTTAGGGGCTTGAGGTCCTTGAGGTGCCTTATGTTGAGGCCCTGGATGTTGTGGGGCAGCGTGATGCTGAGGACCTGGGCTAGGTAAAAATTGCTTTGCTGCGATTTTACCATTAACAATATCTGCTGTTTGTACAAGTGAGCCATGTAAATTAGAGGTATCTGGTTGCCCAAAACCCTTGTCATGACCAGAACGTTCGCGTACTTTGCTTAATACTTCTTGCACACCACCTTGATACTGATCATCAGCCTTTTTATACATTGCTTTTATTTGAGGGGACCGGAAGTCTTCCAATTTAGGAACACCTGTTGGCACCAAACCGTCTTGAACCATTTGGGCAAAGGCGGTTTGCGTGTTCCCAAGAATATTTTTGCCCTTTCCAGCAGGACCGGTTCCCCATTCTTCCTCTGGTTGTTTACCATTAGCCAAACTACTTGTGTCTTCGATAATGGTGGCTGGTCCATTGCCATCACCTAATGCTGTTCCTAGATCAATCGAATGCTGGATACTTGCTCTAAACTCAGATGATTGTTGGTATTTTGCAGCGTTAATCTGCATTTGCACTGTAATTTTATCCTGGTCCCATTTTTGTTTATTAAATTCGTAATCGCGTGTATGGGGATTATAATTCATATAAGCATGTTGATCATTTGGAATAAAAAATTTGCTATTTTTGGCTCTTATTCCTGAAAGAATTTCTCCTGGGCTAGCACTCTGCCATTTAGCATAATGTGCTGCTCTATGGTCAGGGTGTATCTTTTGAAAATGCAAATAATGCTCAGAGGTTGGAAAATGTACTATTTGCTTCATACCAGAATCATAAAAGTCATAACCTCTGCGTTTATTGTCATCAAAATTACTTAATGCAAAATTCGGTGTACCTCGTTCATAACCAGAAACACACACATTGGATCGACTAGGAGGTTGTCCATCATTCAGATACAGTTGCCCACCCATAACTTCTCTCGATTCAGTAAATTACTCTAATATTAATTTAGCACAATGATGATTAATATTGAACACAATTTGCATTCCTTACACTTTCTTAACGAAGACTTTCTTTCATCAATGTGATTAATTTGCAGGGGCAAAACTGTAATGAGAAGAGGGCATTGATCCTACGGTGAACTATTGTGTGAGGAGGAGATGAGACAGGAAATGTAAACCTTATCGTAAGCAAATAAGATCATAGCTTTAAAGCCCTGCTATGATGCGGCTTCGTTCCACGTTTTGGTTTTTTGTGGAAGGACTTTCTGGAAGAGCCGGTGTAAAAAATAAATCTTTCGAATCTATAAGCTTAGGCAATTTCTCTTGCATCGTTGATGCTTTGTTTTTTTCTGGGCTTGTATTTACAGCTTTAGCCGGGCTATGGTTAAGCAAAGCCAATGGGGTCAGACTTCCAGACGGTTCTTGAGAAGCTATATTCTGCCTCGAGCTAAGATAGCTAGAAATTTGTTGTTCTAGGTATGGATATGCCATCCAACCCATAAGAAATACGCCGGTAAGTGCAAGGCTAATTGAAAGATAGACTACACTACACGCCAGAATTACCAGAGCTGCTGAGCACATAATTATTTGCTGCATACCCCAAAAGCTTTTTTGCGGTTGATCAACTTGTAAGACTGGAGGTTCTGGTATAGGTGTTGGTTCCTCAGGTTTTACCAACAACTTAGGCTTTAATCGCTCTAGTCCCTCAGTAAACCGCTCCATGGTTAAATTAAATTTCGTGCGTAAATTCTGTAAGTCTTGTTTGCTTTCTTCAGCAACACGCTCTGGATCTTGCTGATAGTTTAAGAACTCTTTTAATGCATGCTGGCAATCAATGGGCAAATCTTCTGGTATCTTTTCGAGCCATTGACATAATTGTTCATAAGAGGTATCTGGCGGAAGTTTTTCTAATAAAACAAAGAAATTGGGATGAGCAATTACTTTTAATAAATTTAGAAATTCAGCAAAAGACAGGTTGCTAATTTGGTTGAGGAAATTTGGGTTTAGCTGAGAGGCTCGCTGCAAACTAGTTTTATACGGAGTATTATTTAAGGCATTTAAAATGGGTTCAGAACGAGCGGCGTAGGATAAAAATACCATGAGTGCATCTACGTTAAGAAGTGCGTCGGGTTGCTGCTCGCGATAGGATTCTAAAAGATTTAATACCTCAGGAATTACGGACACTAGGGGACACAACTCCTTTTTCCCTAATAACTCTAAATATTTTGATAAGGCTAATACCAGGGCTTTGTTTTTTGCAAGTGGGCCAAAGTTATCCAAAAACCAGCCTATTTTGATTTCTGTTTCATTAGTAATTTCGGTAAGTGCTTTAATCATCTTTGACAAGTCATTACCAATATCATCAAGTCCTATTAATATTTGTGCTACAAGTGATTCAGAATCCGCAAAGCTGCTCTTTAGTTTATTTTTTATCCAACCAAAAATGGTAGGTATTATAAAACTTTTTATAATATAAGGAATTGGCCCTCCCATAAGTACTGAGCTAATTGTAAGCGCTGTGCTAATCCCGCTAAACCAAGTATTTACACCCGAAAAATCAATAATTGGTAAATTAATTTCATCCCATTTCTTCTCAAGAATTTGTTTTTTAGTTGTATCTAGATAATTTGCAAAAAAGGTTTTAATACGCTCAGCAGGCACTAAATAGCCAATTAGCGGAATGGTTTGAGCATAGGAAATAAGTTCGTTAATAGTCGATTTAATAACGTGAATTTGGTCGTCAATAAACTCTCGCTGAAGTGTTCCTTTTCGTTCTAATGCTTGCCCCAGCGCCTGTTTAAAGCTGCATTTCTTTTTTAAATAGGGATCAAAAAGCTCGCAAACCTCCTCTAATGCATGAATATGGTGCATTGTTTTCTGATGACCATCTACGCTCCATTTACGAGAAAAAATACTGGCTAAGGCACTTAGTTGACTAATCGGAGCACCCTGTAATTGCGGAGCCGCGGCTGTAAATACTTCAAGAGGGATTGATGGTTCAATAAATTGTATGGAATTAAATCTATCTTGCGGAATCCACTTATTAAGCACATTATTTTGGTCGCCAATTCGTGCGGTTAAAAACTCATGAGCCGCATTGCTATCAAGTAGTTTATGGGTTTTTAATAGCTGTTCATAATGTTTCTCTGCATTCTGATTCAGTATATTTAAGGTTTTCAGAAAGTTTTGTTGTTCGGTAATTGATGCGCCTTCCCCATACTGGCGCATCAAAATTTTATCCGCTGTTTCACGAAGTTTAAGGATATACTCATTAATCATGAAATAGCGCGCGTCTTCCAATAGACGCATTTTTGATCGCTCCTGCTGTTGTGCTAAACTAATCTGATGTTGGTGGGCTTGGAATGCTTCCGCTAAAGCTTGTGCTGAATCAGTAGGGCTACCAATTTTTTGTGCATCAATAACTGAAGCATATCGCCCAGCCTTACCGTTGCGTGCTGCTCTGCCTTCAATTTGCTCTAACTCGCTGGCAGTTAAATCAGTACAGGTATTAATAACTAATAGTCCCTGTTCATGCTCCGGATCAATATCTGCCCCTCGTGCTAAGCTTTGATTAGCTAAAGTAAGAAAATCCTCCTTACCTGCAGTATAAATGACATTTTCCTCTGACTTTCCAGTTTCTGCATAGCCATGAAAACATTGCAACGACCATTGGGTTCTGGTTTTTAAATAGCCCCATATATTTTCTGTGGCTTGAGGTGATGGAGTGATTAATAGAATTGGTTGAGAAGGGTTTTCTCGCTTATAAGCCTCAATCCATTCATGAATTTTTTTCTGATGATCTTCGGGTCCAAATGCGGTGACCAGGCCTAAATCTTCAGCAAGATCCGGATAGAAGGTTGGATACTTAAATGCAACTAATCCTTGTTCCTCATAGAACTCGACCAGCTCAACACGAGCGCCTGAGGTTCCTGTTAACCCTACAATAGGTCCATCATTTAAGCGATAATAATCAAAAAAATTCTTAGCACTGATGGCCAATAATGTTTCTGTACATGGCTCAACAACAAAAGGATGAGCAGGTGGCGGTTTTTTGTTATTAAGTAAGGTATGTAATAACTGTTGCACGTATTCTGAATAGCTTACTTTGGGATCGGGTCTTTTGGTACTGGCAATAATCGGTGCCGCATAATATCGTTTCTCAGAAGTACCGATAGTTTCAACCACATAGTAATCAACTTTTTCCTCTAATTCGTGAGCCACCATTGATGATTCGATTAAGATATTAAGCAACTCATCTGAAATTTTATTTGTAAACTCAAGGAACTCTTTATCGGGATTTTTGGCAATAAAATAATTTTTTAAATTTAAAATGTCTTCTTGATCACTGCATGGGTTATTTATAAAAAGTTCATTCTCTTTTACAAACTCAAGTACTATCTGATAAATCTGGGTCCATTTTTTGGTATCATTTAATAATGGATCTAAGGTTGCAGCCAGGCGAAACTGGATGGTGCTTGTTAATATGGCATCAATTTCATCACATACTAAGGCAGGGTTTTTAGGCAGGGGTTTCTTTTCTAAAGCCATGCGTGCACGGAAAAGAGCAATATTTGATGCTGTCGAATAATTTATGCCATTAACAATGTATTCAGAATGGATGCTTTGTGCAGCAAGGATATCTTTTCCATGAGCAATCCCTAAGTATTGATAAAATGGTCCAAATTTTTCTAAGGCATTACGAGCTAATTCGTCGTTTTCTGTAGCTATATCGACAGTATGTCCTAATCCACAAAGCCAAGCACCATGCATGGCGCCCACAATACTCTTTCCTTCACCCGTTTTAAGCTCATGAATTAAATTTTCAGAATAGCGCAGGCGTTTTAATAAAGTGAGTATTTGAGTACAGCGAGGAAACTTTTTCGTACTCTGGTAAAGTGCTTCGGCACTTAAGGCAATTAAAAGTAATTGATTATGATGACGGTCTTCGCCTTTAGCGATGCGCTCTTGTAATGTTTTAAATAGAATTGGAAAATCAGCTTCATCTAAATCATGTATGGTGCATTCTTTTATGATTCCTGATGATTCGAATTTAAATGGTTTTTCAACCATATAGGACATTAATAATTGATAATCAGCCCATAAGCGGTCTTGTTCTTCTTGGCTTAAAGGCAAATTCTCATTCGTTTCATGAGATTTTAATTTAATGCCCGCAATTTTCTCTTTGACAAACTGAGGGTTATATTCAAAACGTTGTCGATTTTCCTCAGATTTTTGACGTTTAAGGTGAGCTATTGCTTCGTTTAAAGACGGGGTGTCTAATAAAGTTAAAATTTCTGATGCGCTAATAAATTGCACTTGATGAAGCTGGACTAGTTTTTTTAATTCAGGCAAAGGCTTATTCATTAACTTGCGTAATTCATTTACTAGAGGTTCTTCCGTGTACTGACAAATGCTATGAGCTAGCTTTAACAAGCATTCGACTTCTTCACTGGGTTTATCTTTTAAAATCGCATTCAATATGCTCAGATCGTAAGCCATATCCTGTTTGAATAAGTCCTGCATAAGATTTATGGCTAAGGAGTGCGATTTAACCTTGGTGAAGAATAGGGATAATTCCTTTAATTGCACCATGCTTAGATAAGTGTGGGTATTTAAAAAAGCAAGTCCATCATTATTTTTTGCCATTTGGCTTAAGGTAGTAAATACTTTTTCGGCCTCATTAGTACTTAGCGGTAGTAATTTTTCGGCTAGGTCTACAAGAAATAGTGGGCTATCGACATTATCAGTGTTAAAAAAAGATTCCAAAAGCACCCTAATTAAGGGTTTCTTCTCAGGAAGGCAACAGTAAATATGTGATTTTTTCGCTAGTGCTAAAAGCAAGCTAGATGCTTTTTTATCGGTAATGGCATGGTTCTGATGCTTTGAGAGCTCCTCAGCAAAAAGTTGAGTAAAACACAGTAAGGCATCCGTATTGGTATTTTTTTCAATCAGAATATCAAGTGTTAAATAAATAAAGCTTTTGGGATTGTTATGTGAAATAGAAGTTATTGATTCTAAAAAATTGTTAATTTGTGGCAAATTACGCAAAAGAATCGCGAGATTAAATCCAGGATAAAGCTTTTTTAAATAAGCGAAGACAATTTTTTTGTGCGTTGCGGGTATATTAAACTCCTCAACCCATTGATTGATAATAGCTCTTATACTTTTCGGATTGTTATTTAATTCAGGAAGTGCTTTTTCCAGATTCTCTCTTTGCGAAAATAAAAAATTACCTAATTTTTTTGCGTCAAACTTTCTTAAAAAAACGCTGGGAATTGGTGTGTTACTTATTTTAAATGCATCAACTTGATGAGTTCTCCAAATGCTCCATAAGCTTTGTATTCCCTTGTGCTCGTCTGTTGACTGTTCGTTTAGATGAATGAAAAAACGGGTAATGCCAGCAGAGAGTTGGATATCTGATAAGCCATTATTTAAATGGTGCTTACTTAAAAAACGATTAAAATTTTCTTTAAATACTTCTTGCGTAATGTTGCTGCCATATCCATTTCCAGTATAAGTAAGTGCATGATATGCGCACAGCAACTCCGAAATATAGGCAGAGATTTCGTCATTGGTTTGCGTCGTGGTTTGGTGCAAGTGGCGATAAAATGCAAGATTCTCACGGAGGCTCTGGGTTCCCAAAAAACGAAACAGCATGGTTTTAAGCGGCTTATCACCCACCTTGTGAGCAATCATCGCTTGCTCTAATTCTTTATGAGATATGGCGTAGGATTTGGTCAAAGGATTAATGGCTGCAGAATAGATTTGCATTTCTGCGCTGAGCACATTAAAACCGTTCCATTCCCAAGCATAAGGAGCATCAGTGTATACTAACGAAATATCTCGTATTTCATCAATTTGTTCTTTTAAAGAATTCTGCGCTATTGCGTGATCAAGTAGGGCTTCTAAGCCTTCGTAGAATGTTTTAAGTTCAGAAATTGGTGCAATTGATAAGCCATCATGATGAATAAGTTGTTGAGTAAGCTGATGCATAAGCTTTTGAGTTTCTGCTTCTTGATTGCCACTATATAATAAGAATTTTGCATAAACACGCTGCCAAAATCGTTCCAGCAGTGCGAGTTCATTATAATCAAGAGCTAGCCCATTTTTTGCAGTAAACACCAAGAAATGAAGGGCAAACAACTCAAAGTCAGGCCATTCATTCAATGGTTTTCCCTCTGGAATTTTCGATGCAAGTTTTAATAAGGGATTAGAGGTGTAGGTATGGAGTATCCGATTTACGGAGGAAACATTTAAAGCATATTGGAAATGGATTTTATAAAAATAATCTGACAGAGAATAGGCGTTTAAGAACGACAGCAACTGAAAGAATGCATCCAATCCATTTTTATGCTTGCTAATAACAAGGTGCAGTAAAATTTTTAAATTATCTTCATTATGTTCTGGAAATTGGGAAATAAATTGCTCTAAATGAGTAATATCAGCAATATTATTGGGAAAGAAAAAACGAACTAAACTTAAAAAGTGTGATTCTAGTGTTAGAATCTCTTTTTCATTAAGTGGAGGATGGGGTTTAAATAAGTTTAGTAATTGTTCTGCCTTTTGTACCAATTCATGTTGTAAGTCTATATCAACAGTAGATAGTAGCTCCTCAGGCAGTAAGACAGAATAAATTAAGGGATCTTGAAATCCGCTCGATTCAACATTATTGGTGCGCTTATCCGTTTGTAATTGAGATTGATAAGATAATTTAGAGAAAATTTGGGGTGGATTAAAAAAACGCACTGCAGTGTGGTTACGGTTAAGCCCGCATAAAGTTCGTCCATAGAAAAAGGAGTCCTTGATGATACATTCTTTAGCAGGTAAACCATCTAAGAAGAGATGAACCCCATTGATTAAATCATCTGCAATGAATTCTTCCATTGCGTCTATTGGGTAATGAGGCAGCCGAACCTTGATTAGTTTGTCTTTATCATTTTCATCTGCAATTAAGGCATGACCAAAAAAACGCGCAGCGACTCGTAAACGAAAGGTAGAATCATTCGCTAATTGCTGATAAAAATGGAGTTTACTGTATTTTTTCAGATAAAACTGGGTAAGGTAACCTGCTTGCTCTAATACTTGTTCGTGTTCAGCGATTTTGGGCAGATTTTTTTTTGCAAAAGCCTCTAATTTTTTGCAAAAGCCATCCAATGTTATTTTAAAATCCCAATTTAGCTCCCGCTCAAAGGTAAAATTTTGCTGCTGATTGACATCCAGCTCTAATTGTTCCTGAACTTGTTCATTAACTGTCTGCGTTTGGCTTAGTTCTTCTTGCTGAGCGATGCTTTGTTGATGGGTAATCGATAATTGAACTTTAGATTTTAATTGCTCTCGAGTTAATGTTTTTGAACGACGTACATTTTTGCTTACCTCTTGAGCACGAATGTATGCCCCAAGAGTCTTTATTTTAGTGGTGCGCTGTTGTAAGCGATTTAACCAGGTATCATTTACCTGGTTATGACTCTGAATCGCTCGATAAATAGAGGACATGGCTTTTGTTGAGGAAAAATAATAGCCTGCATCATGGGCTAGTGGGTGCAGTCCATCTGTTTTCTCCGGGGATTTAGGTTTTAAATCGAGCAAGTTGCAATTGAGATTCTCTTTGGTAATTAAAAAAATATGCACTATAAAATTGCATTTGCTCTTAGCAATTACCTGGACTAATTCCTCATAAGCTCTTTGCCTTTCCTGTTCATCCTCATATTGAGGTCCTTTAAGGATAAGAATTAATTCATGAGAACGATTTGCTGTTAAATGCTGAAAGAATGGCAGTAATTCATCAATTGCAACGGGGTTAGAAAACGCGATAACAGGGTGTTCCGTAGAGTGGTAATTCCGTTGGTAATATAAAGAAAGATAGCCCATTAAAGCAGAATCGAAATAATTATAATCTTTTAAAGGTGTTTTATAGTCACTCCAAATAAAACTATTAGATTTAGCCTTAGGAAGATTAAATTTAAATTCATTAAGAAGGTATTTTCCGAGCTGGTAAGAAAGTCGATTGGTTGCTTTACTATAGTCTGCAGCGCTATGAACTAATATATCGACATTTGGTCGGTACTGTGCAGGAGGCTGTTCGCCTTTAGAAACCAGAAAAACTTCCCTGAAATTAATACTAACAGGCTCCCCTAGGCGGATATAGCGAACGATGTCAGACAATATAGTACCGAAGGCAAAGGCAAGATCTGGCCAATGACTAATATTTAAATCATCAAAATCTTCTAAAAATATTTTATGCGTAAATGTTCCTCTTGGTAGAGAAGGAGCTGTTTTACTGTCTTTCTTTATTCTTTTTGGAACAATAGGAACTTTACTAGCCAATTGTACAAAGCCAGCGTTTTGTCGCCAGTTTTTAAGTAAAAGTCTATATAAATGAAGACTCGTGTCTTGCTCAACCCCTCCAGCTTGTGTGCTCCAAGAGTACTGTGGTGTTGTATCCAGAGAAAAAAAAGACTGGTCTTTCTTTTTAACAACCAAAAAAGGAGCAGGGCTTAGAGGAGGCATAAACAGGCATAAATTGAATTAATGTGAGCAATTGTAGCATAGTGCTCTTAGTTGGAACAGTTATGCAAATATAATTACGATATGGATATATAATCTATAATATAACAACTTGCCTATCAAGGAAGCAACGTTATGCGGGAACGTGTAGAAGTCGAAATGGATGGACTTGGAGCAATAGAGCCTCTCGATGCAAATAAGGAGATTTTTACTGCCGGTTTTGGCGGATGCACCTCTTTTTATGCGAAAACGCAGCAAGTATATGGATTTTATCATTTGCGTTCGACCATGGAAAATAAAGATAATGGTTTTAATGAAAATTTTAAAGAATGGTTACACAGACTAAAAAGTTATTATTCTGAAAATAACCCGATTCATTTTGAACTAGGCACCCCTTGTGACAGTGTTCGTGAAGAGCCTCCTGGTTCTATTTTTGACACACATCTTGCTTTAGGTATGGAAACTTATTTAAAACAATTATGCAAAAAAAATGAAATACATCGTTATACGATACACTTTATAGATATGTCTAATGTGAAAACTGTGTTTGCCAATCGGCAGAAGGATCTTAATTTTTTAAGGACCGATATTATAGACAAGCCATATTACCAAGGTCGCTCACCTAACGAGGATATTCTTTATAGAGAAGCGCTAGAATTCACCAGAAAAGCCTTAAGTGGCGAATTGACTCCGATAGCTGAAAACCTCAAAACAACGATGAATACAACGAACATATCTTCTCAATATAAAACTCAATTTATGGACTTAAAAATAAAGGAAGAAGAGGTTAATACTAATCAAAGATCAGGGGATTGCACTATCTTATAGGGAGTAAGTATGCATCACTCGTTACCATTAATAACTACGGTTGCATTTGCTTTCGCCTTAGCGGTTATGTTTGGATTTTTTGCTCTTAAATTAAAGCTTCCTACCTTAGTTGGCTATCTAATGGCAGGAATTATGATTGGCCCGTTTACGCCCGGTATTTTTGCGGATGTAAATATTGCCCAGGAGTTAGCTGAGCTGGGTATTATGTTATTAATGTTTGGTGTAGGGCTTCATTTTTCGCTTAATGATTTATTGAAAGTGAGAGCAATTGCCATACCGGGAGCAATCGTGCAAATAGTGGTTGCCACCTTATTAGGGGCTGCGGTAGCTATTTTGTGGGGTTGGAGCTATGGAAGCTCATTAATCTTTGGCTTGTCTTTATCTGTAGCAAGTACCGTAGTTTTATTGCGTGCTTTGGAAGAGCGAGGAGCTATCGAGTCGATTAATGGGCATATTGCGGTCGGCTGGCTCTTGGTTGAAGATTTGGTTATGGTTGTCGTACTGGTCTTGCTCCCACCTTTTTCTTTTTGGCTTGGTGGCTCTGTAGGGCAAATCGATAACGCCCATCCTTTTGGCGTTGTTTTAAGTATTACTCTGGCAAAAGTTGCGGCCTTTATTCTTTTAATGCTTGTAGTAGGCAAGCGTATTTTTCCTATAGTACTATGGCATGTGGCCAGTACCGGCTCACGTGAATTATTTACTTTATGCATTATTGCGGCAGCAATCAGTATTGCATATATTGCATCGATGCTTTTTGGCGTTTCATTCGCCTTAGGTGCTTTTTTTGCTGGAATGGTTTTGCGGGAATCCTCCTTTAGTCATCGAGCAGCCGAAGACTCATTGCCTTTAAGAGATGTATTTGCGGTGTTGTTTTTTGTCTCTGTAGGAATGTTATTTAACCCAATGGTATTAGTTCGAGATCCTTTAAAAATCTTTGAGGTAATCTGCATTATTATTTTGGGAAAATCCTTTGCGGCTTTTGTTCTAGTCCTTCTTTTTCGTTATCCGTTTTATACAGCCTTAATTGTCTCGGCAAGCCTTGCGCAAATCGGGGAGTTTTCTTTTATTCTCGCAGAACTTGGGGTACGTTTTGGCGTATTACCAGTAGAAGCGCGAAGTTTTATCCTTGCCGGAGCGCTCATTTCTATTGCTTTAAACCCCTTAATTTTTCGTTTAATAGAACCAATTAAAAAATGGACGAAGAAGTATTCAAAATGGTCGGCTTTTCTTGAGCACTCAGATGATATATTGGCTCAATTACCTGTTAGTACCCCAGATAAATATCGGCATAAGCAAGTGGTTTTAGTTGGCTATGGCCGAGTAGGTGAGCGGGTGGCTCAGTTATTAACCCAAAAAGATATCCCTTATGTGGTAGTAGATAATAATCGTGAATTAATTGCCAAACTTCGGGCTGAAGGAGTCATTGCCATTTATGGTGATGCAGCAGACCCTTTTGTATTGGAGCAAGCACAGGTGAGGCATGCAAGTATGTTGATGATTCTTATCGCAAACACCATCGATGGACGGAAAATGATTGGGAATGCACAAAAATTAAATCCTGAAGTAGATTTTGTAGTACGTATGCATGATGAAAAAGAAGCGAAATTATTGCAAGGTGACATAGAGGGAAAAGTTTTTTTTGCAGAAGAGGAAATTGCTCGTAATATAGGAGCGTATGTGTTACGTCGCTATGATAAATTGCAGTAAAATCTCTGTATGTAAGCACTATTGATGCTTACATACCATACAGGAATAAATGTGCGCGCAAATGCCAGACAAGTGCTCTCAAAATGGATAAGCAATTACATACTGCTAATTACCGCATGCGCAACACAGGCACTCGCAGCCACGGCTAACCCCACAACAGCAGGCTTAAAAAAACTATAATTATTAGTCGCTACATTCGTTTTAGCAAGAGTATTTTCTTTAACCAACGCGCTTTCTGTATTGACGGGCTCAATGATTTGCGTAGGTCCATTAGGAGGGCTTGCATTAATCAACACATCAGCGCGAACATTAATATGTACCGAAGAGAACACATAACCTTCTTTTTCAGCATACAATTCATATTCACCTGGTGGGACATTGGCAAATAGAATTCCTCCATCCAATGAAGTGCTTGTTAATGATCTATCAAAAGGATTTGTTTTATGTGTCAATGGAAAAATACCAAAGTAAAACGGTGTTGATTCAACTGCCGGTGAGAGTCTTACCTTAACACCTTCAACACCTTGAGGAATATCGTCTAAGGTCATATTAGGCGGGGTAACTGTTGCTGCGACATGGCCTTTACCTGGAGTGGGAGTAAATCCAGTAGCCCATTGAATAAATGAATAGGCCATTTCTGATGGAACTTGAAATGATACATTCTTTAAGTAGTTTTTATCATTTATGCCTTCAGGCGGCACAATAAGCGTGGCTGATTGTGTTGTTTTGTATCCAGTCCAATAAGAGCCAGGCTTTTCAAAAACTAAGGTAATGGGTTGGCCAATAGGCCATTCAATGGAAAATTTCCCTTCTGAATCGGTGTATACACCTTTCTCTTTCGCCCCAAGAGGCCAAACTAATCCACCCGAAATAGCATTTCCAGATACAAATGAACGGGCAAATCCAGAAACTAAAGCTGTTTGTTGGGGCATAGGAATTCCTTTCATTAAAAATGTAATAATATCATAGTCCATTATAATGAAAATGCTCTTTTTTTTCGATGCAGTTACTTTCTTGAATTTCATTAAGGGGTAGTTTTAGGGAGGAGCGGTTTTTATATTGGAGGCTAATCTGCGCTAATTCCTCCTCAAATTCAGGGCATGATATCCCGATATTATTCAAGAGCAAAATTGCCTGCTCTGCTAATTTGCTGGCAGTTTGAGGCTTTTCTTTATGTGTAAGCACATCTTGCTCATAAAAAAGTAGATGATTTTTCATGGTTTGCATTACAAACAAAGACGTAGTTATCACTTCATTGATGCTTATTTTGTGTTTTCTAACTGAGAGGTAACAATACAAATTCTTTACTGCACCAAGTCGTGCAAATAGGGCAATTTTTTCCAGACGTTTTGAGCTAGTTGTACGGGGTGTATCGAAGATTTTCACATAAGAAAAATCATGCTTTAGACGTTTCAGCGCAATCAATGCGTTTTCATCATATTGGCCTACAGTGCCCCATTTAGAGTTCCAAGCAATCGTCTTTAAATCTAAACCCAGGTGCACCAGCTTTTCTAATATTTTTATGGTCATTTGGTCAGTAGGTTTTATATGGCCACTATTATTATCCATTTTATGAATGACCCAATAAAGATTATTGGTTTTATCTAACTTACTCTTTAATATTATTTTTCCCGCCCCTTGGGTTGGTTCTCCGCCAAAAAAACTGGAGTGATTAATCGTTCCTCTCTTTTTTACCCCGCCTAAGAATTCTAAATTATTTTCTAAAAAGCCCAAGGCATAAATGATTTCAAGCAGCTCTTCCTGAACTATAGGTTTAGGTAAACTAGTACCTTCAACAATATTGCCTGGTTTTAAATGCAGTAGCCAAGGCATTCGTTGACTAGAAGACTTCATGTAATTTACTTTAGGAAGTTCATCTAAATGATTTATTCCATATTTTTGTAATTTCGTTAGTGGCTGTTTGGTTAACCAGCTTAAAAAATTTTTCGGATGCCTGCTTTGCGGTGAGGTGCTTATTAAATAGTCGTGCCAAATGTCTAACAATTTGGCTCCATACAAATGATTAGAATAAATTTCACATTGATATTCAATGCTTAATCCATTTCTTAATGTATTTATCTCTAAGTGATGGGCTAGCGGGCACTTCATTTTTGCAGCCAAGATTCTTTGTAATGCTTGATGTGAGGAAATAAGATGAGGCAAAGCAATAGTTCCCCATTGTTGCCACATGCATTGCATGTTTTTACAGCGATCAACTAGTTCATAATCTTCAATAATGGCCTCTATATTTTCATATTGGCTTTCTTCAATAATAGAAAAAAAATAGGGAAATTTAGGGATTACTTTTTGGGAAGATAATGCCTGTAGTAGTTTGTTTAAATCGATTACTTTAATTGACTGCATTGCCGGATTTTTTTCAAAAAATGCTGCGCCCTGATTTTTGTTAAGAATTTTAGCAAAACCTTGTTTATTAAACGAAACCTTTGGATGTTTATCTCCGGAAACACCAATAATGTCTTCTTGGCTTATATTCAAAGATTCTGACAATAAAAAAAGGAGTACTCCTTTTTTCAAGGTAGTTAATGCTTCAAAAATTGTATATGTAGTGCGAGTTTTTAAGGGCATTTTGTAGTTTACTGAGGTGCATCATGCATAAGCCTTAATTATCATAAATAAGAAGCATTAATTCAATGTGTAGTAAATACCTCTTAAATTAAGAGATCATCCTCAGCGTAGTGATGTTAAGAGCCGGGTGATGTTGACTCATAACTTTGATCGTTTTCTTCAGCATTATCAGCCGCATTGTCTCTTGGTGTATTTCTGTTCTGTGAAAAGAAGCCTACTGGGCCTACTGGAATTGCAGGCATTGCTGTAGGAATACGATCATCCATGAGATCACCAGAGGATAAGTTCATTTTGATGTATTGCTCATCAGGATGTAAAAAGACAGTGCTTAGCCTATTTTTTACAGATTCAAAGGGTGAGCCCACTTTGAAATGATAGAGTAATGTTTCAGCAAGCACTTTAAATTGAGGGTTCGAGGATGCTTGAAGAAGAAAAGTAATTGCTGCATGGCTTCTTGCTTCATCTTCTGGGGCAGAGGCATCGATGTAGCTTGCTATTAAATTATAAAAGCTTGTTTCGGGAAAGAGCAAATAAGCACAAGCCATTGGGGCTAAATTATGTTTACTGCGTTCCAATTGATGAATAAGGACTGTGCGCTCATCATCTGTTAGTAATGTCACATATTCATGAAAGCTTTTTGGAACAGGATAAAAGTTATTCTTATCTAAATCATCCTTTAGGTATTGGAAAATAGGGGATAAAGCTCTATTACGTGCTAGTAGCTCTTCTACAGGCTCTACAACTTCAGTAGTAAAGATTTGCTGTATCGAGTAATTGTGCGTCAGCGCCTCAATAATGAGCTTCGTACCTGATTCATTCAACTCTATATCGTAAAAATCTAGTTGATGTAATGAGGTATTATTTTTTATAAAACGTGCAACAGCACTTATTAATTGGACTGTCTCTTTATTAGAAAGAAGAGAGTTATAAATCCCTAATTGAGTCAGGGTTTGGCTAGATTGAATGTTTTTTAAAAAATTTAAAAATCCATTTGTAGGGAATGTTTTATCGAGAACAATTTGTAGATGTAATGGGGATTTATTTTCAGTAATAATATTCTCTAGTGCGGCAATATCACGTTCGGTAAGTGGTGGGGAGTTAACCTGTAAATAACTAATTTGAGAGCATAAGTTAGGTAAAGATTGAAGTAATTGAACACGTACATCTAAAGCCATTTCTCGGCTTATATGGAAACCCCATTGTTTTTCCGCATTTTGTTTCAACGCTCTTTCTAATGCAGCTAGTTGTTCTGCGCTTAAGGGGAATTTTAAATTGAAGTCAATAATCGTACCGACTTTTGCCCCATTTGCTATAGCTTCCACTTGCTCATTAAAATTATTATTAGTTATTTGAAACATCTAATCACTCCTGATACTCATTAACTCCAGTATAGCAGTGATGGTTTAAATATACTCATAATGTTGTCATATAGAAAAATATAAACCTGAGGTATCCTCATTTTTGTTGAACAACAATAGGGGTGTTTTTGCCTGCTATTAAGGGCTGAATTTAAACTCCAGGTCAGTCAAATCTTCACGCTCCTGAGTTCGTGTCAGCTGGAAAAAGAAGTGTTGGCACTGGTAAGGACGTTGTGCCTCACATACTTTGTTTACACGGTAATGAAAATTGTTTCCTTTATTTAAATTAAACTCAGGAGCTCTATCTTCATTAATATGGTAGCTTTTTTGGAGTTCTTTTAGTTTTTGGATGTCTTCATAGCTTATGTTTTGATGGCCATTTCGCGATTGCATCAGCTCTATACGAGCCAGAAAAGCTTCCTGCGAAGTGCACCGGCTGATAAATTGTTCCGAATAGGAATAATACTCTTCAGCGCGAACTGGATCATTAAGTAACTTATAGCCGTCCCCAATATGCCTGGCTAAGATTTGAGATAAAACGATTATCATCTCATCGTTACCCGTATATTCCAGATCTATATAGTCATCATAAAGACCAATTACTTCTTGCAAATGGCTTATTGCATCAGGATCTGGGAGCACTTTAGCAACAGCTTCATTCGACAACTCAACAAAAGCACAACCTAACCATAATGCCCAGCCTATATCGTCATCATTAAACTCTTCTCGATGTTCTAAAAGTAGATTCCAGGATTTTTTTAAATTCGTAGTAGGACCTTTTAATGACAATAAAACTGCTAATGCAAGCGCTTCAAAAGAAAAATCTGCTGCTTCTGAAAAAGGTAAATAATTAAACGCCTCTCGGAAAAAAATGGCTGCCTGTTCATATTGAGGTGGTGTTTGTTTTAAATAACTAATTCCCAAATAATAAGCCGCAAGACCAGCTTCCAATGAAAGTCCATCCATCAAGTCATCGGTTTCGGCTTTATGAGCCTGCTCATAATAAACACTTTGAAATAGTTGAATTGATTCTTCTATACCTTTAGGCGAACGTTGTATACATTTTCCAAGGTTAATTTTAGCTAAAGCCAGATTTTTCTCATCATTAATTAATGCGCAAATTGATTGAGCTTCGCGATAAAGTTCTTCTGTAGAAGCTTGGATATGATATTCCTCTATTAAAGCGCCTTTAATAAATAAAGCTTTTACAAGACCTCGTTGTGTTTCTGCATTAAAAGAAGTATCAGTCAAAGCTTGCCTATAATGGTGTTCGGCTTTATCTGCCCAATACCAGGCTTTTTGAATTATATCATTTGCTGAACTTTGATCTAGAATACGCTCCAGCACCTGAGCACTTATTAAAGCTATTTCAGCAATCTCAGTATTGGTTTTGGTTGCCACAGCATGTTGATAAAGCTCTTCAAGGTATTGAGCAGCTAACTCGTATTTAGAGGTATTCAATAAGGTGTTACATAATTCTCGTAGAATCCCTAATATTTTATCTGCATAGTGCTCAATAACTTCCTGGCAATCGTCTTTTAGCGCTTGTTGGTAAATTTTATAGACTTTCTCTAAGGCAATTATGGCTTCATCATATTTTGATAGCAGAGTTAATGGACTACAGGCGAGGTGAGCTTGCCGGATCGCTTGAGGTAGCTGATTTATTTGTAAGTAATAGGCTGAACTCGTCAAGTGAGCTCTTGCTTCCTCTTCGAATCGATTTAATTTATTACAGACAAAAGCAAAGTTTTCATGGAGTGACGCAAGATAGTAAATATAGTCTTCTCTTTCAAGTTCGGTTGTCCTTGTATGAGCGATTAGTGTTTGCAAACGTTGTGCACTTTCATTTGTATAATTGGATAAATGGTGAAATATTTTTTGATTAGGTTCCGTTATAAACAAAGCATAAAAGAGTCCACTTAATCTAAAGGCACTTAGGGCTGCTATTTTTTTGAATTCATAATTTACATCTTCGCTCTCCTCGCCATCATCTAAGAGTTCGTCTTCCCTAATGTATTTTTCAGAAAAATACCCATCAATATCATTAGAATCTGAGTCATCAATATCTTGCTCCGAGGCGATGCACATTTCATATGCTTTTTCTAAATTATTAAGTGCCTCTGTGAAGTGTCTTTGTTTTGCAAGAAGTAGCCCTGACTCATAGAGTTCGTTTATTGCTTCGATATCATATCGAGTCTTTTTGCGAGGGAAGTCTTGAGTCTGCTTCACTTCGGCTACTTTTCTTTTTGTCATGATGAACTATCAACCCTTAGTTACCTTAAGAAATGGAGCTAAATTTTAGCATGAAAAGCAATAAGAGATATTATTTTTTGTCAAATTTAACTTTTTATGAACACGGTAGCCGTGTTTTTGAGTAGAGCGTGAAAGGGAAAGATTTATTTAGATACTGCTCTCTTAATATTTCCTTAATGTTTCACTTTTATACTGTCTCCCCTGTTAATTTTCCTTAGAATGATAGCCTATAATGAAAGTTTTTGAAGAAATTCCTAATTTTGATAATCAATCAAAAAGTGAAAAACTAGCAAGTCTTAATCAATATTTTTCCGCAAAAAGGCGTCAATATCTTCAGGAAAATAAAAGCTTTTTAAGTCTCAATCATGATGCTGCTCGAATTGAACAAGCTGAATTTACCTACATAAATACACAAAAAAGACTAAATGCTATGCATTATGCTGATTTAATTGATTGGGATGATTATAAACGTCAAAGTCAGGAAAATTGGGAGCAGTGTCAAAATGCGTTTCAGGATTGTTTCGAACATAGAGAAGCTCCTGCCAATTTATCATTCCCGGTAAAACAAACAGGCTTTATTGCTGTAAGAATGCATGCCCAGGCTCATGCTGAATATCGAAAAGCACAACAAGAATTAAATAAATCCTGGAGGGATGGGAAAATATCCCGGAAAGATTTTCTTCAAAAAAGCCAAACAATCTATGAAAACTGTTTAAAAGTATTTATTGCTGAAGGAACTAATAATTATCCTCCGGATATTTCTGAATGCAAATCGTATGATGACAAAAAGCCTAAGTCATATACTCGGGATGTATATATAATCTCTCAACTTCATGCGACTGGGCTCATTTCCGATAAACAACGCCAATTTTGTGTTACTTATTTAAACCAAAATACGCCTGATATTGAAAAAAAAGATATTTTGCCCACTGCGGCCCCACGAAAAAATAAGGCCAAGTTAGAAAAGACATTTTTGCGTGGGCAGACGCTGCAGTTAACGAGCCAATCCGAAACTTCAAGTATTGAGATACAGGCGCCTAATTTAGATAATCTTTTCTCTGAGCCTAATCCGCTAAAGCGTAAACAAAGCGAGATAAGTGTTAAGGATAGTCCTAAGAAAAAAGAGAAGCATAATGATTTATCGGTATCTGTTCCTGAAAAATCAAAGAGCAAACAGGTGGCAAATAATGAAAATAAGCCATCGGGAAGGGATAAATACGATCGATTAGCATTTAATATCTTAAAGAATTCACATGTCAAATCTTTAGATAATAGCTTAAGACATAGTCAAGGATTAGGTAATCTCACCTCCAATCCATCCTATTATTTTCACCAATCGGTACAAAGTGAACAGGATGCTATGAACTTTATGCGTAAGTTTTGGAGCGATGCAAAAAATTGCGAGGCTGTACAGCAATATCATTATGATTCACATCAGCAGAACAAATATGCTGGAAATGATTCATCCCCAGCGTGCATCAGCTTTGTCTCGACTTCTGTATCAATACCTACTCAAGCAAAATCTGATGTGTGTTATGTTGCGCTTTCAGGACATAAATATAAGCCTGGAAGAAGTGGTATTATGAAACATCTTGATGCCTTTATTGATAAGCTTAATAAAGAATCAACAACCCATTATGAGCTTGTTTATGGTGATATCCAAAATTACAATGATACCCTGAAATTACTAATAAATAACCAGCGTGTTAATACAACAAAACCCTGTGCAGAAAAGTATTTTGGTTCTTTATTAGTTAAGCTCTACTATGAGTTCGGTGAGCATTTCACTGTAGATGGGATTACTAATTGCGGTTTTTATCCCTTTAATAATACAGAAGCCTATGGTTATGGCAATACGGAGCATAAACATAATAAAACTGTAAGTAATCCTCAAACTTATAACGATGATGAGGTTCGAAACCATAAACCGGGTAAAGACTATGACCGTCATGAAAAAATGACTATGCATCTCTCGTTGGATCAAGAACCCATGAATACCTCAGAATCAGATGATGAGGATATTGATTCAGTTACCTATCATAATCGTATTTTAGGCCTAGAATCTGCTGCAGTGGATGTAGTTATTCCCGAGCGAGTCCGAGATGAAAACTATGCAGGTACACGGCCATGCTGCAAAGATTGTTGTGCAGTTAAACCTGCTGTTATGAAATTAATAAATTACGCGCAAAAATATGGCCATGGCGCTGAATTAGGTGCTGATAGAATCTGCACGTCACCAGTTTCGCATAGTTTACCGCATTACCCATCTTATGAATGGAAATATCGTGAACCGGGATCTGCTAAGGAAACGATAACTGAACTTAACGCTTTTGGTCTATTCGGACAGTTTAAAGAAACACGAAAGCCAGTGCCGAAAAGAGGTAGTGAAAACATCCAGGAATCGCAACATAATCTTGGTAGTAGTGCTAAATTAAATTAAAACATATAGCCCGATTACCATAGCGTAATACGGGCTACGTATTTTTCTAGTATATCCAGTCTATAATTCCAGGAGGAATATTTAAATATGGAGATTTAAATGAATAACAAATTTCAATATAGACGCCTGGATAAAGAAGACTGTGCTTTGTTATTGGTAGATCATCAATCTGGACTTATCTCTCTAGTTCAAGATTTTTCACCTAATGAGTTTAAGAATAATGTTCTTGCTGTTTCTGCCTGTGGTAAGTACTTTAAATTACCTACTGTGTTAACCACGAGCTTTGAACAAGGTCCCAATGGTCCTCTTGTACCCGAATTGAAAGAAATGCATCCCGACGCTGCCTACATTCCACGTCCCGGCAATATCAATGCCTGGGATAATCCGGATTTTGTTAAAGCGGTAAAAGCTACTGGCAAAAAGCAATTAATTATCGCCGGTGTAGTCACTGAAGTCTGCGTAGCCTTCCCAGCACTTTCAGCAATAGAGGAGGGGTTTGAGGTATTCGTTGTCACCGACGCCTCAGGTACGTTCAATGACGTTACGCGCCATAGTGCTTGGTTACGAATGCAGGCTGCAGGCGTTCAATTGATGACCTGGTTTGGTATGGCTTGCGAACTTCATCGTGATTGGCGCAATGACATCGAAGGATTAGGTAATTTATTCTCTAACTATATTCCCAATTATCGGAATCTGATGACTAGTTATTTTGAAAAAATGAATGCTTCCTCGAAATAAATGGATTTAGTGATATAAAAAATCAGCCAAAAAGAAACCCAGGTTGCTTGCAACCAGGGTTCTTAGTGTCATGGCGTAATTTTGAAAATACCCGCTCATAACCCCTTTGATTAAGAAAATATTTTTATCAAAATGATCAATAACTTCATTGACAATAAAAAAACTATTCTATAAATTGCCGGCCTTCATATAAAGGAATTAAGGGACTTAATTATGCCTAAAAATTATTATCAGAATCTATCTGGTAGTTCTAGTGTAACCACTGCAGTGGTGCCAGGTTTAGCAACCGCTACAGTTTCAGGCTTTGGTGGAGGGCTTTCTCAATCTGCATTAGCGGCACAAAAGGCCAGTGCCATTCTTTCAGCAAATAGTGGTCAGCGGGATTCTTTATTAAACGCATTAAAAGCTTTATTTGAGGATCAGCCCAAACAAGATAATTCTGTTTTAGAAACTTATTTACCGGAAGTGAAAGATGGTTTGATTGCAACGAATAATTCTGTTGCCTTTATTGTTCGAAATGTTTTATTAAGTATTTATAGTGGTGCTAGCCACATAGCCCAGATTCCTAGCGATATCTCCACAGTAGTGAAACATACCGGGAATGGTTTATCACATTTAGAAATTCCAATGGACAAAGTGCAGGATGCATTCCAAAAAACATCCACATTTAAAGCAAATGCACAAGGCTCATCTCAAAGCATGCAGAGTGTAACGGAAGCTATTGGCAAACAGGGTGAGAAGGTGATAGAGGAATTAAAGCATGAATTCCCAAGAAATAATTCCCATGCCAGCACCCATGCACAATTTGCTTCGACTTTGGCCGGCGCAAGTATCGGTATTACAGGGGCAATACCTACTATCAGTGCTCTAGGAACTGATCTTATTGGCCAAACGCTCAAAGAAACGAGTGCAATGAGTCATTTTGTAACTGAGGAATCAGTAAGCGAAGACGGTAAAAAAAATATATATATTGCCAGCACTAACGTTTCCAAAGCAACTCAGCAAAGTGATAGTCAACAATCTAAAGTACGATCTTTAGAACTCGATGAAGAATTATCCAATATGGATAATGCTTCTAACTTATTATCTAATCAAAGTATTACTTCTCCAATAAACACGGTATTAATTCGCCTGATTGCCTTATCATTATTCGTAAAATCCTCACGTGCACTTAATAAAACATCTTTAGTCATGTCCGAAGGGCGGTTAAAAAGGGCTCTTGTTGAGGCAACGGCTCAAGGGCCTTCAGGAGGCGTGGATCGCATCAATAGCCTTCATTCCAATTTAAGCTCCTTGTCCAATATTTTACGTCTTTGTGCTGATAACCTAAAAGGCCCATCTGTAATTGAAACCACAGTAGAAAGTAGTGAGGTTATTTCCAGCCGTTCGATGTCGGTGCTATTAAGCAATGTATCACAACTTGCTGATGCAGTACGTCAATTGCTGAATCAACAACAAATAAATCAAGAAGAAAGCTCTGGCAGTATCAATGCTCTTGTAGATTTAGCGAAGCCGAATGTTCTGAATAACTCAGAGGCCATGATCAAAGCAGTACTTGATCGTGTTGAACAGGAAAATGGCCAGCATGTTATTCCTGGGCTAAATCAAGACATGGCAAGCCAATTAAATACGGTTTCTCAATCAGGCCTCGCCTCTCTTTTAATGACTCATAGCATATTTACTAACCCCAGTTTAATCGCTACTAAAGCAAGCAAAGCAGGGATTAAGACAAATGATGCGCAAAAAAATGAAGCATTAATGGAAACCCTTCCGGGCTTAACCCAGGCATTAAACATGATCCAGGCATCAACCCGAAATATGATGGAGGAAATGGGTAAAGTTATGGATCAGGGTAGTTCGCAAAAAGACGGCTCCTTATTATCCACACATCATTCAGCAGGTAGTCATACAGCAGCACTTTATTGGTCTGTAAGTGCTATTTTGCTGATTTGTGATGAAATGCTCAGCGTTTGTCGCTCATTGAGCTTAATTGATAAAAATCGCGCTCAGGAACTTTCTCAAAAAATTAATGAAGTGCCAAGCAAAGATGAGTCTGCTCAATCCCGTGAACAGATTGCATGGGACAGTCATTCGCAACAGGGTAGTAGCGCAATTCATGCCATAAGCGCGCTACGTCTAACCTTATCTCATAGTGGGGTTTCTCTAATGAGAATTGCGATGGCTTTACATCATGCTGTTAAAAATAATATGGATACTGAGCAACGTGGTCTTGAAATGCATACGCTACAAAGAACGCTCTTGTTTTCCGTGGCAGAGGCATTGCATTATCTGGCAGAAGGATCATTATGGTTAACAGGTGGCTCCTTAGCCTTGCCTGTAATGTCAAATGGTTCAGCTAACTGGTCTCACAAGCAGGCTCATTCTACCGATCAACATTTGCATCCTGTGCAAACTCATGAAAGTGAAAAGTCCAGCGAAGGATGTTCCGATACACTTCAGCCTATAGGCTTTTTCACAGATGCAGTAGCAGGCACAGTTACCAATGTGGCGAAGGTTTTAGCGCAAAGCAGTTTAATTGGCTTGGATACTACAATTGAACTCATTAAAATCTTGGAAATTCTTAGCCTACATCGTGATTCTCATATTGCCTTGCGTTTAGAAAGCAATGATTCATCTAATCCTAATGGCTTATCTAAAAATAGTGTTGAAGATCCTAGCGTAGGTTCTAGCGCAGGGACAGGGGCAGTACTGATTAACATGCTGGCCGCATTCCAAACACTAGATCAGAGCTCTCATACTCGCTCAACATTAACTGTTCAAGAGCGCCTGAAACGAGTAGTGGATGAGCAAATTGAAGGCTTGGCAATGTTAGATGATGAAGAGGAGGCGCGAGGTCATACCAGGGGCTTGAAAGCTTTTTATCGGATTATTATTGGTTTATTGTCATCAAACCAAAATATGCAAGCCCAAGAAGATTTAGTGCAACGACTTCATTTTGGCGGCATTTCTTTATCCAGCTATCATTCATTGTTTGGTGCCTATGATGATGAACCTAGAACTGATTTACGCTTTTTAAAGCAATTTGCAAATGATGATGATGCTCAAGGAATACTGCGTCGGTTTATTGATGAGGCCAAAAAGCCTGGGTCTACTTTATTGAGAAGCTTACACACCGCACTGCCTGAGGACGAGCGTAGTACTAAAGCGCAAGCATTGTATGAGCATGTCTTTGAAGAGGTATACCAGCGTTATAAACAAGTCAAAATAAATAACATTATCATCCATGGCTCTGGTAGAAGAAAAGAGCCTACACGTGATGCATTCAAAACGGATATGGGCTTGATCCAAGTCCAGCACGAAGAGAATGTAGAAGAGGTTAATGGATTGGGATTAAGGTAACCGATATGCCAAAGTATCAAGCATTAAGTACGGAAGAGGGCTCCATTGACGAATCTAAATTATTGGAACAGCTCCGGATAAAACTGCCACGTGTAATGCGTGAGCAGTTAAACGAGGATACACTCGCGCAAGCGTACTTTTTGCTGGCGATGTTAAGTGATGATGAATGCATTCATGAATTACATAATTACTTACAGCAGCAATATCAGGCATCGCCTATTGAGCAATCACCCATTGAGCAAGCTTTAGCATTGGTGAGTCAATTGCAGAAATCCGCATGCAACCCCAATGCCGCATTCAAATACCGCTTGCCCAGCTTTGTGGGCGAGTATCCTATTCATAGTCAGAAAATCAATCGCAAGGTTGAACAATTTAATCAGCTTATTGAAACGTATCACCTAAATAAGTCAGAGCTTGATCCTGTCGCCCTGGATGAGGCATATCAAGCACTCTTGCTTGCTATTGCTAATCATCATATGGGTTGTAATCCTCATAGTCTGTGGCAATTACTAAAGGCAATGACACCTTGGTCCTCTGCACCAATTGATGAATTTTTGGAAACTTTTTCTTACTTATTATCACCTATTCCTCATGCAGAGCCCCTAGTAGTCAAAGAACACAAGCCATTGTCTAAACAGCCGGTTGTTGAGATTAATCTGCCTATATCTTCAAATAGAAGTGTAAAGGAAAAGCCTTTTTCAGAAAATTTTAATTACAAATTTAATGAAGCAGGGCTTATTGAATCTAGTGATTATTTATTGATTAATGGATTTGCCTTTAAACCTGGCGGGCATGCTGATGCATTAACGAAGCAAGTACCGGAATTTTTACCGTGGAGGCAATGGAAGAGTGCTATTCGACGTCAATTATCTCAACAACTTGATATACCACTGAATGATGAGTTTTTTGATTGGTTGCAGATTGTATTACAGCGTCTTGGCGTTGAATTTATGATGTTGCAGGCTTCTTCTTATGAATGCTACGTTAGTCCATTCCTACGTCAGCAAACAACATTAAGTACTTTAAATGAAGACATGATTCTGGGCATTTTGCGAGAGCAATGTGAGTTAGGTGAAACGTTCATTCATGATGCCAACTTGGTGGTAATTAGCCGTTACTTAATGCGTTTTTTACAAGCGTTTCAATTTAATCGTGGACAAGCATTAGGAATCGGTGCTAATTGGGGTGGTGTTGTTAATGAATCTAACGAAGCAGGGACTGATGCATTTCGCTTTAATGATTCAGAATGGGCCACACATTTCAGAAATTTGAGCCTACATCGCCAAGGCCCGGCTGAAGCACATATGAATGCAACTATTGGAGCACGCTATGAGCTTGAAGCATTATTATCAAGCTTTGAGTACATGACCCAGTTACAGCCCTCAGAATACGGTAATACTTTATACAGTGCTTTGGTCGATAATATTATGACCACATTGTTCCCAGAACCGCATTATTTTGAAAATGCTGCCTATGTTAAGTACCGAAGGCATTTTGTCCTTAACTACACGGATGAAGGCATACCGCAAATTGATTCCTTTTATCAACCTGACTCACAAGGTACTTATTTTAAAACCAAAAAGGGGGACTTTAAGCAGACCCCTATGTTCCGACAAGCCGGCTCTTTAGTAGTGGAGTCTTTTCCACGAGATGTGGGCTCTGGTGATGGCTTGCAGTCGCTTTCGGCGGAAAATCCATTATGGCCTTTACAATTGCAATATGCTCAAGCTGCCTCAAGTAGCATCCGAGGTCATAGCGTTTATAATCCAATAGGTGCAGACGAGTTTATCCCTGATACTTTTTACGGGCAAATTATACGTGAAAGTGAGCACGTATCGGTGCCTTTTATTGGGGTTGTTCCCAAAAATTTTGATGCTCATTTCAAACAAGTAGAGCTTTGCGCTTCATTTGTAGTACGCATGTTGCAATCATCGCGATTAATGACTTATTGCCCTACATTTAAAGAATACTATTTTTCCATTTTATCTCAATTTTTACCGTCTATGGAGTGCAAGACACCTGCCTTGCCTTTGGGGATGAATACCACAGTCCGAAATAAGTGGAATGATTTTGATCGTATGGTGCATGGCGCTGATCGGAAGGCAGAGGTTTGCCAGGAAGCATTTTTTTCTTTATTTAAAGAGTTAATTCATAGTCTTTATGCTTTAAGCAAAGATGATGCTGATTTACACTATTATTTTGCTGAATTAACTCGCTCCCCTAAAGTATTTAACCCGCAAAGTAGAGCCACCTGTGAGCGTTTAATTCGCGAATTAACGACATTAAAACCTTTATTAACTCATGAAAATAGAGAAAATCGCCAACAGTATGAGCGTACGGTGCATTATCTTGCGGAACTAACACGTTTTTTCTATCCTGTCCCCAGCGATGAAATGGCGAAGGAAGTTGCTGAGCAAGCGCGTCTTCATGTTACTCCCTTATTAAAGAAGGCCGCAATCAAAGATTATTTTGCAATGCTTAGTCAGCAAACCCAAGCGAATATTTCACCTAAGGTTTCACCCGGATTGATGCATGACGCATTAAAATACCAACGTCCATCCCCGGAGGTATTTCGCGATTTTTATAGTCGACGTCATAAAACTAATTTTTACTCAGGCTTCCGTGGCATAGATGGTGAGCAGATTATCCAGCCATCAACGCGAGAGGTATTATTAGATAAGCTAAGTAAAACGATAGGGGCATTATTACCGCTTATTCGCCGTAACAAATCTATTTTTAGTATAATAACACAACCTTTTTCCCAAGCTTATATTCAGAGTACTACAACATTCCATCGGCAAGAACAACACAAAGTGTTTTGGAGCGTATTAGCAGGTATTGGCGGCTTTTTTTATGGCGCAGCGCTTGGCGCAAATCATGCGCTAACAAGCCTTCCAAGAGCTATTTATTATGGATGGTTTGCCCCAGGAACATCGCAACGTAAAGTAAATCATGCTTTGGCCATTTCGTCTGCTGGTAGTAATGAGCCGAGTGTGCGTATTGATGCAATGATGACTATTCGGGACCATTTATTACGACTCAGGGCTAACTCCTATGCTCATACACCGTCAACTGAGCAATTAATTAATCTGGTGTTGCAATATGTAAGGAAGCTTCATCCGTCTTTATTATCCAGTAAGCTAACAACAGAAGCGCGTTATACGGAGGTTTTGCAGGCAGCTTTTCCCTTGGATTTAACTACATGGAATGAATTATTTGAGCCAGTAATTGAGGCGGGCGATGATAAAGCTTTACACAATATTCTTAACCAATATCCTTTGCAAATTGACCGCGTACTTGTTTATGCCTTATATGAATGTTTGACCGCGCCGAATAGGCAACAAGGTACTCCTGCGATTATTAAAACAGTTGTTGATAAACATAAATTAAAAAATCCACAAGACAAGGCTTTAACAGCTTTGGTTCATTATTATACAAGTAATCCTGAAGCGCAAAAACGAGATATTGAACAGTACCGTTTTCATGGAACAGCTATAAAAAAATTAAAAGCACAGGAAAAGCAATTACGGAAAATACAAACATGGATAAATAATGCTCTTGATATTCAATGGTCATTAGAAATACTGTTTAGTGAATTTATTAAGCAATACCACCTTTCTTTGAATAAAGACACATTGGAGCATATTGTTTCTAAATTGCCAAATAGCATAAAGGCAATTGTGCTTGAACTCATATCTAATCCTTCAAGTCAGGAAATTAAGATCTTGAATGACTATGAATTGGATAAGGTCCAAAGGGATTTTCTTTTAGATTGTTCCCGCTGCTATCGAGAGATCTCATCCCCAGCTATACAACAACGCATCCAAGATTTGGCAGATGTTTCTAAGCAGGCGGAGCTCATACATAGCATTAAGGCTCAAGAACATTTAAAATTCACTCAATTTAAACAACGCGAATGGCAGCATCGGCTATTATCTATGGAGGCTGTAGCAGCTATCATTGCAGAAGCGAAGCGACAACTTACCTCATCTTATTATGCCGATTTAGATGAACTTGTACGTCTTTATGAAAACTGTTTAAACGGCACCGATAAAACTCAGGCTTTTAACCAATTTTATAGCCAGGCAATAAATTTATTGGAGGCATGCTCCGTAGAAAATCCTTTGCGTGATTGGGTTAATGTCACCATGAATGCTTTTGTAAATGAACTTTTAGATAAGCAAGCATGGACTGATACAAAGACTATTAATAATCCTTTGAGTAACTCACAGGCAGCAAAACAATGGCTAAACCACTTGATGGAAAAGCATGCGCTCCGCGCATTACTTTCGCAGCAAGTGGAGCAGGCCCCATCGTATGATCACGCAGCATTGCGTTGCCAATACATCCTGCATGCCTTAGAAACAACGCAACCTAAGCAAGAACCAATTCGTAGTACGGGAATGCAGAAGCTATTACGTATCATTTGCCAAAATACGAATACTTTGACACCAACAGGCGATCAACAAGCCAAGCAAGTCCCAATTTTGGCCTTATGTAAACATTCAATTACTATGTCACGTGCCTTAGAACGTATCCAGGAAAAAGTCCCTGAGGAGCATTTCTCCAGACCGGTAGAACTTGGTTGGAAGGGGGTTAGTTAGTTATCCCCAACACATGGAAACCCCGCTTGGGGGACCGAGCTCCAATCAATTCCACTTCACGGATTGGGCTGCACCTTCCAAGCCATAGTTTTGTTATAATTTCATATATCGTTGACCCTGTTTTTCATGGAGTTTATGTTCAACGGGTAGCTCATTGCCTTCCTCAGCTTCATTTTGTGGCGGATTATTTTCCATTTGCGCCAGTTGCTCTTTTACTCGAGCCAAAGCTTTTTCCATAGGAATGGGGATGTTGGCAGAAAGGAGCTCAATAATGCTCTTTATGAATTGTCCATGCTCACTTTGAAATCCTGGATGGCTAAAATCATAAGTATTTTTCCAAGTGTTAATGTCCCCATGTGGCTCTGGTAGCTCGCCACAAGTTAACTGATAAATTGTTGCCGCTAGGGTTTGACACTGTAATAATTCAAGATTAACCGAATGATCATTGAAGAAAACACTTGAGGAATAGTAGCCCTTAGTGGAGTTGATCATATTGCTTTGAGTTTTACATGACTGACTTGCCAATAAGCCTTTAATATCACTAAGGATAATTTTTCCGTCATTTAATAAAATGTTACTTGGTTTCATATCGGTATACCAAACTTTACGCTCATTTAGCGAGACGAGAAACTCCATCAATTGCTTGCTACAGTCCAATAAGGTTTTATCGAATGTTAGCTCGCTAATAATGTCTTGATCTTTTTGTGCACGTAAATTTTCAAAAAAGTTTTTTAAATTACCTTCGGGATAGAACTGGCTGTATTCAAAATATAATTCATCATTGCCTTCTTTAGTAATTCGCTCCATCGCTAAAGGGGCAGGAATTTGTGGCATGTCTTTACTGCACTGCTCGCGAATTTCTTTTGGAGAAAGATGTTTGCCCTCTGTATTTAACATGCGAAAGAAACGAACTGTAAAAGTCATATGTGTGTCTGGATTAGTAACTACGATTGCTGGATTATTCTCCGCATTTAATGATTGGAATTCTAATTTTTCATCAACGGTTTTTAGTTTGTTACCCATCAGGTCAGGATAAGTTGAAGGGCTGTGTTCCATTCGGTAAATGCTTGATAATTTTGCTTTTTCGGTTAGCTGTTTTACTTGTTGTTGTAGTTCATGCTGCTTATTTGCATTACTGAGGCTTTTTCTAAGCTCATCAAGTGAGTTTTGTTCTACCCATGCTTTTATCGCAGGCTTTATCTTGTCTTCCTCATCAAGTTTCTGTATGTATGATGCTAGCTTGTCCACATAACGCAATGCCTTCCGAGGTAGATTTTTTTGCTGATATTTGTTGATTTTTTGTACCAGGGCATTAACTTGTTTGATTTGAGTTCTTGTGGTGCTAAAAGGTGAAACGCTTTGTTGTTTCAATAAGGGTAACATCATACCACTGCCTTAATAAAATCCATTCTGATTTAAATATAGGCTGATGGTTTGTTTTTTCAAGTATTAAATTTGAACAAATCTAATTTTTTAGTAGGGCCTACTAACGACAGAGAATTTTCTCAAGCGCCCATAATTTATCGGAAGCTTTAAAAAGGCCACGATGCTGTGGCCTCTTACAGGCAGCGTCATTAGCAATATGGATTAAGTTACCATTTATGGACGAAAGTTAGATTCTTCTTCCACAGATTCAGAGTTCGCAACAGCTTCCTTGCGATTTATTTGAATCTTATCCATTATTTCTTCAAAATTATTCACTAAAGTACGAGCAGGGTTAATTTTATAGAGCATTAATGCCTCTCGTGACATAGGATCCATCCCTATTTGTAACAAGGTAGACAAGTTATAATATTTTTCTTTATAGCAAACAGGAACATCATTGAAATAATCCAATGTAATCGGATCGGTAAATACCGCGAGTAGCCGCTCTTCTTCAGGGCTTAACGTACCTAACTTTTCGATACGAGCAGCAATGGTTTCATATTTTCGCTGTCCATCAATATAAATTTGAGTATCTTTATCGTACTTATCCTCAAAAGCTTGCTGTGAAGGCGAGGGCACGGGCACGTTTCGTACTACTACTCGTTCTACAATACGCTCAACTTCAACAACTCGTGTTTCAGTAGAGCGACCCATATTATGATGAACATAGCTTGGGTTTGGTGCCAGCAGAAGCCTACCTGCACAATAAATTTGAGCATTAACGCTTTCTCTACGAATAGAGTTTATAACATCCGCATGAGGTTTGCGGGTAAAATAAACTGTCCCTTGACCATAAAGGGTTAATTTTAAATCTCTTGCTACATCGCCATCAATCGTTAATGCCCCATTTCCATCTTTACAAATCAGGCATTTACCGCCAATGTTGCCTCTAATAATTACGTCACCTTCTGAAATATCTATTTTAACATTATATCCAACAGTACCATTGACAGTAGTTAAGCCACTGCCTTTTCGAATAAAATTCGTATCATTAGCAATTTCATCTAATTCAATATCATCTGTGCCGGTATGGGTAATTGAGGGTCTGCGAGGTCCAAAAAAAAATTCAAACAATCCCTGCATGGCATCTCCTTATTAGGGGGTAGGATAAAAAAGCGATTTTGAGAGTTACAAGAATAAAATGCAAGAAATTTAAGCGCTTACGTAATCAACTGTAGCTTGATGAAGGCAAGTCCTAATCAGGGATGCGAAACTCGAATTATATTTCGAGCCCAAATTAGGACTGCTCCTGCCATTTCGCAGCAAAATGCTTATGAAATATGTATTGCATTTTATGCATAGGGAAGAACTAATACTCTGGTCCCTACATCAATGAAGTGCTCATTTAACCACTTCGCAGCACCAGGCAGCACGCGGATGCAGCCATGACTAGAATTTGCTCTGGGAACTTCATAAGCTGCATGAATAGCGTAGCCATCATGGAAGTGCATGCAATAGGGCATTTTAGCTCCACCAATCACATGCCCATCTTTAGCAATAGGGTATTCATTTGATTTACAATCGGGCCCTTTTTTATTAAAAACAGTAAACGTTCCTGTTACCGTTTTGCATGCTTCTTTGATGTCATCACAGTAGTTCATTCCACCCGAAGCACTGCCAGTCATCACTCGATTACCTTGTGCATCATACGCAGCCCAGGCGTATTTTTTAGGATCAAATACAAATAATTTTTTCCCTTTAACATCCCAGGTTTTGGGAAAGACGTTTCTTCCTCGCGTATCATCTTGATAAGGAGTTGTATAATGTAACCCGCCAGCATCATCAGTGATTACATCTTGTTTGGTACATGATGCCGCTATTATTCCTGATAGAAGCATTATTAATAGTGTTTTTTTCATCATTTAATGTCCGTATTTACTAAAAGATATTGGTATCATACGTCTTTTTATCCTTAGTAGGGAATACTTTTAGGTAAATCAATTGGTTGCATGGTAGCCAGCAGCTTTCGAACCTACATCTTGCGGCTTGTATGCGCAATCAGATTAATTTTTCATGGATTAGTAGAACCCGAACAAAGTGTGTATAACGCAACGAAATTGTAACTATGATTTTCCCAAAAAATTGAAGTAACGAGCTAAATCCTGAGTTGCTTCACAACACCACAACGTTCTCAATGACGCAAAGTCATCTTAATAAAACTGTGTCATTGCGAACGAAGTGAAGCAACCCAGTGATGTACGAAACTTTGGAATGCGTCATCACTGGCACTGTAGCTTTTAGACGGCACTGGCAGATGTAGAGCTGACCTCATAGAGTGTATTAAATTGCTCAATAATTCGGTTCAGAAGTTCACTTACAATGGCATGATTTTCTTTTCTATCGTCATCAGACAAAATTTCCTTCGTAAAAAATCCATAGCCCACAACGATCGGTCCAGGTTTTTTGCTTAAATCATACTCTAAAATTTTAAGCACTAACACAACAGCCTTTAGTAATAACTTATGCTCATTAAATTCCAGAATATTCTGTAGGTAGTCATTAACCGATTCAAGCAATTCTTTTTGTAGGCTATCCATCCCCATGATCATTGAATAAATCGATTGAAAGCTTATGGACGTAGGTAAACTTTCAAGAGCATCACGTAATCGAATTAAGGACTCTTTCTCTTGCTCGTTGAGCTCTTCCTCGTCAGTATCCTGGTTAATCAAGCCATCAATTAATTCTTTGCATACATTTATAGTTAGCGGCATCTGCCCAGTTTTACATCCCAATTCATCTTTAACATCATGATTATTAATTTCTGTTAAAAGATTTGTATCTTTTAAATACTCAAGGACCATCTCTTCCGTTAGACTCATACAGATTCCTTCATTACACGTTAATGATTTATTTTTAGCATAAAAAGAGAGGTAGGGAAAATTATTTGAGATTAGGAAGGGGGGTTGACTGTTAAGCTCAACCACCTGATTATTTTATTTCAAAAGCGCAAGCATTAATCCCTGCAGAACAAATACTGGAAGACTTATCTTGTTGCCAATAGGAGCCATAAGTGCTAATTGTCTGAGTAACTAATGGAGATAGTTTAACCGTCATCCATAAATTAGTCCCAGGTTCTTTAGGGTTACTCCAACGGTAATAGCAACTTACATTGTAATCTTCTGTGATTAGCACTTGCATGAAACCTATTTTTTCTGGAATCGTCCAACCATGGTAATCAATGACCCAATCCAATCCATTAACAGTAAAAGCACCCGGGTTTGATTGGTTAGCTACCACTTGGTCAGGGGCAGGACAAAACCAAAGTTGTTTGGGTTTGGGATGTATCCAGTTTTGCAAATAAGAAGTGATTGATTCATGCCCATAAAGGACTAGAATTAATCCAGCAAGGATTAAGATTAGTAGGGAGAATATGCGCTGCATTTTAATCTCTTAATTTATTGATACCAATAATATTCTTTAATATTACACTTATCTTTCTTTATCGTCTAATTGCTTTACTTAGCTGAGATAATTCTAGTTCAATGCAGCATGTGGATATAGCTATCCACTTCGCGCTGGTGAGTCGATTGATCAAGATGGGCAATATCAATCACGGGGTTGCGCCGCCATCGACAGTTAATCAAGATTGGATTGACAATAGGTCATCCAATCTTGATTATACTGTATGGGTTACATGATGCTTACAGGGTTTGACTTCTCATATGAGAATGACAATCATTAATAAATAATAAAATGCCGCTATCCGGAGCACAATCTTTAGGGCTATGGTATGAGCGGTCTGGAATATCTATCGAAGCACCAGCATCTATAAGCATTTTAATCATTTGTCGATCACCTAGTTTCACTGCTTTATGCAATGCAGTTTGACCATCTTTGTCCTGAAGGTCTAAAGAAGCGCCTGCCTTTACCAATGCGCGAGCACAATCAAAATTTTTGTTAGCAACAGCCCATTGCAGTGCAGAACGCTCATAAGTAGGATCAGTTTTATCCAGAGCCGATTTAGACATGGATTTAATAACTACCTTAAGCTCAAATAAACGTCCCCAAGTCGCAGCTCTTCTTAAAGCCTGATCATGTACTGGACTGCCTGTTTCACCTGTTTTACGTAATGAGGCACACACGTGAGCAAGTTGTACTGAATCATTTGTTTTTCGTGATTCACCAAGAAAACTAAGGAGCCTAGGTGCGATTTTACCGCTTGATTTATCGATAATTGCTTGATTTGTGTTCACTAATCTTGAGCTAACAGAATCCAACTTTAACAAGGTATCGGTGCGCTCCATATCCTTACTGCTTAATGGTTTGTTAGCAAAAAGTAAGCTAGACAGTTCAATAATCATCTGGGGGATTGCTCCAAATAAGGATGTATCACTAGACACTATTGACTTCACTGCAATTAAATAAGCTGCAACAAATTCTGTATTATTATCCATATCTTGATAATAAGGTAACTTTTTGTCCCGCATTGCTTCCAAAGTACTTGTAACACCAGTTGACAAAACCAATGAACCGCTCGCGTGGGCGACCGTTTGGCGCATCACGCCGTTTGGTAATGACTGGTGGTATTCAATTGCCGGCAGAGGTTTGGACGTAGTTAAGGTCATATCATGATCATAAGCATATTCGATTTCATATTTTTTATTGGTGAACTGCCCAACAAGGATGTATTTGTCTTGATCACTTAATTTAATGTATTGTGCAATTAATTTGTAATCTTTAGAAGGATCTACTGCAGCAAGATACATAAATCCATAATTCCCTGTGGGGACCTTTGCCTGATCAGAACTTGATAATGTAGGTAAATCTTCTGCTTTGGTAATCGAGGGGATACCTAGACGATCCGACCCAAGACCAGCACTTCCAATCAACATATCGCCATCATCAAAAGAATCATAGAGTTTTGCTTGATCTATCTTCGCTTGCATGCGGTAGAGAGATTGTGTAAACAAATCTGCAAAAGCCATCTGATTTACATTCCCCACAAATAAGAATTTACTATCAGGGGAAAGAACTCGTTTGATAATATCTGTTGGAGCATGCTTACAACGGTTGGCATCAATAAATGCTACGACTGTATTGTCAACCGCATCAAACGTTTCCAAAGAAGACAGGGCAATACTAGTACCTTCTACCGATACGCGATCACTCACAGGAGCTCCATACATACTTGAAAATCGATGTATCCCATCAAGTGTACTCACTAAAACGACATCGATATCCGTTATTCCCTGATTGGCCAGTTCGTGAACAATGTCCTTTGCCATATTACCTGCAAAAGCAAAATCGCCTTTTGCAGTAGGATTTTTACAATTAGCATGTATAAGAATTACTTTACCCATAATTTGACCTTATATATAAAATTATGATCAAAATAATAAATCGTAAACATTAACAAAATATTAACTAGTTGTGTTTTTTATCTATTTTTAGATAAAAATATTTTCTGCCATATGGAAAGTGAAATGGTGAAATGTCTTTAGAAGAAAAAAATTCGAGTATGATGGATATATTGAGGAGGTGAAATGGAATAAACCTTGCAAGAATGTGGTCTTATTTAGCGTGCAACTAACTAGACGAGTTAGTTGCACTTATTAGTGGGATTCTCCCTACTATTATTACACAAAGTCTGATTATCAAAATAATCAGACTTAAGAATACATCTTGGGTTAATCACTTCACTCTCACCACAGGCTGATTAATGTGTAGTTCGTTATGCTCTAGCATTTTTGAGTCTTGGAGCTTTTGCTTTAGAGACATTGAACGTTCAATATGAACATGTTTATCGCTTTTATGTGTGTTATCTTGGTTTTGTTTTTCTTCTTGGTGAATTTTCTTTTCCTGTTTTATGATTTTATTTTGCAGATGACGTTGTTGCGTTCCATTTTGGTGAATAGCATGTTCACAAGCATGCAGTGATAATCTATCTTTCTCTACGGATTGTTGTTTCTCGCCAACTTGGAGTTCCATTTCTCGTATGGAACCTAATCGAGTATTTAAATTCTGTTGTTGTTCTTTAATGGCTTGTTCTTTTCCATCAATTATCACATGGGTATTGCTGATAACTTCTTTTTGGTGGTTAATACTTTCTGTAAGCTCTTGGACTTTAATCTGGTTATTGGCTTCTGCTTTTTTTAATTGAGCAATATCTTGTTCCGTTTCCATGACTTCGATTACTAATTTTTCAACTTTTTTGGTTTGTTTGTCTATTTCTTCGTTTAAATCACTATTAACGCCTACCTTATCTTGGATTGGCTGCATTTTGCTGGTTTGTTCTTTAATACGTGTTTCTAAATCACTTACTTTAACCATTTGGCTGTGAACGGCTTTTTTCTGTTGTTCGATACTATTATCTAATTGGTTAATCTCAGCTTGTAATTGTTCAATTTCTTTGCTCTTTTGTGCTGCCAGATTATTTTCGGCTTTGTTTGAAGCGGAACCAAAAATGGACTTGAAAAAGGACGTAATTGCATTAACAATTCTGGTTATAAACGATGTATTTTTTTCCTGCTGTGTGCTCTCTTCTTGAATTTTATTGAGCTCGCCCGTCATTTGAGATTTTTTAGATTCTAAAGATTGCTTTTTATCTTCTTGATTTTTAAGTAATATCTCGTCGGATTCTAACTTTGATGCTTCTGTATTATGTTCTTGCT
Source organism: Legionella saoudiensis (assembly GCF_001465875.1). GTDB lineage: Bacteria > Pseudomonadota > Gammaproteobacteria > Legionellales > Legionellaceae > Legionella > Legionella saoudiensis. The sequence goes on along the minus strand of NZ_LN901324.1, from coordinate 814,608 downwards.
TTAGCTTATCAAGAGTTCCCTTTTCTTGCTGCAATTGAATAAGGAGTTCAAGTTGATTATTTTCTTGTTGATGTTCCGCTGTTAGCTGCTGGAGATTCGTTTTTTGAGTATTTACTTGCTCTGATATGGAAGAAACTTGTTCTAAATCACTTTCTAATTGATGAAGTTCATCTTTTTGTACTTGAAGAGCTGTATGAAGATGGTCTAACAGTTCAATTTCTTGGGTTAGTTTTATATCCATCTGATTGGCGGTTTCTTTTTCTTTAAGTAACGCCGTGGATGCAAGCTCTAATTCGCCTCTATCAATACTTAATTTTTCTCTTATTTCGTCAAGTTGGCGCTTCTTTGTCTCCATTTCGGCTTGTACTTTCGCTAACTCAGTTTGCAATTGTTTTAGGTGGTTTTTCTCGAAATCGAGCCGTTCTTGATTAGGAGCTCGAGCAGTTTTTTGCGCATGCTCTGCTTGTTGTATGGGCCCAGATTGCTGTGCTTGTACGGTTTGTTGTTGTGGTGGTGCGGATTTTGGAGCCTGCTGAATACTGCTTCGTGGATTTTGCATAGCTGGAATTTCAGGCCGGGGGTCTGGTTGCTTCGTATTAACTCCAGGTGCTTTTGATAATTCTTGTTCTCTTTTTTGGTATTGCTTTCTTTCCTCAATTAATTTGTTGTTATTTTCATATTCATTAATAATTTTTTTAACTAATTTAATGGTTTGATCTTGGCCTAATCCCGTTTTAGATGCAAAAGTACGCTTATTTTTCTCATTAGATAAAAATTCATTTAAAGCAGGGATTAATTCTTTGCCTTTTTTTATGTCTGAAATTAATTGATCCAAGACAGCAATTTTCTCTTTTTTGCCAGATTTTTGCTCCAGCTCATGTTTACGATGCTGTAGTTTTTCCAAGGCAAAATCGGTAAATACATCAGCCTCAACAACCGCTTTATCTTGATCAAATTTTTTAAGAACTTTTTTAACAAAAGCCTCTTCAGTTTTGTTTATATTGGCCCTGCTGTTACTCATGGTATAGTTAGCACCCAATGCTTTAGCGATATCAGAACAAAGCATTTTTGCACTGTCTTTAATACCAAATGCGCCAATAGTGTTTCCAGATGCTGACTCATGGATCTTTAATGTATTGAATAAATGAGAAAAAATTTCAATAAATTGTTCTCTTTTTTCTGGACCATCGTTATAGCTGGGCAATTCATTATATAAACTGTAATAAGTTAGCATTGCATTATGATATAGCTCTTCAAGGCCTGTACGGTCTTTACCACTTTTACAATTGGTACTGACCTTACCCCCAGCAGCCTCAATCAGAATGGAGGTAAGTGCTGTTTTGAAGGCTGCTTTATTACGATCACCCAAATCAGGAGATCTTTTTAATGCTTCTAATTCAGCTAAGGCTGCAGTCATTAACTTCATCTGAGGATGATTGTTATCAACCCCAGCCTGTTGAAGGTTTGTTATTAGGGTTCTTGAATAATCCATTACCTCATTTGTATATTTCCAATCGATTGCCTGAGCTTTACGGAAAATATTAACGGCATCATTACCAAAGACAATTTGATATTTATCTTTATATCGAGGATCTTTAGCTAAATGCTCAACTGCTGCCTTTTGCGCATTGATCATCTTATCATCAGCAAGACCCAATAATGGGCTTAGCAAGCTTTGGCTTGCAATCATTATTTTACCGGGTAATTTTGCGTCAGGACTTAATCCCCAATGTGCTCTAAATCGCGCTTCAGCATTTTGTATCTGGTTTTCTATTAATTGTTCCGCATTGTGAATAGTTATCTGTTGGCGTTCTTTTTTAGGTACCTCAATCGCATTGAGTGTAGCATTTTTTGTACTTTCACTTTGTAATGTTCCATCAATAAAAAAATAGTTTTTCCTGGCATTTTTCATTTCAAGCGCTTGCTGCATCGCAGAAGTCCCATAGACTTCCTGCGCAAATTTAGTCCAACCATCAGCAGACTTAGTCGCCCTTTTCACTCGTTCCTGATACCAGCGTTGCTCTTCTGGTTTTAGTTTTTGAAACCATTCAGGTTTTTTAGAATCTAGTACTCGGAGGTATTCTTTTTTCTGTGCCTCAGTTAATTGGGCGTCCAAAGGAATATCCATTTGAATAAGATTCTTTTTACCTTTGCTCGTAGTTACAGTACTTTCATTAATGATAACCCTTCCAGCATTCATCTCAGAAAGAACATAACGCTCATAGCCTTTGATAATCCTAACTGCTTCATCATGTTTTTTAATCTGCGTATTGTTATTTAAAATGGTACCTAGTTTATTGATGAACTCATTGGTTTCATCATAGGTATTCACTTTTTGTTTAGGGTTCTCAGCTTGTTTTATTGCTTCTTGAATTGATTCGTTTACTAGTTGTTCTATTTGAGCACGAATCGCTTTTAGTTGGCTTTTTCCTGTTACATGCTGGGCTGCATAGGCTTCTAGTGTTGCGGCTAAGGCTACTTTTCTTAACAAAAGTGAATTGACACTCACCTCATGCAGTTGCTCGCTGGATAAGTTTATCTGTCCTTCGGTTTTAATATAGGTAACAGGTATGGTTTTACCGTCAATTTCTATAGATTGCTGTTGGCAGGTAAATGGCGGACTGGGATATTTTGCTAGTTGTAAGTCGTCAATGAGTTTTTTGAAAGGGCCTTTTAGATTACCATTATTATCTGCTTTTAATTTAGTTGTTTTAAGATCGGGATGTTGCACTTTTTCTTTTGTAAATTCTGATTGCGCTTTATGAAGTATTTGTTCTGCTAGGATAGGCATATTCCACACACAGGGTAAACAATGACCAGTATGTATAATTATAGACCTACAAAAGTTAACTAATATTAAAAGTGTACATATTTATTAATATAAACTTACTCTGTATATTTTAAATATGGGCTGATATGAATACACTTTGTGCAAATCAACGGAGATAAGTCCGATGGGTAAATTTTTCGATGACTCCAGGTTTTCTCGCTCTAAACCTAGCCTGCGTTATTTAACTAACGAATTGTTGGATGATACATGGAGTGTTGTGCAAGAAAGCGGCGTTCGTATTAGTAAATTGGAGCTTTCTCAATACGTGCTGAGTTTTGGTGGTGAGTATTCCCATAAGTTTGCAATAATTGCATTGTCAAAAAAGGAAATTATTGGTTTTGCTTTATTTAGCGATTATGAGGATGAGGTGTTTTTAAATCATTTATTTGTATGCCCTACCCGTCGATTTCAAGGTGTTGGCTCGCAGCTCATGAAAAAGGTGCAGTGTTATGCGGGTAATCGAGAGGTGTCTTTTATCGATACGAGTAATAATTTTATGCCATGGATGACTGAGCTATCTATCGAGAATAGGACTAATTTAGTTAATGCTTTGGGTTCTTTTTATTCCAGGTGAAGTAACCAGGTTTCGATGTGGAGCAAAAGCAGATGCACTTGCTGGACTTAGAGAGTCTCTTGAGCAAGGATTATATTATCAGCCCAATTAATTGTTCAAACCGCTCATCAAACAAGGCTTTAGCGAGAACTCTAAGACCTAATGGTGGGTGGTTTGATTAAACTCGATTAATAGCTGCTGATATGACCTGAGCATTTCTTTTAGCCCACCAAACACTAGCGAGACAGGTAACTACTAAATCAGATAACATGAGATTCAACTAATCTTAGCTTAATTCCCCGATTTAACATCCGGCTTCATCGACAAGATGTCAATTTGTTTAGACCCGAGACGCCTGGTGATGATTATCTAACCTCATCTGGACTTCCAGTTGCGATTTGAGAATGAAGGTATTTTCGAAATCAAATGCTTTTCAATGACCACAAATAATACAATATAATTAATAAACACTATGAATAGGGTAAGTGTCTATGCCAAGACCAACCAAAAAAGTAATTGAAGAGAGAATGGAAAAAGGCGAGATACCTGGTGTATCCATTGCCTATCTTAACTTACAAGAGACCATTCCAATTAAAACGTTGCCAATAGGAAAAACAGATGTGCATGCAGATACTCCCGGGATATCCGTAGAGGAACAAACTGTTTTTGGCGCAGCCTCACTGAGTAAGCCCGTATTTTCCTATTTAGTTCTTAAGCTAATCGCGGATAAAAAGTTATTAACAACTGATGGCAAGGTATTTGATTTGGATACACCTATTTCTGAAATTCTTCCAAATGAAGAGAGTAAACTAAAAGAATTCTATAACCAGGTGTTCAATCCTGGTGATACCCCTGATAGAGCCGTGAGCGATACGTTTATTCAAAAAGCAAAACAAATAACTCCTCGTATGGTTTTATCCCATACAACAGGTATCCCTATCAATGGTGCTCCTAGAATGGATTTTGAATTAGGTGCTCAATATGCTTATGGAAACGCCGCTTTATACTATTTACAAAAAGCCATTGAAATCCAAACAGCCCCCCTTGAACTACTTGCAAAAGAGGAAGTATTCATACCGCTAAAAATGAACAATAGTAGCTTTTTACCACCAACTAAAAGTGGATTGATTCCACATGCAGCGAACAGCTTACACACCACCGCTAGAGATTATGCCCTGCTTACTGCAGCTTGGATGCAAGAGAAAGACTGTAGTTTCGCAAGAATGTCCGTTGTCCCAACCCCGGAAAATCAAAAAACCTCAGCATGTTCACGCTATATTCTGACTGAAACCGGTTTTTTCTATTACAACAAACAAAAAGGTACCGTTCAAGAAATAGAATTAGATAGCATTGGTTCGCAGCTTCAAGAGTTACATCACTCATTTTCCCACGAGGCCGTAGGTGAATTCATTGAAAGGTTATCAAATAAGGCGCTTTCCCAGATAACTCATATCACAGGTCATACTAATCCGTTGCAAGAAGCATTTAGACCGCAAATATTACTGACAGAGGACCAATGGGCCATTGATATGGGTGTTCCAGAAGAAGATAGACAACACTTGGCGTGGGGATTGGGTTTAGGTCTGCAACTTGATGATGCAGGCGAGGTTACAACGGCTTTTCATTCAGGAGATATGAATCAATGGCGTGGATGGGTGGCCATAGATGTAAAAGAAAAATCAGCAGTTATCTATTTTGCCAATGGCGATGATACGAAAAATGGCTATGGACATGGGTATGGACACGTTTTGGCTGATGTAATTATAGCCCCTGAAGTTAAATTGGGTCATGGGCTTGACTGGTTTTTTAAAAAATTCGGATTTTCTAGAAATGTTGAACCTGGATGGAAAGAAAATGAGGAGTCTGATACTGCTCGAATCAATGTGTATGTAGGGTCTTGTCTTGCCTCTCCACCCAAACCATTGAGAGAAACAAGGGAGCTCGCGTTATTAGTGACTGTTCGAGGAACAACGCAACAATACAAAAGCGAACTAGAAAACTCCAGGCGCAACAATCCAGAATCAACTGTAGATTTTGAAGGAAATGAACCCACAGAGGGCTATAAAGCACCCTCCCCATTTCAAATCACGCCAAAACCCTTGGATAAGTCATAAAATTATAAGGAACATAAATCGTAAGCTTATTGACGGACTCTTCAAGTCTATTTTTAAGATGCACTTTCTAGTAAATCCTAGTAACGTAAGGCTATATTTTATTTTTAATATTTTCTTAAGGATAAAAAGTGTATAATTTGCGCACATTAATTTGATAGGATAATGAAATGAAAAAAATTAACGGTGGATATGAATCTTTATTTGAATATCTTGTAAAAAAAGATTTTCCATTTGCTCGTTTTATAGATGCACGACTTTATCCTGTAGAAAACGCTACTCTTCGCTATATAAGCACTGCACCGTATACACGTCGATACAATGAAACCCCGCGCGAGTATTGGACAGATCAGTTTATTGGGGCTATGCAACCCATTGCATCTATGATTAATGACATCCAGTATACGTTTAAACCATATAAATCATCGCATGAATTCTTAATGGATATGGCACAACCACTTAGAGGACTTAAAAATGTGCTTCGAGGTCTTGCAAATTTAGTTGCAACCCCTCTTTTTTTCCTCGGTAACACAGTAAGATATGCGTTTAATTCCGGCTCTTGGAGTAATTTTTCTAATAATATGAAATTAAACTTGGGCCGGTCTTCTTCTTGGCTTATTGATGGCTTATCTAGTATTGTTAGAGGTTCTACTCAAGTTATTGCCAGCCCATTGACCTGGGCGTTAAGAATGCCATTAAGAGGAATTATTACCGCAATTAAAGGCACTCCGGATATCACTGAAAACGAAGAAATTCAACATTTAGTTGATCTTGGTCATCAAGCAATCGCAGAAGATTCTAGCTATACAATGGACTGTATAAGACATAGACTTCATGAAGAATACCAAAAATCAGTATCTCGAGGACAACATTCAGAAATAACTCCTGAGCAAGAAGAGAAGGCGTTTAATTCGATGCATTTTAAATATGGCAAAAGCTGGATTTACCCCATGCCAGCTAAAAAAGAATCAATTACTTATTTAAGCTTGTTCAGAAAGGAAGCTATCACCTCCCTTGAAGAACAATTGCCCCTCCAAGAAACCAATAGTTTATAATCTAAATGGAGCACTTTAACGGCGCTCCATTTTTAATGTTAAAAAGAAAGTGCCATCGCACGATAAGACCCGCTGCATAAGAGCTAAAGGAAAACCATGTAACCCATAAATTATTTTTCCAGTTTTTTTTAACTTTATTAAGCCCAGGGATCCGAGGTGCACTGGGTACTTATTAGTTCACTCTTTAATTAAGAGTGCTTAAAGCCAAAGTAGCACAATATAACCCCAAGGATTACATCAATTGCTGCTGTAATATAATTGATTGTGGCCGTATAGGTATACAACATCGCTGGATGCAAAATGAGGCTAGCGCCTTTAAGTAAGGTCAGCCACGCAATTACTGTAATAAGTACTCGCCAATCCCATTGCCAAATGTTGTGGCTTAATACGAGTAAAATACCAATAATTAACGTAAAAAAACCAGTCACGAACAAAAGGGGTTCATTCTTTGTCATCTCATTAACTAAGTTTACAAAAGAATGCATATTGATAAATATAGATAGGCTGACTATCAACAGATAAATACCCATGGCTTTGGCTAAAAAACGTGATCTGTCCATTTCAAATACTCCAATTATACAAGCTAAGAATTTGATTTTTAAATCATTTCAGTCACCTTATAATTATAGCATAATTCAACGGAGTGTTTTTTTGTTCAAAAGGTGTTGTTCTATAAATTAGCTATTGGGTACGATTTGCTTAATCCAGTCGTGCACCGCGCTAACTCGTGGAAACATGAAATATCACCATAAGCCGAATTAATTCCAGCAGCCCTCCTCATTGACGCCCACGACGAATGTAACCTATGATAGAACGCGCTTTTTCTTTGTTTAACATGAAGTTACGAAGCAGCATGAGGAGAGCTAGTTATAACTGGTTCTCCATTAAGAAACACATAGTATATGGATAATTTATGATAAAATATTTAAGGAGTTTTAGTGTTGTCTTATTACTGTTGGGTTATCACAGCGCTTTTTCTGTGAACAATTCCTTTTTTAAGGTTTCTGCGGATGGGACCCCTGCAAATCTAAGTATTACCTTGTGTTTAAATGGAAAAGGCGCATTATCATGTCAAAATTATAATGTCTCTGCATTAACACTGAGCATACTTACAAACATACCAAACCGCAGCTACCCTTTTGCTGGGATTAAAATAAATACCCCAGGTTATGCTCTTTCAGGCTGTAGCCAAAATAGTAATGGCTATTGTTTATTTTCCGTAAGCAATACGGCAGCGGCAATTATTCCAATCACACCACCAACATGTCAGCCTAGTGTAGTTAATTTCACCCCTTCAGTGACCAAGGTAAATAATCCAACAGGTAATACTGCCAATCAAGTCCAGCAGTTTACCATTAGTATGACCATGTGTAATTCTAAGGGTAAGCCATTGATACCTTCTGTAAATAATCCAATCCATGTTGATGTTTATGGAGCACCCAGTGGAGTGATTTGGCCTACTTCAACTACGACGAGCACAGGGACCGTCACATTTACCTATAGTGGGCAGGCATTCCCGAATAATATCTCAATTAATGCCTGGATTAGCGATAGCACGAATAATGGGGCTGCTCTTGGAGTAACCCAGGTGTTAAAGAAAAACACACCACCCACTTGTACTTATGGTATTACGAGCTATCACATACCTCTGTCACAAACATTGCCTTATGCTTTAAAAATAAAGGCGGATGTTGGCTATGACCAAAATGATTCTGCAGGCACCTTTACTGGCTATACAATTGATACGGGCTCTTTAGGCGTTGTTGTCCCCACTAAAGAGTTACCTCATAATGGGAATGTGATTGGTCCAGGCGCTCCTGGCGTTAAATATTATGACAGTAGTGGTAATACCTATTCAGGCAATTATTACTTGGCCCCAGTACGCATCAAAACGGACCATGGCACGGTACAAACCCAGCCCATCATGGTGCTAGGAATTGATAAAGCTTATTGCGTAGGACCTGCTGATAAATCATGCCACACCACTCCTCCGACACCGGATTTACATTACATCGGGGTTGGCTTTAACCGCAATAGCACCACTACTAATGACCTGTTTAATTCGCCAACGGCAAATGCCTTCCTGCATATAACAAATGCGAGTAATGGAACAGATATGAGCCCTGGCTATTATCTTACCCCTGGAGATGCAAGCACCAGACCTAATAGCTTAATTTTAGGTATTACCTCAACTGCAAACAATTACGATGTGGTCAATTTAACGCCTAATACCGCAGTCCCCGGTGATTTTAACGCACAAGCAGGTTGTTATAGTTTTCCAGGCTTTCCAGTGCCAAATCAATTCTGTGGAACCGCATTGCTTGATGTTGGAATCGATTCCATGTTCATCGATTTACCCAAAGCTCAATGGCCAGAGGGCACTTATGGAGTCAATAATTATGTGCCAGCGGGAATTGATATGTCTGTTTTAATGGGACCCTTAAGTATGCCTGCAATGAGTTATAATTTTACAACGGTTGATGGCACTCCACCAAGTGATAGCCCCACTCCAGTGAGTGTTCAATGGATTAATTCCACGGCAACGGGAATGATTTTTATTAACACTGGCAGGAGACCCTTATATTCATATAACTATTTTTATAATGGTCAATGTGGTCAGGTGGGATTTAAGGCATTACCATAAAGTAACATGCATTCTTTTTTTAGGGATATAAAATCCCGAGCTTAACGAAGGAGCTCCAGTGAAGTCTGTATTCTTCATCTAGTGCTCCTTCGTTGCTAATGCCGCAGGATAATATTAGTTTTTTATTTTCTACTGCATTCCTGGTCGAACATCAGTAGATGTAGTTGGTGTTATAACTATTTCATCGGATATTTCTTTAATATCTCCTAATCGATCTTGAATAATCGCCTTGAGATTATCTTCGTTGCTCAAAGTTTTATCGTTGTATTGCAGTAGTCGTTCCACAACATCTGGATGTGCTTCAACCAAGATATCTCTAATTTGTGCTACCACCTCGGTTTTAGTAACTAATGTCTCAAATCGTTTCATTAGTTGCTCAGTAGGTGTTAGTACATGCTCTTTTTGATGTAGCGCCTTCCATTTTTCGGAACCAGAGTCGGAAGGTTTTTTCATTATAGAGCTAAGTTCTATACCGACATCCTCAACACTGGACTTCAAGCTGCTACGGCTTTCATAGTCATCACGAGTGTAAATTAAATCAATCTTGGCTCTAAGCTTTGGTAAAGATTCTGGATTTATATTCAGAATCTCAGGTTTATTTAAAGCCAAGCGCAGGCTAAAAATTTTATTTATTTCCTCTGCCTGCTCAGCTGTTTTTGCTTCAAGTCGAATCGATAAAACACCATTTGGTTCCCATTTAATCGCAAATCCAGCTCTAGGTGTTTCAGGCGTATTATCAATGTTTATCATGGATAAAGCACGCTTTAATACAGTTGCCTTATAGGTAGGTTGAACAAGCTGCTCTTGTACTTTTTCATTGTACTTTTGTTCAACAATGACCATTAACTTACTTAATTGCTCTTGAGACAGCGTATAACTCACTCCTCCTTTAGAAACATTCGGACGAGCTAAACCCAACTCTTTTTCTAACATCTTAGTAATGTTTTTATTGGTAGTGCTCAAGGTATAAGTTCCATTGTCCTCATGTTTTAATTGAAAAGGAATTCGGCCTTTTTGTGGTTCAAAGCGTAACCTATTCAAAAAGATCTCACCATCTGGAGACATGATTGAGGTAGGAGAGCACACTTTTTCTATGTGTTCTAATAAGTCAAGCTCTTGTCGAGTGAGTGGTATTCTTTGCGCAAAGGTTTGTAAGATCCGCGCATTATTTGTATGAGCTTGCTCTGCCATTTTATCGATAAATTTGATGTAGTCAGCAAGCTCCTCATAAGACATATCACTTTTTACAGCCATCTCCATAATGTCTGTTTTGATTTTATAAAAATACAAATCAAAATTTGACAATTTTCCTGAACCTACATCTGTTATATGAGCCTCAAGTAAGGCCATAGTTTTTGGATTACTACAATTATGTCTAATGAGATCTAATTGTTTTAATAAGGCCTTGGGAGTTGGTGTATTTTCTTGAATACGATGTAGTTCTTGCCTTAAACCAGGATAGCTTTTAATCACTTCTTCATCAGGATTTTCCCCAGTGATCATTTTTCTTAATAAATGCAAACCAACCATCCGCTCGGATAAGGGTGTATCATAAAACACACTATAATTTCGGTACATTCGGTGCCGTGCTACACCGACTTTTGTTTCTCTTCTAAGGAACTCAGGCGCTTTAGCGTAAAAATCATCAAATGAAAAATCATCTTTCAAGCTATTACATACCCCATCACCTTCATAAGGCTTACCATAGTCAAATCCATAGAATGCGCCATCGGCAAAACCTTTATTTTGGGCATTTTTACCAATACCATCTCGATCCCCAATAGCAACACCAAAAATTAAGTTTTTTGCCAAGCCAGGAATGAGCATGGAACGTTTTATCGGAGCATCTTTATTTTCAACCAATACCCCACGGTAATCAGGCTCTTTTCCATTACAAAGGAATTCAGTAAGCTCACGTAAACCATTTTTCCAACCGCAGGCTAATAAGGCATGCGCTCCACCGTCTTTGTTATTTACCCAGGCAAGCTCTTGTTTTTGGTTTTGCTCACTAAAAATACCGGCTAAACGTGTTCCTACAAACTCCCTTATTGCCTCCTTATTGGCTTTAATTCGTTCTTTTTGCCCTTCTGCATAATCAAGCTTGTACATCCAGGCTTGTAAATTATGATTATTTCCGACTGCATCTTTGATTTCTTTACAAAGCCATTGAATTCCAGGACTAAGTACGGTGCTTTCACCATAGGGTTTAGGAGTATGAGCATTAATAAAAAGCGCAAAAATTTCCTGTTTTCGCTTTAAATCATCGACTTTTCCTAGGTTTGCGCCTAATCGAGCAAGATTATGGGGATCATCGGAAGGAATTTTAGCTAAAATTTTGGTTAGCTCTTTGAAAAACTCCTCATTTAAATCAATGGCTCTAAATCCAGGTTCAACACCAGAAGGTTTTTGGCCATAACAAAATTGCGAGAGGCCAAACATGGTACCTATACGTGCGTCCTTTTCATGTTCCCGTAATGCAGGCTGATTAATGCGCGCTCCTTTTTTGTCTATGGAACCTTCCGAAGGAGTTACTCTGGACTCTACAATTTCAGTTGTTCTTATTGTTGGCGCACTATGAGATACACCTGTACCCGTTGTTTTCTTTTTAACTGGGGGCAATAAAGACTCCGTTTCTCTCTTTTCAGATTTTATTCCAGTCTGGTTATCTAGCATTCGGCTCATTAAACCATCTTTTTTAAATCGGTAAAGTGGGTCCTCTCCTAATACTACACCCATGTGCTTGTCACAAAACCCTTTAATGTAGCTGCCTAACTCACTATTTGCACCACCAAATGATTTTATAATTTTTGAATATTCAGTCCCCATAACATCGAGAATCGCAAATAGTTTTTCATCGGAAGATAACTCATTATTCGTTATGACCTCATTTAAACCTTGCTTTAAATCCTTTAGAGCAGATGTCCTGCCGGTGGAAACGCGTATCGTTTTGAGCAGGATACTTATTTTTCTATATTCTTCGGCAAAATTTTCTGAGGCACCGAGACGAGTTGTTCCATGACCAAGCAACTCTCGGTAATGCTGAGTAAATTTACTATCAAGTTTGAGAGATTTTTCACTCGTTGATGTAATCATCGAGGGCTCAAGCTCCATTTCTTCAGCATATTGGTTATCAATTTCTACCCCATCTAACAGCTCATCATATACTACATCTCTTAGAGCTGTAGACGTATTTGCTGCATTAGTAAGCTTAAGCCAGGTAGCTCCTTGATTTACATTTCCTGGCATCACTGGGAATCCATGAGAGGTGATTAAACCTTTTAATGCACGGTATCCACAACTCCAACCATCTCGTTGTTGACCACTAGAGGTGGTGTTGACTGTTTGTGTTGCATAGGAGGGAAATGCTCGGTATGGGCCATCTGAATAATTAATAGCAGCTGTAAGTACATCGCGCTCTGAACCTCTAAGAGGCATTGAGTCGTGATAATTAATGGTAACCGAGTTGGTTGTGGGGTTCACTGAAACCATAGCATAAGTCCAATGTGAGCCCTGGCTGCGTAAAGAACTGCTACCGCAGTTAATTAATAAAGGAATGGTATATGGGGCTGTCGAAGAGCCATGTTTGATTCGCTCAAAGTGCAATATCATGCCGATGTCTTCTGCATTTAAGCGTGTAATATGGGTGCGGTCTTTGACCCCTAATTTAATGAGCATGCGCTCTAAATCAACTTCACCAAGCCACTCTTCTTGTCCTAAGTCTCCATTTAATAATTTTTCAACAATTCCTAAATTACTATTCTGTGCATGCAAATCGCGTAAGGAGCGACTTTCTAAATGTTGATTAAGTTCCAAGCTCCAAAGAATAGCCTTTTTCTCATTAAATTCTTCAGCTACCGGTGGGATACCATCGGTCAAAGGAACTACATCATCTAATATATTTTGCAGTATCGCAAATTGCTCTTTATGATCGTCTCGTGTTGTTGCATTACTGCTGCCAATTGCTGCAAGTTTTAAGTTATCATTTCCTAATTTATCAAAAAATCTAAGTGCGGTTGCTAAAGGCGCATAGTTATCCATCGTGTCAAGCCAAGCGGGATCGAATCGTGCTTTGAATCGAGCTCTTAGATAAAGTTCTATAATACGGCGGGTTTTGTCTTCATCTAATGTGCGTATTGCTTCGCTTGTAGATAACATATTAATGTCCTCTAAAGAATTAATAATATGAAGCTCTATAAATCTGCTTCGTTCACAAACTACTTTATGCCTTTATAATTAAGGAACTATTAAACAGCTTGTAAAAAAAATGAAAAGTTTAAGCTCCATAAATAATTAATATTGGCTTTTATATACCCATATTGCTTAATTTAAAGTATAGTACGTTAATCTTACGCCAAGAAAAATGGTGTTTTTTGATACAAATCGTTATCTTCAAATAGTAAAATGTTATAATTGCAACCACTAACTTAATTTAAGGCGCCAATCTCATGGGAGATTTAGAAAAGGACGACAAGTCACTACCCTATACTTTGTTTCCAGTCAAACAGGCTAACGGTATAATTTCATACTATTGCAGCGACTTCAGTGAAGAATTAGGTCATCAAGTCTATATGGGATACCCTTGCTCTTTAGTACAGCCAATGGCTTCTGATTTAATTCCCACGCGTATTGAAAAAGAGAAGTTAGTGATTAATAAAGAGGAGCCTGTTGCAATCAAGATCTATGATGGAGAACAAAGACCTTCTGGCTATCAATACTATGATGCTTCTGAGATTGCTGTTTTAACTATAGAAAATCGAGATGTGCTTATTATGGAGTACATTAAAGGATTTCATATTGCCCCAGAATTGAAAAGTGATTCACCAATAAAACAACTTAGTTTTTTCCAGGCGGTGGATCTTGCATGGCAATTAATCCAGGGTCTTAATCACCTGCATTATAATAATCTCAGCGGCTTGCCCATCGTGCATGGAGATATTACGGGTAATAATATAAAAATAAGAGAGCAAGAGTTACTAATTGCTGGGAAACAAATACGCAAACTGGACGCTTTATATTTGGATTTTGATTTTGCAAAACGGATAACGGATACATACCAAATCCCTCAAGGGACTCCTGAGCATCTTGCGCTTGAAGTTCTTGATGGAGTCTATTCTGAAGCCAGTGATTTTTTTGCTTTAAGCCCCCTTTTATTGAGCCTCTTTGGTGCTCGAAATCCCTTTAAGGATATTATTGAATTCAGAAATAATCACGACTCGATGAAAAAAACTGAATTAATAAAAAAATTCCGTGATATTCCCTTTTGTACAGAAGGTTTATTTTCTCATTTTGATAAGAAACCAGATCCGGGTGTGCTTGTTTTGCTGGAGCGCTTTATTATACAAATGGGAGCTAAGGAACGTAGAAACCGTCCTTTATCGGATGCTGTTCTGGAATTTTTTACTGCATTAAGGCAATTGTGTCTAACTAGCCCTTCAGATAATGACTGCGAGGTGTATCTGTTACGCTTACACATTGCAGCCCAAAGTGAGAGTTGGCTTACAAAGACTCCATTCTTTGCAAGGTTTTTAACCTTAGAAGAAAATATACAAGATCGACTTATCGCATTAATGAATTCAAGCATTAGTCTTTTGGTATATCAACGTGCTCTGGCGCATAATGCTGCACCATCATTAATTGAACGGCTACGCAATAATTTAGCGGATCATTTAAGTGAAAAAAGTCGCTTATTAAAAGCACCCTCCAAACTCAAATCAATATTTTTTTCTTCCGTCACTCAAAGCGAACTTCAATGGTTAGTTCATTGTTATAAACATAATGAGTACGAGATGTTCCATGCACCCACGAATGAAAAATTAAAATCTAAATTGCTGGAGTGCAAGGAATTAAGTATTGCCCCTTTTATTTCAGCTTTGGTGGAGGGAATAAAAAAACCTCCACAGGCCACACTATTTATGCCTTAACCTGGTGCTTGCAACCAGACTTCTAAAAACTACGGCATTTAAAATCTGTACTATTGTATGCCATAATGGTAGAGAGGAAGGATTCTCTCAACCTAATAATCAACGAAAAGGATGTCATTTACTATGACTGAAAGACTGGTTGACTTAGCACTGCAAGGTGGTGGTGCTCATGGTGCGTTTACCTGGGGTGTGTTAGATCGTTTATTAGAAGAGGATCTACAAATCGATGGTATTTCTGGCACTTCTGCAGGTGCAATGAATGCAGTCGTTCTTGCCGATGGTTATGCTAAAGATGGTCCCCAAGGGGCTCGTGAGGCACTCGAGTTATTCTGGAAACGAGTCTCTGATGCGGCTCGGTTTAGTTTCCTCCAACGAGGTCCTCTTGATGTAATGTTAGGGAAATGGTCTCTTGATCACTCTCCTTTTTTTATCGCTATGGATATTTTCGCGCGACTGTTTTCTCCCTATGATCTTAATCCATTAGGGGTGAACCCATTACGCGAAATTTTAACTCAATCCATTGATTTTAAACGCCTGCCAGACAGTTCAATTAAATTGTTTATTACAGCAACCAATGTAAGTACCGGCAGAGGAAGAGTTTTTCGCAATAATGAAATTACACCTGAGGTGCTGCTGGCATCAGCTTGTCTTCCTACAGTATTCAAAGCAGTAGAAATTAATGGTGAGCATTACTGGGATGGTGGATATTCAGGCAATCCAACCATCACCCCTCTTATACGTGAATGTAAATCACAAGATACAATTTTAGTTCAAATAAATCCTGTAACTCGCCCTGACTTTCCTAAATCAGCACGAGACATACTTAATCGTTTGAACGAAGTTTCATTTAATGCGGTATTACTCAAAGAACTTCGCATGATTGCTCTATTACGGCAATTGGCCCTTCCTGCTGATTGCGAAGGGGGAAAATGGGCAGGTATGCGAATTCACCGTGTCAGCAGTGAGATTATGGTTGAACTTGGTTATTCATCCAAGCTGAATGCGGAATGGGAATTTTTACTCATGCTTAGAGACGAAGGACGACGTTCAGCCGAAGAATTCTTTATAAACCATGCCGCTGATCTCGGGAAGCGTTCCTCATTTGATCTCGATGAGTTACTTGAGGGAGTCTAATTCATGGGCGTACTCGGAATTTTAATCGCTCTTACCCTACTTATCATTTTCGCATTTCGAGGTTGGAGCGTACTTCTTCTTGCGCCTGGTGCAGCTTTAATCGCTGCATTTATTTCTGGGGAGCCTTTACTCGCTCATTGGACACAGACCTTTATGAATGGTGCGGCGCGTTTTATTGCTCAATTCTTTCCCTTATTTTTGTTAGGCGCCCTATTCGGTAAATTAATGGAGGACAGTGGTTCCGTCTCAACAATTGCAACTTTTATGACTCAGCGGTTGGGAACGAAACATGCGCTGCTGGCGGTTGTATTAGCCGGTGCCTTAGCCACTTATGGTGGGGTGAGTTTGTTTGTAGTTTTTTTTGTCCTTGCCCCAATGGCTGAATCCTTATTTAAAGCAGCCATGATCCCACGCAGATTAATGCCTGCCGCAATAGTTCTAGGTACATCCACCTTTACTATGTCGGCATTACCTGGCACACCCTCGATACAAAATGCCATTCCCATGCCTTTTTTGGGTACCACACTATTTGCCGCACCCGGCCTTGGGATTATTGCCTCTGTAGTGATGCTCGCTTTTGGCATGTGGTGGCTTAAGCGTGCTGAGGCTGAAGCCATGCGTAAAAATGAACCATTTGGTGATGACACTTTCCTAGATATGAACAGTATAGCGAATAACCAACTTATTCGCGGTCGAGCCACAACAGACCATGAATTTGATACTGCGGAAATCACTCATGGAATGCCCAGCCAGAGCGCCCCTTCAATTACACTTGCCCTATTGCCTATGTTTATTGTGATTTGTGTCAATTTTTTAATGGCCCTATTCATCCTTCCACGCCTCGACTTTTCATTTTTAGCAAAAGAAGAATGGGGAGCAACTTCATACTCAGTGGTTGGTGGCGTATGGTCTATTGTGATCGCGCTGGCCTCAGCGATATTTATTTTAATTCTTATCAATCGGAAACGTCTTCCTAACTTGCGAGAAAGCATGGATGCTGGTGCAAATGCCTCCGTTTTGCCCGTTTTAACTGTTGCAAGTTTAGTTGGCTTTGGTGCCGTAATTGCCGCCCTGCCTGCATTTACTGTGGTACGTGATTGGGTTTTAGGGCTTGGTGGGGGTCCTTTAGTTTCTCTTGCGGCAGCAACTAATATTCTTTCTGCTGTGACTGGCTCTGCATCAGGCGGACTGTCCATCGCTCTTGAATCTCTTGGAGGCACTTATTTAAATTTGGCACAGCAATATGGAATTGAACCAGCCTTATTGCACCGCGTAGCAGTTATTTCGTCGGGGACGTTGGATACTCTGCCTCATAATGGTGCGATTGTTACTCTCCTTGCCGTATGTCAATCGACGCATCGTAAGAGTTATCTGGATGTTATTATTGTGGGAATCATTGGTCCTATTCTTGCACTCGTTACCGTTATTTTACTGGGCGCGAAGTTCGGTTCATTTTGAGTGGTGTAAATGAAAATTTTGATGATCTTAAAATTCAGTTTGATCAACGAAGTGCTGAAAAGTTGGCGGCAAGACCGCATATCGAGTCTTGCTGCGGCTCTGGCTTATTATACCTTATTCTCGCTGGCCCCACTTTTATTAATCTGCATTGCAATAACCGGAGCATTATTTGGCGAGGAGGCTGCTCAGGGGCAAATATTTGGTAAGCTTAATTCCTTTTTAGGTGAGCAAGCGGCTTTGCAAATCCAGGAGATGATAAAAAATGTCAATCAGCCTTCTACCGCATTATTGGCACGGGTTTTCGGTATTATTATTTTGTTATTAAGTGCCTCACGAGCGTTTAGTGCAATCCAAGAAGGATTAAATATGATTTGGGGTGTGTATTCTTCCCCAGACAGAGCTTGGCTGGATACACTTAAGCGACGCTTTTTTTCATTTATCATGGTATTAATTTCCGCTTTGCTATTATTCACCTCTCTAGCGTTAAGTGCTTTTTTGGCTATTTTAAGTGGTTATATGACGCATTTTATGGGGGTAAGTATCTATATTGAATTAATCATTAGTTATCTAATTTCATTTCTATTTGTGACTTTATTATTTGCACTAATGTTTAAAAACTTACCTGATATTGAGCTTAAATGGGATAATATATGGGTGGGTGCCATAATTACTTCACTGATGTTTAATGTGGGTACCCTCATTATTGGTTTTTATTTAAAAAAAGCTCACCTTGATTCGGTATTTGGCGCAACAAGCTCAATTATTGTACTTTTGATTTGGGTTCATTATTCAGCGCAAATCTTTTTTATTGGCGCTGAAATAACCAAGATTTACGTTGAGAAAAGGCAAAAAGTCTAAATTTAGCTAGCTTTACTCCGGAACGATACATCGAGTGCTGCATCATTCCGGAGCTCATTCATTGTAATGCCATATTTGTACTATTTAACTGAAAGATGCTGAAGTGGAGTTGCTTTCAGTTTGCATGCTATTGTCTTCATTATTGGAGTCACAGGTGTTTTTCTTGGTTTTATCTTTACTATAAATCACATTTAAATTTCTATTTTCCACATCGAGGCACTGGTACGCTGGCATATTATAAATATGCAAAGTCATGCTGATCTCTGCGCACGATGTTTTTCTACACTTAAGTTGATGTACAAAACTACCAGTTAAATCATCCCAATTGGTATCAAATTGTTCACGCTCCACACATTGATTCAACGCGGCGGTATGTTCACCTGTGGGTAAGTAAAATTTTTCCGTTATTGGTCCCTCAAGAACCGTTACGGTTCCTTTGTATTTGTGATCATGAATTGATGTTTTTTGTTTGCGTAGAAAGACAAATACCCATATGGAAAAGGGGTTGTCTGGATCTTTATGGTCGTAAATGAGGTGTCTACCTACCCCTGTATTTTTAGTAAGATCTTCAGGTTTATAAGCGGAGGTATCTAATTTGAGTTTGCCTTCTGCAAGTAATTGAGGAAGTAATTTGGAAACTGCAATGTAATCAATGACTTCTAAGCTATGAATTGCTTTGCTAATCGCTTGCATGTTTTGTTTTTTTGCATGCGCAACTTCCGTTTTAAACATCATAATAATACTCCTTTAATCCTTATTGTCCCAAGCATTCAGTTAGTTTAGGGCATGTTAGTCATGAATACCAATATCGTGCGCATGCCCTTTCATCCTGATGTTAACGTTCCTCACAGACCGTATAATAACCATGGCGGTAAGGATTACTGCGTGCTCTAAATTTATAATCACGGCAATGCTGTCCACGATCATCAATGTATCGCTTATCTAGACGGAATGAAAAATCGCCGAAATTCATATCTTTTTGCCATTCACGTTCTTGACGAGCTCGATCCTCTTTATCTAAGTCTTTAAAAAACTTACTCAATTTGCTTGTATGACCTACGGAGATAAAGCACATCAGACATAGTAGAAAGATTAATTTTTTCATAATTAGGCTCTTTATGGATCACAAAGGATGCAATTAAATCATATTTTATTTAAATAAACAAAAAAGATATGCTAATAAGGTTTAGTTAAAAAATTAATGCTTTAAAAATGCATGATGATTTGAGAGCATGGCCACAGAGATCGATGCCCAATACCCTGGGTTGCTTCATTTCATTCGCAATGACGGTGAGCAAAAAAATCTTTCATTTAAAATGCTGGTGAGAAAAGCTATGGGCTGCTTCATATCATTCGCAATGATGGTATTAATAGAACGTATGAGGAATAGGAATTGTAGGATTGACGTGATGTCCTCAAATTTCGCATACTAAATAGAACCCCGTCATGGGAAAAACGTAGTGATGAAGCAACCCAGGGGCGGTGGTACAGCACTACCTAATGAATGCATATCAAACAACGTGGGAATTTTATGTCAGGACGATATTTTAAAATAAACCTAGCACTTATTTTGCTATTCATGGTGCTTTATCTATTGCTACTTCCATTTATTCATTATCCGTGGACAACCCTATTAAAGCCAATTCCCATCCTTCTTCTGATGCTACTTATCACTCAAATTCCCTCAAAACAACCTATAGAAAAATTATTTTTAGGACTTGCATTAGGCTTTTCAGCATTAGGCGATATTAGTTTAACCTTTCCAGGCTCTAATGCATTATCAATGGGGATATTGGCATTTATGGCAGCGCATTGTTCCTATATTTGTTTATTTTTAAAAAAAGGACATTTTCAAAAAAAACGAATCCTTGCATTTTTACCAATGCTACTCCTAATCCTCACATTTATTAACTATATATGGCCTTATTTAGGTGACATAAAGATTGCAGTAACCATTTATATCAGCTTACTTAGCATGATGTTATTTTGCTCCTACCAGGTTAATCAATATGTGCTATTGATTGGAGGTGGTGCCACCTTATTTTTAATTTCAGATTGTATTTTGGCATTAGGGCAATTTGCTGGATTCGAGAATGTTACCCTATTCGTTATGCTTCTATACTATAGCGCCCAACTTTTAATCGCTTTAGGAGTTATGACTTTTTGGATTAAGGAAGCCCCTAATACGACCGCACAGCCCATCGACGTTGACAAAAATAAGCAAACTGATCAATAATTCCCCAGTTTATTTTCTAGACATAAGGGCTATCATGCAGTTTAAACAAATGACATGCACATTAATGCAAGCCTCTATCCTTGCATTTTCAATGACCGGTAATGTTTTTTCTGGAGATGTTACTGTCGTTGGTTCAATAAAACAAACATTAAAACAAACGAATACCAATCCCTCAGCTCAATATGGAATTATCAATAAAGAAACGAATGAAAAGGTAATTCAATTATTACGCGTTGAGCTTTCAGACGAGGCAAAAAGAAATTTAATTGACCAGGCGCAAGCTCTAACTTATTCTAAAACCACGTTAAAAGTAGAAGCATCGGCATTCCCTGAAAAAGTCCAATTAGGTATGAATAATGTCCCTGTATTAGATCAAGGGGTTCACGGTACTTGTGTTACTTTTGCAGTAACAGGTGCTCTTGATGCAGCCCTTGCTAAAGGTGACTACATCAGCCAGGTTTGTAATTTACAATTAGGAAGTTATTTAGAAAAATTCGGCTACGGCCTAAGTGGTTGGGATGGTAGCTACGCAGAACAAGTGCTTGGCCAAATTCAACAATTTGGAATTATTAATAAACAAAAAGAACGCACCATAGGCTGTGGCGGTTACACACAATACCCAACTTATTCACCCCATAATCCTGACTTAGTTATGGATCCAGCACAGTATATTGCGATGCGTGAATTAATTTTTGGCAATCAGGTAAACTGGTTTGATGTATTGCAGCAAAAGAATCCTGAACTTACTTTAAATGAAGTAAAACAAGCATTAAATGCAGGAGACCGATTAGTTTTTGGCGTACTATTACCTCGTACGGATCTTGGTTTAGCGGGTGCATTAGCGAAGCATAAAGCGACTTACTTCCCAGACACTTGGGTTGTTACTCCGGAAATAATAAAAGGGCTAGAGAATGTTGAAGCAGGCCATGAAATGATTATTACTGGTTATGATGACACTGCTGTAGCTATTGACGATAAAGGACAAAAACACCAAGGATTACTTAAAATCCGTAATTCTTGGGGTCGTTTAGTCGGTGATGCGGGTGAATTCTATATGACCTACGATTATTTTAAATTACTTGTGATCGAAGTTTCTCGAATCTCCCCTGCTCACTGATACGCTAAGTGAAAGGCTTGACAGCCTTTCACCTCCCTCCTGCACAATATGATACACTATGCATTATTCGCATACTTATTAATTGACAAAAAATGTATATCAAACAGACCGTAGAATGGATTCAATCCATGGTTATTGGACTCAATTTGTGCCCCTTCGCAAAACGCGAAATGAATAACAATTCAGCACGAATCGAGGCTAGTTCAGCCCAATCCATCAACGATGCCCTTGTTGATTTCATCGGAGAAGTAAACTATTTACAAGCAAACCCGGCAATCGGCACAACGATTCTTATTTACCCGCACATCCTAAATGATTTTTTTGCCTATTTGGATTTTGTTGATTTAGCTAATGACTTATTAGTTAAATCAGGATATGAAGGGATTTATCAAATTGCTACCTTTCATCCTGACTATTGCTTTCATGGGGTAAAAACAGATGACGTTACCAATTATACCAATCGCTCTCCATATCCCATGCTTCATCTTTTAAGAGAAGAAATGCTCGATCAGGCTATTACCTATTATGGGGATACGGATGTCATTCCCGAAAATAATATGCGCTGTTTGCGGGAATTAGGTTTGGTTGAAGTAAGAAAGCGCTTGGAACAATGTATGAAATAGAGTATTAAATGAGACTAACAAAACATCAGCTTACAGGTTTATGGTTTCTCTCAGGGACTTTAATTGCAGTACTAATAGATTTCATCCAGCTTTATCAACCTGGTTCTAGTTTTTTAAGTCTCATCGTTGGTCTAGCCTCAGGAGCTGCCGCTTCGTACTACATGGGTTATCACTACGGTTATTTAATTATTCAACTGCCAAATTGGCAGATACGTAATTGGTTTAAAACGCTTATTTACGGATGGATTATTAGTATCGCAACGCTTTACTGGATCCTGTTTTTTTTAGCGCTTTGCAGTTTTTTGCAAACTGAATTTATACAACGAATGGCTGATCACCAATACTGGCAAATTGGTCTGCAATTAGTGTTGCTTCCGCTCTATACGTTGTTCGCTACTTGCCTAGGCTGTGTCTTAGAGCCGATACTTATTTTTGGAATAAGTAGCCTAGGAGCATTGGTTTTATTTCTATTGCGTAAGCCCATAACTACATTCGCCCAATAAGGCCTTCATATTATCCATACTCTGCTAAAATAATTATAAAAGACTCAATAACTTGAATGGACAAGAAGAACATCATGGATACATTTTCTGAAGCAGAACATAGCCTTTTAAGAGCTTGCGAATTATTAAAAGGGCTTTCTGAAAAAAATTTTAATACCTTTCTCAGCTTATCTCATCGTGCATCCTTCTCTAAAAATGAAATCTTACTTGAGGAAGGGAAACATAGTGATTACTTATATATTGTAATTTCAGGAGGTGTTGATCTTTATAAATCTACCGGTACAAATCAATATTTAATTGGCAGCCTAAGCAGTGGTCAATCAATTGGGGAAATGCGGGTAATTAAAAATCGTCCTTGTTCTTTAACAGTTACCACCAGCTCACCCACTGTTGCTTTATGCATATTACTTAGCAAATTACGTCATTTAGAATACAATCAATGTTATGAATCTATTCTTGACTCAATTATTGATATTCTCAGCTTTCGCCTAACAAATACTAATACTCTAGCGGTAAAAGGTGGGGCTAACAAAAAGAAAAGTTGGAAACGATATTTTTTCCCGGGCATGGTTATAGCCACAGCGGTTTTATTCTTAATTGAACTGGGGGTAGCACTCTATTATTTGCTGGTCTAATCGCACAATGCTATATTAAAAGACCCAGATTGTTCTGGGTTTTACCAATTAAAATTAAGGATTAATTATGCCTAAGGAAATAAAAGTATCAGGTAATCCTAATGGGTTTCATTACCAACACGGACATGAACACTCAGGCCATCATCAACATACTGGCCAACATGGACACTCAGGCCATCAGCATACTGGTCAGCATGGACATCCAGTTCAGCATCACCATGCTGGTCATGGATATCCTTTACCTAATGCATATCCCCATGCTCATGTGCATGTAGTGCAGCATCACGAGCACTCGCATAGCCACACTCATTCGCATCCTACACATAAGTTTTAATGAGGATAGCCCGTATTAGACGAAGTCATAATACGGGTTACATTCTTTAGACTAAGTTGAAGCCCAAAGTAGAAACCACTGAATCACTTGATGTTTCTCCTTTGCTGCCACTAAAAAAGCCATTTACAGATGGTGTAGAAGAATTCGGTTTTACCGGTTCTTCTTTAAGCAGAGAACGTTGATCATCAAGAATTACCTTACCGCTCCCATCCTTAATCTTTAAGTGAACTTTGCCATCTGTGCTGCGCTGCGGGCTCAAAGCAACAAACTGCCCCGACATGTCATAAGCCTGAACGTATTCAGTTGTTTGGTTATCAATGCTAAGTTGGGAGGTAAATAAATCACGTTGCGCAGCCCATTCTTGCATTTTTTGCACATCAGATAAGGCTTTTTTAAAGTCGGCACTGAGTGAATTAATAACTAATGAATTAAATAAAGCGGCAAGTTTTTCTATAATAGTAGTTTGCTTGTGAGCATAACTGATAACGAAAAATTTATTTCGTGCTTTAACTAAAGGCAAATTCTCGTCTACATGCTTTATTAAATTCTTTAATTGCATTTCGGAATTTTTAAAATCAGACTGATCTTTTCCATCAGTAAATAATAAAACATTCGTGTGATTATCTGAGCGGCTCAATAATTCTAATTGTTCTTTACTGACTTCATAAAGACAAGTAGAACCATGTGGAGATAAAACATTAACATTCCTTTGCAACTTATCTAATTCATCTTTAGTATAGTTTCCAACGGTTCTATGTGTTGTATTAAATTCAATAATGGAAATAGTTGCCTGGGGTTGAAACAGGAACAAGGCTTCTGCAAACGTAATTACGCTTTGTTTTAAAGTATCTAGGCGATCCTCTTCCTCCATACTACCACTCGTATCTAGAACAAAGGTATATTTTGGCGGAGATGAAGCATAAGGAACAAAAAAATAAGGTTTTATTTCAAGCTCACCCGTTTCTAAAGTTTTCTGCGCATAAAATACTTTTTTATCTTCGAAAGCACTTGCATTAATAAGAAGCAAAGGTGATTCGCTATTAATCGCAATAAGCTCATTAGGATAGGATTTTAGAAATTCCCTAATATTAAAACGTAATTTATTATCCACAATGCTCAAATTTTTATATTGCAGCATATTGAAAAAAATAGCATAGGCAGGTTCGGGCAATTCAAATTCAATATGTTCTTTTTCCTCATCCAGCGTATATTTTAATCCGTCATCGATTAAAACCTGCAGAACCATATTACAGGATAGCTTGTTTGTTTTTTCTTTTTTCTGATCAACGCAAGTACTCATTGCGAGTTCATTAGTAAGTAATTCTTCCAAAGAAAACTGTCTGTATTGAGGTTGTATTGATCCATCAGCTAATAAAGATTGTAAGTTTTGAGAAAGTTGCTCGCTACGTTGTAGGGAATCGGTCTTAAAAACAAGTAACTCATCGTAACAAGATACCTCCGTGCCCTCGAGGCTGATACCCATATCATTTAATAATTGAATCATATTTTTTGTACGCAAAGCGTTATTTGCAAGTTGTCCCATTCTCACTCCATCTATTTAAATTAAATGCATATTTGCGCGAGATAATACATACAAACAAAGCCTTGCTCAATAAAAACTTTTATTGTACTAAGTTTTGTTAAACAGTTTTTTCTTTAGATGAAGGATAACTTTGAAAAATATTTAACCATGTTATATGGTTTAAATAGGAAACCTAAGGAAATCCACTATGCCTCTTACAGTACTCTTAGATGTAGATGACACCCTACGAATGACTCACCAAAACCCTGAGGGCGAGCGTTTCCGTGCACTTAACCAGACGCTTGTTGATGAACTCAAGGCCTATGGCGTTAAAGAGGTTTATTTTTTAACAAATATGGATTTGTCCGATTCGGATCCAAACAATAGAGAACTCCAATCCGATGTAGAGCGCATGACACGTAAAATTATTATTGATGAGCTACAACGGCAAGGAATTAGGGTAAAAGCCGTCCTCACGGTGGCCGATGTTGCCTATGGTAAAGGACCAGGAGCAGCTTTTAGAGATCTTTATACGGCAGCTTATGCCACGAAAAGTAAAGACGATCATCAGGTTTATCAAACAAGGTGGCGTGATTATGCAAGCCAGCCTTATAATGCAGCTGAGGTAAAGCCTACGCGAGACGAGCAAGCGGCATTTCAAAAAGAGCAGGCATTTCGTTATTTTTTAGCACATATGAGTGATGAGGAGTTAGGAACAGTGCTTTATGCTGATGATGACATCAGTTGCCTTCAAAAAATTGATTCTGTTGCTCAAGCACGACAACTTCCCATAAAAATGATTACCATTAAACCGGTTCACTACCAGACAGAGGAAGAACGCACAAAATATAAACTGTTACTACAAGATGCCCATCCCTTTGGTGTTGTATTGCATCATTATAGAAATTTTGTGGGTAATTATTTTTTCAGTACCCATAATTCAACGGGATTATTGGCAGCAGAAGGATTTATTAAGCAAGTAAACAAATTATCTAATCCGGAGGAGCGTGACACAAAGATAATACAATTTCTTACCGAAGGAGAGGATACGAAACAAGACTTGCACTCTTTTAGAACCATACTCCTGGCATACTTATTAGGGAAAGACATCAAAAGTGATACCCAACTAAAAGAAGTTGCTAAGAATTATTCAGCTCATCTCAGCTCGTACCGCCAGCAGATTAGCGTTGTTTCCACATCGAGTACGACTTTAAGTGAAGAGGATTTTCATGTAATGGACGCGAATGAACGTGCTGCAAACCTAACCGCACCGGAAGCGGATTATTCAGGAGATATACCCGATTCACCTAAATTTCCTTTGTAGTTAAGAAAATATCAATTTTGGAGGAGATGATGAAGCAATAGGATCCTTCAAGACCATTACCCATTGGTTTATCCAGGACTAAATGCAGGAGAATTCTCAGGGCTATCAAGTGCTGGCCCATCTTTCGGTGCTTCC
Organism: Legionella saoudiensis; assembly: GCF_001465875.1. GTDB lineage: Bacteria > Pseudomonadota > Gammaproteobacteria > Legionellales > Legionellaceae > Legionella > Legionella saoudiensis. The sequence continues at coordinate 787,615 of NZ_LN901324.1, read as the reverse complement.
TCAGTACTTTTCATTTTGAATAACTCAGCTTTGAATTGCCTTTGCCGCTCTACAGCGCTTAACTCGATAGGTTTTGAACTTTCTTTAGGTTGCTCAGGTGCAACAGAGTTCTGCTCGGCCTGTTGCATTTGATGAGCTACTTTTGCCTCAACAGTTTTATGTATTAACGTATCAATCATTTGCTTCGATACGGTACCATTAAGTTTATCTTTTAATCCTTCAAGTTTTAAAATGGCCTCATCATGGTTCCCATTTTCGATCGAATTAAGTATATCAGGGAATGCTTTTTGCATTTCTTCCAGATTTTTTTTACCGGCGCGTAAATGAGAAAAAAGTTGCCCTTGAACACGACACTCATAACTGGATTCAACCCCTTTAAATAATTCGACTAACAAATTTTGTTTTTTTTCTGCAGGAGTAACTCCCGTGATCTCTTGTTCCTTAACATGCTCTGGCAATAGATCTTTAAGTACACCTAACTTGTGAGATATTAATGCATTTTGGTCACTCTTAAATACAAAGGTATTACCATAATATTGCTGCATCGGCAAATTACTTACCATATCAGGAGATAAGCGGTAGTTAACAAATTGTGAATATAATTGTGGGTTTTGTTGAAATACCTCATTATGTGTGGTTCTTATAGGTGCGGTATTAAATGTTCTTACTTGAAGGGCCTGGCTTGCCTGCAGCTCAGGGTCTGTATTATAAGCTTTAGTCCCCACATATTGCGCTAAATGCCCCCCTAATGAGTGACCAGTAATAATAATTTCTTTATTCGGATATTCTTTTCTAACCTGCTGATAAAATTCAAAAGCTGCATTACGAAAGCTTTCCTCAACGACACCGGTAGCAGTTAACTTTCCATCAGAGAGAACGTCACTAAACGTTTGCGTACCACGAAATGAGATGATAATTGGCGCATCTGGATCTTCTGATTTAAGACATACTGCAGCTAAAGATGATTTACCGGTACCCTTACCTGAAATAGGGGCGATCGAACGTTCTATGGAATACCCATTATCTTCTATTTCCTGAGCAATTTCAGTTGCCTGCTTTATAGAGGGATCAACCTCATTGTTTCTTCCTATTTTATAAGCCATTTGTGCGGCGGAAACTAGGAAACCAACCGTACATTTTGACTTTTTACTCATACATGGCAACAAGATACAAGAGACTTGTTTTAAGTATAGCCAATAAAACCTAATTCAAGCCAAGCCGGGTAAATTTTTCCTAATAAAACCTTAATAATTTTCGGATAAAATATTCAACAATAACCCATTCTGCTCAGGTTTTGACTATATGAAAATCTCGAAACAACCTCACGAATATGCAAAAACTCATGCCCCCAAAAAACCTGAAATAAATTACTTTGTTATTTTTGGTGACAGTCTTTCTGATGGCAAAAACATGGGTGAAAAGGCCTCATTCTTAGGTTCATGGGCAAGATGGTTATGGTTGAAAATGCTTCAATTAGATAAATCTCCTAAAGAACGATTTACTAATGGCTATACCTGGGCTGATGCGCTAAAAGCAAGGCTTGTGAGCAAGTTTGCCAATGATGCTCAAATAAAAAAAGATTCAGCTCATGGCTTTAGTCGGCATAACCTGGATAACGCGGACATAAGTGATGATGTGATTGCCAAGCGTAAAAAATTTACGTGGGATGAGGTTTATGAGCAATCGGTTCAGGTAAAGCGTAAGAAAAGAGAGCAAGAGGCTGAAGAGGACTTATTCGTTGCTCAAGATATAATTAAACCTAAGGCTAAAGGTTTTATTCTCGATAACACAGATGCTGCGGATGCCATTCTTGCTCGCGATAGGAACGCCTACTCACCTAGCTTAGATAATGTCCCTCAAGAATCCAGCGATGATTTAGCAGATAAATTTATTACCGATTCTCGTTATAGCCGTTTTGTACAAGATAGCTACACGCTTGATAGTGGACGTAAAGCACATTTCAACGGTCAGGTTTTTCTGGAAAACAATAGCCAAGGCGGCTCTACGTCTCATAATTACAAAGGGTCAACCAAATTTCTTTCTACTTTTTTTCCATTTACGGCAATAAAGTTATTCTTTACTCGTTTAATTGTTTCCAGTCTACCCGAGCAGATTACTCAATTTTTAAAAAATAATGAGAAGCGAGAGATAACTCAGGAGCAAAAAGACAAAACTTTAATTACTTTGTTTTCAGGCGCGAATGATTTAATTACTGCCAATTCAAAACCGATGAAAGATGCAGCTGATCTGGCGGTAAAAGGAACCATTGATAATTTGGAGCGCTTATTGGCCCAAGGTTACAGTCACGCTGTGGTATGTAACTTACCCGATTTATCATTAACGCCACGCTTTCAAAACAGTTCCGAGGAAGAGCGTGCCAATGCACGGGAGGTCTCTGAATATTTTAATACTCAACTCAAATTAAAATTTAATGAATTAAAAGTAAGACATCCAAATTGTACGGTTGAGCTTTTTGATATTAAATCTGTTTTTAGCGAAATTTATCAAGAGGTTCTTACTCAGGGCGAGCAATCAAAATATGCTCAATATTTTGATAAAAGTAAATTGAAGGAACCTTATATTGCTTCAAAAGATTTCCAAATTACTCCAGAGGGAACTTCTCCGGGATGTAAACATATGTTTTGGGATGATGTGCATCCTACCGCAACCATGCATGCGTTATTGATGGAGCGATTCATTCAAGATAAAAAAGGCTTGGCTAAATATCAGGTTTCCGCACCCGAAGAGCAAACTGCTGAAACCCTGTGTCACTTATTTAGAGAAAAATACCATGATAAGTTACAAGGAAATTTCTTTGGTCTATGGTCTTATACCAAAAAAGGGCTCCCCATAGATTATACTGCTCCTCAAGAAGCATTGATGACGATTTTAAATTATGTGCTTAAAAATCATACGCCAGCAGGAGATTATGTCCGGGATGCACTGAGTGATTTAGGTTGGTGGTCTGAGGAAAAAGGTTTGAATAAGACAATTCCTGCTATTGCTGATGCAATGGATGCTTTAGAACGTAGATTTCACAAAGATGTACAACCCAGCTCACCGGCAAAAATGGCATGTATGTTGAACGCTACAGTGACTTCGACGCGAAGCCATGATTTAGAGTTAGATCCTAAGGTAGTGAAAAAGCTTGAGCGCTTAACGAATCTTAAGGAGCATAAACCGATAGCCCAACAGCATGAAGAAGAACCTTTAGCATTAGGAATGTAAAAACTCGCACAACATAACCTGGTTGTTTGCAGCCAGGTTTGCGTCAAGAAAATTCCTAATTACAAATATTTAGGTACATAAATATCTTGCTGGAGAATCTTTTAGCGATCTAATAAGTGCAATTTCCACTTACGAGAAAGTGCTTTAAGTACAGCCTGCCCCCGTACACTAGTTCCTGCCTTATCCAAACGCGGCGAATAAACCGCGATTGCCATTTTATTGGGTATAACCGCAATAATCCCCCCGCTCACTCCACTTTTAGAGGGAATACCAATAGTAACAAACCAAGAGCCACTTTTTTCATAAATTCCGTTTATTACCATTTCTGATAAGACATCACGTACAAGTTCAGGTGCAATAACCTGCTGTTTGGTGATCGGGTTAACGCCTTGATTTGCCAAGGTGGCTCCCATTAAAGCCAACTGTTTGGTATTTACCATAATTGAACATGCCTTGGTGTATCGATCTAAAACCTCATCTGGTTCACCAATAAGCATATCCCGGGATTTTAATAATTGAGCTATTGCATGATTGCGTCTATTGGTCTGCGATTCTGAAGCATAAATTTTTTGGCTTAAAAAAGGTTTACCATCACTTAAGCTTCCAATAAATGATAAGAGGCGATTCCATTTCTGGTTTGAATTGTCTCCTTTAATGTAACTCGTAGTTTGTATAGCGCCTACATTAACAAAAGGATTATGTGGTGTATTCTGTTCTAATGAACGAATGGAGTTAAACGGCTCGCCGGTTGCTTCAAGGCCTATGTTATTAAAAATAACTTCCTGACCATTATCCGCTAAAGCCAAGGCATAAGCGAAAATCTTGGATATAGATTGTAACGAAAACAACGTATCGGCATCACCTACGGACAGCGATTGCCCGTCAACAGTTACAATTGAGATGGCAAATAACTCAGGATCAACCTTTGCCAGCTCAGGAATATAAGAAGCCTGCTTTCCCTGATTAATCGCCTTATTTTTTTCATAGAGAGTAGTTAATGTCGTCGATGCATCACTGGGTAAAATGTTTTTGTAAAAAGAGTATGAGGGATAATAAAACAGGCATAGGATTATAAACATACTAATTTTGGTTTTCATTGGCACCTGCCTTTGCTAAACAATTACATAGTTAAATAAGTTAAATAATCCTGAAATTGGCTGTTTTTACCTTGAACCAGCTGCATGTACTCGGATTTGATTAATTTAGTAATACGCCCCACAGCTTCCTGACCTAAATGCTTGTCGTTAATTGAACGGATTGCGGTAACTTCTGCGGCAGTTCCAGTAAAAAAGGCTTCTTCTGCCTGATAAGCCTCATCTACGGTTATATTCTTTTCAACGACATTAAATCCAATATTGCTCGCTAATTGCATAATGGTATTTCGAGTAATACCAGAGAGGATTCCACCCAGTTTCGGTGTATAAATCACATCATTTTTAACCATGAAAAAGTTTTCACCGGAGCCCTCAGTAATGTAGCCACTACTATCAAGAAATAAGGCCTCATGATAATGAGTTCCCTGTAACTCCAATGAGGCAAGAATACTGTTCACATAATGTCCACAAAGTTTGGCATCAACTACAGTTGAATCAGGGTGAATACGTATGTAACAACTTGTCTTAATATCTACACTTTCATGAGGAAGGTAGGCTCCCCAAGGCCAACAAGCAATCGCTAAAATGACTGGGTTACCAATGGGATTTACCCCCATTTTTCCATAACCATAAAAAGCAATAGGACGTATATATCCTTCATCAAGCTTATTTATCGCAACTACTTTTTTAATTGCATCAATAACTTCCTCTTTGGAATATTCTAAAACCATTTTTAATGCTGAAGCAGAATAAAAAAGACGATTAATGTGATCTTCTAATCGGAAAATTGCAGGCCCCTGCGCTGTCTTATAAAAACGTATTCCTTCAAATGCACCACCACCGTAATGAAGCGTATGGGAGAGAACATGCGTTTTTGCTTCAGCCCAAGGCACAAAGACCCCATTTTGCCAAATTACTTCAGTAGTATTCATCATATTTTTTATCCCAGTCTGTAGGTCGAATTAAGGCTCAATTAAAAAGAGCCACCTATTTTTTTGAGAATATTCACTCCAAGTATAGATGATGATTTATTGTTATATTTAAAAACTTAATGATTATTTGCGGGGCTATCTGGTTCAATAACAGGCTAAATTCTGACTATACTTAATAAGGGTAACTTTGATGTATGCTGTTATGAGCCCACCCAATCAAGAATGGCTAATCGATGATAAAATAAATTTTTATCAGATTAATCGAGGCCGCACAGAACAAACAAATACATTAATACCTGGTTATAGTCTGGGGTTATCCCTTTTGTTCTGTGAACATGCAAGTACCGAACAGTGGAATAAATTTTATAATTTGATCGATAGTATTAATGACTGGAACGAGGATGAGCACTTATTAGAGCAGGTTTTGCGGCTAAAGGAAACTCCGGATTGGCTCCGAGCTAACGAGAAATATAAAGAGCTCTTAGCGCAATTCCCAGGCCTTAGAAGCCTAAATTTTTATGATCAAATTCAACAATTGGTTTCCTCTTTGCACATCAGCCCCGAAGAGCGACATTGTTTATTAAGTGTAGAAATTCCTAATGATCCTCTCATGGATGAGCTAATTAACAGACTGGAATCCATCCAAAATCGGCATTTAGGACTTGGTGCCCTTTTAGATGCAAATTCCCCTGCTCGCTCTGAGTTTGAATCTTATCAACTTATGCCTAAAGCCAAACTTATAGAGCTATTAAGTAAACTTCCAGCCCATACCCCCATTTTAATGAGTACAGGAAGGCAGGTTTTTGCTCTTTATCATCGATTAACCTCCAATGAATGGATCTATTATAATTCACGTCACTTAAAAAAAACCTCGCCCTTCACCTCGGTTGATTCCTTAGCCAATTATATACTTAATACAGTTTATAAGAATGAATCTAAAGGCACCCACATTCCGTTAGGGGTAATAATTCCTAAACAAAATAAAGACGTTCTTTTTGATTTTAAAGTGCTGGAAGAACTTTGTAATGAATTTATTGAGGACAAAACTGCGCCACAAATTACTACGGCAGAGCCGGGTGATTATCCAACTGATTATTTATCTCCTCTGCATTTAGCAGTTATAGCTAACGCAAAGAAAAATATAGAAGACTTGCTGGCTCGTGGTGCTGAAGTGAATATTAGAGATGGATTAGGGTTTTCAGCGCTTCATTATGCAACCGTAAGCATTGCAAAAATACTGATTGACCATGGAGCTGATGTCAACCAGCCTGTTAGGAAAAAAATACAGCTTAAAGAACCTGGTGAATCATTATTTCACTCCATTGAGAACGTTACACCTCTTTATATTGCTTGCAATTTTGGTGAATTAGACAAGGTAAAACTTCTAATTACGCACGGCGCAAATATTAATGCCTGTTCGTCTACTGGAATGACTCCTATTCTTATTGCCTTACTAAAAGGTCATACAGCAGTAGTGCATTACTTATTAGAAAATAATGCCCGAGTGGATCTAAGGCTTAAAAAGCCAATTCGCAAACTAGTTGCCCCTGCTGATAAAAGCCTGAAGGCTCTTGAGTTTTTTGGTGCTGTATTTGCCCCACTTTATGCAAATCATACCGCTGCAATGTGCGCCCTTCGTAATGAAAATACCGAGATCCTGGAGCTCCTAATCCAGTATCGCAATGTTGTTTATGAAACCGACCAATATGGCACCACTTTACTGCATCGGGCAACTTGGTCCAATAACCTGCCTTTAGCGAAACAATTATTGGATGGTGGAGCAGATCCTAACGCATTGAGTTCTACCGTAAATACACCAAACTCCCTAATGAGCCCTCTTTATATCGCTTGCCTACAGAATAATTTTAAAATGGCTCAATTATTGCTCCAATATGGTGCCTCAACGCGGGCTAATAGCCCGGGAGAATTATCCTGCTTTCTAACGGTAATTGAAAACGGCTCTTTACCATTAGCAACCTTACTTGCTGATCATGGAGCTAATCTTAAACAGTTACATCAAGGTGTTAGCTTACTTGACTACGCGATTCGTCAACAACACTACCATTTAGTGGATTTATTATTGGCGCGAGGAGTTGAGCCTAGAATGAATACAGGCTTTATTTCAACCTTACATCTTGCGATCTATCAAAAACATATTCCTACCATTAGTAAAATTCTCTCCTGGTATGTGCAACATGGAATTCCTTGTTATGATATGACGAATGTAAATAATAAAAATATAGCGTTAATACTTAATCTTTATCAAACACTAAAAAGTGCGATCCCGTTACAGAAGCAATTATATTCCTGCCTTATAAATAGTGACCCTGCGGATCGTTTACCGGTAATTGAGCGCAGCTTATTATTTAAGCATGGAGATAAGGCGTTATTTATGAATATTGCTGAGGCAATTAAAGCTCAAGCGAATATAACCCCTCATCAGATAATTTCCATCATTCAAACCGAGATGGCTGCTGATATGGGTTTATCTCAAGAAGGAAAAGACTTTTTAGACTCACTAATCCAATACGCCCGTGACTACAACTTTGGCGAATAAAAGCTGAATGTGGCACGTATTAATTGCCACATTCAGAAAAGCCACATTGTTGTTTGGCTACCATGCGAGAAACAAATTACTTAGGCTGGACTAACCTGAGCTGAATAAGATTTTTCTTGATAAGCCAAAATAAGAAAACCGATTACCCCTGCAGCCAAAGTTACAGGAATCACTCCAATTCCATAAACAAAAGCTTGCGGCTCATTCACACCTCCATAAGCATTAATTACAAACCCAATGGTGGAATGGAAGGCATAACCAAAGATCATAATGATCATATTCGCAATTGCGGTGGCTAAACCTGCAAGATCTTCAGGAACATAAGTTGATATTTTATAGATGGCTAAAATCTGATAAGCACAGCAGACTCCTACCAGGGCAAAACTTATGGTAATACTGGGTACTGCTAAAATGCCGGTAATTAATGTGGCAAAGATTAAGCACATAATTATCCCCGAAGCGATAATCGTTCCTAAGTAATAACCTGTTTTTTCAGCAATAAAACTTAATACTGGCGCTCCAAAGCACATTCCCAAATAAATCATTGAAGGCAGATAAGTAGCTGTAGCACTATTTAATTGATAGGCCTCCTTTAAAAATACAGGTCCCCAGACATCAGAAAATCCTTCAAGAGGTCCAAGCATTAGGCCTGCAAAAAAACACATCATCATAATCTTACTATTTGTAAAAATAGCCTTTACATTGGCACGAACCGATTCATGTTGAACGGGTTTAGCATCAGGTACAATGAACCAAGTAATTAATGCCAAAAGAAGGCCCATTCCAATAAATATCTCAACTACACTCTTATAACCCAACCACTGACACAAATAACTTACTGGGCCACCGCCATAAATCGCACCAAGCAGTCCTATCATAACGGATAAACTTAACATTCGTGGGAAAAGACGTTCATTAAAGGTCATGCGAATTATTTTAAAAACACCTAAAATTGCCGCAGAAGAACCAATACCAATTAAAGCCCGGCCAATTAATGGATAAGCCCAATGCTCTGCAAAAATAATCGGTAGTAACCCGATTACGGTCAGCAAAATACAACCAGTCATTACTTTACGGGGACCAAAACGGTCCAACATAATACCTATAGGTAAATGCAGCAAGGAATAGCCAAGATAATAAACCCCTGAAAATTGACCAAACTCAGTCGCATTAATATGAAACTGGGTAGTAATATCATTAAGCATAATGCTTGGCATTACTCTTAATATATATTGATAGGCATAAAAAATTGAAACGATAATCCAAACAAACCAGGCGACAACGCGTGAAACAGACATAATCATCCTCAAAATAAAGCAACGTAAAACACATTTTGCATACTCTATGAGCAATAAACATTGTATCGTATTTGCATTGAAATTTTTTTTCAAAAGTTAATCAAAAAATGATTTATTTGAATTTTAATTTCAAATTTTTATTAAAAAATGAAATTAAATGCTATTATAGTAAATAATAATGATACTTCTTAAAATAAAATGATACTTGATCGAATTGATAAAAAGATACTCGAAACATTGCAACTAAATTGTCAGATTAGTAATCAAGAGTTAGCTGAGCGCGTTGCTTTATCTCCTTCATCATGCCTTCGTCGAGTTAGCTTACTACAGGAGCATGGTTATATTAAAAAACAAGTTGCACTTCTTGAACCTCAAAAACTAGGTTTAAATCTAACAGTGGTAATTTTAGTGGGACTAAACAGCCACCAACCCGCTGTGATGGCTCAATTTGAAGAGCATATTCGTTTTCTTCCCGAGGTGGTACAATGTTACTTGATTACAGGGCAATCAGCAGATTATTTGTTAAAAGTAATAGTACCGGATTTAAATGCTTATCAAGCTTTTTTGTTAGAGCAGTTAACACGTATTAATTGCGTAAGTAGTGTTCACTCTAGTTTTATTTTAAGAAGCATTTGTGAGACAACCGCACTGCCCTTAGAGCATTTATAAAAATGCATAGATGATGCTACAAGCTACTATTCATATTGAATAAGGGATAAATCATGAAAAAAATTAATTTAGAGCGATATCTCCAAAAAATAAAGGTCACAGTTCCTGAGGAACTTATTGATTTATCGCCCACTGAGCGTCTTAATTTATTAAATGACATTTATTTTGCGCACGTTAAAACATTCCCCTATTCCAATTTTGAACTACGCAAGATTTCTCAATACCATCTCATTCAAAGAGCCCCTATTTCTTTTTTCGACTACAACTCATTACTTTCTGATGATCAGCATGGGGGTTTTTGCTTTCAAACAGCAGCCTTACTTGCTGATGCTCTAATTCAAATAGGCTATCAAGTTAATTTTTGCGCAGCTCATGCTCTTTTAGGAGCCCGGGTAAATGCACCTGAAATGCTTGCATTTCCTCACACACATTTGATTTTAGTCGTAAATCTTGATGAAAAAAGTTTTTTACTCGATCCCGGATTAGGCTCCTCATCACCACGTTACCCAGTACCTATAACAGGGGAATCAATGTTACAAGATGGCGAGGAATTTCGTGTGAGCCAAATAGACAATGTTTATGTCCTTGATAAAAAATCGCGCCAAGGGTGGTTCCATCAAACACAATCCGATTTAGTTCCCATAAGTACAAATATTGCAGCATTCAACATGCTTAAACTGCAACTTCATCCCATGCCGCTGAATATACGTGATAACAAAACGATAGTTGGTGTTATTACCGATCAAGGTCGTAAATCCTTGTATTGGGATGAACAATCAGACTTATTAAAATTTTCAAAGCAAGAGAATAATCAATATACCCTAACTGTGATTAATGATTTTGAAAATGGAGAAGATTTATTAAAGCAAGAATTTGATATTCATCATATTTCGGCGGAGGATTTGGCCCGTTATTGTTCTAAAACTGTTTTACCTACTCCTAAGCTTCCATGGACAGTTGATTTTCCCGTAGATAAAGAAGAATTGGAGAATAATTTAAGTATTTAGACCGCAAAGCTTACGCTAAAAGATGTCATCTTAAGGAGCTTATAATACGAATTTCGTCATTGCTGCCTTGGCGAGGCAACCCAGAACGATACTTTGTTAAAACTCAGTACTGGGTTGCTTCATTTCATTCGCAATGACAATAGCTTTTTATTTAATTAAATTGCGTGCGCTGTGAACCATTATAGAATAGCCTCCTTCTGTAAATCCCCCGCAATGCCTGGTAAAACAACCTATTACTCTACCCAAACAATGCCTTAATAATTTTTAACTTAAGATCCGTATAAGGTTGATACTTTATTGGCGCCTCAAACCAAAATGGCTTTTTCAAAATGCCTTTGAAATGGCTAAATGCCTTAAACCCAGCCTCCCCATGATAGCTTCCCATACCGCTTTCACCAACTCCACCAAAAGGAAGTTGTGAGCCGGTAATATGCATTAATACGTCGTTAATACAGCCACCGCCAAAAGAAACTTCATGTAAAACTCGTTGCTGTACCGCCGCATCCCTGCCAAATACATAAAGCGATAAAGGACGAGGACGAATTTTTATTTCGTGTAGCGTCGCAGATAAGTCAGTAAAGGGAATAACAGGTAAAATAGGACCAAAAATTTCTTCGTTCATAATTTCATCTGTAAAACGAACGTCTTTTAAAATCGTTGGTGCAATATAGTTTTCCTCTTCAATAACCTGCCCTCCAACGAATAATTTTTGTGGATCAAGCAGTTTTTTTAAACGCTCTACGTGTTTCTGATTAATAATACGCACATAACCTTCGCTCTCAAGAGGATTTAAACCAATAATCTGTTCAATTTGTTTTTTAAGCGCCTCAAGGAACGGTTGATAGATTGATTCCTCAACTAATACGTAATCAGGAGCAATACAGGTTTGGCCTGCATTTAAAAATTTACCCCAAGTAATGCGTTGTGCGGAACGCTCTAAATTAGCATCAGCAAAAACTAAACAAGGACTCTTTCCCCCAAGCTCTAGAGTTACAGGAGTCAAATGCTCAGCCGCTGCTTTAGCCACAACTCGACCTACCGTAGTGCTGCCCGTAAAAAATAGTTTATCAAAGCGATGCGCCAACAATTTTTGCGTTATTTCGGCATCTCCTTCCACTACGTAAAGATAGGCTGGATCAAAATGCTGGTTAATAATATGAGCGATCGCAGATGAAGTATTTAGCGGCAACTCGCTTGGTTTAATAATGCTTGTATTGCCTGCAGCCATGGCTGCAATTAATGGTACAAAAGTCAACTGATAAGGATAATTCCAAGCTCCTATAATTAAAGTAGTTCCATAAGGTTCAGAAATTATAAAGCTTTTTCCTGGTTGGTTGGCCAGATCCGTTTTTACTTTTTTAGGTTTTGCCCATTTGCTAACCTGTTTAATGGCTGTATCAATTTCTTGATAGATCAATGCCAATTCAGTTAAATAAGTTTCAAACTGGGATTTTTTTATATCCTTGTGAATTGCTTGATAAAGAAGAGGTTCATTTTCTTTAATAAGGCTTTTTAGTTTACGTAGTTGTTGTTTACGGAAATTAATATCCTTAGCAATCCCAGCCTCTGCAAATGCTCTTTGCTTTTCGATAATTGAGTGAATATCCATAAGTAGAACCTGTGGAAATTTTTCATTGAATTCAGTATATACTATACAGTTAAGTAAAGATAATTTACCTTTTTTGAGCGCATCATGTGTCTTGCATTAATAGTGATTGAACAGCATCCTCTTTATCCTCTGATGATTCTATCAAACCGGGATGAGTTCTATAATAGAGCAACTGCCCCTGCTCATTATTGGGACGAGGCACCAGGAGTTTTCGCAGGTAAAGATTTAGTAAGCGGTGGTACCTGGCTTGGGGTTAATACACAAGGACGTTTTTCCTTAATTACTAATTACAGAGATCCCAGCCATTATAACCCTGAGCGTTTATCAAGAGGGCTTTTAGCTAAAAATTATTTATTAAAAAATGCCCCCGCTCCCAGAGACTACATACACGAGATAGCCCCAACAGCAGAAAATTATAATGGATTCAACTTATTAGTCGGTACCATGCGCGAGCTTATTTATTTTTCAAATATAGAGAATAAAATTAAAAAGCTCAAACCAGGCATCTATGGCCTTAGCAACCATTTATTAGATACCCCTTCGTATAAGGTTTTAAAAGCAAAAGAAATGTTTCAGGAAATAGCACCTATGCTATTAAGTGTTCAAACCCCAAAAGAAATTTATACCCTTTTATTTCCTATCCTGGAAAATCATCAACATGCCCCAGAAGATTTATTACCCCAAACTGGTGTGCCTTTAGAGTTTGAACGCGCGCTAAGCCCCATTTCTGTTAATATACCCAGTCGCCAATATGGCACTCGATGCTCAAGCATAGTCTTATTCAGCAAAGATACTACGTTCTTTGCTGAACGTATAATTGAAAATGCTCATGCAAAAGCAACAAATAGTACATTCATTAAAATTCAAAAATCAGCCTAGTTTTAAAACTTGTGGCTCTTGCCGGGATTTTGCTGGCGCTCAGCATCTGATACAGGTTCATCACTTAGCTTAGGCTCATCACGCAGATCAATCTTACAGGAAAACAATGTAAATTGACTATTCTCTCTTAATAATAAAGTCGGCTCGTTTTTACAACCTTTCTGATAGTTACAATACTCTTGAAGAAGATCCAATCGTGTGGGGCTGGTTAGCTTAAACTCCTTTAACCATCGCTTGTAATTATTATCAAACTGTTTAAACGTCAGTTCCTCAGAATCCAGTTTTGCAAAATTAAGCACTGATGCAAATAGAGGAATACTTCCTTTATCTAATTTTTCATCATAGCCGATAAGATACTCATCAATATGTTTTTTTATTTCATGGATTAATAAACCTAAAGCATTAGACGCTTGAATGTATGCCGGAGTTTGAGGATTTCTCTTTTCATTACGTAACATTTCAATGTAGCTAAGTAAATTGTCGTAATCGACTTCTTTCTGCTCTATAGTGCGTACGTACACAGTTGCACTTACATCTTCATCACGAAGAAATTTTATAATCATACTTTTCGCTATGCTTGGTGTATAAGGATATGCAAAACCCTTAATGGGAAAATACTGTACCATTTTCGTTTCAAGATTATTAAGCTTGACACGTAAAATTTCCATGGAAGACGGCTTAAGAGGAGAAGCGTCTTGGAAAAGTAAACTACTTTTATAGAGTGCCGTAGGACCATCAGAAGCTTTTCGTTTAGTAAAACCGTCACACATGAGCGCATAAACCGTATTAATTTTTATGTCTTCTGCAGAAAGTTGCTGAATTAGTGTGTTAATAAATGATGCGTCTAGATCATATTGACCTGGTGACCCATGAGTATTAAGTACAATATTTACCTCTGTAGCATTACTATTTTTGAGCTTAGCCATCAAGTTGTACAGCTCATCTTTTAGCTCTATTAATTGGTTCCTTGTTAATGAAGAGCCGGCGGGTACGATTACTTCGAAACATTTACCAGGGAATATTTCCTGAACAGTTTGACTATCTTCTCTTACTTCCTGATTAAGCATTTCCTGATCCTTCAAGGACTTATCGTATAAACTGCTTATAATTAATGTATACATCAATAACCTCTTGTAAAAAAAAACTTGCTGTTAAGGATTCCTTAATGATACATACAGTAGTATCAAAGACAGAAGTAACTAACTTTGCGTGGTGTAAAATGAAAAAGCTCTGTATCCATATCTATACGTCGTACTCCGATTATACAAAAAATGAACAAAGATTGCTATGGGATAATGAAGTTACTAAGGATGCTGAAACGGTCAGAGCTGTATTTAGCGAAGATACTGTTGTTGATATTGCCGTGAGCGCAGTTGAAGGCAAGCAAAAAAAACTTATGAATATTGATGGTGCGTTAGAGCCTTTACATCAAGCTCTTTTGTCAGAATATGACGAATGCCATATCGTGCTTAATACTCATGGGGCTGCAGGCGTTAATGATTTATCCGATGAAGTGGTAAAATCCGTTGTGTCTTTAGTTTCCAACCACGAAATTAATATAACGCAAATAAGCGCATTACAATGTAATGGCTTAAAGGGGTTAACAGCTCTTGAGTATAGACAAAAAAATCAAATGGTGCCCATGCATCAACATGTTAGTGATAAGCCTGCTTCGATGGCTATATTGCAAGGAAAGCTGAATAATCTGGAGACTAAAATTCAGCAATCTTTTTCTATTCATGGATTTAGCGAAGCATATGATCCAGTTAGCGAAAGTGACAAAGTAGAAAAATTACTTTTACAAGGTTCGCGTAAGTCTTTAGCCGTTAAAACGAAATTGATAAAAGAAGAAGATTATCAAGTATTAAAAGCATGTGTTGATACGTGTATTGTGAGCCAAGATAAGAGTTCTAAGGAATATATCAATGCAACGAATGAGTTAGGCAGGCTTTTGCATAAGATGAAACAAAATATCTGCCAGCATCTTCAGGGAAGAGAGGAACTTGATGATAGAAATCAACTTTTACTGCAGTCAGTACTAGCTGATTCAAATATTCACAATCCTCCCTCGGATACTGAATTTGAACGAGAGTACAAGCGGTGGTTAAAAAAACATAAAGCAAACAGTACTGAACGCTTGGAAGTTTTTCAATCTTATTGCTCCATGGGCCAAATGAAAGTTGAGCCTGGAAGAGTAAACATAGAAATCGAAAATGATAGAATGCCAGTATCTATTTCTGCATTATGTTATGGAAATATGGGGCATTTTACCAAATGTACTACCTCTAAAAGTGGATTTGCTCCTGAATTAGAGAGAGGCTGCACACTTTAAGTTAACTTTCATAAGACTTGCAAGCACCCAGCTCAATCCTGTGTGCTTGCAATCAGTTAAGATTACTTAGAGAATTGCTCATCTTCCGTACTACCATTTAATGCTGTTGTCTCACTTTGACCTTGCATAATCACATTTTGCACTGCATCAAAATAACCAGTACCCACAAAACTTTGATGTTTAGTTGCTCTAAAGCCATATTTCTCTTGTTGCATCTCACGTTGTTGCATTTGTGAATAAGCAAACATTCCTTCATTTTTATACTCTCTAGCAATTTCAAACATACTTAAGTTCAAACTATGCCAACCTGCAAGGGTAATAAATTGGTACTTATACCCCATCTCAAATAATTGCTCTCTAAATGTACGTAAATCTTTTTCACTCAAATTAGCCTGCCAATTAAATGAGGGCGAGCAGTTATAACATAATAGTTTGCCTGGGAATTTGTGGTGAATCGCTCGCGCAAACTCTTCTGCTTCAGCAATATTGGGTTTTGAAGTTTCACACCAAATAAGATCCGCATAAGGAGCATAAGCTAAACCACGACTGATTGCCTGCTCTAATCCTGACTTTACATAGAAAAATCCTTCCTTAGAGCGTTTTCCGGTTAAGAAGGTAATATCATTTTCATCAAAATCGCTCGTAATTAAATTTGCTCCATTTGCATCAGTACGAGCAATAATTAATGTGGGAACGCCTTTAACATCTGCTGCAAGACGCGCAGCAATTAACTTTTGCACTGCCTCCGTTGTGGAAACCAGGACTTTACCTCCCATATGCCCACATTTTTTAGCGGAAGATAATTGATCTTCAAAATGCACTGCCGCAGCACCGGCCTGAATCATATGCTTCATTAATTCAAATGCATTTAAGTTACCACCAAATCCTGATTCAGCATCGGCAATAATTGGGGCAAACCAATCAATAGAATAGTCTTGTTCCAAACAATGAATTTCATCAGTTCGTCTTAGCGCATTATTAATTGCCTGCACCAAATTAGGTACTGAATCTACTGGATAAAGGCTTTGATCAGGATACATTTGCCCGGAGCTATTTTGATCCCCTGCGACCTGCCAGCCAGAGCAATAAATAGCCTTTAATCCGGCCTGCACCGCTTGTATTGCTTGGTTACCCGTCATGCAACCTAAAGCGGTTACTAGTTCATTTTTTTGCAGCATGTCCCATAATTTTTCGGCACCATGAGTAGCAATACTGTACTCAATTTTAAGTGATGGCCTTAGTTTAACCACGTCTTCTGCGCTGTATGTACGAGTTATACCCTTCCATCGGGAGTTATTGCTCCAATCATTTTTTAATTCATCAATTTGCTCTTGGATTTTCATGCTATGATCCTTTCACTAAATTAAATGGGAATAAGCTTTTGTGGTTAAAAAGTCATCAAAAGTTTCTTTGAATATCATTTCTTCCATTAACGCTTTGGCATCTGTTAACGCTTCTGAACTTGCTTTGTCTGTACCACGACTCTGCATGATCATGTTGTACTCTTCATCAAACCACTGATGAAGCATTGGGACAGTGAGAGCCACTCCATTGTCTAATGAAGCTGAAAATTTTAACCATTGCCATAACTGGGCCCTGCAAATTTCTGCAGTAGCCGCATCTTCCATCAAATTACGGATAGGAACACAACCATTACCTGTTAACCATGCCTCTACATAAAGTAATCCAACCGTAATATTGTTTCGAACACCTGTTTCAGTAATCGTTCCTGAGGGAGCCGTTAATAAGTCCTGCGCCATAATTGATACTTCAGGTATTTTTGATAATTGATTTGCTGCAGGCATTAATTCATCGAATGCTTTTAGTGCTACAGGGATAAGCCCTGGATGGGCAACCCAGGTTCCATCATGACCAGCAAGAGCTTCTCGTCGTTTATCGGCATAAACCCGTTCCATAGCTTCTTGGTTTGCACGCTCATCTCCTTTAATTGGGATTTGCGCCGCCATACCGCCCATGGCATGTACACCTCGACGATGACAGGTTTTAATTAATAAATTAACATAAGAGCTAAGAAAGTGACTGGTCATAGTCACCTGCTGTCTGTCAGGTAATAAACATTCTTTATGATTGCGGAACTTTTTAATGTACGAAAATATATAATCCCAACGGCCACAATTTAAACCAACAATATGATCACGCAACTCATAAATGATTTCATCCATTTCAAATCCCGCTGTAATGGTTTCAATCAACACGGTTACCTTGACGCAGCCACGTGGTAAACCCAGCAGCTCTTGCGCTTTAAGAAACACATCATTCCACAACCGGGCTTCTAAATGAGACTCCAGTTTGGGTAAATAAAAATAAGGGCCTGTACCTTGATCTAATAAAGTTTTTGCATTGTGAAAAAGATAGGTTAGTGCATCAAATAATGATGCAGACATGGGTTTCTCATCAATTAATACATGAGTTTCGTCCAAATGCCAGCCTCTTGGACGTACAATGAGAACTGCTGTTTTGTCATTGAGCTTATAATGCTTATTGGATTGCGGATCTGTATAGGTTATTTCTTTACGGACTGCATCGTATAAATTAACTTGTCCATCAACGCAGTTATCCCATGTCGGAGAATTGGAGTCTTCAAAATCAGCCATAAATACTTTTGCACCACTGTTTAATGCATTAATGATCATTTTACGGTCTACGGGGCCTGTAATTTCCACTCTTCTGTCTTGCAGATCAGCCGGTGTATTGTCTACTCGCCAATTATCATTACGAATAGAGGCAGTTTCTTCTAAAAAATTAGGATATACGCCTTTATCAAACTCAAGTTGTCTTTTTTGTCGAGCTAAAAGGAGCTCATGTCGACGATCGCGTACAAAACGCTCCATAGTTACCAAAAAATTCATTAAATCAGGAGGTAAGATAAAATTATTTGTGTGAGATAATCTACCATTGATCTTATAGTAGTTATTATTCATTTGGGCGAATCTCCACATGTTTTTTATCCAGTTTTTTCAAACTGGTCCTTGTTATAACATAGTTGAGAATACTAGAATTGCAAATGATTTAGCGCAAAAACAGTATAAATTTTGTGCGTTGCACTATTAATTATATGTTCTTACTTTTTGATTTTTCAATGTCCCATTCGCTAAAAACTGGAGAATAAGCTCTCGAACCTTTGCGTTATTCATGATAACCATATGATTTGTATTAATAACAATAGGTTCCATTTGCCCATTCAGACGCGCATATTCAGGAGGAACTTTGGCATCATATTTTCCTGCGATTATTGCCATTTTAATTTTCGGCACAGGTACTCGATGTACATAAGAAGATTGCTCTGAACTTAGCTCAGCTAAAGGTTTTATGGGTGATGTGAATAACGGAAATATTTTTGTCGATAATTTAGCCAACTTCGACCCCTGATTGGGAGGGGCTAACATGATTAAGCAGCCAATTTGTTTCACTTGGTTGGGTTTTAATTTCGATACCGCCTCACGAGTGATAATTCCTCCAAGGCTATGGGTAATAAAATTAATTTTTTTTCCCGGATTTTGAGCAATTAAATCATCAATGAAATACTTTAAACGGATCCCGTGCTGTTGGATCGAATAACGGGGCGAAGGATAACTATATAAATAAACCTGATATCCATACCCCTCTAAAAAAGATTTTAATGGACGCATACTAAGTGAAGTACGCATTAACCCATGGATAAGCACAACAATTTCTTTTGGGTTTTTGATACTGCTCGGATTTATCTGGGTTGCTGGAGCAGGAACACTTGAAAAAACTAAGATAAGCACAAGCAAGTTACGCCAGAAAATAGCTTTAGCCATGATAATCCTTTTTTTTATTGAATATCTTGCAATAATTATCAATCTCGCAAAAAATACAGCAAAAAATTAACTTAATAATATCGATGAACTATACCATAATAACTCGTTTTTGTTTTCTTATCTTCTTGATTCCCGCAGTCATTTATTTACTACTTGCTTTTTACGTTGCTAAAAACGCAGAGCATGACAATAAAAAACAAGCGGATGTAATTTTAGTGCTCGGCTCCAAAATCAATCGCGAGCAGGTAATTAACCCCTGTCTGGTCGCCCGAGTTGAACATGCCGTTGAATTATATAAAGCAAATTACGCTCCTAAGCTGCTTGTTTCGGGAGGAGTAGATAAAGAAGATAACGCCAATGAAGCGCAGGAAATGAAAAAAATTGCAATGTTTCTCGGCGTACCTGAAAAAGACATTTTACTTGAGTCGGAATCGACATCAACCTATGAAAATATGCTGTTCTCTAAAAAAATATTAAATGAGGAGCATATGAATTCAATAATTATTGTAACAGAACCATTCCACCTTCCCCGCTCCCTGCTTGCTGCCAAAAAAGCGGGACTTAATGCGGTAGGCTCTCCAGCAACCAAAAGTATATGCTGGGCTAATAATAAATATCTGACTCTTTATTTTGCCAAAGAGCCATTGGCAATTATGTATTATAAATTAAAGAATAGAGTGTAGTATCACATAGGCTGGGGTAAAAAGCCCCAACCTACCACTATCTTCTATTTACCCAAGGATTTAATTTCACAATGCTAAAAAAACTCTTCGCCTCAGGCCTGCTATTAATCCTAACAGCCTCCAGCACTCAAGCCCTTTCAATTACCAACATAGGGCAATCAAAACTCCCTCACCCTTATAATCTGTTGTTAACCCAACCATTAATGACTCAAACACTGGAACACTATTACAAACGAACAGCAATTATCCAAACGCAGTCCACCCATTTTGACGTAGCTCAAAATAATTATTCTCGAACCATTACCATGCTAATTGATCGCCATAAGCAGAGAAATAATGCAGCCTATGCACAAAAAAAAGGGGAAACGCAAATCATTGAGTTGGCATTCATTAAGATCAATTTTAATGCATTACCTAAAGAGATTATTAAGGAAATACGTCATAGCAATACTCCTTTTGGTAAGCTCTTAGAAAAATACCACATCAAGACACTTACCCAAAATCGAGAGTATTTCACAACAGCCTGCACCAAGGAAATTATCTCATTAATGCCTTGCGATTTAAATAAAGTACTTTATGGACGCAAAAATACTATTATCCGAGCGGATAACAAGCAATGGCTGGCGAAAGTTATTGAAATATTGCCATAACACCGAAAGCGACCGAACTAAATTATGCCAATAGCAGAAGAAGTGTAGCCCCAGGTGTTTTCCATCTGAGGCTACACTCAAAGAGATACAATAAGCTACAAATATCGTTTGTAGCTTATGTAGAACTTATTAGAGGGTATTAGTAGAGGTCAGATTAGCCTCAGCTTCTAACACTTGAGAATTATCTATCTGTACGACCGCATCACCCTCTGAGAACGTCTTCAATGCAGATGATGCCTCCCCTGAATCTGCTGGTGTAAAAATGGAAAAAAGAGATAAATTACTAGATTCTTCCTTTTTCTCTTGAGCCAAATTCACCTTAGCTTGATGAAGTTGGATTAAATCAAAAAACAGTTCTAAGGTTTCGTATAATTTCCTACGATAACCTTCAAAGTGAACCGGATTATTTTCAATTTCAGTACGTGTTAATGGACAAGCCTTCAAACATTTTCCATCATGAAATAAGGCAGCCGCATCATAAACCATACCTGTTTCAACAACATAATAAGGTTCTTCAAAAAGCGTGTGCAATACAGGACATAGTAGGTCAAAAGTTAATTTATTAGCATCTAACCAGGATTCGAATAAATCTTTAAGTTCTTGAGCTTTTACATTTGATTGAAACGGCTTACTCACATTGCGTAACATATGCGATAACTGAGTTCTACTGTATGAAGTTTGAATAGTATCCAGGCTATTCATCTCAGTATTTATAAGCTTTTGTCCTGCATTTAAAACATAAATACAGCCTTTTATAGCTCCTTGGACTTTTTCCAATGACTGTAACAGGTTGGCATAAATAACATGTTCATCTGTCCTTTGCTTCGCTGGCACATATCCCGCAACGTCTATGTAATAAGCTTTTTGTCGCGTGATCTGTTCTTCAACTGGTTCAATCATTTTTTCGCTAATGAAGACAAATGAAGAAGTAGGTGCATAAATCGCTTCAAATAACAATTCTAATTTTGATTTTACATTGGCTCTATCAAAGAACTGATAATTAAGTATTAATGAGCCTCCCATATGCTTATCGCGCATACTGTCACTTACCTTAATCCATTTGTCACCGTTAAAAGCAAAACGAGTATGGGCAACTTTACCATCTTCTTTTTTAAACGTAACCGATATCATTCCTGGAACTCTACTTTCACGAATCAACCAAGATCCTGGCAACTTATTTTCAAAAAATGCATGAAATCCTTCAATAGCGCTTAAATGAGAATAACTGGGTAATTCCGTTCTGAAAATAGGAACAAAATCATTTGGTTTTTGCTCAGTTATGGGTGGTGATTCGTACTTAAGTTCCATGAGAACTCCAAATATTATGTATAAAAGAATAGGCGTATAGTAACAAATTTACTCACATAGTCAAGATAAAAGGCAATAAATCCATGAAATTAATTTTTTACGCATTTGGTATATAACAAATAAACTTCACCTACTACAAAATCATTTAATCAGTATATACTTGTTTAATATAGTAATTATTGATGGACCAAAAAAAGATGGCGAAAAAAACTAAAGGACAAGTACAAAAACAAGCTCTTGGCATAATTAATATGCCTTATAAGCCAATCCACGAAAAGCAAACATACAAGCGAATTGCCTGTGTATTTCAAGGCGGCGGTGCTTTGGGGGCATATCAAGTTGGGGCATATCGAGCAATTCATGAACGGGGTTATATCCCTAATTATCTTTCCGGGGTATCTATTGGGGCAATTAACAGTTCTATTGTGGCGGGAAATCCCCCCGAAAAGCAGATCGAAAAATTAATGGAGTTTTGGGATACGATTGTTCCTAAGCTATGGAGCGATCAATTTTCCCCTTGGAGCTCTTTTGATTATTTCCGCCATTTAAATAACAGCATTACGGCGATGCATGTTATTTTATTTGGTTTAGAGGGCTTTTTTAAACCTCGTTATTTAACTCCTAATGAATTTACAACAGGAACTCCTGATAAATTAAGCTATTATGACACTTCAGAATTACGCAACACCCTGGAAAAAGTAATTGATTTTGATCGAATTAATTCAAAAGAAGTCACCCTATGTCTTGGCGCGGTGAATGTTGCTTCAGGGGAAATGACCTTTTTTAATAATCAATTAATGACCATTACTCCGGATCATATTATGGCCAGTTGTTCCCTCCCCCCCGGGTTTCCTGCTATGAAAATAGGTGACAATTATTATTGGGATGGCGGGATCTATGCAAATACCCCTCTAGTTACCGTACTTGATGCATTACCTGAAGAAGATACATTGTGCTTTGTTGTCGATTGCTTTAGCTTAGCAGGTCAATTGCCCAGCAACATGGATCAGGTAGATGAGCGACAAAAAGACATTCGTTATGCCAGTCATTCTCGCCGCCTAACGAATGTGTACAGTAGCAGACAAAATTTACAGGCCGCAATTACGATTTTGGGGCAACATTTAACCCCTGAAGCCCAAAATGATCCTCAGATACAACAAATTTTGCAATTAGGTAATCAAAAGCGATTTAGCGTAGTACATATTATTTATCGGGGTTCACCTTTTGCCCATTCCTTCAAAGATTATAATTTTGGGAGCGCGGTTATTGAGCGGCGCATGAAAACCGGATATGAAAATGCTCTTGACGTATTAAGTGATCCTAAATGGGAAGAAAAATCAACAAACCCATTAGCCTGTTCTATTTATGGGGTACCTCCGGATTATTTTGAACAAAGATAAATAGCTTTCCGAAACGAATGTGGAAAAATCCATCATACAGGGCATATAATATACATAGGTTGCGCTAATTCGAGAGTTATATGCCTGCCCCCAATGTAACAACTCACTTTGAACAAGGTAATGTAGTCGATGTCATTGACTCATTTAAACAACTTAATAATCAGGTAAGCCACGATTATAGACCAGCTCCAGGCCCCCTGCCCAAAACAGATTATACGTTCCACTTTGAAGAACTAACTCGCAGGCTAATGACAGGAGAACCTTTCACCTATGAAAAAACGGAAGATAATAGCGACATAATCCTATTTAAAGATAAAGTATATAATCTTACGGAAATCATAGCTTATGCCAATTTGGAGCATTTAACCTTTTCTCAAAGTGATTTAGACCAATATGTGGACTATTGCCAAAATACCTCTATGGTCAAGCCCATGAATGCCTATGGTGATTACCCTACAGAGAAATTTTTTCAACAACAGGATACACACGGAGTCTTCAATGATATGCATTATGCTGAAAAATTAGCATTAAATGTTTATTCGACCAAATATTTTAAACAGATGAATCCTTTTTTACGTGGAGCTTATAACTTTTCCGATAAAACGCCAGCTCAAATAAGGGATGTCATCGTACATAGCGCAATGTGCGGACAAGCACTTACTCATGCTCCCAATAAAGAGGTTGATGGAACCTTTCGCTATGAAAATGTTTATAGTTCTACGGTATTAGAAAATCGCATTAAAATCGCTAAAGAAGGTGGTACTGAGGTAGTACGAGGTTTTATTAGTAGCGCACTAGCACCCGCACTGCACTTTAAGGGTGCTGTAGCCATTACTTATACGGGGCTTGTTGGAAAATATGTCGGTCCTCTATCTCGATATCCAAAAGAGAAAGAGTTTTTAATCCCCCCTACGCAAATGACTTACGAGGGTTATACTCATGAAAATGGGGTGCACTATTTTCATGCCAAACCTGTAGTAGATTTGCATGCCGTTTCTGAAAAGGCTCGAGTGCTTGCTCACAAAAGTAACCTTAATACATCGAGAGTCCATGATCTCTATCACTACCTAAGAGCAATGGATGAGACCTTAAAAGCTCATTGCTCTCCTGAAGAATATAAAATTTATAAGGCTCAAGTTGAGGAAATAAAAACCTGGGCCCTCGTTAAATTAAACGAATTAAACAATAATCCCAATCCTGCTGACATAGCAGCTGATTTAAGCATTATGTGGGATAAGTTGTCGAATATAAGCTTAAATGCACTAAAGAATCATGCAAAATTTGTTGCCTATCACAAGGAAATAGATTTAATACGCGAGCTCGAGCAAAAAGCAGCAATTCCCCAACTTATTGATGAATGTATGGAAATAATGAGCCAACTCCAGTCCGCAAATAGTCCCCAATATGCTGCGTTTGCTGCAAAATATTCCAATGGTTTTTCTGAGTTTAGTGTCTCTGAGCTGCTAAAAATAAGGAACGAAATTAGCAGGGATTTAATTGCAACTCAAAAATTCGATAGCTTAGTAAAGTTAAGTGATATCAAAGCCCAAGGAGAGCTACTGGAAGATAGAGAGATTAATAATTTTATAGGACCAATGAACGAGGAGATTATTCGCACAAAAAGTTTGACCCGCCTAAAAGAAATAAAAGAACAGCTTGAGTGTAAAGATCTACTACAAAAAATTGAGGCAACTCGCTTTGGCCCAAATGACAAACAAATGCAGAAATTTGTTGCAGATACAATAAAAAGAATGGCTCAATGCACAGATACAAATGAACTTAAAGAAGAGCTGAAATCTACTTTAGCGACCTTAGAAAAAAATAAACCAGCAATTGATGAACTAAAAAATATTGTTCAAGGGTTCCGCGATAAGTCAGGTCTATTTACGGTGGGCATGAAAAGCAAAGCCAATCGGATTGAACGCGTGGTTGGTGAAGTTCCTATTTCTGAACGAGGTAAAATTCAAGATTCAGAACCTGTATTACAGGCGCTTGCCTCACATCGTCATAAGAGCGGGAAGGTTTATCAGGAGAATGGACGTATTAATGAGGAAAAAGCTGCAGGAACCTTTCATCAGTTTAAACAAAAGATGAATGGGTTAAAAGAGGCTGAACCAGAGGAGCCTTCTATAAAACCGCTCGTGAAATAATTAGAGCGGCTTTTGATAAAGTTAGAAAATACTAGGGCAAAACATAAATAACTAAGGTAATTAACCCAGCCAAAGCAACCAAAGGATGGATAATAACTAATAGCTTAGGGACGCTTGCCCTCTTACGTCCCATCCAAAATAAAGTTAAACCACCCATTGCGGCAATCAAGAATAAAATTAAGCTGGCAATCAATAAAGGGGTGGCTCCATAAATGAGTAAATAAGCCAACATAGTTACAATTGCGATGCCTGCAACTGCCCCATGCGCAGCCAGGGCCATTTTATTTGCTGGCAAATCCTGCAATATGGCGACTAAAATAGCTAAACCAAAAGTTGCCGCTAAAAGAAATAAACAGATTGCAAATATTAACATACAAGATTCCCTCCCTTAATTAATATAAGACATCTCATCCTCTAATAGTGTTTCTAAACCTGCTCCATTTTTATTATTTTTATGCTCAGGGACAGGTGGAAAATTAAGCGCTGGAGCTGGATTTTTTAAAGCATCCGTTAAACTAATAAATTTGTATCCATTTTTTTGATACATTTCTAGTACATCACCTAACAAATAGCTATTGAGCAAATTAGCATGAATAAGCAATATTTGTTTACCATTTTTTCCTTCGCTTTTTTTCTCTGCCAAAAGAGTTTGTTTCCAAATAAATGCTAAATAACGCGCTTTTAATTTTTGGATGTATGCTGCGCGTGCGCGAAAAGGAACGCCGTAAGCCATTTTATTAAACTCATAATCTTTGCTATCAATCGTCACCGGGGCAATGATGTAGTGATGCTCATTCAGATAATCATAAACCTTTTGCTTATTTTTCTTATTCCCTTCAGCCAGATAGGGATAGCGAAAATATTTTGGTTCCGTCATAATCGGCGTAAGAATCTTATCAGCGCGATCCACATCTGCAATGTATTTCTCAGCACTTATTTGATTTAAGTTATAATGCGAATAAGTATGATTTCCAAGCATAAATCCCGCCTGGCGAAACTGCTCCAGAAACTCCCATTGCCCTTTCTCAATAGCTCCAGCAATAACAAAGCCGGTAGCTGGAACTTTATATTTTTGGAATGTTTGTATGATTTGTGTAAAACGTTCCGTTGAGCGTTGCTTATTGCCTGGAGTATTCATTTGCGAGGCAACTAGGGGTAAGTCATCCATTGTAATGGCAATTTCCTTATCTTGCGCATTACATAAAGAAGAAAATAAAAGTCCAAATAGAAATAATAACCTTAACATTGATGTTCCTTATCGTTTAAAGATTCTATATTAACCTCTAATTAGGCTAAATTAAACTCTGCTAAAGTGCAGTATAAACGACCTCCTTGCGCAGGCCTACTTTCAATAAGATAAATTTTATCAATTAAAACAGGAGAAATAGTACTATTTTTAGCCAATTTTAATTTCTCTCTGGATAAAGCATGCGTTAATACTCTTCCTATGGACATATGCCCTCGAAATGGACGAGCCTCCACTGAGCAATTAAATTCGCTAAGAATCCGATTGATACGCCCCGCTAAAAGCTTTAATGTCTCTTGAGGCTCCACAGCTAAAGAAAGAATTTTGGGATGCTCCAGACTGGGAAACCATTCCAGCGGACCTAGGTGCAGCCAAAACGAAGGTTGCTCTGTTACTAAGTCCCTAACATGTTTGATTAGTATGGGTATTTCTTCTTGTGGAATTGCACTAATAAACTGTAATGTACAATGTAAATGCTCCACACTAATCCATCTTAGAGCTTTCTTTGGAAATACTAATTTAGAATGCTGCAAAATATCTCTTAATGGTTTCTGCATAGATTCAGGCGGACAAATTGCGAAAAAAACACGTACTGTATTCATTATTCCCTTTCTGGCTAAATGTTCGTTTATTACTGGAAGTATATCGCTTAAAATGCTAAGGCAAGTGTTCATTTGAGGATCTCATCTCTAATGCTTTTTTGCAGTTAGTTATATTGAACACCCGACTTAAAAATAATAATTAATGGAGTTTTTATGAAATTCAGCGCTAAATTATCATTATTAGCCGCAGCTCTAGTGCTTGCGAACCCCTCTTTTTCTGATCCAGTATGTCCAGATCTCAAAGAAATTCAATTAGGTGGTTTCTCTATTGCTTTTGGTACTACAAACCATTATTTTGCTTACAAGCTTAGTAAATATAATACGGATACAAATTGGGGTTTTGTTATGGGGCCATTTGCCGTTCCAACCCGCGAAGCAGCCTTAGAAGCAGCTTATTCTGCTCTAAGTAATATGAATAGTGCACCTATCTATTATCATGAATGCATTTACAGCACCGGAATTTCAGACCTCTATGCTATTGCCGTCCAAGACCCTGTTGTTATTCCTGAAAAACTGGAGCAATCAATAACAACTCTAGTAAAGTAAATCGATTGCCATTAATCAGTACCTCTGAAAATAGGTAAGCGTTCACGCTGTATGTATTCTATTAAAATTAAATAAAAACTGCTGTCATTGCGAACAAAGTGAAGCAACCCAGCACTGAGTCTTAACGAAGCATCGTTCTGGGTTGCTTCACCATGGCTCGCCATGACGAAATTTACAGACCTCGTGAACGCTTACGAAAACAATCATTTGCGAGCGAAGTGAAGCAACCCAAGGGCTCATGCTTCGAACCCCGAGTTGCACATTCTTTGTGATGATGAAGGTTGTACGTGAACTAAAGAAGTGTAGCCCGTCTTAGCATAGGCTACACTAATCTTCATTTTAATCAGGCAAAGACATCAAGCTCGCGTTTCCACCTGCTGCTGTCGTATCCACCGTATAAGTACGCTCATGACAAAGTCGAATTAAGTAATTCGGCCCACCCGCTTTGGGGCCTGTACCTGATAAGCCTTCTCCACCAAAAGGTTGCAAACCAACTACAGCGCCAGTCATATTACGATTCACATAACAGTTTCCAGCATGGACACGTTTTCTAATGTACTCAACCGTCTCGTTAATACGGCTATGAATACCTAAAGTTAAGCCATAACCGGTCGCATTAATTTGCTCAATAACCTTATCCAATTCTTTGCGCTTAAATTTAACCACATGCAATACAGGGCCAAATACCTCTTTCTCCAAAGAGTCAATGCTATCAAGAGCCAGTGCCGTCGGTGGCATAAAATATCCAGACTCCAATGACTCATCCAATCGGCACTGATGAATTACCTCATGACGTTTTTTCATGTTATCTACATGCGCTTTAAGCACAGATAAAGCGGGTTTATCAATTACTGGTCCCACATCAGTAACGAGCCATTGTGGTTCTCCAACAACTAATTCTTCCATCGCTCCTTTTAATAAGGCTACCGTGCGTGGATAAACCTCTTCTTGAACAAATAACACACGTAATGCGGAACAACGCTGCCCTGCACTTCCAAATGCAGAATTCACAGCATCAACAACGACCTGCTCTAATAAAGCGGAAGAATCAACCAGCATTGCGTTTTGACCGCCTGTTTCCGCAACTAAAGGAATAATTTCGCCACCACGTGTTGCTAAGGTACGATTAATTAAATTCGCGGTATCTGTAGACCCAGTGAACAAGACCGCTTTAATTCGCTTATCAGCAACTAAAGTTGCTCCTACTGTTTCACCATCACCAGGAAGTAATTGTATTGCACCAGCAGGAAATCCAGCTTGATGCATTAATTTTACAGCTAATGCAGCTATTAATGGGGTTTGTTCTGCCGGTTTTGCAATAACACAGTTACCTGTAACCAATCCAGCAACCACCTGACCTGTAAAGATTGCTAAGGGGAAGTTCCAAGGGCTAATGCATAACACTGTGCCACGTGGGTATAAGCCTAACTCATTGAGCTCGCCGGTGTATCCAGTTAAGCGTGTAGGCGTTGCTAAAATGTCCTGAGCTAAATTGGCATAATAACGACAAAAATCAATCGCCTCACGCAGCTCCGCAATCCCATCATTAAGAGTTTTTCCAGCTTCAAGACAAGCAAGCGCTAAAAACTCAGCCCCATGCTCTTGCAATAAGTCAGCATAACGATTCAAGCAGGCTGCGCGCTCTGCAACAGGTGTTTCTGACCAAGTGGAAAATGTAGCTACAGCTGCTGATAACGCTTTTTCAACATCATTTACGGAGGCATTTTGCACCATACCCACAATACGATCAGACTGCTGTGGTGAACGAACTTTTTGTGCCTCACTTGGTTCTGGAGTTCCTACAATGATAGGTGCCGCAGTCCATTGTTTTCCGGCAAAGCTAGCTAAGGCTTCTTGCAATTGAGCGCGTTCAGAACGATTACTAAAATCAATCCCTTGAGAGTTTATTCGTGGAGCAAAAATATCCTTAGGTAGAGGAATATTTTTATTAATTCGCCCAAACAAAGAACGTGCTTTTGCTACAGGATCTTCTACTAAAGAGTCAATAGGCGCATTATCATCAACGATACGATTCACAAAGGACGAGTTCGCCCCATTTTCTAATAGACGACGCACTAAGTAGGGGAGCAAGTCTTCATGACTACCTACTGGAGCATAAATACGACAAGGAATTCCATGACAATTTGCTGGAACGACTTGTTGATAAAGCTCATTTCCCATTCCATGCAAACATTGAAACTCAAAATCACGGTAACTTCCAGTGATATTTAGAATCATCGCTACGGAATAAGCATTATGCGTTGCAAACTGAGGATAAATAGCGTCCGTCATCGTTAGTATTTTTTTAGCACAAGCTTGGAACGATACATCAGTAAATACTTTTCGAGTAAATACAGGATATTCTGCAAGCCCTTGCATTTGAGATTTTTTAATTTCACTATCCCAATAAGCACCTTTAATTAAACGCACCATCATACGGCGTTTTTTGCTGCGAGCTAAGGCAGCAACCCAGTCCAATACATAGAATGCTCTCTTTTGATAGGATTGTACTGCTAACCCAAAACCATTCCAGCCATCTAAGCTGTCATCAACAAAAACGCGCTCCATCACATCAAGCGATAAGTCCAGGCGCTCGGATTCCTCAGCATCAATGGTTAAGCCGATGCCATACTCTTTGGCTAGACGCGCCAGCGCTAAGAGTTTTGGCGGCAATTCAGCCATTACGCGGGCGTATTGGCTCTCACTATAGCGCGGATGTAGTGCGGATAACTTAATTGAGATCCCTGGACGGCGGTAAACATCGGAATTTTTCTCTGCCTCTTTGCCAATCGCTTCGATGGCATTGCGATATGCTTCAAAATAACGTGCTGCATCCACCGTAGTTAAAGCGGCCTCGCCTAACATATCATAAGAGAAACGGTAACCCAGGGCCTCTTTCTTTTTAGCACGAGTCAACGCTTCATTGATGGTACGGCCTTTAACAAACTGCTTGCTCATAATTCGCATTGCTTTATCAACAGCAGTCCTTACTACCGCCTCACTACTGCGATTAACTACTTTCATTAATGATTTGGTTAATGTGTTTTCTGCCTTTTCCGGTGTTAATACTTTTCCCGTTAACATTAAAGCCCAGGTTGTCGCATTAACAAAAAAAGAATCGCTTTGGCCTATATGAGATTTCCAATTACCGCCTGCAAGCTTATCTTTAATTAGATTATCTATTGTTGCACTATCAGGAACACGTAATAAGGCTTCTGCCAAACACATCAACGCAATCCCTTCTTCACTGGATAACGCATATTCAGTTAAGAAAGAATCAATACCTGTACTTTTTTTACGATCGGAGCGTACGGACTCAACTAATTTAGTAGCGCTGGCTTTAATTGCTGCTAACTGTGACGCATCTAAATCTGCTTTATCACAAAGCTCTGTTATCAACGATAACTCGTCACAGCGATAAGCATGATTAATAGCAGCGCGTAAACCTTGTGGTAATTGTATGGTCTGCTTTTCAAGCATAGTATTCTCCGAACTAAAATAACAACGGGACATCATAGTGGACAGTGATCATAATTGAGCCCCAGAAAAAATGGAATGATTCACCTCTGTTTTGCGACATTATATGATTTTTAGTCGCATCAATAAAGCAACAACTGTGCCAAATCCAATGTAAACGTTGTGTAAATTATAATCTATTTTATGTAATTTAAAGCAAAATGCGCTATTAATTAACCTGAAAATAGTGCGTATTTTGCACAAAAAGCCTGGTAATTGTTTTATACTCTTTTAGCTTACTTTGCTAAGCCCCTGAATAGAATAATATTTAACCCTTATGGACAAGGAAAGATCTTGTGATTTTACAATTGCCTCAATTGTTAATATAATCACCGTTTTTTTAAGAGCCAATAACGGTGATTTTATAAAAATAGGGAGCTGTATGAATACATTATTTACTCTAATTTCAACCGTCCTGTTAACGGGTAACTTAACGTCTAGTACGCCATCTTTTGCAAACACTGAAACAGATATAAACACCAAAGTTCAACACCTGGCATCTAAAGCACCAAGGTTAAATAAGAAAGTATTAAAACTCGCACTAACCGCATACACCAATGCTAATAAAAAAGGTGCTGTAAAGAAGCCTGTACTTACAGTAATTGATTACTCATTACCATCAAATAAAGAGCGTATGTGGGTATTTGATCTCAATTCAGAGCGCTTGTTATACAATACTTATGTTGCGCATGGCAGAAACTCTGGCGGCAATACTGCAACCCATTTTTCAAACCAAAACTCAAGCAAGCAATCCAGCTTAGGCACTTACATTACTAAAGACACCTACGTAGGTCACAAAGGATACTCATTAAATTTGCAAGGGTTAGATAAAGGTTTCAATGACAACGCGTACAGCAGACGTGTTGTAATGCATGGAGCATGGTACATGGATCCAGGCTTTATCCGTAAAGCTGGGCGAGCAGGTTTATCTTGGGGATGCCCTGCCATTTCTGAAAAACTAGCAAAGCCTGTAATTAATACCATTAAAAATGGTTCAGTAATTTTTGCTTACTTCCCTGATAAGAAATTCTTATCCCGCTCAGGTTATCTAGTCGGCTAAGAAATTATTTGATAAAATAAAAAAGCCAGGTTTTAACCTGGCTTTTTTCGCAGTCATCCGTATAAGAACGTTTAGTCCTTATAAGTCATCCCTGACAAATCAAATCCATTTGATTTCAAATCCATTTGTATGACTTAAATTTCCCTATAAGTCATGTTCTGAATTTAGCAATTGTGATTACGAAGTGCAAGTCACAAAAAATATAAAAAAATATTAATTTTTATATGCCTTTTTATTAAAGATTAATAAAAACCCTTATAAAACAAGGATTTATTTTGCCTGATAAATTTACACACAAGCGAGAACCGCTATTTTCTACACTCATATTGAGATATTTCTTACAAATCCTTGAGCAATAAGGTCTTTTTTGTTCTACAATTAAACAATAAATATTGGTTCACTTGCATACAAAGCTTGATTCTGTCCTCGGATATGGTAGCTTATTCGGCAAATGATAACGCTTTAGAGCAAAATGATGGATAAGCAACAACAAATCGCAATAAAAAAAGATAAACTACAAATTATAGATTGGTTAATCGAGCACTTTCCTAGTGCCTTTTTTAAAAAGGGTAGCCAGATTAAACCGCTAAAAATTGGAATCTTTGATGACATAATTGATTTTTATGAGCGACTGGATTCTCCTCCTTTTAGCAAAAAAGCGCTTCGTGAAGCATTAAGCTATTACAGCGCCTCTCCTGCTTATTTAAGCTGTCAAAAAGAAAACGCAGCCCGTGTGGACATTTATGGAAATGAAGTGGATGTAGTCACAACGGAGCAGGCTAAATATGCGTATCAACGCTTCCAGGAACGTTATAATAAGAAGAAAGATACTGAGAAGACCACAAGCTAAACGCATAACCTTAGTTAGATGCACGCAGACTGACTGCAAAGTCCAGCAAACATAACGTAAGCGTTTACGCTGTATTATTCTATTAAAATTAAATAAAAACTGCTGTCATGGCGAACAAAGTGAAGCAACCCAGTACTGAGTCTTAACGAGCAGCGTTCTGGGTTGCTTTGCCATGGCTCGCAATCACGAAATTTACATATCCATTCAAGTTCAATGCTAGGCTCTGCCAACCCAAATGCTTAATCTGAGGATTGCAATGCCACCAAATAATTCACTCGCACATCAGCCCCCAAAGAAGCAGTTCTTAAAATAGGGTTATAATCCATCCCTTTCATGTCCACTAAATTGAAATCAAACGCTCGCGCCATGGCAATTAACTCACTAGGTTTTATAAACTTGCTGTAATCATGTGTTTGCCTAGGGAGCAAATTCAATATATATTCAGCGGCAACGATTGCACTGGCATAAGCTTTTAAAGTGCGGCTAATCGTAGATAAAAACAAAAAACCATTAGGCTTAAGTAACCGCTTACAATGCTCAAAAACCACGTGCGGGTTTTCTACATGTTCTAACATCTCCATACAGGTAATTACGTCAAAACGCGCACCATTATAGTGCTCCACAGGAGTACAAAAATAATCAATTGATAAGTTATTGTCTTTCGCATGCTCTTGAGCTGTTTGAATAGCGTCTTGCTCGGCATCTATTCCAGTGACTTTTGCCCCTGATTTTGCCAGGGCTTCACATAAAATCCCACCGCCACATCCCACATCTAAAATGGTGGCATCTTTTAATGTAACATGTTGGGCAATAAACTCTAATCGAGTCCCATTAATATCATGTAAAGTTTTTAATGGACCTTCAGGATTCCACCAATGCTTCGCATGCTGAGCAAACTTAGTTACTTCCTCGGCATTAATTGTTGATTTATTCATAATGACATTAAGTCCAGTGGTTTAAAAAATTCAATTACATTCGGATTGCTTATAAAGCTTACATTATATGGATGTTCCGCACGTAATCCTATGGATAATTGATTATGGGAAATTGTTTCTGCAATTTTTCCTAATAAAATTAACTCTATGTTCGGTTTGATAATAGCGAGTTGACTCAAAAGGCTTTGCATAAAGGGCCGCCATTGGCGCGCATGATAAGGCACCTTACCTTCACTATAAACTAAACAGGCATTAAGCAATAAAATCCCCTTATTCATCATTCCCAGAAACAGTTGTTCTGCTGTTTTTACTAGAGGGCTTTTATCCAATAGTGCAATACACTCTTGGGACGTATTATTAATAGACAAATCTCCACGAGCAACCAACATCATTTTAATCCAGTTGCGTAATGAGGTAGCGCGGTTGACAGGCGTACTTAATCCTTTAGGGCTCCATAAACTACCAACAGCATTATCCCAAAAGGCATAGCCATTAGCTGATTCTTCACGAGGATAAGGAGACTCACCAAATAAAATGTATTGGGTTTTCGTCATAGGCAAACTAAATGCAGCAAAAATCCGTTCTGCACCAGGGAGCCAATGTGGATTATCCATCAATTGTTGTAAGTAATTTTTGTCCATAACCTCCAAAGCCTGGCTTAAAATATTCTTCCAATCAGAATGACACCCATTAAGAAAATTATAATTTTTCACAATTTGTACCTTAAAACAAAATTTTAGCGAAATTCGTATTCGCTAGTAGCCAGAAAGACGGTCACCCACTTCCATTATGCCTTTATTTTCAATATAATGTTGAATATTTGCCCAATAGAGTTATACCTATGACTATTACTGCCCCTACGCCATTATTATCTAGCGATGCGGTACACAATCGTAACTGCTATGCTTACTTTCTTCAATTAAAACCGGCAGTAAATAATACTCTTATCGAACTCTTACCTTTATTACAACAATTAGTACTTTATCTGGAGGAAGCTTATAACGAACATATTCCTTATGGAAACTTATATTCCTCACTCATTGCCTCTCTAGAACAACTAGTTGAAAAAGAAAATCTTCTTAGCGAGGAGCAAAATGAGGCTTTAGATCAATTAGTTAAATTAATTTACCATAACGATAACCACATCCTAGAACAAGAACTGGCAGGATGGATAAATGCGCTTTCGTCACAGGCTCGCCCATTAGCCACGAATACGAGTAGTTTAATAAAAAAACAATTAAGTAATGCGGAAAATTCGGTGAACGAAATATCACCGTCTGATGCGGAAGGATTATTTTATCGCCTGTATTCCTTATTTTCCCGAAATTTTAAGCCACAGTTTTTTACAAATATCCCAACGATTAAAAATTTCCCCTATAAAACGACTGATGACCCCATTGAATATCGTTTTAGTACTCAAGCCCAACGCCACAATGGTCAAGAACGGGTGAGTCCCCTTTTTATACGCTGGTTAAAAATTAATGCACAAGAAACATCACAAGAAATAAATCATATTTATTTTAATAACTTGGGCTACCATCGAAGTGATTTAGACATCGCAGGTTCTAAAGAACGAGATTTAACCCGTACGCTTCATAAGTTAGAAGAAGCATCAGAATTAAAAGTAATGGTTATTACCCTTCCTGCGCATGAAGGGATAATGGCTTCACATAATTATCAAATTACTGATGATAAATATTCTTATGATTCCGTGTTTAACGAGTTTTTTGAGATTGCCGAAGGTAAATTACATCAAAGTGGAGTTTCTGACTTCATTATTAGCCCTAAAGCTAGAGCAATTTTATTTCAAAGCCCAGAAGAAGAACAAAGAATATTGAGGGCCCTATTAAAAAATAGTTTTGAAAAACAAGGAATAGTTCCAGAAAACTCTTTGTCAACCGCTCAAAAACAAGCCGTTTGGGTTCATTTTATAAAATATGAACTCACAGAGTACATCATTAGAACCGTTAAACCTAAGAGCTATAATTTTTCATGCAAAGATGCAATTGATCGAGGAGCCCTCTCCTCTACTTATTTTAATCTACTTAAATCATTTGAAACTGATTATCCACTCACAAAAGATGAATTTGAACGTTCTCTAGATGCTGCGGCAGCGATGGTCAAGGGACGTGGAATGAACTTCCACCGCAGAATTATATGGAATGCATTAGATACTTATGTACATGCACATTATGAGGAATTAATTAAAGACCGCCGCAAATCCTGGCTTATTCACTGGCGTGATATGAATTGCCCCCATTTGCGCGTGAAAGAACTGCTCCCTATTCGGATAAAGCAAGGAAGACAGCTACTTGAGTTACCCAAAGTTAATTCCAATATTAGAGAGCTGGGTAATCACTTATTTACTCTTATAAACACTCTAAATGCTATAAATATCGATGGAAAACGGCTTTTACTTGAAACTGTGTCCCGCACTTCTGAACTGCTCCTGATGCCATCAGAAAAATCCATCAAGAATTATGAGATGTTGGCTAAAGAGCTAAGGGTTGCTCATCCCAAACTTACTAAGGTAGCAGGAATTATGGAAATGATTCTGGGGATTCTTTTATATATACCTTCATTTGGCTTTTCTCAATCATTAATTAACCATGGTAATGCACTTAGAAAAAAAGGCTTTTTTGCAGGGCAATGCGAACAATTATCCAAAGAAATGGAGCTCTTCTCAAAGGAACTATCAATTTAAATGCAATTGCCGCTCAAAAAAAACTGCACCTCGAGGAGCTTTCAAGAAGAAGGACCTCCTGAACGTGGTACCTATTCATAAGCTCCCTCGCGACGCGCGGGATGACGTGCCTTAAAAAGTCTTAAGTATAAGACGTTATCCTGAGGAGTTTACGACGAAGCCCCCCTGAATGTGGCAGCTAATTTATACGATGCCACATTCAGCTCCTTCCCGTGCTCAAAATGATGTGTCCTTAACAGATTTTATAAAATTTAATATTTTACTTGCTTCTCACTAAATTTGTGATTAAAACTAGACATAATAGGGAAATTCTTAACAACAGGGAGTAAGCTATGGCGACGACAGAACACAAGCTTGCAGAGGTAGTACAGGCAGATAAGGGATTAAAACTGAATTCCCCAAATGCAGAACAAGTACTGTCACAATTGCAATTTTCTGATGCAGCAAAAAAAATTATATTAGACCCAAATTCCTTTGATCAAAACACTAAAGGACTCGAGTCGATTGCTCCATCAAATGAGCTGTTAATCCAAGTAAGAAACAGCCTGGAAGCCATTATTGACTCGCTGGAACAAAATCCAAGTATACTTACCTCCATTACTAAATTTTGGGGTAGTCTTTCCATATGGGAAAAGATTTTTGGTGGAATTTTAATTTCTGGTCCCACTTTGGTTATCGGCGTCGCAGCTAATGTTGGTTTTCTTGTCACCCTAAGTGGTTTAAGTGCGGGAGCTTATATTACTAGTGGTGTAGTGTTTGAAGATCACTATGAACATACAAAAATAATTACCGAAAAACTAAAAAGAGGTGTTTTTGAGATTGCAGATGTACTGGTATTAACCATCCGCTCTTTAGACATCATCCGTCAAAAGCTTGCTACTGAAGTAGAAAAGTTTCAACAAGAAAATAAGCGGTTGACCTTTAATATCAATAGATTATCCGATGAAACCAATGATCTTAGCGTGCAAATTGCAAGCTACATGATTACTGAAAAACATTTACGCCAAACAAAAGAACAATTAGAACAAACAGCTGATGAATTAAAGAAAGATTTAGGGCTTAATCAGGAAAAATACGATATAGCGATAAGTGAAATAGACGTTTTAAAACACCAGCACGAACAATGCACTCGGTTATTAACATCACAAGTTGAGGAATTAACCACTAAAAGACAAGAATTAGAAAATGAGCTAGAAAAAACCAGAAAGCTTACATCAACATTACAATTAGCCGTACAAACGCTTTCAAGTACCGTAATTAATGATGCCCAGCAACGCGAGGTTTTCCAAAAACGATTGGAAAGTTTTGTAAAAAATAAAGAGCAAAGTTTTACTCAAGTCGCCGATCGTATTTGCGCTGCGGAATCAGAGTTGATTTCGGTTAAAAAACAATTGCAGGCAAGTTTAGAGCGCCATACAGAGTTAATGGAAAGGCAAAATCAATTGATTGAACGTCTGGAATTGATCGATCAATTAGTCCCCGAGACACCAACAACCCGAGACACTAAAATTAATATTGGTGCACTATGCACCTTTGGTCTTATAACAAAAGGAGAGAAAGCAGAAAAAGCGCCTAAAGACTCTGCAAGTTTAAAACCTTGTCCTTAAGTTAAAAGAAAAGCCTATACTGGTTTCCCGCGGCATACCCGTAGGAAACTGGAATATGGCAAGCCCCCTAGTTGTGAATCCTTTCAATTTAAGCTATTGTTTAACATTAAGATTTAGAGTTTAAAATCATGATGGAACCCTACAAACAACTAATAAGTACCATAAAAAATAATCAAGAACTTATGGTGCAACAATTACACCACTTTTGCGAGATTAATTCCGGAACTACTAATTTACCAGGGCTAGCGCAAGTCGCTACAGCACTAAGTGATGCTTATAAACCCATTGCCGATGCAATTGAAGTAAAAAAATTACCCTCCTTATCCGTAATTAATATGTCGGGGGATGAGGCCTTGCAAAACTGTGGTGATGTTTTATTCATTAGAAAACGTCCTCATCTAAAACGGCGAATATTGTTGAGTGGACATATGGATACTGTATATCCAGCCAATAGCACTTTTCAAAAGCTAACCTATATCAATGATAACCATGTTAACGGTCCCGGTGTTGCCGATATGAAAGGCGGATTAATCGTAATGCTGCATGCATTAGCTGCCTTTGAACAAACGGAACAAGCAACGCAATTAGGCTGGGATGTTCTGATTAATTCTGATGAAGAGATTGGCTCGCCGGCATCAAGCATTCTTTTTGATGAGTTAGCCTCTCACTATCAAGCTGCCTTAGTTTATGAGCCAGCAATGACTGCTACGGGTACTTTGGCCAAAAATAGGAAAGGAAGTGCTAAATACACGTTAATTGCCACAGGCAAAGCAGCTCATGCCGGTAGAGCATTTGCTGAAGGCAGAAATGCTATTTGTTATTTAGCGGAAGCAATTTGCGAGGTACATGCCTTAAATGGCAAGCGTGACGGCGTTACAATTAATGTGGGTAAAATTGCCGGTGGTGAGGCATTAAACGTTGTTCCAGATAAAGCAGTTGCAAAACTCGATATCCGCATTAGTCAGCCTGAGGACGAAATGTGGGTGAAAAACGAACTTGCTAAAATTGGTCAGAAATTAAAGCGCCCTGATTATTCCCTTGCAATGCACGGAACTTTTGGTAGACCAGTTAAACGAGTCTGTACCGGTACAGAGCGTTTATTTCAACGAGTACAACACCTAGGAAAAGAACTTGGTTTAACTATAGACTGGAAAGACAGTGGGGGCTGTTGCGATGGCAATAATTTAGCTCGTCATGGCTTACCTGTTTTAGATACACTAGGAGTACGCGGCGGAAACATTCATAGTCATGACGAATATATTTTACTGGATAGTTTAGCTGAGCGAGCAACGCTAAGTGCCTTGCTTTTGCTTGATTTGGCACAAGGTGGTTTAGAGGACTTAAAAAAATGATGCTATTTCGCAGCGCGCTTGATTCTGATTTAGAGGCAATTCATCATTTAGCAGAACAAAGCGGTATAGGGATG
Source organism: Legionella saoudiensis (assembly GCF_001465875.1). Classification (GTDB taxonomy): domain Bacteria; phylum Pseudomonadota; class Gammaproteobacteria; order Legionellales; family Legionellaceae; genus Legionella; species Legionella saoudiensis. The sequence continues at coordinate 747,524 of NZ_LN901324.1, read as the reverse complement.
ACTACGCTTCCAAAGGATATTGCTTTATTAAAAAAACGGCTCGATTGGTCTTGCGCATCGTATAAAAAAAAGATAATCCATCCTAACAGTGAGTACTATCTTTTTGTTTTAGAAAATCAAAAGAACAAAGAAATAGTTGGGGTATCGGCCATTGAAGCTCGTATAGGTCATGATACGCCCTTTTATTCTTATAAATTGTCCAAACGAACCCGCATATCACGCACCCTAAACATACGTAGTGAGTATGAGGTATTAAGTTTAGTAAATGATAACCAGGGGCGTAGTGAGATATGCACTCTCTTTTTGCATCCTAAATATCGAAAGGACAATAATGGGCTTTTGCTTTCTAAAGGACGTTTTGTTTTTATGGCGCAATTTCCTGGACGCTTTGCACCGATTGTTATTGCTGACATGCGCGGAGTTTCAGATAAACATGGACGATCTCCCTTCTGGGACAATGTGTGCAGTCATTTTTTTCAAATGCCTTTTGCAGAGGCCGATAGACTAACTTTGGCAACCGATAAGCAATTTATTGCCGATTTAATGCCACGCAATCCAATCTATGTCAAATTACTTTCAGCAGAAGCACAGGCAGTCATTGGTCAGCCTCATCCTTTAACTGTACCTGCAATGAGTATTTTATTAAAAGAAGGTTTTCGTTATAACAATTACGTTGATATTTTTGATGGAGGCCCTACGCTAGAAGTGCCATTAAATGAAATAAGAACAGTTAAACTAAGCCGCTTAGTTACTGTAGGCAGCCTCAGTGATGAAGTAAGTAGCTCGAATTATTTACTAGCCAATGCTCAATTAAATTTTCGTGCCACCATTAATACTGCATTAGTTAATAAAGAACAAAATACGTGCATTCTCAGCAAAAAAACCGCAGAACTACTGCAAGTCAATCGGGGAGATGTAGTGCGTGTGTCTCCTTTACAAATTGCGACCACACCTTAGGAAGCTAAAATTATGATGCAAAGTAAAGGTCAATACATTAATGGGCAATGGGAAAAAAGCCATGGCTCTACTTTGGAGTCCATTAACCCCAGCTATGGTAATATAATCTGGCAGGGAGCTAGTGCTACCGAACATGAAATTTCCGTAGCGGTAGAAGCCGCTCACCAAGCACTTCCCTCCTGGGCCGCTCTTGCCTTTGAACAACGCGCTCAGTACACCCAAAAATTTGCTGAGCAAGTGGAAAAAAGACGAGAGCAACTGGCACTACTGATTGCCCAAGAAACAGGAAAACCACTGTGGGAATCACAAACAGAAGTAAGTTCTGTAGTGGCTAAAATTAATATATCGATTCAAGCCTATCAAGAGCGCACCGCTTCAAAACACAATGCAACAGCCGAAGCTAATGCCTGCTTACGTTTTAAACCTCAGGGCGTTGTTGTTGTCTTAGGAGCTTTTAATTTTCCTGCACATTTAAGTAATGGTCATATTGTTCCCGCACTTTTAGCAGGGAATACGGTTCTATATAAACCCAGCGAACAGACCCCTGCTGTAGCGGAATTAATTATACAATGTTGGCATGATAGTGGGTTGCCTCCTGGCGTAATCAATTGCGTTCAAGGTGATGCACACTCAGGCAAAGCACTTTTAGCTGAAGATATTCAGGGAGTTTATTTTACAGGCAGTTATCCAACGGGCCTACGCATCCATCAACAGTTTAGTGCTCGTCCTGAGGTGATTCTAGCTCTAGAGATGGGGGGAAATAATCCTTTAGTTATTGATGAAATTAGTAACATTAATGCGGCAGTATATCATTCACTACTCTCTACCATGCTTACTGCAGGACAACGTTGCACCTGTGCACGACGAGTAATGGTTCCTGACTCAGCACAAGGCGATGTATTTTTAAAAAACTTTATTAAAGCCTGCCAATCATTAAAAGTAGGCCCCTACGATCAACAACCTGAGCCATTCATGGGGCCTGTGATTAGCCATGCTCAAGCATTAAAACACCTCCAAAGTCAAAAAAAGCTGCTTGAAGCTGGCGGTGAATCTTTGTTATCCATGAGCCTATTAGCAGAAAATACGGGCTTACTCTCTCCAGGTATTATTGATATGACTAAAGTAGCTAACCCTCCTGATGAAGAGATTTTTGCGCCACTAGTACAGATACATCGCTACAAACATTTTGATGAGGCCATTAATTTAGCAAATAAAACCCGTTATGGTTTAGCTGCGGGCTTACTCAGTGATAATGAAGCAAATTATCAACGCTTTTATCAAGAAGTACGTGCCGGATTAATCAATTGGAATAGACCTACAACCGGGGCGGCAAGCAACCTACCTTTTGGTGGCGTTGGATTTAGTGGTAACCACCGGCCTAGTGCCTATTTTGCGGCAGATTATTGTGCTTATCCAGTGGCGAGCATGGAACAGCCTTTATTAACAACGCCAGCACAAAAGTTACCTGGCATTATATTGGATTAGTAAATGACAATGTATGAATTAAATATGGATGGCCTGGTTGGCCCCACCCATAACTATGCTGGATTGGCCGCAGGTAATGTTGCATCGATAAATAATGCATTTAGTATGGCTAATCCACAAGCAGCCGCCCGACAAGGATTAGAAAAAATGCGCCTGCTACATAATATGGGATTAAAGCAGGGAGTATTACCCCCTCATCAGCGTCCCAATCTTAAACTACTGCGACAATTGGGTTTTCAGGGTAATGCTGCGGAACAAATTAGTAAGGCGTTTAAAGTAGCTCCCGAGCTTCTTAGTGCCAGTTATTCAGCATCCAGTATGTGGACTGCCAATGCAGCCACAGTTTCGCCAAGTATCGATACCTTAGATCAAAAAACTCATTTTACCGCAGCTAACCTGATCGGCAATCTACACCGTCACCAAGAAGCCGATTTTTCGCAAAAATTGCTGCAATTTATCTTTTCGGATGCGAGCTATTTTCGTCATCATCCGATATTACCCCGCTCAACTGTTACGGGTGATGAAGGTGCTGCAAACCACAGCCGTATCTGCCAAAACCACTCCCAATCGGGGGTTCACCTTTTTGTTTATGGAAAAAAAGCATTAAATCGAGGAGCACATCCTATAGGCCCAAGCAAGTATCCTGCTCGGCAAACTTTGGAAGCCTCTGAAGCAATCGTTCGTAATCATCAATTACCTAGTGAAAAGGTTGTTTTTGCTTGTCAAAATCCTTTTGCGATTGACCAAGGTGTCTTTCACAATGATGTTATTTCGGTTGCGAATGAATCAGTATTCCTTGTCCATGAGCAGGCATTCCATAACCAAGAAATGGTTTTGAACGAGCTACGCGAAAAAGCCTCTTTTCCCTTATCAATTATTGAAATCAGCAAAGATCAACTCAGTGTTAAAGATGCGGTCGACTCTTATCTATTTAATTCACAGATTATTAGTTTAGCCAACAAAAACGAAATGATGCTGGTTGCACCGATTGAATGTAAAACTAATTTACGAGTTAAGCAATGCATTGATGAGTTAATTGCCAATAGTCAAAACCCCATTAACTCCGTGCATTACATGGATCTTAAACAAAGTATGCGTAATGGCGGTGGACCTGCTTGTTTAAGATTACGTATTCCATTGCAGGAACAAGAACTTGAAGCGATGCATCAAGGCGTTTTAGTGAATAACCAACTATTAGATACCTTAGACGCTTGGGTATTAAAGCATTATCGTACGGAATTGAGTACGGCAGACTTAGTAGATCCACAATTAATTACAGAAAGCTTTCAAGCTTTAGATGAATTAACGCAGATCCTTAAACTGGGTTCCATTTACCCCTTTCAAACAGAATAGACGCAATGTGGAAAACAAAGTTTGGCAAATGCATTTATGAATCGCCTTCGGGATACAAGGTTTATCAAAATTTTTTTTATCGTTGGTTAACCTTAGGCTCAACTGCGTTGCAAACCGTGATTAATCGGCGACATCCACAAAGGCCTGTATTGCATTATTTACCCGCCTTAACCCTAATGGCGCGCCAATATCCTGGCGCAAGTTGCTTACTTGGACTCGGCGGTGCAGGAATTCCATTAATGCTATCCAGGGAGCAACCTCCTCTACCCTCTTTAACAGTGATTGATAAAAGCGAGGAAGTAATTGATATTGCTAAGCGTTTTTTCATTTCAGAAGAGCTTAAAAATTTAACGATTATTCATGACGATGCTATGAATTATGTTGCACAAACCAATGAGACTTACACTCATTTAATGATTGATCTTTACAATGCTCACTTTTATCCCCCTGAATGTAACAATGAATTATTTTTTAGCTCTTGCCAAAGAATTATCGCCGACGGTGGTTTCTTAGCCTTGAATCTAGCCAATATAAGAGAACAATGGCCCCTATTCCAACTAGTAAAAAAATACTTTAAACACACTTTAGTAATTCCCATAAAAAAAAGTGCCAATATGGTGATCATCGCCTCCAATGATAAGAACAAAGAGCATTTTTTTCAGCAAGTAAGAATGTCTGGCGAGTTAAAGCAGATAATATGGGTCGAGTCGTGGGATTATGTAGGCGACTTATAATCTAACTATATCACCCACTAATATGGTAAGCGTTCACGCTGTATGTATTTGTATTAAAATAAAAAACTACTGTCATTGCGAACACAGTGAAGCAAACCCAGTACTAAGTCTTAGCGAAGCATCGTTCTGGGTTGCTTTGCCATGGCTCGCAGTGACGAAATTTACATAGCTCATGAACGCTTACCTAATACGTTATGCTGTAAATCTGCGTCTAATTACACCCGCCATAAATACCATGAAGCAATACTCCGATAAGGGCTCCAACTTGCACCTAATTGTGCTAATTCTTTCGGGGTAGGCTGCTTTTCCAAAGACTTCATTCGCTTATACCCTTCTCGGATACCGAAATCATGAACAGGAAGCACATCCATACGCCCCAAATTAAAAATTAGAAGCATTTCAACCGTCCAGGGTCCAACTCCTGGCAAAACAGTAAGCTTGTTAATTAATTCTTCATTGGTTAACTGATTCGCCTCAGCAAATGAAGGTACAAGCCCATGAAGGCAAGCCTCAGCGATAGCCTTTATAGTTGTTATCTTTCTCATTGAAAAACCACATTGTCTTATTACTTCATTCTCTATTGCTAAAATTCGTTCCGGTACTGGAAAGTTATCTTCTGGAAATAGTGCCAAAAAGCGCTTTAAAATTGCATCAGCCGCCCTACCGTGCAATTGTTGATGCGCAATAGCGCGAATCAACGTTTCATAATGCTCAGTTAGTTTAAGTTCTAACTTACACGGCCCAACTCGCGCAATAATTAACGACCAATCATCATCTAAACCAGATAGATGAAGACATGCCTGCTGATATACTGGATTAACCTGCTCTTTATCATTTACTGTCATTTTTATTCCATAATACTTATTGCCCAGCGTTATGCAGATAATGTGTTAAAGCACATTGATAAGTTCTCAATCACTCTCATTAAGGCTGATAATACAAGAAATTTTACATTCTATACACAGAGTTATCCACAGATTTTGTGGATAAAATATTTGTCAACCTAATTAAGATAAATAACTAAAAAGCCTTATAAAATAAGGGGTTTAATGAGTTTTAAGTAAAAATATGAAATGAGAAGGATTAAACGAAGTTGATGATATCCACAGGATATTTGCAAGGAAAAAAGACTTATGTATCTTAGCAAAGATAAAAATAAAAAACAGTCTTGACTTCCAATATTTTTAAAATTCGAAGTAAACCCTTAAGGATATTTAAAAAGACAAGTTATTGATATAATAAACTAAGTATCAAAATGTAGCCTGGTTCCTACAACTAATGCCACTTACTTAAGCTCAAGCACGAAGAGTAGGCTGGTGCTAAGCATCGCGAAGCACAGCATATATGTGGCATTGAGCCTCGGCGCTGGGCTTCGCTGCCCTCAGCGCCAGCCTACAAAATCCCTTAAGTAAGTGCTATTAGTTGCCTACAACCAAGCTACAATAAGAATTAAATTTCCATTAAATCTTTTTCTTTATTCGCTAACAAAACATCAACTTCAGCAATGTATTTATCAGTTAGCTTTTGAATTACCTCTACTGCACGACGTTCATCGTCTTCAGAAATAGATTTGTCCTTAACTAAGTCCTTTAATTGGTTATTCGCATCACGTCTAATGTTACGAATAGAAACCTTTCCTTGTTCCCCTTCATTACGGACTACTTTAATCAATTCTTTTCTACGCTCTTCCGTCAATGGAGGCATAGGCACACGAATTGCAGCACCCGCAGTAGATGGATTAAGACCTAAATCAGAAGTCAAAATTGCTTTTTCGACAGCAGCGACCATAGACTTTTCCCAAGGAGTAACCATGATGGTTCGTGAGTCACTTGCGGTAATGTTCGCGATCTGGTTTAGCGGTGTTGGAGTACCATAATAATCAACCTGAACATGATCCAGTAAACCAACATTAGCTCTTCCAGTACGAATCTTTGTCATATCCGCTTGCAAGGATTCAATGGTTTTTTTCATGCGTCTTTCTGAGTCTTGCTTAATCTCATTAATCATTATTCGCTCCAACTATAGTTCCTACACGTTCGCCCTCTACAATGCGTTTTAGTGCATTAGGAGCAGCCATGTCAAACACTTGTAATGGCATATTTTGATCTTGGCATAAACAAATTGCCGTAGAATCCATTACTTCTAAGCCTTGAGTTAATACTTCTTTATATGTTAAATAATCATAACGCTTGGCATTAGGATTTTTAACAGGATCTTCGGAATAAACCCCATCTACTTTAGTCGCTTTTAAAACCACATCAGCGCCTATTTCAATAGCTCTTAAACACGCTGCGGTATCTGTAGTGAAAAATGGATTCCCTGTGCCGGCTGCAAAAATAACTACATGGCCGGTACGCAAATGAGTAATCGCTTTACGTCTATGGTACGAGTCAACTACTCCCATCATAGGAATAGCTGACATAATACGAGCAGGTAAATCGATACGCTCTAATGCGTCTCGCATTGCTAAAGCATTCATAACGGTTGCTAACATACCCATATGGTCGCCAGTTACACGTCCTACTCCTGCTTGAAAAAGCGCTTTACCACGGAATAAATTACCACCACCTAATACCAATCCAACTTCCACACCCATTTGAATAAGTTCAGCAATGTCTTTGGCTAAAGTATCTAAAACCGCAGGGTCAATGCCAAACTGTGAGTTGCCCATAAGGGCCTCGCCACTAAACTTCAGTAGAATACGTTTATATTTTAGGTTTAGGTGACTGTGATTCATCATGAGCGAACCTGAGCCATTACTTCTTCAACAAAGTTGTCTTCTTTCTTCTCAATACCTTCACCAACTTCATAACGAATGAAGGAAATTACTTCGGCATTTTTTTCTTTTAAAAGTTGGCCTACTTTCATATCTGGGTTTTTAACATAAGGCTGACCTAACAGGCTTACTTCATCAACAAACTTGTTGATGCGGCCTTCAATCATTTTGTCAATAATTTCTTGTGGCTTGCCACTTTCTTTAGCTTGAGCAGTGAAGATTTCGCGCTCATTTTCAATTGTTTCAGCAGAAACTTGGTCACGGCTGACAACAATTGGCTTGCTCGCAGCGATGTGCATTGCAATGTCTTTCGCCAGTGTTTCGTCGCCATTTTTCAGAGCAACCATTACACCAATTCGTGAGCCATGCATGTAATGACCAATAACGCCGTCAGTATTCATGCGCTCGATGCGACGCAATTTAATGTTTTCACCGATCTTAGCAACAAGCTCTTGTCTTGCTTGCTCTACAGTGCTACCAGTATCTAATGTAAGAGTAGACAACTCTTCGATTGTAGTAACTGCGCTGCTCAATGCTGCCGCAGCAACTTTCTCTGCAAAGCTAGTGAAGTTCTCATCACGAGCAACGAAGTCTGTTTCGCTGTTGATTTCAATCATTACTGCAGAACGGCCATCAGTAGAACGAGCGATAATAACCACACCTTCAGCAGCAACTCGATCAGCTTTCTTATCAGCTTTTGCTTGGCCTGCTTTACGCATTTCAGTAATTGCAGCCTCAATATCCCCATTGGTAGCGATCAGGAACTTTTTACATTCCATCATGCCAGCACCTGTGCGCTCGCGTAACTCCATGACTAATTTTGCACTAATTGACATCTTTATTTCTCCGCATAGAAAAAAGGGGCTGAGTCAGGTTCTAACACCTACTTGCCCCTCTTCATAATATTAATTATTCACCAGCTTTTTCAGCACTGCCTTCCTTCTCAACAACTTCAACAAACTCAGCATCAGAAGAAAGTCCACCAACAGAATTACTGTTTTTTGCATCTAAAATAGCATCAGCAATGCAACGAACATAAATGTCTACTGCACGCATAGAATCATCATTACCAGGAATAATGTAATCAATGTTTTTAGGACTGTTATTTGTATCAACAACACCAATAACAGGGATCTTCAAGCGACGAGCTTCTTCAACAGCGATGTGTTCAAAACCAACGTCAACAATAAATAATGCATCAGGCAATCCGCCCATGTTTTCAATACCACCCAAGCCACGCTCTAATTTCTCAAGCTCGCGGGTCAGCATTAATGCTTCTTTCTTGATCATTCCTTCGAACAGTCCCTTCTCTTTCATTTCTTTTAATTCTTTCAAACGGAAGATTGACTGACGAACAGTTTTGTAGTTGGTTAACATACCACCTAACCAACGGTGATCAACATAGGGCATGCCACAACGCTTCGCGTGTTCACGAATGCTTTCTTGTGCAGCTCTTTTAGTTCCAACAAAAAGGATTTTAGCTTTGTTAGAAGCTAAACGGCCAACGTAGTTAACTACGTCGTTTAACATAACCATCGTTCTTTCAAGATTGATGATATGGATCTTGTTACGAGCACCAAAAATGTACTCTCCCATTTCAGGGTTCCAGAAACGTGTTCTGTGCCCAAAATGAGCGCCCGATTCGAGCAATTCACGCATACTTACATTCATTTTATTTCTCCAGGGTTATGCCTCCACATTTCCCATACGCCACCCCAAGGGACCCTAACGTATGTGCCGAAACGTGTGTGTATTTAAAAAGCGCCGTATTTATAACATAAAGTGGAATATTCGGCAATCTAATACTTTAATTAAATTAACACTAATTAAAAAAATATAATTATGAATACATATAGATACAATCCACATCGCCACATAAAAATATGGTTGAGCAATAATCGCGATCTATTTATGAATCTGGAAAACCAAATTCGCCTAAGTAAAATGCGCGAAACAAATCTATTTGATGTCATTCATTTAATTTACGATTCATTCCTTCTTAATAGTAAAGCAATTGAAGATTTAATCCACTATTGTCAAGAACATCGAATTATACCCATAGACGTACGCCTAGCGCTAACAGAGCCAGTTTCTGAGAATGAGCAAAAGTTATTCCATTTTTATAATGATGAAATTACTCACTTAAACCAAGGTGGAAACCTCGCAGTGGCCAGTGACATATTAAGATGGTTATCCCCATTTTATAAACTGGGAACTTATTCTGATTTTGATTACCCGATCGATACTTCCGCTCTTCCTGAATTAGTCGAGGTTAATGCCCCGCTATTACTTAATATAGGTAGTTTAAAAATAGGCAGCAAAGAGTTTATCCTTGTTAATAATGATTTTATTGCTGTAGTTGATGAACTGGCAGCCGCTAAATTACTTAACCAGGTGCATCATCATCTGCTAATAAAATTGGCGCATTATGATAATGACTTTAATGAACAAGTGGAGAAACAATTAAGTGATACAATTTTGAGCCGTTATGTAATACGACTCATGAGAAACCGCTCTGAAACACTTTATATTGCTAAATCAAAAGATCTGAAGCAACAACCAGAACTTATGACTCAAGAAAATCTATCCCCTTTGAATTCATCACGTAGTTATAGAAATTACATTCAACAAATAGCGGCTAATAATGATTCATTTTTGCGTTTTAGTAAGCAAGGAAATGAATCATCTGCAGATACGATACAAAGACTCCGAAATGAGATGGAACAAAGCCTAAATCTGGCTAAATTTTTATTTTTTAACAAGGAGTATACTGAAACCAGGCAGATTCTACGTTTAAATGATGAGGAATTTTTAACCTATTATAGGAAAAAGGAAATTAATCTTTACCTTAAATCAATTATTGTTTGCACCACTGGCCCTGTTGAAATCGCCAATGCGCTTTTTGGTAAATATGTAATGAATAGTCCCGAGCTTACTAATGAAGTACAACCCCTATCATTTAACCATTATCAATTGCAGCATGCATTTAAATCGCCGAACTCAATCCCATTGCATGAAAATCCATTAGGAATGATGAAATTCCTTGGAGCTAATGAAGGTGAAATCAATGATTCATCTTGGTTAGAATCAGGAAAACAGTTACAAGAAGCACGAATAAAAACACTTAAAGCACAGAAAGAAGTTTTGTCTTCACATTTGTCTCAATCCCTTTTGAGTATAAAAAAAGACTTAGAAATTAATCTTCAAAAAAACAATAATCCCTTATTCAAAAAACGTAATGAAACTCAAAAACAACTTCTACATGATGTATTGGCTTGCTTTCATGAAGAGCAAGAATATGATTTTGATGTGGATAAATTCCAAAATATTTTACTCAATAAAAATGATCAAGTCGCTCATTTATATTTCAGCCCCGCCAAAAGACTTATTCAAGATTTACAAAAACTAAGTCATGAAGCGGTAGTGTATGGTTTAACACAGCAAAGAAAAATTATGTTAAATATCCCTAATAAAGAATTGAGGCATTAATTTGCGTATATACTATAGAGTTGGATGTTAACAATCAAAAGGATGTGATTATGAACAAAAAATTTATTTGGTTAGTTACTTTACTTCTTACTTTAATTTTAGGTCAATCAAGCTACGCAGATTGCGATAAAAACCAAAAACATTGCAATAAATTCAATCAATTAACTACTGAACTTAATTTGACAGCTGAGCAGCAAGAGAAAGTCAAAGAGTTTAAAAAACAATCCAAAAACTCCATGAAAGAAAGTTACAAACAATTAAAAGACTTACATAATCAAATTGATGCTTTAGTAACTGCAGATAAAATAGACGAAACAAAACTGGATGGTTTAATTAATCAAATCAATCAAATACGTAGTGCCATGCTTAAAAATAGAATTATAATCCAACATCAAGTGTATACCATTTTAACTCCGGAACAGAAAACCAAATTCCAAGAATTAAAGAAACAATGGGGTAACAAAAATGATTAATCAGCTTAAGTAGCTGCTTACCAACAAACTATTCGCACATACTTAATCCTAATTCATCATGAGGCGTTCCAAGCAGGATTTACAACTAGGGCTCGATTAATTCCCGAATACCTCTAGAAGAGCCCTAGCAGTACTTTTCAAAAGCTGTTTCTTACCTACTGAGATACATGTCAATTACCATTTTCTCCCATGCAACAGGCATAAAAGTTTTATTGACAAGCCTATAGTTTAAACTGTAGGATCACATTTTTATCACCAGGGGTGCTAAACCAACAACCGGTTTAGCTGAGAATCACCCTTTGTACCTGCTCTGGATAATGCCAGCGAAGGAAGAGTGAATTATGTACAGTAAAAGTCTATCTTTTTTTTCAAAACCGTTAAAAAAAACTCATTTTGTTTCGACTTTAATAAAAACACCGCCTATTGCTCGAAACTTGGAAAAAATCTATAAGCATCCTTTTAATCAACAATTGTTTGACGGCAGTTTAAATCCTGATGCTTTTGGTTATTTTTTGCATGATGATTATATATACCTGCACCACTATGCATTAATATTAAAAAAAATCGCCACAAGAGCCTCCAAAGTTAATCCAAAATTATCTCAACAACTAGCTTATTTACATAGTGATATTATTTCAGGCGAACAACGCATGCAGGAACGATATAAAAAATACTTTACTCATACAGAAACATCTCAACCAGGAGTCGCTATTTCCTCCTATATTGAGTTTCTTAAAGAAAAGTCTCTTGACTCCGAGGAGCTTCCCGTATCGCTTTGCAGCATTTTCCCTTGCTTTTGGATTTACTACCAATTGGGAACCAAAAAGTTAGCTCCATCGCAATTAGTGCAAAATCCCTATAAAGATTGGATAAAGACCTATTCGAATGCCACATTTGTTGAGGCTACATTAACACTTGCCGATACAATAGATGTTTTAGCACTAGAATCAACAACGAGTACCCAGATAAAAATGAAGGCCGCATTTGCCCAATCAGTAGGATACGAATTGCAATTTTTTGATGAATCTAATTCCTCAGAGAATATATTGGTAGATTATCATACCGCCCTATAATGTAGGCCGAGTATGAGCCCCACTGTAATATTCTTGCCAACTCCGAGCAGGTGTAAAAGGACATGTTTTAGAAACCATATGCCATCCCTTCTCATCATGAAATTCTTTATAACATGCTGATTGGTTTGGGCTATTTGTTAAAACCATCGAAGAGATAAGTACTAATCCAGTAGCTAACTTTCTGATTATCATATAAAACTCCTTTTCTTCTCTGGATTAATTTAGAGAGGGAATTATTAATATGATTATATTACCTGCATTAAAAGTGCGCAAATTTCTTTCTAAGATTAGAGGATAAATTAAAATAATTATAGTAGAAACCCGCGAATACATATCTACAATAGATCTCAATTTTCTAAAAATACACAATATTAAATAATGTAGATATGTTTGATAAAGCCCCTAGAGCTATTCATTCTATTCCTGGGGCTTCGCTGCAACATGAACTTATTAGCGATGGTACCCTGCTCTATTTTTTACGGGATGCTGCTATTTTAAAATTAACTGTTACCTCATCTTTGATTGTATCAGTACTCGCCCATTCTCCTGAGCCCACACCAAAAGCACTGCGTTTAATTATTGTTGAACCTTCTACAACGCCATGATCTTTAGGAGACTCCACTGCAGTAAATTTCAAAACTACAGGTTGTGATTTGTTTTTAATAGTTAAAACACCTTCAGCAGTATAATGCTGCTCGTCAACTTTATGAATTTTGGTTGATTTAAACTCGGCTGTTGGAAATGCCTTAATATCAAACCATTCTGGAGTAATCAATATATTTCCTAAATCGGCATAAGAAACAGAAAGCGAGTCCATGTTAATAATAAAATCCAAAGCAGCAGCCTCAGGTTTTGTGGGATCAACATGAATTGTTCCGTTAAATGATTTGAATGCTCCGCTAACAGGTGCATTATTTTGTGTTCCTGTAAAGCTAATGCTGCTTTCTGCGGGAATAATATCCCACTGCGGTATTGCATCCGCATAAACGCTAGAACAGAAAAATAGGACTATAAATAAAAATCTCGGGCTTAATTTCATCGAAGCATTCTCCTTAATATGTCATCCTTATTAATAAAATGATGTTTTAATGCCGCAGCCGCATGCAGGCAAATCGCAGCAATAAGTGCATAGCCTAGCCATTGGTGCATCCACTCAAATAATGCCAGTTTATGTTGATCCGCAGCCACAAGATTTGGTAAGGAAAACAAACCAAAAAAAGAAGCGGGCAAGCCTGCTGCGGAGGTTATTAACCAACCCGTGATTGGCATAGCTAACATAAAGCCATAAAAAATCCAATGCATACTGCGCGCCGCGATTTTTTCTAACCAAGGCAAAGCCAATTCGGGTGTTGTATTGCTTAAACGCCAGATAAGACGAAATAGCGTAAGAAACAATACCAAGAAACCATATTCCTTATGCCAACCGTACAGTTTTAATTTTTCCAGGCTAAGGGGCAAGGTCACCATGTATAAGCCTAGAGCCAATAAACCAATAATTAGTACAGCAATAATCCAATGAAGCAAAATGGCAATAAGACCAAAATGAGTGGTGGTATTTTTAATTTTCATTGCCGTTCCCTAGGCTAATTTAAGGAAAATTTGAAGGGCCTTTTGAACACCTACGTGATAGCCCCCCTATTAGGAGGGGCTACACGGAGCAACTTAATGGGCTCTCTACCCGGATTTTTTATCCTGATACGCTTCCGCATTAATATTTAGCTCAACTTCATCTCCAAGAGAAGGTAATAAGGTATTTATTCCAAAATCGGAACGTTTAATCATCGCGGTGGCAGTAAATCCTGCTGTCATTTTATTATTGATAGGATTGAGGCCGACCTTATTAAAGGTCACATGCAAGACTACAGGTTTACTTATACCATGTAAGGTTAATACACCACTTACATCTGCTTTGTTTTCACCTGTTACTTTAACTTTGTTACTCACAAAGGAGGCTTTAGGAAATTGTTCAACATCAAAAAATAATTTACTTTTTAAATGCTTATCTAATTCAGGAATGCCTGTAACAATATCGGCAACATTAATATCCGCCTCAACTTTGCTATTTTCAGGATGCTCTTTATCAATAACAAGCGTTCCTGTAGCGTACCATTTACCGGTTTGTGTTGAAAAACCTAAATGTTTAATATTCCATGCGATATAAGTATGATGGTTATCTAGGGTGAAGGTTTCTGGTTCCGCTTGCAGCACGGCCGAGAAGGTAATTAAGCTAATAAATAATGTACCCCACTGCGCAATCCTTTTTTTCATTTTATTTCCTTATTCTGATTTGAGACTTCCACCTACAATTTTTTCACAAAGCCCTTTGGGCATAAAAAGAAAAGCATCTTTTTGCTGATCCTTAGTTGCGGAGCCTGCGCATGATGCAGTAGACGTAGCGCAATCATTCATACCCATTTTAGAAATGCCATAACATTTTTCCATTGCAGGCGCTTCATTACCGTCTGTTGCATTCGCGCTACTGGTGGCAAGAACTAAAAATGCCGTCATCACAGAATGTACAAGCTTATCCTTGGTCAACATAATCACCTCTAAGCTATTGAAATTGTAAGAACATATTATTTGAAAATAGACAAAACAACAACTCCCCATTCATGAGTAGAGCATCATCACGGAACTCTAGGTTGCTTCACTCCGTTCTCAATGACGGTAGCAATAAGGTGTGTTTTTGAGATTTACATCTATAAATTAATTTCAGAGAAAATACCTGCAAATGGCAATATTGATAAAAGAGGCACGTCAAGCAGTGATTTTAATGTTTCAATATTTTCTGGCAAAGCCAACATCTCAGGATCAATACAATTTGCAATCCATCCGATACACGGTATCTGCTGTGCTTTTAATGCAGCTACAGTTAACAGGGCATGATTAATACATCCCAGCTTCATACCCACCACCAAAATTACAGGAAATTGAGTGATTTTTAAAAAATCCACCCACGTTTCTTTATCATTTAAAGGAACCATTAAGCCCCCGGCTCCTTCAATAAATAACTGTTCAATCCCTGCTAATTGCAAATTAAGACAATAATCCGCTATCTCGGTTACCGACAAAGAGCACCCTTCTTCTTTCGCTGCAATATGAGGGGAAACGGGTAACATAAAACGCCAGGGATTAATTACCTCCAACCCCAAATGGCAATGCTTCTGTAACGCCAAAGCATCCATACTTACTGGCTGATTCTCTTGTTCAAAACAACCACTTGCGACAGGTTTAATTGCTGCGGACGTAGAAAAATACCGAACTAAGTTTGCAGTCACATAGGTTTTTCCGCAATCAGTATCGGTCCCCGTAATAAAATATCGCTTCATTGGATAAAACCTCGGAGCTCAGTAAGAAATAAATCAGGATGCGACAAAAATGGCATGTGTGCTGCACGATTGAAGAAAACATAATTAAAATGTGGGTAAACCTCTTGCATTACTCTCATTGTCTTTACCGGCACAATCGGATCCAGGCGGCCAAACATGTAGCATGCGGGACGCTTAAACCGGGTCATTTGCTCACGAAAATCCCAAGTATCTAAAATTTCAAGTCCAGACGCCAATCCTTCCTCAGTTGGTAGGCGTCCTAATTCCATTTCAAATTTAGTTCTACTGGTTTGTAGTTCAATAAATTCATTTAATGTATTTTGTGAGTTTTGAGATAATTTACGATAAAATTCAGTGAATACCTCCGGAGCAACACCAGGCCAAAAGTCATCCAGCAAAAAACGTGGAGAAGAGCAGATATTGATTAAATGGGTCACTTGGTGTGGAACCTCTAAAGCCAAGCGCGTGCCATATAATCCGCCCATAGACCAGCCAACAACAGCAAATTGCTCAGGTAATTGAGCTAATAAACTTGTTTTAAAATCCGCCCACTCCATCATGGGGCTCTCACCAAAGCCCGGTAAATCAACAAGAATAAGCTCATAAGTAGACTGTAATTCTGGCACTAGGCTCAACCAAATGTGCTGGTCAAAACCCCAGCCATGAAAAAAAACTAATGGGAGGCCTGAGCCGTACTTATTGAGATGTATGTTCATAAATGGTCTTTAACTTACTAAATAAAATCTTAATCTGCTCTGGAGTATGCTCATAATTCAAAATAACGCGTAATCCAGTTGCTTTTTTACCTACAGTGGGTTGACGAATCGCCAGACAGCTAATGCCTTGCTTTTTAAGCTCCTGACTATAATGTAGAGCCAAATGAGGACATCCCAAACGTAATTGCTGAATTGGGGTCAATGAATCGGCCCAATCGAAAGGCGAAGCTTGTATAAGTTCACGAAACAAACCAATCAACTGCATTAATTTTAAGCGTCGCTCATCTGCAGCAACCACGACATCTAAGGTAGTTAGTAATCCATAACTTAATGCGGGACTAATTGCTGTTGAATAAATTAATGAACGACCTGCTTGTAATAAAGCAGAGATCCAGGTATGTGTTCCTGCAATTATAGCCCCTTGAGCCGCAAATGCTTTCCCAAAAGGAATGACGCGCAAAGGAACCTGATCTTGTGTTAGCTTATGGTAGACAACAGCCCCCTTTCCTTGTTCTCCAATAACTCCAAAAGAATGAGCCTCATCAATCAGTAGTTCAGTTTGATTTTCAACGCATAAAGCAGAAATAGACGATAAGGGAGCTATTTGTCCGCTCATACTAAAAATGCCTTCTGTAAGCAAGGCTGAGTTTGTGGGATGCTTCGGTAACTTGCGTGCTAAATCAGCCAAATCATTATGAAAATATCGCGTAAAATCAACTTGTGCTAAGGCTAAGCCATCATAAGCCGATGCATGTAATTCTTTATCGATAAAGCAATGTGCCCTTAATCGGCCAAGCAAAGCAGTTATGGCAAGATTTGCGGCATAGCCTGAAGAAAATAAAATACACTCATCTACGGCTAATAATTTTGCAAAAGTCTGCTCTACTGCACGATGATTTTCATGGTAACCACTAAGAAGCATGGAGGCACCGCTACCACTTGGGTAACAAGAATACCCTTGCTGGTAAGCAGCAGAAATACGCTTATCTAAGGTTAGTGATAAATAATCATTACTATCAAAGTGAACTAATGACGAGTTCTCTGATTTAAGTACCGTTCGCTGCCTCAATAAGCCTTGCTCTTTAAGCTGGTGCGTGTAGTTTATTATTTTTTCGTTTAAAGACATTCTTGCTCTATTACTTGAAAGAATGTAGCCCGTATTAGCGCAGCATAATACGGGACGCAAGCCTAACTTCTGCACCGCTTACGTCTTATGTCGCGCTCATTTAGGCTACAGTACAATTATAACTTACGCTTCAACAAGCTCAGTTAAGCCTAACTTACTAAATAACAACTTATCTTTAGCGCGCTGTGGATTATCTTCCGTTAATAACTTATCGCCAATGAACACCGAATTTGCTCCAGCAAAATAACAAAGAGCTTGCAACTCATCGCTCATCTCTGTACGCCCTGCAGTTAAGCGAATAACGCTTTTAGGCATTAATATACGTGCCGTAGCAATAGTACGTACTAACTCAATACCCTCAACAGGCTGAGCCTTTGCCAATGGTGTTCCCTCAACTGGAATTAGGCGATTAATAGGAACACTTTCAGGTGGCGTATCCATATTGGCTAAAGTTAATAAAAACTCGATGCGATCTTGGCGGGTTTCACCTAAACCTAAAATTCCACCACAGCAAACATTAATACCCGCTTCACGCACATTATCTAAAGTTTCTAAACGCTCACTAAATTTGCGTGTAGTAACTACTTTTTCATAATAGGACGGAGAAGTATCAATATTATGGTTATAATAATCTAGGCCAGCTTCTTTTAGACAACTTGCTTGCTCTTTATTGAGCATACCTAAAGTCATGCAGGTTTCTAAACCTAAAGCTTTAACACCAGCAATCATTTCTTGTAATTGAGGCATAACTTTATCGGGTGGACAACGCCAGGCAGCCCCCATACAAAAACGTTTCGCCCCACCATCTTTTGCTTCTTGGGCACTTTTTAGCACTGCTTCAACAGTCATCAACTTCTCTTTTTCCACATGTGTCTGATGATGACCGCTTTGGGAACAATAGCCACAATCTTCTGGGCAAGCCCCCGTTTTGATACTAAGTAAGGTAGCAAACTGAAGCGCATTAGCGTCATGATTTTCTCTATGAATGCTATGTGCTTGATTTAATAAATCATTAAAAGACTGCTCATAGAGCGCTGTAATTTCAGATGTTGACCATTTTTTTTTGTTTTGAGTCACAATTAACCCCTATTATTTGTCATAGTGGACATGATAAAGTGGCACACCGTCTTGTCAACCAAAATTTTTAAAATGGTCAACATAGAACAATTAATTCGCCGTGATCTGAAACATGTTTGGCATCCTTGTGCACAAATGAAGGATTTTGAAGCCATTCCTCCTCTTGTTGTTGAGCGTGCCCAAGGCAGTTATCTTTATACTAATAAAGGACCACTAATTGATGGAATCTCAAGCTGGTGGTGTAAATCTTTAGGTCATGGTCATCCGGCAATAATTGAGGCAATAACAAATCAACTGCATCGTTTTGAGCATGTTATTGCAGCTAATACCACGCACCCAGCTTTAGTTGAGCTGGCTGAGGAATTAGCGCACGTCACCCAGAAACAGCATATATTCTTTGGTAGTGACGGCTCAAGTGCCGTTGAAATTGCTTTAAAATTAACAATACATGCTAATCAAATCAAAGGCTTAAGCCATAAAAAAGAATTTATCGCACTAAAAAATGGTTATCATGGGGAAACGCTTGCCACAATGGGAGCAAGCGATTTAGGTCTTTATAAGGCACCCTATGAAGCCTATGGCGTACCTTGCCATTTCCTTGAGCATATTCCTTATGTCTCGGGAAAAAATGATCCTTTATGGAATAATTGTGATGAGTATTGGCCTGCAACAGAAAAGCAATTAAATGCACTTGCCGAAAAAACCTGCGCCATTATTTTTGAACCCATTGTACAAGGGGCTGGCGGTATGTTGTGTTATAGCCCCGACTTTCTCAAAAGGCTCTCCCTATGGGCCAAAACAAATGATATTTATCTTATTGCTGATGAAATCATGACCGGACTTTGCCGAACTGGGGAATGGTTGGCCTGTGATCATGCGGGTATTCAACCAGATTTAATTTGCTTATCTAAAGGCTTAACCTCGGGCTCTATCCCTCTTAGCTGTGTGATGATTGATAATGCCATATTTGCACTTTTTTATAATGACTATACCTCTGGCCATTCATTTTTACATTCACATACCTACAGCGGTCATTCCTTAGCAGTTTGTGCCGCATTGGCCACGATAAAAACCATGCATAAGGAACATATTCTGCAACAGGCACGCTCACTTGGTGATTACATGTTTTCCTGTATGCAGGAGATTGCTCGGGTTTCCGGTAGATTATCGCATGTACGCGGTGTAGGCGCTCTCGTAGCAGCAGATTTAGAGCCAACCGAAGCCTCAAGCCGTATAGGGAATAAAATATACGAGCGGGCATTGGAGCATGGCGCGTTAATACGCCCTATGGGAAAGACTCTTTATTGGCTACCTCCCTTAAATACCAGCAAAGATATTATTGGGAATTTAGCAGAAATCACACTAAACTCTATAAAGGACGCCTATGGATAAAACGTACTATTATGGACCACTTGCAGCATCCCTTTTTGCACTACATTTATAGGCAATTCGCAGTGTTTTGGGGGATACTTACCCTGACAATTTTTTGTATTTGCTCCCATATTATGTGGCAAAATCATATTACTAATGTTTATACGCAAGTATTAAACGCAGCCCAAAATTCGGCAAATAATCTCGATAGTTTAATAAATGAAGCTTTTTCCCGCTTGCAAACCTTACCCATTTTTCAAAAAAAAAATTTAAAGTGCAAAGAGGATCTTTTACCCTATATAGATTACATAAATATTGCACACCCTAAAATTTTAGCTATCGCGATTAAAGATAATGATCATAACCTTATTTGTTCGACTTTACCTTACAATAAAAGTTTCCTTTTAAATGGAGATATAGCTTCACAAACAATTATTGGCCCTATGGAGTTACCTACTTATAACTTCCCAATTTATGCATTAAAAAAGAGCATTGGTCATTACCAAATTGAATTAATTTTTATGGCCTCAATGCTTGAAGATTTACTTAAACCAATAGGACAAGATCATTACGTTATCATTTTATATAATGAGAAAAATAGAAAAATTTTGCTTAAAATTCCCAGTAAAGAAAAACAATCTCATATATATAACCAGATTATAAATTCCAAATTTCCTTTAATTGTCAGACCAATTGTTGCCAGTGCAACCCTTAATAGCATGAAGGGCATCGCTGTAAAGCTAATATATCCACCTCAAACACTATTTAACAATTTGTGGAACAACCAAATTCTACTTACGTTGAATATTTTAATTTTATCCGCTTTCTCCTATTATCTATTAATAAATTTAATCCGTGTACGTACCTCTTTATCCTGGGCCCTAAGAAAAGCCATCAAAAGAAAGCAGTTTTATCCTGTCTATCAACCTATTTTTAATGTTAAACTAAATCGATATACCAGTGTGGAAGTACTATTGCGATGGGAAACCAAACACGGTGAAATTATTATGCCCGATTCGTTCATTATGGAGGCTGAAGAATCCGGATTAATTATTCCCATAACCCTGCAACTCATTGAAATTACCTTTAAAGAAATTCAAGATATTTTAAAAGCCAATCCTTTATTTTATTTATCAATCAACCTTTGTGCCGCACATTTTATTGATCCCGATTTTTTTGATAAGTTTTATCAGGTCCAACGAGAGTATTCAATCGCATCGACGCAAATCTTACTTGAAGTAACAGAGCGTAATTTATTTGATGCGCAAAATGAAATTTATCTGCAAAGGATGCAAGAATTGTGTAATAAGGGATTTTCACTAGCAATTGATGATTATGGCACGGGACATGCTAGTTTAAGTTACTTACAACATTTCCCTTTCAGTTATTTAAAAATAGATAAATTATATGTTCAGGCCATTGGAACCAAGGCGATTACCGAATTACTTAACGATGCCATCATCGATTTGGCTAAAAAATTAAATTTAATTATTATTGCAGAAGGTGTTGAAACTAAAGAACAAGCAGAGTATTTACTCAAGAATGGAGTACAATTATTGCAAGGGTGGTATTTTTCTAAAGCTCTATCCATTGAGCAATTAAAAAGCCTGCTTCAGGGAGAAAAAAAATGAATTATTATGGGCGCATCTGTTTTTTATTTTTGCTTAGCTTTTCTGTTTCAGCGTTTTCACAACCACCATTGAATGGAAACTTTTGGCAATGTACCACTTATGATGCAACTGGCAAACCCTGGATTGCAGCCAGTGCTTATCGAAAGGTTGCCGTGAATTTTGCATTTGATATGTGCAAAAAAGGAAGTACCGCACCTGCTACCTGTAAAATAAGAAGAAATAATTGCGAACGGTTCGTACAAGGGGTAAGTGTAGAGCCTATGTGGGTATGCTCCGCCTTAGACCGTACCGCTATTGTCTGGCGCAGTAATCCCTATCCATTACGCGATGATGCCGCATTGGCAGCTAAAGACTTTTGTCGCCAAAAAAGCACCGTACCAGGAACCTGTTATGTGAATTTAATTACTTGTGTTAATAAAAACGGGCTAGATTAATGGTATATTGTGTGGGGTTAACCGGTGGGATTGCTAGCGGTAAAAGTACGGCAGCTACGATATTTGCACAATTGGGCATGCAAGTAATCAATGCAGATAATATAGCGCGCGCCCTTACTCTGCGAGGGGAAGATGCCTATACACAAATTGTTGCGCATTATGGTAGCGAGATTTTAAACAAAGATAATGAACTTAACCGCAAGGCATTAAGAGCCATTATTTTCAGTAATCCTCTAGAACGAGCTTGGCTTGAACAGCTTTTGCACCCGCTTATTCGCCAAAAGATTAAAGAGCAGGTTCATTTAAGCACAAGCCCCTATTGTATTGTAGAAATTCCTTTATTAATTGATAAAAAAGCTTATCCCTATATTAACCGGGTTTTATTAATTCAAGCTCCCAAACAGGTACAAATAGAACGCCTCATGCAACGAGATAATTGTACTCAAGAACAGGCCCTATCCATTTTGGCCGCGCAGCCTGATGCGAACCTACGTTTAAAAAATGCGGATGATATCATCATTAATGATGCAGGAACTGAGAAACTTAAATCAGAAATTATTGCTCTGCACCATAAGTACCTCCAGCAAGTGTAGATAAACAATGCTTCTAAGAATTAAAGCAACACATATGAATTAAAAATGGCATCAGCCCGTTCCCGCCAACTTCTAATTTAATTCATGGCAGAATTACACAAACGCTATTAATGTCAATTAGGAATAACAATATAAACATTCTCTAGAATTACTTTCATTAGATAGCTATGATTATTGAATAAGATCAAAGGCATGAGAGGCTAATGAAGCTAGTTACATTAAATTTGTGGGGTGGTCATTTAAGACTCCCCTTATTAAAATTTATGAATCACCATAAGGATGTGGATATCTTTTGCTTGCAAGAGGTCTATCACAATGCACATCGCGTTGTATCGCGCCAAGAGCGAGAATTGAGTTTGAATATTTTCTCAGATCTGCAAAAACTACTTCCCGACCATTATGCGATTTTTAAGCCTGCAGTCGATAATGTTTACGGCATAGCCATGTTACTAAAAAAGAATATTGATATATTAAGTGAAGGCGAAATTAATATTCACCAAAAAAAATACCATCCTGGAATTGGCGAGAATCATTCGCGAAACATGCAATGGGTTGAATGTGAATCTAATAACCAAACCTATTCAATTTTAAATGTGCATGGACTTTGGAATGGCCGAGGTAAAAGCGACACCCCTGATCGCATCGCACAATCTCTGCGTATTCGTCATTTTATGGATACAATTAACACGCCTAAAATATTATGTGGTGATTTTAATTTAAGACCTAACACACAAAGCATGCATATTATCGAAGAAGGCATGAGGAATCTTATTACTATTAATAACGTACGGTCAACACGTACCAGTTATTATAAAAAGAGTGAAAAATTTGCAGACTATATTCTGACTTCACCAGAAATAAAAATTAATCAATTCTGCGTGATGAGAGAAGAGGTTTCAGATCATGCAGCACTGTTCTTGGATTTTAACTGAGCTTAAGACCGGCTTACAGCTCAGTCTACCTCTTATTAAGTGCGGTGAAACCAACAAGCTATCCTAACTTAGGAATTAGTTGCATTACTTCCCGATTTGCTTCAGGAAACTCATCAGGATTTAATTCATCGCGATGAATCCATTTCATCGCGAGCTGGCCTTCGATGCAAAAAGGACTTCCAGAAAATTGCGTTACAAGGAAAATAAATAATTGCACTGACCGTTCAGCATACTGATGGTGCACCTCACCAAGAAATTCATGCTTAAGCACATCTAAGCCAACTTCTTCCTTTATTTCTCTAATCAGCGCCTGCTCAGCAAGTTCATTTGCTTCTAATTTACCACCAGGAAACTCCCAATACCCTCCATGCGATGCATGAAGGGGTCGTTGGGTTACTAAAATACGCTGCTGTTCATCAACAATAACGGCTACAGCAACTTGAATCACGACAAACTACCATGGCAAGATTTATATTTCTTACCCGAACCACATGGGCAAGGATCATTTCGTCCTATTTTCTTTTCCTGACGTCTGAATGTCTGGGACTGTGGAGAACCTCGTTCATCATCATTAAATGACTCGCCATGATTCAAGCTCATTTTACTCACTTGATCGGCGCGGCGCTGTTCTTCAACCGCATCAACATCAGCCTCACTTTGAATTTCAACAGAAGAAAGTAAACGAACCACATCGTATTTTAAATTATCCAGCATACTGGTAAACAAAGAAAAGGCTTCTTTTTTATACTCTTGCTTCGGATCTTTCTGAGCATAACCTCGTAAATGAATTCCTTGACGTAATTGATCCATTGCAGCCAAGTGTTCACGCCATTGGTTATCCAAAGTTTGTAAGATTACTGATTTTTCAAACTGCGCCATAACAGGTCTGCCAGCTTGTTGTACTTTCGCATCATAATGCGATACTGCCAAATCAAGAATTCGCTCTTTAATTTGTTCCGGTTGAATATGATGATCTTCTTCAATCCATTCAAGTAAAGGAATTTTTAATTTAAACTCTTCTGATAAAACATCGCTTAAAGCTTTAGGCTCCCACTGATCTTCTAAACTTTGTGGTGGAATATAAGTATCAACAAGGTTGTTGATTACTTCTTCGCGCATCATTGTTACCACCTCTTCCGTGTCAGCCATTTCCATAATAGAAGCACGTTGGGTATAAATAACTTGCCGCTGATCATTGGCAACATTATCGTATTCCAACAACTGCTTTCTGACATCAAAATGATGGCCTTCTAATTTACGTTGTGCATTTTCAATCGCCTTAGTTACCAAGCTATGCTCAATTGGTTCTCCAGGTTTCATTCCCAGACGTCTCATCATGGATGCAACACGTTCTGAAGCAAAAATACGCATTAAATTATCTTCAAGCGACAGATAAAAACGACTGCTCCCCACATCCCCTTGACGGCCAGAACGACCACGTAATTGATTATCAATACGACGTGATTCATGGCGCTCAGAACCAATAATTCTTAAACCACCCGACGCAAGTACCTCTTCATGACGCTTTTGCCATACACGTTTGGCTTCTTCTTTTTCTTCAGCAGTAGCTGCTTCACCCAATTGTGCTAAATCCGCAGATAAGCTTCCTCCTAACACAATGTCTGTTCCACGACCTGCCATATTCGTAGCAATGGTTACCGCACCAGGACGCCCTGCTTCAGCAATAATTTGTGCTTCTTTCTCATGAAACTTGGCATTTAAGACTTGATGCTTAATTTTTGCTTTATTAAGTAATTGGCTTAAAAACTCCGAAGCTTCAATTGATGCCGTACCAACTAGGACAGGTTGTTTACGCTCAACGCAAGCACGCACGTCCTCAATAACTGCTTGGAATTTATCCTCTTGATTTAAATAAACTAGATCCGCCTCGTCTTTACGCATCATGGGCTTATTAGTTGGAATCACAACAACATCAAGGTTATAAATTTGTTGCAATTCATAGGCTTCCGTATCTGCTGTACCTGTCATTCCAGAGAGCTTATTGTACATACGGAAAAAGTTTTGGAAAGTAATCGATGCTAAAGTTTGGTTTTCATTTTGAATCGCTACACCCTCTTTTGCCTCAACTGCCTGGTGTAAACCTTCAGACCAACGACGGCCTGGCATTGTACGCCCAGTGTGCTCATCAACAATAACTACTTGATTATCGCTTACAATGTAATCGATATCACGATGGAACATCGCATGCGCTTTTAATGCTGCATTAACATGGTGCATCAGCATAATATTACTGGCATGATAGAGGCTCTCACCTTGCTCCAGCAAACCAGCTTTAAGTAATAACTCTTCAATGTGTTGATGGCCGGCATCAGTTAAATGTGCCTGCTTTTGCTTTTCATCAATCGTATAATCGCCATCACCTGCTTCTTCGCTTTCTTGTTTTTTCAGATGAGGGATTAATTTATTAATTTTAATATAAAGTTCAGAACTATCTTCAGCAGCACCTGAAATAATTAAAGGAGTCCGTGCCTCATCAATAAGAATAGAGTCTACCTCGTCCACGATTGCAAAATTGAGTTCTCGCTGCACCTTATCAGTTAAGCTAAAGGCCATATTGTCGCGCAGGTAATCAAAACCGTATTCGTTATTGGTTCCATAGACAATATCACAAAGATAGGCCGCTTGCTTTTCACTATGAGACATATCAGGATAAATTACCCCAACCGTCAGACCTAAAAATTCAAATATAGGACGCATCCATTGGCTATCACGTTTAGCCAGGTAATCATTTACGGTGACTACATGCACGCCCCGACCGGTAATTGCATTTAAATAAGCAGGTAAGGTTGCTACTAGAGTTTTACCCTCCCCGGTACGCATCTCTGCAATATTTCCCTCATGCAATACCATTCCACCAATTAATTGCACGTCAAAATGGCGTAAGCCTAAAGTACGTACAGATACTTCCCGGACTGTAGCAAATGCTTCTGCTAATAACTCATCAAGACTTTCTCCATCCTTAAAACGGGCTTTAAACTGTGCAGTTTTTAGTGCTAACTCGGCATCAGTCAAGGCTTGCATCTGTGATTCAAACGCATTAATAGCCATTACTGCCTTTTCCATACGCCGCAATGTACGCTCATTTCGGCTTCCAAACATTTTCTTGATCAACGTATTCAGCATGGCCTAAACAATCCTCTGAAGGTTTTAAATAATAAATGTGTTAATGTACTAAAAATTAGAAGAAAATACTATGAATAACATCAGGGTCAGCTGACATTTAGCCAGTTTAAACCCAAATGGGATGATTTTCGCACACGGAAACGCGAATTTCACATGCAATCCCAAGCCTACAAAAAGAATCACCTCAGGATGACGTGCTGTCTTTTTATAATACTACTGACTCTTCTATCTCTAATAAATAATGGTTTACTTGTTCTAATAGAGTTAAATCTTTAGTTTGCAGCAATAGCATTAATGCTTTTTTCCACTGGCTTGCGCCTGGTAAACCAAAAACCAAGTTAAATATCGGTTTTACCAATAAACTTAGAGCTGTACCTCGATGATATTCCGTAAGTAAATAATCTTTATATTGGCTAAACAATTGGCTACGCAACATTATGGGGCTTTGCGGATAAAGCGCATGATGTATGCTGGCTATCTCATAAGGGTTATCACAAGCCAGACGCCCTAACATTACGCCATCTACATATTCAAGATGTGCTTTGATTTCTGCATAGCTTTTGATATTGCCATTAATTACCACCGGAATATGGGGAATTTCTTTTCTTATTTTGTAGACAAAATCATAATTAACTGGAGGAATGGTGCGATTTTGTTTTGGGCTTAGCCCGTTAAGCCAGGCTTTTCGGGCATGCACAATAATTTTTTGGCTGCCCGCTTCAACTAAGCGATGCACGAAATCACTGAAAAACTGATAACTGTCTTGATCATCAATACCAATTCTCGTTTTTGCTGTAACAGGAATAGTCACTACATCGCGCATGGCTTTGATGCAGTCAACTACCCGCTCAGGCTGCCCCATCAAACAAGCGCCAAAATGCCCTGCTTTTACTTTATCACTTGGGCACCCTAAATTAATATTAATTTCATCATAGCCCTCTGCCTGCGCTAATTTGGCAGATACTGCTAGAGCTTGAGGATCGGAGCCTCCAAGTTGTAATGCTAAGGGGTGTTCTTGTGCGTTAAATCGTAAAGAGCGTTGGGGGTTATTCTGAATTGCTCCAGTAGTCTGCATTTCCGTATATAAAAGAGAGTGTGGGGCCAGGATACGCATGAAAACGCGAAAATGACTGTAAGTCCAGTCGATCATAGGGGCAATTGCCAAAGATGAAAACAGTGTGTCCGATATCATTGCAGGCTAGTGGAAAAAGAGGTGATTATAACTTAATTATCGATTTTTGTACAAAATAGTGTAATCTGGTTGCTTGCAACTAGACTACACCCTAAAAAATTATTCATTGGTCACATTCATCGCTTGAATCATCAACTGCAAACGAGATCTTCCTTGATAAAAATTAATATCTAATTTATAAGCGATATGAACATACTTGGCACGATGATTGGGCCATGCATTTAAATCTACATTAAAAGCAATAGCATCAACCTGTTGTCCGCCTTGGTTAGAAACTAAGGTCATTTTTAAATGGTTCTTGCCAACGAGACGCTGATCTAAAACCTCAAAAATATTATCAAAAACCGGCTCAGAAAATTGCTGCCCCCAAGGCCCTGCCTGTTGAATTAACTGTGCTGTTTCTAAGTTCATTTCATTGGGTGCAAGTGGACCATCAGTAAGCAATTCCCCTTCACATTGAGATAAATCAAGATGCTTACCGACCTCAGCAATTAATGCCTCACGGAAATCATTCAAGGCCTGCGGATGAATGCTTAAACCGGCAGCCATTGCATGGCCCCCAAACTTAATAATCACTCCAGGATAATCTCGATCAATCGCAGCTAATACGTCACGAATATTCAAATCGGGTACAGAACGAGCAGAGCCTTTTAGTTCCCCATCACCTACCTCAGCAAAAGCAATAACTGGTCGGTGATAACGTTCTTTCATTCGCCCTGCCAAAATACCAATAACCCCTTGATGCCAAGTTTTATCAAAAAGACATAAAGCGATAGGTAAATGAGTACCTTTATAATCAGAACTCATGGACAATTTATCCAAAGCTAACATGGCTTGCTCTTTCATTTCCGTTTCGATTTGCTTGCGTTCCTGATTTAATTCGTCCAGCTGCTGGCTGTAATTTCTGGCTTGCTGCAAATCAGAAGAAATCAAACATTCAATTCCCAAGGCCATATCATCAAGCCTTCCTGCAGCATTTAATCGAGGAGCAATAGCAAAACCTAAATCAGATTCTCTTAATCGCGAACATTCCCGTCCAGCCACTTCAATGAGGGCTTTAATCCCATCTCGACAATTTCCCTGACGAATACGAGCCATCCCTTGGTTCACCATAATTCGGTTGTTTTGATCCAAGCCAACCACATCAGCAACAGTGCCCAAAGCAACCAAATCAAGAAAGCTCGCCATATTAGGTTCAGCGATTTGCATCTCTGCAAACCAACCTACGTTTACTAAATGCCGACGTAATGCGAGCATGACGTAAAAAATTACCCCAACGCCTGCAATTGACTTGCTGGGAAAAGCACAACCCTTTTGGTTGGGATTAACAATAGCACAGGCATCAGGCACTTTATCTGCCGGCAAATGGTGATCCGTAACTAATACATCAATCCCTAATTGATTGGCTTTTTCTACTCCATCAAAGCTGGCAATTCCATTATCGACTGTAATAATTAAACCTGGACGCCATTTACTTGCAACTTCTACAATTTGCGGAGTTAATCCATAGCCAAACTCAAAACGATTAGGAACCAAATAATCAATGAACTGAGCCCCCATTGCCCGGAGTGCCGTAATCGCAACAGCGGTTGATGTAGCCCCATCTGCATCGAAATCGCCAATAATTAAAATACGCTGTTGTTCACGCAAAGCCTTCTCTAAGCGTAAACATGCAGCATCAATACCTTTTAATAAATTAAACGGCAGCAAGGTTTGTAATTGTTTATCCAACTGAGCAGCGTCAGTAATTCCTCGTGCCGCATAGATTCTTTTTAGTACCCCGGGGGTGTTGGGTAAGTTTAATAGATGTTCAGGTTGAGGGCGTCGCTTAATTTGCATGAATCAATTTTCTCCATAAGCGAGTAAACCAGTTATCGCAATGATTACTATATGCTACATTATTCCAATACCATTGAGCAGGTTGCTTTGCTAGTGCCTCTTGGTGCTGCGAGCTAAGCATAGAATATTCACTTATCAAAACGATCTCGTATTCTTTGAGGTTTACTTCAGGACTGTATAAAGTGGCATTTGCATTGCATTGCTTTGCTAAAGGCAAAAAAGCAGCATCAGCACAAACTGTTGTTGTTTTAGGGGCAGTAAGTTTTGCATTACCCCAAGGCCATAAACCATTAGCTGCAGTCGAATTAGGTTTTGATGCGAAAAGCATTTGCGATTCAGTAACAAACCGCTGCCAAAATAAGTGCTCATCCAATTGTGCCAGCTCAGGCATCAATGACTTATTCACTAACTGATATACTGGTTTTGCTTTCAGAGCGCGCTTTTTAGGGTCTTGAATAAGCCAAGTTTCCGCATCATGATAATGCAAAGTTATCTCTTCTTCAGCAAAATAACCTGCAAAAAGCTCAAACCAAGGCTTAATTTCAGACTCGTTTAGCTCTAAGTCCTTTCCGGTTGCCAAAATGAGTGCATCATTATGACTTGCTTGCCAATAAATTGGGCTGGCAACAAACCAATCACCCTCGAGTTGATGAACTTTTCGCAGCAAATCACCTAAAGGGGGATCGGCTGGATCATAGCCAAGGCAGTATAATAAATTAAGTAAAGCAGTTCCTTCTGAGTTTAAGGGTTTTACTCCTTCAGGAATAGAACTGCACTCAGAATTAATAATAAGGTGCATGAAATGTCTCTTACTAGAACGTTAGGCGCTGATTAATCCATCTCGACGGAACATGGCTTTTAAATTCCTTAAGGCTTGACGCGTACGGCCCTTATTTTCAATCAACCCAAAACGAACAAAACCATCCCCTTGTTGGCCAAAACCAATACCTGGAGATACGGCAACTTGCGCCTCTTTGAGTAAGTATTTGCTAAACTCTAGCGATCCCATTGATGCATAATGAGCAGGAATGGGGGCCCAGACAAACATCGTCGCCTTAGGTTTGGTAACTTGCCAACCGATGGCATTTAACCCTTCACACAGTACAT
Organism: Legionella saoudiensis; assembly: GCF_001465875.1. Taxonomy (GTDB): domain Bacteria; phylum Pseudomonadota; class Gammaproteobacteria; order Legionellales; family Legionellaceae; genus Legionella; species Legionella saoudiensis. Next base: position 716,693 of record NZ_LN901324.1, on the reverse strand, counting down.
CTCGGCGTTTTTCATAAAGGACTCTAATTTCCTCAACGCAATCGTCTGAACCTTCTAAGGCGGCAATTGCTGCAACTTGAATCGGAGTAAACGTACCATAATCTAAATAAGATTTAATGCGCGTTAACGCTGCCACCAATTCAGTATTTCCGCAAGCAAAACCCACGCGCCAACCCGGCATATTGTATGACTTAGACATTGAATAGGTTTCTATAGCAATGTCTGTAGCTCCAGGCACTTGCAATATGGAAGGTGCTTTATATCCATCGAATACGATATCCGCATAAGCAATATCATGGATAATCCAAATGCCATGCTTTTTACCTAATTCAATAACCTTCTCAAAAAATGGGTAATCAACACAATGAGTACTGGGGTTTGCCGGAAAATTGATTACGAGCGCTTTAGGCTTAGGCCAACTGCTATTAATCGTTTCTTCAACTGAATCTAAAAACTGCATTTCATCAATTAACGGAATTTGCTTTACGTTTGCCCCAGCAATGATAAACCCATAGGTATGAATTGGATAGGCGGGATCAGGAACTAATATCGTATCACCTGGCCCACTAATCGCTAAAGCTAAATGCGCGAGCCCCTCTTTAGAACCAATAGTTGCTAAAATTTGGGTTTCACTATCTAAATGAACATCATAGTTACGATGATACCAAGATGCCATTGCGCGTCTTAATCGCGGTATTCCTTTGGACATAGAATAACGATGTGTATCCGGTCTTTGCACCACTTCAATGAGCTTGTTGACAATATGAGGAGGTGTGGGTTGATCGGGATTTCCCATGCCAAAATCAATAATATCCTCTCCGCGCGCTCGTGCTTCCATTTTTAATTGGGTCATCGTATTAAAAACATAAGGTGGTAACCGTTTAATGCGGGGAAATTGACTCATAATATTGACCTCTGTAGTATACTCGTAGCCACTATAACTCAACGAATCATCGAAAACCATGAATATTAATTTAGAAGCAGCAGAAAAAAATGCGGTGCAAGCTTACAGTGAAAATCAAGTTCAGATTAATTCGATTGTTTATGAGCGAAGTCTAATTGTTTCTAAAGAAGAAGTCATCACTGATCTAGCAATTCATGATATTCAAGCCATTGATGAGCAGTATTTGCAGAAGTTAATGCAATTTAATCCAGAAGTGGTGATTATCGGTCATGAACACACAGGCAAATTCCCCCCTATGTCCATTATCAGTACCCTATCGCAGCATCGAATTGGGATTGAATGCATGTCCATTGGCGCCGCCTCCAGAACATATAATGTCTTATTAAGTGAGCAAAGAGCCGTAGTCGCGGGGTTTATTTTTTAATGTAGCCGGGCAATCAACCTGGCTACACTTATTTAAACCTGCCTTCTCGCTTCTAAAACATTGGGAATTTGCATCAACTTCGCCAAAAGTCGTGACAGACTACTTAAGCCATCAATATCAACTGTCAATGTGATAAACGTCATGTTTTCATGCTTATTACTTTGAGTTTGTAATGCATAAACATGCGCTTTCTCATTCGCCAGTAATGAGGTTACATCCTTTAATAACTCAGAACGATTAAAGGCTTTAATCAAAATATCTACAACATAGTTTTCACGAGTAGCGCTTCCCCAGCTTACCTGTAAAAAGCGCTGTTTTTGTCGCTCACTTGCATGAATAATGTTAGGACAATCCTGACGGTGTACGGAAACCCCTCGGCCAATTGTGATGTAACCAATCACATTGTCTCCAGGTACAGGCTGACAGCAGCGCGCCATGAAAGTAAGTAAATTTCCTACCCCTTCAATACGTAAATCGCTTCCAGTAACCTCAGGTTTTCCTTGAGCTCTGACAAACTTATCAAGGTTTATTTCAGACGTTTGCGGAGGAGCAAGTTTATTAATAATTTGCCCTATTTTAATATCCCCACGTCCTAAATTAGCATACAGATCATCAAGCTTTTTAAAATGCAACGCACTAACAACTTCGTTAAGCTTATCGGATTTAATCCCTAAGGATTTCAATTCCTTATCTAATAATTCGCGCCCCTCTTGCAAATTACGCTCATAATCTTGCATCTTAAACCAATGTAATACTTTGGCCTTGGCTCGAGATGTTTTTAAATAATTTAAATGGGGATTAATCCAATCCCGTGAAGGTTTAATTTGCTTGCCGGTTAAAACCTCAACCTTATCTCCTGTTTTTAATTGATAAGTAAGCGGCACAATATGACCATTAATACGCGCACCACGGCAACGATGTCCCAGATCACTATGTACATGGTAAGCGAAATCTAAAGGTGTTACTCCCTGGGGCAAGTCTAAAACATCACCATCAGGTGTAAATACATAAACTCTGTCCTCAAGAAACTCTGTGGTTGTACTTTCAGGAACACCTTTATTACTGGCCATTTCCCTATGCCATGCTAATACATCGCGTAGCCATTCAATTTTGCGCTCATGACTTTCTTTATGAGTTACGCCACCTTCTTTATATTTCCAATGCGCGGCCACACCCATTTCTGCCAAATCATGCATATGGAAGGTTCTGATTTGTACTTCAAATACTCGTCCTTCAGGGCCTTCAACAGCCGTGTGCAAGGACTGATATCCATTCGCTTTAGGATTAATGATGTAATCATCAAACTCGGCTGGAATTTGCTTCCATAAAGTATGTACCATTCCTAATACTTCATAGCATTGGTGATCTGTTTCTACCAAAACCCGTACTGCTGTTGCATCATAAATTTCATCCAATGCAACGTTTTTACGCTTCATTTTTTTATAAATACTGTGAATATGCTTAGAACGCCCATACACTGCAAAATGCTCAATACCACTGCATTTGATCTGTTCATTTAATTGGGCAACGATGTCATTCACAAAACTATCGCGCTCCAAACGCTTCGCTTTTAATCCCTTAGCAATGGCTTTATAATCGGCTGGATGCAAATGGCGAAAAGCCAAATCCTCCATTTCCCATTTTATAGCCCCTATTCCTAAACGATTTGCTAAGGGGGCATAAATTTCCATGGCTTCAGTAGCCAATTGAATACATAACTCTTCAGGTAAATGCGCCGTTGCCCTTAGAATGCATAAGCGTTCTGCTAATTTGATTAAAACGACGCGAACATCATCAACCATCGCCAATAACATTTTTCGGATATTATCAATTTGATGTTTATTTTGTGGGTATTTGTTCAACGCTTGGAAGCTATGCATCGCGCTCATGCGCTCAATACCCTTTACCAGCTTGGCAATATTAGTGCCTAACTGTTCCTCGACATCATCAAGTGATAAATCAGCATAATGAACGTTTTCAAAAATAATTGCTGCAGCTAATGTTTCCGGATCAACCTCAAGATCTGCAAGCAGATCAGCCATTTCCAAACCTTGTTGCAAACAGGAGTGCCCCGTTTCGGTAGCATGATCCTGCCCTGATAATTGGCTTAAAGCACAGGCATTGCGAATGAGTTCAATACTGTCCAAATAACCTTTAGCACCAAGTTGATGTAACCATAAATTAACATCAATGCTGCCATCCGCAGCCAGGGGAACAGTATCTTTGACTCTAACCATGAGTATTATCCTTTTTCAAACAACGCGATTGACTCAACATGAGCAGTATGAGGAAACATATCCATAACACCTGCTTTAATCAAGACATAACCTTTTTGGTTTACTAAAATATCAGTATCTCTTGCTAATGTTACGGGATTACATGACACATAAACAATACGTTCGGGGTTTAATGCATCAATTTGCTTCACAATTTCCAAGGCTCCAGAACGAGGAGGATCTATTAAAATTTTATTGCAAGGTTGCTGCACTAGTTTTTGTACCTCCTGAACATCATCTAAATTAGCTGCATAAAAGCTTACATTATCCAGATGGTTTAATTTAGCGTTCATATAGGCTCGTTCAACCATTGCTTCGCTTCCCTCAACCCCTAATACTTTGGAGCAAAATTTGGCCATAGGAAGTGAAAAATTGCCTAGTCCACAAAATAAGTCTAGCACGACATCTGTACTTTTTAAGTCCATTAGCTCCAATGCAAGCGCTACCATTGAGCGATTTAGCTCTGCGTTCACCTGAGTAAAGTCAGTGGGATGAAATGAGTAGGTTATTTGGTAGTCAGGTAAGCTATAAGTTAAATAATCACCTGAATTAGGTGGATAAAAACAATATACGCTATCAGGACCAGCTGGTTGTAAAAAAATCTTATAGTGATAATCTTCAGCAAACTTTTTAATCCTTAATTCATCATCCGCCGTTAATGTAGATAAATTACGAAAGATAAGACCAATCTCATCGTCACCGGCTGCCACTTCAATTTGGGCAATGCAGTATTTATCTTCCATAGAATTAATTAAATTTCTTAAGGGGATAATATCTTGATCCAATCGGGCATTTAACACAGGACACTGAGTAATTTCAGCAATATATCGTGGATTATTTCGCTCTCTAAAACCCACCATTGACGATTGCTTCTTATCCACATAGCGTACGCTTAAACGTGCCTTGTTCCGATAATTCCAGTGATTGGCGACTAAAGGCGGTAATACACTTTGAGGCTGAGTATGGCCATAACGAGCCAATAAATCAATTAATTGCTCTTGCTTAAAATGGATTTGCTCTTTTTCACTTAGATGTTGCAAGGAACAACCACCACACATCGCATAATGTGCGCATTTGGGCTCGACACGTAAAGCAGATGCATCAATTACAGATAATAATTGCCCTTCATCAAAATCCTTTTTCACACGGGTATATTGAAATTCTACGGTTTCACCCGGTAAAGCACCTTGAATAAAGGTAGCTTTACCATTGATACGAGCCACACCTTTTCCATCATGGCTTAAATTAACGATTTGCGCTGTCTGTGGCGTGGGATTAGGTTTGGAACGAGTTCTTCTCATGAATTTCTTCTCAACAAATGTGTTTTTTAATCAAGGAAATACAAGTTGCAAGGGTATCATATCCGCAGCCTATTTGTCATGATAATTTGTCAATCACGAATTCATAGTGGGCAATTAAATATCACTTATTCTGTTCTGCTGTCTTAACCTCTTGAATGTTAAATTTTGACACAAGCCAAAAACAAACTGATTAATCAAGTAATTCACAACACTATACACAAGGTTATCCACAGATTTTGTGGATAAAACTTAAAAACGTTAATCATAGAATAGAAGATAAAAGTCGCACCAGCAAAGGATTTAAGCAAAGAGTTGAAGTTATTAATTGGAAGAAGGCCCAGAAGTAGCTAAAAAAGTTATCCACAAAGCGTGGTAGGGAAAGATGGCACAGCGGGTTGGATATAATAACAAAGAAAAAAATAAAAAACAGTCTTGACTTAGCATTTATATTAAATTTATAAAAAATGAGAGATTATTAATAACCAACCTATGCAGGTCACTCAGCTATACTATAATTTTTAGCACCTACAACTCCTATTACTATGCACTTAAATTTAAACTTTATTATTTTTTTAATTACCACCATTTATTATTATTTTAAAAAACGTACATACCTGCGATGTATTCTGATCCCATTAGTAAAATGGCATATAACCTACCCTTTAAATAGATCACAATTAGAGTATCTAGCAGCGACTAGAGGAATAAAAATAAAGCTTTCAAATAGTACAATAAATTCTGTAATGAGAATAATTAACTTTAAGAAAATTGAGTTTCCTCTTTCCAGACCCTGGCTCATAAAAAATCATCACATAAAATTAAACCGACAATGGAGATTTATATATACCATTAAGAGCGGCAGTACTATTCTTGACTTTATAGTGCTCGACCAAGAAAATTTAGAGGCTGCAAAGAGCTTTTTTAAACAATCTTTATCGGAAAATGGTATACCTATAGAGATTAATAACTATCTTACAGACATAGTAAAACGCGCAAATTACGATGATACGTTTTCTTAGAACCGAAAATGATGATGGTTAAAATTAGCACATGAGCACAAGTGATTGGTTTTCAAATAACTCACAGATCTATGCACAAGGTTATCCACAGATTTTGTGGATAACACTATAATTAAAAAAATTAGAGAAGCATTGTATAGACTAAGGTTTAAAAGGATTTTTTTAAGAGCGTGTGCTCTGAAAAAGTTAAAATGAGGATTTATTAAAAAAGTTATCCACAAGGGATATGAAGAGACAGATGAGGTATCTGGGGCGAGTATGATAACAAAGAAATAATGAAAAAACAGTCTTGACAGCCTACTTTTTTCTTAATTTTTTGTTTTTAAGAATGTACCTTTCTTTCTCATCAGTCAAATGTCCTAAACGCTAGAAATTTCTTTAAAAGAATCGCATCCTCTACCTTGTCATGATCTTTGTAATAATCCTTTTTAATTTCTGCTTCTTTAAATCCCATACTTTTATAAAGATGCAATGCAGGGGCATTACTAGGCCGGACTTCAAGCATAACCGAATGCGTGTCCTTAGTTTTAGTTAACAAATCAAGCACGTGCTCTAAGAACTTACGTCCATAGCCATGTGATTGTAAATGTTTTGCGATGCAGAAATTTAAGATGTGACAAACATGTTCTCTGCGCCTACAAATCATGTAGCCACCGAGCACCCACTCGTCATTTATTCTAGTTTCAAGAGCGAGGCAGTCATACCCTACCAGTACACAGTCTCTTAAAATAGCACGGCTCCAGGGGGCAATATGAACCGTGGTTTCAATTGCATAAACGTTATCTATATCAGATTCGTGCATACAGCGAATATTCCACATCATCCCTTGCTCCTAAAGAATGCGTCCCGTATTAGGCGAACTTCTAATACGGGGCGTTTGGCGTAAACTCCCGTAAGTACGCTGCGCTAATACGGGCTACGTACTTAGTCTTTCTTTTTTTTCGGCATATAAAGATCGGTAATCGTTCCTTCAAATGCTTCAGCTGCTTGCGCAATTGTCTCAGACAACGTTGGATGAGGATGAATCGTTAATGCGATATCCTCCACATCACAGCACATTTCAATTGCTAATGCAGTTTCAGCAATTAAATCACCTGCGTTAACGCCAACAATACCTGAGCCAAGAATACGATTCGTGTCAGGACAGAACAACAGTTTAGTCATCCCTTCTTCACGGCCCATGCTTAAGGCACGGCCACTAGCAACCCAAGGAAACGTCGCTTTTTCATAACGAATCCCTTTTTCTTTGGCTTCTTTTTCAGTTAATCCAGCCCAAGCTAATTCGGGATCAGTATAAGCCACACTGGCAATGCAATTAGGATCAAAATAGTGTTTCTTGCCGGCAATCACTTCAGCAGCCACTTTACCTTCAGGGATTGCTTTATGCGCTAGCATCGGTTGTCCAACCACATCTCCAATTGCAAAGATATGTGGAACATTGGTACGTTGTTGTTTATCTACCTTGATAAACCCACGCTCATCAACGTTAACTCCAGCTTTATCAGCATCGATCATTCCACCATTAGGCTTTCTGCCTACAGAAACAAGAACCTGTTGGAAGCAAAGTGGCTTATCCGTCTTATGCTCACCCTCCATGGAAACGTAAATACCATCTTTCTTCGCTTCAACCGCAGTAACTTTGGTTTTTAATAGGAATTTTACGCCTTTTTTAGTCATACGTTTTTGTAACACGTTAACTAAATCAGCGTCAGCGCCCGGAATTAATTGATCCATAAACTCCACAACCGTCACATCTACTCCTAAAGCAGAATAAACTGTTGCCATTTCTAAACCAATGATTCCCCCACCTAGAACTAATAAACTGCCTTTAATATCAGCAAGCTCTAGAGCACCAGTTGAACTGAATATGCGCTTGTCTTCAGGGATGAATGGTAAATTAACTGATTCCGAACCTACGGCAATAATCGCATTTTCAAACTCAACTTCAACAGGACCATCTTTGGTATCGACAGTAACTTGATGAGTACCAGAAAATTTACCTACCCCAGTAACCACTTCAACTTTTCGTTGCTTGGCTAGTGCTTTTAAGCCACCAGTTAATTTGCTAACAACAGAGTTTTTCCAAGCAACCATTTTTTTATTATCCATGGTTGGCTTACCAAAGCTCACACCTTGATCTTCCATCTCATGAGCTTCTTCAACAACTTTAGCAATATGTAATAAGGCTTTAGATGGAATACAACCTACATTTAAACAAACACCACCTAATGAATCATAACGTTCAACTAAAACAACTTTTTTTCCTAAATCAGCTGCTCTAAATGCCGCAGTATATCCTCCAGGCCCACTTCCTAATACGACAACATCAGTCTTTATTTTACTAGCCATTGCAAAACCTCTTTATTTATTAATCTGTTATTAAAGCAAAATTCGTCGAATATCACTTAAGCTATCACAAATAAAACGTGTGAAACGTGCTGCTTCTGCACCATCAATAACGCGGTGATCATACGATAAGGATAAAGGTAACATCAGTCTTGGTTGAAACGCGCCTTTTTCATAAACTGGTTTTATTTCAGAACGAGACAAACCTAAAATTGCAACTTCTGGGCTATTTACAATAGGAGTGAATGAAGTACCACCGATGCCACCAAGGCTAGAAATGGTGAAGCAACCTCCAGACATATCCGCAGGCATTAAACCCTTATCACGAGCTTTAGCACTTAGACGCCCCATTTCCATAGCAATTTCCGCAATACTTAATTTATCAACACTCTTAATCACAGGCACCACAAGGCCATTAGGTGTTTCTACCGCGATACCAATGTTGCAATATTTTTTATAAATTAAATTGGCGCCACTTGCATCCAAAGATGCATTAAATTGTGGAAAGGTACGTAATGCTTTGCTCACAACCGCACAAACAAATGCTAATAAAGTAAGTTTATAGCCTTTATCTTTAGAACGTTCTGCTTCTTCTTTTCTAAATGCTTCTACATCGGTTATATCCGCAGAATCAAACTGAGTCACATGCGGGATGGTAATCCATGAGCGATGTACATTCACACCAGTAAGCTTTTTAATTTTATTTAGTGGTTTTGTCTCAATTTCGCCAAACTGAGTAAAATCAATTACTGGTGCTGCAGGAATTCCTAAAGAACCGGAGACAGGTTGTTCGCTTAAACGCGCTTTAACGTAGGCCTGAATATCTTCCTTACCTATGCGACCCTTACGCCCACTTCCTTTTACATCTGCTAAATTAACTCCTAATTCTCTTGCCATACGTCGAACCGCAGGACCCGCAGAAACTAATGTTGCGGAAGCAGAGCTATATTCCGTAGGCGTAGGCGCTGGCTGTGAATTTACAGGCGTACTCGCTTGAACAGGAGCGGTAACAGGCGCTTGAGCAGCCGGTTGGGCCTCTTCTTTTGAAGTGGGTTTTGCGGCTGCAGTAGTTTTAGCCAGAAGGATTACATCTCCTTCGGCAACTTTGTCACCAACTTTAACACTTAACTTCGTAATAGTCCCTGCAACTGGAGATGGTATCTCCATGCTGGCTTTATCAGACTCTAATGTAATTAGTGGCATATCAACGGCAATCTGCTCACCGACCTTTACCATTACTTCAATAACGTCAACTTTTGCTCCACCAATATCAGGAATCTTTACTTCAATTTCCTGTTCTTCAGTTGTTGCAGAAGCGTCTTGGGTGGCTCTTGGTTCAGAACTTTGTTCTGCCGCTGCTGGTTCGCTAGGCTTAGTCTCTTCTTTAGGAGATGCACTTTCATTATCTACTGTGGCTAAAAGAATCACATCGCCCTCAGAAACCTTGTCTCCGACCTTAACTTTGAGACTGGTAACTGTTCCTGCGACCGAAGACGGAATCTCCATACTGGCCTTGTCTGATTCCAAAGTAATTAATGGCGTATCTATTTCAATCTTATCGCCAACTTTAACCAAAATTTCAATCACATCAACCTGGGTAGAACCACCTATATCAGGGATCTTTACCTCTATTTCATTTGCCATATTTGTCCTCTAATGTAGTCTGGATAAAGGCTAGAACGTACAGCTCTAGCCTTCGTTGAACACTCTTAATGAGTTACTGGATCCAGCTTGTCAGGATTAATGTTGTAACGCTTAATTGCATCAACTACTTTAGACTTATCGATGCTGCCCTCAGCAACTAAAGCATTTAACGCAGCTAAAACGATGTATTTCGCATCAACTTCAAAGAAATGACGTAAACGTTCACGAGTATCGCTTCGCCCATAACCATCTGTACCTAAAGTCACATAACGATTAGGAACAAAAGGACGAATTTGATCAGCAAAAAGACGCATATAATCTGTTGCTGCAATAACAGGGCCCTGTTTTCCTTTTAATTGTGTAGTCACATAACTTTCTTGTGCTTGTTGCTCTGGGTGCATCGCATTATATCGCTCTACCGCTAAACCTTCGCGACGTAACTCATTAAAGCTGGTTACACTCCAAATATCAGCAGTGATTGAGTAGTCTGCTTCAAGCAGCTCAGCCGCTTTAATTACTTCACGAAGAATAGTTCCGCATCCCATTAATTGGACATGTTGCTTTGATTTCTTTTTGCTTTCTTGCAATAAATACATTCCCTTAATAATGCCTTCTTCAACTCCCTCCGGCATATCAGGTTGGACGTAATTTTCGTTCATGACCGTAATGTAATAAAAGACGTTATCCATTTTTTCATACATACGATATAGACCATGTTGAATGATCACAGCTAACTCATAAGCATAAGTCGGGTCATAACAAACACAGTTAGGAATGGTTGATGCCATAATATGGCTATGTCCATCTTGATGTTGTAACCCCTCACCTGCAAGTGTAGTACGACCAGCGGTGCCTCCTAATAAGAAACCGCGAGCTTGCATATCACCAGCAGCCCAAGCCAAGTCACCAATACGTTGGAAACCAAACATTGAATAGTAAATGTAGAAAGGAATCATCGCCAATTGATTGGTGCTATAAGAAGTCGCTGCTGCAATCCAAGAACAGAATGCGCCGGCCTCATTAATTCCCTCTTCAAGAATTTGACCATCTTTCGCTTCGCGATAGAACATGACCTGCTCATGATCTACTGGCGTGTAAAGCTGTCCGACAGGTGAATAAATACCAATTTGACGGAACAAGCCTTCCATACCAAATGTTCTACATTCATCTGGAACAATAGGCACAATTCGTGAGCTAAGTTCTTTATTCTTTAATAAAACAGAAAGAATACGAACAAAAGCCATCGTGGTAGAAATCTCACGCTCTCCCAAGCCCTTCGTAATAGAGGAAAAATCAGCCAACTCAGGAGCTTTCAATGGTTCAACCTGTGTTGTACGTGAAGGTAAATAACCACCTAATGCTTCACGCTGCTTTTTAAGATATTTAATCTCTGGGCTATCCTCTGCTGGCTTGTAGAATGGTATCTCAGCAATTTGTTCGTCGTTAATTGGAATATTAAAGCGGTCCCTGAAGACCTTTAACTGATCAGCAGTCATTTTCTTTTGCTGATGCGTGATGTTTTGTCCTTCACCTGCAGCACCCATCCCATAACCTTTAATTGTTTTCGCAAGGATTACGGTAGGAGTTCCTTTATGTGCCACGGCCTCGGCATAGGCTGCATATACTTTTTGAGAGTCATGGCCGCCACGGTTTAAGCGCCAAATATCGTCATCGGAATAGTGCTCAACCATTTTCTTTAGCTCAGGATATTGATTAAAGAAATGTTGTCTTACATAGGCTCCATTATTTGCTTTATAAGCTTGGTATTCACCATCAACACACTCTTCCATACGCTTTTGTAACCAGCCATCTTTATCGACTGCGAATAAAGGATCCCAACGACTACCCCAAATCACTTTAATCACATTCCAACCAGCTCCCCGGAATACACGCTCCAGTTCTTGGATGATTTTACCGTTACCGCGAACAGGGCCATCGAGACGTTGTAAATTGCAATTCACCACAAAAATAAGGTTATCCAATTGCTCACGAGCGGCAATGCTTAAAGCACCTAAAGATTCTGGCTCGTCTGTTTCTCCATCACCTAAAAACGCCCATACTTTTCTACCAGTTTCTTTAATTAGACCACGATGCTCTAAATATTTTAAGAAACGCGCTTGATAAATAGCTTGTAATGGCCCTAATCCCATCGATACTGTTGGGAATTGCCAAAAATCATGCATCAACCAAGGATGGGGGTATGAAGATAAACCATTAACTTCCACTTCTTGTCTGAAATTGCTTAATTGATTTTCATCTAAGCGGCCCTCAAGAAATGCACGCGCATAAATACCTGGTGAAGAGTGCCCTTGAATGTAAAGTAAATCACCACCGCCTTCACTATTAGGCCCTTTAAAAAAGTGGTTAAAACCTGTCTCATAAAGTGTGGATGAAGAAGCATAAGATGCAATATGGCCACCCAGCTCAGCAGCATATTTTCCAGCGCGCAATACCATTGCTACTGCGTTCCAACGAATTAAAGCACTGATGCGTTTCGCCATTCCCTCATCAGGTGGGATTGGCTTTTCTTCATAAGTTTTAATCGTATTGCGATAAGGCGTATTGAGCGAGCTTGTTAGTTTTACTCCTTCAATATTCGCCTTATTTAAAAGTTGCTGTAAAATAAAAGCTCCGCGCTCAGCACCATCATTGGTTAATACAGCTTGTAGGGCATCCAGCCATTCACGCGTTTCAATAGGATCCAAATCTAAATTAGTTTCATTTGCCATGAACATGTCCCCGACATTCTTTTTTACTATTAAACACAATTAGGTATCGCTTGTAATCGTTTATGGATTACACCAGAACAACTTTGTTTACATGCCATTAAATCAGACATGCAATCACATGTAACTTTGCGGCATTGTAGTGGATCGCGGTAAGAATTCAACTCACGCATGACCTTTTTACCTTCAACTTTTCGCTCATTCACATATTTTGAAAAATTTGCGGCAGATTGGCGTGTTGAATTCCAAGAACAGTTAGGACAGTTATCAACACAATTTTGTCTGCAAAACTCAAGATGCTGCATACATGTTGCGTGGCATTGAGCTAAAGCTTGTCCTCTAAGCTCAGCTTTAGATACACAGCCTAAAAGGCTAAATAAGAGTACACAAAAACAAACACGTATTAAAAAATTCATCGACCAAGAATCCATCTAATTAAAAACACATGACCTTCCTATTCAACGGCCACGGCGTGTTCGCAAACTCGGACAAACCGTGGGAAGTCGATACAGGTATATTGCTCTTATAACCAAGAAATCAATGTAAACAACGCAATGAGTACTAAAGCAACAATAATTGCATGCTCTACCAATCCTTCTGCGACTGGCATAGGAACGTCGTCTGAATCATTAGTGCGAGCCGCCTGCAAGCCACATTCGCGGATCATTTCATTGTTAAAATCAGGCTTGGCTAAAAAGTAATTAGAAAACAATTTAAAACCACGTTGGAAATTACCAACCAATAAGAATAAAAGAACAGTTAAACGTGCCGGTATCCATTCAAGCAGATCAGCAACTTCATTTGCCTGGAAACTGACGGGAGCAATAGTTCGACATAAAGCGATTAGACGATAAGCAACCATAGCGATTGGCCCTGCAACAATATACCAAAATATCACCGAAAATAACTGTTGGTTTACCATGGATAAATAATTGCCAGCAAGTTCATTACTATTTTCCGCTTCTGCCTGAGTCACTGGATAGAAGACATTTTGTGGACCTAGACAATAAAAAAACAATATGATATTTAAAAGCACGCCCATAAAGCCGTAAAATATCCCGTGAAGCAGCAAGTAGAGGAAAGCTGTCGCGATAATGAGCGGTAATACAATTAGCCCCAATAAGGCCCATGGGTTACTAAAAAAACCATGCTTATCCGCCATGTTTTTAATTGATTGATAATAATTATCAAACCAATAAAACCGCTGATAAGAAATGGTATGAACCAAAAAACGCTCACTGAACAAGCACAATAATATAACTAATAATTTCATTATAATTAATCCTTACGCATTTTATCAGACAGTGCTATAGGGGTTGGGTATTTCAGCACAACTAAATAGGAAGAAACGATAAAGGTTAAAATAGTCGTCGCTTGAATTAAGTTAGAGGCTAATTCTGAAATAAGTTTTGAGCTTAATGCGATACTAGCAACAAGCAAAGAGAACTCGCTAGCCTGTCCTAACCGGATACCTACCTCTTTAGAAACTTGTTTCTTTTCACCTGATTTTTCCAATAATAAGTAAAATAAAGCAGGCTTAACGACCAGAAGTAATGCAGACAAAATAAGTGCCGGAACAATTACTTGCTCTGCAAAACCAAAATTGAATGTCGCACCAATGGAAAAGAAAAACATTACTAAAAAGAAGTCTCTTAATGGTTTTAAACTTTCTGCAATAAAAAGAGAAATAGGACTTGCTGCTAAAGCAACTCCGGCAACAAAAGCACCAATATCTTCAGAAAGACCTATTGATTGCGCCAATACCGACAATCCAAGGCACCAACCAATAGACAATAAAAAGACATACTCTTGAGTTCTATCAAATCGTGCCAATAATCTAATTAAAATATGTTTCTCAACAGCAAAAGCAAACAAACATAATGCAGGCAAAGCAAGACCAACCAGGAATAAGTCATCCCAGGAAAGTCCTCCGGTTTTTTGCGCCCCATTAATTAAAATCAATACAACAATTGCAATGACGTCTTGCATCAGCAACACGCTGATCATAACCTCACCTGTATGCTGGTGATGTAAAATAGTCGTAGGTAATAATTTTAAGCCGATGATCGTACTGGAGAACATCATCGCTCCACCTAAAATCCACGATTCAGTTACAGTAAGACCAAAATAACGCCCGACGCAATAAGAAAGTGCGGCAAAAAGAAGTGAACTAACTAAAGCAATCCAAGTGACTTTCCTCAGCATATGCACCAGATTTTGCGGTTGTAAGTGCAACCCTAACAGGAACAGAAGAAACACAATCCCTATATCCCCTACCTGTTGCACTGTAGTCACGTCAGGCACAAGTCTCATCCCCCACGGACCAAGTATGGCGCCAAGCAGAATATAGGCAACTAATAATGATTGCTTGGTATATAATACCAGCGTCGATAAAAATGCAGCTCCTGCAAAAATTAAAAATATTGTGTAAAAAACAGAGCCTTCATGCATTGATCGAACACCTCACCATTAAAATTAAACAAACTTTGACATTACTTAAGCACGTCATCCCAAATGCAATGAGGTTATCCCCTGAATTTGCATAAAACATTATAAACTATTTATACGCCCTATTCAGAAAATCTTATTAGTAATTCCTCAGGATAACTTTTTCAAGATCAACATCGACTTAGGTTAATTATTCCATATACCGCTGCTAAATCAAAACAGAAAAAGAACCTTTTACACCATTACGCGCTAATTTTTGTTTTAAACTGTCAGCCATGTTCTTACTAGTAAATGGCCCAACCCGAACAATATAGTGTTTTTTGTAATGTTCAATCGTTACCGGAGAACGAGATAAGCGATCTAATTTCGCTTTCAACTGCTTTGCCGATGTAGCCGTTACAAAAGCCCCTGCTTGGATAAAATAGCGGCCTTCAGTCGCAGGACCAGCTAATGCTTCGATCTCAACAGGAGCAGTACCTTTAGGGAATACTCCCAGCTTTAATGCTGCCGCATAAGACAGATCGATTATACGGTCAGAATGAAACGGGCCACGATCGTTTACTTTAACGACAGCTACTTTCCCATTGTTTAAATTCTTTACGCGTACATAGGTCGGTAATGGTAGCGTCTTATGGGCTGCAGACATAACATACATGTTATAAGGTTCGCCACTTGAAGTTCGTTGCTTATGAAATTTAGTTCCATACCATGAAGCCACCCCTCGAGCTTTGTATCGGCGTGTATTGGTCATAACCTGGTAAGCTTTTCCATCAACATAATATTCCGTTGGGTTTCCATAGCGACTTAAAGGTTCTTTAGTAGGTACTGGTTCTTTAAAGCTTATTTTTCGCCCTTTAGTCGGTGCACCATCCTGTGCCTGGGTGTAGCGATTCCCTTTGTTATTATATCGATTATAAATCGCTTGGCTTCTATTCTGCGGGGTACTTTTTGCAACCTGTTTGCTTCCTGCCACCCCAGAGTTAAGAGACTGATTTGTAGTTTGGCAACCTGCTAATAAGATTGCTACAGCAATAAGTATCTTTCTCATAAATTTCCAAAATTTGAAATAAATGTTTTGCTGTAATATACAGAAAGATTATGAAATTACGAAGGATTAACTGGAAAAAAACCAATAACAATCAAAATTAAGCCCAAAAAGAATTAATATAAATCGCATCGGCTTATAAAAAAACCATATGGGCTAATAATAAAAACATTGTGCTAAATTACTTTATGTACTCCAGTAACAAATAAGCGTATTTTTATGAAAATAATTTAATATTTCTCATTCTGTTAATTGGTCGCTTGCACTAGGCTGTGGTAAGATATGACATTTTGTAACCCATACCAGGTAAAAACATGACACGAGCAACGTCTTTTTTATTGACTACACTGTTTCTTATCACTTTATTTGTCCAATCAACAAATACTTTTGCTGATGGCTCAGACACCTTGGAAAGACCAACTCCTAATGCGGATCTGGAAAGACCATCACCTACAGTAACCAATAAGCCATTAGTTACTCCAGCAGCTCCTATTCTGAACGCTAAGGCGTACATTCTTATTGATGTAAACAGTGGAAAAATTATAGCTGAGAAAAATAGCGAAGAACGCTTGCCTCCTGCCAGTTTAACTAAAATGATGACTTTATATGTCATTTCTAACGCCCTGCAACATGAGCAAATACATTTGACTGATTTGGTTCGTGTAAGTAAAGAAGCCTGGAAGATAGGCGGCTCACGCATGTTTATTAAAGAAGGACAGCAAGTTCCTGTTGAGGACTTACTCAAAGGAATTATTGTTGACTCAGGTAACGATGCTTGCGTGGCAATGGCAGAGCATGTCGGCGGAACTGAAAACTCATTCACCGATCTAATGAACCAGCAAGCGCAAAACCTTGGTATGAAAAACAGTCATTTCACAGACAGCACTGGTTTACCTGATCCAAATCTCTATACCACTGCTAAAGATCTAGCGATTCTTGGTAGAGCCTTAATTGTTGATTTTCCACAATACTACGATTGGTATAAACAAAAGTGGTTTACCTATAATGGAATCCGCCAACCAAATAGAAATCGTCTTTTGTGGCGTGATAACCAAGTTGATGGTTTAAAAACAGGCCATACAAATGAAGCCGGCTTTTGCTTAGTATCTTCTGCAAAACGCGATAACATGCGCCTCTTAGCCGTTGTTTTAGGTGAGCCTAGTGATTCATCCCGTGCTGATGATAGTGAAAAACTATTAAACTATGGCTTTAGATTTTTTGAAACACACCAACTTTATAAAACAGGCCAAGCGGTTACTGAGCTTCCTCTTTACAAAGGCACTACAGATAAAATATCTGTAGGCTTAAATGAAGATCAATTCATTACTATCCCTACTGGTCAATATCAACGCCTTAATGTATCAACTAAAATTCCTTCTTATTTAGAAGCTCCAATTAAAAAAGGCGATAAAGTGGGCGATTTAGTTGTACAATTTGATAATAACGTTATTACTACCCGTCCTGTTTATGCATTACAAGACGTTGAGTCGGGAGGCTTCTTTACCCGTATGAAAGATTCCATTCGCTTAACATTTAGAAGCTGGTTTGGCTCTTAAGGTTATAAGATGACAAAAACAACATTAATCGAATTTCCCTGTCATTTTCCTATAAAAATAATGGGGAAAAATTCCCCAACATTTCTTGAGGAAATTAGGGAAATAACGCTAAAACATTTCCCAACGATTGAGCAAGAGAAAATTACTCATAAGCCCAGTAAAGAAGGTAATTTTTTAGCAGTTACAGTTGTTGTTTATGCAGAAAATCAGGAAATGCTTGATGCATTTTATCAAGATGTAACAAAGCACCCCGATATTAAAATGGTTCTATAATGCAAATACGACAGCTTGGTATTCAAAACTACAGTGATGTTTGGTTACAGATGAAAGAATTCACCTTACATCGTAACGCTGAAACGCACGATGAGCTTTGGCTGTTGGAACACCATGCTGTCTATACTCAAGGCCAAGCAGGAAAACCTGAACATATTTTAAACCCCGCCTCTATTCCTGTGGTTCAATCTGATCGGGGTGGACAAGTAACTTATCATGGCCCAGGCCAATTAGTTGCTTACGTTCTAATGGACATAAACCGGAGAAATCTAGGTGTTCGAACCTTAGTTTCCCAATTGGAGCAAACCTTAATCGCGGTCCTTGCTCAATATGATATTGAAGCGACCATACGTTGCGGCGCTCCCGGTGTTTATGTTAAAGAGCAGAAAATTGCCTCTATTGGTTTACGAGTCAAAAATGGCTGTACTTATCATGGAATTGCACTGAATGTTGATATGGATTTAAAACCATTTTTAGGAATAAACCCCTGTGGATTTGCTAAAATGGAAATGACACAAATCAGTCATTTTTATCCTAAAGTATCATTAGAAGACGTTAATCAACAATTCACGCAATATTTTCTACAACAATTTAGCCAATGAGCCATTATGAGTTTGTTCGTAGATTATGTAGCACCACTTAAAGACTGGTTACAACATAACCCTCATTGGGCTTTGCTCATTACTTTTCTAGTTTCATTAGCTGAGTCTTTAGCAATTATTGGTAGCATTGTTCCTGGAAGCGTTACGATGACGGCGATAGGAATGCTCGCTGGTGCGGGGGCTATGCGTATTGACTTGACACTAACCGCAGCCATTCTCGGAGCAGTCGCCGGCGACAGCCTAAGTTATGCTTTGGGTTATGTGTATAGTGACCGATTGACTGATATTTGGCCTTTTAAAAAATATCCCTCTTGGATTAAATATGGAAAAGACTTTTTTGAAATGCATGGGGGCAAAAGTGTTCTAATTGGTAGGTTTGTTGGTCCATTACGTTCTATTATTCCTGTTATTGCCGGAATAATGCATATGCCACAGTGGCGCTTTCTTATTGCCAATTTCTTATCTGCCATTGGCTGGTCTTTGCTTTACGTAATGCCGGGTGTGGTTATTGGTGCTGCCAGCCATGAACTTTCCGTAGACTCAGCGACTCATTTATTCGTTATCATTCTCATTATTCTAGGAGTCCTGTGGTTATTGAGTTTAATGATAAAATGGCTTGTGGTAAAATTGAGCAATTTTTTCAAAAGAAACCTGCATAGCTTTTGGCTCAACCGATTAAAAAGAAAATCCTTATTTTCGCCTTTATGCCGAGCCATTACACCAAAGAATGAGCAAAATCACGACACTACCGCCTCTCTTGTTCTTATCGCGTTGTTTTGTTTTTCCGGTTTTCTAATTTTTACAGGTCTAACACTACAGGGGCAATGGCTCAATGCAATAAATACCCCGGCCCATTTATTTATTCAAAGTTTCCACTCCTTGGTATTAGCCGCATTTTTTATTTTTTGTACTCAACTTACTTCCACAATCACGATACTTTGTCTTTTTATCGTGAGCTGCTGCTGGTTTATTTATAGCAAGAACTATCGAGCGATCGTTTACAGCAGTGGTTTAATTCTTTTCAGTGTTTTATTAGTTTTTATATTGTCCCATTTTATATATACCCCAAGACCTCCTGGATTACTGGTCCTTATGCCTGGCTCCTCCTATCCAGCCTCACATGTTCTTGTGGCGACAGCTTTTTATGGATTTATTCTATTTTATATTAATAAGATTTATTCCCCTGTCTCAAACACACTCAGAACTTTCGTATTTAGTATTCTTGGTTTAAGTGGCTTCGGAGCTCTTTATTTAGGCGATTATTGGTTAACTGATGTTTTGGCTTCTTATTTTGCTGGGGCAAGTATTGGTTTATTTTGCTGTTTATTATATCGAAGACGGACTACACAGCCAGTTACAGTAAACAAGGCGATTTATATGATTTTATCGCTTTTTGTATGTACCCTTTTAGGTACCATCATTTCTACTTATTTTAATTTTCATACTCTATCGTATAACCACACTCCTTATCATAAAGAGTTTGTTCTTGATGAGGCGGCTTGGTGGAACCAGAAAAAACCTGCATTACCGATTTATAGGCTCAATCGCATTGGGAAAAGAATTAGCTTATTAAATATTGAATATGCTGGGGATCTAACCGTACTTGAAGAACACCTAACAAAAAATGGGTGGACACCTCATAACGAATCCTTCTTTTCTAATTTACTAACATGGATAAACACTCAACCGACTAATATGAAATTACCCTTATTAACGCAGCTATTTGAAAATAAGGCTCCTGCCTTAAGTATGGTTTATACCGATAGCCAATCCAATTTAACTTTAGAATTAAGAATTTGGGAGTCAAATTATAACTTGTCTAAATCAAGTAAGCCCTTATGGATTGGAAGTATGCACCCCAGGGCCCCAATTAATAAAGCACGCAATAACTTAGGCTATGCTCCTAATTTAATTAATCCATTAGATCATTTGGCCCTTACTAACAGCTCTTTTGATGTAGGGAAAATCACACTTCCAGGTGAATTAGTGAAAACTACCGCCTATCCAACACAGCCCTATATTATCTTGATAAAACAAAAACTATAGGCTATTTGCTTGCAACTAATGACGCTTATTTAGCTTCCGAATGGCGTAACTACCAAACCATGCCTTATTTTGCGAGGCTCGAATAACATGTCCTTTTAAAACCTTAAGTAGTATCATTAGTTACTGGCAAGTAGGCTAACCTAATTAATTCTGCAAGACCTCTTATACGTCTAGCCAATGCTTTAAAATCCTGATATAACTATGTAAATCTTGGAAAAATAAGCTTTAATTTAAGAAATGAACTTAATGTACACGCTGGCTCAAGTTATTCAATACTTTTTTCCACTAATTGCACTCGTGCATTTAATTATTGGAATTAAAAGAAAAGCTATTCAGTATGTTATTTCAGCTCTTTGGATTAGCCTTATTGCTGTACTCATTCATTTCCAATTTTCTGGGAATCAGATTTTTAGCACCTATTTTGATTACACCAATGCAGCAATTTATTCCTTTACCTTAGTGGTGCTAGTAATCTCATTAATTCGAATCATCCTGCATTTAAGTAGTGGTCATTCAATATTTAATTATGTTGCCACTTTTATTAATGCCATGGTAGTTGTTGGTGCCTTTTTAGTTGTAATCAATGTATGGATTAATGCCCTATTTATTGAAAATAAAAAACCGGGAACACCGGTAATGCAGGTTGCTCTATTTCAAAAACCAAGTTATTGTGGTTATAAATATGTATTTTATAAAGTTATGCCTGATGATACAGTGATGTATTTGTGTCCTAATTATTATGGATTAGTTGCGTCTGTAGGTCACTTGTCAACAAGTCCCAGTTTTGTTACAACTCAGTTACATTCGTTGTCAACGAACGCAGCTAAACCAGAAAAGAGTAAGTAAGGTTATTGATACCCAAGCATTTTTTAGGGATTATACATGCCCGGCCTGGGAGTTTTTGAATTGTTCTACGGACTATTATTTGATACCATGCCTATAATTTATCACCTTAGTATTTTTATGAAACGTTTTATTACTTTTGCAATTATGCTGCTAAGTTTGAATAGCTTTGCGATGTCCCATAAGCTTGATTGGGATCAGGCGGTTGATCGGGCAATAAAACGCTATGGCTTACGTGTTGAGCCTCAATTAAAATCCTACTTTGCCAAAGCTAAAGTAAGCTATCCACCACGTGAAATTGCATTGCTTGCATTTAAATCAGAACGTCGTGTAGAGCTTTGGGCGAAAAATCCAGATCAAGACTGGACACATGTTCATAATTACCCACTAACAGGATTCAGCGGACGTCTTGGCCCCAAATTACGTGAAAATGATAAGCAAATCCCTGAGGGGGTTTATAAATTAGTGAATTTTAACCCATTCAGTAGTATGCATTTATCCATGATGATTAATTACCCAAACAACTTCGACAGAAAGAAAGGTTATGAAGATGGTAGAAGACAGTTAGGTAATAACATTTTTATCCACGGCAAAAACCTATCTGTAGGTTGTTTAGCAATTGGTGATTTAGCTATCGACCAGCTTTTTATCCTAGCCCGCCGCGTAGGTTTAAATAACATTCAGGTAATTATTGCTCCGAATGACCTGCGTCATGAAAAACCTTCAACATCGACTTTTGCCCAACCACGTTGGTTGCCTGAGTTGTACAAGCATATTGCGGAATCGCTCAAGCCATTTGCTAAGAGCACCTATACCACTTAGTTTCTCCGTAGCCTCAACAATTCTAACCCGTATTCGAAGACGTCGTAATACGGGGTGTTGCGGCAATAAATAAGCCTGCTGTAAATACGCCTATAATTCTACAAATACCATAAATATTCTTGCGCAGGTTTGTCTTAAATGGCAACCATAGATACTGAAGGACCTTCAGAAAGGCCTCAGCAACATGATTCGTTCTATTTCAATGCTGAGCTTTACAGCTCAGCCTAGCATATATAATCTTATTCCTTAGGTAATGATGCTAAGAAATCACTTACCTCTTTAGGCGTTAGTTCGTAAGTCTGTCCACGTCCAAGTGATCTCGGCATAGAAATCATGCCATAGCGAACACGTATTAAACGACTCACCTCAACCCCTTGTGACTCCCATAAGCGGCGTACTTCACGATTACGGCCTTCGTTTAATGTTACATGGTACCATGAGTTTGTTCCCTCTCCGCCACGGTATTCCAGGCGTGTAAATTTGGCAATACCATCGTCTAGCTCAACGCCCTTTAGCAAAAGCTTTAACGATTCCGGATTAACCTGACCATGCACACGCACCGCATACTCTCGTTCTAAACCATATCTAGGATGCATTAACTGATTTGCTAATTCGCCATTATTAGTAAAAATTAGCAACCCGGATGTATTTAAATCCAAGCGCCCTACTTGCACCCAACGACCTTGTCTTAGATGAGGTAAGTTATCAAATACTGTTTTTTCAAATTTAGGATCATGGCGACTTGAAATTTCACCAACTGGCTTATGGTAAAGTAAAATCCGTGTATTTTGTTTCACCTTAAGAGGATTAGCAATTAGCTTACCCTTTACCGTAATTTTATCATCACCAGTTGCTGAATCCCCTAATTTTACGGGCTTGCCATTAACTTGCACCCAACCATTTTCGATCCATCGCTCCATTTCTCGGCGTGAGCCAAGTCCTGCTTGACTTAATATTTTTTGTAACCGTTCGCTGCTCATTCAGTAGTACACTCTTCAATAGAATTATCTAGGGTTAATGTTTCCATTACTTCGGGTAAGGATGGAAGTTCATTTAAATTTTTAAGATTAAAATAATTTAAAAACTCTCTCGTTGTTGTATAAACTGCAGGTTTTCCCGCAACATCCTTATATCCTGCAATACGAATCCATTCCCGTTCTAATAATGTTTTCATAATTTGACTATTTACAGACACACCACGCAACTCTTCAATATCTGCCCGTGTTACGGGTTGCTTGTAAGCAATTATTGCTAGAGTTTCAAGAAAGGCTCGTGAATATTTAGCTGGCTTTTCTATCTGCAAACGCGCAACCCAAGGGCCAAATTGTTTTTTGGTTTGAATTGTATAGCCCGTAGCAACTTGAACAAGCTCAAATGCACGTGCAGCATAGTCTGCTTTTAGCAAATCAATTATGCCATGTAATTGTTCCTTAGTTGGTTTTTGCCATTCCTCAAAAACCTCTAATAATTTATCCAAAGACAAAGGTTCCGAAGAGCTGAGCAATAAAGCTTCTACGATATTTTTTAGTTCAGTTTCATCCATTTTAAGCAGCCTGTAGATGTATGGAAGAAAATGCTTCTTGTTGAGTAATAATAATTAGCGATTGCCTGGCCAATTCAAGTATAGCTAGTAAAGAAACAACCAATCCCATGCGCCCTTCTTCTAAAGTAAATAACTGTCTAAACTCAAGCAATTTATGCTCTTGTAATTGTAACAATACGGCATTCATTCGGTCGCGAACCGACATCGCTTCACGTGATATCTGATGGTGACTAATATGTTCTTCACGTTGCAATAAGGTTTTCATTGCTGCAAGCAACTCCGCTAACTCCACCTCTGGATGTACTTTAATTAGCTCCATTTCTGGAGCCTCTAATTGGATTGCAAAATTGTCTCGATTCTGTCTAGGTAAGCCATCTAATAATTCAGCTGCCAGTTTAATCTGCTCATAGGCTTGCAGTCGACGAACTAAGGTCATGCGTGGATCTTCGTCTTCTTCCTCATCACCATTTGGAGTAACAGGCAATAACATCCGTGACTTAATCTCAGCCAACATTGCAGCCATCAGCAAATAATCAGCCGCAAGTTCCATTCTTCGGTATTCCATCAATTGAATATAATGCAAATATTGCTTCGTAATGCTTACAATAGGAATATCTAAAATATCTATATTTTGCTTACGAATAAGATATAACAGCAAATCCAACGGACCACTGAAGGAATCTAATAAAACTTCCAGTGCATCCGGTGGAATGAACAAATCATCTGGAATTTCAGTAAACTCTTTGCCATCAACAACCGCTTTAACTTCCGGTTTACTGAGTAATTCAGCCTCCATCAATAATCAATTCCCATCACTTCTCTAACCGTTTTCAGTGTCCTAGTGGCCTCTTCACGTGCAGCCTCACTTCCCTCTGAAACAATGCGTTTTACAGAGCCCAGATCTGATTCGTAATCAGTAATAGATGCTTGTATCGGTTGCAATTCTTTATTAATTGCATCGATTACTGGACGTTTACAATCAATACAACCAATTCCTGCCGTACGGCAGCCTGTTTGCACCCAATCTTTTACATCTTCTGAAGAATAGATTTTATGGAACTGCCATACAGGGCATTTCTCAGGCTCACCAGGATCCGTCCGTTTAACCCGTGCCGGATCTGTGGGCATAGTTAATACTTTCTTTTCTACTTGTGCCGGCTCTTCTCTTAGCATAATGGTATTATGATAAGATTTTGACATTTTCTGCCCATCAGTTCCTGGCATTTTTGAAGTTGCAGAAAGCAGAGGCTGCGGCTCGGTAAGAATAATCTTACCACTTCCTTCCAAATATCCTAAAAGGCGCTCTTTGTCACCAATCGATAAATTAGGTTGATCTTCAAGTAGAGCTTGCGCGGTTTTAATTGATTCATGGTTACCATGTTCTTGAAACTGACGACGTAGCTCACTATATATTTTGCTATTTTTTTTACCCATTTTTTTAATGGCTTCAGCTGCTAACTCTTCAAAATTAGGTTCTTTACCATAAATATGGTTAAAACGACGTGCAATTTCCCGAGTTAACTCAATATGAGCAACCTGATCTTCGCCCACGGGTACATAATCTGCGTGGTACAATAATACATCGGCACTTTGCAATAAGGGATAACCTAAAAAACCATAAGTTGAGAGATCTTTTTCCTTTAGCTTTTCCTGTTGGTCTTTAAAGGTAGGTACGCGCTCTAACCAACCTAAAGGAGTAATCATAGATAAGAGTAGATGAAGTTCTGCATGCTCAGGCACCCAGGACTGGATAAATATGCGTGACAAACCAGGGTTAACACCACAAGCCAGCCAATCAATAACCATATCCCATAGGTGCTTCTCCATAAAGCCAGGCTCATTATACTGAGTTGTTAAACCATGCCAATCTGCAGCAAAAAAGAAGCAATCGTATTGATGTTGTAATTTGATCCAATTTTTGAGTACCCCATGATAGTGGCCAAGATGTAATCGTCCACTTACACGCATACCAGAAACAACACGTTTATTGGAAGTAAATAATGCTGACATCAATATCCTCTTTTTTGTTATTAAATACAAGCTAGGGCATTAAAAGAGAGGGCACGTTTTCAAAACTATCTAAACGGCTCCGGGTCTCCTTTTCCTTCCCTTAAAATTACCGGATAATCACCCGTTAAATCAACAACGGTAGTTGGCTCTTGGCCACAGTTACCGCCATCGATTACTAAATCAATTTGGTTACCTAAAATATCTCTGATTGCCTCAGGCTCACTTAAAGGCGCCTTAGCTCCAGGAAGAATCAAGGTACTACTCATTAGAGGAGCCTCTAGGGCATCGAGCAAAGCAAGCGTAATTACGTTGTCTGGTACTCTTAATCCCAACGTCCTTTTCTTAGGATGTAGCATTAAACGTGGAACTTCGTGAGTTGCATTCAAAATAAAAGTGTATGAGCCAGGTGTTCGTGACTTTAATAGACGAAATATAGGGTTTGAAACGCGAGCATAGGTGCCTAATTCTGATAAATCACGGCAAACCAAAGTCATATTGTGATGTTTATCCAACTGTCTTAGACGTCTTATTCGTTCAAGCGCTGCTTTATTTCCTAAACTACAACCTAATGCATAACCCGAATCGGTGGGATAAACAATAACACCACCATCTTGAATTATAGTTACAGCCTTTCTCAATAAACGAGCTTGAGGATTATCAGGATGTAATGCAAAAAACTGACTCATAAAGTCCCCTGTTTTATGTTCCATTCATGCCAAATAGGCACACAGTTTACCGGTAATTGCTTCTGACCGCCAAGGTTTACACGAGATATACCATCAGCATGAAAATCAGATCCAGAAGAAGCTAATAGATTAAATCGTAAGCTAACTCCTGCCATGTCGTTGATTTCAGTTACTGTCATTTCTCCCGAAACCACTTCAATACCTACACCACCAGCCTCTTTAAAATCTTCAATTAACTCATGCAATTTAGAGCGCGTCAATCCATATTTCAGTGGATGCGCAATAACCGCCTGTCCACCCGCGGCAACAATGCCTTCTACTGCTTCTTGCACACTTAACCAAGGAGTCGGAATATAGGCTTTTTTTCCACGAACTAAATATTGTTTAAATGCTTTTTGTAAATCTTTAGCTTTACCTTCATTAACCAATACCCGAGCAAAATGAGGCCGAGCAACGCGAGTATGTCCCGCTAACTCACAGGCTTTAGCGTAAGCATCGCTCACGCCAATTTCATTAAGTGCCTCACCAATCTGCTTTGCTCGTTCAACACGGCTTTCAACTTGGCGCTTAATTAATGCAAATAAATCATCTGTATGATTAATCTGGTAGCCCAAAATATGAAAATCATGTTTTTTCCAACGGGTGCTCAACTCAATGCCATTAATTATCTTAATAGAAGTAGATGCCGCTGCTTGCTCTAATTCAGAATAGCCAGCGACAGTATCATGATCCGTAAGAGATAAGTATTGAATTCCTTGTTTTTGCGCTCGCTCTATAAGCTCTGCAGGGCTTAAAGCTCCGTCTGAAAAATGACTATGACAATGAAGATCGATCATGTGTTTTTCATTTTGCTAAAAATTTAATTGTACCATGAATATTAAAGAAATGAATTAGATCAGGAGGTAATCCAGACGTTTGTGGGCTTACTCCAGTATCACGCTGCGTTAATACGGGCTACACTTTTATGAGTTTACTACTTTACCTCGCACTATATCTTTGCGTAAAAAACGTGCAGGTGATAGCGCTTGCTGTAAATTTCTAGGTAGGAAACTCATTTCGTTATTGATAAGTGCAGCTAACCATTCAGCGCATAAAGGGATGGTAGTTAAGCCACGAGAACCAAATCCCGTACACGCATAAAGACCCGGATAATAAGGTCCAGCCTTAGCAATCCAACGTTTTGAATTACTTTCTAATCCTGCATATAAGGTATTAAATGCTGCGGCATTGGCTATTCTTCCTACTATGGGTAGATAATCGGTGGTTGTTGCGCGTACTCCTGCCCAATGAGACTTAATCTCATAAGACCAAGGCACATCGGGAGCAATGTGTTTTAATTTATCTAAATTCAGCAAATCATCCTGCGCTTTAAGATTTGCATGATCGGTTTTTAGTTCATATGAAGCACCTAGATAATGCGTACCACCATGTGCAGGTAATACATGGCCATCAGCACATAAAGGAATTCGCAATACCGCGGTTTCTGCTGTCTCAGGAATAACCGTCATCTGGCCTCGGATCGGTTTGATGGGTAATGATGCAGTCTCCGGAAACGTGGTAACTTTGTAGCCATTAGCTAAAATTAAAACATCAGCGGTGTAATCATTTACTCGCCAACGGTTATCAAATACTAACTCATTTGCAATAGTATCTGTAATTAAGGTAATGCCTTCTGTCTGCACTAAAAGCTTGCATAACTCAGGGGAGTTAACCCAGCCTGATAAAGGGATAAATAATCCAGATTGCTGTAACGGAATTCCTGCAAGCTCAGAGGCTTGCTCTGCATTAACTAAAGTCCCCAAAGAAGGATACTTATTGAGCCAATCGGCAAGACTTGCCTGGGCTTGGTGTTCTTTTTGATTATAGGCCAATAAGAGAGAGCCATTAAGCACCCCGATGTCATTTTGGCTTAAAATGGATTGATACTCTCGACTAGCGTATAAAAATGCCGTTAACATGAATTGGGTTAGCGGCGAGTTATAGGCAGATAACTTTGGAAATAAAACGGCATGTTGATTTCCAGAAGCCCCCTGTCCTACTTCATTGAGTTCATCAATTAAAGTAACATTCCAGCCCCGTTTAGCCAAGCAGTGCGCAGTAAAACATCCTGCAAGTCCTGCCCCAATAATTAGGGCGGAGCGATCTTTATAATGCTCAGGCTGACTTACATGCCATGGCGTATGTCTTTTTTTTAAGCTTACTAATTCATTTGGACTAAAAAAAGCACTAATCATATGGCGTTTAGGCCCGAAGCCTTTTTTCTTTTCAACGATAAAACCATGTTTACGTAAATTTTCTTTGACGATACCCGCAGCCGTATAGGTCGCTAAAGTCGTGCCCTCTCGTGAAAGCATCGCAATCACCTTTATTAAAGAATCAGACCACATGCTTTGATTTTTGGCTGGAGCAAAGCCGTCAAGATACCAAGCATCAACATAGGCAGTGCGCAAAGAGCGCTCTAGATTTCCATCGCCGCAAATTAATAACTGTTCATAACATTCCAGAGCATCTCCAAGCATTAAGGTTAAACGAACTGTACCCTTAGCAAATATTAAATGATGATAGCCTGGAGTTAGTATGGGATAATGTTCAATAAGTTGGGTCGCTTGCGCTTCCAATTGGGGCCAGCAAGACAATGATCTGATTAAATCATCACGCGATAATGGATGCTTTTCACAAGAAATAAAATGCAAACGCTGATGCCCTTGAGCATATTGCTCCCAGAGTTTCCAGGTTAATAGAAAGTTTAACCCGGTACCAAACCCTGTCTCAGCAATAGTAAATTGACTTTGCTCTGAGGCGTTCTGCCATCGCGAAATTAAGTTATTTCCATCAATGAATACATAACGACTTTGCTCAATTCCACTGGTTGAGGAATGATAAACATCATCATATTGGATGGAAAAAGGCAGGTCCTGATGCCAATCAAGCTCTGCTGTTTTAATAGGTACAAAAAGATTACTCACATACAACCACTCGTTCAGAAACCGAAGCTTTAGGCTCTTGCGCTCCAGACTCACCGTTTTCTTTAATTAATGCACGTAATTTAGGAATGAGCACAAACAAAATCACCGCTGAAGCCACTGCAAATAAGCCTAATATTAAAAACACATGACTGTAGCCGCTATTCGTCGCTAATGGAGAATCACTACTTTGTCCTGCTATCATCCAATTGGAGCTGTAGCTGGATAAGGTTCCGCCAATACCCGAAGTTAGCATCCACATACCCATCATCATACCTTGTAACGATGTAGGCGCTAAATAACCAATCATAGCATAACCAATCGGAGAAATTAAAAGTTCACCAATACTTTGTAAAACATAACATAACACTATCCATGAAGGATTCACTAAACCCAAATCATTGGCATAGGCAATACCTATGGGTAATATAATGAATGCAGCGCCAATACAGAATAAGGCTATTGCAAATTGAGTAGGGATATTTACCTGGACTCCTCTTTTACGCATCTGATGCAGAGTAACGCCCAGTAAAGGCCCCCCAATAACAATGCATACTGTATTTATATTTTGAAACCATTGTGGCGGGATAATCCAGTTTGCATAGTGTCTTTGAACATTGTGAGCAATAAAAGTAGTTAATCCCATAGGCGCTACATGATAGAGCATCCAAAAAATAGTCCCGACAATCATTAAGACAACAAAAGCCAACATTTTATCCTGGGCAATTTTTGTTTCTTGTTGCTTTGCAAGGTAAATAATAACGCATACCATTACCATGCCCGTTAATAAAACCAATTTTTTCGCCCATTCGGCATTTTGTAATAACTGGCTTAACACAACTGGAAGAGTAAGGATTAATATCATTCCCCAGAGATTTGATTTTTTCTGTGCAGCTTTATCTTTTAGAGAATATTGTGTTTCTCGATCAGCCAATTGATTCCAGCAGTACAAGCAAATAATTAATGCGGCAAGATTACCTAAGCTGCTAAATAAGAATAGACGTTCATAATTCTGGCTTAGTTGAAATATGCCACTTAAGCTAAAGCCCACAAAAAAACCAATGTTCATGCCCGCATAATTCATTAAAAATGCTGATTCACGTCGCGTATCTTCGGGAGTAAATCGTTGTGTCAGCATGCAATTGATGCAAGTAACGTTTAAGCCTGATCCGGCTAAAAAGGTTGCTAAACCATAATAAAGTAGATTCACATCACAGAATGATAATAAAACACAGCCGATAACCTGGAGAACCATACCCACACAAAATAAGGCGCGATTAGACAGTAAACGTCCCCCCCAAAGGCCGCCAAGCAAATGCAGACCATAATTGAAGGCGACAAAAACCCCCATCACACTATTCGCGGAACTAACTTGAACCCCTAATTTACCTTCCATGTACAAAACCAGGGTTGAATAAAGAACACTAAAGCTTAAAGTAGAAACAATTTGCATAGCAAAAAGGGCAAGAATCCCCTCCGGCATAGATCTAAATAAGTCCTTCTTTCTATTCAAGATGTTCGCCTCTTCAAGCACAAAACGTAAAATCACTATGACATGGGGAAAAATAGCTGTCTAGTGTTTTAAGAATTTAATTTTGGACAGGTAAAAATTGGCCCGGATATTGCTTTGCAAAAAGCAATATCCTGAGGCCTTTACAAGGACACTGCACCGGACACCCATGCAACATAAACGGTAAGCGTTCACGCTGTATGTATTCTATTAAAATTAAATAAAAAACTGCTGTCATTGCGAACACAGTGAAGCAACCAAGTACTGAGTCTTAACGAAGCATCGATCTGGGTTGCTTCGCCATGGCTGAATGTAATGCAATCTAAGCTAAGTCATGTAAAACCTGTTCCGCAGCTTCCTGAGTTCTAGCAATTTCACGAGTGCCATGAGCCAAAGATACGAATCCTGCCTCATACATCGAAGGAGCAAAATAAACCCCCTTTTCTAACATGGCATGATAAAACTTCTTAAACAAAATCTCATCTGAAGCAGCGATATCTGCATAATTAGCGATATGCTTTTTCTCTGTAAAGCAGAAACCAAACATGCCTCCTAAAGATGCAGTAAACAATGGAATCTTTGCAGCTTCTGCAGCAGTAGCCAATGCCTGGGTTAAATTTTGGGTCGTACGACTTAATGCATCAAAAAAACCTGGCTTTTCAATTTCACTCAAAGTCGCAAGACCAGCCGCCATAGCTAAGGGATTACCTGAAAGAGTTCCTGCTTGATATACTGGCCCTTCAGGAGCTAGATGAGACATAATATCTGCTCGTCCACCTAAAGCGCCTACAGGCATTCCCCCACCAATCACCTTACCTAAAGTGGTAATATCAGGGGTTATCCCATAAATACCTTGAGCCCCATGTAAACCCACTCTAAAACCGGTCATTACCTCATCAAAAATAAGTAAGGCATTATATTGATCACATAGTTCACGTAAGCCTTTTAGAAAACTAGGTTTGGGTAACACAAAGCCCATGTTTCCAGCAACGGGTTCTAAAATAATGGCCGCAATATCGTTGGGATATTTTGCAAATAAAGCCGCCGTCTGCTCTAAATCATTAAAATCAGCAGTTAAGGTATGTTCTGTGACACTTTGAGGAATACCTGGAGTTGCCGGAATACCTAAAGTTAAAAGGCCAGAGCCTGCTTTCACTAATAAGCTATCGCTATGGCCATGATAGCATCCATTGAACTTAATAAACTTATTTTTACCAGTAAACCCACGTGCCAATCGGATTGCAGTCATAGTAGCTTCAGTACCTGAATTCACCATACGTACTTTTTCAATTGATGGAATTAAGGAAATAATTTTTTCTGCTAACTTCACTTCAAGTGCGGTTGGTGCACCAAAGCTCATCCCACTATGAAGTACTTCAGTTACTGCATCAATTACCACAGGGTGGCAATGTCCTAAAATTAGGGGACCCCATGAACCTACATAATCAATATACTCTTTATTATCTTCATCAATAAGATAAGCCCCTTTCCCTTGTTTAAAGAAAATAGGGTCTCCGCCTACACCTTTAAATGCACGTACAGGAGAGTTAACTCCTCCAGGGATAAGCGTCTGCGCCTGATGGAATAGATCGGATGAGCGGGTCATAAAAGTCTCCATAATTTTTGTCGGTATACTACAATCAAATACTGAATTTGGCAAAAAAGCCTTGACTAATAAAGTTTCGCTTTACATCTAGGCCTGCAGCCGATAAATTACGCATTTTTAAACGAGTATTGACAATCATGCAAGAATATAAAAAATACATCTGTGTCATTTGCGGATTCATCTATGACGAAGCCGAAGGCTGGCCTGAAGATGGCATTGAGCCAGGAACTCGTTGGGAAGATGTACCCGAAAACTGGTTTTGCCCTGATTGTGGCGCGGGTAAAGAAGATTTTGATATGGTAGAGATGGATTAAGCTCAAATCCATTTAGATTATATCGCCGTCTGGTTGCTTGCACTTAGTTCTCAGTTACAGGCAACCAGACGATTTATTTTACCACCACAAATAAGACAATTCCCACCAACAATAAAGTGGGCATTTCATTATAAATACGAAAGAAACGTGAACTTTTCTTATTTTTATTCTGAGCAAAAGCCTTTCGATAATGCCCGCACAATAAATGATAACCCCATAAAATTACCACTAAAGTCAATTTCGCATGCATCCACCCGGCTTTCAGATAGTAGCTAGGGTTGTAACTTAGTAGCGATAGACCAAGAACTGTAGTAAGTATCGCCGCAGGCCAAGTAATTCCATAATATAAGCGGCGTTCCATGATCTTAAAACGCTCGATACTGAGCTCATCTTGTGTGTCCGCATGATAAACAAATAAACGTGGTAAATAAAATAGCCCAGAAAACCAAGCAACCATCGCTATAATATGAAAAGCTTTAACATACAACATAAATTAACGTCCTGAAGTTTTGTGGCCTCTTTTTCGAGAGCGTTTAATTAAATTCAAAGATTCCACCGCTAATGAAAATCCCATAGCAAAGTAAACATACCCACGTGGAATGTAGAAGGAGAAACCATCAGCAACCAATACCATTCCAATCAAAATTAAATAACTTAAAGCCAACATTTTAATGGTTGGATGCTTTTTAATAAATGCACTTACCCATTCACTAGCAAAAATCATAATCAGGATGGCGCAAGTAATCGCAAAAGCCATAACCCAAAACCGCGTGGTTAGCCCTACCGCCGTCAATACACTGTCTAAAGAGAAAATAATATCCATCAATGCTACTTGGAAAATTACCACTTTAAAACTTACCTTGCCAGAAGCCTTTTTATTAGTACCTGCCTCATCAGCTTCTTCAGTAATCACATCCTGATGAATTTCATCCGTAGCTTTCCAAATTAAAAATGCGCCTCCCAATATTAAAAACAAATCGCGCATGGAGAGAGAAAGCTGGCTAATCGTGATGAGCGGTCTGGTCAACTGAATCAAATGTACTGCTAATGACAGTAACATTAATCGTGTTACCCAGGAAAAAGTAAGCCCCCAGCGTCTTGCTTTTTTCCGTTGATGAACGGGAAGCTTCTCGGTGAGAATGGATAAAATAACCAGATTATCTATTCCTAGAACCACTTCTAAGATTACTAAGACAACTAAACTGGCGATAATGTCTAAAAATTCCATCTATGTCTCTGATAATATTAAGTTACTTGTTATACCTGACTTTACACTATACACTGAGAAAATAATCTTTATAAGAGCTTATATAAATATCTGAAACCTTTAATTATCCTAAAGAGATAAGAATAATTGCAAACTGTCTAACAAAAATCATATAATCAGACCTCTTTTTGAACTCAATGACGCCTGAGAGGACATTTTATTATGTCAATCCGCTATGATTTACTTTCTAAACTTTCAAAATATTTATTGAGTAATCTTGTATATTATCCTGATATTATTCCCTTTCAACATAATGAAAAGCAATATTTTCTGCATTGGCAGTCCTTAACAACAAGTAAATATATTTATACCAATGGCTATGTAATAGAGCCAACCAACTGGTTTATGTATGCATTTCAAAGTTTTAAAGGTTGGCTTGGTTTTGATAACCACTGCCAAGCAGAAAAAATCCAATTCAGTTTAGAAAAATTAGCGTATTACGGATACCTGCGTGGTTATGACCAATCTGTCGTTAGACAAATACAGCATTATCCATTACCTGCTGATTATTTGGCTCTCATTAACAGAAAGAGCCCGGTAAATTCACAAACTACGAATGCGCTCCAACATAGGCTAATACTAGACTACAATAACCTCGTTGCCCCGTATACTTCAGAATATCTATATGCAAGTTATGTATTCGGCCAAACTCTAAAAAGATTGGGTTTACCAGAAGAAATCCCTTTGCTTGACCCACAAAATGAACAGTTAATTGAAGGAACTATCGCAACGCTTGAGCCGCTGCAAAGCCTCAATCTTTATGGTTTACAAAAACATCTCGCAGAACCCAAGTATACTTTTCCTCAACCTAGCCTTTATGCAAAAAAAATGGCCGAACACTATGTTAAGGCCGCTAAGGCTGAGAAAGGAAGATTCTTTTATGGTGTTAATTTTATCAGCTCTGCAAAGCCCAAAGCCCAGCTACTTCTAGATCGAGCATGCCAAATTGACCCAGTTGCATATGATAATGAAATTTTATATATCGAGCATCACCTAGAGCACAAGGAATTTGATATAGCCTTTAATTTAATAAATAAACTTAAAGACTTAGATAAAGCACTTGCATATCTATTCAAAAACTTTACACCAGCGCAGCGCATGGATTATGTAAAGCAAAATACTCCTTTGGCATTGAAACTGGCCCAACATATCCTTAAAGAAAAAGATACACTACAAAATATTGAGCTGGCTGCGCATTATGATTCCAATATAGCAGAACATCATCCCGATAAAGCATTCATTCTTTTAGTGCAAACGGAAAAATACGATGAAGCCTATACATTATTTGAAAAACATCGGGAAATAGTACAATTCCCTGCCTCTCAATTAGAAACCTTAGCCCAACATTTTGATGATGTAGGTGAAAGACTTTATGAGCAAGGGGCTGCTGAACGAGAAAATAAGTTGTGGGATAACGCAGAAAAAAATTACCTAAATAGCTTATATGCTAAGAAAAAAGCAGCTACTTTATTACCTGATACCTATACTGAGGTATTTTATACTCACAAAAGACTTTATGCTCAACTGCTCATTAATTCGGATAGCGCCAATTCTAAAGGTCTGGAAGTGATCAATAAAGCAATCCGCTTACTAGATAAGTGTTTTCCGAAATCAGAAGAGGAAAAAGTGCGGCATCAGAAAGCATTAGCCAAAGGTTTAATGAGCCAGGTAACTTATTTAACTGCAAAGATTAAAGTTGAGGCCACCTACTCTCGGGATTTTGCTGAGCAAAAGAGGCATCATGAAAAACATCAAGCTAATTTTGCACAAATCCGTACCTCACTGCTGCGAGTTATCGAGTTATTAACCCCTATGGATGATGCAGAGCAAAAACGGGTACTTGCAAAGGCGCATTTTATTCTTGCAGATATGATTTTGTTTTTTGATTTAGATGAGGAGTATCGCTCTCATTTTGAAAATGCAGCACGATTAGCTCCAGAAAACCCCATTTATATACTTAAAGCATCAGAACTTTTATATAGAATTGAAGGAAGAGAAAAGGAATATGAACTTTGTCGTGACGATGGAATTATTAAACTCAAAGCTAAAAACTATGTAGTAATGGACTTTTACCATTGGGATACAGAACGCTGGTATAATAATAACTTAGCAGCAAGATATATTCCTGACATTCATATATTAAGTGAAAATATGGTGGCGTCAGAAGATGAAGAAAGTTATGAGCCACTATGGTTTAGGATGTAACTTCTTAGGAAGCGCTATTCCCTGCTTTTACGAATAATATGATATCTTAGTCCAAGGATGATACCCCATAAAGGGGATCTTCTCATTTCACTTTAGAGCCCGGTCCTCCAGGGGCAGGACTAATTATGGGTGTATTTCCTTTTTTGGATAATTCATTATATTGCCTAATAAAATCCTGTATCTTTCCACTACCCGAAGCAACAAAATAGGTATGCGGATTATCAGAGATCCTGGGGCTAGGCTCTGCTTTAGAGCTTGTCTCTGCATTGGTTTGCGTAGCTAAAAGTATCTGTTTATGCGTCTCAAATTGAGCTCTTAATTTATCTAACGTGCTGTATTTAAGAACTTGCAAGGTACTCATCAAGTCATAACTTTTAAAAAATAATTCCTGTCCATTTGCAATAATTTGCAATAGCAAGCTAAGTTGTTTCATACTTCTTGTTTGTTCCGCATTCAGTTTAGGATTTGCTTGGTTAAAGC
Organism: Legionella saoudiensis; assembly: GCF_001465875.1. Taxonomy (GTDB): domain Bacteria; phylum Pseudomonadota; class Gammaproteobacteria; order Legionellales; family Legionellaceae; genus Legionella; species Legionella saoudiensis. The sequence continues at coordinate 679,834 of NZ_LN901324.1, read as the reverse complement.
TAGTAATAAATCCTTTTACTTCATCTGTAAATTTACTAAAGATCTCGGCTAAAGCCTCTGTTCCACCAATATCATCTTTAATCTCAGTAAAATGCTCGCGTAAGTGAGGTATCATTTCCGGTTTAGAGCTGTACTCAACGATGCTACTCCTGAAACTCGTAAAAGGAAGTAGCCTTTCTGCTATAGGATGCGATTGGGCATAAGCATCTACATCTTTTTCCAGTTGCTTTACTGAGTCTGTAGGTTTTGTTTTGTTCAAAAATGAGGATATAGATACTTTCCGTAATTTAACTGATTTTGTTTCACTTTCTATAAACAGTGGTGGTTTATTTAAGCTTGCCAGAGAGGTGGATAAAGTGTACGTTCCGGATAATGCCGCTTTAATATCTAAACAGAGCATAGTGGGATCAAGTTTCAACCCCAAAGAGCCAGGAGTATTTCCTGCGGCAGCTTCTTGAGTTTTCATACTATTAAAAAGAAGCACGAAAATATCCACAAAATTTTTCCGTTCAACTCCTTCATCATCAAATTTAGGTAAAACGCCATAAATTGAATAATAATAAATCATTGCATTTTTATAGAGCTCTTCAACCCCTGTTCTATCCTTACCACTTTTACAGTTAGTAGAAACAATGCCTCCCATTGATTCAACTAAAATACTGCTATACGCTGCTTTAAAAGCAACAAAATTTCGTCTTCCCCCCTGGCTGGCGAAGTTTTCGGCGCGTAGGTTACTAATTTCTTCTTTTGAGTTTTTTATTAAGACCAATCGGGCTACTTGTTCTGTATTTAGCCTATTATTAATATGCTCTTGCTCGAGGTATGCAATAAATTGTTTCGAATAATTTAAAATTGAATCGGTATGTGCCCAACGATTCATTTTTTTAGATAGCCCTCCAGACAAGCCATCACCAAACCGTAAGAAATTCATTGGATCATTACCAGTAACAATAGTCACTGCTGGATAAGTACCGCTTAAACTTATTTCTTGAATTGCCTTTCGTTGCTCTCGAGTAAAACGGGTATCTGCAGTTGCAACCAATCTATCAATCACGGTATCACTTAAAAGCGACTGCACAAAAATAAGAGGATGAGGTCGTCCAGTGATGTCAAGACCAGCCCAAATTTCATCAAAATCTCGAGTGACCTCCTGATGTAAATAATCTAAAACTTGTTCTGCAGTTTGTTTTACATAAAAGTCTCTATCATTTCCGGTTACATGCAATTCATAAGGAACCATGGTGCTGGTTTTTAGACTACGTGATAATAACTTGTAATGTTCACCGTCAAAAGTGACTAAAGAATTCATACGAGCATTTTGTATACCCGGAATATGGGACATTGCTGAGGATTGACTTAAGCTTTCAAAATATGTCCAGGAGCTATTGAGCGTTACTGGCACATGTTTACGTAACCAGGTTTGCTCCCAAGCAGAAAGTCCTCTAAACCATAAAGGCCTATTCTCCTCAGGCTCTAAGTGAATACTCATAAACTCTCTTCTTTGATCGGCAGTTAGCTGATTACCAAGTGGCTGATCTACCTGAAAAATAGATTTCCCGGAATTCATTTTTATTTCATTAATGAGAATTTGATCCCGCTTATAATCAGCAACAAAATAACGCTCAGCCGTGCGTATATCACTAAGAATCCGTGGTGGATCTGTGTTGGTTATAGCAGAAATCGAGGTAACTAAATTTTTAATAAAGACGTTAATATTTGTTTTATCAGCAAAAAGCAAGCCACCAATATTTAACTGTTCACCCAGTAAATCAAGAATCGTCTGTAATTGTTTTTCATTAGTTATGCCAAGAAATCCGTCTTTTAAATTTGCAAACTCAAGAGCATTTAATATACCCGCAATTATGCTAAGCTTACGCACGATAAGCGCATTATCTTCAAATGTATTTAGATACTTATCTTCATCAACTGGTGCCCCACTAAAAGTGATATGCGTAGCTTCTTTCCACCTATTATCGACTGCAAGCGGGCTCTTAGTATAAGTATAAAGAGGTGAGGGATATTTCTTGTCCTCATACTCTTTCATTTTGTTAATAACAAAATCTAAATAAAAACGTGCTTCACTGGGAGTGATTGAGTTTTTTTTGGGTTCGTCAATAGACACAACTGTTCTATTTTTCACTGCTTTAATAAGGTCTATTGCTGATAATGGCATAAAAATTACTTCCCGATGCATTGGATTTAAATTAAATAAACTGTCTAAATAATGCAGAGTATTTATATAAATATAATATCACAAAAATGAACATAAAGGGATCACTATGTTCTTTTTATGAATTGCAACTGACTTCGTTGATTAACCCGCATCGGTTTTGAAATAATTTTTATATTTGGAGCATTGTTTCTAAATACAAAAGATTCACTTTATTGATTTGCTTCGCTATAATTGTCTGGTTTTGGCTAATTATGTGAGAAACTACAATCATCAAATTTATCAAAAAGCTGCTTAAGAGAAACAGGGCACATGCAAATCCTGTGAGTACAGCTTATATCATTCCAAGGAATCAGCATTCCATATCAAAAGCGGATATTAGCAGTAATGCATTAAAAGTGCTTAACCGCTTAAATGGCAGTGGGTTTCAAGCTTACATTGTTGGTGGCAGTGTGCGGGATCTTTTACTCAATAAAGCCCCCAAAGATTTTGATGTTGCAACCAATGCAACGCCTAACCAAATTAAGAACTTGTTTCGTAATGGCCGTATTATTGGGCGCCGATTTAAATTAGTTCATGTACTGTTTCATCGTGAAATCATTGAAGTTGCGACCTTCCGTGGTCATGCTGCTCTTGATGAAAGCCAGCAAACCAATGAGCGCGGCATGTTGGTTCGTGATAATACCTTTGGCTCTCTAGACGAAGATGCGTGGCGACGCGATTTCACCATTAACTCACTCTACTATAACGTAGTTGATTCATCAATTATCGACTTTACTGGTGGTGTTAAGGATGTCCAAGACAAACTTATTCGTATGATTGGTGATCCAGTAACTCGTTATACTGAAGATCCAGTAAGAATGCTGCGGGCTATACGATTTAGTGCCAAGCTGCATTTTAATCTGGCTCCAGAGACAGAAGCACCATTCCCCGAAATTAGCGCATTGATCACTCACGTATCTAATTCTCGTTTATTCGATGAAATGACTAAGTTATATCAGTGTGGAAATGCTGAAACAGTGCAAAAATTGCTAATGCAATATGGCTTATTCCAGCATTTATGCCCCCAAACCACTGCCCTATTTAACAGCCAGTATCCTGTTAATGCCTTATTAGCCATTGCTCTTGAAAATACAGATAGAAGAATACAAGATGACAAACCAGTAACTCCAGCATTTTTATTTGCTGTGATTTTATGGTTTCCGATGATTGAACGCTCTAAGCAATTACAAAACGCCGGTATGGACCCTTTACCTGCTGTTGAAAAAGCAATGTCTATTGTTATTGCAGAGCAAAACAAAATCATTTCAATTCCTAAACGCTATACCCAAATTATTCGCGAAATATGGCTATTACAATACCGCTTTGTAAAACGTTTAGGAGGTAGAGCATTTAATTTACTACAACATCCTCGTTTTAGAGCCGCCTTTGATTTTATGGCTTTACGTGCACTGGCTGGCGATGAATCAATGGAGTTGGCGCAATGGTGGACCTCTTTTCAAGAAGCGAGTGATGAGGTACGCAATAAAATGGTGGCGGAACTTAATGCGGGAGCGCCTGCTAAAAAAAGCAGACGTCGTAGAAAACCTAAAGCTGCTGCAGCAAAATGAATGTATGTTATCTGGGGTTGGGTTCAAATCAAAAATCACCAGAACGCCAACTCCGACAAGCTATCCGCGCGATTCGCGCCTTACGCGCAACATCTCTTACCAAAGTGTCGCGCTTTTACTGGACTAAAGCTTGGGGTTTACAAGGCCAGCAAGATTTTTGCAACGCTGTGGTTGAAATCACAACGACCTTAGCGCCGATGCAATTATTAAGAGCATGCCAAAAAATTGAAAAACAACAAGGTCGAGTACGCAAAAAACGTTGGGGACCAAGAGTGATTGATATTGATATACTTACTTATGGGAGTCAAAGGATTAAAGCTAATAATTTGACGATTCCTCATCCTTATATCACATCAAGAGACTTCGTACTCCAACCGCTTACTGAGGTGTGTGCGATTGAGTTAATAGATAAACTTATTAAAAGTCAGCCTCTTTCTACCATAACCCAATCGTTCATTCCCACGGAACTAGTTAAGCAAGAAGCACTTTGTGAAGAACTAATATAAAGGAAATTATTAAAAGCTGTTGGCTTGCAGCATGCTTGACTGACGTTTACCACTTACCTTAAATCGACTACACTTCAAATAAAGAACATACTTATTGCGAGGGATGCCATGTATACTAATATATTATTTGCTACGGACTTGCTTAAAGAACATAGCCATCTCGCTGAAAAAGCAGTGGAAATAGCAAAACAACTTAACGCCCAATTATACCTTTTACATGTAATCGAATTACCCGCAAGTTTTCAATTAGCTCAGGGGCTTGGATTTACCGAATTAGTAAACCCGGCTAAAGATGATGCACAAACCGTGTTGTCGTTACTTGGCGAGAGTCTTCATATCCCTCCAGAACAGCAGTTTGTTGAAGTTGGCTCAGTTAAAGAGCATATCTTTAATAAAGTAAAAGAATTGAATTGCCAATTGGTCATTATTGGTAGTCATTCTGTTTCTGGATTAAGCTCTTTGCTAGGAAGTACGGCTCACGCGACGGTAAACCATGCGCCCTGTGATGTATTAACGTTGCGCATTAAATAGTTTTGGGATGAGATTTTAATGTCTCCTGAAATCTAGTAGGAGTACTTAGGCTCTACCGAGCTAATATAAATGGGATGTACGCGTTCACGAGATATGTAAATTTCGTTATTGCGAGCCATGGCGAAGCAACCCAGAACGATGCTTCTTCGTTAAGACTCAGTACTGGGTTGCTTCACTTTGTTCGCAATGACAGAACAGCGTGAACGCTTACAATGGGATGGGCAATAGTCATCATTGCGACCGCAGTGAAGCAATGACGACGCTTATCACAAAAAAAATAATTACTTCTTTTTGGCTTTTGCTTTTTTCTTTTTAGACCAGGCCATTAACCGTCTTTTTTTGTTTACCTGACGTTCTGACAACTTATTTTTCTTTTCAGCAAAAGGATTTGAGCCACCTTTAAATTCAAGTTTCAAAGGAGTTCCAACTAAGCCCAAGTGTTTAGTAAACTCATTATTCAAATAACGTCTGTAGCTATCCGGTAAATCAGAAAGCTGATTTCCATGGATAACAATTACTGGTGGGTTATGTCCGCCAAGATGCGCATAACGAAGCTTAATACGACGACCACTGACACAAGGTGGTGTGTGCTTAGTACTAATATCTTGTAATAAACGAGTTAGCCTTGGGGTAGAAAATGACTGAACCGCTGAAGCATAAGCTTCATTAATATCTTTAAATAAAGTGCCTACACCGCTGCCATGTAAAGCTGAAATGAATCTGATTTTAGCAAAACTAGCAAAATGTAATCTTCTTGATAATTCACTTTTAATTTTTTCTTTATGCTCTTCATCCTTGCCATCCCACTTGTTTACGGCAATAACTAAAGCTTTACCTGATTCGATAATGAAGCCAAGCAAGTTCATGTCTTGATCAGTAATCCCTTCATTAGCATCAAGAAGCTGTAAACAAACGTTTGATTCCTTAATCGCTTGTAAGGTTTTAATTACTGAAAATTTTTCTATTTTTTCGTCGATACGTGATTTGCGGCGTACACCTGCTGTGTCAATTAAAACATAGCGTTTTTCATCTCGAGTAAAAGGAATGGCAATGCTGTCACGGGTTGTGCCTGGCATATCAAACACAACTACTCGCTCTTCGCCTAAGATGCGATTAATTAGGGTTGATTTTCCTACATTTGGACGGCCTGCAAAAGCAATTTTTATTTCATCATCTTCCCCTATTTCAGCCTCCACATGAGGCGCAAATGGGGCAAGGACCTCATCAAGTAATGAATAAATGCCACTGCCGTGTGAGGAAGAAATAGAATGAATATCACTAATTCCTAAGGATTGGAAATCAGCGCAAGCTACATCATCATCCAAGCCCTCTGTTTTATTAACAACAAGATGAACTTTTTTATTTAATTTTCTTAAATTTTCTGCAATATTTTCATCGATTCCAGTTAAGCCTGAGCGCCCATCAACAAGAAAAAGAACGATATCTGCTTCATTTAAAGCTATCGTTGACTGCTTTGACATCAAACTATCAACTTCAATGTCATCAACACCAATCCCTCCAGTGTCGACCACTATATAAGACTTATGGTCATGTACAGCCTGACCATATTGTCTGTCACGCGTTAAGCCTGGAAAATCAGCAACAAGAGCATCTTGCGTTTTAGTCAATCGATTAAACAATGTTGACTTGCCTACATTAGGACGCCCAACCAGCGCAATTACAGGAATCATTATATTAACTCACAGATAGTTTACTAAGTATTCCATTATCAGTTAGCACATAAAGCGTTCGTCCTGTTACGCTAGGAGAAATACTTACCCCGCCTGTTGCTTTATAGCGAGCCAACATTTCACCATTTTGAGGATCGAGAAAATGCAGGTAACCTGTTTTATCGCCCACAACTAAACTGGAACCAACAAGAGCAGGCTCTGTTAGTCCTCGTGCTTTTAGCACTTTTTGTTTCCAATTAACCTGGCCACTTTGTTTATTTATAGACCAAATAACATCATGACTATCACTTACATATAAAGTATTACCACTTAACAGCATATTTTTATAAACTGAGCCTGGCTTTTTCCAGATAAATTGACCATCATTCAACGATAAAGCACCAATATACCCTTGGTAGCTACCCAAATAAGCAACACTACCATCAATAATTGGGTCCGCATCAATGTCAACAAGTTGCTCTACATCGCTTGTGCCTGAAGCATAAGCAATGCTTCGTTGCCACATTAAACGCCCACTATTGATGTCATAAGCATCCATTTTTCCATCAGAAAAACCGATCAGCACTAAGCTACCAACAACGACTGGAGAAGAGCTTGCTTTTAAAATCAAATTAGGTGAACCATGCTCTGCCATCCAAAGTTGTTTACCATCTTTGATATTAAACGCATACACTTTCCCATCAATAGTTTTGGCAATTACTTTACCGTGTGTCACTGCGGGTGGCGATAATACCTCACTTGAAACTTTCCTTTGCCATACTTGCTTCCCATCAGCTTGATTTAATATAACTACTGAGGAATTATCGGTGCCAACAGCAAGATAGCCATTACCTAAAGCAGGGCCACTTACCAGGCCATGCTTTAACGGCGTTGTCCAACGAATTTGGCCATCATGCTTATTAACAGCGCGTACTAATCCGCTCGCATCAGCAGTATAAATAATGCCTCCACGTAGCACTGGCTTTAATCTTAAATACTCTTTATTTTTAGTCGATTTTCCTACGGGCGCAGACCAACTCTGCGCGACTTTAATTTTATCGTGTAATTCAGCCAACTCTTTAGGTTTAGGCGTATTATCCTTACCTAATAAATAATCATCAACTTTTGAACATCCTTGCATGGCTACACAAAGAGCTAAAATACTTAATTTAACTTTCATCAAACTAAACCTCATTATGCTGCTTGAGTCTTTTTCTCATCTGAAATCATTGATTGAGTTTTAACGGCTATTTCATTGGTTTTCATTTCTAAAAACAAATTGCCCATACCGTTTACTTTAACCTCATCCATTGCTTGCTTATAAGAGTTCATTGCTTCTTCATATTTGCCTGTAGCACCATATATATCACCCTTCAATTCATTAATTACGGGTAAATATGTAGCATCTTCAACATTGCTTAGCTCATTTAGCGCATTAGCATAGGACTTGTTCGCTGCAAGAATACGTGCAAGGCGAATTTTCGCTATTTGTTTAAAGGTACGCAATTTACTATTATCAGCCACGATACGTAACTCACTTTGAGCTTGATCGAGTTTATTTTTAGAAACATATACTTTAGTAAGAGTCATGTGTGCTGCATCGGCATAAACTGACTTACTGTGGTCTTTAATTAACTCATTGGCAAAGGATTTTACAGCCTTTGTATTGTTATTTGATAAAGCAACCATCATTTGCTCATAGGCAATCGATGCTTGCTGTGTCAGTTTATCCTGGTGCCAAGTTAAATATCGATAGCCGGCAATACTAAAAAGTATGACCGATAGAATAACGGAAACTATATTACCATAGCGCTTCCACCACTTTTTTATCGACTCTAACTGTTCCTCTTCTGTCATATAAACTGACATAACACTCTCTCCTGAACTTTCAACGTAGCCTTAATGAATTTATTTTAAATAATCATTTAGAAACTGATTAACTGCAGTTTGATCTACAGTAATCTGTTCCATACCATTGCGTAAATCCTTAATACTCACCTTATGATTAGCAAGCTCATCGTCACCTAAAACTAAAGCCAAACGCGCCCCGCTTTTATCAGCTTTTTTAAATTGGCTCTTAAAGCTGCCGCCTGCAGTATTCACAATTACCTCTACCTTGGGATATGCAGCACGAATCGACTCAGCAATTACAAGCCCTTTAACGATCGCCTCTTCACTGGTGCCAATAATAAATAAAGAATTTGTTTTAACTTCTTGCTTTAATAACTCTAAGGTTTCCATTAGTAGATAAATACGTTCTACTCCTAAGGCGAACCCTGCAGCAGGAGTAGGATTACCTCCTAATTGCTCAACTAAAATGTCATAACGTCCACCGGCACAAATCGTCGCCTGACTACCTAAGCGGTCTGTAACCCATTCAAAGACTGTATGCCCATAATAATCCAGGCCTCGTACCAAAACAGGATTTACCACATAAGGAATTTCCAGAGCCTCCAAACCCGCGCAAAAAGCCTGGAAATGCTCCTGGCTTTTTCCTTCAAGTACATCAATCAATTTAGGCGCATTAGCGACTAATTGCTGCATTTCTGGATTCTTACTGTCTAAAATACGTAATGGATTACGAGTTAATCGTCTTTTGCTGTCTTCATCAAGCTGATCAATATGATCATTAAGGTATTCAACCAAAATATTTTTATATTTTTGTCGCTCTGAAAGTTCACCAAGAGTATTCACCTGTAATTGTACTAAATCAGCAAATCCTAATTCAGTCCAAAACTTGCGGCATAAAGCGATTAGCTCCAATTCACTTTGCGCCCCAGGCACACCAAATGCCTCTACCCCCAATTGGGTAAATTGTCTATATCGGCCTTTTTGAGGACGCTCATGACGAAACATGGCGCCTAAATACCATAGCTTTTGTTGCTGATTGTATAATAATCCATGCTCAAGGCATGCACGAACACAGCCTGCTGTGCCTTCGGGTCGAAGGGTTATGCTGTCACCGTTTAAATCATTAAAGGTATACATTTCTTTTTCAACGATATCGGTCACCTCGCCAATAGTTCGTTTAAAAAGCTGTGTGCTTTCTACCAGAGGAAAACGGATTTCCTGATAACCATAATTGCTAAGGCAATTAATAAACGTATTCTCAATGTAACGCCATAATGCAGTTTTTTCCGGCAAAATATCATTCATGCCTCGGATTGCTTGGATTTTCTCAGCCACCTGTTTTCTCCAAAGGAGACATATCTGGTTTAGGATTTAGTATTGATTGCATTTTGGAGATATCTGTTAATTTTACTTCATTAACTGCTTTATTATTTAATGATAAATCAGCAGGTGCACTTTTCTCGGAAAATAATTGTTGGCTTTCTTGGTTTTTTTGCCACCAAACGCCCACAGCGACCATAACTCCTAAAGCAAATAAAATTGTAACCCAACGAATTAAATGCTCTGCTTTATTTGTTTCACGTTTCGTTTGTTGCCATAAAGCACGATCCGTTTTTTTCTCAGGAGCATAACGCTCATTAAACACAGCGAGATAAGGCTCAGGCGACACATCTAATAGCTTGGCATAGGCACGTAAATAGCCTTTAGTAAAAACAGCGCCAGGCAATGAGCTGAACTCATTACTTTCTATTAGTTCGATAATGCGGCTTCGTAAATGCAATTTATCGGCAACATAATCTACTGTATACCCTTTTTGCTCACGTATGCTCGCAAGTTGTGCTCCGGGATTAATCGCATGAACGACTGTATTATCATCAAGCGTGGTTATTGTACTCATTATTTGCTCCACCTATATCGAGATTTGGATCCATTTTTTTAATAGTTTGTTTATACATTGCAGCTACTTCATATTGACCAGCTTTTTCTGCAACTTCCTTGGCCAAAAACAACAACGTCCTATCATTTAAAACTAAATCAGCATGTTTTTGTACTAACGCGTACGCCCTTGTATTATGCCCACTCTTAGCTTCAATTTTAACTAACTCGTAAAAAGAAACCTTTCTTGAGGGGTCCTGATCTAATGCCTTCATAAAATAAGGCTTAGCCTGTTCTGCTTGATTTGCAGATAAAGCACAAAGCCCTGCATTCTCATAAGCGCCTGCCGTATTGATATAGCGCAAATCAGCAGCTGCTTTTAAAAAATAAAGCTCTGCTTGTTTATAATCGCCTTGCCGACATAAAAAAGCGCCATAATTATTTAGTTGCGCCCCTGCATTACCCGCTAAGGACAATGCTTTTAAATAAAATTTTTTCGCTTGTACGGGCTCATTAGTTTGCTCAAAATAATAAGCTATAGCAGAATGAGCATCCACTGATTTTGGCTCTTGCTCTAAAGCCGTCAATAATTTCTTTTTCGCTCTAGGCCTATCGCCTTGCTTTAAATATCCTAATCCTAATTGGACGTTATATGCAGCAGCCTGGCTAAGATCCGGCTTCTTGAGTATTTTCTGTTCGATTACGCCATTATTATGCGTGCATGCTTGCAAAAGCAAACATAAAGCAATGCCGAAAGAATAACGCGTGTTCAACACCAAGCTCACATAACGATTCAAAAGAATCGGCATTATACCTGCTAACCGGTAAATTAAAAATATTTAATCGTGAATAAAGTCAAAGGATAAACTATACTACCCTGCTCTGCCTTCCGTTTTTGTCTCAGATCCTGGCTTAGGCATAAAATTCAATTTTTGCCAACGCTGAGAGCGGCTTGTTCTGTCTTTTACTTCACCTGCTAATTGGCCACAAGCAGCATCAATGTCATCGCCTCGGGTTTTCCGGGTAATTGTATTAATTCCATGCGCAATTAACTTATCCCTAAACGCATCAATGGCCTCTTGTGGGGAGCGTTCATAATGCGCCATAGGGAATGGATTAAAGGGAATCAAATTCACTTTTGAGGGTACATTTTTAAGTAACTTAATTAATTGAGCAGCATGTTCAGGTTGATCATTTACCCCTTTTAACATGACATATTCAAAAGTCACTTTTCTTCTAGGCTCATCTTTGAAATAGGATTTACATAAGGCCATAAGTTGCGCCAAAGGATATTTTTTATTTATCGGCACCAGCTCATTACGTAATTCATCATTAGGGGCATGTAACGAGACAGCAAGCGCCACCGGGCTAGCTTCTCTTAAACGCTCTAAATCGGGTAATACACCTGATGTACTCAAGGTTACACGGCGTTTTGATAGACCATAGGCAAAATCGTCCATCATAATATTCATTGCTGAAACAACATTATCAAAATTAAGTAAAGGCTCACCCATTCCCATCATCACCACGTTTGTTACGCGTTTATCATGGATACCTTGATTAGCTGATAACTCCCTTACTGCGAGCCAAACCTGGCCAATAATTTCTGCAGTAGTTAAATTACGGTTAAATCCTTGCTTTGCTGTAGAGCAAAATGAGCAATTTAAAGCACAGCCAACCTGTGATGAAACACAAAGGGTTCCTCGGTTTGCTTCAGGAATAAATACTGTTTCAATACAGTTACCACAATCAAGTTTCAATAACCATTTATGAGTCCCATCACTTGATTTTTGGCAAGCCACAATTTCTGGCAGCTTAATATAAGAAAGCTGGGAAAGCTTTGCTTTCAAAGCTTTCCCTAAGTTGGTCATTTGAGCAAAATCGACTAAGCCAGCTTGATGAATCCATTGGATTAGCTGTTGAGCACGGTAAGGTTGTTCCCCCCATGAGCTCAATAGTTCTCGCATTTGCTGATAATTATAATTCAATAGATTTACTTTTTGCTCAGTCATTTTTACTCCAACCTTAATTCTTATCGCTCACAAATTTCGTGTGGTTCAAAGAAGAAAGCAATTTCACGAGCAGCATTTTCTAAGCTGTCAGAACCGTGAACTGCATTAGCATCAATACTATCAGCGAAATCAGCACGGATAGTACCTGGAGCTGCTTCTTTAGGGTTAGTAGCACCCATGATGTCTCTGTTTTTCATTACTGCATTGTCACCCTTTAATACTTGGATCATTACAGGACCAGAAATCATGAATTCAACTAAATCGTTGAAGAAAGGACGAGCGCGGTGAATGTCATAGAAGTTTTCAGCTTGTTCACGAGATAAACGAGCCATTTTTGCAGCAACAATATCTAAACCAGCGTCTTCAAAACGGGTGTAAATTTTACCAATTACAGACTTAGCTACAGCATCCGGTTTAATAATTGATAATGTTAATTCTTTTGCCATTATGCACACTCCATAGGAATTAATAGTTAAAGTGCGCTATTATACACGAAATAGATGCTTTATGGCTAATATAAATTCACTGGTTGTGTTTTGAGGTTTGCTGGTCTGTTGCAAGGCCAGCAATATGATTTTCGCGCTACATCATGCTAGGGCTTTTGCAGCCCCCTACATTAAGCTTTTTCAAGCTGCCCGATGCTTTTATCAAAATATAATGATTCACGGTTGATGATATCCTGTTCTTGATCAATCTTATATTCGGGTAAAATTTTAATTAATTCAATAACTCGCAAAATAGTATCATAAAACTGACTTCTAAACCCATTTGCTAAAACAGTCATATCTTCCACCCGCTCTTGAAAAACACGTGTTTTTTCGTCAAATTGTAGAACTATGTCGGTAAGCCCGGAAATACTTTCCATGATTTTTCTTTTTAAATCATCATTTAGCGATAAATTAAGTTCTTCATTCATTTTTACGACAAAAAGCAAGGGATCACTTTGTAATTTAGGATTAGTTAAATCGCAATTTATTAAAGCAAAATTAATTGCCTTACGTATTTTATTTTTATCCTGATGAACGCCCTCTTTTTTAGCTATTTGTTCTATGGAGGTTATTGCTTTATCAAAGGCCTTATTAAATTCAGCAGAAATTTTTATTAAAAAGTTTTGGCTGCTTGAAATTAATTGATTATGCTCAGTTTCTCTTTGATGATACTCCTCACCCAAAGCAAGAAGTTGCTGACGCTCATTTTCTAATGCTTCCCGCGTACTAGCCCCTGGTGATGTCTCATCCTTGGAGTTCTCTCCGGATAATAAGTAATCGATAAAAAGCTTTTGCACATAGACATGATAATCATTTGCCTGTTGTAATACGATTCCATTAAGGACATTTCTCAATGGGATTTGCAGTACCTTATGGTAAAAACTAAACGTACTTTTTACAGCTGCAACTAAATCCATTTGCGTTAAATTGATATGATATCTGCCTAATATGCGCTCAGCGGTTATCACCCCGTAAGTTGAAAACCAGTTGCTTAAGTCATTCTCTGATTTCTCTACGCTCATTTTTCATCCAATTTAATTATTCTACAGTATGTGATATAAAGACTATTTATTTGAAAGTATAGTGTATTTCCCAGATGTTAAAACGATTAGATACTGATTTACAAATATTAAATGATTTTCTTCAAGTAAAAACACCGCAATTATGGTTAGATCATGCTGCTCAGCAAGTTCCTTTACTGCTGATTGACCATGCCCACTGCGAACGAAAAGCAGCAGCGACCGCAATTAACTTTATGAGTAAATATCCCGAACGAAAAGAGCTTATAGAGGTCATGTCCCCGTTAGCGCGAGAAGAACTGTTGCATTTTGAAAAAGTGGTGAACGTGATGACCCAGCGTGGTATTAAATTTGGGCCATTACATCCCTCAGGCTATGCTACGATGTTGCATAAGCAAGTTACCCGTAAGGATGGCGCAGAGCGCTTATGCGATCAATTGATTGTTGGGGCAATTATTGAAGCCCGCTCCTGTGAGCGCTTTTATGCGATTATGCCTTATCTTGAAGATGAGGCCCTAGCAAAGTTTTACGGTACGCTGGTTAAATCTGAGGCGAGGCATTTTGAGGATTATTTACGTTTGGCTAATTTATACGGTGGGGATGTAAGTAAGCGCATTGCTAAATTTCTAGCAATTGAAAATGAATTTATCTTAGCGGCCGATACGGTGTTTCGTTTTCATAGCGGCATACCTGATATTGGATTAAACGCGTAGTTTTCTCATAAGGGCATTTAGTCTGAGCACGTACCTTTGTACGCACTCGGGTAGTAAAAGTGGTTATTTGAGTAGAGCTTGCTAGGTATTAATGAGGAACTGGCGTATCATCAGGCTCCTCTTCATTATCAAGCTCTTCTTTTTGACTGTATTGCACTTTCGAGCTTCGATTTAAAAATGCATTGAGCCCATCCTCTGGATGATTTTTTAGTTCATTAAACGTTTCTGCAGTTAAAGGCTCTCGGGTTTCCTTATTTAAAAATCCACCAACATCATCAGGTACATACCCCTGCTCCTGCAACCATAAGGCAGTCAAAGTTCTAAGGCCTTGAGGGAGTTTCTCTTCTGAATCCAGGTCCTTACCAAAAGCATGTATATTTACTGCTAATTTATTATTGGCATCAAGTTTAATATCAGTAACTAATGTAGGCATATTAACTCTTGGATCACCGCGCAGCTTATCTAGAAGAGTATCCTTCATATCGATAATGCCATTTTTAAGAGCATGCTTTAATGGAACTATTACGGGAGCTGTTTTCTCATTAACCTCTTGATTCACTGCCTCAACAAAGGCTGATAAGACTGAAATCAAGGCCATCATGGAGGACTTCCAGTCATGGATTGAGCTTTGCTCAGAACCCATTACCTGCTTAAGTTTGTCTTCAAAAACAGATTGTTTCGTAATCTGGCGACCCTCTTTATCTGTGCCTAAAACGGCTTTTTTCTTTAGGGCTTCTATTTCCTCAGCTATAGCCGCTCTTCGTAAGTCATCTAATTGTTGTCTACCCGCTTGAGATGCTTTTATTGCATTATCTTCCGCTAAACGCCTAGCCTCCTTATCCATGTCGCTTTTCTTTTGAGCTATTTCATCTTGTATTGATCTATCTTCAGCCATCTTTAGCTCCTAAAAAATCACACTTGGGGTAAAACAAAGCCCTTTTGTATTATAATAATACATAATTTTAAGATTGTCATCCCACAAAGGGATACTGGAAAATTAGAAGAAAAGCGCAGCATATGGCTGAAAAAACATACCGTCACTACCTTGCTAAGACTAGCGGTAATGACGGCTATTTATTTAAATAGATACTTAATTAGGACGTGGATTATTATCAAGCTCTTCGGCGTACTGCACTTCTGAAGCTCGATTTAAAAACTCATTTAATCCATGATCGGGATTATTTTTTAGCTGATTAAATTGTTCTGTAGTTAAAGGCTCATGCCCTTCTTTACTTATAAATCCTTCCGGATTGTTTGGATCGATTTCATAACCCCGTTCATTTAACCATAAAGCAACTAAAGTTCTTAAACCTTGAGGAAGTTTTACGGAAGCACGGTTTAAAAATGCATCCAATCCATTTTGAGGATCATCTTTTAGTTTATTAAACGCGTCTGCAGATATAGGCATATGCCCATTTTTAGTTCTAAATCCATCCATATGATCCGGATCTCTTTCTAATCCACGTTCATCAAGCCATCGAGCAACTAAAGCTGCGCGGTCTTGAGAATGCATTTCTTCCTCGCCAGCACGTAATTTTACTGCTAATTTATTATCTGCACCTATACTTACATGATGAGCTAACGTAGGTAAATTAATTCTTGGATCACCACGAAGCTTATCTAAAAGAGTATCCTTCATATCGATGATGCCATTTTTAAGAGCATGCTTTAATGAGACGATAACGGGAGCTGTTTTCTCATTAATGTCTTGATTTACGGCCTCAACAAATGCTGATAAAACTGAAATCAAAGCCATCATAGAAGACTTCCAGTCATGGATTGAACTTTGCTCAGAACTCATTACCTGTTTAAGCTTATCTTCAAAAACTGATTGTTTGGTAATCTGTCTTCCCTCTTTGTCTGTACCTACAACTGCTTTTTTCTTTAGCGCTTCGATCTCTTCTGCAATGGCAGCTTGTCGTAATTCCTCTAAGTGTCGTCTGGCTACTAGAGAGGCTTTCTTAGCATTATCTTGAGCTAAACGCCTGGCATCCTCGTTCATGGCTTTTTTCTTTTGAGCTATTTCATCTTGTATTGTTCTGTCGTCTACCATCTTTAGCTCCTATCGAAAGAATCACATATGGGTAAAATAAAGCCCGTTTGCATCATAACATAACAGCTTGGGATTGTCATCCCAATCACTAAGCACATAACGTGTAAATTCTTCTTGCCCTATCGGATAGATTGTTATACCGGGCTTATGAGTATGTCCGTGGATCAACTTAGTAACTCCATGCTCTTGCATATGTCGAATTACTGACTCCGTAACCACATCCATTTGCTCCATGGATTTACTCACATTGTTTTGACTACGGCTGCGTACCTGATTTACCAAACGCTCGCGATATTTTGGTGATAAGCTTAAAAATAAAGCCGGAAAAATTTTATTCCGAGTAAGCAGCCTAAAGCGTTGGTGAGCCACATCTTTAGTACAGTAACGATCGCCATGTACCAACATTATTTTTTCATTATCTAAATGAATAATCGTGGGCTCTTTTAAAACAGTCCATCCTGCCAATTGAGCAAAACGTTTGCCTAATAAAAAATCTCGATTTCCATGCATATAAAACAAATTAATCCCTTGCCGTGTTAATGCATGTAATTGTTCTGCGATGCCGCTACTCCAATCATTTAGAGTATCATCACCAGCCCAGGCATGAAAAAAGTCACCTAGAATATAAATATTTTTTACTGAATGCTGTAGGGCCCATTTGAGGAAGGATTCAAAATGAGCCTGAATGCCGTATTCTTCCGGATGCAAATGAAGATCAGAAATAAAAACAGCATCAATCATAAAGGCTCGATGTGGATGTGATCATCCAACAAGTAAATCTGGCATGGACCATTATGCGGCTCAATGGCATCACTTAAACGATAAAATCCAGCAATTGATACCAGCTCTGCTTCTAATGATTGACAAAAAATGCGTGCTTCTTTATCGCCTGAAATTCCAGCTAAAGCTCTGCCACGCAAGGCTCCATAAACATGGATTGAACCGTCAGCTAATAATTCAGCTCCATGGCTTACGGAAGAAGTCACAATTAAATCAGCATTTTTAGCCACAAATTGTTGCCCGGAACGAACTGGCGTGGTTAATAATTTAGTTTTGGATGCCTCAGGCTGCTGCGGTTGAGAGGGTTCAATAGAACGTTCAATAATTGGCTTATCTTGGGTCGTAGAAGCATGCAATACAGCTAATCCCTGACATTGAGCCAATGTATCATGTAAAGAACTTCCGCCCTGAATAGCAACGGGAATCATTCCATTAGTACGTGCAGCTTGAATTAAGGCATTTAAATCAAACTCTAACTGATGTACTGCGGCAAGATCAAAAACAACTGGAGTTCGGTCAAAAAGCTTAGGAGCTCTTGTTATAGTTTCAACCAATTGCTGTGCAAAAACTTCACTATCCGTATTTAACACTTGTAAAACAGTGAAGGTGTATAGCCGGCCTTTAAGCTTAAATGCTTGAGTTTGTGTTGTATTTTCACTCATGAGTATGATATCCATAACCAGATTTTTTGTTTATACTAACATGTGAAAAACAATAACAGAAGGATATTAAGGTGGATAAACGGTGGTTTGAACAATATCAGAATGGCGTTCCACATGAAATTGACCCCAGTCAATACTCTTCCCTTGTCGCTTTGTTCAAAGAATCATGCACTAATCATGCAGAAAAAATCGCTTATGCCAATTTGGGTTGCGAAATTACTTTTGCTGAATTAGAAGAACTAAGCCACAGTTTTGCAGCCTACCTCCAACAGCTTAATTTGGAAAAAGGAGCTCGCATCGGCATTATGATGCCTAACCTGCTACAATATCCCGTTGCAATTTTTGGTATTTTACTGGCGGGCTATGTTGTAGTTAATACAAATCCTTTATATACAACTGATGAAGTGATTCATCAAATGAATGATGCAGGCGCTGAGGCGATTGTTGTGGTCGCTAACTTTGCCAAAACAGTTCAAAACGCATTACCCTCTACCCCAACTATAAAACACGTTATCATAACGCAAATCGGCGATTTATTTCCTCCAATAAAACGCTTTATTGTTAATGCGGTTGTTAAATATGTCAAAAAGATGGTCCCTACTTATGATATTCCACATGCCGTGGCATTTAACTATGCCTTACTTGAAGGAAAACAATCGACCTTGCATAAGGTTGATTTAGATCATAATGACATTGCTTTCCTGCAATATACCGGTGGAACAACCGGAGTCGCTAAAGGCGCAATTTTAACGCATGGGAATTTGGTAGCTAATTTGTTACAAGCCTATGCGTGGATATCTCCCGCGTTACAAGAAGAAAAAGAAGTCATAGTCACTGCCTTACCTCTGTACCATATTTTCTCCCTAACAGCGAATTGCTTGACCTTTATGAAAATGGGGGCAAAAAACATATTAATTACCAACCCTAGGGACATGAAGCACTTTATTAAAGAAATAAAAAATTGCGGCTTCACCACCATTACTGGAGTTAATACTTTATTCAATGGCTTACTAAATCATCCTCAATTCAAAGAGGTGGATTTCAGCAAGTTAAGATTATCATTATCAGGTGGAATGGCCTTACAAAAAAGTGTTGCCCTACGCTGGCGAGAAGTAACCAAGTCCCGTATATTGGAGGCTTATGGACTAACCGAAACAAGTCCTGCAGCAACCATAAATCCAATGACACTTTCTGATTATAACGGCAGCATCGGCCTACCTCTTCCATCAACAGACATTTTAATACTTGATGATAATGAAAATGAGGTACCTATTGGTACCAGTGGAGAAATTTGCATTAAAGGTCCTCAAGTTACACCTGGATATTGGAAACGCCCTGATGAAACTGCCTTAGTTTTTACCAAATCAGGTTATTTAAAAACTGGCGATATTGGTAGGATGGATGAAGAAGGTTATATCTATCTGGTTGATAGAAAAAAAGACATGCTTCTGGTTTCTGGATTCAATGTGTACCCTAATGAAGTAGAGCAGGTAATTAGCATGCACCCTGGAGTTTTGGAAGTTGGGGTGGTTGGTGTACCCGATACGGAATCAGGGGAGCGTGTAAAAGCCTGTATTGTACGAAAAGATCCTAATTTAACTGCGGAAGCGGTAATTGCTTATTGTCGTGAGCATTTGACTGCCTATAAAGTTCCCAAAATCGTTGAGTTCTTTGATGAGCTTCCCAAAACGAATGTGGGCAAGATTTTGCGTCGTGCGTTGAAATAATTTATTTAACAAGCTTATGCTCGATGAAGATGTACTAATTTAATGTAGCAACTGTCTTGAAAGGAAATGCAAAACAGTTGCTACGATCTTTTCTATATCCTAATACGTTATAAGCGTTCACCCTGTATCTATTCTATTAAAATTAAATAAAAAACTGCTGTCGTTGCTGTAAAGGTAGACATTTTGTGAACGCTTCCAATATGTTTATTAATCAACAACCAATTGCTTCATGATCTTCGCCGTAGCGCCCCAAACCCAATCCTCATTAAAAGCAAACTCACAGCTTTTAAAGCGAAAGCGCCCTCGCTCAACGATTATATCCTTATAGTTTTTCGCCGATTGCACCAAAGGCATAGGAATCATGACTAATCGCGCTACTTCATCGGGATTTATCTGATAAGGATTAACCGATTCAATGTGAGCAAACCAAGGCTGAATTATCTTACCTAATAAGGTGGGCTGAGGATCTAGTGCCCTTATTAAAGTAACCCGTTCGCCCGCAATTCCTAGCTCCTCATACAACTCTCTTAATCCAGTAGCATATAAATCGGGATCTCCCTCCTCCCAGGTTCCACCAGGAAAACAGACCTCTCCAGGATGAGCACGCAGATTTTCTCGACGCTTTGTTAAAATAAGCGAGTCTGTGGCACGTTCATACAAAACCATCACCGCAGCAGAAATTGGAGAACGATCCTTGAATTCACTTAAGTCCATTAATTATCGCCGCAATTTTGAGGAAACATTCACGATATTCGTCTTCACAGTTGGAGTCAATAACTATTCCACCACCCGCAGCAAGATGTAATAGATTATTTTTAGCCGTTACAGTTCGAATGGCAATGTTTGTATCAAAATATCCATGCCGGGAGAAATAGCCAATGGATCCACAATAAACACCTCGTGCATAAGGTTCTTCTTGGCTAATAATATGCATGGATTCAATTTTAGGTGCCCCAGTAATTGAACCACCAGGAAAGCAAGATAAAAATGCGTCTAAAGGGTGAATTGTATCTAAGCATTGAGCTTCAATAGTGCTTACTAAATGATGTACTGAATTGTAGCTTTCAATAGCACATAAAGAGGTTACATGCACAGAGCCAGGTTTCGCTATTTTACCCAGATCGTTTCGCAATAAATCAACGATCATGACATTTTCAGCCCTGTTTTTCTCGCTTGCTTCCAATTCATTTTTTAAACGTTGATCTTCAATGGGGTCTGTTGAACGCCCTATAGTTCCTTTAATGGGAGAGGTAAGCAATCTCCCTTCATCATAAAGGAGAAAGCGCTCAGGCGAAAAACTCAAAATATCCGCATCTTGCATTCGTAAAAAAGCCGAAAAAGGAACTGGATTTTTACGACTTACTTTTTGATAAAAAGCCCAACTGTCCCCTTCATATTTCGCATGAAATGGCTGGGTTAAATTGGTTTGATAACATCTTCCGGTTACCAAGGATTGATGAATTGAGTTAAATGCCTGTTGGTATGCATCTTTTGAAATTAAGGGACTAAAATCACTAGTTAACACTGCCTTGCTTGGCTCGCTCTGCCCACTATTCCATAAAGTGAGAATCTCATCAAGAATCGCTTGGGTTGAAGGCTGTGTATTCGCAGCAAATAAAGTTACTTTCTTGAGCTCATGATCCACAATAATCGCCCAATCATAAAGTCCTAAATCCAATAAGGGCATTGTCTCTAAACTGGATTGTGAAAACGATTTAATACCCACTAACTGAGCGCCTAAATCATAAGAAATATAACCTATTGCACCACCTTGAAATGGCAGGTCAGCCTCTGAAGCTTGCACGGTTAAAATCTCTCGTAACTGGGATAATGCTTCGAGGATATTTTGTGTTTGATTGTCGATTCTAAACCGGTCATAGGGGTAGGCGCTTACTAAGTCATAACGTCCTTGAGAACGGTCTGTACTTTCCAAAAGCACAAATCCAGGTAAGTGGCATAATTTCTGATAATACTCTTGCATTAAAGGGAAATAATTGAGCTTCAAGAGCATTGGTTGCTTTATAATATTTCTCGTCATTTGCTACAAATAATTAACTGGTTTTTACATTAATTTGTGAGTATGCTATGCAAACGCTTTGTTGACAAGGAGCCATGTATGGCAACGGTTGCTCAATTTGATATTACATATACTCAATTTCTAAATGAACAAGGCAAATTAGCAGGGGAACTTCCTGCTTTTGCCAGTAACGTGGAAGCGCTTAAAGAACTTTATCGAGTCATGGTGCTTACACGAACTTTTGATAAGAAAGCAATTGCATTACAAAGGACAGGTAAAATGGGGACTTATGCCCCAATTAATGGCCAAGAGGCGATTTCTACTGCTATAGGCCATGCGATGAAGCCTGAGGATGTGCTTGTACCCTATTATCGTGATTACGCAGCGCAAATTCAGCGTGGCGTAAAAATGTCAGAGATTCTAACTTATTGGGGTGGCGATGAGCGCGGCAGTGATTTTGCCTGCAAGTCCCAGGATTTACCTATTTGCGTACCTATTGCATCCCAATGTTTACATGCTACCGGAGTTGCCTTTGCGTTCCAATACCGAAATGAACCACGAGTAGCGGTAGTATGTATTGGTGAGGGTGGAACCTCTGAAGGCGATTTCTATGAAGCTATTAACGTAGCCGGTACTTGGAAGTTACCCGTTGTTTTTGTAGTAAACAATAACCAATGGGCTATATCCGTACCTAGAGACAAGCAAACCGGCACAGAGACAATTGCCCAAAAAGCCATAGCGGCAGGATTTTCTGGCTTGCAAATTGACGGTAACGATATTTTAGCAACACGCCAGGTGATTGGTGATGCTATTGAGAAAGCGCGCCGTGGCGAAGGCCCCACATTGATTGAAGCCATGTCTTATCGTTTATCCGACCACACGACTGCTGATGATGCGACTCGCTATCAACCTTCAGCGGAAGTAGAGCAAGCCAAACCCAAAGAGCCTATTGCTCGCTTCAAGGAATACTTGGTACAAAACAACCTCTGGAGTGCTGCAGAAGAAGAGCAATTAGTAATGCACTGTGCTGCTGAAGTTGAGAAAGCAGTGGATGAATACCTTAGTAGAACACCACAACCAATTAGCAGCATCTTCGATTACCATTTTGCAGAATTACCAGACTATTTAGTGGAACAACGTGCAATCGCTATGGAGGAAGCATCTCATGCCTGATATTACCTTAATTGAAGCGGTTACTCAGGCCTTAGCTTATGAGTTAGCCCATGACGAAAATGTGGTTGTTTTTGGTGAAGACGTAGGTAAAAATGGAGGCGTTTTCCGCGCGACAGCCGGTTTACAAGAACA
The DNA here is from genome assembly GCF_001465875.1 of Legionella saoudiensis. Taxonomy (GTDB): domain Bacteria; phylum Pseudomonadota; class Gammaproteobacteria; order Legionellales; family Legionellaceae; genus Legionella; species Legionella saoudiensis. The sequence goes on along the minus strand of NZ_LN901324.1, from coordinate 656,845 downwards.
ATTTGGGGAAAAAAGAGTATTTGACTCACCACTCGCTGAATCCATGATTGCAGGATTAGCAATTGGTATGTCATTACAAGGTTTAAAACCTGTAGCTGAATTCCAATTTATGGGATTTATTTATCCGGCAATGAACCAGATCATTTCTCATGCAGCGCGTATGCGTAACCGTACTCGTGGCCGTTTAAGTTGCCCATTGGTGTTTCGTGCGCCCTTTGGCGGTGGAATTAGAGCACCAGAGCATCATTCAGAAAGTACCGAAGCATTATTTGCCCATATTCCAGGTTTACAGGTAGTAATCCCCTCATCACCGAAAAGAGCTTACGGCTTATTGCTTGCCGCCATGCGTAATCCTGATCCCGTTATTTTCCTTGAGCCTAAACGTATTTATCGTCTAGTAAAACAACCCGTTGAGGATAATGGAGAAGCCTTACCTATTGGCAAGTGCTTTACATTAAAACAGGGTGATGATGTAACGCTGATTACTTGGGGTGCTAGTTTGCACGAAACTCAACAAGCAGTGAAGCAGCTTGAAGATGAAGGTATTTCCTGTGAGCTCATTGATGTTGCAACAATAAAACCCTTAGATATCGAAACGATTCTTGCCTCTGTGGAAAAAACAGGGCGTTGCGTTATTGTTCATGAAGGAGCAAAAACTTGTGGTGTAGGCGCAGAGATTTCAGCGCTTATTATGGAAAATTTAATGGCTGATCTGATGGCTCCAGTTCAACGCGTCACAGGCTACGATACGGTCATGCCCTACTTCCAGTTAGAGAAACAATACATCCCGAGTGTTGCACGTATTAAAAACAGTGTTATGAGCATAATGGAGTAATAATGAATATTTTTAATCTGCCTGATTTAGGTGAAGGTTTACCTGATGCTGAAATTCATGAGTGGTTTGTCAAGGAAGGTGATGTAGTTGTAACCGATCAACCGCTTGTTTCTATGGAAACAGCAAAAGCAGTAGTTGATGTTCCCTGCCCCCAAAGCGGTGTTATTGGTAAGTTATTTGGTAAACCTGGTGATGTGATTAAAACAGGCGAACCCTTGGTTGCATTTGAGTCAAATGCTGCAAAACCAGCTGATAAAGGTACGGTAGTTGGTAATTTAGAAGAAAGCAGTGAAGTTAGCGAAGATAATTTTGTAGTAGGCATACATCATTCTGGCAAGGCTCGAGTTAAAGCAACTCCTGCCGTGAAAATGCTTGCTAAAAAATTAGGTGTCGATTTATCCACCTTAAAAGGCAGCGGTGAGTTTGGCATGATTACCCGTGATGATGTGCAAGCGCAAGCAGATAAAAACTCCCAAGTGCCTGTAGGGTATGAGCCTCTGCGTGGTGTGCGACGTGCAATGCTAAATAGCATGGTACAATCCCATACCGAAGTAGTTCCTGTTAGCATTTTTGACGAAGCAGATATCCATAGCTGGCAACCTGGGACGGATATTACTGTACGTTTAATTCGCGCCCTAATTCATGCCGCGGAAAAAGAACCTGCAATGAATGCCTGGTTTGATACGAAACATGGTGCTCGCCAATGTTTTAAAGAGGTACATCTTGGCCTTGCTATGGATAATGATGAAGGATTATTTGTACCGGTTATCCATGACGCGGCAAAATGTTCTGATGCAGAATTACGCCAAACAATTAATGAATTTAAAACCTCTGTGGCAAATCGAGAAATTGGTGCTGATAAATTAAAAGGCGCCACCATTACGCTTTCTAATTTTGGAAAATTTGCAGGGCGATTTGCAAGCCCTATTATTGTTCCGCCAATGGTTGCTATTTTGGCTGTAGGAAGACTCTATAAGGGTGTTGTTGCCAATGATAATGGGACTGTTGAGGTGCATAACCTTCTGCCCTTATCACTTAGTTTTGATCATAGAGCTGCAACTGGAGGTGAGGCAACTCGCTTTTTAGGTGCAGTAATTGAATCACTACAAAAAGCGTAAAACACGTTTAATGTAGGCTGGGCTGGCAAGCCCAGCATTGGGAATAGAGAAAACTACGTGCTGGGCTTATCAGCCCAGCCTACACTACTCCCTTAATCTTACATTCTACCTTTTACTTTCTGAGCAATTTTTGCTTTGCAATCCTGAAGCTCGTTCTGACTAAAATTTGTATTTGGTAATGTTTTAGAACCCATTACTACTGGAAGAACGCAGTCTTTTACTAAACCTTTGTGCTCCTTTTCCCCACCTTTATGATAGCCATTCTGCATGCACGCTCTTGCAATAGGCATACACGCATTAGCCCAACCATAAATAGAAACACTAATTAATAAAGTAAACATACCTGCTTTAGCAAGAATCTTATTCATAATTTAATTCCTTTTAATGAAAGACATCTATTATTTTTTTGTATAATTGCCAATAAAATATAGCACATGTAATTTAATTTGGCATACTGTAGCAGTTAACAACTTTATAGAACCAACTCACCAGATACACCAGGCTCACTTTGTACTATGTGTTCTTGCTCCATTGATGTGCCTTCAATTGGAGAGTCATGGTGAGGAGGAGGCTCAGTGCCCGTTCGCGAGTTATCTTGTACCGGTTTGTTTTTCAACAACTCCTGCATTGGATTAGGCGTTAATTCAAGCCCAGCACCAGTCTCCATTTTTTGCTCTTTCCCAAAGCTGTGTTGTAATCTATGTATTGTGTATCGAGCAAAGTCATAGGCATATAATGGACCGCTCAACAAGGATAAAGTAAGAAAACTCGCGACTCCCATGACTGTCATCCCTACTAATGCAGCAGCAAAGCTAGCATAGCGAACCAGCTCAGTTAAAGCCGCAACAGGTAAAATAAATGCAGCCGAAGCCAATTGTATAGGGCGCACTACGAATAGGGAAAAAACAGTAATCGGCTCGCTAATAGCCTTATAAAAAGTCATAAATAAACGTTTCACGCGGTCCAAACCATTGATATAAATACTGTCATTAATTTTTTTATGGTGGTGCGCTAATATTTCTTCCTCGTAGCGCTTTTTATCTTGAGCCCAGCCATTAAGAAGTTCTTGATACTGCGTATCTGTTTCATTTTCTCTTCGTACTGGCGCTTCATTATAAAGGCCCTTCTCCTCAAGCTCCTTTTTTAAAACAAACTCAAAAAACTGCTCATCACTTAAATTTTGTAATTCTTGGTGACCTAATTTTTCTTCACTCCATATTGTCTTGGCAATATAATCATCACGTAAATTAGCTAAGTATTCCTTTCTATATTGTGCAAAGTGTGAGGAACGATAACGATTGAGCTCCTGCGCATCGTGCTTCCCTACAAAAACTGGAGTTAAGATATTTACAAAAAAATCCACCACCGCTAATGCCAAGTCAATAGTTCTTAATGCAACAAATCCCAAAAAGATAGTGATAATTAATGGAATGAGCACGCTTAAATACATTGCTTTTGATAAAAAATTAAACGGCTGGGTATAACGTGTTAATTGCGAAGTTAGCGGGTTTTCTAAAGTATATTCTAACAAGGTCCTTAAAGCCTTGCTTTTAACTAGATTATTAAATAACTGTTTACGATCGTGATACTTTTTATGAATGCTATTTAATACCTCTCGTGGCTTATCTGCTAACTTTAGCAAACTCAAAGACCTATATAACTCAGGGTAAGAACCTTTAAATTTATCTGACTGAAAGCGAAATGATAACTCATGATAGAATGTATTTTTATCTTCTTTCGATACCTCAGCATAAGCTCTGCTGATATGGCTAATAATAATATCTAATACGCTTTTGGGGCTTAGAACTATTCCTTGTTCTTGCAAGGCTAAAACATCATTCTCAATTGATTCTATTGTACGAACGGCTAACAGATCGAGTGATTTATTTATCATCAAATACAAACCATTTATCACAAAGTGGTCAAATAGTAGCATAAAATAAAATCACGAACAAACATTCTACATAAGAAGAATTATTATTTCTTATAATCGGTTAACGTAACACAGTTCCAGAAGCTTGATTCTCAAGGCCAAGATTATCAACATTATGCTCTTGATTTTCTACTAAAGAGCTAAGAGGTGAACTCATATGGACAGGCTCAACAGAATTTGAGCAATCCGCGTTATTTACAGGTTTGTCAAATAATAAATATAATGGGGTTTTATTAATCTTAGTTGTATTTACCTCATGGCCAACAATATCTTTCTCCAAGAAATACTCTAATACCGACACTGAGGCGTCGTAGCCCATAAGAGGCATATTAAATGCCATCAAAGTTAAATAATATGATACCAGGTTTGTAGTATTTACCGCGGCGAAAAACCAACTCTGGGCAAATGAAATGGTGTCTGCTAAGACTACACTCGCTGACAAAAATGGAAACATGATTAATGGTATGACCCGTTGCAACATCCCCTTATCTGCATCAATAATTGTTGCATGAGTGGCGAAAAAAATAGATTTTATTTTATCTAATGTAAATACTGAGCTGGTTAATATTTTCTTATGTATTATTTCTTCAGCTACGGTCTTAGGTGCGTCCTCATGAATGGGTTCAATGTTTATGAGATAGCTCCAAAATTCTGAATCATCCATTCTACTTAGCGTGTCGTATAATTCGTAGTTAGAAGCATACAGTTCACCACATATTTTTTCTTTCGATTCTGCCAAAAACTGCTTCTTGTATTCTGAAAAATTGGCCGTTTTATACTGCTCTTGCATTTGCTGATACTTATTGTCTGTAATTTTATTTGATACAAAATCGATAAAGGAATTTGAGGCCCTTATAAGCCCCGTTACGATACCAGCACCTAGCACGCCTAATAATAGAGCCACTGCTATACCAATTTGAGCCAGTACTGATAAGAATGTGATAATGCTACCAAACGGCCCAGGATAACGTTGTAGATTAGTAATTAAAGGGTTATCTAATATGCGATATAAGAGTACATGCGTAAACTTACTTGGTTTTCTAAACACTTCCTTGAAAAAGTTTAGAATTGGTTTTTCAGATTGATTTTTGTGAACTTCAATCAAAATTTTCTGTGGCTCATCAATTAACTCCTTATTTTGCAAATAAGTTGCAAGAGCATTATATTTAGAATCCCGGGCGAACCTATCAGAATGGAGTAATAAAGATAATTTTTTATAAAAATCGAGCCTTAGTGATTTTTTACATGATTTATACTCACCATTAATCACGTCAGTTATTACTTGAATTATTTCTTTATCTGTTAAAGAAGCTGCATTTGAAGATTCTAATAATTGCTGATTGAGCTTTTGTAGCGTGTTGTGAGCTAGTTGATCAACGTATTTTTTCATGTAGAAGGCCTGATGCAAAATTACCTGTCGAGCAGATTAACACAAAATGCAAATTTAGTACAGGTTTTTGCTTTTCGAGTATATCATTGTCCCGATTAAGGGTTTGGCTATCTCCCCTTTCTCTTTAATGCCGTTATTAAACTGATTAAGGCTTTTTTGCTAACTCATTAAGCACTGAAGCAAGGCGGCATCCTGCGGTGGCTGTCTGCTTTTGAATGAGGCTTTGCGCTCTTTGCTGGTACTGTTTGCTCGGTATTTCTTTGGGATAAATATGATAAGCCTGACTTGTAGCTAATTCATGAGAAGCTTTAGCCCACTGTCCTGGATTGTTAAGGGTAGAAATTTGATTACAAGGCCAACGCTGCTCTAGTAATCGTGCCTTAAACTTTATTTGACCTATCTTACGGCGTCCAATAAAAAAACCGGCCCCATTATCCCAATATTGATGCAAATTAGAACCAACGCGATTGTTACCTAAAGGAAATAAATTGCCGCCTAAGTCTCCTTTAGGCAAGCGATGGCTAACTTTGGTTGCGGTATGTAGTGGCTGATGAATATCCCCAACTAAGTGGATTAAAATCAGTAAGGACAAACGTTTATCAGCAGCGCTGGACTTTTTGGCTGATAACGCAGCAATCGCATTCTTTATGCCCCAGATGGCATTGCTCCTTTCCACCGAAGGAAGCGTCGTATCATCTTCAGCAAATGGGGTATTAATATAATGAAAGGTATCATACCAGTGCACATTTTTGAAACGAATCTGGTCTAACCAGATTGCAGCAGCAATAAAGTTCGCATTAGAGGATTTTTTTGAGCGTGAATTCAAGATCCTGCGACACATTTCCTTTGCTTGTGGCGTCAAATTATCATACGCAACTTGCGCCACAACTTGATGACCTTGCATATTCCATCCATAAGAATTTAATGCCATCAAGCCAAGAATTAATAAATAAGAAATCCGTTTCATATAACTAAGAACCTTAGCCTAAATAAGGAGACCATGCTGGCTCTTGTACATCACCTTCACGCGCAGGTAACTTCATCCGGATACGACCATCCAAAGAAACAATACCTAAAACGCCCTGATCCTGATTATGAGTTGCATACAATACTAATCGTCCGTTAGGAGCAACAGATGGAGACTCGTCGCGTCCAGAAAAGGTTAAACTCACCACAGGACCACCGCTGGCACTTTGTAAACCGATATTAAATTGCCGATCATCACGATGCAACATAATGATATTTTTCATATCAGGTGTATATGATGCGCGCGCATTATAATTACCATCAAAAGTAACGCGGCTTACTTGGCCATCGGCTAAAGATAAACGATAGATTTGAGGGGAACCGCCGCGTCCGGAAGTAAAGAGCAGACTCTTACCATCAGGGGCATAGCGGGGTTCTGTGTCAATTGCATCACCAAAGGTTAATTGTTTCATTACCCCACTACCTACATCAACACTGTATATTTTGGGCGTACCACTTTTTGATAAAACTACAGCTAATTGCCTACCATCGGGTGACCAAGCTGGAGCACCATTAATACCAGGGAAGCTCGTAATTAATCTGCGTTGTCCTGTTTCTACAGATACCGTAAAAATTTGCGCTCGTTTTTTCTCAAAAGATACATAAGAAATGCTTCGTCCATCAGGTGCCCAGGAAGGAGACATAATTGGCTCCGAAGAAACCAGTAAGCTTTGTGGGTTATACCCATCTGCATCAGCAACTTCTAGTGAGTAACGCGAACCACGAGTAGATCTTTGTACCGAAATATAAGCAATACGCGTTGAGAATATACCACGCTCCCCAGTCAGCTTTTGATAAACTTCATCGCTAATGTGATGCGCTAAAGGTCTTAGCTGATTCGCACCTACTTTATAGGTTTTTGTTAATAAAGTTGCACCATTGGCTACAGCATCAGACAAGGTAAAACTCACCTCATATTGACCGCCTACCGCCACAACACGTCCAGTCACTACGCTATCAGCACCCAACTGCTTTAATGTAGCGATTGATGATTGAGCATTTGGACCTTGAGGACCTGAAACAATTTTAAACTGCCCCGAAAAAGTTAAATCATGTTCAACAAGCTGGGCTATTTCCTGGGCGCCACGATCAGAGCCAAAAGAGTTAATAGCTATAGGTAAAGCCGAGTTGATCCCTTGAGTTAACTCTAAATCAAGAGCAAAGAGCTGTTGTGTAAACAACAAAAGAAATAATGTAGTAATTCGATTAATCACGAGTTTTACCCCCTAACTTGTTCTGGACGAACGGTTAAACTAATATCGCGAAACATATTAAATGTCGCAGCATCTGTAGGAACAGGAAGTGGTGACGCTTTACGAATGGCTGTTTGCGCTGAGCGATCAAGAAGTGGATCACCGCTGCTGCGGGTTAACGTAACTTCCAATACCGCACCATCAGGAGCTAAACGTATTCTAAATTGACTGGATAAAGTGCTATCTACATTTTCAGGAAGAATCCAATTTCTACCGATTGCATTAACAATCAGCGCTTTATACTTATTGACCTCCCCTGCAATGCGTGCTTCACGCTCTGCATTTTGTGCTGCAGCAGCCTGGGCTTGTCTTTTGCGCTCGGCTTCCGCTTTCGCAAGCTCAGCCTTTTCTTTTGCAATACGCTCTTTATCAGCTAATTCTTTGGCCGCCTGAGCGTCGGCTTGTGCTTTAGCCTGTTCAGCCTTTTGCTTTTCTGCCTTCGCTTTTTCGGCCAACTTTTTTTTATTAAGCTCATCGAGTTTCTTAGCCTCAAGTTGCTGTTGCTTTACCAGCTCTTCTTTTTGCTTTTTTAATTCCTCAATGCGCTTTGCTTCCAACGCTTTTTGTTCAGCAAGCTGTTTAAGTCGCTTTTTCTCTTCTTCTGCCTGTTTTTTCCGAGCAATTGCGATTCTATTTGCTTCTTCTTTCAAGCGTGCTAGCTGTTGCTGCTCTTTAATACGTTGCTGCTTAGCAGCTTCTGCTTGTCGATTCAGTTCACGTTGGCGATTCTGTTCCGCTCGTTTTTGTTGTTCGCGCTCTTGCTTTAAACGATTAACCGTCTCCATTACTTGCTTGTTATCAACGCTTACCGCTTTAACCACTTCCTGTTGCGGCGGTGGGGTTGCCGCAATAGGCTGATCAATTCCTGGCTCGTTTTTCGCCTCGGCAGTTAATACTGGACGCTGGCTGGAATTATCAGACAAGAGCATTACAATTAGAAAAAGATGCAAGCCAATAGCTATAAAAAAAGCATTCCGATAACTAGTGTTCATTATGCTTGCTCCTCTGATTGATTCGATGTTGTGTCGTCAGTCAGTAACCCTACTTGTTCCGCACCAGCTTGTTTTAATAACGCCATAGCCTGCACTACTTTACCGTAAGCAACGCCTTGATCTCCCTTAACTAATACATTCAGTTTCTGGTTTGACTGCTTTGCTAATTCTAACTCGGCAGCGACACGGACCGTTAAAGCCTGTGGATCAATAGGATCCGCAGGTGTACTGCTAATATTAAGAAAATAAGTACCTTCTTGATTTACTGAAACAATAATTGGCTCTCTATCTGTGGGCGCCAAAGTCTGGCTGGCTGCTTTGGGTAGATCCACAGTCACACCTTGACTTAGCATTGGAGCTGTAATCATAAAAATAACCAGTAGAACTAACATTACATCAATATAAGGCACCACGTTAATCTCAGATATGGGACGTTCACGTTTGGTCTTCGCTTTGATCATTTTGAACTTTATCCTCTTACAGTATTACTGTTTTGTTGTTCTATAAGTGATATCAATTCTTCCTGAAATAATTCAAATCGATCTAATAAGCCATTTGCTCGAGTTGAATATCGGTTGTATGCAATAACTGCAGGTATTGCCGTGAATAATCCTAACGCGGTTGCAACCAAGGCTTCAGAAATACCCGGAGCAACCATTGCAATCGTTGCCTGTTGTGCATGTCCCAAAGCTTGGAAAGAGGTCATAATCCCCCAAACTGTACCGAATAACCCCACGTAGGGTGCAATTGAACCAACCGAAGCAAAGAAAGGTAAATGTTGCTCTAATTTTTCAGCTTCTTTGGCATGGCTAATTTGCATTACACGCTGAATAGGTTCTAGAACCACCTGCCCCTGTTTTCTAGCACGCACAAATTCTTTAAAACCGGCATGAAAAATTGCAGCCATCCCATGGCGCTCATCAGCATTGCTATCAATATCTGCATAAAGTCGGCTTAAATCGCCACTATCCCAAAATCTACGACTAAATGCTTCAGTCATTTGTTTTTTACGATTAAAAAACCAGGCTCTTTGAAAAATCAATGTCCAAGAAGTAATGGACGCAATGGCGAGCAACATCATCACTGATTTAACTACTAAGCCTGCTTGCATAAAATACATTAATACATTTGCCTGACTACCCATCTTTTTTTGTCTCCGCTACCAAGATCTTATTTTAATTAGTTCTTTATTACCTGTTATTTACCTGGAAATCGTTTCGGTTTTAAATTCCCATCAACACAGACCACTTTAATTTGTGCTTTACACAGCAATTTATCATGCTGGTTCTTCATTTCTTGTTCAAACTCAAAACTGCAAGCCCCTGATTTCCCTACTTTAGTTGTAATGTTTAGCAAATCATCTAATCGTGCTGGCGCAAGATATCGGATATTAATCTCAGTAATCGCAAAGAGGGTATCTGTCTTTGCTAACTCACTAAGGATTAAATTCTCGTGGCGCAACATCTCAGTTCGAGCACGTTCAAAATAACATAGATAATTCGCATGATACACAATACCCATATAATCTACATCTTCGGTATACACACGTACATTATATTGATAAATGGTTTCCTGACTCATGGATTATTCCTGTACAGTGCTACTTAAACCAAAATGCTGATAGGCCCGAGGCGTTGCTATTCTACCTCGTGGTGTGCGCATAAGGAATCCTTGTTGTATTAAAAATGGCTCTAAAACATCCTCGATTGTGCCTTTTTCTTCACCAATAGCTGCAGCAATACTATCCACCCCAACGGGGCCACCATTAAATTGATCGATAACGGACATTAGAAGTTTTCTGTCCATTAGATCAAATCCATATTTGTCGACATCAAGCATTTCTAATGCTCTTTGAGCAATATCTAAACTTATTACCCCTCCACCTTTCACCTCCGCATAATCACGGACTCGTCGTAGTAAACGATTAGCAATCCGAGGAGTTCCTCTTGAGCGCATTGCAATTTCTCGTGCCCCCTCAAACTCGGTTCTAACATTTAATAATTGAGCGGAACGTGCCACAATCTGGGATAAAGAGTCAACAGAATAATATTCCAATCGTTGAACAATTCCAAAGCGATCGCGTAATGGTGAGGTAAGTAAACCTGCTCGGGTGGTTGCCCCAACCAAGGTAAAAGGAGGTAACTCCAGTTTAATTGAACGCGCGGCAGGCCCTTCACCAATCATAATATCCAGTTTGTAATCCTCCATTGCCGGATAAAGGATTTCTTCAATTACTGGACTTAAACGATGAATTTCATCGATAAACAATACATCATTTTCCTGTAGGTTCGTTAGTATTGCTGCGATATCCCCCGCCCGCTCAATAACGGGGCCGGAGGTTTGACGAAGATTTACGCCCATTTCGTGAGCTATAATGTTAGCCAGAGTTGTTTTACCAAGTCCTGGGGGGCCAAAAATTAGCACATGATCAAGTGCGTCTCGGCGCTTCTTCGCCGCATCAATAAAAATTTGCATTTGTGAACTCACTGCCTCTTGGCCAATGTATTCACGAAGACTTAACGGTCTAATAGCGCGATCAATAGCCTCTTCCGAAGCAACACTTTGGGTACTGATTAAGCGATCACTTTCCAGCATAGCTCTTATAGGATTCAGGTAAATGCAGCTATGTTAACATATGTTTTTTTAATAGCAGATGATTTATTTAGTATATCTGGGCCAGAATTGAAAAATGTTTTCAAAAAAGCGTACTTAAGCTATAAAGAGTTCTCAACTAAACTAAGCTCCCTATTCAATGAAGGTGTTTCTACAGGAGCTGATTTAAAAAATGACATAACACTTACTTCCCGTATGCATTCGTCTTTAATCGGAGCATAAGTTTCAAACTCAAAAAATCCATTAAGCACCTCATTCATCTTTTTAACGAATAATTCTGTCGCTAAAACAAAAACTGCAAAACCAATAATCGGTTGCAGGGGAAAACACGAAGCAATCATCACATAGAGGGATAAATATGTTGCTGTTGCTAAAAGAAATAAAAACGCTAGCGATAATCCATTAAAACCATTATTCCAAAAAATTGCATTTTCTCTTGCTGCAGCCTTTTGCTCGATACGGTCTATACCTTCTTTTAGTGTAATTTTATTATTTCTGACTTGTTGAAGAGTGGTAACAAAAAGCTCATACATTTCAATAACACGCTCACCACTTTTACCCGCATTAAAATACATGCTATGGTAATGACGTTTAATTGCTTGTAGCTGGATAGTAGCTTCTTCATTTAAAATCAATCCTTGAAAGAGCTTATCAATTTGAGTGTCACAATAATTTAAACGTTGTTTAAACATGTCTGGCATAATGATACCCTCTATGTCGTAATTTGGCTTGGCTTATTTTAGATCATTCGCGCCATTAAACAAAATTTTCAATTGATGCCATTAATAATTTTCTGGCTCTAAATATGCGGGAACGGACCGTTCCTATGGGACAATCCATCTTTTTGGCAATATCCTCATAGGTTTGACCGTCAAAAATATGCATTCCATAACATGCTCGTAACTCTTCGGACAGCATGGATATAGCTAACTCTAATTGCTCACTAAATTCAATAATTATTAATGCATATTCTGGTGATTGATGGGTCATGGAATGAGTTTGATTTTCTTCAAATACCGTTTCCAAATCAGTACGAATGCTTGCTGAGCGGTAATGATTTTTAATGGTATTTTTCGTTATACGATAAAGCCAAGTGGAAAATTGGCTTTGTTCTTTGAAGTAACGTAAATAACGAAAAACCTTAATTAATACTTCTTGGGCTATGTCATTGACATGTGATTGATCATTAAGGTGAAAATAAATAATTTGCTGTACTTTATTATGATAACGCGTAAATAGCAGGTTATATGCTTCCTTATTACCTTGTCGAGCTAAGTTTACGAGTTCTTCGTCACTATAAGAAACATTGCGATTCATTACACCCTCTTTCTTTCATTCCATTGTGCGAAATTGGATTTTAATTTGTCCGTTATGGTTTAGTATATATCATTTAGAGGAATTATGTGCCGATTTGTAATTGGAAGGATTATTAATTGATTTTTTAAAGCTTACACATTGGCCGCTCATTCGTTTGTAATATTTTTTCAGCCTGATTGTGAGCAACGACTGGCACTTATTAAAGTTTACGGCGAAGGAGCTCTGAATGGGGAGCATATCATGTCCATACCCCATTTAGGAAATCCTTCGCGATGCTCAGAATGACACGCTTCTATACAACTAATGCTGTATTTATTGGCTGAGAACCAGTTGAATGCTCGTAGTCATCTCCCGCATCATTATTATCAAAAAAGCCTAAACTCTTTGAGGATTTATGAGGAGCAGTTGCTTGCTCTTCTTTAGCCATAACCTGTTTATTCTGAGTTAAGGATTGTTTTTCAGCATTCTGACTCGGTTCGCTATAATTGCCAACCACTCCACCTACCGTCATCCCTCCTAAACTTAAGCTTAGGCAAAGCACTAAAGCCCAAGGAGGACAAGCAAGGCTTAACAATGCTCCGAGAACAGCTCCTATTAAAAGCCCATCAAACATACCCCAAAATACTCGCTTCAATGATTTACTGGAATTAGATACCGTAGACTGATTAATTATCTCCTCTAATTGGCGGTCTAAAACAGGATCTTTAAATGATTCTTTTCTAAAAGCCTTTAACTCTTGAAGAACTTTAGCAGAAGACTCTTTTTTAACTAATGGTGCTTCTGTTGGAACAACTGAAGTCACTTGCGGCTTAACAATAATACCTTCATTTAAATCCAATTTTGCCTTAGCTCTTTTTAGCAAATGCACAGGTTTTATTGATAGCGTATTGACGCGCGGAGATTTCTCTAAAACATCTTCTGCCTCTTTAACCTTTTTCGCATTATGTTTTTTTATTGAGGGTAAAAAGTCATATCCTTGATTAATCCATTTCTTTAACTCCTGGAATTCAGCGAGATCTCGAGCAGCTAATTTTGCCAAATCTTCCGGTGCCGCCTTTTTGAGTAGCGTATGCCAGCGTTTAAAGTACTCCATAGCAACATCATAAATCTGTAAAAACTCTTCCTTAGTTTGCATTCCGCTTTTATATTTCTTTTCTGCGTCAACCATTTGCCAAACCAGTCCTTTTGCTTTGTGCACATGCCGAGCATAATCCAGGCCACCCCAGCTTATTTTGACCTCATTCCACTCCACTCTAAGAGCATGGAATGGATCCTTTAGTTCAGCAGCTTTATAACCAGATACTTTGTCGTGGGAGGTATATTTGACTCCTTCATTACGTACTGAACTATAAATCCCCAAGGCCCTGTCACTTTTATCAATAACTCCGGGACGAATACCCGCTTGGTATAGTATTGGTTCTATTTGATCTAAAATATTATTGTACTCCCGCTCTTTTCCTTCAGGGATATAAATAGTAATTTGCATTCCATTCGCTACCCGAATGATATCACGCAAAGCTTGCTCCTTTTCTGCAAGAGTTAAAGAGCCAGAGTTTGTATCAGCCTTACTCATTGCCGTATACATAACTTGAGATACGGTATTACGTGTCGTTTTAAAGCATGGAACCCCATGTTCCATAAGAATGGGATAAACTAAGTCCCATGCTCTGTTAAGGTCATTAGGATGAATACTTAAGTGAATTTTCCAAGTTGAATCTTTATCATGATTCGAATCGGTTTTTCTGAAAAAAGCAAAAAGCTCGGAGTCATTAATCCGATAGGAGGACGAATCTTTAAACGCAGTCCAGCAACCAGAAACACCACCAATATAAGCTTTATAGGAACCGACTTGAATCGGGATACTTTTTGGGTAGATCTGATCTAATGTTGTATAAGACATATTATCAAGCCCTTTATGTGCAGCTGTCTTATCTGGTTTTGATTCAATTCCCATAGTTCTTCTCTTTAGGTATAAAAATGGGTTTATTGTATCATAAAAGAGCACCAATTGATCAATAAAAAGTCATTGCTGGCTAAAGAAGCCTCAAATGTAATTGCCTTAATTGATTTTCTGAAATTTGATCAATAAAAAGAACCACATACTTTTTCTGCTTTATATGGGTAAATTGAATTAATTGGAATAAAACATTATGCACAAGTACTTGGGCGTGTTGGTACTCTTGGCTTTGATTATTACTGAGAACCAAAATCCATTTGTTAGTTCTAAACTGAATTTCTTTAATGCCATTTCTGGTCTTTTTATTTAGCCAATCTACTCGAAGCGCCTTCAAAAGGAAACCCAACAAAATAAGTTTTATAGCTAAATAAAGCCCGGAATAAAAAATTAAACCTGCAGTTAATAAAGTGACTACCAAGAGCAAACGGAAATAAATCTCCGATGCCCCAAGTTTAATGTTGATTTCGGATAAGTGTGACAATTGCTTTTAACTCATTATCCTCAGGATCCATTTGTCCCATTAACCATGCATAGAGTTCAGGATCAGTACAGCTTAATAGGGAATCAAAAGCCCTAATTTCATCTTTTGACAATTTATCAAGACCTTGCTCTAAAAAGCGTTGCAGTATTAAATCCAGCTCTAGCATTCCACGACGACAGTGCCATGCTAATCTTGCTTTTTCACGTGCATCCAACATTATAAATCTCTTAATGATTTAATGAACCCGCAAATGATACACTACTGGCTTTGAAATCGGAAACGCTTATCCATGATGAACAAAATTTTTAATCACTTAATTAATAATAGAGTCTTAACCACTATTTCTCCTATTGAAACCGAGTTACCACTCCAACCGGGAAAAAATTATTTATTTGATCTATCATACTTAGGTATTCTTGATGTTACTGGCACCAAAGCTTGCGAGTTTCTTCAAGGTCAGCTCACGTGTGATGTTAATTCAATTTCTGACATACAAATGATTCAAGGGGCTCAATGTAATCTCAAAGGTCGTATTCTTGCCCTAATGGACGTTTTAAGTTGGAAAGGAGTAAAACTAATGCTTCCTAAAGACTTATTGGAAGCTACGATTAATTCCTTAAACAAAACAGCAATGCTTTCACGAGTAAGCCTTAGAGAAAATAATGAGCTTGTTGTTCTTGGATTTTATTTACAAAACCCTCAGGATATGGTGCCTGATTCTAATTTTTTCCCTAGTAATCTTTATGCATTAACCTATGGTGCAGATTATTGTTGTTTTCATTTAGGTAAAGGTTTTTACATTTTTATTGGTGAATCAACCTTTGCTAGCGCAGTTACGCAACGTTTTGCAGAGCAACAGCAACTACTAGGCTCCTTAACTTGGCACAGTTTAAGATTGGCGCAGCAACAGCTGGAAATTTATCCAGAATCACGTGGCTTATTTTTACCTCATCGCCTGGATTTGCATCAAACGCCCTACCTAAGCTTTAATAAAGGCTGTTATAAAGGACAAGAAATTATTGCTCGAATGCATTATAAATCGACTTTAAAACATCAATTACGCATTTACTCGCTCGTTACTGACGATAAGATTTATTCTGGACAGAAGTTAGTGCATGAAGCTAATGGTTCAGAATTTGGTGAATTAGTTGATTATTCCATACTAGGATCAGGGCATTATTTAGTTGCGGTGAGCTTGCTTAAAGGGATTGAGCTCTTGGTACTGTTTGAGGGCCATAAAAAGGCAGTCTCGTTAGAGCCAGCACCCTTTCAATAAGAAAAACCTGATTGTTTATAATTAGGTTTTCACTTATAAAAAAGCCCGTTTCAAACGGGCTTTTTAGTAAGCGTTCACGAGATATGTAAATTTCGTCATTACGAGCCATGGCGAAGCAACCCAGAACGATGCTTCGTTAAGACTCAGTACTGGGTTGCTTCGCTGTGTTCGCCATGACAGCATTTTTTATTAATTTTATTATGCCATTTCTACTTCGGAATAAGACTGCAACGTCGTCTGCGTTAAATCCAACAGTTCTCTTATCGCAACGAAAAACATAGTATAGTTCAACACTGTACTTGCTTTTAAGTCCGATAAAATAAAGTGCCAACGCTCAATCAATGCCCTATGAGCATCTCCCCAAGCTGTCAAACGCTCTTGTAAATCGGAGCTTGCACCATCATAGTTAAGTAACCCATCCGTTAACTGACGTTGTTGCCAATCTAAGTCATCGCGTAATGCTTCTCTAGATAGTGACTCCCAGTGATTGTCAGTTGGGTGCATAATGATTTGTTTTCTTATCCAAGCAAGATCCAGGAACTCACCAATACCAAAGTAAACTTCAGCAACTTGCGATATTTTCATATCACGCTTACTGGCAATTTCAATAATATCAGTCGCAGAAAACAGTCCACGAGCCACAGTAAGTTCATGAGCTAAACTCGCTGGAATACCTTCTTGAATTAACTCTTGATGGTGTTGCTCATATCGTACTCTCCGCTCTTCATTAAGAATGGAAGGAATAGACATCTTCAATTCATTCATTCCTTGCGAATATAATTTCACAACCTCACTGATATCCATTGTTTTGCGCTGAGTTCGCAAGAACCAACGAGTAATACGTCTTGAAAGTCGAACATAAAACATCATCATTTCAATTTGGCGTTTTGCACTGATCTGAGTACCAAGGTCCTCAATTTGCTTCCAAATTGATTCTAAATTAAGCACAGTACGCGTAATCATATACGCTCTAACAATCGCAGAAACAGGAGCACCCGTTTCATCTTGTAATCTGTAAACGTAGGTAAAGCCCATTTCATTTACTATGATATTACTTAATTTAGTTGCAATAATTTCCCTTTTCAGTGGATGATCTTGCATTTGCTTGCTAAACCGTTCTTGCAACTGTTTGGGGAACGAGTTAATTAAGAACTGCTCCATGTAGCTTTCTTCAGGGACTCCCGAAGCCAGTATTTGCTCTTTTAAAATGGATTTGCTATAGCACATCAATACAGCAATTCCTGGACGTCCAAGGCCTTGCCCCATCAATTTACGTTCTTGCAATGCTTTATCGTCAGGTAAGAACTCGAGATTACGATCTATTTTACCAGTTCGCTCTAACTCTTTAATATATCGCCCCTGTAATTCCAATGCCTGCATCGCTTGTGATGCGGATAAGCTAATCGCTCGTGTTTGTAAGAAGTTATCACGAAGTACTAATTTAGCTACGTCATCAGTCATTTCGCTAAGCAATTCGTTTCTTTGCTTCGGCGTTAAATCACCCACGGCGACAATACCATTTAGTAAGATCTTAATATTTACTTCTTTGTCAGAACAATTTACACCACCTGAGTTATCAATAAAGTCGGTATAAACTAGCCCACCACCTAATGAGTATTCCATACGTGCTAATTGGGTTAAACCTAAATTACCGCCTTCACCAATTACCTTGCAACGCAGTTGTTTCGCATTGACCCGAGTCGCATCGTTAGCACGATCCCCTACACTTAGATTAGATTCAGAACTTGCTTTCACATAAGTTCCAATACCACCACTCCAAAGTAAATCAACTTTCGCTTTTAGAATCGTTTTAATTAAATCATTGGGTTCAATTTCAGTTTGTTTAATGCCGAAAACTTCTTGCATTTCTTTACTTACTGGAATTGATTTGGCATTACGATTAAACACACCACCACCTTTGGAGATGAGCTTTTTATCATAATCAGTCCAATTAGAACGAGGTAAATTAAATAAACGCTCTCGCTCTTTAAAACTAAGTTCTGCGTTAGGGTCGGGATCCACAAAAATATGAATGTGGTTAAAGGCGCCAATGAGTTTGATATGCTTTGATAACAGCATTCCATTACCAAACACATCTCCCGCCATGTCACCAATACCAACTACGGTAAAATCATTATTTTGAATATCCATATCTAGTTCATAGAAATGGCGTTTTACGGACTCCCAAGCGCCTTTAGCAGTAATCCCCATTTTCTTATGGTCATAACCCACAGAGCCACCTGATGCAAATGCATCACCTAGCCAGAAACCATATTCTAAAGAAATCGCATTAGCTAAATCTGAGAATGTTGCAGTACCTTTGTCCGCTGCAACTACTAAATAAGGGTCATCTTCGTCATGGCATACTACATGATCTGGCTTAACTACGTTGCCATCAACATAGTTGTCAGTGACATCTAACAAACCACGAATAAAGATTTGATAGCAGGCAATACCTTCAGCCATGATGTCTTCGCGACTGCCACTGATAGGTAGGTTTTTAGGTACGAAACCGCCTTTAGCACCAGAAGGAACAATAACTGAGTTCTTCACTTGCTGTGCCTTCATCAAACCAAGAATCTCCGTACGGAAATCTTCACGTCGATCTGACCAGCGTAATCCTCCGCGAGCCACTTTTCCGCAACGTAAATGGACCCCTTCAAGACGTGGAGAATAAACAAAGATCTCAAACATTGGGTATGGTTTTGGTAAACCAGGTATTATTTTACTGTTTAATTTAATGGAAATATAATCTTTTGGCTTACCTTGTTTATCCACTTGATAGAAGTTGGTGCGAAGAGTGGCCGCAATCGCATGGATATATTGTCTGATAATTTTATCTTCATCAAGGTTCGATACTGAATCCAAATCAACTAAAATTTCTTCGGACAATTCATTAAAATGATGTTCACGAAGCGTATTATCTTCAGCTGGATTACAACGTATCTCAAATAATCTCACCAGTTTTTTAGCAATGTTGACGTTATTATTTAACGCCCTTTCCATATATTCCTGGCTAAAAGTAAAGCCCATTTGTTTAAAGTACTTCGCATAAGTACGCAAAATAGCAACTTCACGCCAATCAAGACCAGCAGCTAATACTAATTGGTTAAAACCATCATTTTCTGCCTTACTAAACCATACTTTGGCAAAAGCATTTTGGAATAACTCTTTAATGTCATCCAGCTCAATCCCACTACCATCTTTATTATATTGAATAGCAAAGTCATTAACCCAAGTTACTTTACCATCATCAAATTTTAATGCATATGGCCGCTCAGTAATTGCACGTAAACCAAGATTTTCCAAGATAGGCAACACATCTGATAAAGGAATAGTTGCGTCATGATGATACACTTTTAATCTAAAGTTATTTTCTGATTCATCTAATGCGCGATAGAAATTAATTCCTAAAGGATTTTCTGGGGTCAGCATTTCGATGTGTTTAATATCATAAACTGCTGTTCGTGCCGTAAAGTTTTCACAATAAGCAGCAGGAAACGCACTACGGTAGCGGGCAAATAAGCTATTTGCTTGTTCTTCACCATAGGCTTCATACAAATTATATTGTAGGTCATCAGTCCATGAGCGTCCTGCCTCAATCAGCTTCATTTCAATTTCTTTGAAATCATAATCAGGACAGTTTTCAGGATCAATTTTGATAATAAAATGAATTCGAGCAAGCACTGACTCAGTAAACAAAGTCGTATAATTAGTTTCCACAGCATTAAAACTGGTTTCCAGAATGCGCTTCATTGCCATTCTTAATTCAGTATTTACACGCTCTTTGGGCACATAAACCAAGCACGAAACAAAGCGGCGATATACGTCCATACGTGCAAACAAGCGAATACGCTTTCTGTCTTGCATGTAAAATATACCCATTGCTATTTCTAGAAGCTCTTCTTCTGTCCCTTGAATTAAGTCATCCCGTGGTAATGTCTCCAGGATATTCAATAATACTTTGGCTGCATGACTACGTGGCTTCAACTGAGAATTTTCCATAATCACTGCCACCTTACGGCGCAAGAAAGGAATTTGAGTAGGATTCGTATGGTATGCGGCTGAAGTATAAAGACCAATAATACGGCGCTCACCAATCACATTACCTTGAGCATCAAAACGTTTAATGCCAATGTAATCAGTGTACGCATCGCGATGAACACTAGCTAAGGTATTGGTTTTAGACATTACTAAAATGCGAGGCGATAAAGTAAATTCACGTGCCTCCGGAGCCATCGCAGAAATGCTACGGGTCATTGACTTAGTCACGCTTTCTCGTAGCAAGCCAAGGCCAGTTTCAGGAATTGCTTGTAATAAAGTTTCATTGCTCTTTTGTACTAACTCATAGTCTCTTATACCCAGGAAGGTAAAATGGTGGTCCTCTATCCACTGTAAGAATGCCTTTGTTTCAGCCACCTCACCTGCATCAAGTACTGCTGAAACCTTATCTATTTCGGTAATCGCTTCACGCACTTCAGAGCGCATCTTCTCCCAGTCTTCGAAAACAACTCGGTTATCTTCAAGGGCATGCAAGCAGCGATCGTGTAATTCTTGGAGTACAACAGGGTCAGTTTGTCGATCAATTTCTAGGAATATAGGGGCTTCATGAATTACGTCTTTTTCTTCACTTGTATTATCACGCGGTAAGATAGCAGAAATATGATTATTTTGATCGCGCTTCACACGAATACCGCCCATGTGAATAGTCAGATGAGATGCTAAGCCCATTCGATGAATAACTAAGCGGATTGAATCAACTAGAAAAGGCATGTCATCACAAACAACTTCGATTACTGTATGTGTTGTTTGCCAACCATGACGTTCAAAGTCTGGATTATAAATGCGAATCTTGGTCTCATGAGGTTTACGTTCATTAAGAAGTGACCAAAAATTTGCTACAGCGCCATAAAGATCATCTAGTTCCCATGCGCTCAGGTCTTCCATGGCGACAGTTCCATATAATTGCTTGGCAAATTCGGCACAAAATTCAGCTTGTTCACCTGTCATAGAATTTTTAATTCTATCAACGATAGCCTCTATTAATACCCCTTTACCTTCTTCAAATTTATATGACATTGCTTACCCCGTCAGTTTTGCTTTTAGGGGCGATGTAATCACCCCTAATTTACAGCAACTATTATTTTAATTATTCCGAATCACAAATTCCTACAGTTTTGGTATTCACAAATTCTAAGATGCCCTCTTTTGACAATTCGCGCCCATAACCTGAATGTTTTATTCCACCAAAAGGCAATCGTGGATCGGAGGCAACCATCGCATTGACAAAACAGACACCAACATCTATTTCGTGCGTGGCAATACGCTCTCCCTTTTCCAAATCACGCGTAAATACTGCGGCGCCCAAACCATATTGGCTTTGATTTGCATAAGCTATGGCTTCCTGTTCGCTATTTGTTGAAATAACAGAAATAACTGGCCCAAATAGCTCTTCATCAAAAGCTGGCATGCCCGGCGCTACATTTGTAAGTAGCGTTGGCGGATAATAAAATCCTTGACCCTCGGGAATTATACCACCACACAATAATTTAGCACCCTGTTTAAGCGATTTTTCTACTTGTTTATGCACTGTATCACGCAAGTCAGCACGTGCGAGAGGTCCAAGCTTGGTTTCCGCGTCCAAAGGATCACCCATTTTAAATAATTTTATTTGCTGGCTAATCTTTTCTGTAAGTTTTTTTTCAATGGCACTTAAAGCAATAATACGTTTGGCAGCAATACAAACTTGGCCTGAGTTATTAAGGCGTGAATTCACAATACAGCGTGCGGCTAAATCCAAATCAGCATCTTCAAGCACCACATAAGGATCACTTCCCCCAAGCTCCAATACCGCCTTTTTTAAATACTTCCCCGCCTGTGAAGCAACCGCCTTACCTGCGCGCTCGCTTCCCGTAAGCGTTACAGCCACAACCTTAGGGTGGGCAATAACCTGTGCGGCTACCTCATTATCAACAATAAGATGCTGAAATAAGTGTTCAGGAAAACCGGCGTCTTTAAATAACTGCTCGATTTTATTCCCAGTCCCAGATGAAATAGGCGCATGTTTTAAAATGGCGGCATTTCCAGCCATAATAGTAGGAGCAGCAAAGCGAAATACTTGCCAAAATGGGAAATTCCACGGCATGATAGCAAACACAACTCCCAGGGGCATATGGCATACTTTGGCTTTTTTCATTTCGGTTTGCACTATGCGCGGAGCTAAATAAGTTTCTGCATGTTCTGCGTAGTGCTCGCATACCCAAGCACATTTATCAATTTCGGCTTGACCCGCAGTAATTGGCTTTCCCATTTCTGTGGCCATTAAAATAGCTAGCTCTTCTTTTTGTTCTTTAAGCATTTGCGCTAATTTCAACATTAATTTTTTTCGTTCAGCAAAAGCGGTTAGCCGCCATTTACGAAAAGCCTGGTCTCCTGCCGCAATTCGTTCATAGCTCATTGATTCATTTAAGCACTCATAAGTTTGGATAACTTTTCCAGTTGCTGGATTTATAGTTTGAATTTTCATCAAATCACCCTATGAAATTTTATATTTTGTTAAAGTTAACAACTTTTCTTGCGCACTACTTTTGATTATTGATACTATTTTTGTATTCTATGAATTTTGCACAAAAATCAAAAGTAATAAATCATGATGTTAATAGTGGCTGTTTGTTGTTTGGCCATGGGCAGTAGGAGCTGAAATAGCCCCTACTTAAATTAACATTCATTAACACTAGGATAATTAATGAGCTTAAGCAAACCACAGTTCCCACCAATGCAATATCTAGCGGCTTGGTCGGTGCATATATTTACTGCAAGTGCTGCTTGCATTGGCGTTTTTACTCTAGAAAAAATATATCATCACCAATACATTTTTGCATTATGGCTCATGGCGGTTACGGTATTCATTGATGCTGTTGATGGAAGTCTTGCGCGTCAGGTTGATATTAAAAATGTACTACCCAAAATTGATGGCGCCTTACTGGATAATATTGTTGACTACGTAAATTACGTAATTACACCTTGTTTTTTCTTATTAGTTAAGCCTGACATGTTGCCGTCCAATTTATCCGTGCTCATAATTGCAGCTGTGACAATTACGTCCTCTTATCAGTTTTGCCAATCTGACGCCAAAACTCCGGATCATTTCTTTAAAGGGTTCCCTTGTTATTGGAATATTACGATTTTCTATATGTTTCTTTTTAATACTTCGGCTACAGCTAATGCCATTATATTGACCATACTTTCAATTCTGATTTTTGTACCCGTAAAGTATGTTTATCCTTCAAGGCTAGATTATCTAACTGATTCTAAGGTATTAAAAATCTTGATGCATTGTTGCTCGATTATTTATGGTATCAGTTCAATTTGCTTACTGATTAATTATCCAAACACGAATAATGTCTGGCTTACTCTATCCATGGCTTATGTTGCGATGTACTTATATTTGAGTTTTTATCGAACTTACTACCCAATGATAAAAGCTAAAATTGCAGCAAGTAAGGATTTAGCTTGACCAACGTGGTCTGATTGCAAGCAGTTGTCTCTTGCTCACATCTCCTTCTACGCTTAGGGTACAGTATCTGGTGCAGATTACTGGATCCCTCGGCCGGCCGCGAGATGTAAATTAGAGTAGATTGAATTAGTAGAGATGTAGAAAAGTTAGTTACAAGCAACCAGGCCAAGTCAACTTAGTATATCTTGGTTATATTTTTTATTTTCCATAGACTTTGATTTTTTTATGATTAAAATAGCAGCCAAATTTGCTTATAGAGGTAATTATGTCACGGTTCAGCTGTATTAGTACGTCCATTATTTTGTCTAGCCTTTTAATGAGCAGCGCTCATGCTGTAGGCTCATTTCCTAGAGGATGTGAGGTTACTGGTTTTGGTTATAATCAGAATTTTTTGGTATTAAATGAAACTGGGAAACAGGCTTACTATTTAATCCAGAATCATTCAAATACAACCATTGAAATGGAACATCAAGCTTCTGAGGAAGCATTTATGAGCCCTCCATTACATGCAACCTTTGACCCTATGAACTGGGGTGCTTTTGCATCAGATGTTAAGAATTTGAACTTTAAGTGTTATAAGCACGAAGGTGAAGCAACAGTGCTTGTCGATTGCCACACTGTTTTAGATATATGCCAATACCCACGCGTGCGCTTTGCTTTAAGCAACATGGGTAATTACTGGGTTGCCTTTAATAAATCACAAAATGCAATCATTCAAGAGTCAGTTAATAAAGGTATTTACCTAAAATGGTGATCCATGGCTAATATTTATGAAAATAAATATTTGTTCCTAGGTATTTTCGGGGCACTGATTGTTCTGTATGGCACAACGCAGTGGCCCCCACAGCCCTATTATATATTTGGTGCCATTGCTCTACTTGGCACGGCGATTCATTATAAACTATTTTATTATGTTGCTCTGGAGCTTATTCTTATTGCTGGGCATTTAGCTATTGTCTTTGGCAGTGGCAGATACACTCAACTTGCTCTGCCAGTTTTATTATGTGTGCAACTTTTAATCTTTTATTTGTTTTTGGCTAAGGAAAGTAGTCTCTTTTTACTACTTGGTATTTGCGGCATTGCCCTGCTTTCAATTGGTTTTGCCTATGACCAGCAATGGATATTTGGTACCGGAAGCAGCTTTATTGCAATCTACTCTTATTACAGTGGTTATAGAGGCCGTTATCCAGCATATATTTGGGCTGTATTAAATAGCATTTTTGCTTTGTTGTCAGTTTACAAAATATATTTCCTTTAAAAACAGGATTGAAGCCCCATCCCCCATAAGATACAAAGCACTAGGTATGTGGGGAAGATAAGGGGAGCATAACTTTATTGTACAGGCTGCAATAATTAAACGATGTTTAGAGCTTCAAGAACATATCATGATTATCTTAAGCACCAAGAAAACTGAGACATGCTAAACGCTGGAAGAATAAATAGCTAACAATCCAAACATGTCATATTTTCTTATAGAGAAACTTATCGAAAACAAGAAAACTTAGGCTCGCTAGGTTCTGTTTTAGGTTTATTTAAAGTGGGATGACAATTTATTGGGTTAAACAATAGAATTGAAAAAGACTAATTTCTAGAGCAATGTTTTGTGTATTTGCTGGGCTTTGCAGCCCAGCCTACAAAATCTATGAAACCAGCTTATTTTGCTGGAATAATTTCAACTTGTAGATTAGCAATAACGTCACTGTGAACATGAACTTCAACAACGAAGTTACCAATTGAGTGTAAAGGACCTTCTGGCATAACGATTTCGCGCTTGCTTACTTCAATATCTTTTGCCACTAAAGCATCTTTGATTTCATTTACACCAACAGAACCATAGAGCTTACCTTCATCACTAGCCATTGCACTAATAGTTAAATTAACATCATTTAACTTAGCGGCACGCTGTTCAGCAGCAGATAAAGATTGTTGCGCTTTTTTCTCAAGCTCCGCACGGCGTTGCTCAAACATCTCAATGTTTGTAGCTGTAGCAAATACGGCTTTATTTTGTGGAATTAAGTAGTTACGACCATAACCAGATTTTACGTGAACTTTATCACCTAGGTTACCTAAATTTCTCACTTTTTCTAATAAGATAACTTCCATCTTAATAACCCTCAAATTGACTCGTTTACCCGCTCAGGGAGATACGATCTAAAATTAAATATACTATCTAGTGAACCAAAAACAATGTAGGCAAATAACGCAAAAGTAGGCTTCAATAATATTATTAGCAATAATAATAGAAATACCTTAACTTGACTTTTACGGGCCAAAATAAAATAAGCCAAACCAAATCCAGAAGCTAAGAAATAACTCAGCACAATTGGTAGGATATTAATTGCTAAAGGAATTTCATGGTAAGTACCCAAAGATACACATAAGAGTATTAACAATGAAAGTCTGCCGCTACGGAACATTAAAATCTCATTTTTAAACCCACCGGGTAAAAATAATTTGGCTTGAATTGAGCGAGCACACATTAAAGAAACTACTGAGGAAACAATAGCACTTAATAACTGAATGCCGAAAAATAATTGCGCCAAACTCAACGAGCTTATGCTGTCCATACCGGTTTCAACTAACTCCTGGTATTGCATCAGTAACGCTTTAAGCTGATTAAACTGTATTACAATAAAGTCAGGTGCGAGTAATTGAATAAGCAAGCATCCTAAAACTGCTTGAATTAAAAATACGCCAAAAACCGCTTGCCATTTTTGAGTATTGCGCAATGTAATCGCTGCAAAATAACAAGGCAAATAGGCAATTAGTGTATTAATTAATGCGCCGGATATTGGTATTAACATCATTAATGGAACAGAATGAATTACCAATGCTGGTAACAAAACATCGAAGCCCGAGCGAGCCCCTTTTCTTAATGTTACCAAGCTTACTAGAGCAACTGATAACCAAGTAGCAAAAGGTACAATTGAAAGTAAAGCAGCATACATTATTGCCTGCTGCTTATTTTCAAGTAAAGCCTTACACTGCTTTATTATAAAGTCGCCCATACGCATCATTCACTATCCGTGGCTATCGCAGTAAGGTAATAAACCAATAAATCTGGCGTGCTTAATTGCTTTAGCTAATTGTCTTTGAAAACGGGTTTGAGTACCAGTAATACGGCTTGGTACAATTTTACCAGTTTCAGATATATAGTTCTTTAATAAATTGATATCTTTATAATCGATTTCGTTGCCGCCTTCAGCGCTGAAACGACACATTTTTTTTCTACGGAAATAAGCTGACATATCTAATGACTCCCCTTAAGCAGTTCTAACTTCTTTTTCTTTCTTCATTAAAACAGACTCAGTAGTAATCGCTTGTTTTTGAAGAGTAATTAAGTTTCTTAAAATTGCATCATTGTATTTGAATGCATTTTTAATTTCTTCTAGTGCTTCAAGTGAGCATTCGATATTCATCAGAATGTAGTGAGCTTTATGCACATCGTTAATTGGGTATGCTAATTGACGACGACCTAAGTCTTCTTTACGGTGAATTTTACCTTCATGTTTAGTGATGATCCCTTCATAGCGCTCAACCATTGCTGGTACTTGCTCGCTTTGATCCGGGTGCACAAGAAACATAATTTCGTAATGTCTCATGATTTCTCCTTATGGATTAATAGCCTTCTGCATGACATAGACAGTAAGGCAAGGTTTTAAAAAAGCTGCCAATTGTAACGCTTTTAATCGTTCATGACAATGATCATGCACAATTTTATACATTCCTTTGCTGGGAAGAGCACAACCTAATTTTTTTTATCATTTCATTTAAATATATAGTGACAAGCATCTACAAATTAGGTTAACTTTCTATTCGATATCGTTGATTTACAACGAGCTTGGACATAAATGATGAGGTTTTTAATGGATATTGTTTCTCTTCACTTTGAAGAACCCTTAATGATTAGTATTAATGATACAATTGTTAAGATTTTGGCATTTAAAACCCAAGAACATGGGAATATTAAATTTGGTGTTGAAGCTCCTCGTTCAGTTAACGTGCACCGAGAAGAAATTTTCCATGCAATTAAACAAAAACAGCTGTTAGAAACGACTGAATAACTCCTAGAAATGCGACAAGTATCTTCTCGATGTATTAGTTCACTTGCCGGATTTATTCTTTTTTTTTCGTTTATAGCTTTTTTTATCAATTATTCTATTTATCAGTTTCCGGGAAATAATTATTTTCCGGATAACGTGATACCTTTTGGTATCTTCTTAATTCTGCTTAGCATGGGATTACATTTATGTTTTGCCAAAGAAAGCAAGGCCTGTCAAATTGGTAATGAGTTAATCTATTTTTTTGTAGTTATGGTAATTATTGCGGTAGCAACGATTGCTATTCAACTTACACCGTTTCCTTTGATTGATCGGCATATTGTAAAGCTAGAATCCTTCATGGGAATTAATACGCCTGCTATCGTGGGATGGACTAATGAACATCCTCTGTTCAGAACTTTACTCAGCGCAATTTATGACAGTTTATCTTATCAAATGAGCATAATCCCTTTATTTGTGTTATTTTCTTGCCGCGTTCATTTGATGCGCGAATATTATTTTTTATTATTGTTCACCGTGCTTATTGGCTTTGGGTTTTATTATTTTTTCCCTACCGCGGCACCTGCCAGTATATTCAACCATGCGTTATTTGAATCAAGTCAAATTGCTACAGGGCTGAAATTTACCGAGCTTCATCATCATATTGTCCCAACTACAAATGAAGGTGGATTAATAGCTTTCCCATCCTTTCATGCTATTTGGGCAATTTTATGTGTTAATTTACTGAGAGAATGGCCCATAGCGTGTATTGTGCTGGCGATTATTAATTTAATGCTCATTGCATCTTGTGTTTTATTAGGTTGGCATTATATTACAGACATCGTAGGAAGCTTTATTGTGCTTTTTATTAGTTATTTTGCGCTAAAGTATTGTTCACTGGAATAACGTATCCCGTATTAGCATGATACAGGATACGCTGAAGAGATATTACAAACTTTCGTCTACTTTAAAACGCTCACCGTATTTTGTTTCCAGGGTTTTAAAGAGACTTTCTAAATTATTGGTTCCAAAGTCTTTAGCATAATTCATGGGACCACCACGGAATGGTGCGAAGCCTGTTGCAAAAATCATACCTGCATCAAGCAAATCTGAGTCGGCTACTACCCCCTCACGTAAGCATGCTGCGGATTCATTAACCATTCTTAAAATTAATCGATCGGCTATATGTTGATCTTTAGCAACTTCTGCTGGACGACTTTTCACAGGCTTACCATTTTTATATTGATAAAAACCTTCACCTGTTTTACGGCCAAGTTTGCCTGCTTTAACCATGTCACGTAATTTTTGTGGTACGGTACCGCCATAGTGTGCCGTTAAGTTTTCAGCTACTGCCAAGCAAACATCCATACCTACGGTGTCTGCTAACTCAACAGGCCCCATAAACATTCCAAATTCCAAGGCAGCTTCATCTATGGTCTCCCCACTGTAGCCCTCTTCTAAGAGCTGCACGCATTCCATCAGATATGGCATTAAAACTCGGTTAATTAAGAAGCCGGGACTGGATTTAACTGGCAAAGGCAATTTAGCGATTTGATTGACAAAAGCACAGGCAGCTTGCGCCACTTGCTTAGCTGTTGATGCACCGCTAACAATTTCCACTAAATCCATCTTAGCCACTGGATTAAAGAAGTGGATACCAACTAAACGGGTTGGATCAGTCATCACAACACTGATCTCATCTAAAGGAATACTGGACGTGTTCGTAGCAATAATTGCATCTTTTTTAGCAAGTAGTTCTACTTTTTTGAAAATCTCTTGTTTCACATTCAAATTTTCAAAGACAGCTTCAATAATCACATCTGCTTTCGCCATACCTCGTCCTTCAGGGTCAGGGATAAGATTATCCATAGCCGCTTGAATTAAACGTGGTTTACGCAATTTTTTCTTGTATAAAGAATAAGCTCTACCAATTGCTGGTGCAATCCGCTCATAAGATTGATCTTGCAAAGTTACATGAAGACCGCGCAAAGCACACCAAGCCGCAATATCTCCTCCCATAACTCCGGCACCAATGACATGCACATGCCGCGCTTTAAAATTACTGTCTTTGGCAAAAGCTTTCAATCGCTCTCTTAAACCAAAAGCACGAATTAAATTTCTTGAGGTAGTACCCTGAGTGATCAATTGCTCCACGGATTCAATTTCTTTCTGGTACGCACGATCGCCCATGCCCCCTTCTTTTTCCCATAGATCAATAATGGCATAAGGTGCTGGATAATGTTCTTTACGCACCCGCTTAGCAACATTTTTACGCATTAATGCAGCAAGAGGCTTACGAACCCAAGCAGCATTAGTTAACCCTTGCAAAAATGATGGCTTATGACGTGGGGGCTTATTTTTAATAAAATAAACAGCAGCACGCTTTAATTGACGAACGGGTACTACATCATCAACCATACCTAGTGCTTTAGCTCTTGATGCTGCCACTGTACTACCGGTTAAAATAGTTTGAGTTAATGCATTAAAACCGCCGATAAGCTGTGGCAAGCGCACCGTACCACCCCAACCAGGATGAATACCTAACATTACTTCAGGTAAACCAATACGCGTATCCTTTTCATCAGAAGCAATACGATAAGTACAAGCCAAGGCTAATTCGTATCCGCCCCCCATACAAAAACCATCAATCATGGCTACAGTAGGAATAGAGAGTGCCTGTAATCTGGCATAGACGGCATGACCTTTACGTAAGAAATCAACGGCTTGAGCTGGGGTTTCAAATTTAGAAAATAAAGAAACATCGGCTCCAGCAATGAATCCCTTTTCTTTTGCTGAATAAATAATTAAACCAATGGCAGTTTTATCTTGAGCAATTTCTTGAAGCTGACTATTTAATTCATCTAAAACTTCTTCATTCATGCTATTTACACTAGCGTCGTGTCTATTTAGTCCAAGCCACAGAATGTTATCGCTGTCTCGTTTTAGGTCCCAGTTTTTATAATTATTCATGTCCTTTCACCTCAGTCACACGTTCCAGATACATAGCCCCGCCTTGTCCTCCACCGATACAAATAGAGGCCATTCCGCGCGACTCATTTCTTTGTTCTAATGATTTCAATACATGAAGTACAATACGGGCACCACTAGAACCTACAGGATGTCCAGCCGCGATGGCGCCCCCTTCACGGTTTAATTTATCCATCGATGGAGCACCAAAAGCCTTATCTAAACCTAATTGTGTTTTACAATATTCATCATCATCCCAAGCTGCTAAACAACCTAAAACTTGAGCAGCAAAGGCTTCGTTGATTTCCCAACAATCGAAATCGTTGGCCTTTAAATTATGGCGTTGCATGATTGGCGTTGCGGCATGTACTGGTCCTAATCCCATTTTCGCGGGGTCAAGTGCTGCCCATTGTGAATCCACAATGCGACCAATTACATTTAAGCGATATTTTTTAACTGCATCAGCGCTGGCTAACAATAATAAACACGCCCCATCAGTTACCTGAGAACTATTGCCCGCGGTAACCATGCCATATTTTTTATCAAAGAAAGGCTTTAATTTTGCTAATTTCTCTAAAGTAGAATCAGGTCGCATGCCATCATCTTGAGCATATACTCGCCCTTTACTGTCAATAATAGGCGTTACTTCCGTCATGCGATGTTCACTGTAAGCTTCAGCTAATTTCAAATGGCTTCGTAACGAAAACTCATCCATTTGTTCACGAGTAATGTTAAATCGGTAAGCAACCTTTTCAGCAGTTTGCCCCATGTTTAGACCAACAATCGGGTCAGTCAGTCCACGCAACAAAGCAATCACTGGAGCTAAATAGGAGGGTCTAAATTGAGTAACTACCCCTAGCTTCTGACCAATGCTTTTAGCACCATACCAGTTGGCTAACCAGGAAACCATTTTTTGATTGAATAATAAAGGAGCATGGCTCATTGCCTCCGTACCGCCTGCCAAAATTAAGTCGCTACGGCCGCTAGCAATTTCTATTGCAGCATTATCAAGCGCCTGCATGCCAGAGGCACAGTTTCTCATTACCGTAAACGCAGGAACTTGATCACCGCAACCTAATCTTAAAGCAACAACTCGAGCTATGTTTGCCTCATCAGGACCAGGCATGGCGCTACCAATAATTACTTGGTCTAATTCAGTTGGAGAAAATGGTTGTCGATTTAATAAAGTCATACCAGCTGCAACCGCTAAATCAGATCCTGAAAAAGGACCTATTCCCTTAGCTTTAAGATATGGGGTCCGATTGCCATCAACTACATAGACATCTCGACCACTTAAATTCGACTTCTGATTCATTGATCCTCCTTAATAATTGTCACTGACAATGGTCTGATTTTTATAGTGTAAGAGTAGCAGTAAACATATAAATTTGGAAACGATTAACACTAATTTTCACATAATTACATAGAGTTAAACTTAATGAAATACATTGCCTTTTTTGGAGGGTAACTGAACGAATATTACACATAAAATAAGTTTTTTTAATGCTTTTAACATATTTTCAAAAGAAGTGTTGACGTTGTAAAAATACATGAGTATACTGCGCGGCATTGATTGGAGAGATGGCCGAGTGGTCGAAGGCGCTCCCCTGCTAAGGGAGTATGGGAGAAATCCCATCGAGGGTTCGAATCCCTCTCTCTCCGCCAGTCAACGCGCCCGTAGCTCAGTTGGATAGAGTATTTGGCTACGAACCAAAGGGTCGGAGGTTCGAATCCTTCCGGGCGCGCCATTTTTAAGTGGTTCTCAAGTAAAATAAGAAAAATCACTGCATTATAAAGACACTTTTTGTGTCTTTTTTTGTTTTTCTGTATCTCTTTTAATTCATTGCGGCATGCGTTGATGACGCAACACCCTCCTAAGGCTACAAGCTTTTGTTTATTTATAATTTCGTTAACTCAACTACTTGCCGGTAATAGCTCGTATATTTATCCGATTCAAGCGAAGAATAATTTAAATTTTTTAATAAGCCAGTGAGCTGCACGAAAAAATTGCGTGCCTTTACCTTTTCTTCAAATTCGTATTCTTTATTAATAATATCAAGCAAGAGGTTAAACAATTGCTGTTGTCGCGCTATAGGAACAGATACATCGATTGGGTCATAGGCATCTTGCTGTAAATATACCATATCGAGCATAAGTGATTTTTGGTAGGTGATGAAGTCTTCCATCGTGATTCCTTCTTCTCCAGTTACCTGCATCATATTAAAAATATCTTGACCTTGATGTAATAATTTAGTTGCTTGCTTCACTTTACTCGCCCAGGATGGCTCAAGGTTCTTTACAAACCAGGGGTTTAATTGCTCCAAATAGCGGGACCAAGAAATCAAGGGATCTACGGCAGGGTAAAAGCGTTTATAAGCGCGGTCATAGCTTAAGCCTAAAAAGGTTTTGACCGAGCTTAAGGTCGATTGGGTTACTGGCTCTTCAAAATTACCCCCTGCCGGTGATACTGTACCCACAATAGTTAAACTACCCAATGACTTATCTAAGGATTCTATAATACCCGCCCGCTCATATAATCCGCGAATACTACTGTCTAAATAGGCAGGGAATCCTTCTTCGCCTGGAATTTCTTCCATACGTCCAGAGGTTTCCCGCATAGCCTGGGCCCAGCGGGATGTGGAGTCAGCAATGAGTAACACATTTAACCCCATTTGCCGATAGTATTCACCTAGCGTAATTCCAGTATAAATAGATGCTTCACGTGCAGCAACCGGCATTGATGAGGTATTGCATATAATAATTGTTCTATCCATTAGGGTTCCCCCAAGATGGGGATCTACTAATTTGGGAAATTCAGTGATGGTTTCTACAACCTCACCCGCGCGCTCTCCGCAGGCTACAATAATAACTACATCAACATCAGAATATCTGGCGATTAAGTTTTGTAATACGGTTTTACCTGCTCCAAAAGGTCCCGGGATGCAGGCTGTTCCTCCTCGTGCAATGGGGAAAAATGTATCAATCAAGCGTAGGGTAGTAATTAGCGGTTGCTCAGGATATTGACGTTGCGCAAGGTTATTTGCCATTAGTTGTTGTGCCAGGGAAAAACGAACGGGCCATTTTTGTACCATGCTTATTTCGCGAGCATTATTTTGTGAATCCACTAATCGTGCAATGGGTGTTTCTACAGTAAATGTTCCCTGCTGAATCCAATCCACTTTAAGTTCTTTACCCATGTCAAATGGAACCATAATCTTATGAGTTAACCGCCCTTCTTGCACTGTTCCTAATACGCCTCCTGCATGAACAACATCCCCAGCTTGAACGCATGCGCTAAAAACCCACTTTTTATTTAAATCAATTGCCTGCTCTCTAACCCCACGTGGCAAAAAGTATCCATATTTATTGGCAAAATCAAGCAAAGGATTTTGTAAACCATCATAAATCATGCCTAATAAACCGGGGCCTAAATCAACCGAAAGTTGTTCCCCTGTCTGTTCTACTTTATCACCAATTGCAATACCACTGGTTCCTTCAAATACTTGTGCTATGGCTATATCACCACGGATATGAAGGACCTCAGCCATTATTTGTTCCTGGTTTGTCGCACCTCGTGGTGGTGGGCAAATATAAATAATCTCATTTTTTACTATGGGCTGAACACCGCTTTGCCGAATATGAACAATACCCTCTTGAATGGCTATCACCTCGGCATAACTAGTAGCGTCTTGCATTTGCTTGTCGTTCATTGCTCACGTCCTTTGTTTTTACTTCAGTGATAAGTGATCCCAATCGATTAGTGAATTGCATAACTTTTCAATACGCTCTAAGGTCTGAGACTTATTAAAACTTGACCAATAGCTTATGATATTCCAACGCAATAAATAAATAGTAAGCGCTTCAAAATCAAAATAATGGCCTGCTTCAATAATAGATAAATGCTTCCAAATATGTGCCAATAAGAATTCTTCAATGGCAGCCGTATTATTTTTTTCCATATCAACCTGTACTTTTGGAAGCCAGGGATAAACAGACTTTAGGCCAAAATCTGCATCATGCCATTTTTGCATCAATCGATGCTCCCAATTGCTAATCCAATAATAGTGTGGATTTTCAGGGGCTTCTTTTTTTTCATTTCTCATTCTTATTGCGGCAAAAACGCTACGTAAGTCAAAATACCAATCAATAAGATTAATAATAAAAGACGACTGATTTTTTATGATCTGTTGATAAAGGATTCTTGTTTCAGCCACAGATTGTTGCGGCATGAACCAGCTTCGCCAAACTAATAACTCAATAGCAAAAATCTGAGTAATGTGTTTTTCTGGTAATAGCTTAAGCCGCTTTTCCAGCTGAAATCTTGAAATGGGTGGACTCGCGATTTTAAAAGAAGACCCAAGCCTTGGTAGGCTCGATGCAACTGTATAAAATTGAGCGCTCATTTCAATAATCCTTCTAATAAAGCCCGAAACCTGGGTTGCATATGCTTTACTAACAGGCTGCTTACGGCTTCTTCGCTTAAGTCCAAAACAATTTCTTCATTAACTAAATGTACTTTAATTCCAATTAGGTTTTTTGCACCCGGATTAATAACTACATGCATGCCCTCTTTAAGCATTTGTTGCATTAATGACTGCACTAAGGCTTTTAATGGATCGTTATCTAACAGATTAGGATTCTTTCGAATATCATTAAAATCCAAAATCTTCTCGGGTAATTGAATTTCTATCTTTTGAGCTTTAAATGCACGCGCTTGCTCTGCCGTATCCTTTGCAATTAAAATTATTAATTGCCGAATCATTTCCTCATTATCTAATTCTTTGTGAACAAGATGTTTTACCTCTTGAATAAATCGATTAATTAAATTCTGTCTTAGCTCAAGACGCATGTTTTTTGCTGCAAGATACAACGCATCTTCAGCTGCTTTTTGTTCTTGTTGGATACGTGCATGGGCCTCATCAAGCAAGCTTTTAGCTTTAGCTTGGGCATTATTCAATAAGTCATTCGCTTTTTCTTGAGCAATTTGTACTATTTTTTCCGCCTCATCCCTACCCGCATTCACCCCATCTTCTTTTAATCGTTTAATGAGGGTTTCAATTCCTTGAGAAATCGTAGTTGCCGTATTATTTTGCTTCATTTCCATTGCCAGCTCCTATTTAAGTCCAGCACTTAAAACAAGCGCAAACACAAAAATAAATACCGCAAACCCCTCTACAATGGCTGCAGGAGCAATAGATAATCCGAAGATTTCTGGCTTATTTTTAGTGGCATTAATGGCACTGGCACAACAATAGCCTTGTTGAATAGCACAAAGCATCAAGGCAATGCCGGTTAACATTCCTATTCCAAATAAACCACCCGCAATTTGGGGAGTGACGGCCCTGTTTAAAGTAAACATAATTACGATTCCAAAAATCGCTTGGGTTGATGGAAGTACAGAAACCCCTATGTATTTTCCATAACCACTCTCTGTATCCAACATAACGCCAATAGCCGCTTGCCCTGCAATTGAACAACCATAAATACTGCCTACAGTTGCTAATGCCATAGGGGCAAATATTCCCATCCACCCAAACATCACCATTAACTCATTCATGAGAAATCTCCTGCTTCTTAAATGGTTGATAGCTATAACCGTCCTCTTTGATTGACCATTTGAAAAATTCAATATAATTCAATCGAAGTCCATGAATTACTGCACTCATTACACATAAACCAAAATTCAATGCTTGTCCTGCCAATAAAACAAGGAGTGCCAGAACCCAACTTTTAGGAGCAATGGAGTGAGCAATGGTATTGAAGGTAATAGCCATTGAGGCTCCGGCTAATCCCAGCGCAAACAGACGTAAATAGCTCAAAATATCACCAAACAAGGAAGGCAACTCCACCACTGATGCCAGACCATACCCAACTCGTCTTGCGAAACTCTTGACGTCAATCACTTGTTCATCCGAGGCGAAAAACATAACCATTAAAATACTTAAACCTAAAAGGATAGTTCCCAGTTGAGTTAAGAGCTCTTTATGTTGCATTGTGCCTGCAGAAAAGATTAATACAGCACTAATTAATATAATAAACCCTAGTGCCTGCATTTTTTCGCTGAAAGAATTAGAAAACCAAATTCGCAAACCACAACCAATACAAATATGAATACAGCCAATAAGAATTGTAAACATCATCATATTTTTAAAATTATGAATATCCAATAAATGCAAACTAGCAAGAAAAGTGCCTTTTTTAGGCTCCACACCCCAATAACTACCCAATAAAACCCCATAAATAATGGAAAAAGTGCTAATTGCCACGAGTAAAGGTTTAATCCACTGGCCTGCGTTATATTTACCTAAACGCTTCCATCCTAAAAGAGTAAATAAAGCTAAAATTAGCCCATAACCTGCATCCGCTAAAATAATGGCAAAAAATATAGAAAATGAGAAAAATACGCTTATTGAGGGATCTAATGCATGGTAACCTGGAGTTTGATAAAAACGTACCAGTTCTTGCCCTCCCTTTAACCAAGGGTTTGATTCTAGTAAAGTAGGTGGTAATTCCCCTTCTAAAGGTTCATCAATCGTTAACCCTATTTGCTGTTCCCTGCAAAATGCGCATAACGCAGGCACTTGTGATTCTGGAACCCAGCCTTGAAGCACAAAAAACTCTTGGTGTTCCATGGTTTTTTCCGATGCCTTTTGCAATTCGGAGCGGTCGGCAAACTGAGCTACCTTTTTAGCTAATAAGTAGCGAAAGCGAGACAGGCTACGACGTGCCTCAATAAGATCTTCTATTTGTTCATCAAGCTCATCTAATTCTTCAAGAAGATCATTTAACGCAATAGCCCCGGTATGAATGCGATAAGATGAAAAGCGTTCCTCTTGAGGTTCTTCTTCTGCAAGGATTACAATATAAATAAAAAGATTATTTTGATATAGCTTCTGTATGGGGCGATCTTTAGGGAGAACAGCTAACTGTTTTAGTGGTATTTTGTAAAACCAAAGCTTTATCCCTCGTAAATCTGCTTCATCAGGCAGCTCAAAATGCCCCCATTCAGATAGCCCATGAATGCGCTCGGTTAAAAAATCTCGTCGATCAATACAGTTTTTGAGCGCCTGTTGGTTTTCTAAAATTTGCTTCACCACTTGATCCGCATTATTATTTTTCCAAAATAAACGTGGAGTACCCTGCTCTGGGGAATCTTGAAGGTAGCGTAAACTTGTTTTTATCTGATCAAGCAATGTTGTAGATGGTGTAGTAAGAGCTGATTTGTTTGATGAATTAATTGTAATGAGCTGCAGACAGCCCAGTTTTTGCAATGATCTTAGAATTTCTGATTTGCATCGACTAAGCCCTAATAGAGTCACTTTCTTGAAGGCTGCAATACTCATAATAATTGCCTTTTTTTCTTAGCAATTTTTGATCTGACTACTGCTGCGCGTTCATTATCTGATAAAAAAATCTGTATTAATCTTATGTGGTTCAAGGCATTAGGAATTAATACCTTTTCAAATAAATTTTTTCGCTGGGTGACAGTTTGAATTGCTTTATCTAATAATTGCAATCGTGAAAAAGCTAATTTAAGCCTTAAGCGTATTTCAAGAAACTCCGCTACTCGGTGCATTAAAGGCTCAAACCAATGAGGAGTATTTAGATAAGGATAATCAAGAACCATAAATTGAATTGATTTCAATACAGGTAATTTAACTCCAACGATGTTTTCTTCCTGTAAATCAAACTGTTTGACCTTAATATATTGTGACAAATCATCCATGTTCTCATTAACCATTGGTAACTGATTTTCTACGTGGACTACCAGTTCCTTTTCTTTTTCTTTTAACTGAGCTATTAGTCCCGCAACAATTCCTCGTTCAGATAATAGCTTTTTCCTTTTTAACTCCAGCGAAGGCAAATATTTTTTATAATTTTTTAAATTCTTTTGCTCCAGACTAAGCGAGGTTTTATTAAGCTTGGGTTGAGTCATGCTTATTCTCCTGAGTTAGTTGGATATTAAAATATTTATCAACCAATTCCTGTTTAATCAATAACTCATTCTCATGGAAGCACTCAGCTAAGGTTTGCCAGCATAAATCCAAAGCTTTTTCCAAGACAATGGAAACCTTAATGTCCATAAAGCGTTCGCGAAATAAGCGGCCAAACTTTAATAACCGCTCATCAAATTCTGAGATTTCAAAAGCCATGGCCTGTTTCTGCTCCGCCTCACAAGCAGCAGAAAAAAAGCGAATCATAGCATTCATGATTTGTCCATGATCATCGCGAGTTTGTTTTCCAATCACATGTTGTTTTAGTCTGGATAAAGAGCCGAAGGGATCAATAGCTCCCGAATGTAGGTAAAATTGACCCTCAGTAATATACCCCGTGTTATCCGGTACGGGATGAGTCACATCATTCCCAGGCATAGTGGTTACCGATAAAATTGTAACGGACCCAGCCCCCTGAAAATCACAGGCCTTTTCATAACGACGAGCTAATTGTGAGTACAAATCTCCCATATACCCACGATTTGAAGGCACCCGCTCCATGGCAATACCTACTTCTTTTAAAGCATCAGCAAAGGCGGTCATATCTGTTAAAAGAACTAAAACGCGTTTGCCTTCTTCTACGGCCATCTTCTCAGCAACAGCTAAAGCCATATCAGGCACTAACAATCGCTCTAAAATAGGATCAGAGGCCTGGTTAACAAACATAACCGTACGCGCAATAGAGCCATGATCTTCAAATGTTTTACGAAAAGCGTAATAGTCATCAAAAAGTAAGCCCATGCCGCCAAACACAATAATATCCGCATCAGCCTGAGTTGCAATTTTAGCGAGTAATTCATTATAGGGTTCACCAGCAATAGAAAATACTGGAATTTTTTGGCTTTCGACCAGACAATTAAACACGTCGATCATAGGGATATTGGTACGGATCATTTTGGAGGCTAAAGTTCGACGTGCAGGATTAACCGTTGCCGTGCTAATTGGCGTTTTATCATCCTGATCTAGATTGGGGCCCCCATCAATTGGCTTTCCAGTTCCATTAAAAACACGCCCAAGGATATTGTCAGAAAAACTCACCATCATAGGTTGACCTAAAAAAGTCACTGAGGAGTCGGTGGATAATCCTTTGGTACTGCCATAGACTTGTAAGGTTACAATATCCTGTTCTAAGTGAGTAATTTGAGCGAGTAAAGCAGGCCCTGTGGATGGGTGAACTAGTGCTAGATCATCTAACCGAGGTACCTCAATTGTATGAGTATCCAATGCCGTAGGTACTGAAATTTTAAGGATATCACCAGTAATTTCACGGATATTTTTGTAATGAATAATGCTCATTATGCTCCCTCATATGTATAAGCATTTATGAATCGATTAATGTCGCGCTTTTTTAAAAACGTGATGAATATCAGCCTCTGCACTAAAACTACTATGTGTTTTAATGAAGTTATTAATTTCCGGAATAATCTTGCTACGAAATTTACTGCCATTGAATAGTCCATAGTGGCCAACTCCCTCCACTAATATATACTTTTTCATTTTTGAGGGAAGATTTTTACATAGAGTCATTACCGACTTTGTTTGGCCAAGCCCTGTAATGTCATCACGCTCGCCTTCAATAATTAAAAGCGATGTTTTTTTGATATCATGCAAGCGGATATCTTTGCCTCGTGATTTATAATGGCCCCTAGCCAATAATTGCTCCTGAAAAACCGTATTGATTGTTTGCATGTAAAATTCCGCAGTTAAATCCATTGTAGAAAAATATTCGAGATAAAATTGCACAGTTTTTAAGGCTTCTTCATGTTTATTCTCAGCATAGTCATCAATAGCCTTTTGTAAGGC
The DNA here is from genome assembly GCF_001465875.1 of Legionella saoudiensis. Lineage (GTDB taxonomy): Bacteria > Pseudomonadota > Gammaproteobacteria > Legionellales > Legionellaceae > Legionella > Legionella saoudiensis. Next base: position 616,334 of record NZ_LN901324.1, on the reverse strand, counting down.
TTCCATGTGTCGTTGCATATTCATGCTCAAGAATCCTGAGAGCTGCATAAATCCGGGGTAAACAAGCCGCATTGCACCTGGAAAACGCGAAGGAACCATTGAAATAACATTTTGTTGAAACCAGTCATCCCTACGTGAAACCGCGAGATCATTAACCACTGTAGGAGATTTTGAGGTATCTATAGGGCCTCCTAAAAGTACTGCGCTAGTAGGAAGTCTAGGATCGTTTTCCGTAGACATTAATGCTAATGCAGCGAGTACAGGAACTGTTGGTTGGCATACTGCCATAACATTCAAATTGGGAGCTAATAGCTTAAAATAAGAAATAACATATTCAATATAACTGTCTAGATCGAAAGAACCTTCACTTAAGGGAACATCACGAGCATTTTTCCAATCTGTAATGTACACATCATAATAGGGCAGTAAACTTTTAACCGTGTCACGTAATAAAGTAGCATGATGACCTGACATAGGTGCAACCAACAACATTTTAGGAAAGGCGTCTTCTTTAATCCCTTTCTTTTTAAAGTGAACTAAATCACAAAAACTTTTACGATCTACAACCGATTTGACAATATCATAATAATCATCACCAATTTTTACATCAATAATCCCAAACTTTGGCTTTTCATAAAAATTAGTAACCATATGTGCTACATAAAAATAGCCTGTTAACCCACGAAAATATTTGACTACTGAATCCATGCCTTCTTTCATTAACTCTTTTTGCATGCCTGACATATAAGGAATATTAAAGGGTAGACTCATGCTATCGGTGATGCGTTTATACCGTTTGGACAAGATTAAACAATAATCGGAATAAGGCTGAAGTACATTCATCCCCCAATCATACCAATTGTAAAGCGAGCGATTATCTAATGGATTGTTTAACATGGAATCCCTTACCTTTATGGATACGTTATCCTTAAATTATAGAACAAATTAAAAACAACAAATTGTAATGTATACTTAATAAAACATGACGTTAAGGAAAACAACATGGAGAATAGCTTACTTGCAGGAAAGAAAGCCTTGGTTGTCGGTATTGCTAATAAAAATTCTATCGCTTACGGATGTGCGCTCATGTTAAAAGCGGCGGGAGCTGAATTAGCCCTTACCTACATTAATGATAAAGCCAAACCATTCGTAGACCCCCTTGCTCAAGAGCTATCCCCAGCCATTTACATGCGTTGTAATGTGACCCATGCTCAGGATCTAACTGATTTATTTACAGAAATAACTAAACATTGGGGACACATTGATATCATTGTGCATTCAATTGCTTACGCGCCCACAGAGGACTTGCATGGGCCTTTATTCGCCTCATCAAAAGATGGATTCCTGATGGCAATGGATATTTCCTGTCATTCTTTTATACGTATGGCTAATCTCGCCAAACCCCTCATGAAAAATGGTGGATCACTATTTGCTATGTCATTTTATGGGGCTGAAAAGGTAGTGAGTAATTATAACCTCATGGGGCCTGTAAAAGCAGCATTAGAAGCATCGGTACGCTATATGGCAGCAGAGCTGGGCCCTGAGAGAATTAGGGTAATTGCCATTTCCCCAGGCCCTCTTAAAACACGAGCGGCCTCTGGTTTGGATAAATTTGAGGAGTTAATACGTGATGCTACACATAAATCTCCGCTTGGCTCTTTAGCTAATATCAAGGACATTGGCGCTATGGTGACCTTTTTGGCCAGTGATTATGCCAAGAGCATTACTGGTGATACGATTTATATTGATAGTGGTTATCATATTATGGCGTAACCGTATCATTTCATTACCAGATATGAGGTATTAATCGAGATTTTACTTTCTTTTGATACTCTGCATATCCAGGCAAATCGCGTACCAGTACTTTTTCTTCATTCATAATACGGGCTACTAAAATGGTGACTAAGATAGGAATTAAAAGAAGTCCCCACCAAGAGCCAAGAGCAATGGGGGTACCGATGAATAAAAATAGTACCCCAAAATACATCGGATGGCGAACAACTCCATATAGGCCTTTAGAAATAACCTGTTGTCCTTCCTCAACGCGAACGTTAGCAGCAGCATAGGTATTCACTTTTGAAACCAGATGAAAAATATAGAAAGAAAATACCACGAATAAATTGCCTAAAATCGAGATATATCCTGGTACGTAAGACCAACCGAAACGTACATCGAGCACTGATAAAATAACTAGCGTAATACAGGTGGCAAAAAGTAAGGAAATAATTAATTTTTGTGCGGGTTCCTTTTCGTAGGATATTCCGGCTTGGGTACGACGTTTAAGTAATGCGGGGTCATGTTTTGCTAAGTATAAAGTATATGCTGTGGAGGAGCTAATAAATACGGCTGCATAAATCCAACCTTGCCAATAGTTCAGAGTTCCTGCAGGAATAAATAAAAGCAGCAGTAGAACGATTATTCCAATACTTGATGAACGAATTAATTGCCGGGGGTACATATGCTTTATCCTTAAGCGCGGTGGCCAATTTTATACTGTTATCTAATAGTGTAGCTGTTGAAAAGAAACCTGTTGCAAGTGGGCTTCCACATTCATGCTAACAAAAAGTCGTGATGATCGAAGCCCAAAACTCTGGGTTGCTTCACTTCGTTCGCAATGACGGATAAAGCATACCCCTATTAATTAATAGTGGATAATTGAGAGATAATTGCTCCAATATTAACCCCATTGCTGTAAACGTATAGAGAAAAGCTCTCATATAGTTGCGAAGAAGATGAGGCCGCCTGGAAGGAGATGATCGGTTGCTCTCCAAGAGCGTTTAGAGGAGTACTTATTGGTCAAAGATTAGATTAATGCCTGAGCAAGATACAATTAATTGCAAAAGCTCCAAGCATGAAGTGTAGGCTGGTGCTGAGCATCGCGAAGCCCAGCATGGATGGGGCATTGAGTCTCGGCGCTGGGCTTCGTTGCACTCAGCACCAGCCTACAAAATCCCTTAGTTACTTGCAACCAGGTTACAGAGTTGAATTAAAATTCACACCCTCAATATCCGTATTTTTTATACTTTCAATAAATTCATGTGCTGCATTCTTAACTGGCTTCTGGAAAAATCTGTTTCCAAAATAAGTAAGAGAAGCCAAATTGGTCGCAGAAGTTCCTGCAGCAAATACAGCAGCCCCTGTGGTCCCTTCTGCTAATGCGGTTAAAAATGTAGAAACACCTGCCCAAGCACCCAATAGCATACCAGCCCCAAAAAATATGCTTGCTGCTAAAGTAGTAATTAAAACTACGGTCGCGAAAGTCTTAACCGCGGCTTTAAGGCCATGATATTTTTCGCTAAACTTTGTATCACAATTCGCAAGAAATTGATTATATGCTTTAGTTTTATCTAACTGTCCGGGATCAGCTATATTGTTAAGTAATTCATTCACCTCTTCACCTAAAGCAGCAATATTATCAGCATCTAATCCCAAACTAATTACCTGGCTATTTAATTTATTTAAAGCATTATATAATTCCGATTCAGGTAACTGCTTATCACGTAAGATTTCTAATGAATTCAAATTTTCCTCGGGATCATCTACTAAACTATGCGATTGGGCTTTAGCATATGCATAGTCCTTAAGTAATGTGAGCAATGCCTTGGTGCCATAAGGTTCAGAGGTAGTTACTGTAAGTACATCTGCAAAAGCAAATTCGTGCAACTGTTCACGTATTGATTCTGCAGTGTTTCCATTTAAAGCCATGTCATTAAAAGTACCTACAAGAATTAATTTTGCATTTTCGTTTGCAATTTGAAATGATTCAATGTCCATTTTTATTTGTTGTAACATATCCTCATTAATTTCTTTAGATAAATTAATGCAATAAACTCCAATTTCCGCCCCGCTCCAAAAAAGGCGAAAAATGTCTTTATAACTATTACTTCCAGGAGAATCCCAAATGTTCATACCTTCTAGGGTTATAAAATCAGGACCGAATGACGGTTTGTATTCATTTTTTCGCGTAGCCTCTTGATCCATTAGTTGTCTAAATAACTCCGTTTTACCAGTATGTGCTGCACCAAAAATAAAAACCTTCATAAAAACCCTCACTCAAAAAAGAACACATCTTACTTTATTTTGACCTTTGAGTCCATTATATGTCCAACCAATCCCGATCAGCAAAAGTATATATACTCAGTTCATGAAAAAGCTTAAAATTAGTCTTTGCATTAGTGCTTTTTTGGATATTGCCCAATATGAGTCATCTTCTAAACCTTTCAATTCTTAAAAGAAACCGTGATTTTCGATTACTTTATTTAGGACAGTTTATTTCTTTTATTGGCACCATGATCAGTAGTGTGGCACTTCCTTATCAAATTTATCATTTAACCCAATCTACCTTTATGGTTGGGCTTCTAAGCCTTGTGCAATTACTTCCGCTTTTAATTACGGCCCTTATTGGGGGGGTGTTCGCGGATCGCTATAATCGACGTTTATTATTAATCATTAGTGAGTTCTTACTTGGTATTGGCTGTTTTTTGCTTGCTTTAAACTCCTATCAGGAACACCCTTCCTTGATTCTTATCTTTATTACATCAGCAGCTATGTCTGCCATTACGGGATTGCATCGCCCTGCTTATGACAGCATCACCCAGCAAATTGTAGCCCCAGAAGATTATAAAGATGTAGGTGCTTTATCAGCATTTAAATACAGCTTTTGTATGATTATTGCGCCGGCAATTGCCGGATTGATTCTTGCTCATCATGGAATTGTTATTACCTATCTTGTGGATTTGGTTACCTTTTTCCTTTCCTTGATTACCTTAATAAAAATGCATCACATTCCTAAGCCTGCAGTAGAGGAGCATCCTTCTATTTTGTTATCGCTTAAGCAGGGTATTTCTTTTGCATTTAGCCGACAAGAGTTAGTTGGCAGCTATTTGGTTGATTTTTTTGCCATGGTTTTTGCAATGCCTAATGCGCTGCTACCTGCCATCGCTCAATCTTTTGGTGGAGCGCAAACTTTAGGACTACTTTATTCAGCCCCTGCGGTAGGTTCATTAATTATTTCATTTTTTAGTGGCTGGACCTCAAAGATTACTCATGATGGCAAAGCGATTGCTATTGCTGCAGCGCTTTGGGGAGCTGCAATTATTGGTTTTGGCTTATCTAAGTCACTTTGGCTTGTACTCTTGTTTCTTGCACTTGCCGGTGCTTTTGATGCAATCAGCGGTATATTTAGAGTAACACTTTGGAATAATACGATTCCTACTGAGTATCGCGGTCGATTGGCTGGGATTGAAATGATCAGTTATTTAAGTGGTCCAAAATTAGGTGATACCCGCGCCGGCCTTGTTGCTTCAAGCTTAGGCATTGGCACAGCGCTTATCTCGGGGGGAGTTTTATGTATTTTAGGAGTAGGCATTTGTTGTTATTTCTTGCCTAAATTTTGGCATTATCAAACAAAAGGATAAGACTAATGTAGCCCTATTACAGCGAAGCGTAATCAAGGCTACGGATCTACATTTCATCCTTTTCGGCACGAATGCAGCAAATCATACTTTTTATTATACGCTTTTGTTTTCACATCAAACAATGACAACACTGTCGAAAAAAGATAATCATGAGAAATTGCTGCTTCTTTTTTATTTTGCATACATTCTTCATCAAGCGCCAACTGCTTTACTAATCCTTTCGATGGCCAAAAAATCATAGGTACCTTTTTTTGCTCATCTGGGGCCATGAAATAAGGCAATCCATGCAGAAATAAATTATGTTCGCCGAGTGATTCACCATGGTCTGAAACATAAATTAATCCTGTATCATGCGTGGTGACCGTACTTAACTCATCCAATGCCCGAGCTAACACGCTGTCCGTATACAAAATGGCATTATCATAGGTGTTTACAATTGATTCTTGAGAACAACTAGCCAAATCCGCCGTATCACAAGTGGGCAACCAGCGTTTGAACTGCTCTGGATAACGCTCATAATAAGCAGGCCCATGGTTACCTAGCATATGCAATACAATCAATTGATCACCTTTTACTGAGCCTATTTTCTCTTTTAATTGATGTAAAAGAATTTCGTCAAAGCATCGACCATTTTTGCACATTGCTTCAACTTTTAATTTTTCTACAGGTAAACCATCGCATACGCCTTTACAACCCGATTGATTATCGCGCCACAATACTGAAATATTTAAGCGATTTAAAAGATGCAATAATGATTCACTTTGACTAATACGCTGTTCATCATAATGACGTAGGCCATAGGGAGAAAACATGCAGGGTAAGGATACGGCTGTGGACGTACCACAGCTATTAACCTGACTAAAATTAATGAGCTGGTGTTTGGCTAATTCTGGCGTTGTTTGGCGACTATATTCCCCTAATCCCCAATTTGCGGCACGCACTGTTTCACCAATTACAAGAATAATAGCCCGAGGCTTGCTTCCATCAGGTCGAGGCATTTGCTGTGCATCTGTTCCAATCAACGTCCGTGTAATATTTGCCTGGGCTCTCTGAGCTCTCCAATAAGCCTTTGATGAAGATGAAAATAAATTTAACGGGGTAACCAAATAAACAATTTCTTTTTTAGCACGATGTATGGGGCTAAGATCATTATATACCGCCCATCCTGCGCCAAAAAACATGAGCATAGATAGAAATATAGCGCCTAAACGCCCTGTCCAATAAGAGAGTAAACTTCGTTTATAAATGCGAATATGCCATACAATCCAACTAGGAATCACGCCCAATAGCAAGAGATAAGGAACAATTCGCCATTGTAGTAGTTCTTTACTCTCCTGGTAGTCAGTACTTATCACATTAGTCACCATGTTTGGATCGATATAAACATGAAAAGTATTCATGAAATAGACCATGATGGAAGTGACTAAAAACAAGCTAATCATAAACCCTTTGAAAGTCCAGCGGTTAACGACCAGCAATAATAAAAACCACTGTAATCCCGTAATAGCAATTCCAGTACAAATAATAATAAATAAGGTATGCGTGGATATTAATTCTTTACCACTTAATAATTCATTCCAGAACGAAGCATTGCATGCAAGAGTAAAAAATAGGCTGCTGAATAAAGTAATCAGTTCGCTTGACCAGTAACTCGGTCGGTTCATCTTAAAAATGGTAACTCTCCTCAAAATAGGCACATAGTTTACAAATTTTTTGTCCTGCGTTCAAAAAAATCATAATTAAAAGGCTAAATATGAAGAATATAATTACCCTATAGGCCAAAATAGCAGCACAAGCCTGAGTACTTACTGGTGCGCAGCAATAATAATAGCCTTTATTAAGGATTGTCATTGCGAAGAGCAGTGCGACGAGGCAACTCAGGTTAGTAGCATAGAGCCTGTTACCTCGTGTGCATCCACTGAGATGTTGGCTTTATTAAGTAGGGTATTTAAACCAAACGGGCATTACTTTATTAAGATAAACCATGAACTTCCATAAGCCTACCTGGGATTCTACATTACCAAAAGGATCTGTTTTGTTTTCAGGATACGCAATCCCAAAACCAAATAAACCAGGTCCAATGATACCTACATGAGGATTATGGCGGGTATCTTCATAATCGCCAATGATAATATTTTTACGCTTTTCAAATCCGACTGCATAAATCACCCGCTCACACTCAGGTAAATAACGGGCTATATTAGGTTCAGAAGTGTTATAACGCACTAAATTTTCCGGCAATACGCCATCGATATTCTCTCTTGCCCAAGCAGCGGTTTGTCCTTTCAGCCCAGTATTGTCAAAAAGAATCCAATCATCTAACTCAATCGCATAACGGCAAGGAGAGCGATAAAAATTAATTACTTTTTTTACTCCCAGCTCCACCAGATAGCGCACGATGATGATGGCAGAATGTGATGAGCCAAACACACCATAGGTTTCATTAAGATTAAGCTCTGCAGCTAATTTTTCTTTATCAATTGCCGTATCAAAGGGGAGCACATTAAGACCAGGGTAGTTCAACGAAGAAGGTAATGCACCTGTAGCTAAAATAACATTTTTAGCGCGATAAGATTCAGTTGCAGTAGATAATGTCCACATTCGCTCTGCTAAAAACATACTATGAATCGTAGCTTCTACTGCTTTTACCTTTTGCATTAAATGTGCACTGACCCACTGTAAAGGATCCACCACATAGCTTAAAGTACAGGTTTCATCTTCGGGTAAGTGCTTTAACGCAAAATCAGGTGCCTCTTCGTAATTAAACGATCGCACTTCTGCTAAGAAACTATTGAAATACTTTACCTTAGTATTGCTGGAAACATTGCGCCAAAGTAGCCCTAAATCACCCACCTTAAAGTGGGGATCAATCCATAAAATATCCTCTGATAAAATACCTTGATCTAATAATTTCCCGACTGCAGCAATGCCCGCAGGCCCTGCTCCAACAACTGCCCATTGAAAGTTTTTATTCATAGTAATCCATATGTTAATCGCATTTTTGCTGTGTAATGCAGTGACCATCATAGGTACAGGTTTGAACAGTCTCGCATGAAGGGTCAAAGTAGCCGCCTACCGGAACACCAATAACTTCCTCATTATTTATACTATTATCAAACCACACAGTATCTCCACCAGTATTAATAATCACAGTTCCACCCTCATTATACCAATCACCATGATATCCACCAGCACGATACACAGTCCCATGACTCCCCTCAACATACCAAACGTTATTGCGGTAAGGATGGCTATAGTTAATATAATTAATATGCTCAGGAACCGCATTATGGTGGCGACTAACATGGTATACCGTCTTATGGGTAGTGTGAACATATGCAAAGGAAATGGAATTAATAGATAGACATGCTATAAATAATAATAAGCGCTCTTGATACATCATTTTCTTTCCCTAGGTTGGACAAACAGGTCTTATATTAAAGTATAGTATGATAACTCAAGTGCCATCTTGGTTATTTGGTCAACAAAATGCTAATCTCGATAAACAACTCATAAATAAGCCAAATACTGTTGATCAATAATCAATTATGCTACTATTCATACTGTTCCACACTATTATTTTGGGATTCACCACATGGCCGTTACCATAAAAACTCCTGACGAAATAGAAAAAATGCGTGTTGCAGGCAAGCTTGCGGGCGAAGTTCTTGAAATGATTGGCCCTTATGTTAAAGAAGGTGTTAGTACTGAAGAACTGAATACTATTTGTCATGATTACATTGTTAATGTACAAAAAGCTATTCCAGCACCCCTAAATTATAATGGCTTTCCAAAATCGATATGCACTTCGGTAAACCACGTAGTTTGTCATGGCATACCTGGAAAAAAGACATTAAAAGATGGCGATATTATCAATATTGACGTCACCGTAATCAAAGATGGTTACCATGGTGATACGAGCAAAATGTTTTATATCGGATCACCTTCTGTCAAAGCAAAACATGTCGTGCAAATTGCGCATGACTGCTTATTTATTGGCATTGAAATGGTAAAACCAGGCGTCCAATTAGGCGATATTGGTCACGCCATTCAACAACATGCTGAAAAAAATCGCTGTTCTGTAGTTCGTGATTATTGCGGGCACGGAATTGGACGAGTGTTTCACGAAGACCCTCAAGTGCTACATTATGGAGTACCTGGAACCGGCATGAAACTGGAGCCAGGCATGACCTTTACTATAGAACCTATGATTAATGTAGGCAAACATCATACTCGTTTATTGCCAGATCAATGGACGGTAGTTACTAAAGACCATAGCCTTTCCGCTCAATGGGAGCATACCCTATTGGTAACAGATGATGGTGTAGAAATTTTGACTCTACGCGATGAAGAACGGTAATCAGCAGCTCAAAAATACAGTAAAACAGTTTAAAGAAAAACTGCGGGAAGATTTTGATCAAAAAGCTAATGTTAGCACCCTCATTCATCGACTCGTTGCCTTTACTGATGAGTTACTCATCAACCTTTTTCATAAAAACCAACTCGATCGAGGAGATAGTTTTTGTCTCCTTGCTTTAGGAGGTTATGGACGCCGAGAACTTTTACTTTATTCTGATGTAGATATCATTCTACTGCATACCGATAAAATCTCTAAAGCAAAATTACAGCGCGCACAGGCCTTCATCCAAGATTGCTGGGATGTTGGATTAGAAATTAGCCATCAAATTACCAATGTATCTTCCTGTGCAGAATTGGCCTGCCGGGATGTTACGGTTATTTCCAGCATTATGGATATGTTTTTGCTCTGTGGACGCGGTGCCTTAATGGAGGAATTGCTGTATCAAACCCATCCATTACATATGTGGACTAGCAAAAACTACTTTATTGCCAAACTGCAAGAACAAAAAAAGCGTGATATTAAATATGGGGAAACAGCCTATAACCTGGAACCTAACGTTAAATATGGTCAAGGGGGGCTTCGTGATTTGCAGATATTATATAGCATTGGTAAACGGCATTTTAATCTTAAAAAATTAGCTGATGGCATCAGTTATGGTTTTATTACCGATAAAGAATATGAAAAGTTAATGCATTGCCACCATTTTCTTTGCCGAGTTCGATTTGCGCTACACTGTCTCGCAGAAAAGGCAGAGGAACGATTGTCCTTTGATTATCAAGTAAAATTAGCAAGTTTCTTTGGCTATAAAGATAAACCTCATTCCTTAGCTATTGAACAATTCATGAAAGATTACTTTAAAGTCATAAAAAGTAGCCGCGAATTAAATGAAATGCTTTTACAATGGTTTGATGAAACGATTGCCCAGTCGCCAAAACAAAAGCTAATACCTTTAGATAATGAATTTCAATTATCCAACCAATACATTGAAGTACGTAATAATCGCGTCTTTCTTCAAACCCCTCACGCTTTATTAAAACTGTTTTTGTGGATAGCTGACAGGCCTGATATTGAAGGGGTAAGAGCGAGTACTATTCGCTTAATTAGAGAGTCACTCTATTTGATTAGCCGACGATTTAAAACATCAAAAAAAACCACTGAACTCTTTATGAATATTTTAAAAGCCCCAAATGGTCCTTATGAAGCCTTACACTATATGAGTCAATATGGGGTTTTAGCTCACTATATTGAGTGTTTTGCTCTAGTTACTGGTCAAATGCAATATGATTTATTTCATGTATTCACTGTAGATCAGCATACCCTATTTGTGGTGCGTAATATATCGCGCTTCAAGCAAGCACATTATGCTCAACAATTTCCACTTTGTGCGCAGATTATGCCGACATTGGATAAACCAGAAATCCTTTACTTAAGCGCATTATTTCATGATATTGCCAAGGGACGAGGCGGTGACCATTCGGAATTAGGGGCAATTGAGGCACAGAATTTTGCGCAAAACCATCACTTAAAAAAAGAAGATTGCGATTTACTTACTTGGCTAGTACGTAATCACTTATTAATGTCCCAAACCGCGCAACGTCAAGACATTTATGATCCCAATACAATAAAAAACTTTTGCCAACTATTGCCCCATGCCCATTATTTAGATTATTTGTATTTGCTCACTGTAGCAGATATTTGTGGTACCAACCCGCAGCTTTGGAATGCGTGGAAAGATTCACTATTGAAAGAATTATATCGCGCAGCGAAACATATGATGCACAAAGCTCAAGAGCTCATGGATAAAACGGCCTTAATTACTACAAGAAAACAATCAGCCTTAACTATATTAGTTTCAGAGGGTATTGCCGCAAAAACCGTTGAAAAGCTTTGGGCTCAATTTAAAGACCGATACTTTTTACATGAGTCACCTGAGGTTATTGCGCGTCATACTAAAGCCATATTAACCTGCTCCCATTTTCCGTTAATTATGATTATGCCTCACCATAGTCAAGGTGGTACGGAAGTGTTTATCTACATGCCCCATAGTGATGCTCGTTTTGCGGTTACCACAGCTGTATTAAGCAATTACCATGTCACGATTCAGGAGGCAATGATCCTCACCTGCGACAATCAATTCGATTTAGATACTTATATTATTTTAGATGAGCAAAACCAGGCTTTTTTTAATTCGCAACAATCTGAAGACATACGCAAAGCCTTATGCTTCCATCTTGAAAAGCAAGATCAATTACCGGCTATAGCGCAAAAAAGACGTTCACGCGTTTTAGCTCATTTTAATGTAAAAACTCAAATTAGCTATAACGATGATCCCCATAATAACTTTACGCGTTTATTTTTAATAACGGGTGACCGCCCCGGGCTTCTAGCCACAATTAGTCGTATTTTTTTGACGTTAAATATCCATTTACATAATGCCAAAATCGCAACGGCTGGAGAGCGAGCTGAAGATATGTTTTACATCACGAATCCAAACAACCAAGCACTTAGCAGTGAAGAAAAAGAAAATCTGCGCCATTTCCTTATTAAAGAACTCTCATAGAAACAAAACCCTATTTTTTGGGTAAAAAAAAGACCTCAAAGATGTATTTTTTTTTATACTTTTGTACTATAATACTAGCTAAAGACTTCAAAAAAACCGCTCAGTAATTATTTTGGAGTTAACTATGATAAATACAGAAAAACCCAAAAATGAGCTGCAACGCTTACAATCACTCTATAATCTTCAGATTCTAGATACAATGGCTGAAGAGCGCTTTGATCGCATTACCCGTATTGCACAAGGCTTATTTAAAGTGCCCATTGCCTTAGTCTCCTTGATCGATAAAGATAGAGAGTGGTTCAAATCCAAATACGGCCTACACGTTCAAGAAACACCTAGACCAATTTCTTTTGGTGCTCATACAATTCTTCAAGAAGAAATAATGATAGTAAACGATGCACAACAAGACCTGCGTTTTAAAGATAACCCCTTGGTAACTGGTGAGCCTAATATTCGATTTTATCTAGGATGTCCCTTACAAATTGAGGGCCAATTTAATATTGGGACATTATGCCTCATGAATAATATTGTTCCTCAATTAAACACTCTAGGGCATATTGACTTAAACATTGTAAAAGAATTGGCTGCTGCCGTATCCAAAGAATTTATTACCAATCGCTATGCAACAACTGATTCCCTAACAGAAATCTCAAACCGTCAAGGTCTTCTTGATATTGGCAAGCAAATTTTGAAGTTATGTAACCGTTATGATAAAGGACTTATGCTGCTTTATTTTGACATAATACAATTAAAATCTATTAATAGAGAGTTTGGTTATGATGAGGGAGATAATATTTTAAAAGCATTTGCCCAATTTTTGATAAGTAACTTCCGCCATTCTGGTGCGGTTGCGCGAATTGAAGGCGATAAATTCTGTGTATTATGTCCTGGAATGCTTGAGGAAAATATTCCTGGCGTTTTAAAAAGGCTGCAAAGTAAATTGGCTTTATTAAAAACCGAGCATCCTATTAATTTTGCGATGGGACACATACAATATAACCGCCTGAAACATTTTTCACTCGCCTCTATCCTTGAAGAAGCCGAACAAAAAATATATGAAAAAAAGATGTTTCACTAAAAGCTTATAATGTAGCCTCATAACTCCGAACTGTATACAAGCTATTTTATATTGTTAACGGCATGTTTTAAAAAATTCTGAGAGTAAATAAGCACACTCTGACTGCATAATTCCTTCATCAATTTCTACCTTATGATTTAAAGGATAGCCCTGCAATAAGTTATAGACCGAGCCAGCAGCCCCCGCTTTAAAGTCACGAGTAGCAAATACCAGGCGCTTAATACGCGCATGAACCATAAGTCCTGCGCACATAGAACAAGGCTCTAGAGTAACATATAGAGTACTATCAACTAAACGATGATTTTTAAGCAGCAATGCAGCTTGGCGAATAACACGTACTTCCGCATGCTCAGAGGGGTCGTGGAGAGATTGGACCGCATTTCGACTAATGCCTAACAGTGTGCCGTCAGGACTTACGAGTACAGCCCCAACAGGTACTTCTCCTTCCTGCCGAGCAAGAAGTGCTTGTTCATAAGCCTTTTGCATCCAATATCGATCATTCATCATGATAACCATAACCTGGTTGCAAGCAACCAGGTTACATTATTTATTCCCACTCAATCGTTGCCGGTGGTTTTCCAGAAATATCATAAGTCACCCGCGATACTCCAGAAACCTCATTAATGATCCGATTAGAAACCAGGCCTAAAAACTCCCAAGGCAAATGTGACCAATGAGCGGTCATAAAATCAATAGTTTCAACAGCACGTAAACAAATAACATAGTCATATTTACGTCCATCCCCCATGACCCCAACACTCTTAACCGGGAGAAATACCGCAAATGCCTGACTTACTTTATGATACAGGTTCGCTTTTCGTAATTCCTCAATATATATTGCATCCGCTTTGCGCAGAATATCGGCATATTCTTTTTTAACTTCAGCTAAAATGCGCACGCCTAAGCCCGGGCCAGGAAACGGATGGCGATAAACCATATCATGTGGTAAACCTAACTCCAAACCAATTTTGCGCACTTCATCTTTAAATAACTCGCGAATAGGCTCTAATAACTTTAAATGTAACGTTTCAGGTAAGCCACCTACATTATGGTGTGACTTAATAACTACCGAAGCCCCATTCGTGCTCGTTGCAGCAGACTCAATAACATCAGGATAAATTGTTCCCTGAGCCAACCAAGAAACCCCCTCGATTTTATGTGACTCTTCATCAAATACATCAATAAAAGTATGCCCAATAATTTTCCTTTTTTCTTCCGGGCAACTAACTCCAGACAGTGCTTTTAAGAATCGCTCTTCAGCATTGACCGCTATGACTTTAATTCCCATATGCTGGCCAAACATTTTCATAACTTCATCTGCTTCATTAAGACGCAATAAACCCGTATCAACAAAAACACAGATTAGTTGATCACCAATTGCCTTATGTAATAATGCAGCTACAACAGAAGAATCAACGCCGCCAGATAAGCCTAGCAGCACTTTTTCAGAACCAACTTGTTGCCTTATCTTATGAATGGCTTCATCAATAATATGTTCTGAAGTCCAATTGGTAGGCGCCTGGCAAATATCGACCACAAAACGTTGTAAAATACGAGTACCCTGTAATGTATGGGTTACTTCAGGGTGAAATTGCAGTCCATACATACGGCGACTTTCATCGGCCATTCCTGCAATAGGCGCGTTTCGTGTTTCGCAAATAACCTTGAATCCAGGAGGTAATTGGGTCACTTTGTCACCATGACTCATCCATACATCTAATAAAGCCTCCCCCTCATCCGTGGTGCGGTCTTCAATTTGCGCAAATAACTGACTGTGTCCATGCAATTTTAATTCGGCATAGCCAAACTCTCTAATATTAGAAGACTGCACTTCACCGCCTAATTGTACGGCCATAGTTTGCATACCATAACAAATACCTAATATTGGTAATCCTGAAGTAAAAATCCATTCAGGAGCCCTGGGGTTTGCATGATGTGTTACGGTTGAAGGTCCACCTGATAAAATTACTCCACAAGGATTAAGTTTGGTGAATGCTTCCTGGCTAATATTAAAAGGGTGAATTTCGCAATATACTCCCAACTCACGCACTCGACGTGCAATAAGCTGAGTATATTGAGAGCCAAAATCGAGAATAAGCAAGAGATGTTGTTTTAAATCATTCATTATTAGTTATCTACCTGATAATTCGGGGCTTGTTTTGTGATGCTTACATCATGAACGTGTGATTCGCGCATTCCCGCATTAGTTACTTGTACAAATTCAGCTTTAGCATGTAATTGCTCAATCGTTTCGCATCCAGTATATCCCATGCATGAACGTAAGCCGCCTAACATCTGGTGAATGATTGTCTGTACTGGGCCTTTATAAGGAACACGCCCTTCAATTCCCTCTGGAACCAATTTTTCAGAGCCTGCTGCAGCATCCTGGAAATAACGGTCGCTGGAACCATGAGCCGCCGCCATAGCCCCAATGGATCCCATACCACGATAACTCTTATAAGTAGTTCCCTGGTATAATTCAATTTCACCGGGAGACTCTTCCGTTCCGGCAAACATACTTCCTAACATTACGGTATTAGCACCTGCGGCCAATGCTTTGCACACATCGCCAGAAAAACGGATACCGCCATCAGCAATAACGGGAATCTTACCTTGTAATTCATGTGCAACATTAGCAATCGCGCTGATTTGCGGCACACCTACACCCGTAACAATACGAGTAGTACAGATTGAACCTGGGCCAATTCCTACTTTAACCGCATCAGCACCTGCTTCGTATAAATCTCTAGCCGCTGCTGCTGTAGCAATATTACCACCAATCACCTGCACCCCGGGGAAATTCTGCTTCACCCATTTCACACGATTGAGTACGCCTTGAGAATGACCGTGAGCTGTATCCACAACCAAAACATCAACACCCGCATCAACTAAAGCGGCAACACGTTCATCAGTAGATTCACCAACACCAACAGCGGCACCAACGCGTAACTGCTCTGCATCATCTTTGACGGCATAGGGGTTTTCTTTTGCTTTTTGAATATCCTTTACCGTAATTAAACCGCGTAATTCAAACGCATCGTTCACTACTAGAAGTTTTTCAATCCGATGCTTATGTAATAAGCTGCGAACCTCTTCGCGACTTGCTCCTTCCTTCACAGTAACCAAACGGGCTTTGGGGGTCATTACCTGAGATACAGGCAGAGATAAATTAGTTTCAAAACGTATATCACGACTGGTTACAATTCCCACTAAGTTTTTACCATCAACTACAGGAACCCCTGAGAAATGGTGATTTTTCATGACTTCCATTAACTCTCTAACGGTAATATTAGGAGTCACAGTAATGGGATCTTTAACCATTCCGCTTTCAAATTTCTTAACTTTACGAACTTCATCAGCTTGTGCACTGATTGTCATATTCTTATGAATAATGCCTAACCCACCCTCTTGCGCTAAAGCAATCGCTAGCCGCGCCTCAGTCACTGTATCCATCGCCGCAGATACTAGAGGCATGTTCAGGCTTATTTCACGAGTTAATTTGGTTTTTAAGGACACATCTTTAGGTAGAATTAAAGAGTGTGCAGGGACAAGTAAAACATCATCAAAGGTTAATGATTGCTGCACAATATTAAGAGACATTTTCTTCTCATTAAAGTAGTTAAATTAACCAAACAGTATATCACAAATACCAAATAAATTAAAGAAAATAGCTTGGAAAACACGCTATTTGAATAGCTTACGAGGAAAATCTTCCAATATAGTCCTAATAATATTTAGTTGAAGGACTATTTCTCTTTTAAAAGCTTCTCTCTCATCAATGATGCCAGCTCATTCGCCCATATATAAACCACTTCCCGCAATTATTGCCCAACAACAGTACTGGCAAGCTCTTTAAGAATCACCTTGACCATTATCAGTGTGATTGCAACGAATTAAATGGATAACACTTGAATTGAATATTCATTAACGTGTAAACTGATGGTTAATTATTGTGTTGAATCAACAAAACGGGGAAGGGTTCAGCGTTGGCTAAAATTATCGTTATTACTTCAGGTAAAGGCGGAGTAGGAAAAACTACTTCTTCTGCAGCTATTTCATCAGGTCTTGCCTTATTAGGGCATAAGACTGTGGTTATTGATTTTGATATCGGTTTAAGAAATCTTGATATCATCATGGGTTGTGAGCGACGTGTTGTTTATGACTTCATTAATGTGATCAATGGTGAAGCGAGCTTGAATCAAGCATTAATTAAAGATAAGCGTCTTCCCAATCTTTTCATTCTTCCTGCATCACAAACTCGTGATAAAGATGCCTTGACCATCGAAGGAGTTGAGAAGGTTTTGAATGAGCTTTCTAAAGAATTTGACTTTATTATTTGTGACTCCCCTGCTGGTATTGAAACTGGGGCATTAATGGCAATGCATTTTGCAGATCACGCCGTTGTAGTCACTAACCCTGAGGTTTCTTCAGTTCGTGACTCGGACCGCATTCTTGGCATTCTTTCTAGCAAAACCAAAAGAGCCATTGATAACAACAAACCAGTACAAGAACACCTACTATTAACTCGCTATGATCCTGAGCGTGTTGAACGTGGTGATATGCTTTCTGTTTCAGATGTTAAAGAAATATTAGCTATTCCATTGATCGGGGTTATTCCTGAATCTAAGTCTGTACTTAAAGCGTCAAATACAGGTATACCCGTTGTACTTGATACAACCAGTGATGCAGGCCTTGCTTATCAAGATGCTATTGCCCGCTTTCTTGGAGAAGAAAGACCAATGCGCTTTATTAGCAATGAGCGTAAAGGATTATTGCGTCGCTTATTCAGCAAAAACAAGGAGGAAGTGACTGTATGAGCATTTTCAATTATTTACGTCGGAGAACTGCTTCTGCTTCAGTAGCCAAAGAACGCTTACAAATAATTATTTCCCATGAGCGTTCACAACGAAGCACTCCTGATTATCTGCCACAACTTCAGGATGAAATTTTGGCAGTTATTGCTAAATACGTCCATGTAACGCGTGATCAAGTGAGTGTTAATCTTGAGCGTATGGGAGACAATTCAGTTCTTGAATTGAATATTACCATGCCGGATGATGTTGCTGAAGAAGCTTAATTTGCTTAGCTAATTATTTTTTCCTTGGATCCTTCCCCCGAGGCCGTTTTTCTTTTGTTAATTTTTATCCCCCATAGAGTAAGCGTTCACGAGATATGTAATTTCGTCATTGCAAGCCAGGGCGAAGTAACCCAGAACGATGCTTCGTTAAGACTCAGTACTGGAGCCGCTTCATTTTGTTCACAATGACAGCAGTTTTTTATTTTAATACATAGTGTGAACGCTTACTCCATAGAATAATTATTCTAAAATTTTATTACCTAATTTTATATTTAATCTTTTTCTTTTAGTGTAGCTTGGTTGTTTTGCAACCAAACTACACTGATATATTGAATGAGCTTATTGAGCCAAATTAATGAAAAGGTACCTCTGGTTCTGGATTAGTTACTTCATCACCGAGAACTACAACAGGCTTATCCTTTTTAGCTGCTGACTTTTTTGCTTTAGATTCACTACTTGGACGACGTAATTCATCATCACTAAAGTCATCAACCTTAATCACATCTTGTCGAGCTAATTCAGCATCCTTCATTTGCTGAGCTTCTTCTTTAGTTAACAAATCGCATGCCAAAGCCTCGTCAATTTGTTCTAATAAAGTTAGTGATTTTAATACGTCATCTTTTACCGCACGCATTATCTTTTTCTCTATGTCTTCAACAGCACAAATTTTATAAAACGCTTCTTCCAATCGGCCAATAGGACAATTTTCACCAGCCTTCTTATAAACAAAACGGGTTAATCGGTTACGTGCCTCACCTGGTTCAATTAAAATACGTGCTAACTTGTGACCTAATTGATCTGTAGGGCGGTGTCTGCGGTTACCTAAAGGTCTTAAAATAATATTAAGTACTACACGTGCCCAACGTTGAGGGAAGTTAATAATAACCCCTTGCATGGCCATTTCACAATCATGCAGTAATTGCTGGCAACTCCACTCCACTATAGGTAAGTCAGCAAGAGGTTCCCCATCATCATAATAACGTTTTAACACCGCTGAAATTAAATATAAGGTGCTTAGCATATCCCCTAAACGCGCAGATAATTTCTCTTTACGCTTTAAATCACCACCAAGAATCGTCATAGAAAAATCAGAAAGGAACGCTAAATTAGCACTGTACTTATGAGTTAATTGATAATAGCGTTTTACCGAGCTGGTTGGTGCTTTAGAAAAATGAGCATCAGTCAAACTAAACAAGAGTGACTTAGTAAAGTTTGCAATATAAAAAGCCGCATGCGAGAAAAATGCCTCATCAAAACCTACCAGATCGTGGTTTCTTACACTTTCCAGCTCTTTGAATACATAAGGATGGCAACGGATTGCCCCCTGGCCAAAAATAATTAAACTACGTGAGAGAATATTGGCACCCTCAACGGTAATGGCAATAGGTGCTCCTTGGAAACCTCTTCCGAGATAATTATTAGGTCCCAGACAGATACCCTTCCCTCCATGAATATCCATAGCATCCATAGAAACCTGACGCGCACGATCAGTCGTATGATATTTTAAAATTGCTCCCGCAACCGAAGGTTTAGCTCCGTGATCTATTGCCGCTGCAGCCATAGTAACCCCAGCATCAATAATATACGTATTTGCTGCAATTCGTGCTAATGGCTCTTCAATACCTTCAAATTTACCAATCGGTTGATTGAATTGCTTGCGCACACGTGCATAAGCTCCTGATGCTAAAGCCCCAGCCTGAGCTCCACCATTGGCACTTGAGGGTAAAGAAATTGCTCTACCCGCACTCAAGCATTCCATAAGCATACGCCAACCGTGACCTGCCATCGCAGCGCCACCGATGATATAATCTAAAGGAATAAATACATTCTTACCCTGCGTTGGGCCATTTAGGAAGCCTATATTTAAAGGAAAATGGCGACGTCCCTTAATTACTCCAGGGGTTTCTGCCGGAATTAAAGCGCAGGTAATACCAACATCTTCACCCTTTCCTAATAAATTTTCAGGGTCAAACATTCTAAAAGCCAAACCAACCACTGTGGCCACAGGACATAAAGTGATGTAGCGCTTATTCCAATTTAAGCGAATACCTACCACCTCTTTGCCATTAAACTCTTGGCGGCACACAATACCTTGATCGGGGATAGAAGCTGCATCTGAGCCAGCGTTAGGACCAGTCAAAGCGAAACATGGGATTTCTCGTCCATCTGCCAGTCTTGGCAAATAAAAGTTCTTTTGTTCCTCAGTTCCGTATTTAAGTAATAATTCTCCTGGGCCTAAAGAGTTAGGTACAGAAATTGTTGATGCAGCACTAATTGAAGAACCATAAATTTTAGCTAAAACCGCCATTTGTGCGGTAGCTGAAAACTCTAAGCCGCCATAACGCTTAGGAATAATCATGCCAAGAAAACGGTTTTCTTTAATATAGTTCCATACTTCTGGGGATAAATCAGTGCGGTTATGGGTAATATCCCAATCATTAAGCATAGAACATAAGGTACTAACAGGACCATCTAAAAAAGCCTGCTCTTCTTCGCTTAAACGAACTGGAGGGATACTACGAAGCAATGAAAAATCTGGAGCGCCACTGAAAATATCGCCCTCCCAGCTTACTGTTCCTGCCTCTAAAGCCTCTCGCTCAGTAGCAGACATTGCTGGCATTGCTTTGCTTACCGTCTTGAATAAATGTTTTGAGACAAATTCCCGTCTTAGTGGCTTAATTGCGAAAGCGATTAACGTTAATTCGACTAAGATTAAAATAGTCTTAGCCAAAAATCCTGGGGCGCCATAATAAAAAATCAGTCCGGTGAATATACCAAAACTAATAGCCCATACCGCGACTGCCGCTTGCCGTGTTAACAATACCCCTGCAGCCCCTATTGCTAGAAGCACTAAAATAGCATGTAGCACTGTATTCTCCTTATGTTAGCTTATCCAAAACCCCTAAAACTTGTGTAGCTACAACCTGTGGATGTTCCATAGGAAACAAATGAGTCCCATGGGTTTTATAGCAGGTAATATTAAAATTCTTTTTCATATAACGAAGATCCATTTTACCAACCACAGTACTTTTGTCACCATAAATTAATGCAGACGGGATTAATAATTTCCCCTCGTACCTGGGAATAATGTGCGGTATCGTTCGATAAATTTGATACTCTACATGGCGATTAAAGCGAAGGTAATAACCATCAGTTTTATGTTCCAGACCATATTTAATATAGTCGTTCAAACAGGGATCTGTAAAGTTTTTAAACAAATCTCTGCTCTTTAAATACGCTATAACTTGTTCTTGATTTTCCCAATACTCTCGTCGTCCTTTTGTTCTAAACGCAGGAGTCACTCGATCGATAATACCAAAGGCTTTTGCGAGCCGAACTGCGCTGGATTTTAATACACCAAGTAATGGCGAATCCAACATGACCACCGCTTTTATTAATTCAGGGCGCTCAATAGCCGCCAATAAACTTAAAACGCCACCCAAAGAATGACCTAAAGCAATAACTGGGCGATCGGCTTGTCGCTCAATACTGGCAATTACTTCTAAAACTAGATTATGCCAATTTTCCTCTACAGGAAAAGCTTTGTCATGCCCCACTCTGTCAATATAACAATAATCATAACCAGGCTTGAGGCCATCTAGCATCTGCTTATAGCATAATGCTGGAAATCCGTTTCCATGGGCAAAATGGATTAGCTCCTTCATACACGAGCTACTTGTCTACTTTCAGCTCTTAACGCATAAAGCGCGAAACTATAATAAGCAATTAAGAGAAAGAATAAGATAACACCTAGCCCTGTAAATACACTATTGAGCGACAGGATAGTCATTAACACCAATAACATGGGTGTTCCTGCCACCATCAGCATACGGCATGAAGCGGCAAAGGATATTTTAAATGAAAAGAAAATTGATGAAAAAGTTTGCCCTAGCAAAGCAAAAACTAAAAAGAAAACAATAAAAATAGAGAAGAAAATACCTACAATGATGGGGTAAAGCACCACTTGTGACGCATATTTAAGCCCCGTAACCGAATTTGCCTCCACCATTTTTTTACCATCAAACACTAAATTCGATCCTTTATCAAAAGTTTGCACAATAGGTGTGCTTCTGCTCGGTGGAGCTTCTTTATTCATGGTAAATAGTTGGGGATTAGGTATCCTAAAAGCAATCTGATTTTTATTAATCAGAATACTTAGATAAGGATATTGGGCGGTAAAATCATTTATTATCCCTGTGGTATCAATGATAACTACCGTCTGACCTTTGTCATTTTTAATGAAGTAAGGCATTGGTTTATCAAATAGAACATTTCCATTTTGAATATAAAAAACAGGAATTTTTAATAAGGGATTAACAATTTGTTCTTTAAATGATTCATTTAAGCTAACAGACATTCTCAAGAAGAATGGCACGCTCAATATTGCAATAACTAATAAGAGATACAGCACGCCAAACCCTTTCCAGCGCTTGCCCACGTCCACATAAAGACGCCGTGAATAAAATGACCGATACAGTGCAGACCAATAACCATATACCGGTGTATCCATTGGTTTTAATGCAGTTTTTTCTTTACCCACGTCATTCTCCAATACGTTGTCCAGTTTGCTGATTAAATACATGTAATTTCATTTTAGGTAGTTCAACATTGAATTGTCCACTAGGAATTACTTGTTCAGCGGAAACTCGTAAATTTAGTTGTTCCCCATTGTTTATACAGCGCGCTCTAATTAGCTTATCCGCCCCCATATCATCGATAAAATCAACCGCAACAGAAATGCGTTGTAAGCTAGCTTCAGTAGCCAATTGCACATGCTCAGCCCTCACTGCCAAAACCAATTCCATTTGGTCCGCAAGTAATGAACTTGTGTCGGGAGCTGGAAAATTAATACCTAAACTCGTTTCTATAGTAGCACTCTTTTTATTAAATACGCCTGAAAATGTATTTAATGGAAAATGGCCTGTAAAACCTGCAACAAATAAGCTTGCCGGATTTTGGTATAATTCCTGCGGAGTGCCAATTTGTTCAACTCTCCCTTGGTTGAGTACAATCACCCGCTCAGCCATGGTCATTGCTTCGGTTTGATCATGTGTTACATAGACGCTGGTAGTATTAAGCTGTTGATGTAGACGTCTTAGTTCTTGACGCATTTCGGTACGCAATTTGGCATCAAGATTCGATAAAGGCTCATCAAATAAAAATACCGAAGGAGAGCGAACTATAGCCCTTCCCATTGCCACTCGTTGCTTTTGGCCACCTGATAAAGCTTGCGGCTTTCGCTCCAAATAATCGGTTAAGTGTAACATCTTTGCTGCATTAGCCACTCGCTGTTTAATAATCTCTTTTTTAAAGCCACGCATTTTTAGCCCATAAGCCATATTATCAAAAACGCTCATATGCGGATAAAGGGCGTAATTTTGAAAGACCATTGCCATGTCGCGTTTTGCGGCAGGAAGATTATTCACACACTGCTCATTAATTAAAATAGAACCGGAACTTACCTCATCTAAACCAGCAATTAATCGAAGCAAAGTTGACTTGCCGCAGCCTGAAGGCCCCACAACGACCATAAACTCGCCTTTTTTGATGCTGAGATTTATGCTATCTAAAATGGTCGTTTGCCCAACGTGTTTTGAGACATCAACCAAAGTTACTGTTGCCATGTTACTTTAATCCTTTTTCAAACCATCGCTGCATCAACATCACAACCAAACAAGGTGGAATTAAAGCAACCAGGGCAATTGTCATAATATAATGCCATTGCGGGACTTGATCAGCTACCCCCGCAAGATAACGAATTCCCATTACTACCGTCGCCATTTTTGTTTCTGTAGTAATGACCAAAGGCCATAAGTACTGATTCCATCCATAGACAAATAAAATTACAAATAAAGAAGCGATTTGTGTTTTAGATAAAGGTAAAAGAATATCAAAAAAGAAGCGTACTGCACCTGCACCATCTAATTTGGCTGCGTCGACTAATTCAGCCGGTACCGTTTTAAAAAATTGCCTGAATAAGAAGGTCCCGGTTGCCGATACAAATAGAGGTAAGGTTAACCCAGTAAATGAGTTTAATAATCCAAAAGAAGCCACCACATGAAAGGTAGGTACAATACGCACTTCAACCGGTAACATCATTGTGGCAAAAATCAGTGCAAAACAGAGTCTTTTAAAAGGGAAGTCAAAATAAACTAAAGCAAATGCAGATCCTAAGGCCAAAATAATTTTGCCCACGGCAATAGCTAAAGCCATAATTAAACTATTAAATAACATGGAGGTAATTGGCTCGCCCCCGGTGACCGATAGACCTTCGCTCAACACGGTCTTTAAGTTCTTTAATAATAAGTTTCCTGGAACCATGGGTAAAGATGAATGCATCATCGCGCTGCCATCATGGCTTGCCGCGACAATGGCCAAATAAATAGGCAGCAGCATCAACAAAATGAATAAGGATAAAAATCCATGAGATAAAATACGTCCCATTAATTTCATGCGTAATGAACCTTTTTCTCGAGATACTTAAACTGTATTAGAGAAACAAGTATCACGACAACCATTAGAATTACAGACTGGGCTGAAGAACTGCCTAAATCCATTCCCTCAAATCCATCCTGATAGACTTTATACATCATGTTTGTTGTGCTATTGCCAGGTCCTCCATGTGTCATAACATGAATAATCCCAAAGGTATCAAAAAATCCATACATTAAGTTCATGATTAATAGAAAAAATGTTGTGGGTGACAATAAGGGAAAAACGATTTGCCAAAAACGCTGCCAAGCCGATGCACCATCGATAATTGCTGCATCAATCAGCGATGATGGCACTGCTTTTAAGGCCGCAAAATAAAATAAAAAATTATAGCTGTATTGTTGCCAGCTCGCGGTAAGTATAACAACTAGTAAGGCTTGGTTTACGTTATTTACGTAATCAAAATCAATTCCCCAAGACTGTAATACATGGGTTAACCAGCCCAAAGTAGGATGGCATAAGAAACGCCAAAGAATCGCAGCCACTGCTGGCGCTACTGCATAAGGCCATAATAATAAAGACTTATAAACTCCTTGCGTTTTACTACGATTGTTAACTAATATGGCTGTAAATAACCCAAGGCTCATAGTGCAGAACGTCACGCTGCAGGCAATAATAAAGGTTACGACTATTGCTTTACGGTAGCTGGCATCAGCAAACAAGTCAGTAAAATTAGTTAAACCCGCAAAGCGTTTGTGTAGCCCAAAAGCATCGGTATAAAAAAACGCTTGTACTAAAGCATTGCATGCAGGCCAAATAAAAAATATTAGGGTGACAATAATTTGTGGGACTATAAAAAGCCAGGCATAAAAACGCTGATGATTAAATTTTGACATTAGCCCTACATGGTGCAAAAAGTCGTGTAAGGCTATGATTATATACTTTGGGTATATAGATTCAAGTAAAGTGGTAACTTGGTGAACAAACCATGCATCTTTCGTATTCAATGTAGGTTGAACTACAAAGCCCAGCCTTGGGAACTGGATACTGGCCAATCCTATTCACTGGCCTTTGCTGCAGTCTAGCCTACAATTTAATGAGGAACAGTGCTTGAGTCTTAGCCAAAAAAACAAATAAACAATTACCCTATAAGGAAGATATTTTGCGCTACGTACATATAGAAAATCCTGGCTCATACAGTCGTCTAACGATTGAAAACGCCCCTACCCCAGAATGTAAAGACAGCCAAATATTAGTTCAGGTCAAAGCAACAGCGCTTAATCGCGCCGACCTAATGCAACGCTATGGCAAATATCCTCCTCCTAAAGGTGAATCAGAAATTCCAGGTTTAGAACTTGCTGGTGATGTGGTTGCTGTAGGTGCTAAAGTGACTCAGTTTAAACCTGGGGATAAAGTCTATGCGCTTGTAGGAAGTGGGGCTTATGCCGAGTATTGTCTGGTTGAATCATCCCTGGCTCATTTAATTCCAGAAGGCTGGGATTATTCCCTTGCCGCAGCCCTTCCTGAATCCTTAGTCACGGTTTATGCTACCCTCTTTAATTTGGGTGAATTAAAAGCAGGACAAACATTATTAATCCATGGAGCAGGCAGTGGGATTGCCTCATTAGCCATTCAAATGGCAAAACAGGTTGGAGCCAAAATTATCACCACAGTAGGTAAAGATGATAAATTTGCTAAAGCACTACAGCTTGGTGCAGATCAAGTAATCAACTACAAGACTCATGATTTTGAGGATGTGATTGGCGAACAAAATATTGATTTGGTATTAGACTTTATTGCTGGTGATTATTTTAATAAGCATCTTCAGCTGTTAAAACCTCAAGGTAAATTAATTCAAATTGCTTGTCTCAAAGGTTGCAAGGTTGAATGTAATCTGGCTTTAGTTATGCATAAGAGATTACAAATTATTGGCTTTGTATTACGTTCACAAAGCTTACAAGAAAAATCGCTTTTATGGAAATTAGCCCATGAACAGTGGTTTGATGCTTTAGCCAAACAGCAAATCAAACCAGTTATTGATTCTGAGTTTAACTTGGAGCAAATCGAAGAAGCACAACAACACATGCAAGCCGGCATCCATTTTGGCAAAATTGTTATTCACGTTGCATAAATAAACGTAGGCTAGGCTGTTAAGCCCAGCATAGGATATTGAGCTGCGTCATTGCTGGGCTTGACAGCCAGCCTACGGTATTAAGAGGTATGTTTTGACACGCTCTTAAACGTGCTGTTCCTCATCGTGCGCTCCAATAGCTGAGCATAAATAGGTTCATTGCGTGCAAGTTGCAGCATTATCGTCGCACAAATACAGGTAATCATAACCGGAAAGATGAGGGCGTAATTTTGAGTCATTTCTACAACTAAAATTCCTCCCGTAATCGGTGAGCGCGTAATCGCGGCAAAAAATGCAGCCATTCCAGCTACAGCAAACATACCGGGATGAACTAAAAAGTCTAAGTGAAAAAATATCAGCATCTGAAACGAGGCTAAACCCAGTAAGGTTCCTAAAGCTAAAGTTGGTGCAAAAATACCTCCCGGAATGCCGGTTGCATAACAAGCAATGCTACCAACAAAACGGATAAGAAACAGCATGCATAAAATGGCAAATCCAGGGGAGAGTGTTAAGGCTTGATGAATAATATGCATGCCGCCTCCAGTAGCTGCTGGAGTAGAAACGGCTAAATAGCCGACAAGAAAGCTTACGATTGACACATAAATTAGCTTTTGGGATGCAGATAATCGGTCAACCCAGGCCAGTGTTGCCATTAATGCTTTATTAAAGAAAAGTCCTGCTAGACCCACAATGAATCCAAAAAACACAAAAAGCCATAATGCGTCTAAAGATGGAAATTGAAAGACATCCATAGGAATGGTCGCTTGGGTGCCAATAATTAAATCCATCATCACCGTCGCTGTAATACAGGTAATGACCACTATTGTGAAACTGGTAAATGAATAGTTAAATTGATTGCGCATTTCTTCCATGACAAAAATAACACCGGCTAAAGGCGCATTAAAGGCTACCGCAAGACCTGCTGCCGCCCCTGCTGCGATAAGGCTATCCCTCCGACGTCGACTAAGGTTAAACACGCAGCCTAGCATTTCTCCTAAATTACCACCGACATGGATGGTTGGACCTTCACGACCTAAAATCATGTTCGAAGAAATCGCTAAAATACCAAAAAAATATTTTACCGGTAATAAACGATGCCAATGGATAGGGCGCACATGCAATAAAGCTCCTTCAATTTCTTGAACACCACTACCACCAGCTTCCGGAGCAATGTACTTCACAGCCATAAATGCAGAAAGCACCATGAGCATAGAAAAAGCTCCGGAAATAATTCCCGCCAGCCATCCCTGCCCACCAAGCAGATGAACTACATGCATTAATGAGGAACCTACCAGATCGATTGATAAACGAAAGGAAGATCCAACTAGTCCAACAATAACTCCCAGTACAATAGAAACAAAATACAAAATTACAATTTTATGGCGCATTCCTTGTTACCATTCCCATTAAGTTCGTAATAATTTTCAATCCTGCTTGATTTACTAAAGACAAAATGGTTTCTGGGTGAAATTGCACGGCATAAATCGGTAAATGGCGATGTGATATGGCCATCACGACACCATCCTCACTTAAAGCAGTTACCTTAAGCGCTTCTGGTATTGCATTTAAGCGTGCATAAAGCGAATGATATCGACCCGCTTTGAACTCATCCCCTAAACCTGCAAAGAGATCAGAAGAATCTAAAACCTTAATTATGGACGATTTACCATGCATAGGGTAGTCAAGTATATCCAATACGCCACCAAAATGTTCAACCAACCCCTGAAGACCTAAGCACACGCCAAATAAAGGTATACTTTGTGCTACAACCGCATCAATACTTGCCGATAAATTAAAATCACTAGGTTTTCCTGGTCCTGGAGATAAAACCACTAAATCATAATGATGTTCTTGCAAATAGGATTGCGCTTTATCAAAACGAATCGTACTTACTTCGGCCCCAGTCTGACGAATATAGTTGGCTAATGTGTGGACGAACGAATCTTGATGATCAATCAGAAGTACTCGCTTTCCTTTTCCCGTAAGCGGCAATGGCTCTTTGTGAGCGCTTGCTGGAGTTTTATGATTTAACATATCCAAAAACGCTGAAGCTTTTAAACGTGTTTCTTGTTCTTCAGACTCAGGAATTGAATCATAAAGCAAAGTCGCACCTACACGAACCTCTGCAATACCTTGGGATATACGAACTGTTCTTAAAACCAGACCGGTATTTAAATTACCATTAAAACCAAACCATCCTACGGCTCCTGCATACCATTTACGAGGTGATTTCTCATGCTGTTCAATAAAATTTAAAGCCCAAATTTTGGGAGCCCCGGTTACCGTGACTACCCACATGTGAGTTAGGAATGCATCAACGGCATCGAATTCTTTTCTTAGCGTTCCTTCGACATGGTCTACAGTATGAATTACTCGGGAATAAACTTCAATTTGACGCCTACCAATTACCTTAACAGAACCCGCTTCACAAATACGTGACTTATCATTACGATCCACATCAGTACACATGGTTAATTCCGATTCTTCTTTTGGAGAATCAAGCAGAAGCTGGATATTTTGCGCATCCTCAATTGCATCTGCACCACGTTTGATGGTTCCAGAAATAGGACAAGTCTCTACCCGTTTGCCCGTCACGCGCACATACATTTCTGGAGAGGCGCCAACTAAATACTCTCCCTCACCTAAGTTAATAAAAAATCCATAAGGAGAAGGATTTAACTGACGCATTTGCTTAAATAAATAAGATGGCTGCTCCGTATAATGGGTGTAGAATGTTTGACTTGGTACTACCTCAAATAAATCGCCACAAGCAAATCGCTCTTTCGCTTTATTGACTACTGCCGCATATTCACCCGGCTCGTGATCACAAAATTTTTCGGGTTTATTAGGTGACTCATAGGCAGAGCGAGTACCTTCGCGTGGAAAACCTTGAGTGGCATGACCTTGAAATTGAAACTCATAACGATTAACAAAAGCTTCTTCTTTACGATGATTCACTACAAAAATTTCATCCGGCAAATAAAGAACCATGTCACGTTGTAACGGATCGCGTTTTTTATGCTGGAGTAAGTCCTCAAATTGAAAAATTAAATCAAAACCAAATGAGCCATATAAGCCTAGATAAGGTTCTTGCTCTGATTTAAAAAATGAAAGTAATAATCTGATAACTGTAAATACAGAAGGCTGTTGGCTACGCTCTTCTTCACTAAAAACCTGTTCTGAGACTTTTATATTAATCTGGATTTGCTGCGCATTTTGAGTAATAAGCTCTAGGTGTTCATCTGAGTTAAAAAGCTGCTGCATAAACCCAAGTAGAACCTCTCCCCTTTTATTTAAGGCATCAATCTGAATAAAATTTTGCTTGCACACAAGGGCCAGCGGCGGATTACAAAACCCAATATCCCAGCAAGTATAACGTCCTGGATATTCAAAGCTTGAGGCAAATAAGGCTCCACGCTCGGAGTCCAAACGCTCAATAAGGTGCGTAATACCTTCTTGATAATCTAATTGCTGTTGAGAAACCTCAACCAGAACACCCCCCTGGGTTTTAAATTGCTGCAGCATGAATTACTTACTCACTGATAATTAGGGATTACTCAGCATTCTACTGCAAAAAAAAGATTAAGAGAAATTAACAATGTACGTCATCCGGAGCTGATGTATCCCACGAATTTTTTCGGCGAAGGATTCCTAAATATGCCCTATTATGTCAAAACACATTTAGGAACTCCCTGGATGACAGGCCTCTCAAAAGTTTCTTTATATTAATAAAAGCGATTCAAAGTTATTTAATGTTCTTAGTCTTTACTATCTTAGCTAAAGTACATTTCTTTTCTATTGCCTCTTTAATCCAAAGTCCTACTTGATGATGCGCATCGCGAAAGGGGATGCCTTTTAACACTAAAGACTCCAAAACCTCTGTGGCATCCAGAAAACCACTGCTTGCTTTATCTTGCATTAGCGCCGTATTAAAATGAATACTTTGTAGGAAAGGCGCAATAATTTGCAAGCATGCGTTAAGCGTGGTTACTGTATCAAATAAACACTCTTTATCCTCTTGCATGTCTTTATTATAGGCAAGCGGTAATCCTTTCATGATGGTTAAAATACCCATTAAATGACCGAATACTCTACCGCTTTTGCCTCGAATTAATTCCAATACATCAGGATTTTTCTTATTAGGCATTAACGAGGAACCAGTAGCAAAAGCGTCATCAAGCGTGATAAAACCAAACTCCTGGGTTGCCCATAAAATTAAATCTTCAGCCAAACGTGATAAATGCATCATGATAATTGCGGCAAGCGAACAAAATTCAATTACAAAATCACGATCACTTACTGCATCTAATGTATTTTCAATGATTCCAGCAAAGCCTAACGTTTTAGCAGTCCAATTGCGATCCAGCGGTAAATTGCTTCCAGCCAAAGCACCTGCCCCTAAGGGCGAATAGTTCATGCGATCATGCCAATCTGCTATACGGCTTAAATCACGCTCAAACATAGATTGATAAGCTGCAAAATACTGGCCTAAATAAATTGGCTGTGCTTGTTGTAAATGTGTATATCCCGGCATTTTCGCTTCAGCATGTTCTGTAGCCAACGCCTCCAATACCTTATTCAATTCTTGCAACAAAACACTAATGCTATTTCCTGCATCGCGAGCATACAACCGTAAATCAAGAGCGACTTGATCGTTACGACTCCTGCCCGTATGTAATTTTTTCCCTACATCACCAATTTTAGCAATCAATAGTTGCTCAATAAACATGTGAATATCTTCACATGACTCATCAAATTCTTGAATGCCATGCTCTATTTCATAGCCAATTTCTGCCAGTGCTTGGCAAATCAATTCTGCCTCACTATATAAAATAAGCCCTTGCTGTGCGAGCATTGTGGCATGAGCCTGGCTTCCAACAATATCATGGGCATAAAGAACTCGGTCAAAAGCTAATGACGCATTAAAATGCATCACTCGTGGATCGAGCTCTTTACTGAAACGACCGCCCCAGGTTTTGTGACTCATAAAACTTCCCCTTTATGTACTACTCCATATATTTTAGCGGATAAAGAGAATAAGTTAATGAATCCTTCTGCATCATATTGATTATAAACACAATCTTCTTCAAAGGTTGCTAAAGCGGGATCATGTAAACTATAAGGAGATTGCATGCCATAAGGAATCATGTTTCCTTTAAATAGTTGCAGCTTAACGCTTCCAGTAACATGCTGTTGTGTTACATCAATCAATGCATCCAAAGCATTCTTAGCTTGCGAAAACCAACGTCCTTCATAAACCATATTGGCATAAGTCTGCTGTAATGACTGTTTTAGATGGAGCGTTGCTCTATCCATGCACAGACTTTCGAGCATTAAATGAGCCTTATACAAAACAGCTGCTGCAGGTGCTTCATACACGCCTCTAATTTTCATCCCTACCAATCTATTTTCAACAAGATCAGCAACC
Organism: Legionella saoudiensis; assembly: GCF_001465875.1. Lineage (GTDB taxonomy): Bacteria > Pseudomonadota > Gammaproteobacteria > Legionellales > Legionellaceae > Legionella > Legionella saoudiensis. The sequence continues at coordinate 583,851 of NZ_LN901324.1, read as the reverse complement.
CCAATGCCATGTTTTCCCGCAATTTTATTAAGCTCTGCTAATAAAGCTACAGGTGTCATTGTTTTTGAATTTAATGCAACAGGAACTCCTTGCTTAAAATCAATACTAATCAATTCAGGTGATGCAGGAGTGTGTTCCAAAGAAGCAGTCATTAACAATAAATCACTGGGCATAGGTTGGGATGGATCTTCCAGAACCCCACCCTCATGAGAAATATACCAGGCATTATGATCTCTGGAGTAAGGTGACTTAGGCGTCACCGGTACTTCAATCCCATGCAACTTGGCATACTCAATAGCTTCTTGCCTGGATTTAATCGACCAGACTCTCCATGGGGCAATTATTTTAAGTTCTGGCGCCAATGCTTTAATGGTATATTCAAATCGTACCTGATCATTTCCTTTGCCAGTAGCTCCATGGGCCACTGCTTCAGCCTGCTCTTGTTTGGCGATTTCTACTAATTTTTGGGCAATCAATGGTCTAGAAATAGTTCCCAGGATGTATTGATTTTCATAAAGAGCCCCTGCTTTAACTAACTTCCATAGATAATTATCGACAAACTCTTCCTGTACATCGATTAGATAAGCTTTAGAGGCTCCGCTACGAATTGCTTTTTCTTTAATTGCTGGCAAATCCTCACTTTGGCCAAGATCACAGATCACAGCAATAATTTCTGCTTGTTGGTAATGTTCCTTTAACCATGGAATCATTACTGAGGTATCAAGTCCACCAGAATAAGCTAATATAATTTTTTGGACGGATTCAGCCATGATTTACTCCTGATAAAAATGTTTTAAATACGAAATGGGCTCAGCCAAATTTTTAGGCAGTATGTCAGCAACTATCTTTCCCTCTTTCAAAACCACCAAACGATCAGTCATTTTGCTAAGAAAATCAAGGTCATGTGAAGCAATAACCATTGTTACACCTAAAGATTTAACCGAATTTAATAAATGAACTACTTCATCGATTGTTGCTAAGTCCAAGCCAGATGTAGGTTCATCACACAGTAATAAAGCAGGTTGCATCATTAAACATCGAGCTAAAGCAACGCGTTGTTTTTGTCCGCCAGAAAGTTGCTGCGGATAAGCCCCAGCTTTATCACTAATTCCTAAACGTTGAAGTAAGGCTTGAGCTTGTGATTCATGATTTGTTATTTTGTCCTGCAAACTTGGCGCATAGATAAGGTTTTGTAATACCGTCATATGCGGAAAAAGTTGGAAGTCCTGAAACATAAATCCACTTTTTCCCCTGTAGTTAATACTCCCTGAATCCAGAGTTTCTAATCCTTGAATGCAACGCAATAAGGTAGATTTGCCACCTCCTGAGGAGCCTGCCAACCCCAAAATAGTTTGCGATTCTATTTGCAAGCTGATCCCATTTAAAACCGGTAATGAACCAAAATATTTATAGACATTATTCAGCACTAGCATAGCGCCCCCCTTGCTTCAATTTTCTTGCCTATATATTCGATAAACAAAACTAAACCATAGTAATAAGCGGCTGCGATGCATAAAGGAATAAAATAAGTAAATTGTTCCGCCGCAACAGATTGAGCTCGACGCATTACATCCATGCCTCCAATCGTTGCAATCAATGCCGTTTCTTTAAGTAAGGTTATTGTTTCATTAATAAATGCCGGAAAAATATTCTTTATCACTTGCGGTAGAATAATGTCTTTCCATAAGTAAAACCCCGAAATTTGTAAAGTTTTTGCCGCTTCAAATTGTCCTTTTGGCAAATTTTCTATTCCAGCTCTTAAAATTTCAGCTACATAAGCAGAACTGTTCAAACCAAAGGTCAATAAACCCGCCATTAAAATATTCGGTTTGAAACCAATCAACACCGGCACCGCAAAATATGCAAAGCTTAATTGCAAAATCATGGGCGTCCCTCTCATAATGGAAATAAACCCATTAATTATTGGCTTTGCAATTCCTTGATGACGCAATAAAGCCAGCATTGTTCCAAATACAGTTCCAATCAGTAAGCTGCCAATCAAAAGAGATAGGGTCATCATGACCCCTTCACCAATAAACATAATATTTTGTTTCAACTCATCCATTAGGCACCTCCAAACCATTTTTGTTTAAGCTTGGCCAACTCTCCATTTTGCTCAAGCTGTTGTAATGCCTTATTAATTTCATGGGTTAGTGGGGAGTTCTTTTTTAAAGCCAAACCATAACCATCATTAGATTTCGAAATTACCGTAAATGCTAAACCAGGATTTTTCTGACTAAAGGTAGCGCCTTGTGCCCCATCTACCACAACCGCATCAGCATGTCCTGCTTTTAAAGCAGCAATAGCTTGATTGTTATTATCCATAACAAGCAGCTTGGCATTAGGAAGAGTGTTCTTTAACCATACCTCCATAGTACTACCTAATTGCACCGCAATTTTTTTATTCGCAAGCTGCGCAATATTTTTTATGGGTTGCTGTTCCGAATAGACAACCGCTAGGCTTTCAAAATAGTAAGGCGCACTAAAATCAAAACTCTTTTTTCTTTGTTCGGTAATCGTCAATGTGGATATTGCCACATCCACCTGACTCATACTTAAAGCAGGTAAAATACTGCTAAATTGCATGCTGTCAAAAACAGCCTCTTTACCAAGCTGCTTTGCAATTAAACGCGCCAAGTCAATATCAAAACCTTTAATTTCCCCCCGCTCATTATATTCAAATGGTGGATATTCTGCGGAAATAGCAAAATGAATAAACTTCTTATTTTCCTCAGGGATATAGGCATAACACCATGAAACAACAAGAGCAAAACTAATAATTATTATATTAATTATCTTTTTCATATGAATACAAATCCAAATTTTATCCGTTTTTTGAATTTATCAACTTAATGCTTGTTATGTCAAGAACAAATGAATATAATTTCTTCAAAGTGATTGTGTATTCACGTTAAGGGATATTATGAGCCAAGATACAATTCTCGACGGACATATATTAAATATTGTGCAAACAGAAAAAATTTCTGAACAAATGGATTTACAAAAAAGCTTAACAGAACGGGGTTATGTTATCCCTCAAGCAACCTTATCGCGTCGTTTAAAGAAATTAAAAATTGCTAAAGTGGCAGGGGTATATCAAGTTGTAGATTTTAATGTTCCGAATCTTCCTTTGGTATTGAACATCCAAGTTTCGGATTTTGGATTAATCGTCTTGCATACGCATCCGGGTAACGCCAATAGTCTTGCTTATTATATTGATAAGAAATACGTTTCTTTTTCAATACAAGGTAATAAGTGCTCAGGAATTTTAGGGACCATAGCTGGAGATGATACTGTTTTGTTGATTGTTAAAAGTAAGGATAAACAAGAAGAAGTATTAAGCTTGCTACGTGCTGATTTTCCCTATTTAACTTAAGATAATTATATTTGTAACTTAATTTATCCTCGTTATAATAAGCTGTTTCTCTTTTTGGACGTTGTTCATTATGACCATCACACCTACTGACTTGGAAAAAATCGCACAACTCGCTTATCTGGATACAGATACGGATCATACTCCTCAATTAATCCAAGAAGTTAATGAAATCATGGATTTTGTAGAACAATTACGTTCGGTAGATACTACTGAGGTTACCCCTTTATTTCATCCCTTTGCCTTACAGCAACGATTAAGACCTGATGCCGTTACAGAAGAAAGCTGCCTGGCAGACTTAGAAGCCATTGCGCCCTTGTTTGAGGATGATCTTTATTTAGTTCCCCAAGTTATTGAACAGGACAAATAATCATGGAACAGCTTGCTTTAAAACAGTTATCTGAAGCCTTGCATCAAGGAAAAATATCCAGCGTCGAACTCACTCAGCACTACCTGGCACAAATCAATAAACATCAGGAGCTGAATGCCTTTATTAGTCTGGACGAAGAACATGCTTTGCAGAATGCGCAACAAGCCGATCGGCAATTACGGCATGGTAATGCCCATGCGCTTACAGGGATTCCGATGGCACTTAAAGATTTATTTTGTACCCAACGAATGACAACCACCTGCGGTTCGAAAATGCTGGCTAACTTTCAATCTCCCTATGAAGCAACACTTGCGGCAAAATTAAAAAATTATGGCACCATTTTAGTCGGTAAGACAAATATGGATGAATTTGCCATGGGATCTAGCAATGAAAACAGTTATTTTGGCGCAGTAAAAAATCCTTGGGATAAAGAGCGGGTTCCAGGTGGTTCCTCCGGCGGCTCAGCCGCAGCCGTTGCTGCAGGTTTAATTCCCTTTTCAATAGGCTCAGATACCGGTGGTTCTATACGTCAACCCGCAGCATTTTGTGGAATCAGTGGCATTAAACCCACTTATGGCTTAGTCTCTCGTTTTGGCATGGTTGCTTATGCTTCCAGCCTAGATCAAGGTGGACCAATGGCCCGTAACGCAGAAGACTTGGCTCTGGTTTTACAAGCTATAGCAGGTTTTGATAATAAGGATTCAACTTCTGTAGAAACTCCCATCCCCAATTATGAAAACGAATTAAATAAACCTTTAGCGAAATTAAAAATAGGCCTGCCCTCTTGCTTTTTTCAACCAGAAGTAGAAGCGGAAATTCAGCAAGCCATTCACCAAGCCGTTAAAGTATATGAGCGTCTGGGGGCGGAAATCATTCCTTTGGATTTAAAGTTACAACCCTTATGGGTGCCCTGTTACTATGTTGTTGCCTGCGCCGAAGCATCATCTAATTTATCCCGCTATGATGGAGTGCGATTTGGCCATCGCAGTATTAAGGCTGCGAGTCTAAATGAGTTAATACGCTATTCTCGCAGTGAAGGCTTTGGTGCTGAAGTAAAGCGCCGCATAATTACTGGAACTCATGTTCTCTCTTCAGGTTACTTTGATGCCTATTATTTGCAAGCACAAAAAATTCGCCGTTTAATTCAGGAGGAGCTACTCACAACTCTTCGCTCTGTCGATGTAATTCTTGGCCCAACTACACCAACTACAGCATTTAAGATAGGTGAAAAAATCGCCGACCCCATTCAAAACTATCTCGCTGATGTCTTTACCGTAGCCGCTAATCTTGCAGGCATTCCTGCAATCTCCATACCTGCAGGTTTTGCTAAGGGATTACCTATTGGCATGCAATTAATGGGTAAGCATTTTAGCGAGGGGCTTCTATTAAATGCCGCACATCATTACCAACAACATACTGATTGGCATCTAGCCAAACCACAGCAATAGAGGTGAACTATGGAATGGGATACCGTAATTGGACTTGAAGTACATGTCCAACTTAAAACAAAATCCAAGCTTTTTTCTGGCGCATCTACCGCTTTTGGTTCGGCACCCAATACGCAAACTTGTCTGATTGATGCAGGTCTTCCCGGAGTTTTACCTGTTTTAAATCAGGAAGCAGTAACCATGGCAATTCAATTTGGTTTGGCAATCCATGCGGATATTAATGACCAATCAATTTTTGAACGTAAAAACTATTTTTATCCAGATCTACCTAAAGGGTATCAGATTAGCCAATTTCAAAAGCCTATTGTGAGTAATGGCACACTGCAAATTACCTTAGGTGATGGCAGTACGCGTGATGTAGAAATTGTCCGCGCCCATTTAGAAGAGGATGCAGGTAAGTCCTTACACGGTGTTCAACAAGGTTTTAGTGGAATTGATTTAAACCGTGCGGGTACTCCCCTATTGGAAATAGTAACAGCCCCCTGCTTGTATTCAGCACAAGAAGCTATCAGCTATTTAAGAACCTTACATCAATTAGTTCAGTTCTTAGGAATTTGTGATGGGAATATGCAGGAAGGCTCATTTCGCTGTGACGTGAACCTTTCATTAAAGCCTAAAGGCTCCTCTGTTTTAGGAACCCGTACAGAATTAAAAAATCTAAACTCATTTCGTTTTATTGAAAAAGCCATTACTTATGAAGAGGCAAGACATCAAGATTTGTTAGAATGTGGGGAAAACATCGTTCAAGAAACCCGTCTTTATAATCCAGATACCAACAGCACCCATACCTTACGTGAAAAGGAAAATGAGAACGATTACCGCTATTTTCCAGATCCTGATTTATTGCCTATTCAAATAACCCGTTACCAGATTGCGGAAATAAAAAGGCAACTACCGGATTTGCCAGGGAAAATTCGTGCTCAGTTAAGTCAGATCCCAAATTTAAAAGAAGATGATATTGATTTTCTTCTCTCAGCACCAGCAATCTATCATTTTTATAAAGAAATCAAATCAATGAGCCAAGCCTCAGAAAAAATGATTGTTAACTGGTTAAAAGGTCAATATGCCGCAGCGTTGAATAATGAACATTTAAGCTTTGAAACCCCTCGCGTTTCGGCAAAAATGATGGCACAACTTCTAGATAAATTGCATGAGGACAGCATTTCATTAATTAACGCTCGCTCTTTGTTTTCCTTGTTATGGATGGGAGAAGAAGACATTGATGCGTTGATTACACGAGAAGGCTACCAAAAAGTTGATGATAGTGTCGCCTTAGAAGAATTGATTGCCTCCTTACTCCAACAGTTCCCTGAGCAAACCGCTGAGTATCGTGCTGGTAAAGAGCGCTTACTCGCTTTTTTTGTAGGACAAATAATGAAGCAAACAAAGGGGCAAGCAAATCCTGAATTAGTTAATACACTTTTGAAAAAGCATCTCTCAGGATCGTCGTGAACTCCTTCGGCTTCCTGCAATCCGCAGGGAGCCAATTAAACAAAATCCTGTCCTTTTTTGTATAAAAAAATCTCATTTATTATTTTATCTAACACTCTAAAATAATAGAATTTTCCCCCAAAAAATTTGCCTCATGGCTCAATAAAAAAATTTGCTTTTAATTGATCACTTAAGTTAGCATCACTGCCCAATAGTATAGGGATAAATAGAAATCGTCAGGGATATAATATGTCTAGTTTAGCGCCTTTTGATCAAGAAATAGTCGACTATAATGGAATGATGACCATCCTTCTGCAGGCACTCATCGCATTACGAAAGGGACATTCCGGAATCCGCTTGCCTATTCAATGGGAAGGTGTCGCCGGAAAAGTGGCTGACGCATTCAATGAGGTTTTAGAAATGAATGAGCGTATGGCCGCCGAGTTGCATCGCTTGAGCCTCACTGTAGGAAAAGAAGGCAAGCTAAGTCAACGTTTATCTCTAGGAGATGTAGGTGGATTTTGGCGAGATTCTGTGGAATGCGTTAATGATCTGATTGATGATCTGGTACATCCAACCTCAGAAACTGCTCGCGTAATTGGAGCGGTGGCACAAGGTAATTTATCGCAAAACATGGCATTGGAAATTGATGATCGGCCGCTGCAAGGAGAGTTCTTGTGTACAGCGCGAACCATCAACACGATGGTGGCGCAATTATCATCTTTCGCCTCCGAAGTAACTCGAGTAGCCCGAGAGGTTGGTACCGAAGGAAAACTTGGTGGTCAGGCTAAAGTGAAGGGGGTAGCCGGTACATGGAAAGACCTCACCGACTCCGTAAACATGATGGCTGGTAACCTCACCGGCCAGGTACGTAACATTGCCGAAGTGGCAACCGCTGTAGCTGGCGGGGACTTATCAAAGAAAGTAACAGTAGACGTTAAAGGCGAAATCCTCGAATTAAAAAACACCATTAACACGATGGTAGACCAACTGCGTTCCTTCGCTTCAGAAGTAACACGTGTTGCGCGTGAAGTAGGTACAGAGGGAAAGCTTGGCGGTCAGGCACAAGTCGAAGGTGTATCTGGTACATGGAAAGATTTAACTGATTCAGTAAATTTCATGGCGGGTAATTTGACCGCTCAGGTGCGTAATATTGCCGATGTAACTACGGCCGTTGCCAACGGTGACTTGTCGAAAAAAATCACTGTTGATGTTAAAGGCGAAATTCTTGAATTAAAAATTACGATTAACGCCATGGTTGATCAATTGAACTCCTTTGCTGCTGAGGTAACGCGTGTGGCTCGCGAGGTGGGTACAGAGGGTAAGCTCGGAGGCCAAGCAGATGTTAAGGATGTCGCCGGTACCTGGAAGGATTTGACCGACTCAGTGAACTTCATGGCATCCAACCTGACCGCACAAGTACGGAACATTGCCGATGTAACTACGGCTGTTGCTAACGGGGACTTATCGAAAAAAATTACTGTGGATGTTAAAGGGGAAATCCTGGAGCTGAAAAATACGGTTAATACGATGGTGGATCAGCTCGGTTCCTTTGCCTCCGAGGTAACTCGTGTTGCGCGCGAGGTGGGGACAGAGGGCAAACTCGGAGGCCAGGCTGATGTGCCTGGAGTGGGCGGTACCTGGAAAAACCTCACCGACTCAGTGAACTCGATGGCATCTAACTTGACTGCACAAGTACGTAATATTGCTGATGTAACTACGGCCGTTGCCAATGGGGACTTATCAAAAAAAATTACTGTGGATGTTAAAGGAGAAATTCTAGAGCTGAAAAATACCGTCAACACGATGGTGGATCAGCTCGGCTCCTTTGCCTCCGAGGTAACTCGTGTTGCTCGCGAGGTGGGCACAGAAGGGAAGCTTGGAGGCCAAGCCGATGTGCCTGGAGTGGGCGGAACCTGGAAAAACCTCACCGACTCAGTAAACTCGATGGCGGGTAACTTAACCGGGCAGGTGCGAAACATTGCTGATGTGACCAAAGCGGTTGCGAATGGAGACTTGTCTCGTAAAATTACAGTAGATGTGGCTGGTGAAATTCTAGAGCTAAAAGCCACTATTAATACGATGGTAGACCAATTATCCTCTTTTGCAGCAGAAGTAACGCGCGTAGCCCGCGAGGTGGGTACGGAAGGCAAACTTGGCGGTCAGGCCAATGTAGAAGGTGTGGCCGGGACGTGGAAAGATTTGACCGATTCGGTCAATATGATGGCGGGTAATTTAACCGGACAAGTACGTAATATTGCTGAGGTAGGTACTGCCATTGCTAATGGCGATTTGTCACGCAAAATTACGGTTGATGTGCAAGGGGAAATTCTAGAGCTCAAGAATACAATTAATACCATGGTAGACCAGCTGCGCTCCTTCGCCTCGGAGGTGACCCGGGTATCGCGTGAGGTAGGTACCGAAGGAAAGCTCGGAGGGCAGGCCAATGTATCAGGGGTTGCCGGTACCTGGAAAGACTTGACGGACTCAGTGAACTCCATGGCTCGCAACTTGACAGGCCAGGTTCGTAATATCGCTGATGTGACGAAAGCCGTTGCTGCCGGTGACTTGTCAAAACAAATTACCGTTGACGTTAAAGGAGAAATCCTGGAGCTAAAAAATACCGTTAACACGATGGTAGATCAGTTAAACTCTTTTGCCGCCGAAGTGACACGTGTTGCAAAAGAAGTGGGCACCGAAGGCAAATTGGGCGGTCAAGCCCGAGTTGAGGGTGTTTCTGGAACGTGGAAAGATTTAACCGACTCAGTCAACATGATGGCCAACAACCTAACAAGTCAGGTGCGCGGTATTGCCAAGGTTGTGACCTCAGTAGCTAATGGCGATCTAAAGCGTAAACTAACTGTAGAAGCAAAAGGCGAAATTGCCGAATTGGCGGACACGATTAACTCCATGATAGACACGCTAGCAACGTTTGCTGAACAGGTAACAACGGTGGCACGTGAGGTAGGTGTTGAAGGCCAGTTGGGGGGCCAGGCAAAAGTTCCGGGCGCCTCTGGAACATGGAAAGGATTGACTGAGAACGTGAACCAGCTCGCTGCAAACCTAACAACACAGGTTCGAGCAATTGCTGAGGTGGCTATCTCCGTAACCAAAGGAGACTTAACCCGATCGATCACAGTAGGCGCTCAGGGTGAGGTAGCCGTTCTTAAAGATACGATTAACGAGATGATTCGGAATCTGCGTGACACAACTCAGAAAAATATGCAGCAAGACTGGCTAAAAACGAATCTAGCGAAATTTAGCCGAATGCTTCAAGGACAACGCGACTTGACCAACGTGGGCAGGATGGTCCTATCCGAATTATCACCTGTTGTTCAGGCCCAGCAAGCAGAATTCTATATATTGGATAATAAGGAAAAGAATCCTCGCCTAACCCTATTGGCTAGTTTTGCTTCCGAAGGCGAATCGAAAATCGGGAAACAAATCAGTCTTGGAGAAGGCATCATCGGGCAATGTGCATTAGAAAAACGTAAAATTGTATTAGATAATATACCGGATAATTACATCCGTATTTCATCCGGTTTGGGATATGGAGTTCCTCGAAGCGTTCTTGTTTTGCCGCTGATCTTCGAAGGGCAAGTTAAGGGTGTTCTCGAGCTGGCCTCATTTGAAGGCTTTAACCCATCGCACCATGCACTTCTTGATCAGTTAACGGAATCAATCGGTATTGTACTGAACACTATTGAAGCTAATATGAGAACAGAGGATCTGCTGACCCAGTCGCAATCCCTAGCGCATCAATTACAAACTCGACAAGAACAGTTGGAAAATACTAATGAAGAACTGCAAGAGAAAGCCCGTCTTCTCGTACAGCAAAATGAGGAAGTAGAACATAAAAACCGCGAAGTAGAACAAGCCCGCCAGGAGCTAGAAGACAAAGCAAAACAGTTGGCATTAACATCCAAATATAAATCCGAATTCCTTGCTAATATGTCACACGAGTTGCGCACGCCCCTAAACTCTTTGCTTATCCTATCCGACCAATTAAGCAAAAACCCTGAAGGTAATATGACGTCTAAACAGACGGACTATGCCCGAATTATCCATAGCTCAGGTAATGACCTGCTTATGCTGATTCATGACATTCTCGATTTATCCAAAATCGAGTCAGGTACGGTCATGGTTGAAAGCAGTGAATTACGTATGGATGATTTGCAAAGTTATGTTGCACGTACCTTCAAGCATGTTGCTGAATCCAAAAACGTCGATTTCGTTGTACGAATGGATTCACGCCTGCCACGCTCTATGTATACTGATCCCAAACGTCTACAACAAATTCTTAAAAATCTTCTTTCTAATGCATTCAAGTTCACCCATCAAGGTAAAGTCACCCTCGCTATTGAACCTGCCACCAGCGGTTGGGGAACGGATAATGAGGAGCTGAATCGAGTTAATGAGGTTTTAGCTTTCTCAGTGTCTGATACGGGTATCGGTATTGCAGCAGACAAGCAAATGATAATATTTGAAGCGTTCCAGCAAGCAGATGGTTCCACCAGTCGTAAATACGGAGGTACCGGCCTTGGCCTGGCCATTAGCCGGGAATTATCTCGTTTACTAGGTGGCGAAATTCGCTTGACCTCACATCCAGGGCAAGGCAGTACATTTACACTGTATCTTCCCCTAATCTATTCTTCCGCCCGTTTACGAAAAGCCGCCACAAGCGGAGATTTCATCAAAGAAACGCTACAGCAGAAAATTAATATATCTCTCCCAAGAAAAGAGGAGCCTCTACCCTTCACGCATGAACAAGAATCAAGACCTCTTGTTAATGAATTGGGGGATGATCGTGAGTTCATTCAACCCAATGATCATCTTCTGCTAATCGTGGAAAATAATTTGGTATTTGCACGTTTTATGATCGATGCCGCTCGCGAAAAAGGATTCAAGGTATTAATGACCTCCATGGGGGCAGCTGCAATTGCTATGATAAACGATTATAAACCAGACGCCATTTTGCTTGATATTCATTTGCCTGACATGCTAGGCTGGCGCGTGCTCGAACGAATAAAGAATGATCTAGCCACGCGGCATATTCCGGTTTCCATTATATCGGCTGACGAATCGCGCACGAGAGCCATAGATTCAGGCGCCTTTGCTTTTATCACCAAACCAGTACAAAGCCGTGACATTCTCGATAAATTTTTTGTTACGTTAAGGGATTTTTCAACGTTAAAGAAAAAATGTATCTTGATCGCAGAACCGGACGAAAGCCAACAAACCTTAATTAAAAAAGAACTTGTTATAGACAATCTCGAAACAATCACAGCAAGTGATATAAAATCAGCTCGAAATATTTTAAGCCAGAAAAAAATCGACTGCATTATTGCGGGGCCAAAGCTCATGCATATAGCAGAAGACTTTATTTCCGAAAAATCCGAAGAAGAGGAAGCTTTATTAATTCATTCAATGCCTATTATTGTCTATGATGATAAAAAGAATGAAAAAGTAAGTCACAACATGCAAATTGGCTCAACTCCCCTGTTCTGCGCCAGTTCACTGGATCGACTGCTGAATTTGGTAACCAGTCATCTTCATCTTCCTATAAGTAAATTAACAGAAACTTCTAGCAAAAAACTCCAAAAGCTATATCAAACAGATCAGCTATTAATTGGAAAGAAAGTTTTAATCGTGGATGATGACGCGCGAAATATTTTCGCCCTGGCAACAATACTTGAAGATCATAAGATGAACATCCTTTCTGCCGATAATGGACGAGATGCCATTCGTCTTGTCTGTGAAGATTCGGAGATCGATATTGTTCTAATCGATATCATGATGCCTGAAATGGATGGTATGGAAACCATTCGAGAAATCCGTAAATTCGAGAATTTGAAGAATCTGCCAATCGTTGCCGTCACTGCAAAGGCGATGAAGGGAGATCGAGAGAAATGCATCGAAGCAGGAGCCTGGGACTATTTGTCAAAACCTGTCGATATTGACCAATTGATGATGATCCTGCGTGCGTGGCTTCATAAATAAGGAATATTATGTATAACTTAACTATGGATCCGAACAAAACTACCTTGTCGGGCCCCGAGGACAATCATGCTCAGACGGAGCCTCTCAATATTCTTCTCGTTGATGATCTGCCAGAAAAGTTGGTAGTGTATCAAAGTATCCTAGAGGAGCTAGGGCAAAATCTTATTATGGCGCGCTCTGGAGAAGATGCCTTAAAACTAGTTTTGCAACATGAATTTGCTGTAATCTTACTCGATGTCAATATGCCCGGGATGGATGGATTTGAAACAGCAACCTTTATCCGCAATCGCAAAAAATCCGCCAGCACTCCAATTATTTTTCTCACCGCCTTTACAGATGAGGTCCAAGTCGCACAGGGTTATGCGAGTGGAGCTGTTGACTATTTGCCAACACCAGTAGTTCCTGAAATTCTAAAAGCGAAAGTGCGTGTTTTTATCGAGTTGTCGCAGATGCGGCGACAAGCAGCTTTGCAAGCAGAGGAGCGAGCGCGACGCACAGCAGCAGAAGAGGCAGATCGTCGCAAAGATGAGTTCCTAGGTATGCTGGCACATGAGTTACGAAACCCCTTAGGACCGATAAAAAATGCGGTGCGATTAATGCATTTAGTTAAACCTGACGATCCTCGATGGGGGCAATTGCATGACATGATTGATCGCCAGGTGACGCATATAGTACGACTGATTGATGATTTGCTTGATTCAACCCGTATTGCCCGTGGGTTAATTTTGTTACGCAAAGAACGATGTAACCTCACCCAAATTGTTCATGATACAGCACAAGATTACGCAACAATTTTTGAAGAAGAAGGCATGATGTTGGAAATCCATCTTCCTCCCAAACCTATCTGGCTCGAAGGAGACTCAACTCGCCTGACCCAAGCAATTGGAAACTTGCTACATAATGCTCATAAATTCAATCATCCTGGCGGTCAGGTTAAAATAACTCTTACATATAATGAAAAAGATCACGAAGCCATCATCGCCGTTCAAGATACCGGTGTGGGCATTGAACCACACATCCTTCCTACAGTTTTTGAGGCCTTCCGCCAAGCAGATCAAGGATTAGATCGTCACCGCGGTGGCTTAGGCTTAGGGTTAGCGTTAGTTAAAGGCTTAGCGGAACTCCATGATGGCCAAGTGACCGCTCATAGTGATGGCCTAGATAAGGGAGCAAAATTTTCCATTTATCTGCCAATTACCCCCCAACTCCCAGACGTATCCTCAGAAAAAGTAGATTCTCTTTTTTTAAAAGGCAAAAAATGCCGAATTGTAATAATTGAAGATAATCAGGATGTAGCAGACAGCCTGAAAATGCTGCTCGATATAGAGGGCTATGAAGTAGAGATGGCTCATAACGGGGCTCAAGGGGTAGAGTTAATCCGCCTTTTCCAGCCAGCCGTTGTGATTTGCGACATTGGTCTTTCAGGAATGAATGGCTATCAGGTAGCTCAGGCCCTTCGGCAAGAAAATCTCCCTATATCTCCTTATCTTATTGCTCTGACGGGTTATGGTAGAGAGCAAGACAAAGACCACGCTCAGAAAGCAGGCTTTGATTTACATTTAATCAAACCGCTTAATTATGAGAAGCTTCGCCATGCACTTTCCACTTTTTCTCTGGAAATGCTCAATACAGCCTAATCTAGGCCTTAAATTTAAGCAAAAGTAGTTTTTTAGAAGTTGAGAAGATAAGTTCGCCGTTGGGCTTTGCAGCCCAACGTAACAACAACACAATGATTATATGAATGAAAAAAGAAAGAGTCGGTCGATAAGCCGGGTTCTGTCTTGGACAATCATTCATCTGGGACATACGTCACCGCATGCCTCAAGCAACCTACCCGAATCCCGTACGGGTCGCACGTCATGACATTGCAGTCAAATGGATTCCTATTTGGTCTTGCTCCGAGTGGGGTTTTCCCTGCCACGTCTGTTGCCAGACGCGCGGTGCGCTCTTACCGCACCATTTCACCCTTACCTCCGAAGAGGCGGTATATTTTCTGTGGCACTTTCCGTAGGCTTACGCCTCCCAGGCGTTACCTGGCACTCTACCCTATGGAGCCCGGACTTTCCTCCCCCTACCGAGGTAGAGAGCGATTGTCTAACCAACTCTGTTACCAATAGTAGCAGACTGCTTAGCTAAAGGCCACCATAAATAAGTGCACAATACGAAAAAACCACAAAAAACTACAACTATACACGCAATATCAATTAGAAATCACGAGTACCGATGAACTCATCATCAAAATAACGCTTTAGTTTAGTGCGCAAAGTACCACGACTTACACCCAAAACACGAGCTGCTTTAGATTGATTGTATCGAGTTAATTCCATAACAGTTCTAAATAAAGGAGCTTCAACTTCTTCAACAATTAATTGATATAAATTTAAGTTAGCATCTTTATTATTAACGCTGGTTAAATAGCCTTTTACAGCATGAATGACTTGATGCGAAAGCGACTCGCTGCTTTGCACCATAACTTCTGTACTCATTTAAGTCTCCTAGTACAAATTAACAAATAAAATTATGTTCAGTAGATTCTCTCACTGAACACCATGGTCTATATAGTATCAAACATCTCAAAGAGTGTAAACATTGTTTTAATGATATTCATTTATTAAGGAAATATTAAGTTAAAAAAATTTTATCACTTAACGCGACAAATCCCAAGGTTATTTCGCGATTTAATTTCATCTATTATGTTCATTAAGATAATTTTTTGTACTAACAGACTGTTTTTCAATGATTAATTTCCCATTTTCCTTAAGGGAACCTTAAGAAAAAAAATAATTTCCTTAAGATTTCTTAATTTTTTTGGCAGATAATAGATGAGAAAAGAGGAGTTTTAATTTTTTCTAAGAATCTATTATTAAGTGGTTTGGATTAAGTAATACACCACGTGCTAAATATTTAGTGCATACCCTAAAAAGCAGTAACCTAAATGCAACGTAGTTTAATTTAGAGCCCTACGATTCCTTATGAAAGTTTGCAACTTCCATCGAAAATGAAACAATATCAACATTCGAAGCACAGAACCCTGGGTTGCTTCACTACGTTCGAATGACGATTGCAAGACCTGATTAAAGAATTGGGTTTCTAATGTTAGATTGATTATCGATGCAAGGGGCGAAATAATCAAGCAACCTACTCACGGGCCCTGTGGAGCCACACTTCACTCTTAATGACGGCTACTGAACCTAATTAAAGAATAGACTTTCTAAATCGGAGGAGATCTCGTCATTGCGAGGAGCATAGCGACGAAGCAACCCAGAGTTCGTGGCGCTGAACTCTTAGATTGCATACATAATAAAATCAACTATTCAACAGTAAAACTTTCACCACAACCGCATTGCCCTGTTTGATTAGGATTATTAAAAATAAATTTATAATTTAATCCTTGCTTCACATAATCAACATTCATATTTCTAAGGAATGGATAACTCGCCTTATCCACACAAACCACATAGTCCTCATTCAAAGGCATTACCAAATCACCTTCTGCAGGAGCCTGGACATAATCGACAACATAAGAAAAACCTGAACACCCAGTTTTTTTAACGGACAAACGCACGCCCATATGTCCCGTATTTTTTTGCAAATAAGAAACCAAGTGTTTTATTGCTGATTCAGTGAAACTGATTTCCGGTGTCAGCTCATTTACTGCACGTTGCATTACTACACTCATTATATATACCTCTAGGTATGCTGCTTACTTTGAAGCAACTTGTTATTCATCAAAATTAAAGTCTCTTTAAAAATACTAAAAATTCGTAAAGCCAAGGGGTACTGAGCTACAGGTAAATCCAGCTCATTTACCAATAACTGATAGTCAATTGGCGGTAATTCATCAATTAGCTTACCCTCTACCTGACGACATAGCCACTCTAAACCAGCAATAAGGTAAGGATTTCCATTCGTTTTAAAACAAATATGTTGAATTATCCTTTCCGACCCACATTGCATATAGAGCTCAATAGTTCCTTGCTTCTTTTGATTGTTTTTAACAACAACTGAATGATCATTTAAATCTATAGTACCAACATGCTCAGGTGAAAAAAAATAATCAAGTACTGTTTTATTATACATCATAATGGGGATATGTTATGTAAATGGGCCACTTGAGCATTAATCACAGCGATTGCATGCTCTACCTCTTCTTCTCGGGTAAAACGTCCTAAAGACAATCTAATCGAACTCTGTGCTAACTCATCAGATAACCCAATGGCTTTTAACACATAAGATGGTTGAATGCTTGCCGAACTACATGCCGAAGTAGTAGACACAGCCAAATCACTCAAGGCAAGTAATAAAGAATCACCATCCAATCCTTTAAAACTAACATTTAAATTACCCGCTATCCGTTGTTGCTCATGACCATTTAGCTGAATTCCAGGTAAATGCTTAATACCATTCCACAATTGTTGACGAAAAAGCAAAAGCCGTGCTTGCTCTTCTTCGCGTACACGCTCACCTAAAGCAAAAGCTTCACCCATACCCGCAATTTGATGCGTCGCCAGCGTTCCTGAGCGCAAACCATTTTCATGTCCACCACCAAAAGTTTGTGGCTGTAAGCGAACCCTAGGCCGCTGCCGAACGTATAATGCACCAACCCCTTTAGGTCCATAACATTTATGCGCTGAAAAAGACATTAAATTGACAGGAAGGGAGCTCATATCAATAGCAAGGCGCCCTGCACTTTGTGCAGCATCCACATGAAAAATGATGCCCTTATCTTTTAATAATTCACCAATCGCCGCAATATCTTGAATCACACCAATTTCATTATTTACGTGCATAATCGACACGAGAATAGTATCTGGCTGTAAAGCTCGCTCCAATTGCTGCAAGTCCAGCAAACCATTGCTCTGAGGCTCAAGATAAGTTACTTGAAAACCATCCTTTTCTAAACGATAAAAACTATCCAGCACTGCTTTATGCTCAGTGCTCATGGTGACTACATGCTTACCCTTGCTCTGATAAAAATGTGCAGCACCGATAATCGCTAAATTATCTGCCTCTGTGGCTCCGGAGGTAAAAATAATCTCTTGGGGAGAAGCATGAATCACCTCAGCAATTTGACTGCGGGCATGTTCAACTGCCTGAGCTGCCCTACGCCCAAAATCGTGCGTAACCGAAGAAGGATTACCAAAATCCCCATCGGGACCTAGAAAATGCACCATGCGCTCAACCACCCGTGGATCTACGGGGGTTGTTGCCATATAATCTAGATAAATAGGAACCTTAATTTCCGTCTTCACTTTTACCCCGTTTGCTAGCCCATTCCAGTGATTTTTGTATTTGGCTTAACATACCTCGTAAAATACTAACTTCCATCTTCTCCAGATTCACCCGATTAAACAACCGTCTTACACGTTGCATCAGGCGTCTTGGATTTGCTTCCTTTAAAAACTTAATTTCAATAAACACTTCCCTTAGGTGCTCATAAAACTGTTCAATTTCATCAGCGGTGGCATAATCATCAGCACGTAACGCAACCTCAGCCTTAGGCGCTAAC
Organism: Legionella saoudiensis; assembly: GCF_001465875.1. Classification (GTDB taxonomy): domain Bacteria; phylum Pseudomonadota; class Gammaproteobacteria; order Legionellales; family Legionellaceae; genus Legionella; species Legionella saoudiensis. The sequence goes on along the minus strand of NZ_LN901324.1, from coordinate 565,720 downwards.
AGTTTCATACGCAATTCATAAGCAACAATTTGTACCGCCTGAGATAAATTAAGTGAACTGTACTCAGGGTTACTTGGAATATGAATGTGATAATGACATTTTAGCAGTTCTTCGTTAGTAAGGCCTGCATACTCACGTCCAAATACAATTGCAATTTGCGTTGCATCCGCTTGTTTACTCACCAATTCAGCGCTTTCAGCAGGAGTTAACCCAGGCAAAGAAAGTCCGCGTGGCCTTGCACTAGTCGCTAAAATTAGCTGACAGCCGACTAAAGCCTCATCCAGTGTTTCTGTAACGATTGCCGTTTCTAAAAGATCATCAGCACCAGCCGACATTTCGCGTGCTTTCATGTCAGGAAAAGACTTAGGACTTACCAGATATAGGGAGCTTAGGCCCATGGTTTTCATAGCGCGAGCAGTTGAGCCAATATTACCCGGATGTGATGTACCAACTAAAATGATACGAATTGAACTTAAATTCATAAAAACGATTTAACTTAATGCAAAAGAGACGTATATGATATCATTTAAGTGCTTTTGCACCTAGCCGAATCCCATTAAGGCAACATGTAAGTGAAAAAGTTACCTTTGTACAAAAAAAATATGCTAGAATCACCGGTTTTGTAAATTCAAGAGAAATCCATGGAACCACTTTTAAATATTGCAGTGAATGCGGCACGTCAAGCCGGGGAAATTATTATTCGCCACATGGAGCAAGTGGATCATCTCAAAGTAACTTCTAAGGCGCCTAATGATTTTTTTAGCGAGGTAGACATTAAAGCGGAACAGGCAATTATTAATACCATCCGTAAAGCCTACCCCGATCATGGAGTTCTGGCTGAAGAAAGCGGAATGCAAGAAGGTGCTGATGAGGACGCAGTTTGGATTATTGATCCTTTAGATGGTACATCGAACTACCTACATGGATTCCCCTTTTTCTCAGTTTCTATTGCCCTAAAAATCAAAGGTAGAATAGAACATGGAGTTATCTACGATCCATTACGTCATGAATGTTTTGCCGCCAGTCGCGGACGTGGAGCTCGCTTAAATGATCGTAGAATACGTGTATCAAATCAAACTCAATTAAGTGCTTCACTCTTAGGAACAGGTTTCCCTTCTCGTGATGCAACTATTGGACAACGCTATTTACCTGCTTTTGAAGCCCTGTTTGGCAAATGTGCCGGAGTAAGAAGAACGGGTTCAGCAGCGCTTGATTTAGCTTATGTTGCTAGCGGCCGTATAGATGGCTTTTGGGAGTTAGGCCTACGTCCTTGGGATATCGCAGCAGGCTCGCTAATTGTTAGAGAAGCAGGTGGTCTAATCGGTGATATTCAAGGTGGAGAAGACTTCCTAAAGCATGGCGATGTAGTAGCTGGAACACCAAAGGTTTTTAAAGCGCTATTACAAACAATTTCTCCTACGTTAAGATAACGGTACAAAACTCTTAATTTTAATATAACCTGGTTGCTCGCAACCAGGCTTTCTTAAAGCTTTTTCAAAGACACGTCATCCTACCAAAACCGCGAGGGAATTTCTGAAGGTGCCCGGGAATGCATTCGTGCTCTATTCAGGAGATCCTTCGTCATAAACTCCTCAGGATGACGGCCTTCTTAAGGCTTTTCAAAGACACGTCATCCCGAGTGCTGCGAGGGATCTCCGGGAATGCATTCGTGCTTCAGCTTTACCCTACGCTCCGATCTTGTCTACCGCGACTTTATTTTACTATGATTAATTATGGGCTGTTTACATCTTGCTAGATAAGGATACCTTATTATGAACGCCTTAAAATCATTTGTAATTCCAAGTTGTTTTATGATTCTATTTTCTGTTGCGGCCTATGCTAATAGCGGTAAAGTTTCTTCTTCCGAAGCAGATGCTGCTCGAATTGCGATGTTAGAAAAAGCCTTAGCCCCCAAAACTCCAGAAGCAGTGGCGCATTTGTTTGCCGAAGCAAATAAAACTCGCAACGGCGCAGTCCAATTTATGTTATTTTCTGAAACATTAAAAAATAAATATAAGAGCAATTGGCCTTACTGGGTTTCTGGAACTTCCAGCCCATGGATTACTGCTTATGAAATTAAAAAAATAAAGCAAAACGCAAACACCTGGACGTTCCAAATTACCTATCAATGGGCAACAGCATCTGGCCCATTTCAACCTCCTCTGAAACAAACAATAGTGGTTGCACCTGCCCCTAAAAGCACGAGTTCATCTCAGAAATGGCAAATCACTGCTTTAGAGGAAAAATAAAAATCTTGCCCTTCTCTTTCCGAACTTGGAAAGCAAAGACTCTAAATGAAGACATGGAACAAATACCCGTATTACGCAGCGTTAATACGGGCTACGTGAATGATAGCTACCTAATTCCTGTCTTAATCCCTAAACTTGAGGGTAATTCATCAGCCATAGCTGTACCTAAGTTTTTAGTGACGCGGTCAAAAATATTCTGTTTATGTGTATAATCAATTAATGAATCAATTTTGATAACCTCACGAGCCAATTGACCGCTACTGGCAAACCCATCAATCAAACCTAAAGGATAGGCTTGCTCGCCCGTCCACATAAGACCTGAAAAGGTATCGTTATCAATATGCAGGCGGCTTCCTCGTCCCTCTTTCACCCGATTAATAAATTGCTCATGAACTGTATCAAGCATTACTTGTAACTTTTGTTTTTGCGCATCAGTTTCTGGAGAGAATGGATCTAAAAATCCTTTATTTGCCCCTGAGGTTTGCAGCCTGCGGCTAACTCCTACCTTATTCATAACATCCACAAAGCCAAAACCACTATAAATAACTCCGATTGAACCTACCATACTTGCAGGGCTCGCATAAATATCGTCCGCAGCTGCAGCTACGTAATAAGCAGCAGAAGCACACAAATCAACACATACGGCATAAATTTTAATGTCTGGATACTTGTGGCGATAATATTTAATGGCATTGTACATATATTCTGCCTGTACTGGGCTGCCGCCTGGGCTATTAATGCGAATGATTAATGATTTTAATCCTGAATTTTTATAAGCAGATTCCATTCCTTTGGCAAAGTCATCTGCATTCGCCGGTTTCGCATCAAAGATTTCGCCATTTAAATCAATTAACCCCACATGCGGTTTTGTGTTAGAACCAGCTTCCTCATTACCACTAGACATTAATTGGTAGGCAATAAAAAGAACTATAAGTAAGTAGATTACCCGCATAAACCAGCGCCATCTGCGCTTGCGTTTTTGCTCTTTTATATAGTCTATAATTATTTGATTAAGCAAAGCTTGCGAATCAGGATTAGAATTAGAGTTAGAAGTAATTGCTGTTGTCATATTAATCGCTTGAAATAATTAAATTAAACCTCATTTTACGGTAGATAAGATAGAAATAACACCCATATAATAAGGTGAATAAATATGCGAATGGACAAATTGACCTCAAAATTTCAAATGGCCTTGGCTGATGCTCAATCTTTAGCCTTAGGCGGAGATAATAACTTCATTGAACCTGAGCATTTGATGAAAGCATTATTGGATCAACAAGGCGGGAGTTGCCGACCATTGCTTAGTAAAGCAGGGGTAAATATTTCGCTTTTAAGAACCCTTTTAGAGCAAGCCTTAGATAAACTCCCTAAAGTGTCTGGAGTTGGCGGCGATGTACATATCTCCAACTCGTTAAACCGTCTCTTGAATCTTACGGATAAAATAGCTCAGCAAAAGAAAGATAATTTTATTTCCAGCGAGTTATTCGTCTTAGCTGCCATAAGTGAAGAAAACAGCGCTTTAGCTCGTTTATTAAAACAAGCTGGCGGTGAGCGCAAAGCCATTGAAAATGCCATTAATGAGCTACGTGGTGGTGAAGCAGTAAATGATCCAAACGCGGAAGAGCAACGTCAGGCGCTAGAAAAATATACACTGGATTTAACTGCGCGCGCCGAGCAAGGTAAATTAGACCCTGTTATTGGACGTGATGATGAAATTCGCCGAACCATTCAGGTATTGCAACGCCGCACTAAAAACAATCCCGTTTTAATTGGCGAGCCTGGGGTGGGTAAAACAGCCATTGTGGAAGGACTAGCTCAACGCATCGTCAATGGTGAAGTGCCAGAAGGCTTAAAGAATAAACGTCTACTTTCCCTGGACATGGGCGCATTGATTGCCGGCGCAAAATTCCGTGGTGAATTTGAGGAGCGCCTAAAAGCTGTACTCAATGATCTGGCAAAACAAGAAGGCCAAATTATCCTCTTTATTGATGAAATTCATACTATGGTCGGTGCAGGTAAAGCCGAAGGTGCTATGGATGCTGGGAATATGTTAAAACCGGCTTTAGCTCGCGGCGAGTTGCACTGTATTGGTGCCACTACCCTAGATGAATATCGCCAATATATTGAAAAAGATGCAGCCTTAGAGCGCCGCTTCCAAAAAGTTCTCGTTAATGAGCCTACTGTTGAAGATACTATCGCTATTTTGCGAGGTTTAAAAGAACGCTACGAGGTGCATCATGGTGTGGAAATTACTGACCCAGCAATTGTTGGCGCAGCTACTTTATCCCATCGTTACATTACTGATAGACAACTACCGGATAAAGCAATTGACCTTATTGATGAGGCCGGAAGTCTTATCCGTATGGAAATCGATTCAAAACCCGAAAGCATGGATAAATTAGAGCGTCGCCTTATCCAATTGAAAATTGAACGTGAGGCGCTGAAAAAAGAGCATGATGAAGCCTCCAAAAAACGGTTGGATGATCTACAAAATACTATTGATGAGCTCGAACAAAATTACTCTGATCTCGAAGAAGTTTGGAAAGCTGAAAAAGCAACAATGCAAGGAGCTACTCAAATAAAAGAAGCTCTGGAAAATGCCAAACAAGAAATGGAAATGGCTCGGCGTGCTGGCGATTTGAGTCGTATGTCTGAGTTACAATATGGGCGTATTCCTGAATTAGAAAAACGTCTCACTCAGGTTGCCGAGGGTGAAGAGCAAGAAACTAAATTAGTCCGTAACAAAGTCACCGAAGATGAAATTGCCGAGGTGGTTTCGAAGTGGACTGGAATCCCTGTTTCGAAAATGATGGAGGGCGAACGAGAAAAACTCTTAAAAATGGAAGAAGTATTACATCAACGCCTAATTGGACAAGAGGAAGCGATTAATGCTGTATCCAATGCCATTCGCCGTTCTCGTGCCGGTTTAGCAGATCCGAATAGACCTATAGGTTCTTTCTTATTTTTAGGACCAACAGGTGTAGGTAAAACCGAATTATGTAAAGCCTTAGCAGCTTATCTTTTTGATACTGAAGAGGCTATGATTCGTATTGATATGTCTGAGTTCATGGAAAAACATTCCGTCGCACGTTTAATAGGCGCCCCTCCAGGCTATGTAGGCTATGAGGAAGGCGGTTATTTAACAGAGGCCGTACGACGTCGCCCTTATTCGGTCATTTTGCTTGATGAGGTAGAAAAAGCGCATACTGATGTATTTAATATTCTCTTGCAGGTAATGGATGATGGGCGTCTCACTGATGGACAAGGCCGTACTGTAGATTTCCGCAATACGATCATTGTTATGACTTCAAACTTAGGCTCTCATGTCATTCAAGAAATGGGTAGTAAATACAGCTATGAAGAGGTAAAAAGTGCCGTTATGGAGCTGGTGGGTCAACATTTCCGCCCTGAATTCATCAACCGTATTGATGATACCGTGGTGTTCCATTCCTTAGCCAAAGCTCAGATTGCTAAAATTGCTGACATCCAAATTGAGCACCTACGTAAGCGTTTGAGCCAACAAGAAATGCATCTTGATGTTAGTGCTGAGGCTCTTGCACATTTGGCCGAGGCTGGGTTTGATCCGGTGTATGGGGCCCGTCCTTTAAAACGTACAATTCAACAGCAACTTGAAAATCCATTAGCGCAGTCAATATTGTCAGGGAAGTTTAAGTCTGGGGATACTATACGGGTTAGTTACCAGGATGGTTTGATGCAGTTTACGATTTAAGTTAGTGGTACGTCATCCCTTATGAATGCTTGGGATGACGTACGTTTAAAACTCCTGAGCCTTCAGCTACATAACTAAAGAATGAACCGTTTCCTCACCTAACTCGACGATTAATTGCGTTGTCTGGTTAATCATAGTCTTTGAGGCACCAAAAAATTTATAATCTAATTTTACTTCATTTTCCTGAGCAAGCACTTCAGACTCTGCAACCGCATCCGCGTAAGCTTTAAAAGCCTTAAGACAAGCTATCTGAATTTCGATTGTGAGTTTCCCACTAAAACCAAAAGCATCCGTCATTTGTGTAACTAGTTTTTTATCTAAATTCCCTTGCTTTATCAATAAAATATATGCACCACAGCAAATATTGCGACTAGGATCCGTATTGGAGGTAACTAATTCTTTCAAAAACTTAGTATGATCATTATTTGCGATGAAGTTCTCATTACTCAATATCCCCTCAAGCAAGTACTGTATATGCTCTTTCTCATTCCTTTTTTCAGGTTTTGATTGGTAATATTGATTAAGATGCTGCTCAATTAATTCTTTGTTTAATAAATTAAAGTTTTTGTGGGTCTTAGCCAGACTCGCACACCATTCATTTATCTCTCGTTCGACGGGTTGGTTTTCCTGATCAAGCTTCTTCATTAACGATTGCAGAAAATCAATAGCTCCAAACTGTCGAACCATCAATTTGCCACTCTCTTTATGAGCGGAAATCATTTTCTCTAGATTAGTCTTAAAGTTTGGATCGGCCGTATTAAAATGCTCATATGTTTCATATCGCTTTTTTTTGACTAACTTTTTTTCTTTATTTACGAGTACCTCAACTTCAATTTCCATCTCCATATTTTCTTTAAATACCTCTAAGGCATTAATTATGGTATAGTCATCGAGTTTATTGGCATCGCTCAACCCCAATGCACTCACTATTGCATTATATAAACGGCTATGAGTAGGCTTCCAAAGAGGTTTGCTGCTAAACCATGTATAGAGATTTAATCTAGACTCGTTATAGTCTTTATATTCAGTTTCGATTCTTAAGTAGCGATGGATTAATGCGCCTAGTAAATAAAGGGTATTTCTTTTTCTATCTTCCGGTTTCTTTTCCACCGAGCGTCGTATCTCATCGGTCAATTGAGGAAATACATCTCGACCACTGGCTCGATCAGTCTGACATTGAACAACGTGCCTGTTCACTCGAGCAAGTAAAATCGAAAGAGGGTCATTTGTTACTTCAGATGCCTCTTTCTTTTCTGCTTCGGTCATCTCGATTGTATAACGGGCTAAGTAATTAGAATATTCTCTATTTAAATTTTGAATATTAAGTCGTAGAAATTCATACCCTACAGTTTCTAATGTCATACAATCTCCTTTTGCTCATACCCTAATTCCTAAGGATTTTCTTCTTTTCTTAGCCTGCTATATTCTATCCTCTAACTTGTTCAGAGCATAGGAATATCAGCGTGTCATTAATCTCTAAGGGCACTCTTTTTTTATAACAATCAATCTGAAATATTGCAACTATTAATTCAACTAGTTGAACAGAAAAAGAATCATTCGCATTTTTTCATGGGGGATTGAGCTGCAAAAGGTCATCTCTTAATTATATAAAATGACCTTTACAGCACTAATATCTAGCAAGAAATCCCAGAGTAACGGGCATCAATAGAGTTAATTAATTGCTGATGAATACCATTAAATCCCCGATTACTCATAACCAAAATAGCATCCCCCTCTTGCACATTACCAGTAACTTCCTGAACGATTTCCTCAGTATTTTTACAAATACGATAAGGGCATGTCCAATTACCAATAGTTTCAGTAAGATCAAAATCATGTGGTTCTAATACATAAGCGCCCTGAACTGGGGCTAAAGCTTGCGCCATTTCAGTGGCATGGACTCCTGTGCGCATAGTATAGGAAGCAAATTCCAGAACTGCGAAAATACGGTGATGTCGATTGCTTCGCTTTAAAGCATCAATTGTTCGGGTAATTGCTGTAGGATGATGCGCAAAATCATCATAAACCGTGATTCCATACTTATTTGATCTTACTTCCAACCGACGTTTTACTGGTGTAAAGCGTTCCAAAGCTTCTGCCGCCACTTTAGGGTCTACTCCTGCATTTACACTCGCAGCGAGAGCAGCTAAGGCATTTTCTACATTAAAACGACCTATTAGGGACCAATTGATTTCCGCAACCTCTTCACCACAATGCAGTACTTTGAACCAGCTACCATTTTCCTCAATGAGTTTAGCGCTCCAATCCGCATCTCCATGTAAAGCAAGTTCCTCAATCCGAGAAAAGCGACCTCGCGCTAACACTTCATTCAATGCCTTATCATCACGTGGTTTAATGGCGACGCCATTGGCTGGAATAGTACGCAATAAATAATGAAATTGCTGCTGAATAGCTGCTAAATCAGGATAAATATCTGCATGATCAAATTCAAGGTTATTTAGAATAGCGATTCGTGGGCGATAATGCATAAATTTCGGTCTTTTATCAAAAAAGGCACTGTCGTATTCATCCGCCTCTATAACAAACCATTTACCACTACCAAGTCGCGAACTGGTTTTAAAATCTGAAGACACACCACCAATTAAAAATCCAGGATTTAATCCTGCCTGATCTAAGATCCAAGAAACCATAGACGTTGTAGTGGTTTTTCCATGAGTGCCCGCAACTGCTATAACCTGGTATTTAGATAAAATATTTTCTGCAAACCACTGTGGACCGGAAGTATAATTTGTTCCAGCCTCAATAACTGCTTCAAGAACTGGCATACCACGTTTAATTGCATTTCCAACAATAACTACATCTGCTTTTAGGGCCAAACTGGCATCATCATATCCCTCAGTCCAAGTAATACCTTTGGCAGTTAACAAATCACTGATTGGAGGATAACAATTGGCATCGCTCCCAGTAACGGTATAACCTGAATCGCGTGCAAGTAACGCGAGTGCGCTCATAAAGGTCCCACTTATCCCTAAAATATGTAAATGCATAATTCTCTCATTGTAGTGAAGAAACAGTTAAAATGTTAACAGCCATTAAACCAAAAGCGGTAAGCACTGACTGTATCGGTGAAATGCTCAACGCGTATTTATAAATATGTGCAGTAATTACAAACTGCCATACAGATAATCCAATACTCATAAATAGATAAAGGACACCTAAAAATAAGAGAATTGGGGTTTTTATATGTATATGTGATAAATACGGGGCAAAAAATACCAATGGTGCCACCAGAATGTGAATAATGATACTAGTATAAAATAATGCTGTTAGTGTTTGTACTAATCTTGAAGTAAATCCTTTTAAAAATAATACGGCGTAGGTATAAATTGCATAGGATAACAGTAAACAAGTAGCAATAATTAACAACCACCCCAAGTCCCCTGAGGAGTTGTAATAAGAATAGTTCCATTCAATTACCATAATGACGGCTAAGATAATAGCACTTAAAAATACCCGGATAATCGAATAGGGTGTATTTTCAGGGCTTTCCTTTAGTAAACAAATATTCCAATATCGGCCCAAAACAAAGTGAATCATTTAAAACCTTCATTTTTATGTGTAGCCTAAATTGTGAAGAATGTTGCTACAGGTTACAGCTTGGTAGGCAACATATACACATCCTGTTGAAAAATTAATCTTTTCATAGCTAAGTTTAGTCTAGGAGAGGCTGATAATTCTACTATCTTAATAAAAAATATTATGGTGGATTATTTCCCCCTCACCCACGGAGAAATTTGAATCAAACCCCATAGACAAAGGCGGAAGAAGGCCCGGAGGAAATTTTTTCTAGCTTGGCGAGCCATATCTCTTTAATTACAAGCAACCAGGCTCACGGCCATTTAATCTAGATTGGGTTGGACTTTCAGGGGCCCTTGCCCTGTTTGAATCGAATTATTCTTTTTTCGAACAATCGTTAGTTGTTGCACTACTGGTTGTTTCCATGGACCAGAAATCTTATAGCTGTACGCAGAGATTTTTTGCATGCCCTGATTAATAATTTTTGTTGCAACCCAAGTGGCAACTCCAGCAACAGGGCCGCCTGCAATTGTGGCCACAATAGGTAAGCTGGCAGTAATGTGCGGAGATATTTTCAAATTCATATCATAAGTTCGTCGTACTAAATCCAAATCACCCTTCATACTTGCATAAGCAACAGGCCCATCAATATAACTGTCTTGAGTTGTCATTCTCCCCTTGTGAATCGAAAAATTCCCTTGAAAGATATCAAAACTGTATCCTTGATGCGCTAAATCGCTGAAATCAAGTTGCAATCGCCTTGGTATTGTTTGCAAACTTAAAATACTCAGTAATTTGCCTAAATCTAATTTTCCTTCAGTCGATTTACTTAAATCAGTGATTCTGCCATTTTTAAGCTGTAAAAACATATCACCATTTATTTTCGCTAAGGAAAAACCAGCTAAATCATCATTCCAGCCCCCCTTAAATTCAATATATCCTTTTTTTGCTCGAACTGTCGGGTTAACGCCCCAGCGCTCGAGGCTTTTCGCTAAGTTATTCATCTCAAGCTTTAAATGGAACGCTGAATGATCTGCTGTTTTTGTCTGAGTCCATGCTCCTTCAATATTAAATTGATATACAGGAGAATCAATACGACAATAATTCAATGACCATCGCTTCGCGGTTGACTGGCTTTTTAAGGTTACATCTCCAATAAGCACATCGCCCACGGATAAGTTATCAACTCGCAGATTAAGATTAGGGATTTGATCTGGATGCATTTTTGTTGCAGCCTCGCCTGATTTGAGATCTTTGGTATCTAGCTTCTCAAGATGTAAACGTTGGACATGACCACTCAATTCATTTGCTGATACCCGATACAATAAGTCTGCAGCAATATTTTTTTGATTCAGACTAAAAGACCAATCCTTATTGGGCAATAGCTTTGCCTTTACAGTTAATGCATCAAATTGCTGTTTCAAAATGTTAAACTTGTCCAAAGTAACATTAATGATTCGTAGCTTATTAAATAGCGAAGGGCCGGCATTTTGAGCCGATGTATAGTGGTTATACACATTCTTCCATTCGTCCAGATCAAAACCTTTTAATGAACCGACTACAGCTAATCCTGGTAATTTTTGACTCATTGCCTTGGCGCTGCCTAAACGCAACTGACCTGAATCCAGATCGAAGATGCCATTAGTCGTCTTAAATAATAAATCCGAACTTAAACGCGCATCATAATTAGATTTTAGGCGTATTGATTTGTCTGGATTTAAATCTACATTTACTTCTAACGGGAGCGTATCCTTATGCGTTTTCCCCAGAGGCGCCGGCAAATTAACAGCCAAACCTTGCAATGAAGAGGTTAACTTAATTGTATCTGCCTCAGAAGCTTTATTTGCTAATTTTAAGATAGCTTTAACTGGGAAAGAACCATTTAATAAAGCAAGAAATGGCGCATTATGGCGAGTTTTTAAGGACTCAACGGTCCACGTACCTTCTACTGCAATTGAGGTTGCGGGTTTTGGTGTTTTCACTGACTGGATCTTAATATTAAGAGGTTGTCCTAATGAGTTAGCGACTAAGGAACTATCGCTTACTCCGTCATCAGTAAAGAATAATTCCCCGGTTACGCCTTTTAACAAAAACTTCACAAAGTCATAGTTTACGGTAATTTCATTATCTTTAAAGGTTAAATCGCCTTTTGCTAATACCTTGTCATTTTCAGGATATAAAGGCACTTGTAAATGGAGATTTAACTGAGCAAAACCTTTTATTGTTAATTGCTTTAGTAGGGCTAACTTATTTTTTAATGGAGAAGACATCACATAATTCACCATTTTTTGTACAGGTGCGTTGATGCTGCCAGTGATAATTAGATTTTCTTTATTATTGCCTATATTATCGATACGTAAATTCATTTGATTAACAGGAACCCCCTGGAAATCCGCATTGATAATATTAATATTTAAATTACGATTAGTTAACTGAATATCCCCTTCGATGTTTTTAATTATCTTCCATTTGGGATTAATGTAAAGCTCACCACCACTTGCGTGGCTTGTAATAATAAATTCACCGTTATGTTCATCAAAAGGAAAGTCTTGAGCCATACCATTCAAGCTCACAGTTCCACTAATTTCAGCGATATGCTTCAAGTCACGGGTGAGCCAAGTATACAATTTGGCTTTCATATGTTTTTTAGGAAGAAATGGAGCCCATTGCTCAAAATTTTTACCTGAAAACTCAGCATTTAAACGGATAGCGCCAACAGAATCACGCGTTACCTGATCCACAGCGCCTTGGGCACTTAATGTAATTTCTGGTTTGCTTAATACGAAACGATCGACACTGATGCGTAAACCATCACTTAACTCTTTCCAATCGACAGCCCCATTAAGCAAAGTTAAATTTTGTGCAGGATAGCCGTGTATCGCAAGCAGCGTGTTCTCTGAATCCAATTCCAAGCGTCCCTCTTCTGGTTGCCAATTCACTACACCAGTAAGGTTTCTTACTTCAGGTATTTTCTTTTTCGGACTTCCATTCCATCCTAACTGTTCAAAGCGAGTTAATACATAGGTTATTTCATTCTTTTGCATCCATATTTTAACGGGCTCATTAGCCGCGCTAGCCGGTAATTGCGGAATTACCGGGATTTGGAAAGATGGATCTGCAAGCTGCATTAAAACTTGAGTATCATGCAAAACACCTTGAGGTTTTATCTGCAACACGCCTTGAATGCTCTTAGGCCAATTCACTGCATCTGAAAGTAATGATTCAATAATGATATTTTTAATAAAAAACTGATACGTTTGCTGTTCATGATTGTATTTGACCAAAAGCTGGTTTTCAGGCCAATTTAAGCCACCAACACGTAACTGGATGTGATCGCCATGTAATTGCCATCCCTTATCGTCTGGTTTCCAAGACAAGTTAGCAAAAAAGGATTGTACTAACTGGCTTTTTTCTTTATTTAATAAGCGCCAAGCTAAATGCTCTAACTTTACTTGTGCCTGTACTGATGCGACTGAGCCTTTATGCACATCCATCCATAATTGTAAGCCCCCTTTTCCACCCTCTAAATGTTCCGTCGCATTAGGAAAGAGGCTCTGCCATTGGGCCGGCATAATATTTTGCGCAGAGAAATAAAACTTTCCTTCAATTTCACCAAAATTATCAGGATCAAAATAGCCATCCCCGAGTAATTGAAAATCAGTGCTATTCGTTTGTTCCAGTCTGGCACTGCCCTTTAATTTATAATGCCCCCCACTATTCATGACGGAAACATTGAGCCCATCAACGGGAATCAAACCACCATCACTAAAATGAAAATACATGGAAACGCGTTTAATAATTAAACGCTCTTGTTGGGATAACCAAACCAGGATCTGTTTTGTCTTTTCAGGAGTCATGTCCTCACTATTAAGTGTATCTGTACTAATACCATCAATAGTCCAATGATCCCCTTTTTCTCTTAGGGTCAGATGCATATCATCAATATAAAGAACGCCAGGTTGAATCTGCCAGTTCCATATTGAGCGAAAAACATTAATCCCTACGAGTAATTTATTTAAATGAAATGATTTTTTAGAGTCGCCACCGAATGTGACTTGCTTTAACTTAAGTACGGGTTGAAACCAATACCATCCAGTTTCCATAGTTTGAATGGTCACAGGTTGGCCTAAAAGGATTGACAGATGCTGCTCAACCTCACCTTTATATTGTTTTGCCCAAGGAGTTAACGAACGAAACACGCTGGACAAAACAGCCATAAGAATAATGAGGATGGCAAGGGTCATCCAAATTTTTTTAATAATCTTATTCACTGTATCCGCTTTTACTCGTCGTTAAGTTCTCTACTATACCACTGCTTTTGTGCATACTCATCATTTTCTTTCTGTTCTTGCTGGTTCAATTTAAATTTTTGCGTCTTTTTAAGACGCTCTATTAATAAATTAACGCCTTCTTCAGAAATTTTGGCTTGCTTATACGCTGATTCTGCACTTCGCCTTACCTTGGCAAGTTGAGCTAAATGGCCATTTAATTGCGCTAAAGCCATATCGAGATGACTAATAAAGTCGATACGATTTCGCAAGCGCCGCACATAGGCACCCTGTTCACCCATTGTTTCTAATTGTTGCAAATAATCTTGCCGATAACCAACTAACTGGTCATGTTTTGCTTTATTTTTACTAAATTGCTCTTGTGCATGTAACAATTGTTGGTATGCAGTGTTGGTTAATTCCTTTTTTATTTCCCATAATTGCATCAAGCGGTCCAATCGCTGATTCATAAACTAACTCCTACCTAAATGACTTAGCCAACTCGGATAATAAACGGGCACTCTCCTCATAATTAACCTGTTCATTCATTCCCTGTTCCATATATTTTCTAATTTTATCTCGCGCTAAAATTGCTTTATCTAAATTAGGATCAGAACCTTTTACATAGGCCCCTAACAAAATAAAATCTTTATTCTTTTCATAAAGAGACAAATATTTTTTCAGCAGCAACATATTTTTCATTTGCTCGTCAGAAACTACTGTTTGCATTACCCGGCTAATTGAAGCCTCTAAATCGATTGCGGGATATTGTCCTTCCTCCGCTAAAGAGCGACTTAAAACGATATGCCCATCTAAAATAGCGCGTGCGGCATCAGCAATTGGATCTTGCAAGTCATCACCTTCAGTTAAGACCGTATAAAATGCAGTAATAGACCCGCTTCCAGGCTCCCCATTTCCTGCTCGCTCCACTAACTTAGGAAGTTTGGTAAATACTGAGGGAGGATAACCTTTTGTAGCAGGCGCCTCACCGATAGATAAAGCGATTTCACGCTGTGCCTGGGCAAAACGAGTCAAAGAATCCATCAGCAAAAGTACATGCTTGCCTTGATCACGAAAATACTCAGCAATGCTGGTGGCAACCTTTGCTCCATGCAGCCGTCTTAAGGGACTCTCATCCGCAGGAGCCGCAACAACCACTGCGCGCTTTAAGCCCTCTTCACCTAGGCTGCATTCAATAAACTCTTTAACCTCACGACCTCGCTCACCAATTAAACCAACAACAACTACATCGGCTTTTGTAAAGCGAGTCATCATACCTAATAATACTGATTTACCTACCCCGCTTCCTGCAAAAAGACCTATGCGCTGACCACGGCCAACAGTAAGCAAGCCATTAATTGCGCGGATTCCAACGTCCATATGAGTATCTATAGCAGCTCTTTTAAGCGGATTTATTATTCCAGACTCTAATGGATAGGTTTCGGTAAGTTCAATTGGAGCACCTTCGTCAATAATTGCTCCTGAACCATTGACGATACGCCCTAGCAAAGGCCAACCCACTTCAATTCGCGCAACACGTCCAGTAGGCGCAATAATCATCCCAGGAGCAAGTCCCTGAATGGCTCCAATTGACATTAAGTAGGTACGATCTTGGCCAAAACCGACAACCTCAGCTTCAATTGAATGAGATTCACTGACATTAATAAAACATCGAGCCCCTACTGGCTGATTAAAGCCCTTTGCCTCTAAAGTAAGGCCCACAGCGCGACTTATCCGTCCACAATGTAATAGGCCAGAATGCTCTTGATTTCGTACATCAGCCATAATTTTTACCAGGCGGGATTCATATTGTTCCATAAATCAATCCTGGACCTTCATGGGCATTAAATTATCTTTAGTGATGTATTTAGAAAAAAGAGTGGCAAAGCGAGTATGAATACGACCATCCAATTCACTATGTTCACCTTTTAAATAGAAATCACCGCGATTTAATGTGGGATCTGCGGCCAAAATTTCATGTAAGCCTGGAAATTCATTTTCAGTGATTTCAGCCTTCAGCCACTCAACATCGGATGGATGCATAGCCAGCATACGATGGTTATTTAAGGTAGGCAATTCAGTTTTAATTTCATTAAGTAAATCCCGCAATTTTTCTGGATTTACAGAGAGCTCCACAGCGATACAATGTTGGCTAAGCCACAAAATAGTTTGTAATGTTTCCTGGATAACATGCTCATCCAAAAGTTTTACTGGGTTTTTAACTAAATCAAGCCAACGAATAAGCTCTTCCTTTTTTTTATCAATTTCTGCTTGGGCTTGCTGTAATCCCTGCTCATAGCCTTTTTTGATTGCTTCCTGCTTTAAACGCTCGCATTCAGCTCGAAAGACTTCTCGCTCGTCAACTGCAGGAGCTTCCTCTTCTTTTTTTTGTGTTGACTGATAGTCCCATACACTAAAATCGTTATCGTTAGTTTGTTTTGTATGATAAGGCTCAAATTTATTTGCCATGTAAAACCCTTAGTCCCTTATAGCGCGATCATCATTGCGCTTGCAAACGATAAAATTTGCAGCTTGTTTGTAGGCTGGGCTGTTAAGCCCAGCATTGGGGTTAGCATGAGCTGCGATTGCCGGGCTTAACAGCCCAGCCTACATTTACCCTTTAATATTTAATTAAATTAATGCCATTTCGTGAATGCGTTCACATTCGAAATTAAATCATTTCATCCCCACCCTTAGAGCCTAACGCAATCTTCCCTTCTTCAGCTAAACTCTTGGCGATGGTGAGTATATCTCGCTGTGCCCGTTCTACATCCACGACCTTGACCGGACCTTGAAGCTCAATATCTTCACGCAATAGGTCAGCAGCTCTTTTGGACATGTTAGAATATATTTTCTCTTTAGTTATTTCGGTGGTACCTTTTAAAGCTAACTTCAATAATTCTTGGGAAACATCACGTAATAAAGTTTGCACGCTGCGATCATCCATATCGACTAAATTTTCAAATACAAACATTTTATCGCGAATTTTTTCACTTAAATCAGAATCCCACTCCTTAATTTTATCCAGGACCTCTTCTTCCATCGCGCCATCAAAATAGTTAATAACATCAGCAACACTTTTGATCCCCCCAACTGAAGCTGATTTACTTACTTTTTGACCACTAAGTTGTTTTTCAATTACCTGTCCAAGCTCACTAATCGCCTCCGGTTTTACTGTATCAATATTACACATACGCAATAAAACTTCTGAACGCTTTTCTACGCTGAAATAACTGACTACCTCAGCGGCCTGTTCACTATCCAGATGAATTAAAATAGTGGCGATAATTTGCGGATGTTCGTTACGAATAACATCGGCAATTAACCGCCCATCCAACCACTTCAAACGGTTAAGGCCACTGTCTTTGTCTGATACCAGAATACGATCAATGAATGGCGTTGCTTTTTCCAGCCCTAAAGCTTCTATAAGGATGGTTCTTAAATAATGTTCTGTGTCTACAGCCAAACTCGTTTGATCACCTATAGCGCTAGTAAAATCAGCTAAAACATTTTGCATTTTCGTTTTACTGACATTATTTAGCGCAGCCATCGCCATTCCAACTTTCTGTACTTGTCTTGGCTCCAAATGTCTTAAAACCTCTGCCGCATTTTTTTCGCCCATGCTTAGTAGCAATATGGCCGCACGCTCTATTCCATCCATCGCTTACCCTCGATCAACCCAAGTTTTAACTACCTGCGCAACACGCTTGGGTTCTTTATCTACAACTTGGCGTAATAAATTTAGTTGTGACTCATAATCATGTGCGTCGCCTACATTAATTCCATCATCAAAAGGTAATTCCCCTTGAGTCTCTGGCTGCTCTTCAAGAAGAGGTATATCTCCACCTACTCCCTTATTGCTTGCCAGGGTTTTAAGCATTGGTCTTAAAACCCCAAAGATTATAGACAGAATGAATAGCGCACCAACAACTTGTTTCACTATAGACCAGAAAATTTCTTTCTGCCAAAAGCGTTCTTCCGGCATTGGAGCAATAGGATCTGGCTTCACAAAATCACTATTGATTACGTTCAAGCTATCGCCACGTTTTGCATTTAAACCAATCGCATCAGCCACCAACAACTTGATTTGATCGATTTCTTTGGCAGATAGGACTTTCTTCGTCATTTTCTTAGTTTTTTCATCCATTATTGCCGGATTATCTACTAACACAGCCACGGATAAACGCTTAATCGAACCCGGTTGATTTCTAGTGTGACTAATAGTTTTATCCAGTTCAAAGTTCCTGGTACTTTGCGTACGTACATCAGTATTTTGTGTCGCCTCCGAGGATTGCTGCTGATTTGCTGGGGCATTAGGATTTTTACCCGTAAGCGCCGGATTAGATTGCGGTGTATTAGATAATGAACCAGGAACGCCTTGCGCATCACTATTCGAATTACGTTTCTCTTGCAGCGTTTGTTCACTACGCAAAGAGGATTGCTCTGGGTTGAATAACTCTTGAGTTTGTTCATAGCTGGTAAAATCAATGTCCGCAGACACTTTAGCGCGCACACGACCAAAACCTAACAATGGGGTCAAAATATCTTGAATTTTTTGTGCATATTGACGCTCAAGGTTCTGTCTGTAATCTAAGAAACGTTCCGTCTCAGTAAATAAAGTCTGCCCGCCCCCTTCATTGAGTAATTGACCATCTTGATCTACAACCGTAACACGGCTAGCTGATAAATTAGGGATACTGGAGGCAACCAAATTAACAATGGCAGCAATTGTTTGCTTTTTGAGCTCAAGTCCTGAGTAAACATCAATAAAAACTGAAGCACTGGGCTGCTGTGTATCGCGTACAAAAGCAGATTCACGTGGAATCGCTAAGTGCACACGTGCAGCTTTAATGTCATTAAACTTGCTAATAGTTCGAGCCAACTCCGCTTCCAAGGCCTGCTTATAGCGCGCAACCTCCATGAACTGACTGCTATTAAATGCATTACCGCTAGTAAATAACTCTTCTGAACCAACGGGATCGCGAGGTAAACCTTCTGCAGCCAGCTTCAGACGCGTAGCCTGTAGTTTCTCAGATGGAATCAAAATGGTACTGTTATTATTATCAATTTTAAATTCAATACCATTGCGCTCAAGCGCCGATACGACTTCAGCCGTGTCCCGGGCATTCATTTGAGTATATAAAGGAACATAATTAGGATCACGAGACCATAAAACTACTGCTAAACCTATAGCAACACTCGCAGCCAAACCGATTAATAAACCAATTTGTCGCGGTATAGATAAGCTTGCAAATTTTGCTGCCACCATTGAAGCATTATCAGCCAATGCCATACTAAACTCCTGTAAAATCTACCCTGTAAAATAACGTGGGAGTTATGATTTGTCTATACTGGCATGCCCATAATGTCTTGATATGCTTGTAAAAATTTATTCCTGACGCGCAACGCGGCCTCAAGCCCAAGATTTGATTTTTGAGTTGCTATCATTACTTCGCCGATACTTACATTGGGATCGCCAAGTTCAAAACGGCTTTTTAAAGAATCGGCTTTATTGCTTAAATCACTCACTTGATTTAACGCATTCTGAAAAATTGCACTGAATGAAGATTGATTTACTTCCCTATCGACTATTGCGCCTTCAGCCTTTGCTGCCATTGATTGCATTTGATCAAACAGGCCAACGGTATTAATGTCATTCATTCCTTCGTCTTCCTCTACATAACATACATATTATATCTATAAAACTTAAACCTCGAACGCATTTAGTCCCTAACGCTCGCTGTTTAGCTCCGCCTTAAAAAACATGGTAACTATTCAGCTTAGTTCAATGAAAAATCAGGTTTAACATACTTTGAACGTAAACCTATGTTTTCACTAATATACTAACATGAAACCTATACAACATACCCTTCTTCACGCATTTTTGCTAGCTTATAACGTAAAGTTCTCTCACTAACTCCTAATAATGCAGCGACTTTTTGCCGATTCCCATTATTTTCCATTAAAGTTTTAACAATCAGTTCAAATTCATGAGCTTGCAAATTTTTACTACTCGCCGCGGCAACTTCTGTTTCTTGAATAGCGACCGATGAAAGTTGTAAGTGTTCTACTTCAATAATGCCTTGCGTTTGTAATACTAAAGCTCGTTGAATGACATTATCTAATTCGCGAGTATTTCCAGGCCAAGCGTATGCAAGCATAGATTTTTGTGCTGCAGGACTAATGACAGGCACAATTGGCTGCTTATGATGGCAGTGTTTACGTATTAGGTAATTGGCCAAAGGAATAATATCATTTTTTCGCTCTCTTAAAGGGTGCCACTGTAATGGAAACACATTCAGTCGATAAAATAAGTCCTCACGGAAACGTCCCGCTTGCACTTCATCCTTTAATTGCCTATTTGTTGTCGCAAGAATTCTTACATCCAAACTAATCGTTTTATTTGAACCAATGCGTTCAACTTCCTTTTCTTGTAAGACTCGTAATAATTTTGCTTGTAGACTTAAGGGCATTTCACTAACTTCGTCAAGAAGTAAGGTTCCACCCTGAGCTTGTTCAAATTTACCAGGAGTAGATTTATAAGCCCCTGTAAATGATCCCTTTTCATAGCCAAATAACGTAGCTTCTAGCATCTGTTCTGGAATTGCCGCGCAATTTATCGCAATGAATGGCTTTTTCTTACGTGATGAATGGTCGTGAATGAAATGAGCAAGTACTTCTTTCCCTGTTCCACTTTCGCCACTGATCATTACCCCTACGTCAGATTGTGCAACTTTTAACGCCATAGATAACAAAGCTTGGCTTTTGGGATCCTGGGCTATAGGTTCGCCAGTATCGACATCTCGCTCAACTTTAATGAATTGGTTAATTTTCTCAATAAGTATTTGGGCGCTAAAAGGCTTTTGTAAGTAATCAACAGCGCCCCGGCGCATTGCATCAACAGCATCTTGCACTGAACCATAAGCGGTCATCAAAATAACAGGCAAACCAGGACGCCTTTTTTGAATTTCATTTAATATTTGATTACCATCTAAACCATCCATGCGTATATCAGTCAGAACAACAGCTGGATTATGCAATTCAAGCAGCACAAGCGCCTCTTTACCATCCTTAGCGGTGATATAGGTATGTCCAGCAATGGTCATTGTTTCAGCTAAGGCTTCTCTTAAGACTGGATCATCTTCAACAATTAGAACATGACTCATAATAAAAATCCCTTTTTCCAAGCTAAGACCTGATACATTTTACTCATTTAATGAAATTAAATGTAAACGGCCCTGATTTTATCTTAAGGCTTACGCACCATCTTAAAAAATCAAGTTTTAAGATTATGGCAAATACAAATTAACCTGCGTACCTACCCCTTCCATAGACTCTAAGCTCACGGTTCCTCCATGAGCCTTTACTACTGCAAAAACTACAGCTAAACCTAAACCTGTTCCCTGGGCCTTAGTCGTATAAAAAGGTGAAAAAGCATGGCTTTTCACTTCCTCCGACATTCCGTTCCCATTGTCTTCAACAGATATATGAATACCCAAATTATCCATAGAAGCAAGGGTTAAGTAAACCTCTGTTGCCCCGGATTGTATAGCGTTAATGACTAAGTTTAAAACTGCACCAATTAATGACTCTCCATGAATCATCCCTTCTTGGGAAATTAATTGGTTATTTACCTCAAACACTATCGAATGCGAGGTAACATAAGGTTGGGCTCTCTGGATTAATTGCGAGCACCAATAATTCATATCCATCCGTGAAGGTTCTATTGTGGTGCCTCGAGCAAATAGCAACAAATCCTGAATCTGCTGCTCGATACTGCTATGACACTCCTTTAAGCGATGAAGCCAATTTTGCGCCCGTTCATCAATATCGGTAAGGCTATGTAGATGATCGGTAAATAACATAGCTGAAGCTAAAGGCGTTCTAATCTGGTGTGCTAATTGAGCAGTCATTGTACCAATAGAAACCAAACGCTTATCATTTTCTTTCGCTTTCTCATAATCGCGCGTTGTGGTGACGTCCGTCAAGCTAATTAAAATACCTGGCAAGCTATCTAAAGTAGCAAGAGCGGCATGCACACGCCGACCATCAGCCAAAGAAACCTCATGCCCATCATCGGCTCGTGGAGCAAAAGCACGTAATAAAACATCCAACCATAATGATCCCAGTAAACCATAACCCAGCATTGCCTCAGCAGGTGGATTCAACCAGACAATCCTACCTTGAGAATTTATAATAACTAACGCAGTCGGAAGGCTCGATAAAATATCCCATTCAGATATAGGAATCTGAGGCCTTACTGCACAAGTTTGGTAATTTGAATAATGCATACTAGACATTATGATTATGTGTATTTAAAGACTGTAACAAATTTTAAATGGAAAGCAAAATGCTTTTAAAATCATGGAATTAATTTTGAATACCGTGTGATAATAAATTGAGCAAAGCACGGGGAAATAAATAGAATTTAAGTTTTTTTGGCTTATTTCTTAGTAAAAACAACGAGGGATTTGCGGCTGTTTACTATATTAATTCCTATCTTTAACAGAACTATACGACCAAGCCAGATGGTCAAGGTATTGTTTAGGACAATTATTTACCCGAGATATGAGCTTTTTTGCTGACTTACAAAATTAGGGTGCCCTATTTTTAGGAGTTAGAGTTTTATCCTCATCAGATAACGCTATATTATCCTTAAAAATACTAAATTTTCGAAGAGGGCTTTTTTCTGACTCCACGATTTTTCGCACATTAAATTCAGTGGTGGCATCAGGTAAGGAGGCTGGAATTGGTAGCTCCTGCAGTTTTAATTCTTCTTTGGAGGAAGTGTTTTTATCGCTAGCTCCTAACATTTCTTCTTGTTCTAATTTGCTTAATTGTTCTTGATATTTTTGAAGAGCTAGTTGAAGATGTTGAATATTACCGATTAACTTTTGCTTAAGGTCTATTTTACTCGCATCGTTGGAGTCTGGAGCATGCTCAATTTGCTCATCCGCTTCAACTGTAGGTTTCTTATTATATTCTTCATTTTTTGTATTTTGTAATTTTAAATCTATTTGCAGCGTTAGTAATTTAACTTTTTCTTTTAAAGATTCGTTCTTATATTCAATTTGAGACAATAAAAGTTGATTTTGGTTCAAACTATCAATATGGACTGCCCTTTTTTCTTCTAGCTCTTTAGTTAATTGATCGAAGGGATCTTGGAAGAAAACCTTATTTAAAAGTAGGCTTGCCGAAATTAATAAGATAGTAGCGCAAATCATTTGTAAACCAATAGGGGTTAATGAAGCTGCTAATGCGCTAAGCGTCTGCAGGAAACTTAATTGTGTAATTCCCCCACCTAGCAAAGAGGACGCCCAAGCAAAAAGTCCGGTAAATGAAGTAGTTACAAAAGTTAAAAGGGCAGCAAATTCTCTTAATCTTTTTTGTATCGGTGAGGTCGCATTTGCCAATTCTGTGGATAACTTAAACAGGGGAACTAATTTCATAAACTGCTGCCCCAGAGCAATAAAAGGTACTGCTGCATAGGCAACTAATTTTCTTAAGCCTTGGACAAATGGGTTTTCCTTTTCAATATTTTTAACGCCCTCTGTAGGTTTTATATTAACCTTAACAGGTGGAGTACTTGCAATTTCTAAATCAGGAGAAAGGTTTAAGTTTTTTGCAGATTCCTGAAGTATTTTCAGTTCTTTTTCTAATACATCATGTTGTGCATATTGGAGCTCAATTTCTTTTGCAAGTTCCTGGATTTGACTTTCATGTGCATCTCTGGTCTCAATAGCCTCCATCAGCTGTTTCGATTTATTAAGGTAGCTGTATATGCCATTTCCGGCTAAAACCACACCACCTATCAGCATTGCAGAGCCAACCATCACCCAGCCTGCTGGTGTCATAGACAGCCCCAAAAAGGAGGTAATAGATAAGGCAAGGGTTATAACAGCTCCGTATTTAGCGAAATGATCTAAAAAAGTATTAAAGCCATTAAAAAATCCAGCAAGGTATTTTTGCCTGCTGTAAAGCATTTTTACAGCTTGCTCAGTATTACGTTGTTCATACCAAGAAGTTGCTTTTTTTAAGAAAGCAGTGACTTGCTCAATCGTTTTTATCATTTTTAGCCAGGCATAATGAACCCTAGTAATTATGATTATATATTACTCACCTTAACTAATAATTAAATTAACAGTTATTTTTTTATCATATTTTAAACTGCTATTAAGCGCAGGCGGCTTGTTCTCTCTTTCCTATTAATGAGAAAATATCGCCTATAGTTTCACACTGCATCAATTCGACTCCTTGAACAGTTACACCATAGCGCTGATAAATGGCTGCAACCGTTGAAATTAGAGAAAGTGAATCCCAATAGAGTTCATTGTTTAAGTAAATAGAATCTACTAGCAAATTCTTATCAACCATGAGCAATGTAGCTAAATCTGTTAATAAAAGATCTTTATTCATTTCTTACTCCTTTTTGTTTATTCGATTATCTAAGAGCCACAATTCACCTATCAAAGCTATAAGTTGCTCAACTAGACGTAAACAAGGTCCGTTTATTAGATCATTTACTAAAGATGTCCCCATATGATTCTCAATATTTAAAAGCGTAGCCTTTTCCATAATGCTAAAACCAATATCAACAGCATCACTATCTTTTTGTTTTGTTTCACTTGAATAGCTGCATCAGCTTTGAAGTTACCATCAAGACCATAACGGAATTGCTTTAATTTACAGATAAACTCCACATCTAAAGGAAAAACATATTCCCAAAAAGTTGAATTTACTTGATTTAGAACAAAACTTTTTTTCTCACTCCTTAAGGGAGAAATAAAAAACTTTGCAGATATAGATTCAACCATTTGCTGGGCTGCCTCTAAAAGAGCCAACCCCTGTATATGCTGCTCAGTCGAATGCGTTGTATCTTGCTCATTCAGCATTAAATAGCATCTAAATAAATAGTCCGATATTTTTTCTGGCTCTGAAATAATGCATTGTTTATGATTAAAATAACTAACAGCACGTCTATTACGCTGCATCAAACCAATAAACGAAAATCGCTCAGTCCATGAAAAGCTCTTAAGCATCTTATAAATTGAATCAATCATTGAATCACTTAGACCTTGGCCTATATATATTTGATATTTCACTTGGTTGTCTGGAAGTCCCTTTTTGAGCATGCATCGAAATTGCCCATAAGTGAGTATATTCTGACCATTAGAAAATTCTGCGAATTGATTGCCGATAATTATTATATTTATATTTTTCATATTTTTATTTTGCAAATGATTGATTAAAATATTTAACCACTAAACGTAAAAAGTTTACATTTACAAATTCTATTGCGATTATTTTATGATAAAATAAGAGGGCAAAATAATAGAGCTAAATCCAACCAATTAGAAGAATATATGATCGGGACCAGGAAAGTTTATTGGCATGAAATTAAAGATAAAATTAAAAATGCTAATTTTGAATTTTATACGCTTGTAGACCGATTAAATCCTGGGGTAGATTTTCCACTATATATACTTAATTTTCCCTATGGAGAGTTAATTGGTGATGAACACAGCCAATTCCTGCCTCTAGAAAATGGTACTCTGTTCAGGTTAAATGATCCGCGACTTCCGAATGAGCTAAATTTACATCTCGGATATGGTAAAAGTAGCTCCCCCTTGGGGATGATTATAGATAAACAATTTGAATGGTACGTTGATTTACCTCAAAAAAAATTAACGCTTCCCGTTCGGATCCAATCTCCTGGTGAATTTTTTAGTTACACCCGTATTGTAGATGTTCAGAGTAAATTTAATTATTCTCCCATGGGGGTTTTATCAGCAATTTCTGGCGGAAGATCTATTTTTATGCTTCCCAGTATTGGATGTCAATCAAGAATAACCAAGCTGTGTCGTGACTTAAAAATAAAAACTAAACCACCCGGCTCTTTATATGAACATTTTAATTTATTTAAAACCATATTAAATTGCCCTGAAATAGATAAATCATGGTACTCCAGCCTAATCTATTTTTCCGAAAATTGGATACATCACATTAAAAATGACCCGGATTGGTTTGATGTTCGACGATATTTTTATACCATTTTTGCTAAAGCAGCAATGTATTTAAGGCATATCCCGCACTACCAGACGGCTTATTCCTTGCTGTTGGAAACAACGAATCAAAAGCCCAATCCCTACTTGTTTGATTCATTCAAACATTTAATTGATATAATGACTGGTGAAACACCAGGTTTTTCACCTCAAATGAATCATGACTTACTTCCTTTAGAAATACTTCAAGATGTATTTCTAAATAGTTATGGCCTTAAACACCAACTGCCTACAATCATGGGGCCATCATATTTTAAAATTAACTCAGATAAGCCATTACCTGTTTATTATTCGCTACAATACCCTACGACCCGTTCTTTTTCACCCAACTCTAGAAAATCCAGCATCATGGAAGCAATGCGTGAATTTAAGGACATATGCGTAGATATGCTTAGTGAACTTATTAAAGATAACCATTTTTGCTCTAATACAATTATTCAACATATCGCACAAAACATAGAAATTTCATTTTTTCACAACTCAAATGATATTGATGGGCTAATTAGTAATGTGGGAGAACTTCTTAAAGCAGACCAACGTTTTTATCCTTCTTTAACAAATGGAGAGGCTCTTCTCCCTGCAGAAGACTCTAAGTTCTTTAGAGGATGTATTAGGATTGCTCATAAATAAGCTTCTTTCTGGCACATTTAAAAATGAATTATTTCAGGGCTTTTTGTATTTATATTCCTCATCAAGCTTCCTTAAAAATTCTATCTTTTCAGCAATTTTGATTTCCAAACCTCGTGGCACAGGCTGATACCAATTAGGCTCTTTCATGCCTTCAGGTAAATAGCGTTCTCCTGCGGCATAAGCATGCGGCTCATTGTGAGCGTAGCGGTATTCATGTCCATAACCTAATTGTTTCATTAGGCGTGTGGGAGCATTACGTAAGTGAATAGGCACCTCTTGCGATTTGTCTTTTTTTACAAAAGCCATGGCTTCGTTAAACGCATTGTAGCCTGCGTTACTTTTAGCAGCTATTGCCAGATAAATTACTGCTTGGCCTAAAGCTAACTCTCCTTCTGGCGAGCCTAATCGTTCATAAGTTTCTGCGGCATCATTTACAATTTGCATCGCTCGGGGATCGGCTAAGCCAATATCTTCCCATGCCATTCTAATAATGCGTCGAGATAGGTATAGAGGATCAACTCCCCCATCTAACATACGGCAAAGCCAGTACAGTGCAGCGTCCGGATTAGAGCCACGCACTGATTTATGTAAGGCAGAAATTTGATCGTAAAAATTCTCACCACCCTTATCAAATCGGCGCATGTTCTGGGCTAAGGAGTTAATCACAAAATCCTTCGTTACCTCAGTGACTTTCGCGGCTGCACAGGCGGTTTGCAACTGCTCCATACAGTTGAATAATCTTCGTGCATCACCATCGGCAAAATCAATAATGATAGCGGTTGCTGCTTCATCGAATGGAATTTCGTTGAGAGCTTTTTGATGTGCTTTTTCAAATAATTGTTTTAACTCTTCATTAGTTAATGGCTTTAGCACATAAACCTGTGCTCGTGATAGTAATGCCGAGTTTACCTCAAAGGAAGGATTTTCCGTTGTGGCCCCGATAAAAGTAACCAAACCCGATTCAGTATAAGGTAGTAAGGCGTCTTGTTGAGATTTGTTAAAACGATGAATTTCATCAATAAATAGAATGGTGTGTTTGCCTTGAGCTAAATTCTCTTGGGCTTGTTCCATTGCTGCTCGAATGTCTTTAACACCTGAGAAAACAGCTGAAAGTGCGATCCACTCACAATCAAAAGCATCGGCGGTAATCCGCGCCAGGGTTGTTTTACCAACCCCAGGTGGCCCCCATAAAATCATGGAGTGGAGCTTGCCACCCAGAAAACTAAGTCGTAAGGGTTTTCCCTCCCCGAGCAAATGCTGTTGACCGATTAACTCATCAATATGCTTCGGTCGTAATAACTCGGCCAATGGAAGAGAGGAGTTTTTCCTAAACTCGGTCATTGCTGTACCACATCAACCCCTTTTGGCGGCTTGAATTGGAACAAAGAACCAGCCAATTGAGGATTTAATTTAGTTTGTGCTAGCTGTACTGTAGTCACCTGCCCTAACTGATCATACAACACCAGTTCAGTTAACAGATTTTTATGAAATACTAATTTCATTCTCTGAAAATTAGCCTTAGGTGATTTAGATTTTAAATCAAAAGTAGGATTATCAGCTGAACCACTTTGAGCCACAATAAAGTCTCTGGTTACCGTATTGTCATAACCACTTAAAAATAAAGCAGCTGTGCCTCCTAGGCCCTTTTCTTGTTTTTTTACGGTAACTTGCTCAAGATCATTATCATAAATCCAAATACGCTGGCCATCAGCAACCATTAATTGGGTCATCGGTTCTTTAGTTTGCCAGCGGAAATGACCAGGTCTTTGCAGCGCCATAGTCCCAGAAGAGCGGGAAACCACACGCTCCTTCGCTTTTACGACCTGTTTAAAACTGGCAGTCATTGAACGAATGCCGTTTAATTTAGTTTGTAATACCTCCTCAGCCGTTTCACAAAACGCACCGGCAGAAAAACTCATAAGAACTGCAAGCAGTATTTTTTTCATGATCAATCCTCTGTTACTGAGTTTACTAAGACATCACGATAGCCACCATCTAAGGGGCCAACAATCCCTGTACGTTCCATTTCTTCAACCATACGTGCGGCACGGTTGTAACCAATTTTCAATCGTCGCTGTACTGCAGAAATACTGGCTTTACGTGTTTGAATGACAAACTCTACGGCTTGATCATAAAGTGGATCATCATCTTCAGCCTGGCTATCCCCATCCAAAGCACCACCGCCTTCGTCACCATCGACACCTATTCTCGTGATGTCTTCAATGTAATCCGGTTCACCACGAGCACGCCAATCATCTGCAATACGATGCACTTCTTTATCATCAACAAAAGCGCCATGTACACGCAATGGAGCTCCACTTCCAGGAGCTAAATACAGCATATCCCCATGTCCTAGTAATTGTTCTGCGCCTTGCTGATCCAGTATAGTACGAGAATCAATTTTTGAAGAAACCTGGAATGACATTCGTGTGGGAATGTTGGACTTAATCAATCCTGTTAAAACATCCACTGATGGACGCTGAGTTGCCAGAATCATATGGATTCCGGCTGCACGTGCTTTTTGAGCGATACGCGCAATTAACTGCTCTACTTTTTTACCGACAACCATCATCATGTCAGCAAGTTCATCAATAACCACAACGATATGCGGTAATGCTTCTAATAGAGGAGCCGTTTCATCCATTGAATCTACAGGCTTCCATAATGGGTTCGTTAAGGGCTCGCCATTGGCAATAGCTTCCGCAACTTTCGTATTAAAACCTGCAAGGTTTCTTACGCCCAAAGAGGCCATTAATCGGTAGCGACGTTCCATTTCCTCAACGCACCAACGCAGGGCGCTTGCTGCTTCTTTCATGTCAGTGACTACTGGAGTTAATAAGTGTGGAATACCATCATAAACTGATAATTCCAACATTTTTGGATCCACCATGATTAAGCGAACTTGCTCTGGAGTAGCCTTGAATAAAATACTCAAAATCATGGCATTAATCCCTACTGACTTACCTGAACCTGTTGTTCCGGCAACCAATAAGTGTGGCATTTTAGCTAAATCAACAACAACTGGATGTCCCGCAATATCTACACCAAGAGCTAAGGTAATTGGTGAATGAGCTTGTTGGTATACATCGGCAGATAAGACATCAGACAAGCGAACCATTTCGCGCGAATGATTGGGTAACTCCAAACCAACAACCGTTTTTCCAGGAATCACTTCGACCACACGTACGGAAATTACAGATAAAGAGCGCGCTAAATCTTTAGATAAAGCCGTTAACTTACTGACTTTAACTCCCGCAGCTAATTGCAATTCAAAGCGAGTAACTACTGGACCTGGATGTACAGCAACCACATCAGCTTGCACCCCAAAATCTAATAGATGCTGCTCTAGTTCTCGAGAAACATTTTCCAGCTCTTGATGAGTATATCCACCCATTGGCTTTCCAGGCTCTCCTTTATCCAGCAAATCTAATCCAGGTAAAGTACCTGGATTATGCAGCTTAGGGGCGCGGATTTCTTTTAAATCACGTTGAGGAGCGGCAACAACCACAGGTGCAGGTTTTACCACTTCAGCTCGGACTGGCTCTGGCTTAACAGGTTCGGGCCTGGTTATTTCTGGCCGCACTGACTCAGGCCTTGGAGCAACGGATTTTTCTATATTAGCCATTAATACTGGAGCATTTTGCTCTCTTTCTGGCTCAGCTTTAGAGTTAAATAATTTAGGAGCCGCTTTTTCTTGAACAGGTCTAGCTTCTGCCGCTGGCTTGCGGGCTTTATACGCTTGAATCCATTCACTACTTGTACTGATTATCTTTTTCACTGAGGCATAAGCCTTATTGATCAATGATAGTGTGTAAAAACCAATTAGCTCAACTGCCTGTAACCAGGATATTCCCGTAAGCCAGGTTGTTCCCACTAAAAACATAGCTAATAAAACCAGCACTGCGCCATGTAAATTCAGCATATTAAACCATGCCTTACCAACGGCTTGGCCAATAAGCCCTCCAGGACCATGCATCGGATCTAAGCGATTCCAGTGTGCTTGAAAACTTAATATACCACTACCCCCAACAACCATCAGCAAAAAACCGCCTAAACGTAGAGATAATGCACGAAGATCAAGGATCTTTAATTCACGTAGATCTTGAAGTATTGACCAAGTAATATAAACAAAAACAACCGGTAATAAATAAGCAAAATAGCCAAAAACAAAATAAAGAGCATCCGCAATATACGCTCCTACTTGTCCGCCTGAGTTGGCAACCGCTGTTCCTGCGCGTGTTACATGCGACCAACCTGGATCTGTAAATTGGTACGTCATTAACGATAAAAGAACAAATAAAGCTCCCGTTAAAGACAAGATAAAACTGCCTTCACTAAGGCGCTTGATAATGAAACTTGGCATGGTTTTTTTTAGGGAGCCAGCCTTTCTTCCCGATTGTTGTTTTGCCATAGGTATATTCATAGGTTTGTTTATGTCATAATGCCCGCCATCTTAACACAAAATATTAAGGAAGGCAGAATCGATGAGCGATAGCAATCACCACCGCTTAATCATCTTGGGTTCAGGGCCTGCAGGTTACACTGCTGCAGTCTATGCCGCAAGAGCAAATCTCAATCCGGTATTAATTACTGGCATGCAACCTGGTGGACAATTGACCACGACTACTGAAGTGGACAACTGGCCAGGGGATATTGAAGGGTTGCAAGGCCCTGCATTAATGGATCGCATGCAAAAACACGCTGAACGTTTTGATACAAAAATTATTTATGATCATATAGTTAGCGCTGACTTATCCAAAAAGCCGTTCACCCTGCGTGGTGATAGTGAAACTTATACCTGTGACGCATTAATCATTGCCACTGGAGCTTCTGCTCGTTACTTAGGTTTAGAATCCGAATCGGCCTATCAAGGTCGAGGGGTTTCTGCCTGCGCAACCTGCGATGGTTTCTTTTTCCGTAACAAGGCAGTTTGTGTTATTGGTGGTGGAAATACCGCGGTTGAGGAGGCATTGTATCTATCTAACTTAGCCTCTCATGTTACCTTAATCCACCGCCGTGATAGTTTGCGTGCAGAAAAAATTCTGCAAGACAAATTATTTGAAAAAGCACGAAGTGGTAACATCAGAATTATTTGGAACAGTGCCTTAGATGAAGTAATTGGTGATGGAAAAAAAGTTACTGGTGCCAAGATTCGTCACGTTCGTGATAATTCGACAGAACAACTCGATGTTGATGGGGTATTCATCGCTATAGGTCATACGCCAAATACAGAGCTATTCAAAGATCAACTCGATATGAGGGATGGCTACATTACTATTAAATCCGGGCTTGATGGGATGGCGACCAGTACATCAGTACCTGGAGTCTTTGCTTGCGGCGATGTTGCTGATCATGTTTATCGTCAGGCAATTACTTCTGCAGGTTTTGGCTGTATGGCAGCCCTTGATGCTGAGCAGTATTTGGATCTGGAACTCGAATAAGCGTCCCACCTCCCCTTTCTACAGGGGAGCCTCTCTTTTAATAATGATAACCGCTAAATTTATTGATTTGCCGATTTGGGAGTTTCTTTATTGCGGTTCAACATTTTCAACATAATATCTTTCCCCATAGCTTCAATCATTTTCATAAATAAGGGAGGGTTTTTGATTTGTAAACGTCGTAAGTCGCTGTAATTCCAATATAAATACTCTACCGGTTCCCGTGCATGGATTGTCGTGCTGGCATTACCATCACTAAAATAGCTCATTTCACCAATAAAATGATACGGCCCCAGCTCTAAGATTGAATCTTGAATATCAATATATACTTGACCTTTAATAATCAACATTAAGGCTTTTACTGGCTTATTCTTTTCTAACACGATTGAATTACTTGCTGTCCCCCGGTGACTTAATTTAATTAAGCGTAAGAAATCACTAGTTTGCATGCTGTCAAAAAATATTTTTTTTATTGATTGTAATTCATCACTTAAATATTTAGGCATCATATCCCGTATCAAAAAACCAATTTGTACGAAATTAATAAGTAAGGAAGCAATGGCCCAATAAGCCATTGGGGGGATGTGAGCTAATACTCCATACATAAGAAATGAAGTATCTGATAAAGCAAAGATAATACGGATTAAAAGAACTTTCCTGCAGCTCAGACTAAGAAGAATTAAAATATTTCCCAAACTGTAAAGATAGTCTAATTGCAATTGATTTCCCCTTGCTTATTTATAGTAATTGTAGAATATATTCAATATACTTCCAATCACGGATTTTATGGGCTCCATGGAGAAATTGTACAAATGGTAATAGACCCTAACGAAGATTTCGTATTTCCAGATCCTGAAACCAGCGATAAACAAGGATTATTACTTATCGGTGGCGACTTGAACCCCAAACGTATCTTGCAAGCTTATTCACAAGGCGTTTTTCCGTGGTATGGCCCGGGATCGCCTATTTTATGGTGGTCGCCAAATCCAAGACTTATTTTGCGCCCTACTGCATTTAAGGTATCACATAGTTTACAAAAATCGCTAAAAAAACCATTTAAAATAACTATTGATACAGTATTTCACCAAGTGATATGTGCTTGTGCGACCCACTCAGGTCGTGCAGATAATACATGGATTGTTAACGATATGATTGACGTCTATACACAAATGCACATGCTGGGTTTTGCCCATTCTTTTGAGGTATGGCTTGATGGTGAATTAGTTGGTGGATTATATGGTATTAGTCTTGGGCATGCTTTTTTTGGTGAATCAATGTTTCATAAAGTCACGGATGCATCAAAAGTTGCTTTATATTATTTATGCCAAACAATGAAAGAGTGGGGCTTTGATTTTATTGATTGCCAACTTCCTACGCCACATTTACTAAGCTTAGGTGCGGAAATTATTAGTCGGAGTGAATTTATGCGCTTGTTAAAAGATACTTTGGAGTATCCGACTCGGCAAGGAGTTTGGCAAGCCTCATTCTCCTAGCGATTGCGAAATTTCTTAAGTTAGGAAAACCTGATTGCAAGCAACCAGGCTACTCCGATAAATTTAACTTAGGGTGTTATATAACTTGAACTGCCTTCAAATGTTACATCGTTAGCTTTCCCTTCATAAACACATAACCAAGCACCAAATACATCATTTGCTTGTCGAGGTAGTTCATTTGCGGGATTGAAAATTACTTCTTTAATGATTTCTTTATTTATCGTTATGTTTTTACTGTAGATGTACACATTCCATTCACGGCCCTTCTCATCTTCAATTACTGAAGTAGCCCCTGTAGACACTATTCGAAAATCATCCACATTCATGGATATTCTAGGAATTGGACAGGTAGGTTTTACTCTAGGCCCAAATTGTGCAGCATTAACAACACCAGCAATACTAATTAGGATAAATAGCAAAATACGGTTCACTTGATGCTCCAGTTGTTTTATAAAGTATTAGCAATTTCCATTTAATCGGAGGCAAAAAATACAGTTTTATAGTAAAGGGAACAATGGTAGCCGAAACCTTAGATTAAAACAATACAACTTGGATAATTTTCAACATCATAAATATGTGAGCCCTGGGTTACAGGAGAACACCCATTTAGTACTATTAATTTACAATTTATACCTATAGTTTAAATTTCGGCATTGCATAATTGCCATTGTCTTCATTTTAGCAGTATACTTGCCGGAGAGTCATGTTTTCATTTTGAAAACATTAATTAATCAATTTGGTAATCATTTGAGAGACCTATGGCAAAAGAAGATCATATAGAAATGGCTGGCACAGTTATAGATACCCTGCCCAATACTATGTTTCGTGTTGAATTAGAAAATGGGCATATTATTACTGCTCACATTTCTGGTCGCATGCGCAAAAACTACATTAGAATTTTAACTGGTGATAAAGTTAAAGTGGAACTAACTCCTTACGACTTATCTAAAGGTCGCATTATATTCCGCGATAAGAATTAATCCCTTCATATTTAAGACCGCTTTTTTCGCTTAGGCTCTCCTGGAGGTTCATTTATTCAGGGGAGTTCTCGGTATTCAGGCTTCCTGGTGATGCTTTCAAAAGTCTTAAGTAAGCACCATTAGTTGTTGATAACAGGAGCAGTTTTGCAAACTGAAGCTGCTGTTTAAGGAAGTCCTGGTTGCACAGCAACCAGGTTTTCCAAAATATGAGTATTATAATGCTTCAAATATTGCAGCAGCCCCCATACCTGTGCCGATACACATAGTTACCATACCATATTTACCTTTAGTACGACGTAAGCCGTGCAATAAGGTTGCTGTTCTAATTGCTCCAGTCGCCCCTAAAGGATGTCCTAATGCAATAGCACCACCTAAAGGATTAACTTTCTCACGAGGTAAGCCTAGATCCTTAATCACTGCTAAAGCTTGAGCGGCAAAAGCTTCGTTTAATTCAATCCAGTCGATTTGATCTAGTGTTAATCCTGCACGCTTTAAGGCAACAGGAATAGCCTTTATAGGTCCAATACCCATAATTGCGGGTGGCACACCTTCTACCGCATAACTTAATAATCGCCCCATTGGTTTTAAATTGTATTTACGGACTGCTTCTTCACTTGCTAGTAATGCGATACCAGCTCCATCACTGGTTTGTGAGCTATTGCCGGCTGTAACTGTGCCCTTTAACGCGAAAACAGGTCTTAATTTAGAAATCACCTCATAAGAGGTATCAGCTCTGGGGCCCTCATCATCAGCAATCATCTTTTTCTTAATATTTGTTGTTGAATTAGCTAAGTCCGGTTGTCGCACTGTAATTTCCACTGGCGTAATTTCGGCTTTAAAGTCACCGCGCAATTGTGCAGCAACTGCCTTTTTATGACTTTCAGCAGCAAATTCATCTTGTTGTTCGCGAGTAATCTCCCACTGCTTAGCTACATTTTCCGCGGTTATCCCCATCCCGTAAGCAATAGCAACGTGTTCATCATTAAAAATTGCAGGATTTGCTGTGTACTTATTTCCGCCTAATGGCACCATAGACATGCTTTCAACGCCACCCGCAAGAGCCAGTTGCATTTCACCGCTGCGGATCGATGCTGCAGCAGTTGCTATACTTTGCACTCCTGAAGAGCAAAAACGGTTAATTGTCATTGCAGGAACTGACTGTGGCATACCTGCAAGCAAAGAGGCAATACGTGCTACGTTCATACCTTGTTCTGCTTCGGGCATAGCACAACCAATCACAACATCGCCAATTTCTTCCCAATCAACATCCTGGTGGCGACTCATTAGGGTTCTTATGGTATGTGCTAATAAGTCATCAGGCAGCGTATGTTTAAAGACACCACGTGGTGCCTTTCCTACTGGAGTTCTTAATACATCAACTATGTATACATTAGTCATTGGTTAATCTTCCTTCTGCTTCCTCCTCTCTCGACTAAGCTTTGAGAGGAGATAATTTTGCATTTAATTACGTAATGGCTTACCAGTCTCTAATAAATGACTGATACGAGCTTGTGTTGCTGGCGTTGAGGCTAAAGTAACAAAGGCATCACGCTCTAATTTCAACATCCAAGCCTCATCAACTAACGTCCCTTGATTGAGGTTGCCACCACAAAGTACTTTTGCTAATTCAGTGGATAAGAAATAATCATGCTGTGAAATAAATCCACCTTCTAGCCAGTTCACTAAACCTGTTTGTAATCTAGCCAGTCCCTCAATTCCTGCGACTTTAAACTGTCTTGGTAAAGGTGGAAGGTAATTTTCCGCATGCATCAATTTAACCTTATTTAACGCAGCATAAAGAACTTCATCCGCATGCATTACAAACGTATCGGTGCTTTGTAAATACCCCATTTGTTTTGCTTCGGTAGCGGAGCCAGCTACTTGCGCCATAGCAATTTGTTGGAAGTAGCTTTGGATAACTGCCATTAAATCAGCATGAGGAATATTGGCAGCACGCATCGCCATTTCCTTACATCCACCACCAGCAGGAATGACCCCAACACCTACTTCAACTAAACCAGGATATGATTCAAATGCAGCAACAACTGCGTCACAATGCATCATGAATTCACAGCCACCACCTAAAGCCCGACCTCTTAAGGCGGCAATTGTTGGAATTGAGCTGTATTTTAAACGCATCGCTCCGGCTTGAAATTGTGCAATCATGTCATCAAGCGCCTGCATCTTATTATCCTGGATCAGTTTCATGACATAGCGTAAGTCAGCACCAGAGCTAAAATTTGCCGCGTCCTGTTGATATATAATAAGCCCACGGCATTGCTTTTCAGCAACATCCAAGGATGCTTCCAAGCCGTCCAAAACAGCCTGCCCTAAAGTATTGGCTTTGCTCTTGAAGCTAAGAACAGCAACATCGTCCTGTAAATGCCATAAACGTACCCCATCATTTTCATAAAGGACAGGGGTTGTACGCGCTGGCTCTTTAATTACGCGGTCAGGGAAAAACTGACGCGTGTAGACAGGCAATTCGCTTCGCGGTTGGTATTTATTTTGGTGTGGTGAATAAGCTCCTTCTTGCTTATAAAACGCATCGATTTCAAAAAGCCATCCGGGTAATTGTGCAATACTTAGTGTCGCTTTGTCTTTAATGGCTTCATTAATAAACTGAGTTGTTTTGGCTAAATCGGATAATTGCCACGTTTCAAATGGTCCTTGCATCCAGCCAAAACCCCAGCGAATTGCCAAGTCTACGTCTCTTACGTTATCAGCAATTGCTTCTAGATGATAAGCACAATAGTGGAATAGATCTCTAAAACACGCGGCTAAGAACTTAGCTTGCTTATTACTAGAGGTCATTAAACCTTGCATACGCGCAACAGGGTCTGCATTTCCCATGATGGCTTTAAGCTCGTCACTTACTTCTGCTTTTGATGGGCGATAGCTTGCTGATTGAATGTCATACACTTCAATCACTTTACCATTTTTTCGATAAATACCTTGGCCCGATTTTTGACCTAAATGCCCTTCTTTAATTAACCCGGATAACCACTCAGGTAACTTAAAGCTTGAGTGCCAAGGATCCTCTTTTAATTGTTCTTGCATGGTGCGGACTACATGCTCCATAGTGTCTAAACCCACCACATCCATAGTGCGGAACGTTGCAGATTTGGGTCGACCTAATAAAGGGCCAGTCAATGCATCAACTTCATCGAGTCCCATATTCATGGCAGAGGCATGATGCAAAGTAGTTAATAAAGAAAACACCCCCACACGATTGGCAATAAAGTTAGGGGTATCTTTAGCGCGAACCACGCCTTTACCTAAATAGCTGGTTAGCCAAGCTTCTAAATGGTCCACTAATTTTGCATCTGTAGTATTTGCTGGAATAAGTTCCGCAAGATGCATATAACGTGGGGGATTAAAAAAATGAACGCCACAGAAATTTTTTCGGTGTGCTTCGGGTAATACAGAACAAAGTGTATTAATACTAAGTCCTGAAGTATTACTAACTAAAATCGAGCGTTTAGTTAAATGAGGGGAAATACGTTTGTATAAATCTTCCTTCCAATCCAAACGTTCTGCAATTGCTTCAATAATTAAATCGCACTCAGCCAGCTCAGCTAAGTTTTGCTCATAATTTCGTGCTTGTAACAGCGCAGCTGTTTGTGCTGTAGCAAGCGGAGCTGGTTTTAATTTGGTTAAATTGGCAATTGCCTTGTCAATTAATGCATTGGTATTCGCATCTTTAGAAGGCAGATCATAGAGTAGAGTCTCTATTCCAGCATTGACGCAATGTGCTGCTATCTGTGCGCCCATAACCCCTGCACCGAGAACCGCGACTTTTTTTATGAAAAATGGTTCCTGCATTATTTTTCCCTCATTAATTAATGAATATCATTCACACTCAAGGCCCTGCGCAGCAGGACCAATAATTTAAGATAGATTAAATTTAATACCCTGAGCTAATGGCAACTCATTACCCCAGTTAATCGTGTTGGTTTGACGGCGCATGTAAGCCTTCCAAGAGTCTGAACCCGACTCACGCCCCCCACCCGTATCTTTTTCCCCACCAAAGGCACCGCCAATCTCAGCTCCGGAAGTACCTATATTGATGTTTGCGATCCCACAGTCACTACCCCAAGCACTTAAAAAGCGCTCTGCATGCTTTAAGTTTTGAGTAAACATTGCAGAAGATAAACCTTGAGGAACATTATTATGCATCTCAATCACTTCATCTAAAGAACGATACGACATCACATATAAGATAGGCGCAAAAGTCTCTTCTTGCACAACATCCCAATCATTTTTTACATTACAAACCAAAGTTGGTTGTACAAAAGAGCCCGATTGATTCAAAGCCTCGCCACCAAATACGACTTTACCTCCAGCCTCTTTAACACGGGCAACCGTCTTTTTAAACTGCTCTACTGCGTGTTTGTCAATTAAAGGGCCCATTAAATTATGAGTATCTAAAGGATCACCGATTGTTATTTGCTCATAGGCAGAGCGCAGTTTTTCAATAATAAAATCGTACTGCGACTCATGAACAAATAAACGTCGTGTGGTAGTACATCGTTGACCAGCTGTTCCCACAGCACCAAAAACAATCGCTGGAATTGCCAAGTGTAAATCCGCTGATTCATCAAGAATGATGGCATTATTACCACCCAACTCTAAAATAGTCTTCCCTAAGCGGGCGGCAACTTTTGCAGCAACTTGTTTTCCTACAGCGGTGGAACCTGTAAAAGAAATTAAAGGAATACGCTTATCATTAACCATTGCGTCGATTACCGCATGTCCTTGTGGAATGATTAAACTAAAAATTTCTGGGCAGTTGTTTGCTTTTAAAACTTGATTACATAGATGCTGAACTGCTATCGCACAAAGTGGCGTCTTTTCAGAAGGTTTCCATAGAGTCACATTCCCACAGATGGCAGACAAAAAAGCATTCCAAGCCCAAACAGCCACCGGAAAATTAAAGGCAGAAATAACACCAACAATACCATAAGGGTGCCATTGCTCATACATTCTATGATTAGGGCGCTCAGAATGCATGGAATTACCATAAAGCATGCGTGACTGGCCTACTGCAAAGTCCGCAATATCAATCATTTCCTGAACTTCACCATCCCCTTCTTGTTTCGATTTACCCATTTCTAAAGAAACCAGGCTTCCAAGTAAATCTTTTTTCTCACGGAGAATTTGGCCGATTTGTCTAATGATTTCCCCACGCTTTGGAGCGGGAACCATTCTCCAGGCTTGAGCAGCACTTTGTGCACGAATCATCACTTGTTCATAATCATCCATAGTGCAAGAAGCAACTTCAGCGAGCTTTTCATTATTAGTTGGGCAAAAAGAGGAAAAAGTATCTGCATGGACCGTGCTCTGCCAGCCTTGGCCACTAAAAGCTCCGGCATTGGTATCTTGAATGTGTAATTGCCTTAATAATTCCATGTATAACTCCTTGAAAACTTTTTATATAGGATAAAACGGGATTGACTTAAATTTGTAGCCCGTATTAGACAAAGTCCTAATACGGGAATATTGTGGCACTGATACCCATATTAGGACTTCGTCTAATAGGGGTTACGTTGTTGCCTTAAGCGTAATAACGACCAAAACGGTTTTCTAATACTGCCGATAATTGGAAGTTTTCTTGATAAACCAGGCCTTTGTATTCATTAGCTTGTCCTAATACCAGGTCAACTACGGCACAAACACCAGAGGCGGTACTTACTTGAATTGCAGACCATTCTAATCCTGCAATAACTTGTGGGTATATTTTCTTCACGTAGTTCTTTTCAGTCAGCTCACCACGTTTCATCCCTTCGACAGTAACATAAACGATGACTAGATCTTGATAAGTCTTGGGAATGGCATTTTCTAAAATACGCTTTAAGGTTGCTCTATCTTCATTTAAGCGTAAGTCATTCATTAAGAACTTCATTTTTTGACAATGCCCAGGATAGCGCATTGTTTTGTAGTTCATAGTTTGCACTTTGCCAGCATATAACTCTGCCAAACTACCTAAACCACCCGAAGTATTAAATGCTTCATACTCACAACCATCAATTTGAATCGCCTCTAAACCTTCTAAAGGAGATAAGGTAACTTCCTTGCCATATTTAATACCATAGCAAAGATTTCCGTACTCATTGATTACCCCATCAGTAGACCAGGTTAGTGAGTAATGCAATGCATTATTTGCATTTTGAGGCAATGCGCCTACACGCATTTTAACATGGTGGCACTCTTCAAATTCTTGCATAAGGCTATTTGCCGCAATACTAATGAACCCTGGGGCTAATCCACATTGAGGAACGAAGGCAGTTTCAGCATTTTTAGCAATTGCTTTTACTGCGTCAGTAACAGACGTATCTTCAGTTAAGTCAAAATAATTAGCTCCAGCTGCTTTGGCTGCTGAGGCAACATGTGTGTTTAAGAAATAAGGTAAACTTGAAATAACCGCCACAATATTATTCTTTTCCATATAGGCTTTTGTGGCTTGTTCATCGGTAACGTCTAAAGCTACTGTTTTTACTTTGGGTAAAGCACTGAGTAATCGCTTTACATCAGACCCATTAAAATCAACATCGACTAAATGGACTTGATAAGAGCCGCTTTCCGTTAATAAACAGGCAATTAAACTACCAATTTTCCCTGCACCCGTAATCATGACATTGTACATATAAATCCCTCTCCATTGTAAGTCGGGGATCATCCTACACAAAAACTTGCTAATTGCAAAGTGAGCCGTGTTAATCTATATTCAAAATAGCTTTTTCAAATTTCTTGACCTGAAAACAGTACTCATTTATCTTATGATTTTCCAATTTTATGACAGCATATGAAGCAAACTGCTTTAGCCAATTCCATCCCACTAAGTAGTTCCATACGTATTGGCTACATTAAATATTTATTGATGCTCATTCTAGGGCTGGTAGCGGCATTGGGTTTTGCTCCCTTTCACATGCCTGGATTAACGATTCTAAGCCTGGCCTTCTTATATGCAAGTTTAAAAAATTGTTCTAAGAAACAAAGCGCATACCTCGGTTTTTTTTATGGGATAGGCTACTTCGGCCTAGGCGTGTCCTGGGTTATTGTCAGTATTCATGACTATGGCCAGTTAAATTATTTTCTTTCTGGGCTAGTGACTTTAATTTTTATTATGTATTTGTCACTTTTCCCGGCACTGGTTGCTTATTCCTTCAAAATTCTTGAATTCAAACACGGTAAATTATTATCTGCTGTGCTTTTTGCTGTTTTATGGTGTATCAGTGAATACCTTAGAGCGACTTTATTTAGTGGCTTTCCTTGGCTATTTGTGGGTACCGTTCTGATTGATACACCAATTAAATACCTAATTCCTCTTTTAGGGATTTATGGCTTAAGCTTAGTTTGTGCCTTTCTTTCAGCTTTTTTGGTGCTTACAGTGCAGGAGGAGCACTCCAAAAAACGCTCTCTCTACGTGGTTGTCTTTATTCTAATGATGCTTAGCCCTTTTGCATTCAAAAATATTAATTGGACACAAATACAAAAAGACCCCATCACTATTGGAGGAGTCCAGGCTAACTTATCCATGCGTGATAAATGGGATGAAGCCTTGTTTTGGAATATGTTAAAACACTATGAGCAGGCAATTAATAAGCTTTTGGGTAAGCAATTAATTATTTTACCAGAATCCGCACTACCACTGCCCGCAAGCTATTTGGATAAGTACTTGCATAACCTCAATGATAAGGCAATCAAAGCAAATAGTGCCCTTATGTTAGGCATATTACAACCTACCAATGATAGTGAAGCTAATTACTATAATTCGGTCATTACCTTAGGATTAGGAAAAGGAAAAGTATTAAAAAGACAACTTGTTCCTTTTGGCGAATATATTCCCAAACCCTTGCAGACGATTAATCGTTGGTTTAATTTGCCAGATGCTAATCTCGTTCCAGGAAAAATCCACCAATCACTGGTTAAAATAGCGAACCACCCGATTGCAAGCCTTATTTGTTATGAAATTGCCTATCCTTATATCCTGAGAATGCAAATGCCAGAGGCTCAGTGGATTGTTTCTATCAGTGATAATGGATGGTTTGGCCACTCCCTGGCTAGCTATCAACAACTACAAATGGCCCAGATTTTATCAGTTCTTACCGGCCGCTATCAGGTTGTAGTAAATAATGATGGACTCTCTTCTGTAATTAATGCCAATGGCGAGATAACCGAAATGCTTCCACCCTTTAGCGCTGGGATTTTACAAGGTAGCGTTTACCCGGCGGTAGGAGTAACTCCTTGGATTAGATGGAGTGAAATGCCGGCGTTTATCTTTTGTGCGGTATTTCTATCATTTACTTTATTGATGTGGTTTCGGCAAAAGGCGTAACTCCATGATGCCTTAGAGTGAAGTTTTTTAATGCTTTCTGGTAAATTAAGAAACTTCAGACCGCGCTATGGGCCTATAGTTAAGCAATAATTTCCAAATTTAACTTCCAGGCCTTCTCTAACTTGAAATCGTGACTCGCCGAGAATTAAAGATAGCCGCCCTTTTGGCCAGTCCTAACGTGATGCCTATAAAATGTCAAGAAATTTTTATGCATGCGGCAGCCCGATTTTCTATTGCTGGCAAGCACAAGAGGAGTTATCCTTAGCGATCTTAAAGTTACTTATTAAATAATATTGAACCATGGATAATACCTATATACCACAAGAAGTTGAGGAACAAGCTCAACAGTATTGGCATAAAAAACAGTCTTTCAATGTTTCTGAAGACTTAAACAAAGAGAAATTTTATTGTTTATCCATGTTTCCCTACCCCAGTGGAACGTTACATATGGGGCACGTCCGTAATTACACCATTGGTGATGTAATTGCACGTTACCAGAGGGCCTTAGGGAAAAACGTACTGCAACCAATTGGTTGGGACGCTTTTGGCCTACCTGCCGAGAATGCTGCGATAAAAAATGGCATCCATCCTG
Organism: Legionella saoudiensis; assembly: GCF_001465875.1. Classification (GTDB taxonomy): domain Bacteria; phylum Pseudomonadota; class Gammaproteobacteria; order Legionellales; family Legionellaceae; genus Legionella; species Legionella saoudiensis. The sequence goes on along the minus strand of NZ_LN901324.1, from coordinate 522,403 downwards.
CAGTATGGACTAAACAGAATATTGAATCGATGAAGAAGCAATTCTTGCGTTTAGGCAATGCTTATGATTGGCGTCGTGAAATTTGCACTTGTGCGCCGGAATACTATCGTTGGGAGCAATGGTTCTTTATTCGCCTATATGAGAAAGGTTTAGTTTACAAAAAAAATGCTGTAGTTAACTGGGATCCCGTAGATCAAACTGTTCTTGCAAATGAGCAAGTAGTTGATGGCCGCGGTTGGCGTTCTGGTGCCCTAGTTGAACGCAAAGAAATTTCTCAGTGGTTTATTAAAATCACCGCCTATGCCGATGAATTATTAAGTTCACTAGATACTTTAGATGAGTGGCCTGCTCAAGTAAAACAAATGCAGCGTAACTGGATTGGCCGCTCCACAGGTACAGAAATCCATTTCAACGTTAATAACTATCCCAAGCGGTTGAAAATCTATACTACTCGTCCTGATACATTAATGGGCGCAACCTATCTTGCAGTTGCCAGCGACCACCCTATTGCGAAAGAAGCAGCAACGAACAGCCAAGAAGTAGCCGATTTTATTGTTAGCTGCCAAGGCACCAAAATGGCAGAAGCAGAACTGGCTACCATGGAAAAACGTGGAATTGCAACAGGCATGACCGCAGTTCATCCAATTACCGGCGAAGAACTTCCGATTTGGATCGCCAATTTCGTATTAATGCAATACGGTTCTGGGGCGGTAATGTCCGTTCCTGCTCACGATCAAAGAGATTGGGAATTTGCGCAAAAATATAATCTGCCAATCAAACAAGTAATTAAGCCTGCTGGCGATGCAGATCATGATTTTAAAAAATCAGCATACACCGGCGAAGGTACCCTAATTAACTCAGGCCAGTTTGATGGGATAGATTCAACTACAGCTATTTCAACCATTACCCACTTCCTTGAAGAGAATGATGCGGGTAAGGCAACCATTAATTATCGCTTACGTGATTGGGGCGTTTCCAGACAAAGATACTGGGGTACCCCAATACCAATGATTCTCTGTGAGCAATGTGGCACTGTCCCAGTTCCAGACTCTGATTTACCGGTAGTTTTACCTGAGAACGTATCATTTACAGGCACAGGCTCACCCTTAGCCCAATGCCCCGAGTTCGTTAATGTACCCTGCCCCAAATGTGGACAGGACGCTACTCGCGAAACCGATACATTTGACACCTTCGTTGAGTCATCCTGGTATTACGCACGTTTTGCATGTAAAGGCCAAGAAAATGCTATGTTAGATGATCGTGCTAAATATTGGACTCCTGTAGACCAATATGTGGGCGGGATTGAGCATGCAGTGATGCATTTACTTTATGCTCGCTTTTTCCATAAGCTGATGCGCGATGAAGGCTTAGTAAATTCCGATGAGCCATTTAAAGCCTTATTGACTCAAGGTATGGTATTAAAAGACGGTCATAAAATGTCTAAGTCTGTTGGTAATATTGTTGATCCTAACCAACTCATTGACACTTATGGTGCAGATACAGCGCGTTTATTTGTTATGTTCGCCTCGCCTCCGGAACAATCGCTCGAATGGTCTGATGCTGGGGTTGAAGGAGCTCACCGTTTCTTAAAACGAGTATGGGCTTATGCATACCAGCACATGAATATGTTCGTTGATATTAATGATATTATTCTAGGCGGCAATGGGCATGTGAATTGGCAACAAGCCGATAGTCGTTTGAAAAAATCACGGCATGTGGTGCATCAGATTCTTGCTCAAGCAACTCATGACTATGACCGAAATCAATTTAATACAGTTGTATCTGGTTGCATGAAGCTATTTAATGAAATTTCCGCATACTCAATAGAAACTGAAGAGGATAAATTCTTTATTCACTCCAGCATGAGTATTTTGTTACGCTTGCTTGCACCAATTACCCCTCATATTACCCACCATTTATGGCAGCAATTAGGTTTTGAAAAGGCAATCATTGATGCTAATTGGCCTAGAGTTGATAAAGGGGCATTAAAGACTGAAGAAGTTGATTTTGTAGTTCAGGTTAACGGTAAGCTAAGAGCCCAATTTACAGCAAGCGTTGATGCGGCTGAAGATGCTCTTATCGAAGCAGCGAAAGAGCATGCTCATGACTTTATCGCTGATAAAACTGTTAAAAAAGCAATTGTTGTAGCCCATCGGCAATTAATTAACCTGGTTGTTGCCTAATGAAAAAATTATTCATACCATTAATGCTAAGCCTCATGCTCTGCGCATGCGGCTTTCACCTTCGTGGTATGCTGAATATTCCAAGTTGGCTCAATGATGTTGCAATTGTTACTAAAGAGCAAGATAAGGAACTTATTGCAATACTTCAAGCGCAACTAGAAGGATATAATGTTCATGTGGAATCAGATCCAGCTCTAGCTAAATATTGGCTAGTCATCAATCGTGAGCTTATTTCGCGTCAAATCATTAGTGTTGGCGCAAGTACCAATCCCAGACAATTTACAGTCACCTTACTCATTGAGTTTATGCTGCAAACCCGCAAGGGAAAAATACTAAAAGTACCTAAACAAGTGCAAGTCACGCGTCAAATTACCATAAATAATGATCGTATTTTGGGCTCTACCGATGAAGAGGCCATATTAATAAGTGAAATGAAGCAAGATGCTGCCATCCAACTGCTTAACCAGCTCAGTCATCGTGATGTAGAACTAAATGTCAATGGAATTCAGCCTGTTAATTAACTAGTGAAATACCATGCAAATTAAACAGCAAATGCTTGCTCAGCAGGTACAAAAAAAAATTGCCCCATTCTATATGCTGGTTGGACAGGATACTTACCTTCTTGATAACTCATTAGGTGTGATAAAAGCAGCAATTAAAAAAAATTATGAATATGATGAGAAAGTCATCACCATTCAATCTGCAGAAGACTGGAATAATGTCCAGGAAGAAGCCAATAGCTACTCCTTATTTTCTGATGCCGTTTTATTAAATATTTATTTTGATAAAAAATCGCTGGATGCCACTGGCAAAAAGATTCTTACTAATTATTTAAACTCAATTAATACGCGTTGCTTTATTATTATTCGCGCTCCTAATATACCCGCAAAACAACTGCAATGGTTAGCCTCTCACGAGCAAGCTATTCTTTCAGTAGCATACCCTTTAAATCCAGCAAACATGAAAAGTTGGATTGCAAATCAGCTACGAGCTAATACATTTACCTTCGATCCCTTAGTGCCCGATGTTATTCATCATTATACTCAAGGTAACATGCTGGCTTGCGCACAAGTCATTGAGAAGTTGGTTTTAACTTATGCACCAAATGATAAGATTAGTGTGCAGCAAGCCCAAGAACATTTATCCGATCAATGTGACCATGATTTATTTGAATTAACTGAAGCCTGTCTTCTAGGTCAGGCTACGCAAGCTATTCCCATTTTAAGACATGCCGCCAACAATAAAACAGAGGCGACGTTAGTATTGTGGATGCTTGCCCAAGAAGTAAGACTCCTGCTTCAACTGTCTCATTTGTTGCACCAACAGGTAGATATTAAAAGTGCCTGCAGCCAGCTTAAAATATGGCCTCAACGTTTTAGCCACTATCAAGCCGCCAGCAAACGATTAACTAGCACGGAACTCCAACGACTGCACCAGTATTGCTATCTAATCGATGAGCGCATTAAATCAAGTTTTAGTAACCAAATATGGAATGCACTGGAGAATCTAGCCCTTTCACTATGCCTGGGAAAATTAATAGGTGACACATGCAGCATATAGCAATTTTTGGTGGTACCTTTGACCCAATTCATAATGGGCATTTACAAACAAGTTTAACGATCCAATCATTTTTTAAATTTGACACCTATTTTTTTTTACCATGTAAAGTACCCACCTTAAAACCAACAGCTGTTGCCAGCAACAAACAACGCATCAATATGATTAGGTTAGCCATAAAGGCCTATCCTTATTTTAAATTGGATTTACGGGAAATAGAGCGCAATACCCCCTCCTATATGGTTGAAACATTACAGAGTTTTAGAGATGAATTTCCCAATGCCTCAATCACATTAATTATTGGTTATGATTCGTTTATTTCATTACCAAAGTGGCATCAATGGGAAAAGCTAATTACTTTGGCGAACATTCTTGTAATCAATCGTAATGAATTTGTTCACCATCAAATTCCTAAGTTAATGCACCAATTCTTAGTTAAATATCAATGTAATAAAAAAACTGACCTCTTGAAGCATAAAGCAGGTACTGTTGTGATGTTTGATGCCGGAAATTATGAAATATCTTCAACGAGGATTCGAGAAAAGATTAAAATGGGTAAGGACGTAGAATGCAAAATACCTAAAGAAGTAAATGACTATATTAAAGACGAGGGACTGTATCACTAAAGACTTAGGAAGCAACTTATACTTACCTATATCACGTTAGGAGTGTCCTTTAATAACCTCCATGGGTTCAACCAGGTGATAATTACTAAAACGTCCCCAATAGCGTGCAGTTGCTTTAATCAAGTCTGGTTCTAAATAAGGACGAATACTCATTTGGCTTGAAAAGGCGCCTAAGACTAGCAATTTAACCTCAATAAGTTTATCAATATTAATAAATACATTAGGCTTAAAATCTACTGTACCTGATGGGGATAAGTAACAATATAAATTAGGGATTTTTCTACATGCAGTGATTGTGGCTTGATAGGTACTGCGATGATCCTGATGACTATCATGAAATGAGTGTGTGTAAATATGTGTAGGTTGTACTTCTTCCACTATTTTCTCAATAAACTGAATGGTAGTGGATGAATGAGTAATGTCTGTATCAATAAAATTTCCCATAAATAATTGCGCATTTTGCATCTCAGCCGCTTTCTGGGATTCTTGTCTTCGAGTTAATGAATCCCCTCCAACCTCTCCCATACTTAAAGTAAGAATATTGAGTGAATCCCCATCGGCACGATGCTTTGCTAAAGTACCCGCACAACCAAACTCTACGTCATCAGGATGAGCCCCTATAGCGAGTACTATTTTTTTCCCTTTGGAACGTCTGTTTCTTGATTCTTCTGCTAGATTTAAGGCTTTAGAGACGAACTCATGTTCTTGCAAGGGCTTAAAAAATAAACCATCAGCATGGTTTTGCATGGCAGAAATAATAAAATCTACCTTTTTATCTTCTGTAACAATAAGTAAGGAAGTTTCTGGATTTGCTTTTTTTACCATGATGGTAATATCTAGATCATCCATTTCAGGGGAGTTCATATCAGTAATGACCAGATCCCAATCAGTAAGCATCACTTTTCTTTTGCAGGCATCCGCATCTAATACATGGGTTATTTCCGCTTTATTGTGTAACCAATTTAAAATGCTACGAGCAACCCTAAGATCAGGTTCTATAAGTAAAATTTTATAAAGTTGTCTATCCATAGCGTACTCAAATGTCAAAAATTTTAAGCAGTTATATGATAAGTATAGGAGAAAAAAATAATTTATCTTGAATAACTTATTAAAAGAGCTGTCCTGCTCATGTACCTAAAACTCTAATCGCAATAATTCACTGTTCTTTATAGGATTCATCGTCTCTTGTTGCCGGAATAAGCGCATCCAGTCTGAACTGATTTTAAACCCATGAGTTAATCCTAATTGATATGCTTTAAAAAACTGGCCATGACCAACCACAACGAGTAACCCCTGATGATTTACTATTTGCTCATGAAAACTAATGACTCGCTGTAAAAATGAAGCAAATGATTCAGCGTTATCCCCATCACAATAAAAAGGGTCGCTTCTCTGCCAGTACTCATTAACGCGCTGCTTTCGCTCTTTTGGACTTAATCGTCCCATCTTTTCTGCAGATAAATAAACTATTTCTTGGATAGGCCAAATAGTCGTTGGTGATTGAGGCCAACGTTGCATAATGTACTCTGCGCTTTGTTGGGCGCGGGATAAGGGTGAGGTAATGATTAACGTTGGGGCTTCATTAATTTCTGCAGCTACTTGTTGTGCCTGTTCTTCACCCAGCGCAGTTAAAACTGCTTCATTAGGATTAGCATGCCAGACTCCAGCATTTACATGGCTTTCTCCATGTCTAATTAACCATAACCTTAGGGACATAATGCTCTCCATTCATCAGGGCTGATAAATTGTTCCTCCCAGTAACGCACAACCATTAACTCTTTAAAGGGTAATAAATCTTTAGCCATAGGTTTTTTTAATATATCGTCAATTAATAATTGCGGTATATCGATCCCGGCAGCCGCTGTTAAGGGTAAGGTTCCAGGAAAACGCGGATTAATTTCTAATAACTTAAATTGTCCATTTGCATCAGCTTTAAATTGAACGTTAGCAACATAAGTAATTCCTGCCTTTTGAGCAATGTCTAGGGCCATCATGGATAATTGCGGATTAATACAAGTTCGGGCAGCAACGGCGATACCTGAATCAATTTTCATACGTAAACGCGGGACAGCAGCTACCGGTTGGCCTGTGCTATGAATATAGATATCTACAGAATACTCATCCCCAGGAAGCAATTCCTGGAGCAAATAACTGCCATCATCAGGCAACATCTTGAGCTCTTCTACACGATTAATTGTCATCGCGCCATTTGAGCCCGCACCACAACGTGGTTTGGCGAAGCAAGGAAATTGCCATTGGGCTAAATCAAGCTCCGGTGTGTACAGAACAAATTCTGGGGTATGACCCGTACTTTGACAATAAGTTAACAGCGAGTATTTGTCACGGCAGCGTTCTAATGCTTCTACGGAGCTAAGTGGCATTTTAATACCGTGCTCTGTAAATTGTTTTTCTTGTAATGCCAAATGAGTTAGTTCAAAATCTACAGTAGGAATAAGTAATTCAATGTGTCGTTTGTGACATTCTTGAAGTAAGGTAGATGGAAATTGCGGGGCATTGCCACGAGGAATAATCAATCTGCGTTCAGGTGGAACTAAATATAATCCCGCCGCACAAGGATCAATGTCGGCCATAAAAAGCTCATGCTCCAGGTTAAGGCTTTTCCATACACTAATTGCAGCCGCACCACCTGCTCCTGTAAGCAAAATTTTCATTATTTTTCCCTCATTGCAATGCTAATTTCAGTTTAGCTTATTCCTTGTTAAGATGCCCATTAACCCCAATACACCCGCCAGCCCACACTGAAAATGGTTATATTATTAAGTTGGTAATGCTCTACAGCTCCCTCAAGTGCTTGATGTCTAAAAGTGGGCCAAATAATCCGTCCATGATACCCCCAAAATTTTTGTGTTGTATTGTAGGAAACACCGAGATCATAAAATGCTGAATTTGCTAATTCTTTGCTTAAATCAACAGTATAGGTTGCTGTTTGTCCCCCTATCTGTTGGTTAGCCCAAAACCCGGTTGCACTGATGTTAAAAGGAAGCGAGGTATAGTAGGTTAAGCCTGAAAAGTACAGTTGATTATTCCAGGGCGAGGGAAAGCCCGCCCAAAAGCCTCCAAACCATTGTAAGGAGTTAAGCAAATAAACATTACCCGTCCCACCCACACGTGATTCAATAGGTAAGTTGTTATGTTGTCGGAAATCATAGCTAATTCCCCAACCGTATTTACCTGGCAGTTGGCGCTGGTATGCAAGAAAAATACTATTATTCGGCAAAATTGTTGGCTCAACCGTCAAATCCAAATTCAATTGTTGGCTGTTATGGGTGGCAATTCCAATAACTCTGTCCGTTGCGTTAATATCACTATAACCATAAAGCACACTACTATTTGCTTGTTTGTTAAGAACTCGATACTGTCCTTGATTAAAGCTGGCCATATAACGTGTAGAATTATTAAGTTGCTCTAAGCCCATTAATGAATCATTATTTTTAGGGCTAAACTGTAAAGCTTGATTAAAATAAGCGCGGGCCTGTTTAAATTTTTTATTAGTCATCTGCAAACGCCCCATGCCATTTAGGGCATCCACATCTTTAGGGTTGGTGGTCAGCAATTGATTATAAATTAAATCTGCAATGTGAATATGGTATTGTGCTGCTTCCACACGTGCCGACCCTAGTAATGCTGGGCGAGATTTGGGATTTTTAGCCAATAGCTCTTGATATTCTGCTTGCGCTTTTTTCAATTGCAAAGACCATTCGTAGGTTAATGCCAATTCCTGCGCTGGCACTGAATCATTAGCTGGCGCAGCGTTTTTGGCACGTGCCAACCAACGTATAGCCTCTGGATAATTTTTTTGTGAACGTGCTAATAAGCCATGCAGTAACGCTACTTGAGAATCATGCGGCTTTAATTTATCGCAATAATTCAGAATACGTTGCACCTCTTGCACGCGAAGATTTTTGGCATTAACTAACATTAACCCTTCAGCCGTATTACAAGGAGAAGGTTTGACTGGGGCAATTTTAGGCAAAGGCTGGCTGACGGGTTTACTTAAGCTCAGCTGCTCCAAACCGATCTTGGCATCAGCGTTTCCTGGTTCCAAGCTCAAGACTTTATCAAAGTATTGTCGCGCTTGAGTATAATTTTTTTCTATCATATGAATACGCGCTAAACCATTTAAAGCATCCACATCATTCGCATTTTTTTGTAACAAGCGAGTATAGATTTGCTGGGCATCTATATTATTTTTTTGCCATAAATCAATTCGCGCTTTACCAAGCAAAGCAGGTCGTAGATCTGGATGAACAGCCAAAAGTGTTTCATAAATATTTTTTGCTGTTAAATAAAAATGGGTCCATTCATAGGTTACTGCCAGCTCCAATGCTGGTACTGGGTTATCTTTTGGAGCTGCATCCTTAGCCTTCTTTAGCCATTCTATAGCTTGGGGATATCTTTTCTGCACCCGCTCGTTTAAGCCCTGCAATAATAATACTTGTGCATCAGTATTTTTTTCACGTGTACAATTTAAGAGAATTTGTTGTACCAGCAATAATTGAGGAGGAGATTGATTAACTAGCTTTAGCCCTTGAGCAGGATCACAGGTAAAAATAGGAGCAATAGCAGAGTCTACTTTCGCCACTTGCTCTTGCAATACCTTAACCTGCTTCATACCAATTTGCGCGTCGGCATTACTGGGTTGCAGGGCTAAGACCCGATTAAAATAAAAAGTAGCCTCATCATATTCTTTATAAGCCATCATAACACGTCCCATCCCATTTAAGGCATCTGCATCTTTAGGGTTTTGGCTTAATAATTTTTTATAAATCTTTAGAGCATTCTCTAAATGATTATTTGCTGTTGCTGTTCGAGCCAGGCCTAGCAATGCAGGACGAGAGGTGGGATTTTTCGTCAAAATTTGTTCGTAAATAACCTGCGCATTATCAGGTTGGTTGGACCATTCATAGGTGACCGCTAATTCTAGTGCAGGAATAGCATTTGTATCTGGTGCAGCGGCTTTGGCCTGCGTCAACCAAAAAATAGCATCCGCAAACTGATTATTTTTCATACCCTCTTTTCTGGCGAGCAAGCCATGCAAAAGCAAAACCTGAATATCTTTAGGCTTACTTTTATCACAAACAGTGAGGATGCTTTTAATTTGTGCAAAAGGCGGATTTTCTTGGTTTAATAAAGCAAGCCCCTGGTTGGCATTACATACCGAGGGTCCATTTTCTGCTCGTAGTAAAAAAGTCTGACTGAGCAGAAAGAGTATTAAGCTGTTTCTAGACCAGGTTATATTCATGAGAATCCATAATATCGATGTAACACACAAAAAGTAATTAAGATCAGAAGTAGTAATACTTCATAATAAAATAAACGACGCTCTTCTTTCTGATCAGCCGCTAATATTTTTTTAAAATCATAGGTTTGCGTTAATGACTTCTTTTTCGCCTCTACTTTGCCAGTTTTTATAGTTTTATTCCATTTCATTTCACGATGAAAGAATTGCATAAGATACGCAGCTAAGGTAATAACACAAAGTAAGGGGCCATAACCCACTAATAAAAGTAATGGACTAGTAATTTTTTGGGAAACATTTGCCCTATCCAACCGATAGGTAATCCAGGCAAAAAACATACACAAAGAAATCCAACTATTAGCCCAAAGGAGAAAATAATGATCATAAAGATAAGTTAATTCTGAAGAGCCATATTGATGAATAAGCCAAGTCATATGGTCTGGAAAAACAGCAACCAGCATGTTAAATAAAGAAATTAACCCTGGGAACATGATTCCTTCAAACCAAACTCGTTTCGCAGTTTTTGGATCAATGCAAAAACTATAAAATGTGGTAAATAAATAAGAAGTAAAGCTCACTAAAGAAAAAATGCGGAAAAACTGCCAAGATAAGGAACTATTTAAAAAATAAAGAATATTGAGTGCTACGGATGTGCCAATCATAATTATCGGCATTAAAACCGTGCTAAACCAGATCAAGCCAAAGAAAATGCCTCCTAATCCTCCCGGAGCCTTGGGGTGAAACCATATTTTTTTAAACTTTCGAATAATCTGTATATTTCCTTCTGCCCAACGAAAGCGTTGCCGCCATAAACTGCTTATATCACCAGGCTCCTCCGCAATGGCAATTGCATTTCCATCGAAAAGAACCTTGTTGTTATTCAGTTGGGTTTGAAATGTTGTATAAGTATCTTCAACTAAAGTGGACGTATCAACTTTACCACCTAACTGCTCAATGTTCGCTCTTGTATGCAATTGCGCCCCTCCAGCTAAACACGCCATAACACCAAGAACATTTTGTGCGCGCCGTGTTGCTGCTTGGGAGACTATATATTCAAAACCGATACTGCGGGTTATTATATTGCCTGGATTTTGTCCTTCCTTGATGTAGGCTGTTACCGCACTTATTTTAGGATCGGCAAAATGCCGTGTCATTCTTAGCAATGTATTTTTTTCAAACATCACATCTGCATCAATAATCATAATAGCTTCAGCCCAGGGGTCGTTTAAAATGGTTTTTAACCCATGATTAACTACGGCAGCTTTACCAAAATCAATTTTTTCTGTGCGTCGAACGTTAAATACATGATTTGGATATTCCAGGCTTTTGGCTGCAAGAATTTGCGGCGTTTTATCCGTACTGACGTCATCAATGGCATAGACCCGTAAACATTCATAGGGATAATTCAAGCTCATTAAACTATCAATACTGAAAGCAATTACATCTTCTTCATTCCACACCGGAATAATAATTGCCACCCGCGGAGTATAATTTTTACATTTTGAATAATGGTTTTTTAATCCATGTATGCCTACTAAGAGAAATTGCAGGAATAGTGTAATAACGGGAATAATTCCCAGTAATGCGAGAAAAGATAAGAAATTAATTAATCCTGCCATAGATTGAGATTTATCCTATTAAAACGTGCTTTATCTTGAAAATACACGCTCACAAATTCTTTTCGATTATTAGTAATTAATCAATATTATAAAGAAAGAAAACCTGGTTGCAATGCAACCAGGTAAGTTTAACTCTAAGACTTTATTAGATTTTTATGGATGAGGGATGGAGTCGATAATGTTACCTATATTTCCTGAAACAGCATCCATTGACTTCATGCGATTAATCACGATAGGAATATAACTAGAAACCCAGTTTACTACGGGCTGCAATTGATTACAAACTACTGAATTTTGAGTATAAGGCTGATAAGGTAAGGACGTCATTTTTAATACAGCTAATATTAATGACACCACTAAAACGCCTTTGCCAAAGCCAAAGCACCCTCCCAAAATTTTATCAATGGCGCTCAAACCCGAACGGCGAAGCATAAGACCTAAAATAAAATTAATTACCGCCCCACCAAACAACACCCCAATAACAATAATCATAAACGCTGCGGCGGTTCGAGCTGTTTGGTTTAATATAAATTGCGATAACCATGGAGTTAAACTTTGAGAATAGTTATACCCTGTCCATATGGCAACTATCCAAATACCCAAAGCAATTACTTCTTTTATTACCCCACGAAATAATCCAGTTATTGTAGATAACCCGATCATCACTATAAGAACTAAATCTATCCATTGCAATTGCATCACTAACTAACTCCAGTATTGACAACAAATCCATTTAATTGCATTGCACTTGCCAATTGAGTTTTTAATTTAACTACATTATCTCGAATTGGAGAATGCCCAACATATACTTTGTAAATGGTCCCATTCCTTCCTGCTACACGGGTGTAACTCGCTTTATATCCTTTTCCTTGCAATTTACGTACCAAAGCTTCAGCATTACCTAACTTTGAAAAAGATGCCAATTGTAACGCGTAAATATCCCGTTTCACCGTGGGCTTTCTCACAACAGCTTGAGCCACAACCGGTTTTGTCTGTATTTTAGGTTTAACAACTTCTGGTTTAGGCTTAATAACTTGCTGCGCTGCAACCTGAACGGGCTTAGCTATTGGTGCAGCGGGCTTAGCTACTGGCTCAATCGATCTTACCGTATTTTTTTCAATTTTAGCCTGAACTACTTTAATTTCTTTATGTACCGAAGCTTGCGCTGCATTGTTTAACGCAAGTTCAATTGGCTTCTCGATCACAGCTGGTGCTGGTTCTATCTTAGCAACAGGAATACTTGGTTTTTCATGGACTGGAGCTGAAGCAATAAAATCCTCTTTAACGGTTTTTTGCGAGACAGCCGATTTAATGTTTACTTTAGCGATTTTAATCGTTTTAAACATTTGCTCTTCATCAGTGACGGCGACATTTGGAGCAATGGGTTTAGGGGGTAATTGAACATTAACACTAAGGCTATTTTCTAAACGTTGGCTTGATTTTTTCATCATAGCAGGCAAAAAAATTGCGCCCAATGATAAAACCACGGATATGCCTACTAAACGATGTTTTAATTTTTCATCCATTACCAGTTTCATGGAACCTCCTAATTAGGCTGGATAGCCATTATATGACCCACAGTAAAAAATGACCCATAAACAACGATTAAATCACCTGGTTGTGCCTGATCTAATGCCGTTTTAAAGGCAAGAAGTGGTTCATTATAACAAATTTTCACGAAAATTTCTGCATCCTTAAAATAAGAAAGCAATAAATTGGCGCTAATAGCACGTTTAACATCTAATTGTGCGGGGTACCAATAATCTACGAGATCCTTTAATGGCAAGATTAAACCAAGAATATCTTTATCTTTTAGAGCTGAAAAAACAGCATGAACCTTAGCTGTTTTACCATATTGTTGCAAAGTTTTAGCTAATAACCTTGCAGACTGCGGATTATGCGATACATCATAAAGAATATCTATAGTACCCTTTTGCAATTGTAAACGGCCAGGAATAAAAATACGCTCCATCGCCTTTTGTATATGCTCATAGGATATTGGAAGGCTAGGGGCTAATAAAATCGAGGCAGTAATTGCTGCTGCCGCTGATTTCAATTGTATGGAAGGTTTAGGCAAATCATTTATTTTTGTTTCACCACATTGCACACTCCAGGTTTGCGCGCCCTCTTCAAAGGAAAATTCCCTCCCTAAATAATAAGAGATAGTTGGTAATGTTGTTGCCACCTTAACGATACTTAAAGGTGGGTTCTCGTCAGCATAAATGAATGGTTTCCCACTACGAAGAATGCCTGCCTTTTCATAACCAATCGCCTCTAGGGTATCTCCTAGAAAATCTTGATGATCTAAATCAATGGTAGTAATGATAGAAAGATCTGCATCAATAATGTTGGTCGCATCCAAACGTCCCCCTAAACCAACCTCCAAAATAATAATATCCACCTGCTCTTTTTGGAAATACCATAATGCCGCAAGCGTTATAAATTCAAAATAGGTTAACACGGTATTATCTCGTGCTGATTCAATTAACGTGAAGGCCTGGCATAAGGTGTCATCAGCTATATAAGTTAAGCCAATGCGGATACGCTCATTAAACTGAATAAGGTGGGGAGAGGTATAAGTTCCTACTTTATAATTTGCAGTATGATAAATGTGCTCTAAAGCCGTTACTGTAGACCCTTTTCCATTAGTTCCTGCTACGGTAATCACTTTACAATTAGGCTTAAGTAATTGTAATCGTTCCGCAACCATTTGGATTCGCGATAAACCTAATTGAATTTCATTGATATTGCGCGCTTCCAAATCAGATAACCATTCAGCTAAGCTCCATTCGTTATAAGGCTTTAACAAAAAATACTCCTGCAAGCGGCAAATTAAGAATATTGTCCTTCCCGCGCTGGCGGGAGTGACAATCGGAAATTATATTAATAGCCTCTCTTTTCGAGGATAACCATAATCTACAAGATTAATTTTTGCGCGTTAGCTTCGATACCAATTCAGAAACTACCGGACGCAGTTCTTTCCGTTGCACAATCATATCAATATGGCCATGCTCTAAAAGAAACTCACTGCGTTGAAAACCTTCCGGCAAAGTTTGTCGTACAGTCTGCTCAATTACTCTTGGCCCAGCAAAACCAATTAAGGCATTAGGTTCTGCGATAATGACATCCCCCAAGCTTGCAAAACTGGCCGATACCCCCCCCATAGTGGGATCTGTCAACACAACAATAAATGGAAGCCCAGTTTCAGCGAATTTCGCTAATGCGGCTGAGGTTTTAGCCATTTGCATTAACGAAAATAAACCTTCCTGCATACGAGCACCACCACTGGCCGTAAAACAAATATAAGGACGATGCTCTTCTGTAGCTACGGCAATTGCCCGTACAAATTTTTCACCAACAGTAGCACCCATTGAGCCGCCCATAAAGTTAAACTCAAAAGCGCTTATCACTACGGGTTGCTGCATTAGTGTACCTTTAACGACAATTAAAGCTTCTTTTTCACCCGTAGCTTTTTGAGCTTGAGAAATTCTGTCTTTGTATTTTTTCGAATCTCTAAATTTCAATCTATCAACTGGTTCTAAAGATGCAGCGATTTCCTCTTGCCCTGCTTCATCAAGAAACTGTCCAATACGAACTCGCGCTGAAATTCTATGATGAAAGTTGCATGATGGACAGACCATTAAATTCTTAGTCAGTTCGGTACTGTATAGAACTTCATTACAGCCAGAACATTTAAGCCATAAACCTTCAGGTACCCCTTTTTTCTGCGAGGTATCAGTATTTACTCTTGATGGTAATAATTTTTTTAACCAACTCATAAATTGGAACCCATTTATTTATAGAATCTTAATCATAAAAAAAGCAGCCTTTTCCAGTATAGGAAAAATCTCTTGTTTTTTTCGCTAATATTATACACATAAAAAAATATTCTTAAATCGTATACTGCGAATACCTTAGGCGGATTACCATAAAACTCTATAAAAGTAAACAAAACATCCTCAATAATTTTTGTCAGGCCCCAAAATGCAACATATTCATTTTACTACGCATTTTTTTTATTTTTTTTTAAAAATTTTCATTTTTCTCCTAAAGTTTTTATCACCTTGGCCGATAAACATTTTGGGAACGGGAAGCTCATATAAAAATGAGACTCCTGATTACTAAACGGAAAAAAATCCCACACAGGGATCAGGTCTGAGGAGACTATAAATATGGCTCAAGTTATTAACACCAACGTATCATCGCTATTGGCACAGCGTAATTTAGCGAAAAGCACCGATGCAATGTCTACAGCAATTCAAAGACTTTCATCTGGTTTAAAAATTAATAGTGCAAAAGATGATGCTGCAGGTCTGGCAATTTCTACCTTAATGACTGCGCAAATTAATGGGGTCAATAAAGCGGCTCAAAACTCAAACGATGCGATTTCTCTTTCGCAAATTGCTGAGGGCGGCATGGGTACAGCGACTGACATTTTGCAAGATATGCGTATGTTAGCAGTTCAGGCAGCAAACGGTACTAACAGTTCTGCTGACCGCCTGGCCTTACAAGATGAAGTGACTCAGTTGATCGGCGAGTTAAACGATATTGCAAACTTTACTCAATTCAATGGTCAAAGCATTCTTAACGGTGCATTCTCAAGTGCTACATTCCAGATTGGCGCTAACGCAAACCAAACTACTTCTTTTGGAATTGAGAGTATTTCTGCTAGTGCTGTAGGTTTCTTGGCAACTGCTACCGGTACTAACGTTGCTGCAGCTACTGCTACTGACATTACTATTGCTATGGCAGGCACTCCAGGCAGTAAAACAATTGCTTCTTCTGCACTTTACGCTACAAGCATTACTGGTCAAGGTGCCGGTTCTGCATTCGCTAAAGCCGCAGCAATCAATGCAGCAAATGTTAATGGTTTATCTGTTACTGCAAAAACTCAAGGTACTACTGGTGCCCTTACTTTTGCTGGTGGTGCTTATGATTTAGACATCAATGGCATAACCATCTTCAATGGTGACGATACTGGCTTAACAGCAACTACACTTAACGATTTGATTAACAGCCAATCATCGCAAACTGGTGTGGTATCTTCATTAGACGCAACTGGTACTATCATTACCTTAACTGCTGCTGATGGACGTGATATTACTGTAACTGAAACTGGAGATACTCCATTAACAGCTTCAGGTTCATTTACATCAGGTACTGCGTTAACTGGTCAATTAACAATGACTGGTAATAACGTAATTTATCTAGGAGGTACTATTGCTAACTTAGGATTCTCCTCTGGTACAATTATGACTGATACCAGCGGTATCGACACTCTGGATATTAGTACTCAGTCTGGTGCACAAACAGCAATCCAAAGAATCGATTCAGCATTAGCAAGCATTTCTTCTAACCGTGCTGCTATGGGTGCTATGGAAAATCGTTTTGAAGCAACTATTGCTAACCTGGAAAACATTTCTGATAACACTCAAGCTGCTCGTAGCCGTATCCAGGATACTGACTATGCAGCTGAAATGGCAACATTAACCAAAAACCAAATCCTGCAACAAGCTGGAACAGCAATGTTGGCACAAGCAAACAGCATGCCACAATCTGTTCTTTCTCTATTAAGCTAATAGTAGGTATTAAATCGAAGTACAGTTATCTGTACTTCGGTTTTTATTTATTGCCCTAACAGCTTATCATCTGTTTGCGATGGGAAATAGGAATAATAAATGACAATTGAATCCATACCACCAACAAATAAAACATTACAATCAGACTTAGTAAAACTTAATGATAAAAATATTAAGCCAATGACTAAAAGTGCTACCTCCACAGAGAATTTGGATACGGATGTAAAGCAAACAATTGACAACGTAACTGGCTTATTACAAAGCATTGTAACAATAAAAATTTCAGATAAAGTACTACGTAAAATACCTTCAGACGAATACTTGCATTTATTAAGTTTACTTGATGAAATAGTTGATGGATCCGTTAATAAACGGGTTTAAAAAATTACCCGTTTACTGATAAATAACCGACATAAAAAAAATAATAAGGGACATTATGGGCTTATCATCACCTGGAATAGGATCTGGACTCGATATTAAAGGCATGGTAGATGCGATGGTGAAGGCGGACATAGCGCGTATCCAAGCTCGTCACGATAAAAAACTCATCTCTACAAATGCAGAAATATCTGCTATTGGACAAGTTAAAAGCGTTTTATCCAATTTGCAGTCGACGCTGAATAATTTATCCAATATGAGCCAAATCAACAAAATGAAAAGCTCCATCAGCGATCCTAAATATTTTGATGCGACAGTTACGAATCAGGCTCAACCAGGAACATATCAAGTACAAGTACAATCTTTAGCTCAATCACAAAGTCTTTCCAGTGCCTATTTTGCAAACAGTGGAGCCTCTATAGGAACTGGTACTATTACCTTTAATTTCGGAACCTATAATAGTGATCTGAGTACTTTTACAGCAAACTCTGAGGTAACACCGCTAACGGTTACCATTTCGCCAGGCAGCGATAGCTTGGCTGCTGTTTGTGATGCAATTAATGCCGCCAATTCTGGAGTAAGTGCTTGCATCGTACAGGATAGCTTAGGAGCCCGGTTAAGCCTTAGCTCATCGGAAACTGGAGAAAATCATGCGATGCAAATTATTAGTGATATTGCAGCATTAAATTACGATCCGACAACTAATAATACGTCCTTAACGCAGAATTTGGCAGCGCAGAATAGTATTGTGCTTGTTAATGGTATGAAAATAACTCAAAGTACTAATCAGCTTAATGACGTGTTTGCAGGGGTTACACTTAATTTAAAAGAAGTTACCAGTACAAACATTAACTTAACGATTACAAACAACCAAGAGCATTTAACAACATGCATCAACGAATTCATTAAAAAATATAATGAATGCATGACGCTTATAAGCAACGCTCTTGGCTATGATGAAGAAACTAAAACAAGTGGTTATTTCCAAGGTGATGTACAAATAAAAAGTTTAAAACAGGACTTGCAGCAAGTCATAAGTAATTTTACTGGTCCTGCAGGTAATCCGTTCCAATCACTTGCTGATATAGGGATTACAACCAAGAGAGGCGGCATATTGGAATTAAACCAAGAAACGTTTAAAACAGCTCTTAATGAAAATTTCGAAGCAATTGGCGCGTTATTTGCAAAATCCATCACCGCTACGGATCCCAATATTCAAATTAACTCCATAGATACGAAAGTTGCTGCAGGTAGTTATGATATTGTTTTAACTGATTTCGTTCCTGGAGTGAGTTTAACAGGAAGAATTGGAGATCTACCCGGAATATCAACCGACGGTGTGACCCTGACGGGAGCTGGGAAATTCAATACCCTATCAATTAATGTTATTGGTGGTGGTACGGGTAACCGTGGTCAGATTCTTGTCAATGATGGAGTAGCCGTTCTCCTGAATAAGATGCTTGATAGCTATATAGGCGAAAAAGGTGAGTTTGAAGAACGAAACGAAACATTAAATAAAAACATTACTCAGTTGGATAAAGAACAAAAACAAATTGATGAACGAAGTAAGGTGCTTGAGCAGAAATACTTAAAACGCTGGAATGCTGTTGATCTGCTTATCTCCAAACTGCAAGACACCAGCGGAATGCTTACACAGGTTCTGGCTAATTTACCTAAGCTAAAGGTTAAAGATTAAATAGATAAACTCAATTGACCAGCTTTAACTATGGTGGTCAATTGAGAATGGACCTAAGAGGTATTAATGCATGAAAAATCCCTATAAAAAAGTAGCAGATCAATATAAGACCATTGAGCTAAAAACTCGAGTAGAAGCAGCAGATCCACATGAGTTAATCAACATGCTCCTGCAGGGCGCCCGTAACCATATTGCTTCAGCGCAGGGAAGTATGGCACGTAAACAAATTCAAGAAAAAGGCGAACATATAAGTAAAGCATTAAGTATTATTGCAGGTTTAAAAGCCTGCCTAAATCAGGAAGAAGGCGGCGAAATAGCAGCTAACTTACTGCAAATTTATGAGCATATAGAAATATTACTTTTAAAAGCTAATTTACATAATGATGCTGAATTATTGGTCAAATCAAATGAATTACTGGGTGATATACATGCAGCCTGGAAAGAAATTAAACCCACCCCTGCAGTAACAACAAACTAACCTGTAGCCCGTATTTGACGAGTCGTAATACGGGCTATAGCATTACCCTCTCTGACAATACAATTTATTAAAGTTATTCAGAAACATGCCGCTAACGATAATATAAAACTCCAAATTGAGATCATGCCATGAAAATTATGATATCAATGTTGATTGCGGCATATTTTATGCTGCCCTATCCATCTGCACTCGCTGCCACCACACGATATGGAGAAAGCTTATGTAGCTCACCCGATTACCTCTGCATCAAAATAAAAAAAGGGGAAAGTTGGGATACGCTCTTTCCTGATGCCGAAGAACGCGATATGGTACGTCGTATTAATCGCATGAATATCTCCTTACGCCCAGGGATGACCATTGCCGTCCCTAAGAACATTGATCGCTTAACAATTTATGATGTATCCCCTTTCCCTCGTTATATAGAATCTACAGGTGAAAAAACAATTTACGTAAGCCAAAAAAAATTAGCCTGGGCTGCCTATGATGTTGACGGAGAACTTCTTTGGTGGGGGCCTATTTCATCTGGAATCAGTAAATGTCCTGGTGTACGTGGTGGATGTACAACACCCACTGGTTCTTTTCGTATTATCCGCAAGCAAGATATAGATTGTGTCTCTACGGTGTTTCCACAACGAGCTTATGGTGAAAGCGGTGGCGCTTTAATGCCTTATTGCATGCACTTTTTCCGTGGCTATGCATTGCATGGTAGCGATGATGTTCCAGGGTATAGAGCAAGTCATGGTTGTGTACGTATGTTTACTGAGGATGCGCGATGGCTTAATGAAGAGTTTGTAGATTTACCAGGCGGAGGTATGCAAGGAACCAGAGTGGTTATTGATGCTCCGAATGATGCAAATGATAAATAAGATGCTTACTGGTCATAAAATATGGGTTCCAACTAAGCAAGCTGATATTTTATTTGATGTGTTTGATATTAATGTGTTATTTTTGGCGGTTGGCTTTTGATGGACGAATCTGGAGAATGAAACAATAATGGCACATTACAATACGCAATCGCTAGAACATTCTGGCAAAGGTTCCATTATGTCATGGATTGTATGGGGATTAGCTTGTTTGTTCTATTTTTATGAGTGCCTTCTCCAAGTATCCCCCGGTGTAATGAGTAATGAGTTAATGCGGGATTTTGCGGTTACCGGCCAAACACTAGGTATCTTATCAGGAGTCTATTTCTATTCGTATGCGGCGATGCAACTTCCCGGTGGTGTACTAATGGATTATTTTGGACCCCATCGCCTTTTAACACTAGCAACCCTAGTTTGCGCTGTAAGTACCATTGCCTTTGGGATGACGGATAACTTTTTTATGGCATGCATTGCCCGACTAATGATTGGCTTTGGCTCTGCATTTGCAGCAGTAGGAACCATGAAATTGGCAGCAAACTGGTTTCCTGCACATCGCTTTGCCTTATTAACAGGTTTAATGGTAACCATTGGTATGCTTGGCGCCATTGGCGGTGAAGCGCCATTAGCCTTGCTTATTGATGTTTTCGGCTGGCGTAAAAGCATGATGATTATGGGGTATATAGGCCTTGTTCTTGCCATTTTGATTTTTATAATTGCTAAAGATACCCCCAAGAACTACCATCCGACCGAACATCAGCACCCCGAAGAAGAAGAAGAGCATTTAATTCCTAGCTTAATTGCCTTAATGAAAAATAAGCAAATTTGGTTAGTCGCCTGTTATGGTGGGTTGATGTATATGGCCACTCCTGTATTTTGTGGGCTTTGGGGAGTGTCATTTCTTATGGCAAAAATGGCGATTAGTAAAGAAGCTGCCGCTAATTATATTTCCTTAGTATTCGTTGGCTGGGCAATAGCTAGCCCTTTATGGGGAATATTTTCCAACCGTATAGGCTTACGTAAACCACCAATGTATATAGGTTGTGTTGGCGCCCTTTTCTGCTCCTCATTCTTTATCTTTGCTCCAATTAGTTCCTCTCTTTTAATGCAATTTTTCCTCTTTTTCTTTGGTATATTTTCTGCGGGATTTTTACCTGCGTTTACCGTAGTAAAAGAATTGTGCAATAAAAAATATGTTGCTACTGGCTTAAGTTTTATGAACATGATGAATATGATAGGGATTGCTCTGGCACAACCACTTATCGGCTATATTCTTGATAGATTATGGACGGGTGAGTTAAATGGAAACGTTCGTGTTTATCCCATGGAGGCTTATCATACGGGATTAGCTATTCTTCCTTTAGGCATGTTTATTGCCTTACTTATTTTACCTAAGATTAAAGAAACTTATTGTCAAAGCGTGAATTAAGCTTCTTCATGCAACGTCATCCCGAATGTGGTAGGGATATGCCACATTCAGGAGATACTTCGCCGTAACTCCTCAAAATGAGGAGTACCCCTTCCCCAACTAATCATGAACTTACTCACAAAAATGGCATTTTGAAGTTTCTTGGGTATAATACACTCAAATTGTGATCTCAATGTAGGTTTAATCGGCACGCAACAAACCTGCATTATCTTTAAAAGTAGATTTTTAACATGGCTAAAAAACTGTATATCAAAACAAATGGCTGCCAAATGAATGAATACGATTCAACAAAAATGGCAGAAGTATTGCGAGAGTCTCATGGTCTGGAAAAAACGGATCACGTAGAAGAGGCAGACGTAATATTACTTAATACCTGCTCTATTCGCGAAAAAGCACAAGAGAAGGTCTTCTCTCAATTAGGACAATGGCGTGATTATAAAGCCAAAAATCCCCATGTAGTCATTGGTGTTGGCGGTTGCGTGGCAAGCCAAGAAGGCTCTGATATTGTGAAACGAGCCCCTTTTGTCGATCTGGTTTTTGGCCCACAAACCTTACATCGCCTACCAGCCATGTTAAATGAACGTATCGAAAAGAAAAAGCCGGTTGTCGATATTAGCTTCCCAGAAATTGAAAAATTTGACCATTTACCTGCGCCAAGAGCAGAAGGACCAACAGCTTTCGTTTCTATAATGGAAGGTTGTAGCAAATACTGCAGTTTCTGTGTCGTCCCTTATACTCGCGGTGAAGAAATCAGCCGTCCTTTTGATGATGTATTGGCTGAATGCTACCATTTAGCGACCCAAGGTGTGCGTGAAATCAACCTACTGGGGCAAAACGTTAATGATTACCGTGGCAAAATGGAAAATGGAGACATTGCTGATTTAGCTTTATTAATTCATTATATTGCTGCAATTGATGGAATCGGCCGAATTCGTTTCACCACTTCTCATCCCTTAGCATTTTCAGATAACTTAATAAACGCCTATGCAGAAGTGCCTGAATTGGCGAATCACTTACATTTACCAATACAAAGTGGCTCTGACCGTATTTTGGGTCTTATGAAACGCGGCTACACCGCCTTAGAGTTTAAATCAAAAATCAGAAAACTACGTAAAGTACGTCCTGATATTCGCCTGTCTACAGACATTATTGTTGGTTTTCCTGGGGAAACGGATAAAGACTTCCAAGCAACAATGGATCTAGTACACGAAATCGGTTTTGACATCTCGTTTAGCTTTATTTATAGCCCAAGACCAGGAACACCTGCGGCTAACTTACCTGATGACACCCCAATGGAAGTCAAAAAACAACGTCTACAAATCCTCCAAAACCGATTACTGCTGCAGTCATCACGCTATAGCCAATCAATGATTGATAGCACGCAAAGAATATTAGTTACTGGGCATGCCAAAAGAGATAGCCAACAACTTTCTGGTCGTACTGAGTGCAATCGTGTGGTGAATTTTGATGGACCGGCCCATTTAATTGGCCAATTTGTTAATGTTCATATTAATGAGGCATTACCTAACTCATTACGTGGACGTCTTGTTGAAGTTGAGGCTCACACATCCTAATGATAGAACATATTCAAAAACAATTAACCGTTCCTCGCGAGCACCATAATCAGCGCATAGACAGCGTGCTCGCGCATTTACTTCCCGAATACTCCCGCTCACAAATCAGTAACTGGATTAAGAGTGGCTCAGTCACCATGAACCAGAAACCCTGCAAGCCTAAAGATAAAGCTTTAGATGGTGACCTCATTGAAATTAACGTTGATTTTAATGTCAGTGATCCCAGTTTTGACTCTTGTGCCCCGGAAGAAATTCCATTAAATATCGTTTTTGAAGACGAGGAATTACTGGTATTGAATAAACCTGCGAATATGGTAGTACACCCAGGTGCAGGAAATAGAGAACATACATTGGTTAACGCCTTACTACACCATGCGCCCTCTCAACACCTTTTGCCTAGAGCTGGAATTATTCATCGCTTGGATAAAGACACAACGGGATTATTAGTAGTAGCCAAAAGTTTAACGGCTCATACCTCTCTTATACGACAAATGCAGGCTCGAGAAATTCAACGCCACTATATTACTTTAGTGCAAGGCCATCTCATTTCGGGTGCTACAATTGAGACAGGATTTGGACGTCATCCTCGTAACCGCCTAAAGATGGCGGTACTTGAGCATGGTCGTGAAGCCATCACTCATTACTCCATAAATAAACAATATCAGGACTTTACGCTGCTGGATGTTAAATTAATGACCGGACGCACCCATCAGATTCGCGTTCATCTGGCTCATATTAATCATCCCGTGGTAGGTGATCAACTTTATGGTGGCCGTATGAAGGTTCCAGCTCAAGCATCAGACGAGCTAAGAACACTTATTCAGGAGTTTAAAAGACAAGCACTGCATGCCTGCAGCCTTTCTTTTTTCCATCCCGAAACGGACGAGGAGTTGACATTTACCGCTCCTTTGCCTGATGATTTTCAACATCTTCTTAACACACTGGACGCGCATTATGAAGACTAATTTAGCCTGTTGGCCAGCGCCTAAGAATATTACCGCTCTAAGCACAACACGCCTATCGGGATATAGCTTGGCCCCATATAACTCTAATAACCTGGGATTAGGAATTGGAGATAACGATCATCATGTTTTGCAAAACCGCCAACAATTGGTGGAGTTACTGCATTTACCTGGTGAACCTCAATGGTTGCGCCAAACACACAGTACTCGTTGCGTATTAGTCGAAGAAGATGCAAACCGAGAGGCAGATGCCTCAGTAACACGCTCAAGTAAACATCCGCTGGTGATTCTTACTGCAGATTGTTTACCCATTACTCTATGCAATGTACAAGGCAATGAAATTGCCGCCATTCATGCAGGTTGGAAAGGCTTAGTAAATGGCATCGTTGAAAACACGCTTGCCAAAATGCACAGCAAGGCCTCTGATCTGCTCGCATGGATAGGACCCGCAATTTGCCAAAAATGTTATGAAGTGGGCGATGAGGTATACCAAGCCTTCACCACAAAATATCCTTTTAGCAAAGAAGCATTTAAACCAGCTAACACCAAATGGCTGGCTAATTTGCCGAAAATTGCGGAGATGGTGCTGATCTCTCAAGGCATAAATGCGGTATATCAGTCCGAATTATGTACTTTTGAGTCAGAAAATGAGTTGTTTTCCTATCGAAAAACCTCTCAAACAGGTAGAATAGGCACCTTAATCTGGTTTAATAATCAACCTCAACCTCAGGACTAGAAATGATAAAAAGCATGAAACTACTCTTTAGTGCCCTGCTTCTGGCAACTATGCCGCTCGCTCATGCAGCAGATGAAGTGGTGGCTATACCAAGCATGGCACCGGTATTAAAAAATATTATGCCTGCCATAGTAAATGTTGCCGTACAAGGTTACTTACCCAATGAAATCAGTGCTCCCGGAGCTGCTGCTGAAGAAGAAGCACAAAATAATAGACGCTCTAGACAATTGCCTGAAAAAGGACGCAAGTTTGAAAGCATTGGTTCAGGGGTAATCGTCGATCCTAAAAATGGAGTAATTATTACCAATGATCATGTGATTCGCAATGCCACACTGATTACCATTACCTTACAAGATGGTCGACGTTTGAAAGCAAAACTAATCGGCGGTGATAGCGAAACTGATTTGGCAGTATTAAAAATTGATGCCAAAAACCTAAAATCATTACCTATCGGTGACTCTGATCAACTGCAAGTCGGTGATTTCGTAGTAGCAATTGGTAATCCCTTTGGTTTAAACAGTTTTGGTAACAGTCAATCTGCAACCTTCGGTATTGTTAGTGCCTTAAAGCGTAGCGATTTAAATATTGAAGGGGTAGAAAACTTCATCCAAACTGACGCTGCAATTAACCCAGGTAACTCAGGTGGGGCTTTGGTTAACTCTAAAGGAGAGTTAATTGGTATTAATACTGCAATTCTTTCGCCTTATGGTGGTAACGTAGGTATTGGTTTTGCTATTCCAATTAACATGGCAAAGGATGTAGCCCAACAAATTATAAAATACGGTTCAATTCATCGTGGATTGATGGGGATTTTTGTCCAACACTTAACTCCAGAATTGGCTCAAGCAATGGGCTATCCAGAAGATTTTCAAGGGGCTTTAGTTGCACAGGTTAATCCTGGTTCTCCAGCAGAGTTTGCAGGTTTAAAAGCTGGCGATATTATTACTCAAATTAATAATACTAAAATTACCCAAGGAACCCAGGTAAAAACAACCGTCAGCTTATTACGTGTAGGTTCTAGTGCCAAAATTATGGTCCAACGTGATGGTAAGCCCATTACTCTTGATGCGGTAGTTACTGACGTTAAAACCCATGAACAAAAGCTACAATCAAGTAACCCATTCCTTTATGGTTTGGCATTAAGAGCATTTGATCAAGAAACGCCACCTCATGGCAATGTAACAGGAGTACAAGTTGTCGGTGCGGTAGAAAGTAGTGCGGGCTGGCGTGCGGGGCTGAGACCTGGTGATATTATTATCTCAGCTAATAAGACTCCAGTTAAAGATGTAAAATCATTGCAACAAGTTGCTCAACAGAAGAAAAATGAGTTACTAGTACAGGTATTGCGTGGACCTGGAGCTCTTTATCTGTTGATTATCTAAATCTGTAGCCCGTATTACGACTGGCGTCTAATACGGGCTATACTCTACCTCCCTCAATAAGTTCTCCACCCAAAGCGGCACAAACATCAATGCGCTATATGCCCTTCCTCTGAGTAAATAATAACCAAAACCAATGAAGTTATTAATTATTTTAAAAAAAACCTTATTTTTATTAATTTAAGTATTGACATATGCCCGCTAAAAGGACACAATCTCGGTCCTCGTGGCTATGTAGCTCAGCCGGTTAGAGCGCGGCACTCATAATGCTGAGGTCGGTGGTTCGAGTCCACCCATAGCCACCATTTTCCTTTATAAATCAACTATATCCCCCTAAAATCTTAAAAAATCTGTTGTTAAGTTTTTAAATTTAGATATCATGTTACTATCTAGGATTTTGCGGTTTTTCAATGCGCTCGATAGTACTTACAATTTTAATATTATGTTCTACATTTGTTTTTGCGAATGACATTAATATTTCAACAACTACCAAGGATGGAAATACAACATTCTTTCTTCAGGCTGGCGCCTTTAATTTAGAAAAAGATGCGCAACAACGAAAAAAGCAATTATCCAAATTCGTTGATTCCCCCATAGAGATAAAAAACCTCTCCGATAAACGCCTCTATCTCGTGCAAATTGGCCCAATTAGTGATTATCCAACAGCCAGAGAATTACAGCGCACGCTGTCCCTAAAAATAAGCGCAACCAATAATAAGGCGGCACCCAAAAATCAATCGTCCCTAGCTGCTGCAAACACTACAGCGAATAGCGGAGATACCGCACAAACCATGCCTGAAAATACTCAATTGTGGAATTTACGTAATGCCGATATTCGCGCAGTGATTGCTGAGGTTTCTCGTGTTACGGGCAAAAACTTTGTAATTGATCCAAGAGTGCAAGGAAAAATCTCCATAGTATCTTCTACCCCAATGTCTGCCCATGAACTGTATCAAGTTTTCCTTTCTGTACTGCAAGTTTCTGGATATGCGGCAATACCCAGTGGCGAAATTATTAAAATTATTCCCAATATTGATGCGAAAACTCAATCATCTGATATAAGAACGCCTCCCCGTGGTGATGACATGATGGTGGCTGTAGTTCCAGTACATTATGTCCCAGCAGAGCAATTAGTACCGGTTCTAAGACCGTTAATGCCACAATGGAGTAGCGTGTCTGCTTATGGCCCTTCTAATATGCTGATACTTTCGGGTCGTGCAAACAATATTAATAGCCTTGCCGACATCATAAAGCAGGTCGATAACTCAACTGCCAACGGGATTGACATTGTTCCATTAAGACATTCTTTAGCGATGGATATCGCAACAACGCTGAAAGATTTGATAAAGGCTCAACCAAATATGGCCGGAGGCCGGACACAAATTTCTATTTCCGCAGATGATCGCTCCAATTCTCTTTTAATCAGCGGCTCCAAAACAGATAGAATACGTCTGAGAATGCTTATTTTAAAGCTAGACCGGGAAAGTTCAGCCGGTTTGAATAGCAATACTCAAGTAGTGTATCTCAATTATATGCGTGCGGAAGATCTAGTCCCTATTCTTGCAGGTATTGCTCAAGCAAATTTTAGTGGGAATGTCGGTACAACAATTGGTACCATTACCAGACCTGCCTTAGATAGTACAAATCCTGCTTCAAATTTGGCAAATAATCAAAATAGCCAAATGAGCTCAAATAACAATAATATGGCTTCTGGCTTAACTGCATCATCAGCGACAGCAAATACATCTTCAGCCAGCACCCAAAATGAAGGCTCTACTAAACCATCAGTACAAATTATTGGAGAGCCAAATACTAATTCCATTATTCTTAATGCCCCTTCTTCTGTTATTCGCGTTTTAAAACGAGTGATTTCACAATTAGATATTAAACCCGCGCAATTACTAATTGAGGCCTTGGTTGCTGAAATTAACCAAGAGGATGCGAATGATTTAGGTATTGAATGGGGTACGGACCAGCAAACGGGCAAACCTAGCGGCTTTAGAAATGGTTTTGCTATTATTAATAGCCAAGCTCGTATTGACGATTTCCAAGCGCAAATTTATGCTCTGGCGCGCGCGCATAAAGCGAATATTCTATCCACCCCTTCTGTTGTCGTTCTGGATAATCGCCAAGCTAAAATTCTTGTAGGTAAGCAGGTTTCTGTTGCTTCATCTAACTATCCAAACAATGCCAATGGTACTGCCCCAGTATCAAGCCCGTTTACTACCTTCGATCGGGTTAATGTTGCCTTACATCTTTATGTACGGCCTCAAATAACTCGTGGCAATGGCATTCAAATGCAAATTGACCAAGGAAATGATACTTTAGACCCACCCGTAGTTGCAGAAACATCCACCATACCAACTTTTAGGATCAGTAGTATTGTGACTTCAGTGCATGTTGAAAGTGGTAATGTGGTTGTCTTGGGCGGACTTACGCAGGATAGCTTAAGCAGCGATAATAATCGTATTCCTATTCTCGGCGATATCCCCGGTGTTGGCAGATTATTTAAACGCAGTATCCACACCCGTGATAAACGAGTGCTGATGGTGTTTATTAAGCCCATTATTCTACGTAATGAACGTGATACGGTAAATGCAACGGACCAGAGATACAACCATACTCGTCAGTATCAATTAGATTGGTTACGCTCAGAAGAGGCTTATCTGCAAAGTAATAACTCGACTGTGTTGCCTGCATTGAAGCGAGCTGATTTGCCTCGGCCTTTCAGCCGTCCACCCTTATTAGTGACTAAGTAAGCTATGGATACTGAAGAAAGATCCCTTAAAATTCCTTACAGTTTTGCTAAAAACCATGGGATTGTTGTAGGGAGTGAGTTGGTTGATGGTAAAGCAGTTATTTACCACTTACCTAATGTCTCTCTGCAATCGCTTGCCGAAGTGAAGCGGCTGCTGCAGTGTGAGTTGTCATTAAAACAGGTCGATGAATCTGCTTTTCAACAGCACCTGGCAAATACTTATCAATCTAAATCATCTATTTTAGAGGCTGCTGGTGGAATGGAAGAAGATATGGATCTTTCTTTATTAGCAAGCCAGCTTCCAGTCAGTGAAGATTTATTAGAAAATCAGGATGATGCGCCCATCATTCGTTTACTTAATGCTTTATTTACGCAAGCAATAAAACAAAAAGCATCAGATATTCATATTGAAACTTATGAAGATCGCGTATTAGTTCGCAATCGTATTGATGGTGTATTGCATGAAGTATTAGAAATCCAACGTGCCATCGCCCCTTTAGTAATTTCTCGCGTTAAAGTAATGGCAAAGCTTGATATCGCTGAAAAGCGTATACCTCAAGATGGACGTATTTCGCTGCGTATTGGTGGGCACAATATTGACGTGCGTGTATCCACCCTTCCCTCAAATCACGGTGAACGGGTGGTATTGCGGATTTTAGATAAGCAAGCGGCACAATTGGATTTGAATCTTTTGGGTATGCCTGCCCCAGCTTTAGTAACGATTCGTCAATTAATTGCCGAACCTCATGGAATTATTTTAGTTACCGGCCCTACGGGCTCGGGAAAAACAACTTCCTTGTATGCGATGCTTACGGAGCTAAACGAGGTTACTCGAAATATTTTAACTATTGAAGACCCTATTGAGTATGACTTGGAAGGGATAGGTCAAACGCAAGTTAATACTAAAGTTCAGATGACCTTTGCTAAGGGCTTACGAGCGATTTTACGTCAAGACCCCGATGTGGTAATGATTGGAGAAATTCGTGACCTGGAAACGGCAGAAATTGCGGTACAGGCGAGCTTAACAGGACACTTGGTGCTTTCCACCTTACATACGAATAGCGCATTGGGTGCGTTAACACGTTTACGTGATATGGGCGTAGAATCCTTTCTTTTATCATCAAGTATCGTTGGCTTGATTGCCCAACGCCTGGTCCGTAAGCTTTGCCCTCATTGTAAAACCCCGCACCAGTTAAGAGACGATGAAAAAGAGCTGATGAACCTTGCCCCTGATGCGGATTTATCTAAGGTGTGTGAACCTAAAGGTTGTGATTTGTGTAATCACTTGGGATATAGGGGCCGGACAAGTATTTATGAATTGATTACCATTGATGATACCTTAAGAGGCATGATTCATCGGAATGAAAATTTACAGCTGATGGAAGAATATTTAAGACCTACTATGCCGAGTATCCGTGATGATGGTTTTAAGCGGGTCCTTGCAGGAGACACCTCTTTAGCTGAAGTGCTTCGGGTGACCACTCAGAATTAACAATATGTGAACTTATTACAACTTCTAATACGTTCAACGCAAATTACCACTATACTCGAAACCGTAGCCCGTATTAGACAAGGTCGTAATACGGGTTGAGGCATGAAACTTCCTGTTTTATTTAACCAACTTACGCCACGTAGTTCCTTTTGGGCCGTCTTCCAATTCAATTCCTTGCGCGAGTAATTCGGCGCGGATTTGATCAGCGCGTTCCCAATTGCGATCTGCTCTTGCTTGTAATCGTTCGGTAATTAACTGCTCGATTTTGGCCTTGTCATCATCCGCAAGACCTGCTTGCAAGAAGTCGGACGCGTTGGATTGTAATAAACCCATTACCTCAGCAAGATGCTTTAGCGTTGCGGCTAAAACAGGATTAGCGTTTTTATTCACTTCATGACTTAATTGGAATAAAACAGATAAAGCAACGGGTGTATTAAAATCATCATTCATTGCCTTATTAAACTCCGCTATCCAATGCTCGTCTAACTCGCTATCACTAGAAATAGTTACATCTTTCATTGTTTGATATAGACGAGTCAACGCTTTTTTAGCATTGACTAAATTTTCTTCCGAGTAATTTAATGAGCTCCGATAGTGGCTACTTAACAGAAAATAACGCACGACCTCAGGATGATGCTCATTCAATACATCAGCAATTGTGAAAAAATTACCTAATGACTTAGACATTTTCTCATTATTTACCTGCAGCATACCAACATGCATCCAATAATTAGCAAATGGCTTGCAAGTCGCTGCTTCACTTTGAGCAATTTCATTTTCATGATGCGGAAATTGTAAATCTAAACCACCACCATGAATATCAAATTGCTCTCCAAGCTCTTCCATCGCCATAGCCGAACATTCAATATGCCATCCAGGACGCCCTTCACCCCAAGGTGAAGGCCAACTAGGCTCCCCTTCTTTGGCCTTTTTCCACAATACAAAATCAAGTGGCGAACGTTTTTCTTTTACTACCTCAATACGTGCACCAGACATCAAACCATCCAAATCTTTATGTGATAATTTACCGTAATCAGCAAAAGTATCTACTTGGTAGCACACATCACCATTATCACTCACATAAGCATTACCTTTTGCCAGTAAACGCTCTATTAAACGAATAATCGTAGCAATATGGTCTGTTGCTCTTGGCTCATAATCAGGTGGCAAAATATTTAAAGCCTGCATGTCTTCATGCATTGCCGCAATGTAATGCGCGGTTAATTCATCAATAGGAATACCTCGTTCATTAGCACGCGCAATAATTTTGTCATCAATGTCAGTAATATTACGTACAAAGGTAACATCATAGCCTTGAGAACGCAGATAACGCACAATCACATCAAAAGACACCATAGAGCGTGCATGGCCTAAATGACAGTGGTCATAAACAGTAATGCCACATACATACATCCCAATTTTTCCTGGATTTATGGAGACAAACGGCTCTTTTGTTCTAGTTAGCGAATTAAATAAATGTAACATTGCTGCCCCTTAGCTTACTTTTCCCCAGGTATCTTTCAAATCAACCACGCGATGAAAGGCACTTACGCGCCCGTCTTTTTCTTCATTAACGCAATAATAACCCAATCGTTCAAATTGGAATACTTCACCTACTGGCTGGTTGGCTAAGGAAGGTTCGCAAAGACCTTGCATTGTTTGTAATGAATCATGATTTAAAAATTGGAAAAAATCCTCTTCACGGGCAGGATTCGCATCTGTAAACAAGCGATCATATTGCAGGATTGTTACTGGATAAGCATGCTCGCTTGATACCCAATGAATTACACCCTTGACTTTTCTATCTTCAGGATTTTTTCCTAAAGTGTTTTCATCATAAGTACAACGTAGCTCAACTACTTCGCCCTGTTCGTTATGAATTACCTCATGACACTTAATCACATAAGCATGACGTAAGCGTACTTCAGCACCTGGCGATAAACGGAAGAATTTCTTAGGAGGATCCTCCATAAAGTCAGAGCGCTCAATATAAATTTCCCTTGTAAATGGAAGTTCGCGTCGTCCCGCTTCAGGATCTTGTGGATTATATGATGCGTTAAGTTGCTCAACTTTTCCTTCAGGATAGTTTTCAATGACTACTTTTAAAGGATCCATAACGCATAAGGCACGCTTCGCGGTTCGGTTTAACTCAGCGCGAACACATTCTTCCAACAAAGACATATCAATTACTGAATCACTACGTGAAATACCGATCATTTCACAAAATTGACGGATCGCTGCGGGCGGATATCCTCGCTTACGCATACCACGTAATGTTGGCATACGGGGGTCATCCCAACCTGAAACCGCATTTTTTTCTACCAACTCGCGTAGCTTACGTTTAGAAGTCACCGTATGCGATAAATTCAAACGAGCAAACTCTGTTTGTACTGGCTTTGCAGGCACAGGTAAATTATCAATAAGCCAATCATACAATGGCCGGTGATCCTGAAACTCCAGAGTACATAAAGAATGAGTAATTTTTTCTAAGGCATCTGAAATAGGATGTGCATAATCATACATTGGGTAAATGCACCATTCATCGCCTGTACGTTGGTGATGTGCGTGACGAATACGATATAGGACCGGATCGCGCATATTAATGTTACCCGATTGCATATCAATTTTTGCTCTTAATACATGCGTACCATCAGCAAATTCGCCAGCTTTCATACGGGTAAACAAATCCAGGCTTTCTTCTATAGGACGGTTACGGTATGGGCTTTCCCGTCCTGGCTCTTGCAAGGTTCCACGATAAGCACGAATTTCTTCCATGCTTAAACTGTCAACATAAGCTAAATTATTTTTAATTAATAATACGGCGTATTCATAAAGCTCATGATAATAGTCAGACGAATGGGTCATATCACACCATTCGAAGCCTAACCAACGCACATCATCAATAATGGCATGAACATATTCATCTTCTTCCTTGATGGGATTCGTATCGTCAAATCGCAGATAACAGATACCACCAAACTCTTGTGCTAAACCAAAATTAAGACAAATGGATTTGGCATGACCTACGTGCAAGTAACCATTAGGCTCCGGCGGGAAGCGCGTCACTAATGATTTATGTTTGCCGCTAGCTAGCTCATCAGTAATCAATTGTCTGATAAAATGTGCTCGTTTTTCGGTTAATTCTGTCATCGGTTTTTCCATCGTTTCCATATGATCGTCTGATCGTTATATTAAAATTGCTAGTTGTTTAATAGGTTGGCGCAATCAATATCATCAAAAAGATTTGTCATTACCGCGAAGGCGGAAGCTATCTTAACATGTGGTACTCCACATCAAGAAATAACTTCCCACCAACGGCAGGATGACCTTCTTCGATGATCATGGTAGCCTCGTCAGCCAACCTGAAATAATTATCGCTCATCCATCGCACAGCGCATGGAATGAATTAAGTTCGCTCCGGCTTGCAGCATATCATGTTTTGCCTGATATGCCTCTAAAATCTGATTAATCAAAGCAGCTCCAACAATAACACCATCCGCAAAGCGAGCAACTTCTGCTGCCATCTCCGGAGTTTTTATACCAAAGCCAACCATCAAGGGTAAATTTACTTGTGCCTTACGTAGCTGGTATTGGTTCTTTAATGAGGAGGTATCAAGACTACTCGAACCGGTTACCCCTTTTAAAGAAACATAGTATAAATATCCTTGAGCATGCTGTTGAATTAACGCCATGCGCTCATCGGTTGTTGTGGGTGAGCAAAGAAAAATACTATATAAGCCATGCTGTTTCCAAATAGAATTAACATCTGCACTTTCTTCAGGTGGTAAATCTACTAAAATCGTACCATCAACCCCTGCTTCAGTTGCGTGCTTAGCAAACAATTCATAGCCATATTGTTCAATGGGGTTTAAATAACCCATGATCACAATTGGCGTTTCTTGGTCTTGTTGGCGAAACTCGCTAACCATATGCAATACATCTTTAGTATACACTTGATGTGCTAAAGCACGTTCCATAGCTTGCTGAATTACAACTCCCTCGGCCATAGGGTCAGAGAAAGGGATTCCAATTTCTAAAATATCAGCCCCTGCCCTTACCAATTCATGCATTAACTTTACGGTTATCTCAGGATAAGGATCACCAGCCGTAATATAAGGGCTCAGCATTTTTTTTCCATTGGCTTGTATCTTAGCTAAAACTTTGTCTATTCGGTTCATACGCTAATCCCATCAATACTTGCAACAGTATGCATGTCTTTATCACCACGACCGGATAAATTCACGATAATGTTTTGGTTCTTGTCCATTGTTTTTGCTAATTTCATCGCATAGGCAACCGCATGGCTCGACTCTAATGCGGGCATAATTCCCTCAACGCGAGTCAAGGTGCGAAATGTATCTAAGGCTTCGTCATCATTAATGGCTTCATATGTCACTCGCCCAGTATCTTTTAAATAAGCATGCTCAGGCCCCACGCCGGGATAATCAAGGCCCGCAGAAATTGAATGTGTATCTTGAATTTGTCCATGCTCATCGCAAAGTAAATAAGTGCGATTACCATGTAATACTCCAGGCTTCCCAGCAATCAATGAGGCAGAATGCTCGCCACTTTCCAAGCCTTTACCACCAGCCTCTACGCCATAAATAGCTACGGAGTCATCATTTAGGAACGGGTGGAATAAGCCAATTGCATTAGAGCCGCCGCCAATACATGCCACTAAAGCATCGGGTAACCGCCCTTTTTCTTCTAAGAATTGCGCGCGAGCTTCCGTACCGATAACTGTCTGAAAATCGCGTACAATCTGAGGGTATGGATGAGGACCTGCTACTGTTCCAATAATATAGAAGGTATCATCAATATGACTAACCCAATCACGCATGGCTTCATTCAATGCATCTTTTAAGGTTCTGGAACCAGCGGTTACAGGTACCACCTCAGCACCCAACAACTTCATCCGATAAACATTGGTTGCTTGGCGTTTTATATCTTCCGCCCCCATATAAACCACACACTCAAAGCCTAACTTAGCAGCAACTGTTGCTGAAGCAACGCCATGCTGGCCCGCCCCAGTTTCAGCAATAATTCGTGTTTTACCCATGCGCTTTGCCAGCAAAGCCTGGCCTACTGTATTATTTACTTTATGGGCACCGGTGTGGTTCAAGTCTTCACGCTTAAGATAAATTTGTGCTCCTCCAATGAGCTGACTTAAACGCTCTGCGTGATAAAGCGGGCTTGGACGTCCCACAAAATAGCTTAATTCGCGACTTAATTCGGCCAAAAAGTCAGGATCATGGCGGTATTTATTATAAGCTTGTTCTAACTCGTGCAAAGCATGCATCAATGTGTCGGCAACAAAAATGCCACCATAGGGACCAAAGTGCCCATATTCATCAGGAAGTTCTTTTTTATTCATTGCGTATATACCTCATTATGTAAACTAGGGTAGAACCTAGTAGTCATGGTATTTAATTTAAGGCAAGCGTTGAAATACGCTTCATAAACTGCGCCATCTTCTTGTGATCTTTTATTCCAGGAGACGCTTCGATACCACTGCATAAATCTACTGCATAAGGATGGCAACTTTTAATGGCATCCACCACGTTCGATTCGTCTAACCCACCTGCTAATATATATGGTTTCTCTAGTCGTTGGGGAATGACTCCCCAATCAAAAATGAGCCCGGTCCCCCCTCTTACTGTGTCTGAGGGCGTATCCAATAACAAAGCACGCGCATTACCATAATCTTGTGTCATCTGTTGAATGTATGCACTTGAGTTTGAATGAATGGCTTTAATAAATGGTTTATTAAACTGCTGACAAAATTCCGCTGATTCAGACCCATGAAATTGAAGGAGCTGAATCGGCAATTCTTCGATAATTTGCTGTACTAATTCTGCGTCGGGATCGACCAAAACCGCTACTGCATCAATAAATGGTGGACTATTCTTTAATAAGGTCTTCGCTTGTTCCACAGTGACATGGCGCGAGCTTTTGGGATAAAAAATTAAACCAATCGCATCAACACCTAAGTGCACAGCATGAGCAATGTCGTCACTACGTGTCATTCCACACATTTTGACTCGCACTCGCGACGGATTCAATTATTTCTCCCAAAGAAAAGCCGGCCCCGGACTATTTTGTAAAATCCCAAACTCCTGCGGATAAGTCACTTGTACTAAATACAAGCCATAAGCAGGCGCCGTTTCAGCACCTAATCGCCTATCGCGTGCTTTTAAAACTTCTTCAACCCAGGATACAGGATGCTTTCCTGAGCCCACAGCAATTAAAACACCCGCTATATTGCGTACCATGTGATGTAAAAAAGCATTCGCAGTAATATCGATGATAACTAAATCATTAGCGCGAGTTACCTGGATTTTATGAACATTCCGCATCGGCGTATTTGATTGACATTCAACTGAGCGGAAAGAAGTAAAATCCTTTTCTCCAACTAAAAACTGTGCCGCTTGATTCATTAAGCGGTGATCCAACTGTCTGTACTGCCAAGTCATATTACTACGCAATAAAGCAGGTCGAATCGCTCCATTATAAATTATATAACGGTATCTTCTGGCCGTTGCTGAGTACCGTGCATTAAATTCTTCTGGTAGTTCTTTGCCCCACTTGACACAAACATCTTTAGGCAAAAAAGAATTTGCGCCATGAATCCATGCTCTTATACTGCGTTCTTTATCTGTATCA
Source organism: Legionella saoudiensis (assembly GCF_001465875.1). Classification (GTDB taxonomy): domain Bacteria; phylum Pseudomonadota; class Gammaproteobacteria; order Legionellales; family Legionellaceae; genus Legionella; species Legionella saoudiensis. The sequence continues at coordinate 485,174 of NZ_LN901324.1, read as the reverse complement.
AAATGAACCACTTGGTTGGTGGCGTGCACCCCAGTGTCCGTTCTGCCTGCACAAACAACAGAAATTGGACTATCGGCGACTTTTGATAAAGCATGTTCTAAGGCTTGTTGCACGGTATGCAAGCCCGTTTGTGCTTGCCAGCCATGATAGTGGCTACCATCGTACTCAAGCACTAAGGCAATACGCATTCATTATTCCTAAATAAAATGGGTCAATTTATATTACTGGATTTGCTTTGTCTATACCTTAAGCGATTCATTTTCAAAGTTTACCTACTCAAGCCTCAAGTAACAATTATTTTTCTTGATCCATTTGAATAGCCATGATAATTTCGTTGGCTTTATTTTGAAAAAGCACTTTGAGACGCATTCTATGAGATGGAATTTTTTTGGTCGCAGCATAGCTACCTTAGCATTTGTTTTTAGTAGTCCTACTTTTTCTCAAGATACGGAAAACAATCTAGAACCATTTTGGAGTATGCCAGGTAACTGGATTATTTCTTTTGGCGCGGGAGTCCAATATCCGCAATGGCATAACCTTATGAAGGTTAATAATGCGCCAACTCCGGCTTCCCCTCGCAGTAATAACTTATTTTCCACCCGCAATCAAAGTGAGCCAGTAATCGGTGTTGCTTTAGGACGCCGTTGGCAACATGATAGTTACTGGTTTCCGTCTTATTCCTTTAGTGCCGTATGGAAATATTTTTTCAGAACTAATATTGGAAATACTATTCTGCACAATTCAGGTCCTGAATTCGCTAATTATAAATATAATTGGGATTTAACAGCGAATATGCTTCTGGCTTCTGCAAAAGTTAATCTCTTTCAATATGGACGATTTTCTCCTTTTGCGCACGCGGGAATTGGGAGTTCATTTAATAGAACCTCTAATTATAAAGAAATAGCTCCCGCTGGAATTATGCCGCGAGTAAGCCCGCAGTTTTCTGATTTCAGTACCAGTGAATTTACATATAATGTAGGTGCCGGCGTTGATCTCCAACTGACACCTCAGTGGATGCTCTCGGTTGCGTATAGTTATCAAGATCTAGGGCAAATTAGTTCTGGTCCAGGGAAAGGGACCTGGTCCAGTCAATCATTAAATCCTGGCTCCTACCATTCTAATGAAGTATTGGTTTCCATAAGTTATCTTTTTTCAGGTAAGCAGGCGGATATCAAATAGTGAACCTAAAATGCGGTGATTCCCATGTAAGAAAATCACCGCATGAAAAACAAAGCCATCACCTCCCATTTTAAATCACTTGCATTAGCACTACCTCTAATACATAATTTATCCCCTGCTTTTTTCCCGGATTACTATGTCAGCATCATTGATTGATGGAAAATTTTTATCAGCGCTCCGTCGAGATGAATTAAAACAACGTGTGCATGAGCTCGTGCAACAAGGACATCGTGCTCCAGGTCTTGCGGTAGTACTTATAGGCACTGATCCAGCCTCAGCAGTTTATGTTAATAATAAACGTAAAGCTTGTGCTGAAGTGGGTATCACTTCTCACTCTCATGACTTACCTGAGGAAACCAGCCAAGAAGAATTAATTAAGCTTGTTGATAAATTAAATAACGCCCAAGAGATTGATGGCATTCTCATCCAATTGCCACTTCCGAAACACATTAATGAAGCTAAGATCATTGAGCGTATTACACCTGCAAAAGATGTTGACGGCTTCCACCCCTATAATTTAGGTCGACTAGCACAACGCAATCCCCTCCTTCGCCCATGCACTCCTATGGGTATTATGAGCTTACTGGAGCATTATCAACTGAACGTAAAAGGCAAACATGCGGTGGTAATTGGTGCATCCAATATTGTAGGGCGTCCCATGAGCTTGGAATTACTTGCCGCCGGAGCAACGGTTACCATTTGCCATCGCCTTACTCAAAATCTCGAGCATTTTGTACGCATTGCTGATTTCGTTATTGTTGCAACAGGACATATGGATGTTATTGATGTTGAGTGGCTCAATAAAAATCAAGTTATTATTGATGTCGGCATTCATCGACTCGCTGACGGGACCATTCGTGGTGATGTCGATTTCAAAAAAGCAATTCATAAAGTAGGCTGGATAACCCCGGTTCCTGGTGGTGTTGGCCCCATGACGGTTGCTAGTCTTCTGGAAAATACTTTAATAGCAGCATCAATTAAGTTACCTGTTAATAAATAGTTAAGCCTTTAATGGTAAAATATTGCGCAATATGACCATCAAGGAATTATTTTGACCATGAAAATCGCTAATATTGCCGTTACCTTTAAGCTTCTTAACACCATTAAAAATGCCTTTGCACTTGCTGCAGCTGATGAGAATGGTGATGGTATAGAAATAGATACAGAGCAGGTTCTTACTCATATTAAAGATGGGGCTGATTTAGATATATGGGACGGAGTAAATAATAGCCCGTTACTCCACACACTGGTAGCAGGTACAGTAATTGACGGTTATAGTCCTTTTAATGCATTGGAAATAGTACAAGTGTTTCTAGAAAATGGCGCAAACGTTTTGGCCGTTGATCTGCAAGGAAATAACTTTTTTCATGCGTTAAGCACCGCAGCCCCAGAAACACTTAACCTTTTGAAGTTCATAAAACCCGATGATATAAATCAAGGGCTTCAAGCTAAAAACAAAGCCGGGCTTCTAGCTTGGGAATGTTATGCGCGTTGGGTTCCATATTACGAAGATATTCATGCCTTTCATCAGTTAATGCCTAAAGCGCATATGGAAGAGTACCAATTCGAAAGATTGCAACAAATCTCTAAAATGATTTATGGAGAAGAATTTAATGAAAGGATTCGTTACCTCCATCAAAAATCACAAAATGAGCCTCAAACTAAGAATTTACAAACTTACCCGGAAAACATACGCCTATTCATCTACGCATTAAGAAGCAATTTACCTCAAATAGTACAGGCTTACCAAGGTGTTATTGATATCCATCAACCTTTTGAGGGAGCTACATTATTGCAGCGTGCCGCCCAAAATGGCGATCGAGAATTAACCTTAGCTTTACTTAATTTAGATCAGAAAAAAACAGGGAAAAAAATGCTCCAAAATACGCGTTATGCTGATTTAAGTATTTCTTTTTTTGGGAATGACCGCTCAGAAGATGAGTCTATTAATGAAATAACGCCACAAGTTGCTCGTATTCAAATATAAAAAATACGCCTGGCTGCAAGCAATTGCAACCAGGCTTAACCCTATATTCAAATTATTTGTCTTCAAACGAATCCCAATCAAACTCACCACTGAGTTCATCAAAATCGTCTTTAAATTCCTCGCGTAAACGTTTGCGTTCCAATCGCTCTTCTAACATTCGCCGAACATTTTTTCGATGAGCAGTGTCCGTAGCATCAGCATCATCATCGTAACTGTAATCAGATAAAGACTGATCATCATAATCTTCATGCAGATCTCTCATCGCTGTCTCCTCAGACTTATCAAAAGGGTGCGAGATACTGTAAAAATTCACCCTTCCTACAAAGAGTATAGTAGAAAAATTTTTTAATCTGATATAATTCATTACATTACCCTTTCAAGAAAAATAATTTATGCTGAGCTATCAACACGGATATCATGCCGGTAATTATGCCGACGTAATGAAACATATCGCCTTAACACGCCTACTAAACTACTTAACTATCAAAGATAAGCCTTTGTTTTATCTTGAAACTCATTCTGGAAAAGGAATTTACGACTTAAAAAACAAACAAGCGGAAAAAACAGGGGAATACAAGCAGGGTATTAAATTAATTTGGCCTGACCACAAGGTCCTACCTCCCGTGTTTCATAATTACATTCAGTCTATTTCAGAGCTCAATAAAAATAATGAGTTGAAGCACTATCCTGGTTCTCCTAGCCTGGCAATTAAAAACCTACGTGCTCAGGATCGAATGTATTTTTGCGAACTTCATCCAACTGAATTTGATGAGCTAAGCACCTTACCGCGCCTCAATAAAAAAGTGCATTACAGCAATACTGATGGGGTTGCTGCAATGAATGCATTACTGCCGCCACCTGAAAAAAGAGGTTTAATTTTTATTGATCCCTCCTTTGAGATAAAAGATGAGTACAAAACGATTCCTGCAGCTATAAAGCAAGCGGTGGCTCGTTTTTCTACCGGGGTTTACTGTCTTTGGTATCCAGTTGTTGATAGAAGACTGGTTGATAGACTGGTGCGAAACATGAAAGATATTAAAGCCAGCAATGCATTACGTATTGAATTTAACTTGACTATGGCCCCGATGGAAGGAATGTCAGGAACAGGACTTTGGGTAATCAATCCACCCTATACTTTTGCGCAAGAAATGAAAACCGTCTTAGATACCCTGAGAACTTATTTTAACCCGGGGGTTTCCTCTTACTTAATTGAGACCTACTAACATGAATATTATCCCCATTCCTGCTTTCACTGATAATTACATCTGGGCTATTATTGATCAAGAGATAGGGGTATTTGATTGTGTTGATCCTGGCCAGGCACAACCTGTGCTTCAATTTGCTAAAGAACAGCATCTGGAGCTGCGCTCTATTTTATTAACGCATCACCACCACGATCACATTGGTGGTGTAGACCAGCTCTTGTATCACACGCCGAATTGTATAGTTTATGGTCCTAACGATCCCCGCATTTCCTATATAAATCATTACGTAAGCGAGCATCAAACCATCCAAGTCGGAAAGTATTCTTTCCGCATTCTATTTAATCCTGGGCATACATCCAGTCATATCAGCTATTATGAGCCTCAACAAGGTTGGCTATTTTGTGGCGATACGCTTTTTTCGGCAGGTTGTGGCAGAGTATTTGATGGGACAATAGAGCAACTGTACCATTCAATGGAGCTGTTTAAATCACTTCCTCTGGAAACAAAAGTATTTTGTGCCCATGAATACACCATGCAAAATTTACGTTTTGCCGAAACAGTAGAGCCTCACAACAAATTTACCAAAATGTATATTCACAAATTACAGACAGAAATGAATTCGTGCTCATTACCATCAACTATAGAAATTGAGTTAGCAATGAATCCTTTTTTACGGACACACAGCGCGGAAGTGCAAGCATTTGCTTATCGTCATGGAGCCTTAACGGGTACACCATTGGATATTTTTACCACATTGCGCGAAGCAAAAAATAATTTCAAATAAAATACAACAAGATACAATTAAATTCTTTATGCGCCAAGGATAACCAAAAAGGGTTTAATCATCGAATAAACTTTAGTACACTGGGAGGCCAATAGTATTCATAGGTAAATACCATTGAAAATAATAATAATAAAAAGTTTTTTATTAGGTATTCTCATTTTTTGTGGTATAGCTAATACCCATGCCACTTCCAATGTTTGGGAAGTGCTTCGCAGTGAATTTAAATTAGACCATGAAATTTCCCGTGCTGAAGTCCAAGGACAAATCCGTTGGCTAATTGCTCATCCAAGTTATTTGCAAAAGGTATTTCGTCAATCCCAACCTTATATCTATCACATTGTGACTGAAATAAAGAAAAGAAACTTGCCTGGGGAGTTAGCCCTAATTCCTATGATTGAAAGTGCTTTTGATCCCTTTGCTTATTCGGGTGTTGGCGCAGCGGGTCTATGGCAACTGATGCCAGGAACAGGAAAAGATTTGGGATTAAAACAAGATTGGTGGTTTGATGGACGACGCAGTATTGGCCCATCAACTGATGCCGCACTTAATTACCTGGTTTATCTAAATAAATTTTTTAACGGTAATTGGACATTAGCAATTGCCTCTTATGATGCAGGTGAAGGGACCATATCACGAGCAATCAAAGCAGCTCAACAAGAAAATCGAAGTACTAGCTTCTGGGACCTGCCTGTTCCTGGAGAAACTCAAATTTACGTTCCGCGATTACTCGCATTTGCAGAAATTATCAATAATGCACAACAATATAAATTATCCATTCCTGAAATTCCTTATCAGCCCTATTTCCAGGAAGTGAACATTGGCAGCCAAATCGATCTAAACCATGCAGCAAAATTAGCAGGAATTAGTTATCGAGAGTTAATCAAGTTAAATCCGGGATTCAATCATTGGACTACCGCCCCTTATAAACCCTTTAAGTTATTGATTCCCACAGAAAAAGTTCGTCAATTTAATTTAAATTTAGCCAATTTCCCTGAAGAGAAACGTGTGAGCTGGACCAAACACCAGGTGCAACAAGGAGACAATCTAGATACTATTGCGAATAGATACCATACGACAGTAAATTTAATTAAACAATTGAATCAATTAACCTCAAATCAAATAAAACCCAATCAATCTATTTTGATTCCTAGTACGCGAAATGCACCACTTGCGCCAATTACTCCTAAAAAAGAAATTCCTCTTGTCAAGACAACCTACTACAGTAAATCCGATCAATATAGAGCCCCTCCCCCTGCTCCTATGATTACTGCAGGAAGGCGACGTATGATTCATATTGTACAAGCTACTGATAGCTACCAACGTCTGGAAAAATTATATGGGGTTAACGCCAATGATATTTTGGTCTGGAATAAATTATCCAGTGACCAACGCTTACGTGTCGGACAGCAATTAATTATTTGGAAAACAGTAAAGCAACCCCAGTACTATGTAGTTCGCCAAGGAGATACGCTGGATGGGATCGCAAAACGTCATCAGGTTCCCATAAATCAAATTCTTTCTTTGAATCCCGGACTTAAGTGGAATACACCTTTATACCTTGGCCAACAAATTTTTTTAACTAAATAGTTACAAAAATTTTTTATTTACGGCATGAACCTTGCGAGAGTGAAAGCAAAACTTGTGTTATACTGAAAATAACTTGTTTATAGTATTAATGAATATATGAAATTACTATTTGATTTTTTCCCTATAGTTTTATTTTTTATCGTATATAAACTTTCTAACATATATACAGCCACTGCAGTGGCAATGGTTGCCTCATTAAGCCAAGTGGCATTCTACCGTTTAAAATTCCAACATTATGAAAAAATGCATTTAATTAGCTTGGCCATTATCATGGTACTTGGAGGCGCCACACTCTTTTTCCATAATCCGTGGTTTATCAAATGGAAGCCAACTGGAATTTATTGGCTTTCTGCATTGATATTTTTTAGTTCAAGTTTTATAGGCAGTAAACCATTAATTCAAAAAATGATGGAAGCTAATGTATCACTCCCTTCCAAGATCTGGCATAGGCTCAATATTGCTTGGTCTTTGTTCTTTATTTTAATGGGCGCAGTCAATATTTATGTGGCGTACCATTATGATACGGATGCCTGGGTTAACTTTAAATTATTTGGTGGTGTAGGATTTACCCTGCTTTTTGTACTAATCCAAGCGTTTTACCTAACGAAACATATGGATGAAACCGGACTTGAGAAACAATAGGAGCCATAATGAGACTATTGCTAGTTGAAGATGACGAATTACTAGGAGATGCTGTAAAAACAGGATTAACCCAGTTTGGTTATATAGTCGACTGGCTCAAGGATGGGGAAGCAGCACGCGCCGCTTTAAAATCAGAATCTTTTGAATTAATTATTCTTGATTTGGGTTTACCTAAATTATCAGGTTTAGGTTTGTTACAAAATATTCGTAATGATGGTAATCCAACACCTGTAATCATTCTGACTGCCCGTGAATCAGTTGAGGATCGCGTAAAAGGTTTAGACAGTGGTGCAGATGATTACCTGGTTAAACCCTTTGACTTAAATGAGCTCAGCGCTCGGATCAGAGCCTTAGTACGACGTTCTCAAGGTCGCGCTGACGCTGTATTACAGTACAAAAATATTACCTTAGATCCTGCCGCTCATTCAGTCTTTGTTGATGACGTTCTGGTTAACGTGCCTCGCCGAGAATTTGCATTATTGCAAAAACTACTAGAAAACAGCGGACAAGTTTTGTCACGTGAACAGCTCATGCAAAGTATTTACGGTTGGGAAGAAGACGTAGACAGTAACGCACTTGAAGTTCACATTCATAACTTACGTAAAAAGCTTAATGCCAATTTTATCCGCACTATTCGCGGTGTTGGTTATATGGCTGAAAAAAATGATGGTATTATGGTATCGTGAAGTCGTCTATACGAAAGTTTTTATTATTCAACTTGCTGTTGGCTATAACGATTACCACAACTTTAACGGCCATTGGAAACTATTATCTTGATCAAAAAGACATTCAAGATCACTTAGATACGTTAATGGCTGTTTCTGCATTATCGTATCAAGCTTTGTTGGGTGATGACCTCCACCAACGCCCTCTCGTAAAAATTCAAGAAGCGCTAGAAACTATTCCCCAAAAGGTAGATAACTTTTACCAAAAAAGATTTTTAAATGATGAGCCACCAGAAAATTATATGGATAAATTTAATTTTCAAGTTTGGACCAATGGTGGAAAATTATTATTGCATTCCTCCACGGCGCCTAAAATTCCTCTTGCTTCAGAAATTGATGGGTTTAGTGATAAAAAAATTGCCGATCAAGATTGGCGTGTATTTACTACTTATAATGCAAAAGCCGGGGTACGTACTGTTTTAGCCGAACGTTATGATACACGAAATGAATTAGGACATCGTATCGCCCAAGATGATCTTTACATTATGTTACTCACGTTTCCTCTCTCAGGATTGTTAATTTGGATTATTATCGGGCGGGGTTTAGATAGTCTTGATAAAGTTGCTGAGGAAGTAGCAAACCGTGCACCAAGCCATTTGGAGCCTGTTGATTTACAGGAGGTTCCTGAAGAAATAAAACCGGTTATCGATGAATTAAACAAGCTATTTTTTAGGCTAAAAGAAGGATTTGAGCGAGAAAAACGTTTTGCGGCAGATGCAGCTCATGAATTACGAACTCCTCTTGCTGCGTTGAAAACTCAAGCCCAAGTTGCCTTACATACAAATAACATCGAAGAAAAAAACCAAGCCTTGCAAAAATTAATTGCCAGTGTAAACCGCAGCACTCATGTGGTTCAACAATTACTCACCATGAGTCGCTTGGTGCCTGAAGCCGCACATATGGATGGAATGGATGAAGTAAATCTTAGCCGTTTGGCTCGGGAAACTTTAGCAATGCTTGCCCCATCAGCTGTAGAAAAACAAATTGATTTGGAGTTTGAAACTAATGCTGAGAGCCTTGCTATTCATGGAAATTCAACCGCTCTAGGCATATTGATTCGTAATCTAGTAGATAATGCAATTCGCTATTGTAATGAGGGAGGACATATTGTTGTACGTCTTTCTAAACAACAACATGAAGTAATGTTGGAAGTTTGTGATAATGGTCCTGGCATTCCCGCGGAACTACGTGCCCGTGTTTTTGAGCGATTCTTCCGTATCTTAGGTAATAAAAGTCCGGGAAGTGGCTTGGGGCTTGGTATTGTTCAGCAAATTTGTCAACTACATAACGGCCGAGTTGAACTAGACGCACCACAAACTGGAACTGGACTTATTGTTCGTGTATTTTTGCCTCTCGGCGATGATAATAAACATGTCTAGTGCACGAGAGCTGATGCCCTCGTCCGCGGAAGAATTCTAACGTGCCGCCAAAATCTGCAGAGCCTCACGAATCAATTGTTCACAACTCTTAGCTCCGTCATCAACCTTGTTTACTGCTTTTAAAGCCTCTTGAGGTTTGTATCCCAAAGCTTCTAATGCACTAACTGCTTCATCCTGGCCACGGATGATACTTACTGGCATCGACAAAGCATCGGCTGGTGAATCCGTGAATTGCTTAATACTGTCACGCATTTCCACAACCAAACGCTCAGCAGTCTTTTTGCCAATACCTGGTAATTTGGTTAGAAAAGCCGCATTTTCTTGCTTAATGCATTGAATAAATTCATTAGGAGTAGTGCTAGAAAGAATAGCCATCGCCATTTTTGGCCCTACACCATTTACTTTAATTAACGCACGAAACAATGCTCGTTCTTGCTTATCTAAAAAACCATACAATAGCAGTGCATCTTCACGAACAACGGTGTGAATATGCAGACCTACAGAGCCCTTTAGGCTATCCAACTGGAAAAAGGTATTTAATGAAGTTTCCACGTCATAGCCGACCCCCTGGACATTCACTACTAATTTTCCAGGTTGATGTTTATCAACTATCTGGCCATCAAGCCATCCAATCATCGTCTTCTTCTCCTTAAACTAACACCAGTTTTGCCTATAATTGCAGATAAATTCCGCATGCGGCTATGGCATATGGCAATTGCCAAAGCATCAGCGGCATCGGTTTGCGGCGCTTTATTTAACATCAACAAACTTACCACCATGTGCCCTACTTGAGCTTTCTCAGCAGCACCATAGCCAACTACGGTTTGTTTAATTTCACGTGCAGAATATTCGCTAACCTTTACACGATGTGAGGCGGCTGCAACCATAGCAACCCCTCGTGCATGACCTAACTTCAAAGCTGAATTAGGGTTTTGGTGCATAAAAACTTGCTCGATCGCGACCTCTTCAGGGGTGTAATGATCCATCAGTTGGCAAATGCCATCATAGATTTGTAATAGCTTTTCGCTTAACTCCCCATTAGGAGTCGTACGTATACACCCGCTATCTATGTATTCTATCTTCTGGCCTACATGCCTGATTAAACCATAACCAGTAACTCGTGAGCCCGGATCAATTCCTAGAATAACTGTCATTAGCTCATTGATTCTAAAAGTTTTTCGGAGAATTCAGCATTACTATAAACTTCCTGAACATCATCCAAGTCTTCCAGCATGTCGATCATTTTCATCAAACTTTCTGCAGATTCATCATCAATGGGTACTAAAGTTTGGGCACGCATCGTTAGCTGAGATTGCTCTACAGCCAAATTAGCCTCACTCAGCGCATTTAATACGCTATGATAAGCTTCAACTGGGGTGATTACTTCAATTTGTCCGTCTTCAACTGAAACATCATCAGCCCCAGCATCAATCGCAACTTCCATCACTTGGTCTTCAGATACACCGGGGGCCATAAGAATTTCACCCTGATTGGTGAATAAATAAGCTACCGAACCATCCGTTCCTAAATTCCCCCCATTTTTAGTAAATGCATGGCGCACCTCAGAAACCGTACGGTTTTTATTATCAGATAAACAATCCACTAATACAGCAACACCACCAGGCCCATAACCTTCGTAGCGCATAGCAACCATTGCCTCGCCATCAAGCCCTCCAACTCCGCGTTTAATTGCATTGTCAATTGTGTCGCGCTTCATATTCGCAGCAAGTGCCTTTTTAACCGCATCACGTAATCTGGGATTAGAAGACTCATCAGCTCCCCCCATACGTGCTGCTACAGTAATTTCGCGAATCAATTTTGTAAATATTTTGCCTCGCTTAGCATCTTGAACGCCTTTGCGGAATTTAATATTTGCCCACTTACTATGACCTGCCATACCAACCTCTAACTCGAATTAAATATATGTTCGATTATACATTCTCTGTTATTAAAAATCTTCATCCTTAAGTTAGATAATGTGCCTTGTAATACAGCCATTTTTACCATGACTTCCCGTATTATGACTTCCTCAAATACGGGCTATAAAATTTCCGGGTTTCATGGCACACTAACCACTAATAGATTATATAAGGAGATAAACAGTGTATCTGCAAGGTTTTGGCAATTACCATCAAAGCGAGGCGGTCTCAGGAGCATTACCAAGTAACCAAAATTCTCCGCAACACTGTAACTTAGGTCTTTATGCAGAGCAATTAAGTGGCACCTCGTTTACCCGCCCTCGCCACTTGAATCAGCATAGTTGGCTTTACCGCATTCTACCTTCTGTGGTTCAAGGAAATTATGAGCCTTATAAAAAAGAAATTGTAAAACCTTACCACCCGGAGCAATCTCCTAATCCGCTACGCTGGTCACCCATGGCCAATGCAAATAATGAATGTGATTTTATTGAGGGCTTATTTCACCTTGCGGGAAGCCATTTCGTAAAAACCTATCTCTATCAATGCAATCGTTCCATGCAGCATACTTATTTTGCTAATAATGATGGCGAATTATTATTCGTACCCTACGCAGGAGAAATTAACCTGCATACTGAATTTGGTAAGTTAAATATATGTCCAGGGATGATTGCAGTAATTCCTCGTGGGGTTAAGTTTAAAGTCGAGCTCGTCAGTAAAGAAACCAGAGGTTATCTATGCGAAAATGCCGGTAATCCCTTAACCCTACCGCAATTAGGACTTATCGGCTCTAATGGCTTAGCGAATCCGCGTCATTTTAAGTACCCGACTGCTGCTTATGAGCAACAAAGCCAGCAAGTTACCTTAATTTGCAAGCATCAGGACAAACTGTGGGCTGCCACCTGTGCTCATTCGCCACTTAATGTAGTGGCCTGGCATGGGAATTATGCACCCTATTGCTATGATTTGAGCCTATTTAATACCATTAATACGGTAAGCTTTGATCATCCAGACCCTTCTATTTTTACCGTGCTTACCTCAGAGAGTGATACTCCGGGGGTTGCTAACCTCGATTTTGTTATTTTTCCTCCCCGCTGGATGGTTGCAGAGCATACCTTTAGACCACCTTACTACCACCGCAACTACATGAATGAATTGATGGGACTAATCCGTGGTGAATATGATGCAAAAAAGGAAGGTTTTGTGCCTGGTGGCGTGAGCATTCATAATTGCATGACTCCGCATGGCCCTGATCAAGTAAGTTATGAAGCAGCGACAGCAAAAAAACTAGAGCCAGAGGCTTATTTAAATACTTTAGCCTTTATGTTTGAAACCCGTGATATCTGGCAAATTTCTGAGCAAGCAATGGAGGCTCCAGAGCGGCAAAGGAATTATGCTGATTGCTGGCAAGGTTTAAAGCCGACTTTTAAGCTTTAATAATTTTCTTACATCGCGCAGTTTTTAGATGACTCGAGGTGGTTGGGCTTTTAACCCAGCCACATTCCCCTGAGAAAATTTATGATCAAGTTTGATTTGGTTGACGTTTCAGCAAAACCTGGTTGCAAGCAACCAGGCTTATTTAAAATAGATCTTCTTGGGTTAACCCTACTTTTTCTAACAAACCACGTAGCGTTTTTAATGCTTCCACTTGAATTTGGCGTACACGCTCACGAGTAAGGTCGATCTCTTTGCCCACATCCTCAAGAGTTGCTTTTTCAAAACCACGTAAACCAAAACGTCGAGCAATAACTTGTTGTTGGTTTTCAGTTAATTTATCTAAAAGCGACTCAATGTGAAGGCGTAGGTTCTCATTAGTCAACAATTCTGCTGGATTCACACTATTTTCATCGGCAATAGTATCTAGCAAAGATTTGTTTTCATCAAAGCCTATAGGCGTATCAACAGAAGCGACTTTATCATTCAAACCCAGGAGTTTTTGCACATCTTCCAAAGGCTTATCTACCATTTCCGCAATTTCTTCCGGAGAAGGCTCATGATCAAGCTTTTGGGTAAGCTGGCGTGCCGCTCGCAGATATACATTAAGCTCTTTAACTACATGGATAGGCAAGCGTATCGTTCTGGTTTGATTCATAATCGCACGTTCGATCGTTTGTCGAATCCACCACGTAGCATAGGTTGAGAATCTAAAACCACGGTTTGGGTCAAATTTTTCAACTGATTTCATTAAACCCAAATTCCCTTCTTCAATTAAATCAAGTAAAGGAAGCCCCCGGTTAAGGTAACGCCGAGAAATTTTAACAACCAAACGTAAGTTTGATTCAATCATCTTTTTACGCGCTGCCACATCACCTTTTAAAGCAAGCGTTGCATAATGAACTTCTTCTTCAGCACTTAATAAAGGAGAGAATCCTATTTCACTCAAATACAATTGAGTTGCATCCATCATTTTTATGGCATTTTTGCCGCGACTAAAAGTAGGAAAAGCAGCATCATCCGAAAAATCAGGTAACTCAGATTCTTCCTCATCCTTTTCCGTGAGGACCTCAAAATCATCATCATCCATTAAGAATGTCTCATCGTCTGTACTTATCTCAGACAATTCTTCATCCTTAAATTCCGTATCTTTAATTGACTCATCGTCATTTTGCATGATTTCACCCTGTATGTTTAGCCGTGTTTCTAGAATTTACACCTTTTTCAGGTAGTCATCCCATCACGAAATCCCTTACAACATGACGAGCTGCAACCATATAGTACCTCTATTGTTGCTACAACCACTCATTAAATGTCAACCTTTTTGTAAATAATTCAATGGGTTGACAGGAACACCCGCTTTTCTGATTTCAAAATGTACACCTGTGTACTTACGATCAATGATTCCGGCAACGGCAATTACTTGCCCGGCATTCACATGTTGTCCTTCTGAAACCATAATTCGCGCATTATTGCCATAAGCGGTTAAAAACTCATTGTTATGCTTTATAATAATTAAATTTCCATATCCTGACAAACCACTTCCAGCATAAGCTACTGTACCACTTGAAGCGGCAATAACTTTTTCCCCAGACTTACAAGCAATATTTATGCCTTTTTTACCCTGACTTGGAATAAAAGTAGTAACTACACGTCCACTTACTGGCCATAACCATCCCGAAGCAGATCGAGCATAGCGCCGTGTAGGTGAATGAACTATTTGGGGGGCAGAAATTGCTCTAGGCCGATATTGTTTAAATTGTGCTATATGCCTTTGTACAGGCGCTCGACGAGCCACTCCTCGCACATTTAAAACCTGTCCTACTCTTAAAGAATAAGGTGGCGGAATACGATTTAATCGCGCCAAGCTGCGATAATCAGTATCATAACGAAAGGCGATGGCAAAAAGTGTTTCTCCACGTTGTACAATATGTGTTCCTTGATGTCTGGAATATGGCCGCCATTTTGACTCAGTTACAGGGGCTAAATTGGACCCACAGCCCACAAGCGCGATTGCCAGAAAAAGACATAACGATCTTTTGCAAAATGTTAGTATCATGAATTGCCTCAAGCAAATATTTTCATTAAAAAAATCTGCCGCAAATGTTTCTAAACTTAAGGAATGTTTTATCCCCATTCCTGCACTGGGCTCCGCGGGGCAAGCCGCGGAACGCCGAGGAGGGGTTGAACTCTTAATAGGAGTATCCGCACCTCATTTTGGATAACGTACTTAAAGTACCAAATTAACCCCAGTTAACCAACTGGATAATTGATCAAACATTTTATAATTGGTCATATCCAAATGTAACGGGGTAATTGAAACATACCCTTCTCTCACCGCGCAAAAATCTGTTCCCGGGCCTGCATCAGCGGCCTCTCCCGGCAATCCAATCCAATAAATAGGGCGTCCACGGGGATCCTGATCTCTCACTAGAGGCTGCGCCCCATGACGTGTGCCTAAACGAGTAACTTGTAAGCCCTTAATTTGCTCAAGGGGTAAATCGGGAACATTCACATTCAATATGGTTTGTGAGGGCAAACTATGAGTGCTTAACTTGCTCACCAATTGCTTGGCAATACAGGCTCCCGTTTCATAATGTTTAATTGTGTCACCAACCATAGACATGGCAATTGCCGGCAAACCTAGGTAGCGTCCCTCCATCGCCGCAGCAACCGTACCTGAATAAAGAACATCATCACCTAAGTTTGCTCCGTCATTTATTCCAGAAACAACCATATCAAAAACTGGGCTTAAAAAGCCTGTAACTGCCAAATGTACGCAATCAGTGGGTGTACCTTCTACACTATAGTAACCATTCTCTAATTGTTTTACTTTTAAGGGTCGGCTCAAGCTTAAGGAATTACTGGCACCACTGCGATTCCTATCAGGGGCAACTACCTCGATGTCCACAAAAGTGGAGAGTTCCCTAGCCAAAATAGTAATTCCTGGAGCATGAACCCCATCATCATTGCTTATTAATACTCTCATCGTTAACTCGCTGGGGATTCTAACCATTTAACAACAGCTAAATGCTCTTCCAAATCATGCTGGTTTTGAGCAATACTTGTTTGCAATTCTTGGTTAGACGCGTCGTTTTTTAATTTTTTCTCTTGTTCTGCAATAGTCTCTTGTAATGCTAGAATTTTATTACCAAAACCTTGCGGACTTTGTTGTAATTGATAAGCTAGACTATTCATTCTTCCGGCAATCTCTTGCATTTGATCACAGGTCATACCTTGTGGCTGTTGTTCTGGGCAACTTTTTATTGCCTGTTGTAATTCATTGGGATGGGTTTGGTAATAATGTTCATCTTTTTTCATACAAGATGTTAATCCCAACATTACTAATATTGCCACCAAGTACTTATTCATACTCAACCTCTTGATGTAAACTACAAAAAGTCGATATTATCATCAGATAATCCCTAATTCCATCTTAGTGAGAATTTCCACATGTTAGATTTCAAATTACAACGTGATGAACAGACTGGAGAGCAATATTTAGAAACGTCTTTGTGCGGAAAGCCGTTACTGACAACACCCCAATTAAATAAAGGAACAGCCTTTACTCATGAAGAGCGTAGAGCTTTTGGTTTATTGGGCAAACTCCCCCATCGAGTGGAAACTCTAGATGAGCAGGTCAAGCGAGCATACTTACAATACTCCAGCTATACCACCAGACTGCAGCAAAATATTTATTTAAACAACTTACACGATAAGAACCAAATCTTATTTTATAAATTGTTACACCGCCACTTAGGTGAAATGTTACCTACCATTTATACCCCCATTGTAGGCACTGCGGTAAAACGGTTCAGCCATGAATACAGACAACCACGTGGTTTGTATATTGCGCATTCAGATAAAAATCTCATTGATGAAATCATTGGCAATCGTTCCAATCCTGAAATTGACGTCATTGTAGTCACTGATGGTGAGGGCGTTTTAGGTATTGGCGATCAAGGAATTGGCGGTATGGATATTCCGGTGGCTAAATTAATGGTTTATTGTTTATGTGGCGGTATTAATCCGGTACGCACCCTACCCGTCTTTCTGGATGCAGGCACCAACAATCAAGACTTATTGAATGATCCTTTATACTTAGGTTGTCGCCATCCACGAATTAGTGGCGCGGCTTATGATGAGTTTATTGCAAGTTTTGTACAAGCCATTCATAAGCACTTCCCTAATGCCTTTTTACATTGGGAAGATTTCGGCCGGGGCAATGCGCGCCGTATTCTGGACCAGTTCCAAGATGAGTTATGTACTTTTAATGATGACATCCAAGGAACGGGTGCCGTTACTTTAGCTGCGCTTATGTCTGCATGTAATGTCACCGGCTCCAAGCTACAAGATCAACGCATTGTTGTTTTTGGTGCGGGCTCTGCAGGAACCGGTATTAGTGACCAAATCATCGATGCGATGATACGCGAAGGTTTAAGTGAGGAAGAAGCGTATAAACGTTTTTGGCTAATTGACAGACAAGGCTTATTACTTAATAACGATGCCGAACTTACTGGAGCACAAAAACCATACGCTCGCGACCCCAATGAGATTGCTCAATGGAATACTAAGAAACAGCATCCTTCCCTTACAGATACTGTAAGGCATGTGAAACCAACGATCCTTATTGGTTGTTCTGCGCAAGCGGGTGCCTTTTCACAAGATATTATCGAGATTATGACGCAAACTTGTGAGCGCCCTATTATTTTCCCATTATCGAACCCAGATGAAAAATGTGAGGCCAGACCTGAAGATATTTTAGCGTGGAGTCAAGGAAAAGCGTTAATCGCAACAGGAACCGCATTCCCAGCAGTTGAATATCAAAATCGCATGGTGCAAATCGCGCAATGCAATAATGCCTTAGTATTTCCTGGTATTGGTTTAGGAGTATTAGCAGTTAATGCATCAAAACTAACTGAGGATATGATTCTTGCCTCAGCAGAAGCCTTATGTCGTTTTGCTCCAAGTAAGAAGGATAGCTTCTTACCGCTACTGCCATCTTTAGATGATGCACAAACCGTTGCTAAAGAAATTGCGATTGCGGTGGCTCAATCTGCTATCGATTCAGGTCATGCTCAAAAGAATCAAGATGCGGATTTAGAGAAATTAATTGAAGATATGTTTTGGATGCCAAGATATTTACCGTTTAAGAAAGTATAATTTGCCTGTTTGTAAGCGGGATTAATTTCACAAGATATGTTAACTGTCGTCATTGCGGTAGCAATGCAAGCTCTGTGCCACGCACCCTGGGTTGCTTCGCTGCGCTCGCAATGACGGTTAATATTGGGAGCAAACGTCCTCTATTTAAATCCGCTATAAGTGATATAAATATGCTTCGTCATTGCGAACGAAGTGAAGCAACCCAGAGTTTCGGGCTCAGCAATAAATTACTAACAACTTTTCGTGAGTATAAAAACCCTGGTTATAGCAAACAAAACGTTTAACTATTTAATAAATTTAACTTTTATAGTTTTTAATGTCGCTGTTTTGGGCTCCCAACTGCGAGCGTATTTAAATTTCAGCTCTGTACTTGCAGGAGCAACTTTCCCTTTTTTTATTTGAAAAACATAATGCATTTGGCCACCGGCGCCAACTAGGTTAGTTTTAGGTTTTTCATAGGCACTGGAACTTAAGGTTAAAAGATCATGGTCGTATTTAACCAGGGACCATTGAAATCCTGTAGTAGGATTTGCAGGTAAGTTAATAACCAATTCAGGAGCTGTGACATTTACCTTCATTGTTTCATCATCTGCATAAGCCATGATTGATATCCCCAAAAGCAAACAGCTTAGCACTACCCTCATTTTATTCTCCTTTAGATGCATCTAATGTCAGTTTAGCTTATTTTAAGTAAATCCTCGTTGCAAGCAGCAGGATATTCATTTTTGATAATTATTTGACTATAACGGCCAAATTAAATACCATAAGTCGACTTCAATCAGCGGAGAGTTGTATGTTTAATGCACAAGACTGGCAAGATTTAAATTATATTTTTGATTTAAATGAAGAGGAAAATGATCGCAGCTACATTTCTGGTGTTTCAGAACGTGGATTTGAAGTATATACACGAAGGATGAATTTTTTTAAGCCCATAGAAAATAGCCGTGATTTTTTCCATGATCTATTCACTATTCTACGCTGCCCTCTTGCTTTTTCAATGGGCTCTGTCATCGCTGCATACAATACCGTTATTGGAGCTGTGGCCCTTGCTGGAGATTTATTAATCACTATGGCAAGCCTTATCTTTATGAGTGATGAAGCTGTGGATACCGCACTGGAAAATACGGGTAAAGCTTTAGCCTATACAGGCACCATGCTCCTGGGTACAGCTATGGGCTTATTATTAGCAGTGCTTAGTATTCCTTATAATACCGTATCTCTAGCTACTCGTATGTCATCTATGGTGATTCCCCCCTTAGCTAATTTGTATGTAGAACCAGAAAACTCATTAATGTTCTAATACTCATCCGTTCAGTCCTCGTATTAGCACCTAATACGAGGGCCCAACTTTTTGTAAAATAAAAGAATTCTATAATTGACGTTTATGTTGATTCACTTAAAATAGATTATTATCAACAGAGCTAATTTTCTTTGCCATAATATATTAAAGAAGTTATCCCTTACATAAGAGATCTTATGTTTGACAAAATTTATAATGCGGCATTGGAAGCCCAAGATGTTTATGAGCTAAACAAGAGCCTCTCAGACACACATATTGATGTACTTGATAGTTCGCCCCCCTATTTTACACCTGCGGGTAAATTAGCCGCAGGAGGGCACTATAAAGCCGCAGAAATGTTACGTAATATAGGCGCTCTGGTCGATCCAATTGCTATGGGGTATGCCTTCGCGGGCACTCATCGAATGGTGGAGGAATATCGTTTAAACCATCGAGCTGATCCCAGCTCTATTGCCATGGGATATGCTCTGGCTGGAGATCATGATAACGTCGAATTGTATCGAGTTAAATGCCAAGCCAATCCAAGTACAATTGCCATGGGTTATGTCCATGCCCATAATGATGAAAAGGTAGAAGAATATCGCCTACAACATCGCGCGAATGTTAATGCCATTGCAATGGCCTATGCGCAAGCTTGTAATCACAGTAAAGTGGAAGAATATCAAACCCAACATAAAGCCGATGTTAAAGCCATCGCCATGGGTTATGCCCTTGCCGGGGAACACAAAAAAGTTAATGACTATAGAGTAAAACACAAAGCGGATGTAAATACTATCGTGATGGGGTACGCCCTAGCGGGTAACCACAGTAAGGTGGAAGAATACCGGACCACGCATGAAGCAAGTGTGAATGCTATTGCGGTGGGGTATGCCCAAGCAAGTAATGATACCAAGGTTGAAGAATATCGTACACAACATGATGCGGATGTAAGCTCAATTGCTATGGGTTATGCGCTGGCAAATAATCATGTTCGGGTAGAAGAATACCGGCTATTGCATCGTGCAGATCCTGGACTAATTGCTATAGGCTATGCGCGCACAGGGAATCATGCCAAAGTTGAAGAATATCGCTTAAGACATCTCGTTAATCCTGATTTTATTGCTATGGGATATGCACTTGCGGGTAATCATAGCCGGGTGGAATATTACCGTAAACACTATCATGCATCACTAAAAACTATTGCTCAAGGCTATGCACGCTCGAGTGAACCCGTACCCCGTTTATATTTTGCCATAAATATTCTTACCCGACATGGCCCAGCAGGTCATGCCATCATCGATGTAATGCATCGACTTCGAACAGGTCAGGATCGACGTTGGAATCCTTTTTGGATGAATAGTGGTACTAAATTGGAGCATATTATCTATGCTGTTGAGGGACTAAAGTTTACGGACCGCATTGAAGAGTTAATTAACAATCCTAAATCAGAACTTTATATTGCGCTTAACACCCATCGAGCCGCCATTGTTAATTTATTTAGCTGGTTAGGGTTTAGCCATGCGCGCTCACTGCTTTATGTTAAAGACCAACTTTTCAAAATGAAACAAAAAAAATAAAAAAATATCTATCGTTATGCTCTTGATATTAAACCCTATAAAGGCGATTATTTTACTTTTTTGTACGTAGGAGCGCGTGTGGAATACGAAACTATGGAATTTGATGTACTCATCGTCGGTGCAGGACCGTCGGGATTATCTGCCGCGATAAAATTAAAGCAATTAGCCCTAGCCGCACAACAAGAGCTTTCCGTTTGTATTTTAGAAAAAGGAGCTCAAGTGGGTTCCCACATACTTTCAGGAGCGGTTCTGGAACCCAAAAGTCTCCAAGAGCTTTTGCCAGATACTTGGCAGGATGCACCACTGGATACTCCCGTAAGTGAAGATCAATTCTATTTCCTAACGAAAAAACGCGCCTGTAAACTCCCTACCCCAAAGCCAATGCTGAATGAGGGAAATTACATCATTAGCTTAGGCGAGCTCTGTGTCTTTCTGGCACAACAAGCTGAAGCCTTAGGTTGTGAAATTTATCCTGGTTTCGCTGCAGTTAAAGCGCTTTATAACGATAAAAATCAAGTTATTGGTGTGGAAACGGGTAGTGTTGGTATCAACAAAAACAATGAAAAAACCGAGCACTTTCAACCAGGAATGCATTTGCTTGCAAAGCAAACTCTATTAGCTGAGGGATGTCGTGGCCAATTAAGCCAAAAATTAATGGCACGATATCACTTAAGGGATAAAGCAAACCCACAAACTTATGGTTTAGGAATCAAAGAAATTTGGCAGGTAAGTGCAGAGAAGCATGAGCCCGGTAAAGTGATTCATACTGTAGGATGGCCTATGGATGCATCCACCTATGGTGGCTCCTTTATTTACCACTTGTCCAAACAACGGGTTGCAATTGGTTTTGTTGTTGGTTTAGATTATAAAAATCCTTGGCTTAGCCCTTTTTCTGAATTCCAGCGCTTTAAAACCCATCCAATGGTAAGTGCATTATTAGCCGGTGGAGAACGAATTAGTTATGGTGCACGCGCTTTAAATGAGGGCGGATGGCAATCATTACCAAAATTAACTTTCCCTGGTGGGGCTTTGATAGGCGATGCAGCAGGTTTCCTTAATGTTCCTAAAATAAAGGGCATCCATATGGCGATGAAGTCAGGAATACTCGCCGCAGAAGCTTGTTTTGACACATTAAAAGAAGCTCAAGAAGCACCGGTTGAATTGACCAGCTATACCGAAAAAGTAAAAGGCTCATGGTTAGAACAGGAATTATATTCTGTCCGTAATATAAGGCCAGGTTTTAAATATGGATTAATTCCAGGATTAATTAATGCTGCGTTTGAAACCTATATCACGAATGGAAAGTCACCTTGGACTTTGACAAATCATGCCGATTACACAAGTTTAAAGTTAGCTAAGAATGCTAAGAAAATTGATTACCCTAAGCCAGATAATGTACTTACTTTTGATCGCCTATCCTCAGTATTTTTATCAGGCACCTTTCATGAAGAGGATCAACCCTGTCATCTGGAGTTAAAAAAACCTCAATTGGCAATTGATGTGAATCTAAAAAAATATGCTTCTCCTGAAAGCAGATATTGCCCTGCCGGGGTTTATGAAATTGTTGAGTATGAAGATGGCCCTCAATTACAAATTAATGCTCAAAACTGCATTCATTGTAAGACCTGTGATATAAAAGATCCGCGGCAAAACATTGTATGGCATGCCCCTGAAGGCGGTGGTGGTCCTAATTATTCGGGAATGTAGCTTGATTGAGCTATGTCACGCTGAAGAATTTAGGTGGGGAAGAAGTTTTGCATGGGACGCTATAATTCTGCGTCCCATAAAAGCGTAAGCGTTCGCGCTATATGTATTCTATTAAAATTAAATAAAAAAACTGCTGCCATTGCGAGCCATGGCGAAATTTATATATCTCATGAATGCTTACTAAGCTCCTACACCTCTTCCGTAATTTCTTTATCCCATGGCATAAGTACAAGCTCATCCCACCATTTACTTAAAGAGTATTGATTAAAATAAATAGCCAATTGGCCTGAAAGCAATTCCTTACTTTCCTCATTGAGATATAAGCTGCAAGTGAGTACCATTCTAATTGTCTCTTCACTAAGCTCCCAGCACTCATCATTCAATTTTAAGAAAACAGTAGGAATTAACTCCTGACGTTCTATATCATCGAGATAAGGCATGCAGGCCGTAAGCACTTGAATTACTGCACGCTTAATTTCTAAAGGAGCATAATCAAGCAATCTTAGAGAAGCGTTTAAAACTTGATTACGACGCGCATCATTAAAATAAGGAATACAACCAACACAATCATGGAGCGCAATTTCACAAATACCAGGATTTTTGTCATGTATCTTTAAAAGCATTTGTTCAAGAACCAACTGCTGTGAATGATCAGCAAGATAAGGCATGAATTTAATAACCGTTTTACGTGCCATATTGCTCACAAAAGAGTTTTTATCATTAACCATGGGTAGAATTAGCTCAAAAACTCTCTGATGATTTTTCTCATCTAACCCTGAAATCAACGGAATCAGCACTTGCAAAGCCATCCCGCGGACAATGGAGTGGTTATCATTTACCTTGGGGATAATTGCATTAAGCGCTTCTTGGTAATTTTCATCGGTAAGAAACGATATAAGCGACAACATAGCTTGCAATATCATATAACGATGACTCCAATCACTCTCATCCAGATAAGGCAAGATAACCTCAAGAACTTGTCGATGCTGTTCGGTATTTAGATAAGGCATCAATTGAAGCATCGCCTGCAAAATAGCATCGCGAACTATCCAGTTAATATCGCTTAAATTAGCAAAAATGATATTAAATGCCTCTTCACGTTTTGCATCACTTAAGTGAGGAATACATACTCCCATAATTTCCAAAACAGCTTTGCGTATTCTCCCATTGGAGCTATCTAAGTTAGGGAGAACTGCATTAAATATGTCGGAGCATTGTTCTCTATTGAAATAATGCATGCATGCAAAAATAATTTTTAAAACCGCTAAGCTTATCCTCCAATCACCCATACTTAATTTTAAAAAAAGAGCGCGAATGACCACATTGCAACATTCATTATCTAAATAAGGTATGCACGTGGAGATAATTTTTAAGGCATCATCACTAATAAGCCAACTCTTATCATCCAGCTTTAATACAATTAATTCGCTTACTTTCTGGTGTCTATCCTCATTAAAGTAGGCCATATACACAGCAACTAGCGGAAACGTGCTATCGTAATTATTTATATTGCTTTCTAACTCCCAATGAGCATCTAGACTTTGCAAGTGACTCTCATGCTGAGAAAGATGTTCACTAACAATTTGTTGTGCCACAAAACGGACCTTAGGTTCTTTATCATTTAATTTCGTTCGTATAGCAGAAAACATTCGCTCACGATCTTTATCATTAAAGTAAGGAATGCATACAGAAATAATTTTTAGTACCGCTTCTCGGGTAGAGGAAGCCTCATCGTTGAGCTTGGGAAGGATAATATCAATTAACTCTTGATGTCTTTTATCATTAAGGCAAAGAATCAATACGGGTAAAATTTGTAGTATTGTAAGACTATCGCTGGCATCTAGCGCCTGCCCCTTTGCGCTGTTCGAAAAATGCGGGTACTTTTTCCATATATCATCGATAATATTTTTTACTTCAGCCTTTACCTGTTCTTTGTTAATGCTTAAAAACTGCATTAGATTAATGTATTTTTTGTGGGTATCTGCATTATTTAACAATTCGTTAAAGCACGCGATTCGCTGATTTTCGGTCAAAAGCGGAATCCAGTGATTAGCATGATGTATTACTAATAAATGACGTACTAACTCATCGGGAAGCAGAAAATTCGACCCAGAAAGCAAGAAAATTAAGCCATAAAGATGGGCCTCTCCGGTCTTGTCTTTAATATATTCTCTAATTAATTCATCAAGATGGTCAATATTATGCGTTTTACAAAAAAATAAATTCTTATTGCCATATCTTTTAGCTTTAATTAATTTTTTTAAACTTTGAATTTGCCAACGCAAATCATCATCTTGCTTTCTAAAAAGCAAAATTTTGACAGCCCAATAAAGAGATTCATTGCTTAACTCATCAATTAAGCTAGCAATAACCTCTGAAGGCATTTTAAGAAAAGCCAGTTTATCAATAACATCTGGCGTTTTCAGAAAGCTCTGGAGCACCACAGGACAAGCTGCTGCCATAGCACGGGTTAGCATATTTTAAAACCAAAAAGCTATAGAGAGTGGCACATTATACTCCCTGGATCTCCAGGGTCAATTTATTATACGCGAAGCACTTGAATTCTTCGGACTGTCTATCCTCGCATCAAGATCATGCAATGCACCCATTGGTTGATTTTTGAACTATAATTGTAAAGGAGTGATACTTATCTAAGGAGAGGATGAAATGAAAAAGCTTCTTATAGGATTATTATTAGCTCCAATAAGCTCAATGGCTTTTGCAGATACTATTGTTACTGAAACAAGTAATTGGAAAAGTATCCCCATCACTGTTGATCCTGGCACACAGGTTTATCGTTATGAAGGCCCCGTACCCGAAGGAGATTTTTATTACTCTTACAGTGGACATCGCTGCTTTAAAGAAAAAAGAGATATTGTAGGAGTCAATGCCATAATTTTCCATGCTGGGGTACCTGGTGGTAGTGATATCTACTGTTATCCAGAATAATACAATCTTGAAACCCAGACTTAAATGATTTTAGTCTGGGTTTATAATCTTATGAAATGTTCGCGTTAGGTGCCAGCTTAACCTCTGCAGGTAGTCGATTTAGCTTTTACTTTTACCAGCACACATGATGCATGTTGCAAGTTTTAGCTAGCGCTGAATCATTACTAAGTAAATCCTGTCAGGTTCTTCGTTTAATTTTGTCTATACTTAATAAAGATTAATTTTTTATCTATTATCCACCAATAGTTATAAAGGAGGATACTTCTATGAAAAGCTATCTAAACCCTCAACCTTTCGCTGTAGATCGGGTCAGTAAGATTAATGAGAAGCCCGCAAAGCCCGAGCACTATAGACATTTCAAAGACAATAAAACAGCGAAAGAGATTTATAAAAATGAATCCGAGGAGCAAGCCTGGACTGATGTTCTTGAAAAATTTAATCCAGAACAGAAATTTAAACATGATTAAGATTTAATATAGGATATATGAGAAAAAACGTCATTGCGGCAAAGGTGACTACTTACTTTATCCGCAATGACGTACTCAAAACCAGTTAACCGCTTGAGCGATAATTGAGCCATAGGGGCGCATCGTTCGCTTTGAATAGTACCGGTTATTCAGTACCATTGTGAGGAGCATAATGACTAGGCAACAACCCTGATGTTCGGTACTTTGATCTTGCATATTACCTAAAGTTTTTGAGCTATTAGGCCTGATTCTAGATCGGGATTGTGCTGTGAGTCATTCAAGTCCTTTGTCACATTCGATGCATTTTTCAATATTTTTTGAAATTCAATTACTGCATCACAAAGTTGCTCAACCTCTCCTTTTTCAACCCAGAAACTTTGGAATGCTAAAGGTGATTGTGCTATAAGGCTTTTTTTGGATAATGGAGTATTTTCTTTATTAGAAAGCACAGCCATTAATTTATTTAATACAGTAATTTTGTCTTTTGTTTTCGCATCATGCGGAATTAAACCTTCACGGCCATAAGCATTAATTTTCCCTTGAATGAGCTGTGCGAGGTAATTGCTGGCCTGTTCAACATCCATGCGCTTCACTTCATTACTGTAGGCAACACGAGTAAACAATCGATAATGATTAGGGTTTATTTCTCGTACTTCTTCATCTCCTTGTCTTAAACCCTGCCCTACCTGATGCACCATATTATTCTGTGATAATTCAGATTTTCCTAAATAAAGCATTCCTTTAATCCATGCTTTGCCATTGTGAGGAAGCGTATGCCACATCATATCAAATAGAGTTAAAGTCGCTGCGGACAAAGCACAGGCCATGCCTAAAGCGGGTGCCACCGTAGGAAACAGCATAACAAAAAGAACGGAACCAACTGCAGCGGAAAGTATTCCCAATACGAATATATTATTGATTGCAGCCTGAACATGATGCATCCGCTGACTGCGATCAAGGAATGATTCATAAGCCCTATAAAAATTAATACCCATCATTACTAATTGATGGGTAAACGCAAGGCTTAAGCTGCTTAAGAAAAACCATGCTCCTGCAGCAAAACTTACTCCAAGCAAGGCTGATACCACTGCACCATAAAGGGAGATACTCGCTAAAACAGCACATGTTGCTGATACAGTCAAATTAAGCCATTGATCCAGATTTTTATTATTGGCCTTTGCAAGCTTATAAGCATTTATTAATGCATTAATAGTCAACAACAGTCCAATAAAAGGAAGCATGATAAAGAATAAAGGGGAACCACCAAAAGCGGAGTACCAACGCGTATCAGCCATAGTTGAAAACAATGCGACTTCTTGAGTTTCTCTAATGTATGTAATTGCTTTTTGCAATTCATTAACTAACATTGATTACCTCTTATCAGAACAAGTTATGTGACATAGCCAGATGGAAAACCTGGTTGCAAGCAACCAGGCTACAATAACGACAATTATTGACGTAAATGAGGGAATAAAATTACATCGCGAATTGATTGCGAATTGGTAAACAACATAACCAATCGATCAATTCCTATCCCTTCCCCGGCAGTTGGCGGTAACCCATACTCCAGAGCTTCAATATAATCACTGTCATAGTGCATAGCTTCCATATCCCCTGCATCCTTTTCCTCTACTTGCTTACGGAAACGCTCGGCTTGATCTTCTGCATCATTTAACTCCGAAAATCCGTTTGCAATTTCGCGGCCAGCAATAAAAAACTCAAAGCGATCGGTAACATCCGGATCCTGGTCATTACGACGTGCCAAAGGCGAGATTTCGGTAGGATATGCAGTAATAAATGTAGGTTGAAACAGTTGATGTTCTACGGTCTCTTCAAATAAAATCATTTGCAACTTACCTAAACCATCTGTTGGTTTGTACGGAAACCCGTTTGCTTCAAGTTGTTTACGGCAAAAGTCTACACTTTCTAATTGTTGCGCACTAATGTCTGGATGGTAATGTAAAATAGCTTCTTTTACTGTCATACGCGCGAAGGGCTTATTAAAATCAATTACTTGACCTTGATAGTCAATCTGACGTGAACCAATTACCGCATCACATAAGTACTGTAATAATTGCTCAGTAAAGTCCATTAAGTCATTATAATCTGCATAGGCCTGATAAAACTCAACCATTGTAAATTCAGGGTTATGACGCGTGGATAATCCTTCATTACGGAAATTACGGTTAATTTCGTAAACACGCTCAAAGCCACCTACAACCAGACGTTTTAAATATAACTCTGGAGCGATACGTAAATACATAGTCATATCCAGACTATTATGATGTGTAATAAATGGACGCGCAACGGCTCCACCAGGGATTGGATGCATCATAGGTGTTTCTACTTCCAGAAACTGATTTTTGTCCATAAACTGTCTAAATGCTTGAATCAAACGTGAACGAGTCAAGAAGGTAGCACGGCTATCCTCATTTGCAATTAAATCAACATAACGCTTACGGTATTTAACCTCTTGATCGGCCAAACCATGGAACTTATCGGGTAATGGTCTTAAGGATTTAGTTAATAATTCAACATGTTCAGCGTTTACAGTCAATTCACCCGTGTTCGTTTTAAATAGCTCTCCACGCACACCAACAATATCACCAAGGTCCCAATGCTTGAACTGCTCGTATATTTCAGGAAGATCATTAGCTCTAATGTAGATTTGGATACGTCCGGAAACATCTTGAATATGGAAAAAACTGGCTTTACCCATAATACGTCTTAGGACAACTCGTCCCGCAACGGCGACTTTAACATGCTGTTCGACAAGCATTTCTTTTTCTGATTCAGCATATTCTTTAAGTAAATCGGCAGCTAAATGTTCACGACGAAACTCATTAGGGAAATTAAACCCAGCTGTGCGTAAATCGGCTAATTTTTGCTTACGGATAATATAGACTTCACTCTCATCTAAATGTTCTACTTGTTGCTCATCTGTCATGCTGCACCTACTCCTGCCTTTAAACTGGCTTCGATAAATTGATCTAAAGACCCATCCAATACGGCTTGCGTATTGCTTGTTTCCACGCCAGTCCGTAGATCTTTAATACGGGATTGATCTAATACGTAAGAACGTATTTGCGATCCCCAACCTATATCTGACTTGCTGGCTTCCAAAGCTTGCTGCTCAGCGTTTTTCTTTTGCATTTCCAATTCATACAACTTAGCCCGCAATTGTTTCATTGCTTGATCTTTATTGCGATGCTGGCTGCGATCATTTTGACATTGCACTACAATACCACTTGGAGCATGGGTTATACGTACGGCCGAATCAGTTCGGTTTACGTGCTGGCCACCGGCCCCTGAGGCACGATAAGTATCAATCCGTAAATCCGCAGGATTGATTTCTATCTCAATGTCATCATCGATTTCCGGAGAAACGAACACAGCAGCGAACGAGGTATGTCGGCGGTTTCCTGAGTCAAATGGTGATTTTCGCACTAAACGATGTACACCACTCTCCGTCCGCAACCAGCCAAAAGCATAGTCACCACTAAAATAAATTGTCGCACTTTTTATTCCTGCGACGTCTCCAGGTGAACACTCAATGAGTTCCGTAGTAAATCCATGCTGCTCGCCCCAGCGCAAATACATCCGCAGTAACATTTCTGCCCAATCCTGAGCTTCAGTGCCCCCAGAACCTGATTGAATATCTAAATAAGCATTACAGGTATCCATCTTTCCAGAGAACATCCGTCTGAATTCTAAATCAGCCACTTTTTTTTCAATAGCCTGTACTTCAAGCCCTATTTCATTAATTGATTGTTCGTCATTCTCTTCTCGGGCTAACTCAAATAACTCCGTTGAATCAGCAATAGATTGACCTAACTCAATTAATGTCAAAACAATATTTTCCAGTTGGGTTCGCTCGCGACCTAAAGCCTGAGCAACTTCAGGATTATCCCATACTGAAGACGACTCCAGCTCACGAACAACTTCCTCTAAACGTTCGCGCTTGGCGTCAAAGTCAAAGATACCCCCTAAGCGCTTCCACTCGCTTATCTAGATCTACTAGATGAAGGTTAATTTGGTTTACTTCTAACATAAGTGTCTCATTTAAAAAATTAACTTCGCATTCTACCGCGAAAGTGCTTTTCTATCTAGAGTCAACTTAAACAACGAAGATTAAATATGGAAAACTGTGCCAATTTATTGGCACAGTTTGAGGTGAGAACAACAGAATTTTAATGGGTTAAGATTTTTAAGGAATCGGGAAGCAATTTGGATACTCCTGGCACCCCGAACCCTGTAAACATTCCATTATCTTGGTAATCAGAAGGCAAAATGGGGTAAATACCGTTGATCGAATAACTCCATGTGTTCCCTCCGTCACGGCTGACTGCTAATAACGGATAATTTTTAGTGCCATTAGAATAACTACCCGCGGCAAAACAAGTCGTTCCCTTGCATTGCACCGCATTAAAATAGCCACCAGTCATGGTGTCATTAGTCATAGTAGGGTAAGTACTAGTAATTCTATAAGTCCATGTTTTTCCACCATCAGTACTATTCGCTAACAAGGGATAATCTCCATTTTCATTTTGATAATCTCCTCCAACAACACAAATAGAACCACTACAACTTGATGCATACACCTCACCAAAAGCATTCATAGAAAGGTAATCAGAAGGAAGTTGCGGAGTAGAACTATCCATTGTATAAGTCCAGGTCTGACCTTTGTCTGAGCTTGTTGCAATTAAAGGATAATAGTTATTTTGATTATTTTCATAACGTCCTACAGCAATACATACTTCACCGCTGCAACTTGCGTTATAAAATACGGCGTTGTCGTAAAAATCGCTTACCAAAGTGCTGCTATTAATTGGGAAAGTCCATGTAGAACCATTATCGGTGCTTAATGCCACTAAAGGATAATAAATATAACTAAATGTGGTATAAGAACCTACAGCGATGAAATTAGAGCCCGTTGCATCAACCGCATTAAGAGCCGCTTGATCATGAAAATCATCGGGTAGGTCTGAGTTATCATCAAGTGTAATTGCCCATGTAGCTCCCTGATTTTGACTGGTCATAATAAGCGGGTATACTAACGTGAAAAGAGCAAGTGTATAATTACCTACCGCAACACAGGCTGTTGTAGTACATTTTACGCTTGAAAACCCTTGACTGTTACCAAAGCGAAAAGGTGTTGGTAATGATGCATAAGACCAATTCACAGTAGGATTAGTTCTAAAAGCGATCGCAGGGTAGTCATTACTATTATCCGAATAACCACCCGCCGCAACACAAGAAAGCCCTGAGCATGAAACACCCAAAAAATTTCCCCTAGTCAACCCAGCGGGCTGCTGCGCTGCAGTATTTGCGCTCATGGTATAATTCCATGTTTGCCCACTATCAGTACTGCTGGCAATAAGTGGATAAGGTTGATTACCATAAGACCCGACAGCAGAACAGTTATTCAGCACACAGTCAACCGCATTCAATGTAGGTGCTCCACTGAAAGTTGACATTTCATTTGCCAAGGTAGAGGGAAGCCTTGGACCAGTAACGCCAGAAAGGGTATAGCTCCATTGCGCCCCATTATCAATGCTGGTAGCAATTAAAGAATTGGAAGTGGTTGCACTGGAATATCCGCCTACCGCAACAAAAGGAGTTATAGAAACCACGCTAACATTTAAGGGTACTGAGGCTGAAGTGCAACTGGATGCTTTACATAGGAAAAAGCCACCTGAAGCAGCCCCAATAATATCTAACTGTAATACACAACTCGCTTTAGGACCTAGCGTAAGAGGAAAGGTACAATTTCCATTGCTGACGTTAGGGATTGCTGTTGCTGGAAGTCCTTTTAAAGTGTAACCACTACGCATCGAATTCGTGTTATTTGTTATCGTGTAATATGCAGGAACACTTTTCCCAATAGGTACGGTGGTTGGCAGTGTGGTTCCAGCTTTGGGGCCTATCGTGAAATTAGCACCCGCTGTTGCCTGGGCAGAGATAAACATGGCAATAAGAGACAAGGCCAAATTATATTTTTTATTCATCTATGAAAATCCTGTTCCAATGAAATTAAATTATGTAGCTGATTTGAGCAACTAATTGGTTCGCATAAAGGTTACGAATACCATAAGTAAATGGTACTGAGGCTGTATAATCACCCGCAACAATGTGGCCACCTTTAAATGCAGCCTTACCAAAGCCACTGAATCGATAACCTAATCCCATGCGAATATTCTGATTGATATCAACATCAACACCAGCACCAAGGCTATAACTAAATTGTGATTTATTGTTATCTCTGAAGTATGGCGTGCTATTTATGTTATCTATTTCTGCAGTAACTGCGCGAAAACGTCCCAAATCGTTAAATGCCGCCCCTAAACCTACTGAAGCGTACGGGTGATAGCGCTCATAAGTGGTCATTAAAAACTTAGCGGATGCAAGAACTTGCTGTGTTTGAAAGCGATACTGATAATGATATAAAGTAGATGTTTCTGGCTCAATACCCGCTGTATTCACTCCGTGCACTGTGACAGGGCCAAAATAGCTGTATTCAATCCCTGCTTGCAACAATACATTATACCAAGGTAATGGATGTTCTAAGCCTATAAATCCCCCAATAAAACCGTCATTGTGCCCATCTTTTGAACTTCGATAAGTATAAACATTATCATCATCACCCAAGTAAGAGACTCTGCTATCGGCATTAACACTGGCATATCCGCCAATAAGGGAAACTACTGAACGATAACTGGGAGCTATGGATTTAATACCTGATTCACCTGCAAAAGCAAATGAAGAATAGAAGCAAGCCCCGGCTATACCAAGAACAGAGATTCCTAAACGCATATCATTTATCCTTAAATTTTATTTCTTTAATAATCTAGAACTTACTAACATTACGAAATGTATAGCTCTACACCCCTGTGATGGTAACATAATATTTTTTGAGTACAAGTAAGATTGATTTACAGGTGTAGCCTTGATTGCTTACAACCAGAACTTCCTTCGTTGTAAGCACACAAGGCTAGTGTGAAAACAGCATCGACCCATGATCGAACCAAACGTATCTCTTATCATGGGTCATATTATTTATTGCTGTTTCTGTTACTGGCGGTGCAACATTACAGCTTCGCTCAAATGACAACGACTTTAAAGCTTCAGCTAATCAAAACGTTTTTCCACCTAGCCCATAATAAACGGTTGGTGTTTCTATCCCTTCATCTGCCTTATGACCTGTATAGGATGTGATTTGCTCAAGCTCTTCTTTAGTTGCAGTCCTACTAACATTTGAATCCAATTTTAATTCTTCTAGTAGAGAGGATGGGGTTTTTTCGCCCAAATCTAATTTCTCCAGATTATATTCTGCACAATCAAAATACCAAAGTCCTTCTTCAGTTATAATATATTGATTTCGGTTAATTTGGCTTATATTTTGTAGTGTGGGATCAGTTGACATTCTCACAAGCTCACATCCCTCTTTTGCCTTAAAGTCATTAACTATTTTTATAGCTCGCTCTTTGATTACTTCATCTCCTGTGAAATTTGGATTTACAATAAATTCTCCTTCAATTTTAAATCTTCTAGTTATAGATTTATTAGGCGTAGCTCCTGTCACCAGGGGCTCAAACTCCTTTATTTTTGCTGACGTTCTACTAACTAGTACAGCACCTATAATATTTTCTTTCGGAACCGTCAAGGCTACTGCCTCATATGCATATAAGGGCCATCCAATATTTTCACTACTCAAATGAGCATATTTGCGAAATAACCCCTGTTTAATTAAATTTTTAGTAATATTGCCGGTCTGAGCCGTTTGCAAACTGTGTAAATCGATTACTTGTTTTTCTACTGGCAAATTTGAACTTTCTATTTCTAAACCTTGTTTTCCATAAGCATCACTAGTCCGAACCAAAAAAACCCAAAATTCGTCGACAGCTATTTCTTGAGACTGCAAAGAGATTCCTTCATCATAATTGTATAAGTCTGCCTCAGTTTTCTTATATAAATCATCTAATTCCTTCATATAAAATATTGGATCATATGAAGAAGGTATTGCTCTTTTAAGTACGCCTGAGCGCGTGATATGCCAAATATTAGTTGAGCCTTTAATAAATATATAGGAATTCTTATACTTCTCTACATCACCTGGCAAGGAAGACATAACATAAATATCACGTTCTTTAGTTTCATAGTCTACTTTAAGAGCTTTTGGAAGGGATATAAAATACACATAAGTTTCTCCTTCTTTTAAAGAAGTTGGAAAGTTATGGGTACTATTTAAAGGGAAAACAGCAGAACTCTCAAACTTAGTAGTTAAACTAACACACTGGTGTGTATCTGCATCGGTTGCAGACAGATTATAACCTAAATTATTTTTAAATAACTTTCCTTTAACAGCAGAATACCACCAAGTTTCTTTATTATATTCTAGAATGTCCTCTAAATTACGCGCCGACATTCCATTATTGAAAATTTCGTCCGGGCTTCTTGTTTCTGAGCGAAAGTAAAGACTATTGTTACTATTACTTTCCGTATGAATCTGTATATCTATTTTATCAGTGCTCATATTAGGTCTCTCTCCATAAGTATCCTTAAAATATAGCTCACAATTGCAGCATAAAGGTTTAAATTTAAACTCAAAGGGCGAAAAACATAGATTTATTTAAGATAAGATGGCTGCTTAAATACCGTTAGCAAACTATTAAGAAATAAATGGAGGAGCGAAAACTCTTTATTAGTGAGAGCACTTAGACAAATATTATCGATTTAATTTAAAATAGTTACCCGTATTACGCTAATACGGGCTACATTGATTTGATGATTAAACGGTTTTCATTGCAGCACGATAAGCCTGCAAGTTCATTAGAAATTCTGCTTCTGCTGGAGAAAGGTGACAACTATCAACAATCTCTTCACGATTACCACCCATTTCTAAAATTTTCATTGCATGCTGGTAACCACCATCATTATCACGTTTATTTTCTAAAGCCTGGATTTGGCCGTCCATACTGGCTAATTGTGAGTTTAACTCTTTAAGTTGTTTGGAGAATAATAAATCCGCATGAATCAAAACAGGATGATCTTTTGCAATTTGCTCTACAGACTTAGCAAGACTTTCCATACGTTCTTCAAGTCCTATCATTTTTTTACGTTGGGCCCATAAAAAATTAGCATACAGCACGAAGAGCCCTACATTTAAACTCACAATAACACTATTTATCATTTTATTTCCTTATTTCCCTACAACGACACTATGAAGCTGTTTATTATTTAACGCTGGATTAAGAAGACGTTTATTATTTCTGTCCACAGCAATAATGATGCTTACCCTGCGATTTAATGCCCTACCTACATCTGAAGTATTATCAGATATAGGATACTGCTCTCCATATCCTGTTACCATCAAGCGGCTCGTATCAATACCATAAGAGTTTAAAACGCGCCCTACTGCGGCTGCTCGAGCTGCTGAAAGTTCCCAGTTTGATGGGTACTGCGGTGTTTCTATGGGCATGTTGTCAGTATACCCTTCTATAGAAACAATAGCATGTGATTTTTTAAGCTTTCCAGCAAGCCGCATCAATTTGACTAATGCATCAGCCTTGAGATCCACATCACCCGACCCAAATAAAGCACCCGATTTGATGTCTAATTCAATCCAACCTTTTTGTCGATTAATCTTATAGTTTTTATCTTCTAATTCCGATAAAGATTGATTTATTTCATCTAAACCATCTTGGTACTGTCCATAGACTTTCTTAGTATGAGGACCTTTTTTTTGATCTTCTTTAGACTGTTCCTCGTGCTCTTTATCCATCTTATTAAAGGCTGATTTCATTCCCTCGGAAAGCGATTTGTACTTTGCGGTGTTCACAGATGAAATTGCATACATCACCACAAAAAATGCAAACAGTAAAGTAATGAAATCAGCGTATGAAATAACCCAACGATGGTGGTCTACATGTTCCTCAGTCTTTGATTTTCTTGATCTCATTTTTCTTTTGCTGTCCAAAATTATTAAGTTTTAACAATAAAATGCCGGGACTTTCGCTCGCAGCAATAGAAACCATTCCTTCAACAATCATCTCATCGTAATGGACCTGACGTGCAATGCAGGCTCTTAACTTATTTGCTATGGGTAAAAAAACTAAGTTCGCTAACCCAACGCCATACACTGTAGCAACGAAGGCCACGGCAATACCCGCACCTAATTCGCTTGGCTGAGCTAAGTGACGCATGACCTGAATTAATCCAAGGACCGCCCCCAAGATTCCTAAAGTTGGGCTATATCCTCCCATACTTTCATAAACATGGGCTGCACGTAAATTATTATGCTCAATGCGATCGATTTCCGCCTCTAAAACTTGTCTAATCGTCTGCTTATCTACCCCGATGACTAATAACTCTAATCCCTTATTAATCAGTGGTGTTTTTTCAACTTCTAGATGATCTTCCAAAGAGAGCATCCCTAGCTGGCGAGCCTTCCGCGCTAATTCAAACATTCGCGTTCTGCATGCTTCGAAATCGAGATGAGGTGGTTTAAAAATCCAAGGTAATATTTTTATTGCCCGCTTAAAGGTATGTAAGGGTGACTGCACAAGCACCGCCCCTATCGTACCACCAACAACAATAAGCAAGGCAGAAAGGTTTAATAATGAGCTAATATTACCACCTTCAAGCATTTGTCCAATGATGATGGCGAGAAAACTGGTCAAAAGACCCATAAGTGTTAGTGCATCCATACGTCTACTATTCCCTACTATTCCGGTAATCGCGATTTAACACGATGTGTTGCTTGACTAAGAATTTGTGAAACACGTGACTCACTTACTCCTAGAACCTCCCCAATTTCTTTCAAATTCAAATCATGTTCATAATATAAAGACAGAACCATTTGCTCTTTATGGGGTAACCCTTTTATAACCTCAGACAAACGACTCATTAAATCATTATGAAACACGTTTGCATGAGGTTCGGTGGAGGTTTGTCCTTCCTCTCCTTGTAATGCATCGTCTGTAACGCCTAAATCTTCAAAACCATATAAGTGACTACTGGCTGAATCTTGTAGCATTTCATGATATTCATTAAGTGAAATACCCAACTCGGCAGCAATTTCAAAATCTTTTGCTTCTCGCCCAAGCTGATGTTCTACATGCTTTACTGCTTCAGAAATCATTCTTGAGTTTCGATATACGGAACGCGGAACCCAATCATTTCGTCTAACCTCATCAAGCATGTATCCTCTAATGCGAATTCCAGCATAAGTTTCAAATGAAGCGCCTTTGGAGGAATCATAATGTCTTGTCGCCTCTAACAACCCAAGCATCCCAGCCTGAATTAAATCATCCAACTGAACACTACTTGGTAAGCGGCCCAACAAGTGATGCGCAATGCGCTTCACTAACAAGGCATGATTCTTTACCAGCGTTTCCTGGATTTGTTGATTTACTTTGCTGTAAGCAGCCAAAGCATCCACGACACTCTCCTTATCGCAAACCACTCATCAAATTTATACTTCATCCATCACTAAACGCTCTAAAAAGAAACTTGTATTGCCACCTAATAATGACTTTAATGGCCAATTGGCTACACCTGCAGCAATTTCTCTGATAGAGGCCGCAGCGTTGGAGTCTGGATAAGCCATTAGTACAGGTTTTTGATTTTTAACCGCCTTATGAATATGTTCATCAAACGGTATCGCTCCTAAATAGTCTAGCTTAACCTCAAGAAATTGCTCGGAAACTCGGAATAATTTATTAAATAAATCACGTCCATCTTTCTCATTACGAACCATATTGGCCACAATATGAAAATTTGGCCACCCATAACGCTTACTCATTACTTTAATTAATGCATAAGCATCGGTAAGTGAGGTTGGTTCATCACAAACAACTACGAGCAATTCCTGCGCCGAACGTGTAAAACTTAAGACTGTATCCGAAATCCCTGCAGCCGTATCAATGATCAAATAATCCAGATCTTCTGTAAGCTGATTAAATGCATCAATAATTCCGGCATGCTGCCGACTGCCAAGCTGTGCCATAAACTCAGTACCAGAAGCTGCTGGAATTATTTTTAAGCCATTAGGTCCTTGCAAAATCACATCATTTAATTGACAAGCACCCTGGATCACATGCGACAAATCATATTTAGTATGCAAGCCCAACATAATATCGATGTTACCTAAGCCTAAATCAGCATCCAGTAACATCACCTTATGATTAAGCTGGGACAAAGCAACAGCTAAATTCACCGAAACATTGCTCTTGCCTACCCCACCCTTACCTGCGGTAACTGCAATGATGTTCATTGGCTTCACTCGAGATAAACTTCTCAGGCCCGAAGCTTGATCGCCAATAATATCATTAACTCTCAACATAATATTCTCTCCCAGCAGGCTGCCGCTCTTTACTCATGTAGTTCGCTTCTACTGGAAATAGTTGCTGTTCTTGCTGAGCAAATAATTCAACAAGCTGATGGCGTGTGGCTAATTTAATATCTTCAGGAACACGTTGCCCATGTGTTAAATAACTAATGCGTAATCCTGTTTCAATTGCAGCACTTAAAGCACCTCCAATTGCCTGGGCCTCATCCAGTTTAGTTAAAATACATTGATCAACGCAGTTTGTTTCATAACGATGAATGGCATCAACAAGCACTTGATAATGACTTGTTGCCGGAAGCACCAATACTTTAGAAATGGATTGCATATGGTTGCTTAAAATTTGCATTTGACGGATAACGCGTTCATCTGAAGGATTCATTCCGGCGGTATCGATTAGAATAAGTTTTTTATCACTTAACTGACGCAACACTCGAGATAAAGACACTTCGTCGTTCGCAAGACACACTTGCACACCTAAAATTTTTCCATAAAGCATTAATTGTTCTTGTGCTGCCATACGGTAGGTATCCATAGTAACCATACCTAATTTATCTGCGCCAAAACGTAGAGCGAAGCGTGCACCAATCTTGGCAAGAGTTGTTGTTTTACCAACGCCTGTAGGTCCTAAAAAGGCATAGATGCCACCCTCTTCGATGCGACGAGTATCGCGAATGGGTAGTTGCTCAGTGATATGGGTCAGAACAGCTTGCCATGCGCGTTGTTGATTTAAATCGGGACGCACCGAGCGTGTCCATGCCGCCGCCGTTGTTGGGCTAACTCCAAGATATAATAGTTTTTGTAATAATACAGTATGCAGAGGCTCAGTACTTCCTCCGACACTTCCGCCTCTTAATTGAGCTTCAAGCATGCCACGCAGAGTTTGGATTTCCATACGCAAATCATCAAATGGTGTTTGTGTTTGGAATTTATCGACCTGACTTGGTGGTTCTGCACATGCAACCGCAGCCTCAGTAGAAAGAATCGTTTCGTCAAAATCAATCGCTGCAACAATTTCAACGCCACCATCAACATCACTACTGGATAAAATAACTGCATCAGAACCAAATGTCGCCTTAATTTGCTGCATTGCTGTTCGTGTATCTGCGGCGACAAATCGTTTTAATTTCATAAAGCTCCCCCTGCTATGACGCGTACCCAATCGTCAATATTAAAAATTAAGTACTACTTCCGTTTTTTTATATAAAA
The DNA here is from genome assembly GCF_001465875.1 of Legionella saoudiensis. Taxonomy (GTDB): domain Bacteria; phylum Pseudomonadota; class Gammaproteobacteria; order Legionellales; family Legionellaceae; genus Legionella; species Legionella saoudiensis. Next base: position 445,639 of record NZ_LN901324.1, on the reverse strand, counting down.
CAACTATTTACCTGAAAAATTGTAAAAAGTCAGCCCCCTGGCCTAACTTCATGCGATTAATGTTTATAATTGCAGGTTGGGCCCCTGATCCAACTTACAAACTGATCTAATTACAAAAATTCTATATTACTTACCCCACGGTGCCAATGATTCTTATTTGTTTATTATCAGGAATTTCCTGATAAGACAAAACATGGAAATCATGGGATATATTACGTACAAATCGAGCCAGTACAGAGCGAATTCCCGGCTGAACGACTAATACGGAACTTTCTTGCTTTGCTTGCTGTTGCATTGCCAACTGCGCTAAAGAATGCTGTATTTTGTCAGCCATGCCAGGCTCAAAACTTACTCCGTTGGAATTACCACTTTGAATTGTGTTCTGCAGCAGTTGTTCCAGCTCCGGTTTTAACGTAATAATGGGTAGCTCTTCATTCATGCCACTTATTTTTTGCGTAATCAATCGCGATAAGGCAATGCGTACTTGGCTAATTAAAAATTCACTGTCTTTGGACTTTGGCGCCATTTCTGCTAACGTTTCAACAATCGTGCGGATATCAGTTAATGGTATATGTTCTGCAAGTAGTCCTTGAAGAACCTTATTGACCATTCCTAAAGTTAATCCATCGGGTACGAGCTCTTTCACCAACTTCGGCGAAGAAATTGCAAGCTTATCTAATAATTGCTGTGTTTCTTCATAGCCCAACAGCTGTTGGCTATTACGTTCCAAAATTTGACTTAAATGCGTGGCCACTACAGTAGAAACATCTACCACCGTATAGCCTAGAGTATGAGCCTGTTCTTTTTGCCCTTCCGTAATCCATACTGCTTCCATACCAAACGCAGGATCACGACCTTTAATTCCATCCAACTCACCAAACACTTGCCCTGAGTTAATTGCCAAAGAACGATCAGGATGGATAATTGCCTCTCCCATGATGACCCCAGCCAGACTAATTCGATATTGATTGGGTTTTAAATCCAGGTTATCGCGCACATGCACCGAAGGAATTAAAAAGCCTAATTCTTGCGATATTTTTTTACGTATCCCTTTAATACGCGCGAGCAAAACACCACCCTGAGAGTTATCAACTAACGGTATCAATCGATAACCTACTTCAAGGCTAATCACATCAACAGGATTTACATCATCCCATGATAATTCGGTTGACATACTTGGAGTTTGGGCTGTGGGCGCTTCGCTTTCTTTGACCACTTTCTTCTTCTGTTTTTCTTTTTCCTGTTGCGCAAATAAATAAGCCATCCCAGCAAGTCCTACGGACAAGAGTACAAATGCGACATGCGGCATTCCAGGGATTATACCAATCACCCCCAAAATCGCTGAGGCAATAATTAAAGAACGCGGGTTAGCAACAACCTGAGAAATAACTGCATGCCCCATGTTTTGTGCACTGGAAACACGCGTGACAATAATTGCGGCTGCTGTCGATAAAACTAATGAAGGTACTTGTGCAACTAAACCATCACCAATGGTTAACAAAATATAATTGTGCAAAGCATCTGAAATACTCATACTGTGTTGGAATACACCAATGATTAAGCCACCAATAATATTCACCACAAGAATTAGTATTCCTGCAACAGCATCTCCGCGCACGAATTTACTCGCACCATCCATCGAACCATAAAAATCAGCCTCTTGGGCTACTTCCAGTCGACGTTTTATTGCCTGCTCTTGATTAATTAGGCCGGCATTCAAATCAGCATCAATTGCCATTTGCTTTCCTGGCAGAGAGTCTAAAGTGAAGCGAGCACTGACTTCCGAGACACGACCAGCCCCTTTGGTGACCACCACAAAGTTAATTACGAGCAAAATCATAAATACTACTAAACCCACAGTATAATTACCGCCAATAACCACTTCACCAAATGACTGAATCACATGTCCGGCGGCATCTGTCCCATTATGCCCATTCAATAAAACAACTCGGGTAGAAGCAACGTTTAGCGCTAAACGAAGTAAGGTAGCAAGCAAGATAACCGTAGGAAATACAGCAAAATCCAAAGGTCTTTCACTATAAATTACTGCCAGTAAAACTACTAAAGATAAGGCGATATTAAAGGTAAAAAATACATCAAGTAAAAATGGCGGCAAGGGCAATATCATCATGCCAAGCATAACCACCAACATAAGTGGCGTGCCTAAGCCCTGACGCATCCAAAACTGAACGTGTTGCCAAGCACTTTTGGTATTACTCATTAAACATCCTCCTCACGCGCTAATTCAGGTGGAATAGGCACATTCTGTAATATCTCCGGCTTATGGTCATAGCGCTTTTTATCGCGTAGTTGAAATACGTAAGCTAATACTTGCGCTACTGCAACATAAAGTCCTCGGGGAATTTCTGCATTCAATTTGGTGGAGAAATAAAGTGCTCGCGCTAGCGGAGGCACAGAGATGATTGGAATGTCATGCTCTTTGGCAACTCCATTAATTTGAAAAGCGACTAAATTTTTTCCTTTAGCAATGACAACAGGCGCTTTACTTCCCTTTTCCTTATACATCAGCGCCACGGCATAATGAGTTGGGTTAGTTAATACCACACTGGCTTTGGGTAACTCAGCCATCATCCGTCGTCTGGCAATTTCTTGTTGAGCGCGACGAATAGCATTTTTAATTTCTGGCTTACCTTCCGTGTCTTTATACTCTTCGCGTAGCTCTTGTTTCGTCATTTTCAAGCTTTTGTTATGTTGATATAGTTGAAAAGGTACATCCACTGCAGCAATTAAAAGCAGGCTTGCAGAAACCCAAAGAAAGGATTTGATAACGATCAGGGCTCCCGTATTAATTGCTATTTCAATGGGAGTATGCGCCAAGGCAAGCAGCATAGGGACTTGCAAGTTAAGTACCACAATAGCAACTAGGGCAACGAGAACAAATTTAAAAAAGGACTTAATCATTTCAACAAAGTTTTTAAGCGATACCATACGCTTCAAACCTTGCAACACATTCAAGCGTGAAAACTTTGGCTTAACAACTTGGCCACTAAATACCCAGCCTCCCATTAAAAGGGGTGCGGCTAGAGAAACAAAGAAAATAACCGTCAACAGCGGAAATAATGCCCATATACCCATTTTAGTTAAAAAGAATAAGCGCTCCATGCTGACGATAGAGGTGATAATTACTTCCGTATCAAACTCAAAAGCATGACGCATCATCAATGCTAATTGCGTTGACAACTGTTTACCAAAGACCAGAAAACCTACTGCTGTAAACAATAAAGCAAAGGTAGTATTAAAGTCTTTTGAACGAGCAACCTGACCTTTTTCACGCGCTTCTTTAAGCCGTTTGGGTGAGGGCTGTTCAGTCTTTTCGTCGTTTTCTTGTTCTGACATTAACGTAACATCCCTACTACAAAGCGTATTCCATCATCAATAATATCTGTCATCTGAGCTGCCACATTGGGCAAACCAATTTTAATTACTACAACCCCCATTACTAAAGTAATAGGAAAACCTAAAGAGAAAATATTCAACTGAGGCGCGGCGCGTGCCATAACCCCAAATGATAAACTAACGATGAGTAAAGACAATAAAGCAGGAATAGAAATTAGCAACGCTTTTTTAAACATCCATCCTGAAAAAGTAATAACATTCCATAGCATAGTAGAACTTACCGAGGTCTTGCCTATAGGCATCGTTCTAAAACTATCCATTAGTGTTTCAACGATTAGTAAATGGCCATTCAAAGCTAAAAAAATTAAGGTCATCATCATTAAATAAAGCTGCCCCACTAAGGGAACGCTTGCCTTACTAGCAGGATCAACCATCACCGCAAACCCCATCCCTGTTTGCATGGAAATAATTTGCCCACCTAAAATAAATACTTGGAAAGACAGTTGCAACACAAAGCCCATGAGCATGCCTAATAACAATTCCTGAGCGATATAAAAAGGATAAGCCGCATTAAAATTAAGAAAGCTAAGCTCCGGCGGCACTAAGGCAGAACAAATCCAGCTTAAAACAAAAAGAAAAATAATCTTCACTCGAGTTGGTATGAGTATCGAAGAAAAGACTGGCACAGCAAGCAATAACCCGCCAACACGCGCAAATGGCCAGACAACTTGGCTTACGTAACGTATTAATGTTGGGTAATCAATATTCATTGCCGCATTAACCTATCAAATAAGGAATATTACTGATCAAAGAATTCGTGTAGTTGACCATAGTTTTTAATAGCCATGGCCCAGCAAATACCATCACTAAAAAAGTGGCAAATAATTTAGGAATAAAGCTGATACTTGATTCATTAATTTGTGTGGCAGCTTGAAACATAGACACAATTAAGCCAATGAGCATCCCTGGCACCACTAATACGGTAATCAACAGCAGCATGATGTAAACACCTTCACTAAATATCGATACAACTGACTGTGGAGTCATCTACTCTCCCTGTAAAAATACATAAAAATATCCTAAGCGCCGCGAAATACAGTTATACGGCAAAACTTGATGCCAAAGAACCAAGGATTAATGTCCACCCATCCACCATTACAAACAACATAATTTTAAATGGTAGTGAAATAATCAAAGGCGATAACATCATCATCCCCATAGCAATCAATACGCTTGATACAACCAAATCAATAATTAAAAAAGGTAAAAATAAAATAAATCCAATTTGAAAGGCTGTTTTTAACTCGCTGGTAATAAAGGCTGGAATAATGACCCCCATTGATAAATCATCTAATGAAGCAGGTTCTTTATTAGCAAATTTTTCAAATAAAGCTAAATCGTTTTTACGCGTTTGATTGAGCATAAATTGGCGCAATGGCACTTGCGCATTTGCCATGGCCTGAGGAAACTCCATGGTTTCTGCTAAATAGGGTTGGATTGCAGTTTCATTAATTTTATTAAATGTAGGTGCCATCACAAAATAAGTCATAAATAAAGCAATACCGATTAATACTTGATTTGTGGGTGCCTGAGCTAAGCCAATTGCCTGGCGTAAAATGGACAAGACAATAATAATTCGGGTAAATGCAGTCATTGCCATCAATAATCCAGGTAAGACCGTTAGCAGGGCCATAAAGATTAGGATTTGCAAATTAACGCTATATGATTCACCGCCATGAGAACCCGGTTGAACGGTCATTGCAGGCAAAGATAAAGAATTTGCTGCTTGTGCTACAAAAGGTAAAACACTTAATAAGGCAATCAATAATATATAACTTTTTATTTTCATCTTATGATTTCACTACCGCTGATTTAAGCAGCTCCGCAAATGAAGGTTTATTTGGTGCATCAAAACCTGGAGGTAACTCTTCGCCAAAATCATACAGAAGTGTGATGTGACCGGAACCAAAACCCAGTAATAAATATCGTGTACCAACTTTCAACAACATGATCTTTTCCTTAGGCCCTAGAATCATACTGGCAACAGACTGAAATCCCTTAGACGAGCCTAAGTGTGCTCCTTGCAATCGCTTTACCACCCAAGATAAAACCATGATTACGAACAGAACAGAAAACAAGCCCAGCACAATGCGCATGAGCTCGCTCTGAGTAATTGCATGCTGAATCATCTTAATCGTCTTATCCGCTCAGCCTTACTCACGATGTCTGTTAGTCGAACTCCAAATTTATCGTTAACCACAACAACTTCCCCATGCGCCACCAAGGTGCCATTAACTAATACATCAAGTGGGTCTCCTGCTAAACGGTCAAGAGGCACAATCCCTCCCTGGTTTAATTGCAGCAAATTACGAATGGTCATTTTAGTACGACCAATTTCCACCGTTACGGAAACCGGTATGTCCGAAATTAAGGCCATTTTTTCTTCGTCAGTCTCATGAGGTGTTGCACTTATTTGTTTTGGTTGGTCCATTGCTGAATCGGCCATCTTAATCCCCTAATAACTAATATGCTTGATTATCTTTACAGCGCGTTTATCACCTGCAGTACCCTGAGTTGCTGTAAAACCTGGTGTCCCTTCAATATCCAGAGTAACAATTTCTTTCATTTCTACTGGTATAAAATCCCCTACTTGCCAAGCCATTACCCCACCTAAAGTGGTTTTTGCATGCGCCATCGCCGAGCTAATAACTAATTCGACATCCATTAACTCCTCTTTTAAGGATTTGACCCAATTGGGATCAATTTCATCCTCTGGACGAGCAGCACCTAACTCTAATTGCTCTTTAATAGGCTCAACCATTGAATAAGGTAGAACGAAATAAAAATCTCCTGTTTCTTTACCAAAATCTAAAGTAAAACGAACCACCAATAACGTTTCTTCAGGTTCGGCGATGTTTACAAGTTGAGGGTTGGTTTCATCATTAAATTTGGTAATGTCTAATTGGATAATTGGTTTCCAAGCCGACATTAAATCAGCAACTAGTTTTTTAGAAACGGCATCCATCACCCGTAATTCAGTTGCAGTAAAATCGGTACGATCTTTTTGGGCAAAGAACTGAGAGCTACCACCAAAATAATAATCTACTAAATCATAAACAAAGGTACTATCAAACATGATAATACCTTTGCCACGTAAGGGCTTGAATTTATAAACATGCATCAAACTGGGGTTGGGAAGACTCTCCATAAAATCACGATTTTTTACAATCTGCAATTGATCCTGGGTTATCTCGAAGTCTTTAGCAGTTAACTGATAAATATCCGCGGCAAATGAACGCACTGCGCGGTCATAAATTCGCTCAAGAACAGGTAATTTACCTTTTATAATTCGTTCTTGGTTGGAAAAATTGAGTGTTTTTACCTCACTCTCTTCAAAGGTAATAATAGGCTCAGCAGACTCTTCTGCTACCTCATCTAGTTCGCTCTTAGTAGCAGCACTTTTTTTGCGGGAAGATTTCTTTTTGGCTGTTTCTTGAAACTCAGCATTTTGCGTTTCTTCCTCAGAAGACTCATCAACTGACTTTAGAAGAGCATCTATTTCTTCTTGCGATAAAACATTTTTCTCAGCCATAAGCGGTCCATACTAAAAATACTAAAATTTAATACTGTTTTTTTTCTTTTCTATGCAAATTGCATACTTTAAAATATTATTAAAAATCAAACAGCTGATCCATTTAGACTCAGCAATTTGACATAAAAAAGAGGGCTTCGTCAATGAGTTAACAAAAATAAGATTTTGACTAGAGAACTAACTGTAATGAAAACGAACTATTTGTATTTACAACCCAAATATAGCCAAGAATTTCTTTCCAATTATTATCTAAATCGTTATAGTTTTACTTCATCACTAATCATATAGGCAATGGTACATGCACAGTAAAAAGACCCTACTGTCTAACTTTAGCCATGCAATGTTCAGCCAATCTTTATGCTTACGTCCGGAAAATGAGCAAGAGTTAATTGAATATAATGCCCAGCATTCAGGTCAATCAATGCTTCCTCGTGGAGCGGGATTAAGCTATAACGACAGCTGCTTCAATACGGATGGCTTTATTGTTGATACGCAACGTTTCAATCATTTAATCAGTTTTGATGTAAAAACAGGCATTGTCATCTGCCAGGGCGGTTTACCCATTAAGGATTTATTTTTAGTTCATCCAGAATTTATTCCACCAGTAATCCCAGGAACCATCCATGCCACCGTTGCTGGGAGTATAGCCCATGATGTTCATGGAAAAAATAATCCTCATGCGGGTAGCTTTGGTCATCATATTGTTTGGTTGGACCTGCTCTTAGGAGCAAAACGAATACATTGTAGCCCCGAGGAAAATCAAGAGTTATTTTACGCCACAATTGCAGGTCTTGGGCTAACTGGAATTATTATGCGTGCCGCCATTAGGCTACAAAAAAAAACTCGCCAGCTCCAGATTAAACGTGAACGATTTACCTCGCTTAGCGCCTTAACCGAAGCCATGATCAATTATAGCCGCGAACATGATTATCAAGTTGCCTGGATGGACTTATTACATACAACGCCCCGCTCTGTGCTTTCTGTAGCGGATCATTGCCCCTCTCCTCTTGCTAGCAACAAAAGCAGAACATTTACAGTACCTAAGCTTCCTTTTAACTGCATTACCCAATGGAATATGCAATTATTTAATTCTCTATTCTTTAAAAAACAAAAGACAGAAGAGGAACTTGAACTTTTGCAATTTAATAATCCGCTCGATAAATTAAATCATTGGAATCGTCTCTATGGATCTAAAGGCTTAATGCAATTTCAAGCAGTATTTTCCCAAGAGCGGGCAGCAGAAATACTTGAGCAACTAATACAATTGATTAGAAATTACAAAGCAACACCAACCCTTGCTGTGCTCAAGCTATTCACTCAATCAGGGTATGGCTTGCTTTCGTTTTGCCAACCTGGTTTTACGCTTGCAGTTGATTTTATCCATAATGACTGTGCAATTAAGGCAGTAAATGCTATGAACCAATTGATTACAGAATGTGATGGGCGAGTCTATCTAGCTAAAGATCAATTGCTTAATTCAGAGCAATTTCAAACGATGTATGAAAAACAAAATGAATTTTCTTCTGTACTGAAGCATTATGGCTGTTATGCACGCTCGGATCTGGCTCGACGTTTAGGAATAATAAAATGACACAAAGAACCTGGGTTATTTTGGGAGCAACATCGATTATTGCCGAGAAATTTGCCCACATAGCCGCTCAGGCAGGCCATCGCTTGCGTTTAATTGGCCGCCAAGCAGCACAATTACAGCTAATAGCCCAAGATATTCAACTGCGTTATCAGGTTTCTTGTGAGTTTTTTATTGTGGATATGATGAATAATCCTGAAGACTTACTTTTTATTTTAAATGAGAGTGAACAGGAGTTGGATTTATTTATTGCTCATAGTGATTTTACAGAAAACGACCATTTAACTCCGCAATCGATACAGCAATTAATTCAGATAAATATTCAAGCAACCGCCCTATGTATCAATGCCTATCTGCAAAAAACACAAACACAACATCACTTACTGTATTTGAGCTCAGTTGCGGCTTGCCGTGGGCGTGCTAAAAATAGCCTTTATGGGGCAACAAAAGCATGTATTGAAGTGTATCTGCAAGGTTTGCAACAAGCGGCGAGCAATAATCAACAAATTACTATTGCGCGCTTAGGCTTTATCGATACGCGCCAAACCTATGGACGTCCAGGAATCTTTTATGCAGGCCCACCCGCAGCTTGTGCTCAAGCTTGCTGGAACGCTTTAGGCAAAAAGAAACAACTCATTTATTATCCTTCCTTCTGGCGAGCGATAATGGCAATCATTAAAAACCTGCCTTTTTTTGTTTATAAGAGGATGGGGTCCATTTAAAGAAAGACATGGCGCTTGAATAAAGATGTAAAACCTGTATAATTTGGCCATTTAATGATCAGAAAATGGCGCATTCATGACCATATATTTTTCGTCCTTCTTTAAGAAAGCTTCATATGTAGAACAAGCTAAACAAAAACTTCTTCATCCAACAACATTAGCCTGGGAAGGAGAGTATTATCGAAATTTATGGAAGTTAAAAAAGCACGCCGAAAAGGTTTCCGCAAGCATTCATCAGTTAGGATCATTAGCAAGAGAAAAGGAAACAATTTATCTCTTAAACCAACATGTGACACAAGCCTTTGAAGCACTACTGGCAGGAAGAACGCTTCGTCGAACCCAAATTAATACATTAAATAATGATTTATTTCGCTTGCAAGAAGAAATAGCAGACTCTAATGATAGAGATATTTTTCTTAGTTGTTTGAATATGGTATTAAATACATTCATTACTGGAATAGAAGCAGGCCTTACGCTTTTATTTGCAAGCATCGCTGCAGGACCTGCAAGTCTTGTGCTTTTCTCTTTGGCCATGACGGGAATATTTGCTACGCTTACGGCGATTTCAGCTTATAGCATCTATGTTGATGCGCGTTTTATTGCAGGTCAGCAGCTTAAAGAGGTTGAAGATGGCATTGCTTTTCTAATCAATTACAATATACACAATTTACCTGAACCTACAAGCCAAGAGCTAGCTACGATCAAATACCAGTTTACCTAAACATGTATGTATCCCTGGCTTTTCTGCGCAGTATAATGCCCTATAGGAAAGCCATATTAACCTTTAACACATAGAATTTGCTTCAAAGTATAAACAATCTCAACCAAATCTTTTTGGGCGGCCATAACAGCATCAATATCCTTATAAGCCTTAGGTGTCTCATCCAACGTACTGGCATCCTTTTTACACTCAACGCGATCCAGTGCTCGTCGATGTTCCTCTAAATTAACTAATTGCTTTGCCTTAGTGCGTGACATCACACGCCCAGCGCCATGACTACAACTATGAAAGCTTTCAGGGTTTCCCAGCCCCCGTACAATGAAGGACTTAGCTCCCATTGAGCCGGGAATTATTCCCATTTGCCCTTTTTGCGCCGAAACAGCACCTTTACGAGTAACCCAAACCTCTCGTCCAAAATGCTGCTCACGCTGAACGTAATTATGATGGCAATTCACTGAATATTCATCAGCAACAATAGGACGGCCTAACTGCTTGCTTACCGTATCAATAAGCAGCCTCATCATAATGCGGCGGTTTTCTGCCGCAAAATTCTGTGCCCATTCAACAGCATGACAATAATCATGAAAATAAGCACTTCCTTCAGAGAAATAAGCTAAATCTTTATCCGGCAAATGAATCGCATGTCGTTGCATATCTTTTCTCGCCAACTCAATAAAATGGGTTCCAATCGCATTGCCAATACCTCTTGAGCCACTATGCAACATAAACCAAACGGCTTGATGCTCATCCAAACAAATTTCAATGAAATGATTCCCACCTCCTAGGGTTCCTAAATGATTAATATTATTAGTTTTAACAAAACGCGGATATTTCTCGCAGAGCTTATCAAAAGCATCAGCTAGTGATTGATTCCATTGCTGCATTACATAATTTGGAATCGAATTCCATTGTCCTATTTTTTGTCTAGGACTACTACCAACAGGAATGGCTTCTTCAATTTTACTTCGTAATAAACCCAGGTTATCTGGTAAATCCTGAGCCATTAAATTAGTCCTAACCGCCATCATGCCGCACCCCAAGTCCACACCAACTGCCGCAGGAATAATTGCCTTGCGCGTAGCCATAACGGTGCCAATAGTAGAGCCCTTCCCTACATGAACATCAGGCATGACAGCTAAGTGCTTATAAACAAAGGGTAAAGTAGCTAAGTTTTTAAGCTGTTTCTGTGCTTCTTCATCAAATAAAACTCCATCAGTCCAGGCTTTTATAGGAACATTAGGCGTTGTAATTATTTTCATAATTTTTCCTGTTTTAAACTTAGTTCTTTATCTCATTCAAGTGAATATTTTTTATAAATAGTGTATATTGCGCGAACTTTTATTGCTTATTATTCGGCTTATGTTTTTCAAATTTTTCCAATCTGTCTTTAAATCTTCAGCTGTTAGCACGTCGCTTGCAAAAATAAATAATGAATTTATTGTTAATCCCAACATTTATTCCTTCAATGCGGGCAACAGTCTATATTTTGATGAGGCCTCATTGCAAAAAACCACTTCTTTTGATGATGAGCGCCGCCTTTTCATTTGGGTTTCGCAAATCGCGCGTTATTTTAAAGTGGGTACTGATATAAAAGGTATTAATTCCAAAGAAAATACTGGCGTCGCGATTAGCAAATTTCTCAAGGAAATTAGTGCTCTTCAGGAAAGCACTAAGAAATTTCTATGCACTGACGAGCATGCATTAAATTGTTTAATCCTTGCTTTGTTACTAAATAATAATAAAAATGACTGGGACAATACCCTAGAATTAATTCGTCAGTATAATACTCTTTCGTCTGAAATCTTAGCACAACTAGAATGGTTTTATGATTTTGTCTTTAATTCAGCATCTCCCTCCTCATGCGAACAATTATTAAACTCCGTACAAAACGCCCAGCCCGTATCCCATGTCCTCCAATTTATGATTTTAGCAACATATTATCTAAAAAATCCCAGCGGTACATTTAAGGAGCTGAAACATATTCGACTCCCGTTTACAGAGCAAAGCACCAAATTAGAAATTTTAGCAGAACTCATTAAGCAAGGGATTCTTGCAACGCAATATACCAAACATCCGTTTCTTTATGACTCGCTCAATGAACTAAAGCAAATTTTTCGCGTCGAATTTCAAAAGCAAGATACCTCCATGCGAAAATCACTTAAAAAGCCAGAAGATAGAGAGTTTCTAGAGTATTTTATTATTGATTCATTAAATAATATCAAGCAACTAGAACAAGAAGAACAACTCATTGGCTTATCCCAAATGATTTGCTTTTTTTCTATGAAAACCTTGGAATTTTACAAAAAAATACATGATAACAGTTGTTTGTTAGTACAAAAGCTCTTTTCTTTAGGGAAATATACGGAAGCCTATTTACTGCATGATGACGTAATCCAGTTTGTAGCACATCCAGATAAAGAGATGATCGATGCCAGAATTGCTTTATATTGTATGTGCTGTCGATTGGAGCAATGGTTATCTGGTAGTACTCCTACACTTAAATTTAATTCAATGGAAGAGCCCTATATAGAGAAATTAAAAAAATCAAAGCTTAATTTTAAAATGGGATCCCTCGCTAATGAACAATTATTTGACTTGGCAAAAAAAATGGTTCAACAATTTGCGCGAAGCGACAATAAAACAGCCCAAGATGAATATAAAGGACATTACAACAGCTTTATTAAAAAATATTTATCTTCAACCCAACAAAAAACGATTAATAAACTCTTCGAATCCTCTTTAAATAAAGTTAAAAAGATACCCGAGGTACTACCATCTTCTGCGCAGCAAGAAAAGAATAAGCAAACACTACTGACTGGAATAATTCAGGAACCATCCACAGTACAACAGGAACTAATTAGTATTTTACCTCCTGCATCCAATGCTGTTCCTACTGTACTTGAAAAACCATCTATGCTTTCCGAAGTTATGGCCTTGAGTGACCAAGAAAAAGTCCCTGATGTAGTGCAGGACGCCCCTGTTGTCTCAAGCCCTAAACCGATTTCGACAAAAAGTAGTAAAGCAGTCACTACGCCACTGAAAACAACCCAGCCCAAAACAGCTACAAGTACGAAAAGAAATAAACAAGAAAAGGTAGATGTTTCTGCAAAAACAAGCACCCCAGCAAAACAGACACCTTCAAAAATAAAATCTGGAACGGTGCAAGCAAAACCTAAAAAAGAAACGGCTTTACCTAAAAAAAACCATAAACCCGTAATACAAACACCGGCAACCGATACAAGCACCCCCAATATATCCCAATTGGGGGTTATATCTAGTGATGAGAGTACAATTACTCCCATAGAGGCTGTAGAGCCAATAAAGCAACCCACGGCCCATTCTACTTCCACCCTCCAAAATTCGGCTGTGTTTCTAAACCGCTCACAAATACCGAATGAGTTGTTGGAACTCATTGACGAGCTACGCAAAGAATTTCCTAAAGGAAAATTTTATTTAACTGGGGCAGCTCCAGGGAATATGCTGGATGGTAAAGAACCCAATGATTATGACTTATTAGTTTTAAACATTCCCTTGTATGAAATTCAACATTATCTGTCAAAGAAGAAAATTACTTCAGAACAGCGAAGTTTTAAATACCCCATCTTGTATTGTGCTTTAACTCCCAAAATTTTCATTGATTTTTCTGCGAAGTTTTTAGCATCAACGCAAACAGAGCAAGAGTTATTAGAAGCCGATTTTTACGCGCGCGACTTCAATCTTAATGCGCTCTATATGGAGTTTACTGATCAATCCCAATTTTCTATTTTTAGTTTTTCCAATGCCTTAGCAAATAGAGCAGATAAAAAGATTTCTGATGTGTTGGGAACACCTGTTGAAAGCCTTAAACAAGATCCTGTTCGTTTATTTCGCTTAGCAAAATTAATGATTAACTATCCTGATTATAAGCTTACTCCAAATATGAATATAGCTTTAAAAGAGCTGCAACCCCAGTGGCTTGATATTCTTAACGTCTATTTGCAGGGCAAGGGGAATATATTTAGGCTGGACCATGTGTTAAGAAAATTATTCTTAAAATGTAGTATTGAGGAAATTAACGATGCATTCGCAAAGCTTCATGTATTACCTGTATTTACAGGAAATTCAAAGACCTTATGTAATATAGCTTGCGCACGAATCCCGCAAAACCTTCCCCCTGAATATCGTTACTTTGGTTGGCGTTTAGCGAACTTTTTACAACATCTTCAAGAAAAAAACCAATTCTATTGTCCGCTTCCCATTGCCCTAACGTTAACGGAAGCAAATTGCATGCAATTCGTTGCACAACTCATACAGAATAATGCAGACATGGGGATGATAACAACAATTAATGAGCCTACTTTAATCGAATTACTTATAGAGTTTCATTTAATTAAACGTTCGCCTCAGCCTTCGTTTAACCAGTGATGTAAATGAAAGGTTTTGGTCCCATGAGGAATCATGGGACCAAGAGACGTATTTATGACTAGTTCGTCATCTCAAGAGATGAACCATCGGTAGAATATGAATTAAGCCAAAAAATTGCAAAATATAAATTATTAAAACAATTAATACTAAAATATTTAAAAGGCTTTTAATTGCACCAGGCATTGGGATAAACGCATTGATAAGCCACAAGGCTACCCCAAAAACAATAATTACCACAATCAGGTTTAGTAGCTCGCTCATAAATGTCCTTTTTAATTTGCTAGTATTGTGATTATAGCATAATAGGGAGGTTCTTTTTGTTTAAAAAAAAGGGAAAAGAGCACGTCATCCTCATTCAGGAAACCCCTCACGATGTTTAGGATGACGTGTTTCTCTAAAAGCAAAGGAAGCGGCTTATTGGATATTCGTCTTGCCCTTCAAAAGGTCACGAATTTCCATTAATAATTCTTCTTCTCGGGTTGGAGGAGTTTCTTTTTTCTCCTCTTTTCGTATAAGCGAAATACCCTTTACAGCAATAAAAATGGAAAAAGAAATAATCGTAAAATCAATAATAGACTGGGTAAATTCACCCCATTTCACTACAGCATCCCCTACTGTGACTGATTTACCGGCAATATTAATTCCACCTAAAAGCAATCCAATCAAGGGCATGATGATGCCGCTTACCAAGGAGCTAACTATTTTGCCAAATGCAGCCCCAATTACCACTGCAACTGCTAAATCAACAACATTACCTTTGACAGCAAATTCTTTAAACTCCTTTATAAAACTCATGTTATCTCCTTATAGTGAGCTTTTTGAATTTAGAACAAAAGCGTAGCCCGTATTAGACCAATCGGATACGGGCTATATAGGATTTTATTGCGAATTACGAACCATTTCCTTAATTTCATTAATTTTCGCATCTAAATCGGCAGGCACAACTCCCCCGCCTTGAGCCATATCATCGCGTCCGCCTCCTTTACCACAAAGATGACGTACTAAAGCTGCGGCTGCAGGTACTTTTCCGAGAATATTCTTGCTTACCCCAGCAATCACATTCATTTTATCCTGATCAATAACAAAGAGCACGATAACTGCTGAATCCAGTCGTGATTTTAATTGATCTAAAGTAGCGCGCAGAGCCTGACTATCCGCTCCTTCTAATTGCTTCACCAATAAATGTATTCCATTAATGTCTTCGACTTCACTGGCCAGATCAGCACCTGATTTCTGTACTTTCTCACTTTGTAACTTAGCAACTTCTTTCTCTAAATTTTTGCCATCATGGATTAATTGCGAAACTTTCTCGGCTAAAGAAGCAACATTAGTTTTGAGTAAAGAAGCAAGTTCAGCTAAAAGATCTTGCTGCTGGTTTACCCAGGCTAAAGCATGGCTACCCGTAACCAGCTCAATGCGGCGTACACCACTGGCAATACCATATTCAGCAACAATTTTAAATAAACCAATATCACCTGTACGTCGTGCGTGCGTTCCACCACAAAGCTCTTTGGAAAACTCACCCATAGACAATACACGGACATCGTCAGCATACTTCTCACCAAATAGCGCAACTGCACCGCTCTTTTTAGCTGATTCAATATCCATAACTCGAGTTACTACTTCATTATTTGCCCGAATCTGCGCATTAACCAGAATTTCAATCTGCTGTATTTGTGTTGCCGTTAAGGCCTCGAAATGAGAAAAGTCAAAACGCGCACGTTCTGCATCCACTAAAGAACCTTTTTGTTGTACTTGTGGGCCTACGATAGTTTTTAATGCAGCATGTACTAAGTGTGTTGCGGTATGATTTAAACGAATTGCTTCTCGGCGTTGCGCATCAATTTGTGCATCAACCAATTGGTCTACAAAAATTGTGCCCTCAACTACTTCACCATAATGCACAATGGCCTGGCCATTCTTTTGCGTATCATCCACGCGAAAACGCAATTGGTCTGCAAGCAAAACACCGCGATCGCCTACCTGGCCACCACTTTCCGCATAAAAAGGTGTATGATCGAGAACAACGGCTCCTTTCATACCCGCACTTAAAGATTGGACCTCTTTCCCATCTTGCAACAAGGCAATAATTTGCCCTTCCATTCTGTCTTTTTCATAACCATGAAAATCAGACTGATGATCCAACTGCGATGCGGCATGATAATCCGTGGTAAACTGGCTGGCAGCCTGAGACTGCTCTCTTTGCTGTTGCATTAGCTGGTTAAAACCATCCATATCTACATATAAACCTTGCTCTCTAGCAATGTCTGCCGTTAAATCCACGGGAAAACCGTAGGTGTCATAAAGCTTGAATGCGATTTGACCTGTAATTTCCTGGCCACCTAGAGAATGCATTTGCTCTTGCAGCAAACGTAATCCTTGATCCAAAGTACGGGCAAACTGATTTTCTTCTTGAGCTAAGATTTTTTCTACATGCGCTTTGGCACTGACTAACTCAGGATAAGCATCGCCCATAACATCGATTAAAGGCTGAACCAGTTTTGAGAAGAATGGAGTGGGTAAACCCAGTTTATTCCCATGGCGTACTGCGCGGCGAATAATTCTTCTTAATACATAACCACGTCCCTCATTACCCGGAATAATGCCGTCAGCGATTAAAAACGCGCAAGAACGAATATGATCTGCAATAACTTTTAACGAGGTATGATTTAGATCTGAAATATTACCCAATTTAGCAATGGATTTAATAAGGTATTGGAATGAATCAATTTCATAGTTACTATGCACACCTTGCACCACTGCAGCAAGACGCTCTAGTCCCATACCCGTATCAACTGAAGGTTTAGGTAGTGGATGCAAATTACCGTCTTTATCGCGGTTAAACTGCATGAATACTAAGTTCCAAATCTCAATGTAGCGATCGCCATCTTCATCTGGGCTGCCTGGAGGTCCTCCAGCAATATCAGGGCCATGATCATAGAAAATTTCCGTACATGGACCGCAAGGACCAGTATCCCCCATAGACCAGAAATTATCCTTTTCACCACAACGTGAAAAACGCGCTGGAGAAACGTTCATTTCTTTAAGCCAGATATCTTCTGCTTCTTGGTCATCTTTATAGACCGTAACCCATAGACGCTCTTCAGGCAGGCGCAAAACTTCAGTCAAAAATTCCCAAGCGAACTTAATGGCTTCACGTTTAAAATAATCACCAAAGCTGAAATTACCCAGCATTTCAAAAAAGGTATGATGGCGTGCAGTATAACCTACATTTTCTAAGTCATTATGTTTGCCCCCGGCACGAACACAGCGTTGTGCAGTAACTGCTCGTTGGTAAGAACGCGTTTCAAGCCCTAAAAATAAATCCTTAAATTGCACCATACCGGCATTGGTAAACAATAAAGTAGGATCATTAGCGGGAATCAATGAGCTAGACTCTACAGCCTGATGGCCTCGTTGTGCAAAAAAATCAGTGAATGCTTGTCTAATTTCAGAACTTTTCATATTCAAATCAATACCAAATAGAGGGGAATGAGCAGAAGAGTAAACGTAAATAATCCATACGCATCAAGCCCCAAATTGTTAATTTTTGCTACAGTTCCAACTCCTTTGTTACCTGAGCAATAATATCCATACTAAATCCACGATAAAGTAAAAATCGCTGTTGTTTCTGCATCTCATTAAATGACATTTCTTCCTGGCCTCTGATTTTTTTCTGCCAAACTTCTAAAGCATAAGCCAACCAATTGCCTTCTTCTTGCTGCAAAATATCCTGAATTATGCCTTTATCGATCCCTTTACCATTTAATTCCTGGCGAATTTTTAAAGGGCCATAGCCCTGTCGAATGCGAGAACGTGTGTATACTTCAACAAAACGATGATCATTTTGTAAATCCATTTGTTGACATCTATCCACTGCTTCTTGTGCTTCGCCGGAGCTAAATCCCTTTTGCCTTACTTTCTCATAAAGCTCCATTGCACTATGCTCACGCCTAGATAATAGGCGCACAGCACAGTCAAATGCTTTAGTCATCAATAGCCTCAAACTCATCTTCGGTTGCAGATGCCAACAGAGGTTGTTTCTTCTCTAATAGTTCAGAGCGAATTTGCTTCTCAAGTTCAGCAGCAATTTGAGGATTATCCTTCAAATACAAGCGAACATTGTCTTTTCCTTGACCAATTTTCTCTTGCTTGTAGCTGTACCAAGCCCCTGCTTTTTCAATGAGATTCAATTGAACTGCCAAATTAATAATTTCGCTTTCACGTGAAATCCCTTCGTTATAAAGGATATCAAATTCAGTCATCTTAAATGGTGGCGCTACTTTATTCTTAACTACTTTAACACGAGTCTCACTACCTAAGATCTCTTCGCCTTTCTTGATCGAACCAATACGGCGAATATCTAAACGTACAGAAGCATAGAATTTTAACGCATTCCCGCCTGTAGTTGTTTCAGGGCTACCAAACATCACTCCAATTTTCATCCGGATTTGGTTAATGAAAATTACCAGGGTATTTGAACGCTTGATGTTTGCCGTCAGCTTACGTAATGCCTGAGACATAAGACGTGCTTGCAAGCCTACATGAGAGTCACCCATTTCCCCTTCAATTTCTGCTTTCGGAGTTAGTGCAGCAACCGAGTCAACGATAATCACATCAACAGCAGCAGAACGCACAAGCATGTCGGTAATTTCTAAAGCTTGCTCACCAGTATCTGGTTGAGAAACTAATAACTCGTCTACATTGACTCCCAGTTTTTGCGCATAGCTTGGATCTAAAGCATGCTCGGCGTCAACGAATGCGGCGGTACCACCCATTTTTTGACACTCTGCAATAACTTGTAGCGTAAGCGTAGTTTTACCAGAAGATTCAGGACCATAAATTTCAACGATACGACCTTTAGGTAAGCCCCCTATTCCCAAAGCAATATCCAAACCTAATGAACCGGTTGAGATTGCTTCGATATCACGAGATACATTGCTGTCTCCCATGCGCATTACTGAGCCCTTACCAAATTGGCGTTCAATTTGCGAGAGAGCTGCTGCTAAAGCTTTTTGTTTGTTCTCTTCCATAATTTTTTCCAGGTAGATGTTAATGCAAGGACAAAATTATCACACAGATAAGAACAACCAGCAAACTGAATTAAGCAGGATCGATGGGAATATTTTTTAGGAGGGAACAAACGCCAGTTAAAGCCTCTTGACAGGCAGCCAAACGAATCTCCTGGCGTGTACCCGAAAATTGCCTTCTGACAGTTTGGGCATGACTCATACCTTGAGCAAACCAACCAAAGCATACAGTGCCCACTGGTTTTTCTATGCTTCCTCCATCAGGGCCTGCAATGCCTGTAACCGAGAGGGCGATTTGTCCAGCGCTGTTCTGTATCGCTCCAATAGCCATCGCGGCGGCAACGGGCTCACTAACTGCGCCATATTCAAGAAGCAATTTGTTCGATACTCCAAGCATTTCTTGTTTGGCTTGATTGCTGTATGTGACAAAACCGCGCTCAAACCAAATTGAACTTCCAGGAATTTCGGTAAGATATCCAGAAACCAATCCGCCAGTGCAAGACTCAGCTGTGACTAATTGCCAATTCTTTTTTTGCAAAAGGGTTGCTATTTCAAGGATTAAGGAATTCATGAAGCACCAGAAAGTTGTCGGATCTTGATTTCAAGCCGTTAAAAACCTCTCCACCGACCTCCTGCGGATAAGCCGCAGAACGTCGGAGAGGTGTAAAATATAAGCTAAAAATCTTAGTGGTTTTGGCCTTCACCTTGTTGTTGCGGAGCAGGGGCAGCACCTTGTTGCTGTTGAGTATTGTCAGTAGCTGTTGGTTGTTGTTTGTTACCGTGTTCACCACAAGCAGTTAAAGCTAAAGCCAAAAATCCAGTTACAGCAATTAGAGCCAAACGATTCATAATTAATTCTCCCTATTAGTTTTTATATAATTCCATCTTGAGTTTAGCAAAGAAATTTAAATTCAACCATGAGGTACTGATAATTCAAAGGAAAAATAGGGCCCATCCTTCTACGCAACCTCCTGAGATACTGACTTCCCGAGGTGCTTTTGTTAGAATCGAAGCAATTTTATTGTTAGCCAATTATTATGACTGCTGCACACACGCCCATGATGCAACAATATTTGCGCATCAAATCCGAATACCCTGACATGCTTTTACTTTATCGTATGGGCGATTTTTATGAATTATTTTTTGATGATGCAAAACGTGCGGCTCAATTACTTGATCTGACTTTAACCCACCGTGGTCAATCGGCCGATAAACCTATCCCTATGGCTGGTGTACCTTACCATGCGGTAGAAAACTACCTGGCAAGACTAATAAAAAAAGGGGAATCCGTCGCTATATGCGAGCAGATAGGCGATCCCGCTACAAGCAAAGGGCCAGTAGAACGGCAAGTAACCCGTATTATTACCCCAGGTACCGTCACTGATGAAGCATTGCTCGATGCTAAAAAAGATAATTTGCTACTCGCTCTGCATCAGCAAAAGCAAAAAATTGGTATGGCCTGGGTTGATTTAAGCAGCGGCCGATTTCATTTACTTGAACTCCTGGAAATTAGCCAGCTCAGTGCGGAATTAACCCGATTACAACCTGCGGAGCTACTCCTGCAAGAGGCTTCTCCTTTAGAAGAATACTGCCTTAACTTTCCCGTGAAACAAAGACCAGGTTGGGAATTTAATCTAGATAGCGCACAACACCGTTTACGAGAACAATTTAAAGTAGCAGACCTGGCCGCATTTGGCGAAAACGACTACCCCACGGCACTAATTGCAGCAGGCGCTTTATTAGCTTACTTGCAAATAACTCAGAAGCAAGCCCTTCCTCATTTAAATGCCATTACCCTGGAAAATTCCCAAGATTATTTACAGCTGGATTCCTCCACGCAAAAACACTTGGAATTATTTGAAAATGTGCAAGGCAGTCAGGAAAACAGTCTAATTTCTGTATTAGATAGAACAGCATGTGCGATGGGCGGCCGTCTATTAAAGCGCTGGTTAAGCAGACCACTCAAACAGCACCATTTAATTAAAGCGCGGCAGCAAACAATTAGCGAAATAATTCAGCGACACACCGATGCACAATTACATCAACTCCTGCGACAGGTTTGTGATGTGGAGCGAATTGTGTCACGTATTGCGCTTAAATCAGCACGTCCTCGGGATTTGCAAGCCTTAGGCACTACCTTAACACTGCTTCCCGAGCTTCATGTAACCCTTTTGCCGCTTCAAAGCCTACTGGCTCAAGAGCTCAAAGAACATACCAAGCCCTTGCCTGAGTTGCAGCAGCTACTTGCCACAGCAATTATTGATAATCCCCCAGTATTAATTCGTGATGGTGGTGTAATCGCACCAGGCTTTGACGAAGAGCTTGATGAATTAAGAATGTTAAGTACACGTGCCAATGAAACTTTGGATAAACTCGAGCAGGATGAGCGACAACGTACAGGTCTATCTAGCTTGAAGTTTGGCTTTAATAATGTGCAAGGCTATTATATTGAACTGTCAAAAGCTCAATCTGAAAAAGCACCGGTCCATTATCATCGCAAGCAAACATTAAAAAATGTTGAGCGCTATATCACTCCAGAACTTAAAGTATTTGAAGAGAAAGTGCTTTCCGCTCAAGTAAAAGCCTTGGCCCGGGAAAAATGGTTGTACGATAACCTATTGGATGAAATCCAGCGTAGTATTAATGAACTCACCCAACTGGCCCGCGCATTAGCGCAATTAGATGTCCTGGTTACCCTGGCTGAACGCGCTCAAAGCTTAAATTGGAGCTGTCCAAACCTGGTTGCCCAATCGCAAATATCTATTGAAGAAGGCCGCCATCCAGTAATTGAAAATTTATTGCAAGAGCGATTTATTGCAAATGACTTACAGTTAAATCCCTCACAAAATATTTTATTAATTACCGGCCCTAATATGGGTGGAAAATCCACTTACATGCGACAAACTGCACTGATTGTACTTTTAGCTCATATTGGCAGTTTTGTACCGGCAAAAACAGCAACTCTAGGGCCGATTGACCGTATTTTTACCCGAATTGGTGCGAGTGATGACTTAGCTTCCGGTCGTTCTACCTTTATGGTTGAAATGACGGAAACTGCACAAATTTTAAGGCAAGCTACTGCAGAAAGTTTGGTTTTAATTGATGAAATTGGGCGTGGAACCAGTACTTATGATGGTATGGCTTTAGCCTATGCCAGTTGCGTATATCTTGCCACAACCATTAAAGCCTATACCTTATTTTCGACTCATTATTTCGAGTTAACGAACTTACCGCAACAATTTCCTTGCATCCGCAATGTGCACCTGCAAGCCTCGTTAGATACTGGACGCATTATATTTTTGTATCGTGTAGAACCAGGTTCTGCTAATCGCAGTTATGGCCTGGAAGTCGCAGAGCTGGCAGGCATTCCTGTCGCTGTACTTAAAATAGCCCATTCTCATTTAAATCATATGCAAAATAACGCACCTGCGGTAGAGCAATTTCACCCTGTAGTTTCAGCGCCATCACCAATACTACGTGAACTGGAACGTATTGATCCTGATCAATTAACCGCTAGAGAAGCCCTTGATTTGATTTATCGGTTAAAACAAATGGAGGCGGTGGATGCGAGGTAGCTTGGTTGTACTCTACCTAATACTTCTCATTGTATGCTCAACCCCTTTTGCTAAAAGCAATGATGCCCTGTCGATTACAATCACCGGCATCAGCGGTAAAGTTCAAACGAATGTCGAGAAACACTTACTAGAATTGCAGCAGTTAAAACCATTAACTGCTTTTTCTCAAGATGAGTTACGGGAGCAAATTCTCAAAGCGATCCAACCTTTTGGCTATTTTAAAGCTGAAGTATCAATAGATCAGCTCAATGCAAAAAATCTGGTTGTGTTTGTACATGCAGGACCACAAATTTTGATTTCCCGATTAACCATTGAAATAATTGGCGAAGGAGCACATAACCCCGCGGTACAAGATGCCCTAAAAAATACTCCCCTAAGATTAACAGCTCCCTTACTTACGGAAGACTACAATCAAACCAAACAAAACCTTATTAATGCAGCAGAAAGCCAAGGTTACATGCATGCTAATTTTAAAACGAATGAAATTTTGATTGATCAAGAACATTATACTGCTGAAATTACTCTAATTTTTGATACCGGGCCCTTATATTATTTTGGTCAAGCCCATTTTGATCCAACCTATATTAATCCTAAATTACTGCATCGATTTGTCCCCTTTCGTCCAGGGCAAACTTATTCAGGGGATAAGATTTTGCAGCTGAATAATGATTTATCCAATAGCGGGTATTTTAGTTCGGTAGTAGTAAAGCCACAAATTACTGACGACTCCATTGTTCCCGTGCTGGTTCATGTTGAACCCGTACCTAAATACTCCTATACCCTTGGTGCAGGTTATGGGACTGATACAGGAGTTCGAGGCCGTGCAGCACTGCATGTTATTCCCGTAAACCGCAGTGGGCATAAATTTAACGCTTTGGCACAAGGTTCTTTTGTACAAAGCGCCTTGCAGGGTCAATATATTATCCCAGGATTTAATCCGGTTACCGACCAATACAGTATTACAGGAAATTATTCTAACTTAAATTACAGCGCAGGTTATAGTAATGCCTGGTTATTATCCTTAGCACAGCAGCATCATGTAACACGTTATAAACGAATACTTTCAGTAAATGGCCTTTATGAAGGATTTCATTACCACGCACAAAAAAATACCACGCAATTTTTGCTCTATCCGAAAGCGACCTTATCCTTTATTAAAACACAAAATATTCTCTTTTCTCCCTCAGGTTATAATATTACCATTAATGGCTTAGCCGCGAGTAAGCCAACCTTATCAACCATTAATTTTGCTCAATTTTCGGTAGATGCTAAAGCGGCATTAAGAATTGAGCCTTGGCGTTTACGGTTGTATGGCCATGCAATACAGGGGTTCACTGCTATTGATAATATTACGCGACAACCACTCTCCCTTGCTCTATTATTAGGAGGCATGGATAACTTAAAAGCCTATAGCTTTAATTCTATTGGTCCAGGAAGGCTCTTAACGTATGCAGGTTTTGAAATTCAAAAAGAAACGAAAAAAAATTGGTACCTGATTGCCTTTTATGATCTGGGAGATGTCTATAATCCACGTCCAGCTGCCTTCCAATCAGATGCAGGCGGAGGATTAATGTGGGTATCCCCAATTGGTCCAATCAAAGTAGGTGTTGCACAAGAAATTAATAGTCATTGGCGACGCACCAGCCACAGTCCGCGGTTAGTTATTAGTATGGGACCCGATTTATGATTCGCTTCCTGATAAAAACCTTATACTTTTTGATGTTGTTTTTTATTTTAATCACCGGAATTATCGTTTCATTAATTTCAACCACGCCAGGGCTAGAAACGTTAATTGATTTGAGCCGTGCCTATATTCCGGGAACCCTTAGGATCCAAAAAGTCACAGGCAGTTTGCTCAATGATTTTACATTGGCAGCGCTTGAATATGAGCATCAGGGCACCATCATAAAAATAAATCGCCTTCATGTGCAATGGCATCCTGGTTCCTCATGGAGAAATCATCAATTGGCAGTTCAATGGGATTCGCTACGAGGAGCACTAAATCCAGAACTACCATTCAGTAGTCCACAAGGCAAACTTACAGCAACCACGACTCTCCCTGATTTAAGCTTAGAATTAAATACCCAAGTAAATTATGCTGCTGAGGAGCATTGGCAGATGAATGCCAGGCTATTGGGAGCCCTGCCCTGGCAATGGACTTTCAGCGCCAACCTTGCACCAATGCCCGTAATGTCTGCAAAGCATGCTGGCTTACACGCCAAACTATCGTTAAACGGAACAACTACCGCAAAAAACCAAGGAAATTTAATATTCACTATTTCTCCTGGCACCTATCAAGTTCCAGATAATTCTGCGATTCCAGCATTGGAATTTAAAGGAGGCAAGCTTCGCGCCATTCTGTCGCCACAAAAATTGTCTGGCTTAGGCAGTTTTATGATTGATCCCAATAAGAGTTTAAAAGTAGCCTTTCAATTACCTAAATTCTCGCTGGAAAAAGGCATCTCTTCCCAGCAAAAACTAAATAGTGAACTGCGCCTAGAAATTAACAATCTGGATTTTTTACAAAATATCAGCCCCGAAGTAGAAAAGTTAAAGGGACAATTAGTTGCCTCTCTTAAGGCAACAGGTAACGTTGGGAAACCGAAAATAGACAGTCAGTTACTTTTGACAAAGGCCAGTCTGTATATTCCAAAGCTAAAATTGAATTTAGATTCGGTTGATCTGGATGTGCGTGGTAAGGAAAAAGGTTGGGATGCCAATGGCTCTATTGCCTCCTCAGGCCATACTTTGCTGCTTAAAGGCAAGGGCTCCATCGATACAGCTTATGTTGCTGAGCTTAGTCTTGAAGGTAATGATTTTCCATTGATGAACACGAATGAATACGACATAACCATTTCTCCTCAGCTTAAATTCCACGCCACACCTAATGCGCGTGCGATTTCAGGTTCCGTGCTTATTCCCAAAGCGCAAATAAATCTTCAATCCTTTAGCAATAGTATTTCTTTACCTGATGAGGTGATTTATAAGCAGCAAAAATCACAGTCTACCTCCCCCATCACCAATAGCAGTATGGATATAGCCATTAAGCTTGGAGAAAATGTTGCATTAAATGTTAAAGGGTTAAAAGGCCACTTAGATGGTGCATTAACTTTAAAACAGCAGCCTCAAGGTGCAATTAATGCTTATGGTGAATTATCTGTTCGTGATGGCACTTATAAAGCCTATGGCCAAGACTTAACCATTAAACAAGGTCAACTAATTTTTACCGGTGGCCCTATTGATAACCCCGGTATAAGTCTTCGTGCGGCAAAAAAAATTAATAATACCTCAAATTATACTAATGCATCTCAGCTTTTTGATTTTAATAGTTCAAACCTGCAAAATGTTAGTTTTGGTGACACAATTACTTTGGGTGTGGAAGTAACCGGAAGATTAATGAAACCTCAGATCCAACTTTATTCGGAGCCTGCGATTTTTTCTCAAGCAGATATTTTATCTATGCTAGTACTGGGCCGTCCAGCTAGCCAAGCAAATAAAGCAGGAGCTCAGCTGCTTTTAACCGCTATATCTTCGATGAATGTTGGCGGCACAAACAGCGCCCAGTTACTAGAGCAATTAAAACAAAGTTCAGGCTTAGATTTCAATGTACAAACTAATACAAATTACAATCAATTAACAAATACAGTAAGCGATTCAACTGCCTTCGTTGTCGGAAAATCTCTTTCCAAACGGCTTTATTTAAGCTATAACATCGGCCTGTCACAAACTGATACCAATATGTTAACGTTAAAATACATGCTGAATAAGTTTTTTAGCATCCAAGTCAGTACCAGCGATACAAGTAGTGCTATTGACTTTTTATATACTTCGCACAAGAGAAAATACAGCAGAACCAAATGATCGCGTACAACCCTTAATTAAGAGACAATGCCCATGACCGATTACAACATTCCTCTACGCTTAACACGTCTAAGAAGCAACCCAGTAACGCGCGCCTTGGTAAGAGAAACGCGACTGCATGCTCAACAATTGATTATGCCCCTGTTTATCAGTGAGGAACTAACTGCTCCTAAAGAAATCAGCGCGATGCCAGGGCAGTATCAGCTCAGTCTTGATTCTCTTCCCAAGGAAATTGATGCCCTAAGCGCATTAGGCATTCAAGCCGTATTGCTTTTTGGTATTCCCAAACATAAAGATGCATGTGGAAGTGAATCATTTAATGATGAAGGTATTATCCAGCAAGCTATAAGAAAAATACGCGCCATAAATAAAGACATCTTAATTATTTCTGATTTATGTTTTTGTGAATATACAGATCATGGTCATTGTGGGGTGGTTTCTGGAAACCATATTGATAATGACAAAACGTTAGAACTTCTTGCTAAGCAAGCAGTTAGCCACGCCAAGGCAGGTGCTGATTGGGTAGCTCCTAGTGGCATGACCGACGGTATGGTAAGTGCTATCCGCGAAGCACTAGATTCAGCAGGATATCAAAACATACCCATTTTAAGTTACAGTGCAAAATACTGCTCTTGCCTCTATGGCCCGTTTAGAGAAGCAGCCCAAGGGGCTCCTAAATTTGGTGATAGAAAATCCTATCAGATGGACCCAGCAAATAGTAATGAAGCAATCCGTGAAACAGCACTAGACCTTGATGAAGGCGCAGATATGATCATGGTTAAACCAGCAGGTTATTACCTTGATGTAATTGCTAAAATGAAACAGCATTTCCCAGAGGTCCCTCTTTGCGCCTATCAAGTAAGTGGTGAATATTCGATGATCAAAATTGCTGCCCAGCATCAATTGATTAATGAAGAACAAGCAATGATTGAAAGCTTAATCGCAATTAGACGTGCTGGTGCTGATTTTATTATTACTTATTTCGCCAAAGATGTTGCCCGTTTTTTGGACAGACAAGGGTGAATTATATATAATACTCAACCTTTTTACGATATAATCGCCCCGCGTTGTATAGAGTAATGAAATTACAATATAAATTGGCAGAGGGCCAATTACTTATAAATTACAATGGAGAAATAATGAATTTAATTGCTAAAAGTCTTTCAGCAGTAGCGTTGAGTTTAAGCGCAATCACCTCTTTTGCTGCCCCAGCTTATTTAATTACACATAATAATACAAATGAAGAATCCAATGCATATGTAGCGGGTAAGCCTTCAATTTATCCGACAGCTCCTCAGTCAACTCGCAAAGTTTATTGGAATTTAGTGAAGTTGGCATGTCATGGCCATACTACGAATGGTAAATGCCTAGCCGTAATTAAAATGGCTACTAATACTCCAAACCCAATAGATGTTGGTACGGTAGAAATGGATATTAATACTGGTGATATTAATCCAAAACAAATCGTATCACCACATGGTTACATACTCACCGTGAATGGTCCCGGTGAAGCAAGCATCAGCAAAAACTAAGTGATTCTATTACGTGTCGGGAAACTCGACACGTAATTTCTGCCTAAATTTATTTCTTCAAAATAATTCTAAGCTACTTTCGTGCCAATGCAGACGTGGTGCTGCGCTCTCGTGGCGAAATCAATTAAATTAAACCAATAAAAAAGCCACGCAAGCGTGGCTTTTTAGCTGAAATAATCTGAAAATTATTTCATTGGAGCAGTTTCTACTTTATCAAGAACCCAAACTACTTGTCCACCTACCAGATCAGCAGCGAAGCTACCGCTGTTAGAATCAACATTGTAAGAAGATGTTGCAGACAGTTGTTGAGCAGAGTGAATACTTGGATTACTACCAGAGAATAAGTGAGTGTATCCAAGATCAAATCCAAGAGTTGGCTTCATTTGATAATGAGCACCTACAGCGATAGCCCAACGATCAACGTCTGGTAAACGAATGTTTCTATCTCTGTTATTGGTTGGCGTCTGGTCATAACCACCACCTAGACGAAGCATTAACCGATCATTAACATGATAGTTCGCACCAATCGCTACACGCCAAGCATCAGAAAAGTTTTCTGGTACAGAGTTAATAATATTCGCCTGGCTTACAGGAAATGGAGGTGTAGAACTGATGTTAGGAACAGGAACATTATACAATTGAATATTTTTGAATGTGCTCCATGCAGTGTAAACAACAGAACCTAATAGCGCGAGTCTGTCATTAACATCTTGATAACCACTAAGTGTTACCACATCTGGGAATACAATTGAGTTACTGAAAAGATCATAGTTTTTCCAAACGCCATCTGCAGGCAGCTCAGGTGCAACTAAATCAAAATCATTCGCTAAAGGACCTTTGAAATAGCTATGGCCATAGAATACATGTCTTACTCTAGATTGGTAATTCAATCCAATACGAGTATGGTTATCATTAAACAATCCCATAACCCCCACATGGAACCCTAAGCCCCATGAAGCACCTTTATTCTTGCTGGATGAGTCAACAATAGCTGGATCCGCATCAAGAGCTTGGAATAAAGTGGGAGCACCAATCATTTGGTTGAATTTAACACGTGAATATTGGAAATCCATACCCGCACCAACGGCAAAATGCTCAGATATTTGAGAACCAATTTCAGGAGAAATATTCGCAGTGATTAGCTCAGTATAGGTAGCAGAATAACGAACAGGAGAAGAAGGTTTCCAGTCAGTAGACAAACCAAAAGGTGCGGTAACACTTAAACCAAGCGTAGTACGCTCACCCACAGGTAAAGCGAAATGAGAGGATGGAACAAAACCATTATAATCCCCAGATACCCCATGGAATTCCTGGATATACGGATGTAATCCTTCTGTACTATAAGTACTCATGCCATTCATTTTGAGAGTAGGAAATATCCCTACGCCACCGAACACTACTTCTTTTTCATGAAGAAGCGCCAAACCAGCAGGGTTGTACCAACCAGTTGACGCATCAGCAGCTTCCGCCGCGGCACCAGCAGCATAGTTACCTGCTGTGTAACCAGCGCTTTCACCATATAAAGCAAAACCAGATGCATGAGCTGCACCAGTCGTTAAAACACCAAGAACAGCTGCACTAACCAGCGTTCTTAAGGGCTTATGCATATTCATCACTCCTATACACTCCTTTAATAATCAGTACATCACATAGTTGAATAAAATCCGTTCGATAAAAAAGAGTGTACCCTGTTTTCAAATCTTTAAAAACATTTTTTTCTGTTTGCATTCAATAAGTAAGGAATATTAGCCCATAGTGAATCAATTAAATCCATGGTAAACAATTAATAAGCAGTCAATTAAGGAATTTCATTAAAAAAAAAGCAATTCTAGGGTATCCACCACATAATTTTCTGCTTCCCTTTGACCGAAATATATCGCCCCCGAAACTTAATGATAATTTGTTTCAAGAATCTTGTATCCCTACTTAAGTCCATGCTAAGGTGTACTAATTTAGTGCGGAATATAGATCATGCAGCAGATCGTAACAAAATTTGGTGGAACTAGTGTTTCAACGCGTAGTACTTGGAATAATATTGCATTAATTACTAAGAAACATTTAAGCACTGGAGCACAGCCAGTCATCGTTTGTTCTGCATTAACTCAAATTTCAAATAAACTTGAAAAGGCAATTGATGCAGCGCTCATTAATGAGCATCAAAGCATTTTACTGGATATCCGTAATAGCCATCTTAATCTTGCTGAAGCCTTAGAAGTTAATCCTGAGATCATCATTGATGACTTGCATCAATTAGAGCAATGGCTAACAGGTATTGCCTTACTGAAACAAGCCCCTGCAAAAACCCATGCACAAATACTCAGTATGGGGGAATTAATGATGACTCGTTTAGGACATCAATTTTTACAAAGCCAGGGAATTTATTGTAAATGGTATGATGCGCGGGAGCTTTTAACGAGCACCCCTTTCCCTGATGGCCAATCAGCAAATTACCTTTCAGCTCGTTGTGAGAGTGAATATGATTCAGAATTAGTCGAAAAATTCCTATCCAGTGGTGCACAGGCAATTATCACTCAAGGTTTCTTTGCTGCCAATCCTGAAGGGGAAACTGTATTATTAGGCCGTGGAGGTTCAGATACTTCTGCAGCTCTGCTTGCTGGGAAATTACAAGCTGCATCCTGTGAAATTTGGACCGATGTTCCTGGTATTTACACAGCTAATCCTCATCAATTACCGCATGCACGCTTATTAAAAAAATTAAATTACGATGAAGCTCAGGAAATTGCAACGATGGGGGCTAAGGTATTGCACCCTAACTGTATACCACCTGTACGCCGAGCTAATATTCCAATGTCGGTGAAATACACTCAATTACCAGAGCACTCAGGAACGTTAATCACCAAAGATATTGATGAGTCAGCCCCATTTATTAAATCAATTCAAATCAAAAACAGTATTCTGCTTATTTCTATAGATACCTTACATATGTGGCAACAAGTGGGTTTCTTGTCGGATGTATTTTCCGCATTTAAACATCACGGTTTTTCTGTAGACTTACTGTCTTCATCAGAGTTTAATGTCACTTTATCGTTGGATATTAATTCAAAAATACATGATCGCGCAGCAATCAATGCCCTGTTAGATGAATTAAACCAATTTGGCCGGGCCAAACTTATCGAGCCCTGTAGCGCGGTTAGTTTAGTAGGGCATCATATTAGAACTGTATTACCTCAATTAGGCCCTGCTTTAGAAGTTTTTGATTCTAAGCAAGTCTACTTGATGTCATTAGCCTCTAATGACTTAAACTTAACGTTTGTGGTTGATGAGTCTCAAGCAAATTTATTGTGCCAAAAGCTACATCACTTATTAATAGAAAATAATCCTCAAATTTTCTACTACTCCAAAAGCTGGCACGAAGAATTTGGCGCACCTTCGGTACGCTTTACACCTTGGTGGGAAAAAGAACGCGATCGCCTACTTACTACCGCGATACAGCATTCTCCTTGCTATGTCTATCATAGCCCAACACAGGCAGAACGAGCCAAGCAATTATTAGCCTTAAATTCGATAGACACCATATTCTATGCAATTAAAGCAAATCCCTACCCTTCTATTTTACAAACACTAGAGAAAGAAGGGGTTGGTTTTGAGTGCGTATCAATTCAGGAGCTGGATAGAGTCTTAGAGTTATTCCCTGGAATTGATCGCAAACGCATTTTATTTACACCAAATTTTGCACCTAAGTCTGAATATGAGTATGCCTTGAAGGTCGGCTGCTATATAACCATCGACAGCCTTTATCCATTAGAAAATTGGGCGCCATTATTTAAAAATAAAGATGTAATTATTCGTATTGATCCAGGTACTGGGGCAGGCCACCACAAACATGTATCTACAGCAGGTAATGAATCCAAATTTGGTATTACCCAAAATGATATAGCTCAGGTTGTGGCACTAACCAAGAAGCACAATATTCATGTAATTGGTCTACACGCACACTCAGGTAGTGGCATTCTTACACCAGAATTATGGCAGCAAACTGCCTTGATGTTAGCCTCGTTAACTCAGCAGTTCCCAGAGGTTAAGTCGATTAATTTGGGTGGTGGCTTAGGTATTGTTGAAAAACCAGGACAACAACCCTTGGATTTCGCAAACCTGGATGCGCTACTTATGGCTGTGAAATCACGCTATCCGCATCTTGAGTTATGGCTCGAACCAGGACGTTTTTTTGTAGCAGAAAGTGGTGTTATTTTGGCTAAAGTCACCCAGTGTAAAGAAAAAGGTAAGGTTCGCTTTGTCGGTATTGAAACCGGAATGAATTCGTTGATCAGACCTTCTTTATACGGTGCTTACCATGAAATTGTTAATTTAAGCCGTTTGTACGAAGAAAAAGCAGGTTTTTCTCACATCGTTGGCCCTATTTGTGAATCAGGGGATACCCTAGGTTATGACCGTTTATTACCGGTAACTCAAGAAGGCGATATTTTATTAATCGCCAATGCAGGAGCCTATGGACGTTGTATGAGTTCGCATTATAATTTACGCCCACCAGCCCAGGAAATCGTCTTGGCATAAGTATTACCGCGAAAAGTAGCCGGGATGAATGCAGAGCAATCCGGGGTCAAAGCTTGAGCCAGCTTGATCCCTAGAATTGCGCTACACTTCATCCAGGTTACGGCTCGTTCTAGTTGACTGTAAGGAGTTTTACGCCCATCATGCTTGTTGATAGCCATCAAAGAAGTCAAGCGACTGATCCGACTCAATCGTTCATTGTACAAGCTCCTGCGGGCTCTGGAAAAACCGAAATTTTAACGCAGCGTTATTTGCGTTTGTTAGGTACGGTCACTGCTCCAGAACAAATCATTGCGCTCACCTTTACTCGTAAAGCAGCCAGTGAAATGCGTGAACGTATTATCTTAGCTTTACAACAAGCTGCACAAAATATCGAAGCTAAAAGCGCTCATCAGCAAATGACGCTGGAATTTGCTCAAGGCGCACTGCAACGCGATAGTCAATATCAATGGGATTTACTCAATCAGCCCAATCGTTTAAGAATTGTTACCATTGACTCATTATGCCAAAGCATTAATCAAGCTATTCCCTTATTGGAGAAACAAATTGCCTATTCGCAAATTACCGATAAGGCAGAAAGTCATTATTTAAATGCCGGCAGAGCCTGTATTCAATTTGCCCTAGCCAATCCGGAATACCAACATGCAATTAAAACCCTCTTATTACATGTAGATAATCGCCAAGACCGTTTACTGGATTTATTTAAGGAGCTGTTGGCTCAGCGGGATCAGTGGCTCTATCCCTTGTTTCAAGCAAAAACCCAAGACAAATCTACTTTTGAACAAGCACTTGCGCTAATCGAAGAGCATGAGCTAACTCGTTTCAAAAAAAGCCTTCCTTTTCCGTTAGCATATGAACTGGTGCAGCGAGTGCAAGAGCTTGCACGTATTGAAAACAATCCAGATTCTCCTCGCTATTTATTAAAAGATTGGCATGATTTTCACCAAACAAATCAGCAAATTGCAACAGCTTTAAGTAAAGCGTTATTAACTGGCGATTTAAGTTTACGTAAAAGCTTTGATCATCATGTTGGACTGTTAAGTAGCTCCTGTCCTGCGGCTGAATACAAACAACTTAAAAATGCCAGTAAAGAACTATTAACACAATTGGGTGACTATCCAGACTTTCTTGAAGCGTTAATCCAGGTTAGTAATTTACCTAAGCCGGAGTACGATCTGGAACAATGGGAAGTATTGCAGGCCTTATTTCTGTTACTACCCCTGCTTGTTGGCCATTTATATCTCCTCTTTAGCGAGCATAATGAAGTGGATTTTATGGCGATTTCACAACAGGCATTAATCGCTTTGGGTGACTCTGATAATCCGACTGACTTGGCCTTATATTTGGATAATGCCATCCATCATTTGCTGGTTGATGAATTTCAAGATACCTCCATTACACAATTTGAATTACTCAATAAACTAGTTCATGGTTGGCAGCCCGGGGATGGTAAAACGTTATTTCTGGTTGGCGATCCAATGCAATCGATTTATCGTTTCCGACAGGCTGAGGTAGGCTTATTTTTTCGTGCAAAAGAACAAGGCATTGGCCCAGTACAACTTACATCCTTAGAGCTAAGTTGTAATTTTCGTTCCACAGAAACTATTGTTAACTGGGTCAATCAGCAGTTTGCACAAATATTCCCCTCGCAAGTGGATATTGAATCCGGTGCCGTATCCTTTCATCCCAGCGTTAACGTAATTCAGAACGATGAACATAGTGCCATTTATGCATGGCAGTTCCAAAGTCGCGAACAAGAAGCAGAAAAAATGATGCAACTGATTCAAACCGAGTTGCAAGTAAATCCGCAACAAAGCATCGCTATTTTAGTACGTTCACGTAGCCAACTAGGGGAAATTATTCGCTTATTACGGCAATATCAAATTCCCTACCAAGGTACTGATATTACCTTATTAGCAAATCTACCTCATTTACGTGACGTGTGGTCACTGACCCAAGCTTTATTATCGCCGGCCAATCGCCTTTCTTGGCTATCCCTGCTGCGCAGCCCTTATTGTGGGATGTCTTTAGCAGACGTGCATACTATTGCTCAATTTAATAAAAAGAAATCCATTTATGCTGCTTTATTACAACTCAATAAAATTTCTGGATTAAGTGATGACGGATTGATTAGAGCACAATTTTTTATTCGCATCATGCATCAGGCATTGTCTCATCGCTATGAAAGCAAATTATCTACCTGGGTGATAAATACGCTTAATGCCTTACATGTGGATAAAATATTAAATCCAGCGCAACTAAATGATTTAGAGCAATTCTGGGCATTGCTCGATCGATACGAGCTCGATGGCCGCTTGTCGAATATGAAAGAATTTACGCAAGAATTTAATAAGCTCTACTCTCAACAGGTAACCCCATCGTCATTGCAGGTGATGACTATCCATAAATCAAAAGGCTTAGAGTTTGACACGGTTTTTTTACCTGGTTTAGGCTCGCAAGCAAGCCGAGGCGATTCACCAATGTTACGCTGGCTTAATTTACCTACTCAGGAACAAGGTAACTTATTACTTATGTCTCCGATTCAAGCTGCACATCGGGAGCGCTGTCCAGTATACGATTATCTAGGGCAGTTGGATGAAATCAAAGGAAGCTATGAAACACAGCGCTTACTTTATGTTGCCGTCACCCGAGCAAAATCACGATTATACTTAATGGATCATAGCGAAAAATCATCCAAAAGCTCCTTCCGTAATTTATTAAAAAATCAACATTTTGCTGACGATGAATCTGCGGGCAGCATGGAAGAATTAGAACGTCCTTTACCCAAATTAGCACAACTACCCCTACATCATTATCAAAAGCAACAATTGGAAATCGAGGAGTCTCTTTCACGAAATGCCCCTTCCACTCTAGTATCCAACATTCCTCGTTTAACTGGGATTGTTACTCATCAACTCTTACAATGGATCTGTGATAATCACCCCGATACATTAGAGGAGGTACCCTGGAATCTAGCGCACTATGAATTTAAAAAGCTGGGATTCGATGAAACACTACAAAATCAGGCTTTTCAGGTTCTTCAAGAACAAATAACTCGTCTTGTCCAAGATCCAATTGGTTCCTGGATTATTGCTCCTCATCACAAAGAACAAAACGAATATGAGCTGCTCGTAGCTCCACAAAACCGACCTATTACGCGCATTATTGACCGCACCTTTGAGGAGGATGGCAAACGGTGGATTATTGATTTTAAAACAGGTAAGGAAGATAAAAATACCTTATTAAAACATCAAGCTCAATTAAATGAATATGGAACTTATCTCTCCGAGCGCACGCCTCTACCCATTTATTGTGGAATTTATTATCTGCACACAAATCATTGGGTCACATGGCAATACGAACCTGCTCATACCCTGTAGCCTTAACGCACATAGCGTAAGTACAGTTGTTGCAACAGCACCACTTGAATAGTGCTCTTGTTATGAACAAGGCCCTGAGCTATTATTCGTCTTTTGCAAAAAAGGTTCGCCATGACTGTTGAAAGCACTGTATTAAGTCTGTTAAATACATTAAAAGACCCCTTTTTAGACCGTACTGGCAAAGAGATGAATTTACAGTGCAAGGTCGAGGCTACAGCCGATAAATTAATTATCAATTTACTAGCAGGCTTCCCAGCCCTCTTGCTGGAAGCGAATTACAAACCGCTATTACTTTCTACTGTACAAGCTCAATTTCCTAATCTGGACATTACCATTACTATTGAGCAATGGATTAGGCCACACCGGACTCAATTGGTGGGTAAAGGACTACGCGGCGTGAAAAACACCATTGCCGTCGCCTCCGGTAAAGGAGGTGTTGGTAAATCAACCGTAACCGTTAATTTGGCAACTGCTTTAGCTCGCACTGGGGCACGTGTAGGTATTCTTGATGCAGATATTTACGGACCAAGTATGCCGCTTATGCTGGGAAAAACCGAGCCTGTACAGCTTAAAGGCGACTTTTATTTGCCGGTTGAGGCTCATGGGGTCCAGGCGATGTCGATTGGTTATTTAACCAATGATGAACAAGCGTTAATTTGGCGAGGCCCGATGCTTGCTAAATCATTAATCCAAATGATGGACATTACTCTTTGGGATGAGTTGGATTATCTGTTTATCGATTTACCCCCTGGAACAGGTGATATTCAACTTACCTTAGTGCAAAAAATCCCACTGACTGCTGCAATTGTAGTTACCACACCACAAAATGTGGCGACTTTAGATGCACAAAAAGCAATAAACATGTTTTCTAAAACGGGAATCGATGTACTGGGTGTGGTTGAAAATATGTCCACTCATATTTGCAGCGAATGTGGTCATCAAGAGGCCATTTTTGGTGCTGGTGGTGCCGAGGCTTTATGCGCAACTCATCAATGCAGTTTCTTAGGACAACTTCCTTTGAATGGTTCCATACGCCAGCATTGTGATGAAGGTCGTCCTACAGCTACCCAGCCGCGTAATAATCTCACTGATGTATTTATAAAAACAGCCATGTATGCTGCAATCGAGCTGACCAAAAAGCCTATTAATTATGCGGATAAATTTCCACCTGTTGTAGTAGAGTAAATTTATGTAGCCAAGTACGACATCCTTCGCGATGCTCAGGATGTCGTACCCATCAAAAACCTTAAGTAAGCGGCAACAATAATGCTTTTTAGAGAGATTACTTCATTTTCTAAATGTTTTTGATAACTTATCTCCAACACTATGAAGGGCGATAATTGTTAAAACAGGCATTAATTTTTGATGGTGGAATGTTTCCACAAGAACTGCATCTTCTTTGAGAACGCGATAAGATAATTAATTAGACCCGAATTGAAAAACTAAATTAAGGAGCTATTATTAAAGATTCATTAAATTGATAAAGGGAGATTTATGAAAAGAAACTTTAAAAAATCTATTTTAATTATATGTGCGCTTAGCAGTATGCAAGGTTGGTCTAAGAATTCCACCTATACTACTAGTGTTCCGACAAAAAGCTCTTTAGCTCCTGCGCAAGTAAAAATTACCGTTTCTAATGCTAATTGGGTTGAAACGATATCTATTTGCAATATATCCAGTTCACCAATTCCCCTCACAAATTTAGAATTAGACTTTAATTATAGCCAGCCTATGCCAACCAATATTTGGGGAAATCCGTGGGCAGCCTGGACTTTAGCAAGCCAAACAGGCACAGCGGTAGTTCTTAAAGGAGGAACACCTTATACGCCTCCATTACAACCAGATCCTAATTGCACTAATCCTATGACGGTCCAATTTAACGCAGGGCCCACTGTACCAGAACCAACAGGGCCTTTTGTATTTACTGCGGATGGTTCTACTCCTACCCAAGTAGGCTCTTTAAATATAACTATGCCTGCTGCGCCAGCAAGTAATCTTGACTCGCCCACTGTGAATGTCACAGGAGCAAACTACTCAAACCAACAAGTGCTTGCTTGGGGAAAATCATGGCAAATTCCTAATTTAACCACCGGTCAATATACGGTTAATTCATCTGCTATAAATAATGGCACTAATTTTTACACCGCGAATCCAATAACTGTTACTGTTCAAGATCAAAAAGTTACAAATGTGCCAATTACCTATAGCGCAGTCCCTAGTGGAACTGTAAACGTAACTTTGA
Source organism: Legionella saoudiensis (assembly GCF_001465875.1). Lineage (GTDB taxonomy): Bacteria > Pseudomonadota > Gammaproteobacteria > Legionellales > Legionellaceae > Legionella > Legionella saoudiensis. The sequence continues at coordinate 407,105 of NZ_LN901324.1, read as the reverse complement.
ATCAAGCTCCAGCAACCCAAGAGCCCTTAACGTTTTCAGGCACTAAATATTCGTTTAATAAAACGGTAGCATCAGGAACATCGTTAACATTACCAATTGATACCTATACCGTAGCAGGTAGCGCCAATGGTTACAGCGTTAGTATTGCGCCAAATCCAATAACCCTTACTGCTAATGGAAACGTTTCTCTTGCTGTAACATATACAAAAAATACCAATCCTTCGGGTAAATATTCCACTCAAAATGGAAACATTATAGATCCCAATGGAAAGATAGTGGCATTTAAAGGCGTATCTTGGTTTGGTTTTAATAATGGGAATCACGTGGTGAACGGGTTATGGCAATCAGATTTTAACACCATGCTAACTCAAATTAAGTCTTTAGGCTTTAATGCCGTGCGCCTTCCCATCTCTTTTGACTTTATCTTGGATACTACTATTAAACCTAATGGTATAGCCAATTATTGCAAAGGAAGCCCCTGCAATACAGATGTTCCACAGGATAGTGCTTTAAACACGTTCCAATGGGTAGTCAAAAAATTTACTGATAATGGGATCTACGTACTAATAGATGACCATTATGAAGACAACACTTATACTACGAATCAAGCCCAGTGGATTAGTGGCTGGCAAAAGGTTGCAACTATGTTTAAAGACAACGCTATGGTTGGCTATGATATTTACAATGAGCCTGACTCTCATAGTTTAACCTGGGAAGGAAGTGCTAATGGAACTCCTTGGGGCACAGGAATTCTAAGTGCTGCACAAGCAATCTATAACATTGATCCTAATAAGTTGCTATTTATTGAAGGAACGGGGCAATCAAGTTTAGGCTCAAACTGGGGAGATGGTTTTGCTACTGACAGTGCAACAGTTTCTCAAGGAATTAGTAATCCTAAAAATTTCTTTACCCATTTAATGTCGCAACCCTTCCTCGATCAAATTGTTATATCGCCTCATATTTATGGCCCAGATGGCACGAATAATGGCGGTCCTGATCACTCCAATCCAACAGTAGCTTTTGCGGCATGGTCTCGTTTAAATGGCTATTTATTAAATAACTTTCAAAATGTTAATAACACGAGCCAAAGTGGATTTTGCCTAAACAGCACTTGCCATGTATTTCCTATTGCTTTAGGCGAGTTTGGAGGAAAATTTGATACCAGCGATCCTTATTATACTCAAGATGTTGCAACCTTAATAAATGTAGCAAATTATCTTAATAAATTAACGCCCAATCCAAGCTGGTTCTATTGGGACTGGAATCCTAATAGTGGCAACACTGGGGGTATATTAAAAGATGATTGGACTACAATCGATTGTAATAAGGTTAATTACTTGAAAAAGTACCTTGCGCTAACGCCCGCATCAGGTATTTGTCCTTAAGCACAACTGTTCCGTTTTCCTCAAAAATTGGGCATAATGAATATTCATTATGTCCAAGCATATTTCAGAGAGAATATTAATCGCTATGGCGTTTTTGATTTGGCCCGATCACGACAGACTATGCCATTACAGTTTGATATTAATAGGGATTAAAAGGTGAACATGACCCTTTTTACTGGGATTTCAGATGGGTCTCAGGCTATTGTTAAATTTCTTTTTCATTTCTACTGAACATTTTAAAAACACTGGATATAATTAATTTTTTTATTAAAAGGAATTAATTATGCCATTTACCGATACACAACAAGATGAACTCTTAAAGCTCCTTGAAAAATGTGATATAGAAATTTCTCCCAACACACAGTTCACAAACTTTGCCGATACAGTCAATCTTCCTAATGTTTTAATTTTAAATGCCCATAACGAAGAAGCAGTTCAAACAACGCTTGCAAAGATCTATGAGTTTAACCAAAAGATAAAAAATCCCAAAGAGCGTATTACCTTACGGGTGGCAGCAGGTGGCTCCAATCACAAATACAGCCAGTCCTTTTCACTTACCCCTTTAGTAGAAAGCGATATTATTTTGCATATAAATACAGGGCCGCTTGATGAGACGACAGCAGAAATCATTCACAAAAAGATTAGCTTAAATTTTAAACCTCATGCTGCAATTAAAGATGAGGAGAAATTTTTCAGAGTAGTAATTGCTTCGATTAATCATTACCTTGGGAAGAAGGTGGCAGAGCTAAGTGAGGGAATAATAAACATTCCAGAAGGCGCGATACCTAAACACTTTAACCTTATGAAATTTTATAAGGATCTCTCTAAAACGATTAAACCATTTGGCATCCCTTCTATTGAACATGTTTTTAAGATAAGCACGGAAACCCGCGTAAAAATACAACCCGGTTGCCAAATTAAAGAATTAGATCATTATCTTTATAAAAACGGCTTAGCAACAAAAAATCGCCCCAGCCTTATTGACAGAACAACTCCTTTTGGTTTGGTAGCTGCCGGATGCCATGGCTCTAATTTAGATGGAAAAGCTTATGCAGATAACGTGAAATCGTTTACCGTTATTGCTGCAGATGGAACCAAAAAGAGAATAGCACCCACGACTAATCCAGAACTTTTTCATGCATTTAATCCTGCGCACTTGGGTCTGTTAGGACCTGTAGTTGAAATGGAGCTTGATTGTGAGCTTGCATCTAAATATGAAACACACCGCATACCTATGAGTTTACCGGAGTTTCTCGAAGAAGTAAGGGCAGGAAAACTTCCCAATAAAGATTTTCCACTTTTTAGCGTGTTCTATGTCCCGACTTACAACCATGATCTTGAAAACAGAGACTTGAAAAATGTCTTAGTTATTCAAGCAAGACCTGTACCATTAAATAGTAAGAATCTAAATACTGAGTATGAAGCACGAGGTATTGAACAAGCAATAGAAATAAGATTAGAAGATGAGTTACCCGTTTCTGAAATTCTAGCGCGTTTTCCCCAATTAGTACCTGCTTATATGCAACACATTGTTGCCCGCTTTTCTATTGGTTTTGAAAAGATCATCTCTGTTGGCCCAGCACCCAAAGAATATCATTATCAAGTGGAATATCCTAAACGATTAAATGATGTCGATGTCCTCTTTGCTACTGATGAGAACTGCCTTGAAATGGCCCTAGCTTTTGAAAAAGCAGCTGTAGAAATGCAAAAAGCTAAAGATAACGGTGAAGCGCCTGTAACCTTCGGTACTTATGGTCGTTTATTATTAAATGATAATGAAGCAGCAGAAAAATCAATCGCAGCGGGTTGCCATACCGGAGATAAAAAATTTGTTTGTGGTTTTGATATTGCCTCCAGTCCAAATGCATCTGGCTTTGAAGAATTTCGCACAACAATGGTCAATTTTTTAATCAATGAACTGCGAGGCAAATTACACTGGGGGAAATATGTCCCTCTCGATAAAAATATCGATTATGAAAAAATGTATGGTGCAGGCTTAGCAAACCTTAAAAAGCAATTAATAAAATACCACCAAGATAATGGGTTAGACATTGAGCGCTCCCCATTTTTAACTCCATTCTTATGTGAAACATTAGGATTTCCTGAATATAGCCCTGTCGCTATACAACAACATAAAACATACTCTAGCATGCTTAATTTTGTAATTAATCCCCTTGCCGATTTGTATAAATTATTAAATTGGGTTAACGAGCAACAGCAAACCAGCCCTACTGAACATATTACGCAGCTTAAGCAGCAAGTGGTGCTGGCGATGAATGCCCTGGAAAAAGAAGCAAGTCCTGTAAGCCAAAACAGGAATGGATTTTTCACGCAACCACCAGAAGATGATCAAACCGTTTCAGTTAAGAAAGAAAAAACAAGGGATAGCTGCTGCGTGCTTCAATAAAGGAATATAAGGAGCGCCTAATGGGTAGCTTAAGCGTTCTTAATTTAAAGACATCCCCCTAAACAGCCGCCTCGCGCTGTTGGGGATGACGCACCTCTCAAAAGCCTTAAAGGCTAATAGCGTTTTAGTATTTTTTGAGTATATAATGCTGAAAAACCAAAGAATTTGAATCATGCAACGATTACTAATAATAACAATAGCCTTACTGTATTCTTGCTTTAGTTTCGCAAAACCAAATTATCAGATTGACCTCATTGTCTTTGCGCAACAACCCTTAGCAGCACAAAGCTCCGGGTCAAGTTTAGATTCGCCTATTATTCCTATGACCCACTCGAATGCTATTTCCCTCAAGCCCAGCGCAGCAAAAACACCGAAACCTTATTGCTTGCTCTCTAACTCCTATTCCAGCTTAAAAGATCAATATTATTTACTCAGCCGCCGCTCTCCTCACCCCGTTTTAGGACATTATTCTTGGAGACAACCAGCCAATAGCCAAAGCACTGTGGCACTACCTCTAGCAGAACATAATGGCTGGCAGATGCAAGGAACTTTGCGCATAACTCAAGGCAATTATTATAATTTCGATGCCCATTTGCAGGTTTCTCCTCCCAGCAACCCATATGCATCATTTACAATAAGTCAAAAACAGCGTTTAAAAGGAAATACGGTTTATTATTTAGATAATGATCATCTAGGGATGATTGTGAAGATTCATCAGGTATCGTAGCAGACTATTGTAAGCATGCTTAATCTGCGCAAAACACTACCTTTCTTAAAATAAATTGTATTTCAAGAACAGATTGATTACAATTTTACCAACGGTTCATTGTAATCTAGGTTCTTATGCCAAGCCAAATTCGAATTATTAATGCAGTTAATCTATGTCTGCGACAGAAAAAAAATAGTGAATTTTTCTTAAATCGTTCTGGTGTTTGCGCAGGCCTTGCCGGCTTGTATGTCAAATACAGTGTTGAAAACAAAACTCATCAATTTTTTTCCATCATTGAACGTTTAGCAAATTTACCTCCGAATTATCGCATCGGCAATGACCCAGTAGTTGATGATTTTATTATACAAATAGAGAAGGTATACAACCCCGAAGACTATAGTGGACATCAACTGATTCAAGGTGATTTGGACCGAATACTCCATATCGGTACGAAACCTCTGAGTAATGAGTTTAATTTTGGCTTAATAGCTGAAGAACAGGAATGGGCGCAAATCCTGGAGCAAATTACCCATGGTGATAGGGCTTATTATATTTGCAGCAACGATCATGCGATTGCGGTTTCCTTTAAAAATGGGAACTATTCTATCTATGATCCCAACTACCAACAAAGAACAAAAGAGTTTGCATCAGCCCAAGAGGTCATTCAAGAATTTAAAAATTGCTTCGGGTATAAAAATAAAGTGTTTGGCCTTACCATTCGTGCCTTTGCAAATCCCAATTCATCCGCAGTAACCTACCCTACTCCAACCGAACTTCATCGGCTGGTCAGACCAAGACCGATGAGCCAAACAGAACAACATGCCTGTGAATTTGCAGCTGTAGCACATGACATTTCAACCCTAGATTATTTAACCCAGAAAGATGCTGCTTATTGGGATGATTTAACTAAGGCCCATTTAATTCAAGAAGTCATCGAATTATTGTTAAAGCAACCCAAATCCGCCGCTGTGCAAAAAGCTTTACTCCGAAGTATTGGGATTAATTTTTATGTGGGAAATATTGAAGCTACCAATAAACTGATTACTCATTATCAAAGACACTATCCTAGCGCCGAAGGGCAAGCCCTTTTAAAAAACCAAATCCAGCAATTACTTATTAGTCCGGTAACCGACCATACGCGATGCATGAAAACAATAGCTGATTTTAGCGAATTTTTAAGCCTCTGCGAACACTTAGGACTTACCCAAGAGCATCAAACCTATCTTAATCATTTGCACTTTCTAACGCTCGTACACAATAATAACTCAATAAAACTCGAACATTTTTTAAGTACCCTACCCTCTGAAGAGCTAGTAAAACATATCCAATATGCTGCAATTACTAATCAACAGCAATTATTAGATATACTACTTAACATTCCTATCGCTTCAAAATATCGAACCACTGTTTTTACTCCCAACGTAATTACGCATATTGGTGTTGCTAGTTTAAAAAAACTGCTCGATAAGGGATTTATTCCAAATATCCAAGATAATCAACTGCTGCCACGCTGCATGAATAGAAAAGATAAATCCATATTTAAATTAATGGCAAATGCCTGGATGGAATGCAGCAAGCAACAAAATCTATGGGAGCAAATTACAAAAGGGCAAGCTCAAGAACTCGACCTAAGGACACAAATCGGGTCTGTTTCTCTTCTAGGGATTTTGGTCTTTCTGCATAAAGAGTATCTTATTAAAGCGGCGCCTGCTAATTTTTCCCAAGAGCAGTTACAAAGTGCACTAATAATTGCACTTATGGATGATAATGCCGAAATGAGCATGTGGCTGCATAATAAATTGCTGGAATGTGGATATTCTATTGATGTGGATACTTTACAGCACTTTTATGAAGAGGCATTGACGAAAGAAAATTTAACTATGTTGAATATTCTTGCAGACATCGGTTTTAATGTTCTCCCCTTAGGAAAAAATATTGATAAACTATTAGCTTTATGTCGTAATAATAATGATTACTCCATCATTTTTAATTCATTTGATACTGCAAAGCCAGAAGTAAGACAATATATTGTGGACAGTAGTCTACGCATGAACCTTGTGCCTGTGGCCAGACATTATGCACAACATGCTCCACAATTTTTTAATGTTGCCTTGAATAATTCATTAAATAACAACCCTGCATTAAAAAAATTAAATCAGGCTGCCCGTTTTATTCCTCCTGGAGTACTAATCGTCGAACGGCAAGAGCCAGAAAATAAAACATTTATTGCGAATTGTTTTAAACAAAAATTACTTCACTTGGCAAGCGCATTAACCCAGAACGTTCATTGGACTGCAAAAGAATTAAATGAACTATGCGATGACTTAATTAGCGATAAAAATGAAGAGGCCGTAATACAGTTAATTAAAATATATCCTCAATTAAAACAAAGACCAGAATTAATTCCGCTATTAATTCAAAATAACTTGTTGGATGCGGTTATTCATTTGGCCCCTGAGGAACGTGAGCTCACACGCAAACAATCTGAAGAACTGTTGATTGCGTCGCTTATTAATAACAAAAAAGATTTAGTAGAAAAATTTTTAACTGCTGAACGTATTGCTACACTGGAACAACCGCTGATAAGCTTAGTTGAACAAGCTATTACTCGCGGGCATTATGAGGTCATCGAAAATCTGCTCCAATCATCAATTGATTTAGGCTTAGATTATAAAGCGCTTTTTCTTTATAGTTGCGCGCTAAAGCAAGGAAAAATAGCAAACTTGCTGCTTGCCAAAGAACCTAGCCTTGATACCGAGGAAACAAGTGAGGCAATTAGACAGCTTTTTGATGAACAGCCTCAATCTACTTATTTTGAAATCACTTATCAGCAAGGCTATGGCAGACTGTATCAACTTTTATTAAAAATAGGATTAAAAAACCCAAGAGAAGAACTTCTAAACACCATTAAGCATCCAGAAACAGATCATAGGTTTCAAAAAACTAGCCTCTATTTATCACCTTTAAAACGAGCACTAAAAGAACAAAATGAAGAGCGGTTTCATATCATGTTTGGTGAGGCAAATGATTTACCTGAGCATGTGGATGAAAATGTACTAACGTACTTACAAAATCCAGTAACTACAGCCAAAATATTACCTCTTTTTCTGCGAAAATATACATTAGAGGCCTTACTCTCTGAAGCTCTGGGCCAACAGAAATGGGATGTTGTTGCTAATCTATTGGAACAATCTCAATTAAATGATCTGAATACGGAACAGCAAAAACAAATCCAGGAACAGTCTGGCCAAATTATGAAGGCTTATATTGCAAATTTAAAGCTTCATTTCGATAAAGAGGATATGCGACCTCGCTTATTTAATTTGCTTTTAGCTCAGAGTACTAATGCACTGCAGCAAATTGCATCGCCCTGGAATCAGGCAATCCAAGAAGGTCTAACGAGCATTGAATTAGCAATGATTGAAACCAATCTTAATTTGAATAATCAAATTTATCGCCATGCCTTTAGCGAGTTAACAACACAACAAGAAAAATGCACCCAAGCGATTGAGCATTATCTCAGCCATAGAGATAAGACCTTAGGTTATTTCTCTTATCTTTTTGATTATAAACGTGGCAAAACGCGAGCTGAACATTACGAAAACCTCATTAAGTCAGCAGAAACTAAAGAAGAAATTTATGTAATTGAATATGCTATTTTAATTAATGCACACAGCAAGCAATTTAAAAAGGATATGGTTCAAGGGCTTCAATTTAGTAATGAGCAAAGTGCCAAAGAGCAATTAAAAAGAAGTATCAAAAACTCCCGCTTAAGTAAACACTTATCTCAATTAGACGACATTATTGAGCGTATTAACAAAAAAGCAAACGCGAATGATTCAGCCGCAACAGCAGACCTATTCCAAGAAGAACTAGCAAGTTTAAGAAAAATATGTAAGCCACGAAGTGCTTTAGAACAGCATTCGTTTTTCCAAGCTCAAGAACCTGCACAACCAACTGGCTTTTGGCATTGGCTTACTCATTTGTTTAGTGGAGAGAACAAAGATAAGCTGGCATCTATGCCTTAAAATGAAACCTGGTTTGCAACTAATGACACTCCCTTAAGCTCAAGCATGAAGTATAGGCTAGTGCTAAGCATCGCGAAGCCCAGCATGGATGTGGCATTGAGCCTCGGCGCCGGGCTTCGTTGCACTCAGCACCAGCCTACAAAATCCCTTAAATATACAACCCGGTTTCGTTTACCGACATGGGGGTGGGGATTTCTTTCACAACAGTGCAAAGCCTTGCTTTAAAAACAAAAATCCTAGCTAACCTTAGCGTCTGTGATGAATTTGGTTCCCAATTTTAGTGCTGAAGAAGTATTGAATAACAAGATGCCAATTAATTTTGTGCTTCCATTAGAAATAATTCAGTCCTGGTTTGTAAAATAAGGATAATTAAGTTCTACACCTAAAATAAATTTACACATCACGCGCAATCCTATATATTCCGGCTTTTAGTTAAAATGTGTATTCTAAGTACACGGCTTAATATGGGGCATGATCGTATTGAATATATCATCACAGAACTCAAAAAGTATTATTATTTGGTTAGTTGGCGTTTCTTTTTTATTATTTCAATTTTTTTTACAATTATCATCTGGTATCGTTATCGGTGCCATCATGCACGAACAAGGTCTGTCTGCATTTACTGCAGGTCTGTTAAGCAGTTCATTTTACTATGTTTATACCAGCTTACAAATCCCTGTAGGCTTACTGTTTGATCGCTATAATACTCGCACCTTATTATCCGTAAATGCACTGTTATGCGCCTGTGGTTGTTTTATCTTTTCTATGGGGCATACTCTGCCTGTTTTATTTTTTGGTCGGCTCATTATTGGTACCGGTTCTGCCTTTGCTTTTGTCGGTTTAACGCGAGTCCTAAGACAAAATTTCCCCCTAAAACAATACGCATTTATGATAGGTTTGTCTGAAACCTTAGGGTTTACTGTTACCGTTACCGGAATGATAGGCATGGGGGCTCTGATTAGCCAAATTAGCTGGCGGTATTTTATTGCTCTTGCGGGCATTACAGGAATATTCATTGCCAGCTTATGCCGTTTGGTTATCCCGAGCAATAAGCCTGAACCGCAAAACCAACAACAATATAACAAGCAATTAGTGTTCATGCTAAAAGATAAATTGGTTTGGATTAATGGCTTATTTGTCGGGCTGGAGTTTTCCGTAATTACTGTTTTTGCGGCAATGTGGGCCGTTCCTTTTATTCAACTTAAATTACATTGCGATATTAAAACAGCAAGTATTCTAACCTCAATGGTTTTATTCGGGGCAGGCTTAAGCTGCCCTATTTATGGTTGGTTGTCCATCATACTTAGCAAACGTAAACCGCTAATTCATTTTTCCTGCATTTCAACAGCGCTACTACTCTTAGTAGTTCTTTATTTGCCTATGCACAGTACCCTGATTACTGGACTCCTGCTCTTTATGATTGGTTTACTTTGTGGCGCTTATATGCTTGCATTTACTATTGCTAATGAACTTGCTCCAGTAGAGTCATTATCTGCATGTACTGGATTTACAAACACCTTAGGAATGCTCTCAGCACCACTCATGCAGCCACTAGTAGGCTTTCTGTTAGATCATTCGAGTAATAATTCAGGACATTATGCTTTAGCTGATTACCAATTTGCACTTTTGACTGTTCCGATAGCATTGGTTATTGCCAGTATTTTGTCACAATGCCTCCCAGAGAAGGATGGCAATGGAATAGAGAATATTCCCAATGATAATCCTAGCTTACAGATTGAAGGGCAACCGTAAGCTGGGCCTTTAAGCCCAGTAAATTCAATTGATGCTGGGTTTCCCAACCCAGTACTGGTCATTCCTAGACAATCTCATACAAGGCCTAAATTGAGAACAAATTCATTATGCAGTCGCTTGCTCTTTAAAGGATTGCTCTGTTACAAAACAAAAAGCGCCTTTATTTTCTTTGGAAAAACCAGCAATAGAATGAGAGGAATCATCCGATTTCAATGTATTTAACAATTTTAAAGTTAATTTAGGAAGTCCTACATTAACAATGCATTGATCTTTATCTAAAGATTTAATGGAAACAAATTGCGACATTTTTACCCTGTTCCCGGTAGGATCAAGCCAACCTGCCACCGCGGCACTGGTTGCATCTTTTTCTTTTAAGTTCGCAGAATAAAAGCCATTATCATCATTTAAACGGCAAAAGGTAGTGCTAATATCATGTGAGTCTTTTTGACCTTCACTTAAAACCAACTTACCAAACCAAGTTTTATTTCCGGTTACAAACTGCTCTTTGCCATCAACCTGAATATGCCCGTTTAATTGGCTGGTTTGTAACGCTTGTAATTTAACCCCTGGACGTAAAACTAAAGTTTCACTGCTGTGATTTTCTTGTTTTAGCATATCGACTTTAAAATTAAATCCTTTCTTATCCTGATCCTTGACTCCAAAAATCCAACTGTCATTAATGGGATTATAACGGATAAATGAATGGCCCACGTGCCAGTCTAAAGAAGAGGTAGAGGATTGTTCAATTTTTTCATTACCTTCATAGAAAAATACAAGCTGATTGGTCTGACCATCAATCAGTGCTGCTTTAGTATGGAACTTCTCGCCTTGACGTTGCATCTCAAAAAAATAGCCGTACTTATCACCACTTTCATTATTAACCATTCCCGAAAAAGTCCAACTGCCAATGGTTGGACCAACTGGTTTGTTTTCAGGTTTTATTTCTTCTGTTGCAGCTGCAAACAAGCAAGTACTAATGAACAACAAGATCCCAAACAAAAAAGCACAACGTCGAATAGGTAACATATTAGTAATAACCTTTTAACTGTTGATGTGACCACAATGCGTTCCAAAATGCATCATCCAATACTGCGTTTACGGGCAAATAATACATATTATCAGAACTAAATGAGCGGCATTTTACTGCATCCTTTTCGGTCATAATAATAGGCGAGCTCAAATAGTTCAGATCCTGCGGCTTAAACTGATAATGATCTGGATAAGAACAGGTATCGAATTCTATCTCTAATTGACTTAAAGTGGAATAAAAACGTTGCGGATTCCCTATTGCGGCAATCGCTTCCCATTTTCCATTAACTGACTGTGGATTTATTTCTTTGCCAGTACTAAGTTGCGTTATTTTACCAGGCCTTAGCTGCATCGGATAGGCATTTTTCCAGCGACCCTGGTTTACAATAATAAAATCAACTTGGTCTAAACGAGCGGCAGGTTCCCGCAGGGGGCCTGCAGGTAAACACAAACCATTTCCTAAGCCGCGGGTTCCATCGATTACTGCGATTTCAATCGCACGCCCCATGCGATAATGTTGTAACCCGTCATCACTGATGATGATTTGACACTGATGTTTTTCTAAAAGATACTGCACGGCTTCGGTGCGCTTCGGTGCAATTACCACAGGGCATTGAGTTCGTTGTGCCAATAATAAGGGCTCATCTCCCACGCCATTCGCTCCATCTTGAACACGAACTTCATAAGGAAAAGTTTTTATTGCTGCCCCATACCCACGACTCACAATACCTACAGATAATCCTTTAGCTTGGAATTGCCGGGCTAATTCAACAACCAAAGGTGTTTTACCTACTCCACCTACGCTGATATTCCCTACAACAATTAAGGGTACTGGACATTTAATTTGACAATAACGCTCTAAGTACCAACGCCGAAAAGAAGTAATACACTGGTAAACCCAAGAAAAAGGGCTGAGAACCCATCGCAATGCATGATTTCCATACCATAAATTTTCGATGAATGAAGACATCAAATCAACGCTTCCTCATATCGTAAATTAGTCTGTTGCACTCCATGTAATTGGGCGTAATGTCCTTGTAACGCTAATAAGTCTAGATGAGTTCCTTCTTCAACAATCCGCCCATGTTGCATCACGATAATTTTATCTGCATGTTTAATGGTAGAAAGTCGATGGGCAATCACTAAAGTAGTGCGATTTTTCATTACCTCTTCCAAAGCAATTTGAATATAACGTTCTGACTCACTATCTAAAGCCGATGTTGCTTCATCCAAAATTAATATAGGAGCATCTTTTAAAATTGCCCGTGCAATTGCAATTCTTTGTCGCTGTCCACCCGATAATAAAACACCATTTTCACCGACACGTGTATCATAACCATCGGGTAATTTACTAATAAACTCGTCAGCAAAGGCTAATTTTGCTGCATGAATAATTTGTTCTCGATTCACATCCAAACGGCCGTAAGCAATGTTGTTCGCTAAGCTATCATTAAACAGGGTAACGTTTTGACTTACCAAAGCCATTTGCTCACGCAAACTGCGTAAATTAATTTGATTAATTGGCATACCATCGAGGGTAATCTCTCCTTGAGATATCTCATAAAAGCGTGGTAGTAAGCTGGCAATTGTGGTTTTACCACTTCCCGAATGCCCTACCAAAGCAATGGTCTTACCTGCCTCAGCAGTAAAGCTCACATCATGTAATACTTGTTGCCCTTGACGGTATGCATAGGAAACATGCTTAAACGCGATCGCACCTTGTGCTCTTTGTGCCAGCACTGTACCCTGCTCGCGCTCAATGGGCTGATCTAATAAATTGAATACGCTTTCAGCCCCAGCTAATCCTTTTTGAATTACTGCATTTAAGGTGGTTAGTGTTTTCATCGGCTTAATTAATTGCAGCATTGCCGCAATAATCGCTAAAAAAGAACCGGCAGATACAATTACAACTGTTGAGAGCTGAATTGCCGCAGCAATAATGGCGGCAATGCCAATTGCAATCACGATTTGCACACCAGACACATTAATTGCTTTGCTTACCGCAACTTTCATGTCATTTTGTCGTGAACGCTCTATGGCTTTACTAAATTTCGTAGTTTCATAATCAAGACCACCAAAAATACGAACCACGCGGTAACCATCAATTGCCTCACTAGCAATCTCGGTAACTTCCCCCATCGTTTTTTGCACTTTATGACTAATACGTCGTACACGTTTATTGGTATAGCTGACAATAAATCCAACAAAGGGGATGGTTAATAAAAACATGAGTGATAATTGCCAACAAATTACCATCATAACGGTCAATAAGCCTAGAATTAAGCAGGTATTTTGTACAAAATCAGTTAAAGCCTCGGCACTAACCTGGGCCACCTGCTCGACATCATAAAGAATTTTGGACAGCAATTGACCTGAGGTAGCTTCGTCATAAAAATCAGCAGGCAAACGTGAAACATGAGTAAATACTTTTTCTCGAAGCACTTTAACTACAGAGCGAGCAACCCAGGTCATGCAATAACTACCCAGAGAGCTTACTAACCCTCTTAAGGTAATCCCAATTAAAACAATATAGGGAATTTTTTTAATGAACTCCATATCGATGTTAATAAAGCCTTTATCAAAAAATGGCCTCATCATGTACGTAAAACCGGCATCGATTAGCGAATAAAAGATATTAGCACCAATACCCAATACCAAAACTGGCCAAAATGGCTTGACATAAGAAAGTAAACGCTTATATAAAACGCTGGTTTTAACCGTAAGTTTAGTTTTCATCAAAAGGAATTTGGTTGTTAGTAAATGGCTCAGATTGTATCGCTTATTAACCCGAAGTGCTAATGATCAATACATTAGATCGCCCTTAATGTGTGTTTTTTTCATAATTTTAATATTAAAACAATAAGTTACACTTAGAATTGTTTTAATAGTTTAATGTAACCTAGCTGATGACAGCCAGGCTACATGAATTTCAGCACTTATCGTTTCCATCAATCCAACATGCAGGTCATTTTTACGCGCGTATAAGCGCAGCGAAAACCAATCTTTTGTATGTTTGCATCAGAAACAGTCCCCGGTTCAGTTGTCACTATAGCCCAAGAAAGCCCTAATTTTTTAGCGAAATTAAGTCGTGCCTGTAACAATTTTTTTTGCAATCCCTTACCTCGGTAAATAGGTAGCGTACTAGTAACCCCTAAATCACAAAAATCGCCATACACAGCAATGACCGCACCAGCAACCACCTTCCCCTTATCATATGCTGCAAAAGCTTTAACGCCATTAGCCTGAACATATTGGAAAAACTGCTCGCGCGCATCAGGATAGCCAAAACCTACAGCCACTCGTGTAGCCCATTCATCCAATTGAGCTCCAGGTACTTCCTTAATTTCAAAGGGCTCAGAGTGATAATCGAAAGGTACGTACTCTTTTAAACACAAAGCCGATACATTATTAAGCTCAGTAACCTGATAGCCTCGCTTGCTTAAAAAAAGAGTTAATTCATTACCCACATAAGGGCATAACTCAATATCCACACGTCCATGACTTTGGTTCAGATAAAACTGTTCAATGCCTTCTATCTCAGATTTAAACTGTTTCGGCTCAGTCGTAAATCCCCACCCTACCACCTGAGATAGGTAAGAATCAGAGCCGGAAAAACAAGCGGCTCCGCCATTAACATTTAATATTTTTCCTTGAGGATATAGCTTGGTCACTTCTATATGAGTCTGTTTAATACACCCTTCCATCTGGGCTGCCAAGTCTTTAGTGATGCATCTCATTTTGTTTTTAATCCAGCAACCAGTTCGTGGACTAACCCAGGTCCCTGATAAACTAAACCACTATATACCTGAACTAGCGAAGCTCCGGCATCTAGTTTAGCTTGGGCATTGGCACAGCCATTAATGCCACCAACTCCAATTAAAGTTACCGCATTGCCAACATATTCTTTAAGCAAACGTAAGCACTGCAATGAGCGCGCCTCTAAAGGTTGGCCACTTAATCCACCAGCCTCTTGTGCATAAGGCAAATTAGCTACGCCATCACGAGAACAAGTGGTGTTTGTCGCAATAATTCCTTCAATGCCATGATTTAAAATCACTTCTGTCATTTGTTTCAGCGTTTCAATATCTTCATCAGGAGATACTTTAACAACCAAAGGAACATGACGTTGAAACTTGTCAGCCAAATGCTTTTGTGCTTGCTGTAATCGAGATAACAATTCAGCAAAATAGGCCTTTTGCTGTAATTGGCGTAAATCAGGGGTATTTGGTGACGATATATTAATAGTTACATAAGTAGCATGCTCATATACCTTTTCTAAACAATAAAGATAATCTTCAGCGGCTCGCTCTAGAGGCGTGTCTTTATTTTTACCAATATTAATACCTAAAATCCCTTGATAATGCGACTTTTTCACATGAGCGACTAAGGCATCTACACCCTGATTATTAAATCCCATACGATTAATAATGGCTTGCGCTTGGGGTATGCGAAACAGGCGTGGTTTAAGATTACCATCTTGAGGTCGAGGCGTTACCGTCCCTAATTCAATAAACGAAAACCCAATTTTGGCCAAAGCATCCAGATGCTCGCCGTTTTTATCGAGCCCGGCGGCTAATCCTACCACATGAGGAAACTGTATCCCCATGGCCTGAACCGGATTTGGCTTTACCGTTTTAAAGCAGGCTGAAGGAATAACATGCAAGGCGGATAGGCTAAATGAATGTGCCCTTTCCGCATTCATGCAAAACAATAAAGGGCGTACAATAGAATACAAATTAGACATCACACTTCTGCGCCCACACTCGAAGCATCGCATTTTCTGCTTTATGTAAATGATAATTCACTTCTCGAACTTCAACTCCATAATTTTCTTGTTGAAGTTGCAATAAAACAGGACCTAAAAAATCTGAGTTTTTGCCTTCGCGATCGATAAGCGGAAAAATTCGTACTTCTTTCGCTACTCGAGCTAATTCACGGATTACATTTAAATGAAAATCTACTGTTTGATCCTCTAAATCAGCAAAAAGATAATGAGCGCTTAACGCAAAATCAAAAGAAAAATCGGGATAAGGAAGATGATAATCCGCAGCACCATAATAACGCCCTTCGGCCTTACCCTGCTCATAATCAGCAAAGAATTCTTTCATGCCTTTTTGGCGCTTCTCAATGAGCTGCTCCAAACTACCGTATTCACTAAAATCAAATTTATCCTGAGCTTTTTGTACTTCCTCTACCATTTCAGAAAAAATCATCACGGCTTTAGAAGATAAGGTATCTTTATCTAAAACAAACAAAGGATCACAACTTACAGCTTCATGCGCTTCATGAACTTGTTGCGCATTGACTGCACTTGGGCCACATCCATACTCTAAAATTCGAGAATTCATATCTTCTTGAGATAAATCAAACATCTCACGATACTCATCAACACTGTGTCCCCAGAGCACTAACTTCCGCATAAGCAACTCTCCTTAATAATATAAATCTGAATTGTAATCTGGGTAAGGGCTTTGCATGAACGATTATTCCTGCGCGCTCCATCCAGGCTACAACAGCATTAGGCATTCCACTCTTATGTACGCCCCATAACTTTGGCTTAAGATTAGGCGATTTTTTTAATCAGGTAAAGGAGCTTTTTATAAAATAAATATCAAAGCTGGATGAAAAAAAAACACGATATGCATCGTGTTCATCCCATCCTGCCTTAATGCAGGGTAGGATTTTAATTCGATATTAGACTCAACTATTTCAGTACAAGACCTTCATTACGAATAACTGCATCAGCAAACTCTTGGACCCTCTGCTCTCTGGCTGAAGGGGCAAAGAAGCTATAGGCTGTCTTACCACCACTAACAAGACCCATTGCAGCACCAACAGCTGTAGTGGCAATCATTGCCCCTTGAAAATTACCTAAAAACGCATTAACAATTGCGGTAATTAATGTGCATGGACCTGTAATGGCTCCAACGGCTAACCCAATACCCAAGCCAATTGCCGCTCCAACCATACAGCCTACTGCGACCGCAGCAAGGCCCAGTATTAAACTTGCAAGCACCTTATTTCCGACACGCCAATGTCTTCCCCAGCACATATTTGCTTCAGCATAATCAGTAGCCGCAGTAAGAATAACTTCCAGACTTACGTTGGGGCTATAAATAATTTTAAGGAAGTCTATTGTATTTTTTGCAACCTTTAATGCTTCCGCATTTTGGATAAGAGTAATGCTTTTTCCTAAACAAATTTCAAAATTTAATTCTTCCTTTAATACAGATATTAGCGCTAATAAATAATAATGAAGCGCATTATCCCCTGATGCTTGATCTAAAACCTTGTGCAGCTCTAGAAAATAGCCATTCATGCCCAAAGAATTAATTGCCATATAAAGCTGTTTGTCGTGAGCTGCTGCCTTATTAAGGATTTTCTGACATTTCGTGTAAAAATTTTCCAAGCCGGTATGCCCATCAGCAATATATGCTTGAGCACAATCCTTAAGCTCTTGAACTAGAAGATTTTGCTCTGGGTGAGTTGTTAAATAAGCATCCAGTATTAATGTAAAGTTGCAATAGTGTTCCAGGTCCATTTTCTTATAATTATAAAAAGTATGGGTAACCCCATATAAAACATGTTCTGGAACAGCAGCGGTCAACTGAGCATGCCGCCAATTAATTACTTCCAAAATTTCTTTTTCTGTATTATTTGCAATGAGATGGCCCCCATAGTGAAGATTTCTTTCCTCAAAGGGGATCGCCCTATTTTTTACCCATGACAAGATTTCCTTATATGCATCAATTTGTTGGCGCCTTAATGTATTTCCATCACTACCAACATCATGCTCATCCGCATCAAGAATAGCTAGGGTCTTAGCCTCCCCAAGCCGAAACAGTGCGGGATGCTCAACCTCGGGCCGAATTTGTCCACTATGCTGGACATCATACCAGCCAGGCAAGGCTTCCACCTCAACCTTTGTGGCCGCATGGAATTTAGGAATGAACGCATCCCATCCCGCAAAACCTAACCCTCTCTCATGTAAGGTTACATGGGCATATTTAACTTGCTCACAATCACTCAAATTATGAACCATATTCGCAATGAATAAATTGCCACCAATGGCGGTAGACCAACGAAAATTACGCGGAACCAACTCATGCAAATCGACAGTAATGCGAATTCGAGCCTTTAACTCAGGATCAGCATGAATTTTTTTAATTGCCCATAAAGCAGAAAAACAGCCATGGGAATGAGCAATAAAATTAATTTGGATGTTTTCTCTTTCATCCAAAGATTCCATTTCTTTTTTTAAGTCGTTGATAAATGCATCAGCCAAACTTTGTATTCCAAACGCAAATAGCCCTCCGTGACTTTGGCAGCCATCATAAGCTAATAAGGTTGTTTTACTCATATTAACGTTAGAACGAAGGCTCTCATAGAGCTTATCATTTTTGCGAATATAATCCGTACCACAAAAAAAACCGATTATCATTTTCGTCATAAATAAATGCTACCGTGCTGGAAGTCTGTGCCCATTTTAATCAAGATAGCGTATGCTAACCTTAACGCGATAAATTTTCATCTTTCTTTAATAAATTCATGTGATTAATGACACCAATATCATCCAAAGTGACTTTATTTTTTCCGTTTTGCTACCAAGATAAGCCAACTGAGATCCTTTACATCTTTATGCGAATACGGGTTTATTAACCAGTAACTAGATAGAACCAAAAAGCGAAAAAATTCTGGTTACAACTTCGATGCGATTGGGTATAGTTAGTACATTTACAAAAATTACAGGAAGTCATCTATGTATACAGGGCCAAACTACCAATTGGGCGAAACCTATGATCTTTTACGAGACAGTGTACGCCAATTTGCTCGTACCGAAATCGCTCCCTTGGCTGCAGAAATTGATGCCAGCAATACTTTTCCCAATCATCTATGGCAAAAATTAGGCGATATGGGCCTATTGGGTATTACCGTCAGTGAAGAGTACGGCGGAGCCAATATGGGCTACTTAGCTCATGCCATTGCCATGGAAGAAATTTCTCGTGCCTCAGCCTCTGTAGGCTTAAGTTATGGTGCTCACTCCAATTTATGTGTTAATCAAATATATTTAAATGGCAATACTACGCAAAAAGAAAAATATTTGCCTAAACTTATTAGCGGAGAATATGTTGGCGCTCTAGCAATGAGTGAATCCAATTCAGGTTCTGATGTAGTCAGTATGCAATTACATGCTCAAGCTTCCGGCGACAAATTCATTCTCAATGGCACCAAGATGTGGATTACCAATGGTCCTGATGCGAATGTTTTAGTAGTTTATGCTAAAACAGACAAGCAGGCAGGCAGTAAAGGCATCACGGCGTTTTTAATTGAAAAAGGCATGTCCGGATTTAAAACCGCTCAAAAACTAGATAAGCTAGGGATGCGTGGCTCAAATACCTGTGAATTGGTTTTTGAACAATGCGAAGTTCCTGCAGAGCAGGTTTTAGGCGAAGTAAATCAGGGTGTTAAAGTATTGATGAGTGGTCTTGACTACGAACGTACTATTCTTGCGGCAGGTCCTGTAGGCATTATGCAAGCTTGCATGGATGTTGTTCTACCTTATGTGCATGAACGCAAACAGTTTGAACAACCTATTGGTGAATTCCAATTTATCCAAGGCAAATTGGCGGATATGTATACAGATTTAAATGCAAGTAGAGCTTATTTATATGCAATTGCTAAAGCCTGTGATGGTGGGAACGTCAGCCGTAAAGATGCTGCAAGTGTGATTTTGTATACTGCAGAAAAAGCAACACAAATGGCATTACAGGCAATCCAAATTCTAGGTGGCAATGGATACATTAATGAGTATCCAACAGGTCGTCTATTACGTGATGCTAAGCTGTATGAAATTGGGGCTGGCACTTCTGAGATTAGAAGAATGCTTATTGGACGAGAACTTTTTAAAGAAACAGCATGAGGAATATCGACATGGATCAGAATGATATAGTAATTGTTGCAGCCAAAAGAACACCTATGGGAGGTCTCTTAGGAACTCTTTCTGCACTAAGCGCACCAGAATTAAATGCAATTGCTCATAAAGCCGCTTTAGAGCAGGCAGGCATTAATCCTGCAGAAATTGAAGAAGTAATCAGTGGTTGCGTACTCCAAGCAGGTATTGGCCAAGCGCCAGCCAGACAAGCCGCAATCAAAGCAGGTATTCCAGATTCAGCAGGTGCAACAACCCTTAATAAAATGTGTGGTTCAGGTATGAAAGCAGTCATGTTGGCTCATGACTTAATTAAAGCAGGTTCAGCAAATATCGTTTTAGCTAGCGGTATGGAAAGTATGAGCAACGCCCCCTACCTTTTGCCTAAAGCACGTGCGGGATACCGTTTGGGGCATGGCGAAGTGAAAGACCATATGTTTCTTGATGGACTTGAAGATGCCTATACTCGCGGACAACTCATGGGATGCTTTGCGGAGGAAACTGCAGCACATTTCCATTTTAGCCGCGAACAGCAAGATGAATATGCAGCTCAATCAATGAGTAAAGCGCTAAAAGCGATTGAAAGTGGTGCTTTTGCTGAAGAAATTGCTGGCGTAACCATTAATACTCGCAAAGGGGATGTCAGCATTACTACGGATGAGGGCCCTGATGCCGCTAAACTGTCTAAAATCGCGCAATTAAAACCTGCATTTAAATCAGATGGTACTGTCACTGCCGCCAATTCAAGCTCTATTTCTGATGGCGCAGCCAGCTTAATTCTCATGACCGCAGCACAAGCAGAAAAACGGGGTATTCGCCCTCTAGCCCGCATTGTTGCTCATGCGACTCATGCACAAGCTCCTCAATGGTTTACTACGGCGCCAATCGATGCAATTCGCAAAGTAATGAACAAAGCAAATTGGAAGCAAAACGATGTAGATTTATACGAAATTAATGAAGCGTTTGCAGTAGTTGCTATGGCAGCTATTCAACAACTTGAATTAAATCCAGAACAAGTTAATATTCACGGCGGAGCTTGTGCTTTAGGCCACCCAATCGGTGCTTCTGGTGCCCGTATTCTAGTTACCCTACTTCATGCTCTGAAGCATCAAGGTAAAAAACGCGGGATTGCTGCATTATGTATTGGTGGTGGAGAAGCAACAGCAATGGCGATTGAATTGGTATAAGGCCTGCTATTATGGCAGCTTTACCAACGCTTATAAGAAAGCGGGCTGTTAACGGCATCAACTCAAAAACACCGAAGCTTTGTGAAGCAGAGACCGTAGGACTGTTAAGCCCAGCAGTGTAAGCTGCATAGCATGTTTGCTGGGCTTAACAGCCCAGCCTACGTTTTTTAAGTTGACACCATTAGCTGTGCCGTTGATAAAAATAATAACCTTTGAAGGAAGTACATGCTACGACAAAGTCTTATCTATCTGGGACTTAGTATCCTGGTAGTCATATTTGCAAAATACGCCCATCTTATCGTCGTTTATGTTGATATGTTTTTTACTTATGTGAATGTAAAATTAACGCCTATATTCAGTCAAACTGGCTGGGGGCTGGTAATTCGTAAAATTCTAGTATTGGTACTTCTACCAGTTACTCTGACAGCCATTCCAGCGCTCTTATATAAAGCAATTAAAGGCAGCGAAATGCCTCACTTTATTGCAATCACATGGACCATTTGGACGGTAATCGTTTTAAGCGATATTTTGGTACGTTAAGGACTAAAGCATGGCAAAGTTAATCAGTCAAATTAATACAGGCAGTCAAGAGTTCAAAGAAAATCAAGCTGCAATGCAAGCATTAGTTGATGACCTGCAAAGCCATATTGAACGCATAGTGCTTGGCGGTGATGAAAAAGCTCGTGCCAGACATCTAAAGCATGGGAAATTATTACCCAGGGAACGCTTACAACAATTGCTTGATCCAGGAAGTCCTTTTCTGGAACTTTCCCAATTAGCAGCTTTTGAAGTATATGATGACTTAGTACCTGCGGCTGGAATTATTACTGGTATTGGCTGGGTTTCCGGAGTGGAGTGCGTCATTGTCGTGAACGATGCAACGGTTAAAGGCGGCACTTATTATCCCCTCACCGTTAAAAAGCATTTACGCGCCCAAGAAATTGCGCAAATGAATAACTTGCCGTGTATTTATTTGGTTGACTCTGGAGGTGCCTTCTTACCCCATCAAGATGAAGTATTTCCTGATAGAGATCATTTTGGCCGTATCTTTTTTAATCAAGCACAAATGTCCGCACAAAACATCCCTCAAATTGCTGTAGTGATGGGCTCGTGTACTGCGGGAGGTGCCTATGTACCTGCAATGGCTGATGAATCCATTATGGTAAAAAACCAAGCCACTATTTTCCTCGGCGGACCGCCTCTAGTCAAAGCAGCGACTGGAGAAGTAATTAGTGCCGAAGAATTAGGCGGTGCTGAAGTACACTGCCGACACTCAGGTGTATCTGATCATTATGCAGAAAATGATGCGCATGCATTGCATCTGGCCCGAGTTGCAGTTACCAATTTAAATCGAAAAAAAGAAATACCCATAAAACGTATAGAAACGATTGCTCCACTGTATGACAGTAAAGAACTTACAGGTATTGTTCCCTCTGATCCAAGAAAACCTTTTGATATACGAGAAATCATTGCACGCATTGTTGATGGTTCTGAGTTTGATGAATTCAAAGCGCTTTTTGGTATCACTTTGGTGTGTGGCTTCGCCCATTTATATGGTTATCCAGTGGGAATTATCGCCAATAATGGCATCCTCTTTAGTGAAAGCGCTCTTAAGGGAAGTCATTTTATTGAATTATGCTGCCAACGAAAGATCCCATTAATCTTTTTGCAAAACATCACCGGCTTTATGGTGGGATCTAAATATGAGGCTTCTGGTATTGCCAAACATGGGGCTAAAATGGTGACTGCTGTTGCTAATGCCAATGTCCCCAAATTTACTGTTATTGTCGGCGGCAGTTTTGGTGCAGGAAATTACGCCATGTGTGGGCGTGCTTACTCACCTCGTTTTATCTGGTCCTGGCCTAATTCGCGAATTTCCGTAATGGGCGGAGAGCAAGCAGCAAATGTTCTAGCTCAAGTTAATCGTGATAAACTCGTAAAACAAGGTCATGAATGGTCTGTAGAAGAAGAGGAGCAATTTAAAAAACAAATGCGCTCTCAATATGAAACTCAAGGTCATCCCTACTATGCGAGTGCACGTTTGTGGGATGACGGCGTGATTGCCCCACAAGATACACGTAAAATATTAGGCTTGGGTTTGTCTGCCGCCTTAAATGCCCCTATTGAACCAACACGCTTTGGCGTATTTCGCATGTAAGGGATAACACGTGAGCGACTTATTATTTGAAATCCAAAATCATCTTTGTTTGCTGACATTAAATCGCACCAGTAAACATAATGCCTTTGATAACACTGTATTAGCAGAGATGCAAATCAAGCTTGATGCTGCAATTGCTGATCCACAAGTGCGCATTATTATCATTAAGGCAAATGGCAAACATTTTTCTGCAGGCGCTGATCTGGGATGGATGCAAGATATGGCCCGTTTTAGCGAAGAAGAAAATCTTAAAGACGCTATGGTTCTCGCACGTTTAATGTTTACATTAAATCAAAGCCCTAAACCAACATTAGCTATGGTGCATGGAGCCGCCTTTGGTGGTGGTGCCGGATTGGCTGCGGCTTGCGATATAGCCATTGCAGCAACTTCTGCGCGCTTTTGTTTTTCGGAGGTAAAATTAGGATTAATTCCTGCGGTTATTAGCCCCTATGTAGTGAATGCTATTGGCGAGCGCAATGCAAAAGCTTTATTCATGAGCGCAGAGGTATTTGATGCCAGTAAAGCGCTAACATTAGGTTTAGTACAACACTGTGTTACCGAAGAGGAATTATTAGATTTCACCTTAAATTATGCTAAACAAATTAGTAATAATGCGCCAGAAGCGGTTAAAGACTCTAAAAAATTGGCGGCTCATGTGGCTAATCAACCAATCGACGAAGAGTTGCTTTATTACACCGCCTCATTGATTGCTAAAAAAAGAGTATCGCCTGAAGGACAACAAGGTCTTAATGCGTTTTTGAATAAAGAAACACCTAACTGGAATTAGAGGCTTGCATGTTTAATAAAATTCTTATTGCTAACCGCGGAGAAATTGCCTGCAGAATAATCAAAACAGCACGCTCTATGGGCATTCATACAGTAGCGATTTATTCTTCCGTAGACAAAGATAGCCTTCATGTACGTAGTGCTGACAGTGCCTATTACGTGGGTGAAGCAGCTGCTAAAGATAGCTACTTAAATACTGATGCCATTATCCGTGTCGCCCAAGAAAGTGGTGCTCAAGCCATTCATCCAGGCTATGGTTTTTTATCTGAGAATCCTGAGTTTGCCCAAGCATGTGAAGATGCAGGAATTATCTTTATCGGCCCGTCTGTAGCTGCCATGGAAGCCATGGCTTCGAAGCAATTAGCCAAGCAGCTTCTGGAAAAATCTCATGTCCCTCTGACTCCGGGTTATCATGGTAGCGAGCAATCAGAAGAGCACCTACTTAACGAAGCAAAAAAAATTGGCTTTCCAGTTTTAATTAAAGCAGCAAATGGTGGTGGCGGTAAAGGGATGCGTACCGTTTCTTCTGAAGAAGAGTTTAGTGCTGCTTTAGCTGGAGCAAAACGTGAATCAATGGCAAGTTTTGCTGACGATACGATGATTATCGAAAAATTGGTTTTGCATCCTCGTCATGTGGAATTGCAAATTATGGCTGATAATCATGGCAATGTAGTCCACATATTTGAACGTGATTGTTCCATTCAACGCCGCCATCAAAAAATTATAGAAGAAGCTCCTGCTCCGAATCTCTCCCCTGCTTTACGTAAAAAGCTAGCGGACGCGGCTTGTGAGGTTGCTCGTTCCATACAATACCGGGGTGCTGGTACCGTAGAATTTTTGGTGGATTCCCAAGAACAATTTTACTTTATGGAAATGAATACGCGGTTACAGGTTGAGCATCCTGTTACCGAAATGATTACCGGTCTTGATTTAGTTTCTTGGCAATTAAAGATTGCTGCCGGAGAGCCCTTGCCACTAACTCAAGAGGAAATAAAATCCCAGGGACATTCCATTGAATGCCGTATTTATGCCGAAGACCCCTATAATGAGTTTATTCCTTCTATAGGGCAAATTCATTTTTTAAAAGAACCAAGTGGAAAAGGTATTCGTATTGATACTGGTGTTGAATGCCATTCTCAAATTACCATGTATTATGATCCCATGATTGCCAAGCTTATTGCTTGGGGTGCAAATCGTGAAGAAGCATTACAACGCTTAGAGCAAGCCTTAGATCATTACTATATTGGCGGTTTAAAAACCAATATTCCTTTCCTTAAAGCAATCTGCCAACACCCAAAATTTAGTAATGCAGAACTAAGTACTGACTTTTTAGCTAAAGAATCGATTCAGCTAGCAGCTCCTGATAAAGAAATTGCGCAGCTTATGGCAATAAGCTTTGATTATTTAAATACCATCAAAGAAATTACCGATCCCCTATTACGCGATGCTTTTTCTTGGCAAGCTCATGGCCTAGGCAATTGGGTATACCGCTATCAAGATGATGAAGGACAAGTTGATGCCACGATTACCCCTATTAACGCCAGCCAATTTAAGGTAAAAATTAATGAACAAGAACAGAATCTTCGCGTATCCTTAAACGGGATGCAACTGACGATTGAATTGAATCAAAGAAAATACACAGCCATTGTAGACAATAAAAGAGAAGCGTTAACCTTATATACTACCCAAGGTCACATTACTCTTGAGCGATTTAACTGGAATGCACTAGGTGCGCACTCATCAACACATAAAGGCCAATTAACTGCACCTATGCCCGCAACGGTAGTAGCTATACTAAAAAATATAGGTGAGCAAGTTAAAGCAGGGGATCGCCTCATTGTGCTAGAAGCCATGAAAATGGAGCATACTATTCATGCCCCAAGTGATGGAGTTCTCGCTGATATTTTTTATGCGGTAGGCGCGCAAGTTAATGAAGGTGAAGAGCTATTATCTTTAAGCGACCCTAATTAATTCTTGATGATGGTTATCACCTAATTCAACTATAACAGTGAACACAAAGAGATAAATATGGACTATCCACAGCGCGTGACAATTATCGAAGTAGGACCACGTGATGGACTACAAAATGAATCTGCTTTTGTGTCCAGTAAGCATAAAATTGAGTTAATCAATGCGTTGAGTCAAACGGGTTTGGAATATATTGAAGTCACCAGTTTTGTGTCTGCAAAAGCCATTCCCCAGTTAGCAGATAATGAGGAAGTCTTTCGTGCGATCAATAAAGTACCGTCTATACATTATTCAGCATTGGTCCCCAATGAACGGGGCATGCAAAAAGCATTAGAGTCCGGCGTTAAAGAAATCGCGGTATTTACTGCGGCCAGTGAAGCGTTTAATGAGCGCAACATTAATTGTTCTATTGATGAAAGCATTGAGCGCTTTAAGCCTGTTCTTGCGTTAGCTAAAGAACACCACATTAAGGTGCGTGCTTATATCTCTTGTGTTTTAGGCTGTCCTTATGAAGGCAGCATTTCTCCTGCTCAAGTAGTTAATGTGACACAAAAGCTTTGGGATTTGGGTGTAGATGAAGTGTCTTTAGGAGATACGATTGGTGTAGGCACACCGAAGCAAACCCAATTACTTTTAGATGAAATACTTAAAATACTACCTTTAGAACAATTAGCAATGCATTTTCATGATACCTATGGTCAGGCTATCGCCAATATTTATGCCTCATTACACCATGGAGTCCATCGTTTTGACAGTTCCGTTGCCGGTCTTGGTGGTTGTCCTTATGCCTTGGGGGCTACGGGCAATGTGGCAACGGAAGATGTTTTATACCTAATGCATGGTTTAGGAATAGAAACTGGCATTGACGTATTTAAAATTGTAGCTGTAGGTGATCTTATTTGTAAGATTCTCGGTCGCAAAAATCAATCAAAAGTTGCCAATGCCTTATTGGCAAATCCTTGTAACTAAATAGGGTTGAATCGATAAGTCGCTTTAAATGGGTGCATCTTTTAGGCGAAATGGAAACAACCCAAGAAATAGAGAATAAAAGAATGAGTGAGTTAGTATGGAAACCTCAAAACCCCCAAGCTACAAGAATGTGTCAATTTATGGATTTTGCTGCCGAAAAGCATTGCCAAGTTTTTGAAAGCTATCAGGATTTACACACTTGGTCTATTAAGCATCCAGACTCATTTTGGTTAACCTTATGCGATTTTTTTCATTTAAAATTTGATATGCCGCCCCATCAAATTTTAAATTATTACAGTGACATGATGGAGGCGCGTTGGTTCTCGGGAGCCAAATTCAATTTTGCGCAAAAACTTTTATCTCGACGAGATGATCACATCGCCTTAATCAGCAGGAATGAGAATGATGAGCGCCACGTAATGACCTACGCAGAATTATATGCTGCTGTAGCACAATGTGCTGCAGGTTTAGCAGCTGCTGGAGTCATTAATGGGGATCGTGTTGTTGCTTTAATGCCTAATACTCATTACACCATTATTGCCATGTTAGCTGCAACCTCTCTGGGGGCAATATGGTCTTCTTGTTCACCTGACTTTGGTACCCAAGCGGCCATGGATCGCTTAGGGCAAGTTGACCCTAAAGTCTTATTTATTTGTGATGGTCATCAATATAATGGTAAAAAATTTAGCGGTTCGGAAAAAATTAAGCAACTTAGTTCGGCAATGACCACACTGAAACATACCGTCATCTGTCCTAATATTAATGAACGAATTGATTTAGCAGACTTACCTAAAGCCAGTTATTGGGATGAGTTTCTAAAACCTGCCAAAGAATGTGAATTTGCCTCTGTTCCCTTTGAGCACCCGCTTTATATTATGTTTTCTTCAGGTACTACTGGAAAACCTAAATGCATCGTTCATGGCGCTGGAGGCACCTTAGTTCAACATATTAAAGAATTAGGATTGCATACGGATCTACAAGCTAAAGATAATTTATGCTTTTATACAACCTGCGGTTGGATGATGTGGAACTGGACTGTCTCCGCCTTAGCATTAGGAGTTACTCTAACCTTATATGAAGGTTCCCCTACTTACCCGGAAAGCAATCGTCTGTTCAAACTACTTGAAGAAGAAAAGGTTACTGTTTTTGGCACCAGCGCCAAATTTATTTCTAGTGTTGAAAAAGCTGGAGTCAAACCGAAAGAAGAGTTTAATTTAAGCGCTTTGCGTTGCATTCTTTCCACCGGTTCACCTTTACTACCTAAAAACTATGATTATGTCTACGAACAAATAAAAAGTGACCTCCAATTGAGCTCTATTTCTGGCGGTACCGATATTATTTCCTGTTTTGCTCTAGGCAATCCTATGTTGCCAGTTTACCGCGGAGAACTACAATGCTTAGGATTAGGAATGGCAGTTGAGGTCTTTGATGATGAAGGGAACTCCATTCAGCAAGAACGAGGAGAATTAGTATGTACTATGCCTTTTCCATCAATGCCCGTTGGTTTTTGGAACGATAAGCATCGCGAACTATATCATCGTGCCTATTTTGAGCATTTCCCTGGTGTTTG
Source organism: Legionella saoudiensis (assembly GCF_001465875.1). GTDB lineage: Bacteria > Pseudomonadota > Gammaproteobacteria > Legionellales > Legionellaceae > Legionella > Legionella saoudiensis. The sequence continues at coordinate 378,228 of NZ_LN901324.1, read as the reverse complement.
GGCCCATGGTGATTTTGCAGAGATAACTGCCAATCACGGCTTAGTTATTTACGGTCGCTCCGATGCAATATTAAATCCAGGCGGAGTACGCATCGGTACTGCGGAAATTTATCGCCAAGTAGAAAAAATTGATGAGATCCTCGACAGCATTGTAATTGGTCAAGATTGGGAAGATGATGTTCGCGTAGTCTTATTTGTTAAACTACGTGAAGGTATCGAGTTAACTAAAGAGCTGATGAATAAAATCCGTTTAATCATTCGCCAAAATGCCTCCCCCCGTCATGTTCCCGCTAAAATAGTCCAGGTCAATGATATTCCTCGCACCATTAGTGGAAAAATAGTTGAGGTAGCTGTGCGACAAGTGGTGCACGGCTTGCCGGTAAATAACGTACAATCCTTAGCTAACCCTCAAGCCCTGGAAGACTATAAAAATCGCAAAGAGCTTATGAGTTAAGTATTCTTCGTGCGCAAAACGCTCATATAGCTGGGCGTTTGCGCATGTAGCGTTCACGACATATGTAAATTCCGTCATTGCGAGCCATGGCGAAGCAACCCAGAACGATGCTTCGTTAAGACTCAGTACTGGGTTGCTTCACTTTGTTCGCAATGACAGTAGTTTTTTATTTAATTTTAATAGAATACATACAGCGTAAACGCTTACCTAATTTTTTAATTGATCGCTTCCTGCACATTCTATAATTGCAAGTTTGTCTAGGTAATTAAGCAAGCTTTTTAAATAGTAACCGTACACACAAAAGCATTTGCGTAATTATCGCCTGTTTTAACGGTATTAAGCACTTGCTCATTATTGGTCTGAAACTTCCCTTGTCCTAAATAGAAAAAGCGATAACCGCATTCTAAAGGAATGCTATCAGGTGAGTTCACGTAGCGAAGACTTGCCCCCACTGTTGCAGCAAATGTAGTGTTATTTCGGCCGGAAAAGGCACGATCAGGGATAACGAAGGCCGCCAATGCCTCCTCTTTATAATGGCTTGCACTCATGAAATTGGGACCAATCCCTGCATCAAAAGCTAACTTCACCTTTTCAACCTTGGTATCAAGTACCGTTTTAGCAACAAAATAAAGTGGAATATGTTGTACTTTGTAGCGATAAGAAAGATTGGTAAATTCCTCTTCTTGAATTATGTACCCACGAACAGAAGTTTGGCCTAAGAAAAAGGCATCAATTCCATAAGAAATTGGGAAGCGTCCTTGAATTATGGGGCCATCAAGCAAATACCCCAACCCAACAAGACCATTACCTTGATTATGCGTAGTTACCGTATAGCGATTACCGATTAAATTCTCGGTCATATGGATTGTTTGTGCCTTTCCTTGAATCGCAGAATATCCCCCGATTTGAGCAAGGAAATGGCCTTTAAAAGCTGAGCTTACAGGTCCCATTGTACCTGCAAATGCTGCGGAACAACTCAAAGTAGAGAACAATGCTAAGATTGCTGCGTGGTGCTTCGTGTTACCCAAATACATGGAACATCCTTGTGACAAAAAGGAAAAATCATACAATGTAGCGAACTGTTCTGGCAATAGATTTTAGAGGTAATTGACGTAGTTTTTAAGTTCGTTGCCCCGTAACTGCCAAAATAATCCTTTGTTTAAGCAAACAGTTTGTGTATAATTCTAAACATGGCGTCGATTTGAAATTCAGCTTGCGGACGCTCAAAAAAGTCTTCTTTTTTGAAAATACGGCTAAAGCGGGTAGTGAACATCATTCCCTCCAAAGCGTCCCGCAAGCATAAATACGTAATCTCAGGTTATAATAATGATCGAATTAATAGGATTAAACAAATCCTTTTCTGGCAAACCTGTCCTGCAGGACATTAACTTGTTCATCCAAGAAGGTGAAATTTTTGGCATCATTGGTAAAAGTGGTGCAGGGAAATCCACCTTATTAAGGTGTATGAATCTACTGGAGCGTCCGGATCAAGGCGATGTTGTCATTGACGGACAATACCTAACTAGTCTTTCACGCAAAGATTTAGCACGTGCACGTCATAAGATGGCAATGATCTTTCAGCAGTTTAACTTGCTTAGCTCGAAAACAGTCTATGATAACATTGCCCTACCCATGCGCATCCAAGGCATAGATGAAGAAGCCATCCGCATTAAAATTGAAGAGCTATTGCCTATTGTTGAACTGACCGATAAAAAATTAGCTTACCCAAGTCAACTAAGTGGTGGCCAAAAGCAACGTGTAGCAATTGCACGTGCCTTAAGCTGTTCACCTAAAATATTGCTTTGTGACGAAGCAACCTCTGCTTTAGATCCTGAAACCACGGATTCAATTTTAGCGTTATTAAAAAAGATTAATGGTCTTTATGGAATTACCATTATTCTGATTACCCATGAAATGGATGTAGTAAAACGTATTTGCAAACGACTTGCAGTTATTGAACATGGTCGTCTGACTGAAACAACTTCTTTAGCCAATGTATTTAACAAAAAAGACAGTATGGCCCGCAGTATGCTTTATGCTCAATTGAGTCCAGAGCTTCCAGAATGCTTAACTAGCCGGCTTGCCTCTTATGTTACAGATAAGCCTTTACTGCGTTTATTTTTCCAAGGTGAGGAAGCAACTGTTCCATTCATTAGCCAAACTAGCCGTGAATTAAATCTGGATATCAATATATTACTAGCAAACATTGATCGCTTTGATACGGTAACTTGTGGCGTTTTAATCGTTGAGTTAACTGCTCATCCCTTATTACTCGAAGCCTTTATTGAGCGTTGTGAGCAAGCAAAATTAACTGTGGAGGTTTTAGGTTATGTCCTTCCCGATGGCATATGATTTATTAATTGCAACAGGTGAAACGCTTTATATGGTGATTACCAGTACTGTATTTGCAGTATTACTGGGCTTACCCTTAGGCACCCTACTCTATTCGTCGAATCATATAAAGCACATGCCCAAATTACATAAGGCCTTATCTGTTTTTATTAATATGGCACGCTCCATACCTTTTATTATATTACTAGTGGCGATCATTCCATTTACTCGGCTCATTGTGGGTACTTCAATTGGGATGAACGCAGCAATCGTACCCTTAACTTTAGGTGCAATTCCTTTTTTTGCCAGGCTTGTTGATAATGTCTATCAAAGTTTACCCAATGGACTTATCGAAACAGGTTATGCGATGGGTGCGAATACGAAACAAATTATTTTTCATATTTTGCTTCCCGAAGCCAAACCCGCATTAATCCACGCAATCACTGTTACCGCAATTACTTTAGTAAATTACTCGGCAATGGCCGGTACAGTAGGCGCTGGAGGGCTGGGTACTTTAGCAATTAACTACGGTTATCAACGATTCGATGCAGGAGTTATGCTCGCCACTGTAATCGTGTTAATAATTATGGTGCAGTTAACACAAATGTTCGGTGATTATTTAGCAAAACGTTTTGTACATAATTAATTATTGGAGTTGTAGATGCGGATTTTAACTTATATAGTTTTATTATTTAGTCTTGTTGCATGCAATAAGCCTTCCCCTAATACATTAGTTGTAGGAGCAATTGCTGGGCCTGAAACAGAGCTCATTGAAACAGCGAAAGAAGTTGCTCAAAAAAAATATGGAATTGATGTTAAAATTGTCTCTTTTAACGACTACAACTTACCGAATGAAGCATTACAAGATGGAAGCTTAGATGCCAATGTCTATCAACATCTACCCTATCTTCAAGCAGCAATTAAGGCACACCATTATAATATCGAAACAATTGGTCGCACTTTCGTTTACCCTGTAGGTATTTACTCTAAGAAATTCAAAAATTTAAATGACTTACCTGAAAAGGCAGTGATTGCGGTGCCTAATGATCCTAGTAATGAATTACGCGCCTTACAATTATTAGAAAAAGCTCATTTAATTACACTAAAAAATAATGAGAGTAGTGGTTTAAAAGATATCGCTACAAATCCTCATGGTTTTCAATTTAAAGAGATGGATGCGGCACAATTGCCAAGAGTATTGCCTGATGTAGACGCTGCGGTTATTAACACCACCTTTGCTCTACCAGCAGGTTTAACGCCATCACATGATGCGCTGTTTACTGAGGATAAAGACTCTCCTTATGCTAATGTCATAGTCATTCGCAGTGACAGCCCTAAAAAGGCGCAACTGGAACTATTTGTGAAGGCACTGAATTCAGAGGAAGTAAAAGAAAAAGCGAAAACTTTATTCGGTGATGCAGCCCTTCCTGCCTGGTAAATAACCAGCTTAGCCATTGAGAGTCACGTCATCCCAAGCTTCGTGAGGGAAAAGCTGGAATAAATACGTGCCCCATTCAGAAGAGCCTTCGTCGTAAACTCCTCTGGATGACGTCCCTTTAATGCCTCTGTGCCTCAGTGATTCGTCATCCCGAGCATAGCGAGGGATCTCCTGAGGCAGGCGGGAATTAATTCGTGCCCCATTCAGAAGATCCTTCGTCGTAAACTCCTCTGGATGACGTGCCTTTAACGCCGCTTTGCCTAAGTGAGCCGTCATCCCGAGCATAGCGAGAGATCTCCTGAGGCTGGCAGGAATTAATTCGTGCCTCATTCAGAAGCTCCTTCCCGCTAAATACCTCTGAGTGACGTGCCTTTAACGCCTCTTGGCCTCAGTGTTTCGTCATCCCGAGCATAGCGAGGGATCTCCTGAGGCTGGCAGGAATTAATTCGTGTCCCATTCAGAAGCTCCTTCGTCGTAAACTCCTCTGGATGACGTGCCTTTAAACGCCTCTTGGCCTCAGTAATGCGTCATCCCGAGCATTGCGAGGGATCTCCTGAGGCGGGCAGGAATTTAATTCGTGCCCCATTCAGAAGCTCCTTCCTCCTAAACACCTCTGAATGATGTGCCTTTAACGCCTCTTGGCCTCAGTGATTCGTCATCCCGGGCATTGCGAGGGATCTCCCGAGGCGGGCAGGAATTTAATTCGTGCCCCATTCAGAAGCTCCTTCCTCCTAAACACCTGAATGATGTGCCTTTAACGCCTCTTGGCCTCAGTGATTCGTCATCCCGAGCATTGCGAGGGATCTCCTGAGGCTGGCAGGAATTTAATTCGTGCCCATTCAGGAACCTCATTATATACTCTCCTCAGGGTGACGGGCTTAATACTTAAATAATTAAAAATAAACCCAAGTTACAAGTAAGCTAACTTCCTTTTCACATCCAATATCTTAATCCTACCTTAATAAAAAAAGTGTTATACTTAATTTAATATCAAGCATAGAGGTATGAAATTATGGCTACTGGTTTTTTCAATCGTGTTGCAGAGGCCCTACGAGATAAGTTAACTCCATCAGCTCCCTTAATTGGTGGTCCTGATTTAAACCCCGTAAAACCTGAAGACCGTCGCCTACTAAATAAGTTTATTGGTGATCGAGTCACTCATCCACGATTTAGTCCTCAGGCAATGCAACAGGTTGACGAGGAGTATGAGGGTTATCTACCTAGCATTGGTTTAGGGTCAAATGCTAAATTAGCTATGGATGCCATGGACAAATATGCTGCTAGCCGCATTGATGATGTTCTAAAGTTAGACAAAGCACAAACACCTGATGGCGCTTTGGTTCATGAACTGTTAAGTGATAAAGATCCTGCCAAAAAAGCAGCCATTAAAGCAGTAAAAGACGGGTTTAATGAAGTATTAGGCGGCGAGGATGTTGAAAAAATCCAGAAGGAATATAAAGAATCAATGGTGGCTTTCCAAAAATTAATAGAAGGCCCCAAAAAGTACCACGCACAAGAAGCTAAGGGATTATTAGAAGACATTTCTAACTCTGGCCGCAACGCCATTGAAGCGCAACAACAAAAAGAAATTGATGATCTGGAAACTCTATTTCAGGATGAAGATTTTCAAGCGCATCTGACAACAGCACTTAACCTCCCTGAGGATGAGGAGGAAAATGCCGAGGCTTTAGCCGCTGTTAAAGAAAGCATGCTTGAGGATTTGAAAGAGAGGCATAAAACACAGTTAGAGGAATATAACAAAGAAGTTCAACAAGCTGAAATCACCTTACATAAAGCTGCAGAGCAACAGTTAAAAGCCTTTTTATTTATGGCTGATTTGCATAGAAATGATCCTAAAATGCAGGCCATGATTGATAGCCTTGCTAGAGCGAATCGGCCAGATGCAGACGATGTGGTTATAGATATTGGTAAAGATAGGACCACGGTAAGCTGTGTCAACCTTGATCAGTTGAAGTTCATTCAACGGCTGGGTGGAGGAGAAATAAAACGTAAAGATGAGGATGGCAATCTTACCTATTCATTAGATATGGGGATGAAGTTTAGTAATCCCCGTTATTATTTTAATGATCATCATAAAAAAGACATGCTGACAATGGCACAAGCAATCCGTGCTTCTGGCTCAGAAACTATTACCATGTCACTGACGTTTCAAAACCAAAAAATTGCGGAAGAAAGAGCACGTGAAGCTTTTGAGGCTTGTTTAAAAAGCGGTTTTCCTCCCGAAAAAATCAACATCAAGGTTAACGGTACACTCTATACCTATGAACCCAAAGAAGAAGACGGTAAAAAAGTAAATGCAGCCATTTCAAGCCTTTATTTTGATGATAAGAATCCAGATAAAAGTAAAAGAGCACGATATGAGGCGGCTATCAAACATGGAGCAGAGGATAAGAAAGCTTTAGATGATCTAATCCAAAAAAGGATGGATAAACTTATTGGTCCAGAGCGTGATCTTGCATCAATCAAAGCAGATCTGGAAGAAATGAAACGTAAAGGACGTGAAGTTGAAATGGGGATGGCTCCATTAGAACATGATGCAGATGATGATGAAGAAGAAATAGTAGTGCCAACGCACAGTGGATAAACTTTGTTCCAGAGCGTATAACGCTAACTTTTTCTTCATAATTAGAGGTGCTCAAAAAATATCACTGTCCCTGAGTCCTTAATTCTGTTATTTTATACGCGAAAATAACGGGTTAAGGCTAAAAGGAGATGGCTATGAGTGCTCGTGGTTTTGATGAAGAAGAAAATGAACTGGAAGATTATAGCGCCAGCGCTACAATCGCTACAGAAGCAAATCCCTCTACAAAGTTGGAACGTAGACGAAAAATAGAGGAATTACTGGAAGAAAAACTCTTAAGAGAAGAGCTGGCAGAATTCGGCTAATTTTAAACCTGAGTTAGACTATATGAGCTTAACTCAGGTTGCTATTCCCTTCTATCCCTGATATTCAATGTAAGCGTTCATGAGATATGCAAATTTCGTCATTGCGAACCCAGAACGATCCTTCGTTAAGACTCAGTACTGGGTAGCTTCACTTTGTTCGCAATGACAGCAATTTTTTATTTAATTTTAGTAGAATACATACAGCGTGAACGCTTACTATTTCAATTAATAAACAGTTAATTATACGGCGCTTAATTAGCCTCTATTGGCTTCGTTCATGATTGTTGCCCTTTATAGATCAACGTGTTTAGTTAGGTGTGTATATATCAAAGCGTACAGTCTTACCTTCAATATTCGCATTGGCCGGTAATAAAGGTTTTATTTTTTGCGGCCATTTCACCACAACCTTTTGTTTTACTTTGGTAATGGCTGTTTCGATTAACTCTAATGCATCCTCATCAGCGCCTATCATTTGTTGCAAAGCTTGCATGTCCTTTTTTACTAACGCGGATTTGCTGCGTTCAGGATGCATTGGGTCGATGTAAATAACATCAGGATATGCTGCTTCCGGTAATTTCTTTAAAAAAGACAATGTATTACCGGCTTGTAGTGATAATTGTAAGTACTGTTTATCCTGCTCGTCTTGACGAGATAAAGCATCTGCCAATAGAGCAGCCATCACTGGATGCCGTTCTAACATTAGTACTTGCGCACCAAAACTGGCCAAAACGGCCGCATCACGTCCCCAACCAGCGGTCGCATCGATAATCCTTAGACCCGGCACAGGCTTACATGCCCTTACTAGCCCCTGCTTTTTCCCTTCTTGCCTGCGTTTAAGCCAGTGCGTTGCATGAAAATCAGGAGAAAGTAATGAAAAACGATGCATTTTTAAAGCAAGCCCATCCTCACTTAGAAAAAGACAAGGATTTGCATCCTTGTCTAAATCAAAATGGAGCTGTTCTGCCAAAACCAGGGCTTGGTCACGTAAATTATCATCAGCATAACCTACGGCAGAAACAGTAATCATGCGAGCTGTAATAAAGAAATATCAGCAACGCCCTGCAGTAACTTTTGTAGGCTCGCTAGTAAGGCTAAACGATTTGCTTTGATTGCCTCATTGTCGACCATTACCATAACTTTATCAAAGAAGGCATCAACAGGCTCTTTAAGACTTGCTAATAGCTTCAATAGATCTCCATAATTTGCAGATGCGTACAAAGGATCTACTGCCTGTTTTACTTGATTAATGTGGTTAAACAAAGCCTTTTCAGCCCCTTCCTCCAGTAAAGATTCATTAATCGTAGCAACTAATGCCTGTTCTCCAGCATGATTCAATAAGTTATTTACACGCTTACATGCGGCTGAAAGCGACGCAGCTTCTGGTAGTGTAATAAAGGTTTGTAATGCGCATAAACGCTTATCTAAATCATAAAGCCAATCATCTTGGCGCGCGCGTACCGCATGAACTAAATCCACACTCAAACCCTGAGCCTGATAATAAGACTGTAAACGTTCCAGGATAAACGGTTTTAACTCAAGAATTAAATTCGGATCAATAGTTAACGTCTTCCCATAATGTACGACTGCTTGCTCAATGAGCATGTCTAAGCTTAAAGGCGCAGAAGTTGCAATTAACAACCGTACCACCGCTAAAGCATGACGTCTTAATTTAAATGGATCTTTTGCACCGGATGGCTTTTGCCCAATTGCAAAAATTCCTACTAAAGTATCAATTCGGTCTGCTAAAGATAAAGCCAAGCCTAAGGTAGACTCCGGTAATGCATCTGCAGCAAAACGTGGCATGTATTGCTCATTCAAGGCTTGCGCAACCGCTGGGCTTTCACCATCATGCAACGCATAATAATAGCCCATTAAACCTTGCAACTCTGGAAATTCACCCACCATTCCTGTTAACAAATCACACTTGCTTAGCTCTGCCGCACGTCCAGCCTGATTTAAAGACAAATCCAATACAGGACTTAAATAGCTCATCATCAATTTAACACGTAATGCTTTATCCTGAAGACTACCCAGCTTAGCTTGAAAAACAACATGTTCTGTTGCGGCAATATGAGTACTTAGGGGTTGTTTTTTATCTTGTCTAAAGAAAAACTCGGCATCGCTTAAACGAGCACGCATTACCTTTTCATTGCCCAAAATAACTTGTTGCGGATTTGTGCTTACAATGTTCGATACAGTAATAAAATGAGGCAATAACTTTCCTTGCTGATCTTTTAAAGCAAAACACTTTTGATGCGATTGCATCGAAGCAATTAAGGATTCAGCAGGAACTTCAAGAAACTTTTCTTCGAAGTTTGCCATTAAGGCCTGAGGCCATTCAACAATGGATGTAACCTCATCCAGCAAATCATCTGGCATTACCGCAGTAGCCTGGCGTGTAGCAGCCAGTTTTTCAATTTGCTCTTTGATTACTTGCTTTCTAAGCGAAAAATCGGCAAGAACCAGCCCTTCTCTCATTTGCGCTTCATAGCTTTGTGCAGAGGTAATTTCTATTGGCTGTGGATGGTGGAAACGATGTCCCCGGCTGTGACGGCCCGTTTTGATACCTAATAGTTGATGCTCAATTACCTCATCGCCATACAACATGACAGCCCAATGCACCGGACGGGCAAACTCCTCATCACCATCGCCCCAACGCATAGGTTTTGCAATGGGCAAGGCGGCTAAGGCTTGGCTGACTAATTCGGGCAATAATTGCGTTGTTTTTTTTCCATCGCTATGGCTTTCATAAATAATCCAATCTCCTTTATCCGTAGCGATACGAGAAAGCTGTTCCAACTCCACGCCACAAGATTTAGCAAAACCAAGTAATGCTGGAGCGGGTTTCCCATCTTTGTATGCAGCAGCCACCGCAGGACCTCTCCGGGTCACGAGTTGGCTTTTTTGTTCTGCTTGTAAATCTTGAATGATCAGAGCAATACGTCGCGGAGTAGCAAAACGTTTTACCTGCCCATAACTTAATTGTGCTTTATCTAAAGCAGCTAATAACTGATTTGCAAATTCGTCTGCCAGAGGCCAAACGGAACCAGAAGGTAACTCTTCGCAACCTAATTCAAAAATAAAATCATTGACCATTACACACCTTTTGCCATAGGGAAGCCCAATGCTTCACGTGCCTCATAATAAGCTTGCGCTACCGCTCTTGATAATTGCCGTACACGTAAAATATAGCGTTGTCTCTCAGTAACAGAAATCGCCTTACGTGCATCAAGAAGATTAAACGAGTGAGATGCCTTAATCACCATCTCATATGCAGGAAGTGGTAATTGCAACGCAATTAACTTTTGCGCCTCTCCTTCATAATAATCGAATTGCTTAAATAACTCGTCTACATTGGCATGTTCAAAATTGTAAGCAGACATTTCCACTTCGTTTTGATGGAACACATTTCCGTAGGTCACCATGCCATTTGCCGTATTGCTCCATGGCAAATCAAATAAATTATCTACGCCCAGAATATACATTGCCAATCGTTCAAGCCCGTAGGTTAATTCACCGGTTACAGGTTTACATGGCAAGCCTCCAGCTTGTTGGAAATAAGTAAATTGAGATACTTCCATGCCATTTTGCCATACTTCCCAACCTAAACCCCAGGCCCCTAGTGTAGGCGATTCCCAGTTGTCTTCCACAAAACGGATATCATCAGCTAAAGGATCAACACCCAATGCACGCAAGGAATCCAAATATTTTTCTTGAATATCTAAAGGAGACGGCTTTAGCACAACCTGAAATTGATAATAGTGTTGCACTCTATTTGGGTTATCTCCATAACGACCATCAGTAGGCCTTCTGGAAGGCTGTACGTAGGCAGCATACCAGGGCTCTGGCCCTATTGCGCGTAAAAAAGTTGCTGGATGAAAAGTACCTGCGCCTACTTCCATATCAAAGGGTTGCAAGATAACGCATCCTTGAGCCGCCCAATATTGTTGCAGGGTGAGAATAATATCCTGAAATGTAGTTGGTTTTGTCATGAAAATCTCAAAAAAAAGCGATGGTGATTATTTTAACGCAGAATATATGAAATATGAACTGTAACTCGACCTATGCAGGAATAACCAGCACGGAGAACCACTAAGATGAAGTTAAAGGAAAATACTGATGCTTCGTCATTGCGAGGAACGTAGTGACGAAGCAACCCAGGAATATGGAACACGAATCCGGGTTGCTTCACTCCGTTCGCAATGACGACAGCTTCATAACGACAGTGGTACTAAGGCCTACAGCTCATACAATTCCAAGAATTATATATTAGGCTTAATTGCCAGCTGCTTTCTTAATTAACTCTTGCAATGATTCTTCGCTCGCAGCACCAGGAATGAATGAAGGCTCAGTGCCTGCTTTAAATTGGCCATCTGGAGTAGAAGCAACGATAAATGCAGGGGTTCCCATCAAATGCAATTTTTCAGCTAATGCGCGGTTTGCTTCTAATATTTGAGCAACTTCTTTGCTATCCATATCAGTTTTGAATTTCTTCATGTCTAAACCAACTGACTTAGCTGCATCCATAACCATCTTATCATTTAAGCGCTTATCAATGCTTATCAATGCATGATGCATTTGTTGGTATTTGCCTTGCATACCAGCCGCTAAAGCTGCTTTTGAAGCTAATTCTGAGCTCTTACCAAAAATTGGGAATTCTTTGTAAATTACTCTTAAGTCGCTGTCTTTTTTAAGTAGGCTGCTGATAACAGGTGCCATTTTTTTGCAATGTATGCATTGGTAGTCAAAAAATTCAACAATAGTTACATTGCCTTTTGGGTTACCAACGATTGTGGTTTTGCCCATGAACAATTGGTCAGTATTTTCTTTAATAGCAGATTGTGCTTGTTGCTGCATGTTTTGTTGTTGTTTTTGTTGCAGCGCTTGTGATGCTTCTAGCAATACTTCTGGATTAGCTACTAAATAATCATGCACAACTTTTTCAACTTCTTTTTTTTGTGCATCAGACATAGCAGGAGCAGTATTATCATCTGCCATTACTGCAGGTGATACTAAAGATGCTGTTAGCGCTCCAACTGTTAATAGATTTGTAAATTTCACACAATTCCCCTTATTTAATAGTTATATACTTCCACCCGGCACCCTAGCATTCACTTAAAAAAAATTCAATAGCTAGGGTATTTTAAAACATGGCACGCTAAGCCTCTACCACCAAATTTGCATAAGCCAGAACAAGCCACTTAACCCCATGTTCACTAAATTTAACCTGCACTCGGGTATGCGCCCCGCTTCCCTCAACGGCAAGAACGACCCCCTGCCCAAATTTTGCATGAGATACACTCTGCCCCAAAGGCAATCCTGCTTCTTGAGCTTGGGTTTTAGCAATCATCGGCTCTTTATTTCGTGGAGCATAACTCGTAGGAGTCGATGATTGAAAACGTGCTTTAACACGCACTTCATCCAACAGCTCTTGCGGCAATTCCCTTAAAAATCGAGACGGACGATGATACTCTTCCCGCCCATATTGCCGTCTTACTTCAGCATAAGACAAAATTAGTTTCTTCATTGCCCGAGTCATGCCTACATAACATAAGCGACGTTCCTCCTCTAAACGGCCAGGCTCTTCCATAGATTGTTTTCCGGGAAATACTCCCTCTTCCAAACCTACTAAAAAGACGATAGGAAACTCCAAACCTTTAGCAGCATGCAAGGTCATTAAATGCACAGAGCGTTCATGATCATCAGCTTGCAGTTCACCTGCCTCTAAAGAAGCATGCGCTAAGAAGGCATTAACTAAGGGCAGTTCTTCATCTTCTTCTTGCTCATAACGGAATTGCTTCGCGGCATTGATCAATTCTTGCAAGTTATCAAGACGAGATTCTGATTTATCTCCTTTGATCTTACTAAAGTGTGCATATAGGCCGCTCATTTGAATTACTGAGGATAATTGTTCATCCAGTTCCATATCAGCTGTATTACGTTGTAACTCCTCAATGAGATCAATAAATTTCATTAATGAGGAACCTGCCCGTTGTGGTAAAGCTCCGGATTGCAGTAAATCTTTAGCAGCATGCCATAAAGAAGATTCTTTTGTTTTTGCATGAAGACGTATGTCGTCCAAAGTTTTTTCACCAATGCCTCGCGTTGGGAAGTTTACTACCCGTTCAAACGCAGTATCATCTCCTGGATTAACCAGTAAACGTAAATAGGCTAAAGTATCTTTCACTTCGGCTCGATCAAAGAAGCGCAAACCACCATAAATACGATAAGCAATACCCGCGCGCAAAAGCGCTTCTTCAATTACCCGTGACTGCGCATTGGAACGATATAAAATAGCAATTTCATCAGCGCTAGCGCCTTGGTTAATTTCCATCATAATGCGTTCGCTCACGAAGCGCGCCTCTTCCAACTCGTTAAACGCGCTAAACACTAAAATCTTTTCACCAGCACCACCTGCCGTCCATAAGTCTTTCCCCATACGTGAGTTGTTATGTGTAATTAGGGCATTGGCTGCATCGAGAATAGTCGATGTGGAACGATAATTTTGCTCTAGGCGAATAATTTGTGTTCCTTTAAAGTCTTGAGCAAATTGTTGTATATTTTCAACCTTAGCTCCGCGCCAACCGTAAATAGACTGATCATCATCACCTACTGCCAGCACGGCAGTGTTTTCTCCTGCTAAAAGGCGGATCCAAGCATATTGAATCGTATTGGTGTCTTGGAACTCATCAACCAAGATTGCCTGAAAACGCTGCCGGTAATGTGCCAAAATATCTGGATTATCACGCAGTAATTCATGTGTACGAAGTAATAATTCAGCAAAATCAATAACTCCTGCTGTCTGGCATGCTTGCTCATAGGCAGTATAAATCGCCAACAAGGTTCTACCAGGACCATAACTTAGCGTGTGTACGTGTTGTGGTCGGATACCTTCATCTTTGCGTCCATTAATAAAGGCTTGGGCCTGTTTCACTGGCCATTGCTCTGAATCTAAATTTAATGCAGCAATAACCCGTTTAATTACCCGGGCCTGATCTTCGGAATCCAGAATATGAAATTGCTCGGGCAAATTCGCTTCTTTATAGTGACGACGTAATAAGCGATGGCATAAGCCATGGAATGTACCTACCCATAAACCCAATACTGGAGTTGCTAATATGTTGTTAAGTCGCGTACGCATCTCACCTGCTGCTTTATTGGTGAACGTTACAGCAAGAATACCATGGGGTGAAAGCTGTTCTTTTTCAATTAACCAAGCGATACGGCTAACTAAAACTTTCGTCTTACCACTACCTGCTCCAGCCAAAACCAAAGTGTTACCAAGCGGTGCTGAAACCGCTTCGCGTTGTCGTTCATTCAGGCCATTGAGAAGTGCAGCAATACTCATACTATTATTCCAACAAAAAACTGTGGGCGTATTATCTTCAATTTAGTATATAAAAACTATAAAAATATTGCCTTTTGCAGGAGGCCTATGGCCCGACAAGGGCCGTAAGCAGCACCAAGGCCACCTACTGTTTTCCGCGAGCCCTTGCATTCCGATGATTCCCAGAGCAGAATAAGGACATAAACCCCATTGATTCTTTAAAGGATTAAGATGCATTCTCTCTACCCAGCCATCAAACCATACAAACAACATGAGTTGAAAGTCAGCGATTTGCATACATTATATATAGAAGAAACCGGCAATCCTGAAGGACTCCCCGTAATTGTTTTGCATCAGGGACCTGGTGGCTGCTCATCAGAAGGTTACCTCCGTCGTTTTTTTGATCCACAGCATTATCGCATAATTTTATTTGATCAACGTGGTTGTGGTCGTTCTACTCCCCATTTAGAAATCAGGGAAAATACGACTCCTTTATTGTTGGATGATATTGATGCTATTAGAGACTATTTAGGGTTATCCGAATTTATATTATCTGGTGGCGGCTGGGGTTCTTTAATCGCCCTGCTTTATGCGCAAAAGTACCCTCAACAAATTAAAACATTATTGTTACATCAAATCTTTTTAGGTCGCCGGCAAGATGATGATTGGTTCTATCGGGAAGGTGCCAGCCTAGTTTATCCTGATTATTGGCAAGAATTTATTAGTTGTGTTCCACACCATATGCGCGATGCAATTCCTCAATATTATGCTCAATGCTTACAAGGTACTAATGACTTAGCTCGCATGAGTGCCGCAAAAAACTGGGCGCTTTGGGAAGCCCGATGCAGCAGCCTACAACCTCATCTGTACGTGATTGACCAGTATAGTGATCCACATTTTGCACTAGCTCTGGCAACCTTGGAGACACATTACATCATCAATAATTATTTTATTGAAGAAAATCAGGTATTGGAGAATGCCCATAAAATAAGACATATTCCGACCTATATAGTACATGGACGATTTGACCTTATCTCGCCACTTGCCGCAGCATATGAGTTACATCAGGCGATCCCTGCTTCTAATTTAAGAATTGTACGTGATGCGGGTCATTCGGATAGAGAATCAGGAATTATCGATGCGATCATTTATGCCAGTAAAGAAATTTCCAAACAAGGGCTTGATGCATGCTAACTGTAATTCAGCGAGTTAGTGAAGCTCGTGTTGATATTAATAAAGAAACAGTGGGTCAAATAAATCAGGGGTTGATGATACTTTGTGGTTTTGAACCTAGTGATAGTATACAAACCATAGAAAAAATGCTGCAAAAATGCATCAGCTATCGCCTATTTAATGATAAACAAGGCAAAATGAATTTAAGCCTTAAAGAGGTTAACGGTGGTTTATTATTGGTACCTCAATTCACCTTAATGGCAGATACTCAAAAAGGATTACGTCCCAGCTTTTCAAACGCAGCACCTCCTGAGTTAGGCCGGCAATTATTTGATCATTTATTGACTCGGGCAGCACAACTTTACCCAGGAACACAAAGCGGTTGCTTTGGTGCTGACATGCAAGTTCATTTATGCAATGATGGTCCGGTTACCTTTTTAATGCAATTTTAAATCTACTCGTTTGCAAGAACGGTAAACTCGTGTAACATCATTCCTAAGTTTAATAAGTTATAAAAATCATGCGATTAAAATTAATAAGCATCAGTTTGGCAGGAAGCCTTGCATTAGCGGGCTGTGTAACTAAAGGAACAAACCCCGCGGATCCTTATGAATCATTTAACCGCAAAGTATATAAGTTCAATTCGGCACTTGATAAAGTAGTTTTAAAACCATCAGCAAAAGTATATCGCGCTGTACTTCCTGCCTTTGTTCGCAAAGGGGTAAATAATTTTTACAGTAACCTGGATCTAATCCCCACTGTTGGTAATGACCTTTTACAAGCTGAAGGCAAGTGGGCCATTAGAGATACCTGGCGTTTCCTCATCAACTCAACTCTAGGAGTGGGTGGTATTTTGGATGTAGCTCAAGAATTTGGCTTGCAACCGCACTCTAATGATTTGGGTCTTACCTTGGCAAAATGGGGCGATAAGAACTCTCCTTATTTGGTTCTTCCCCTCTTAGGCCCAAGTACCATTCGTGATGGTGCAGGATGGTTATTCCAATTCGCCCTGTACAGTCCCTACGTGTACATTGATAATGACGCGGTGGTCTATAGCTTACTGGCATTACGCTATGTTGATCTACGTGCCCAGTTGCTAGATACTGACCGCATTATGGATGAAGCTTTAGATAAATACGCATTCATGCGCGATGCATATCTACAACACCGTAACTACCTCATTTCAGGCGCTGAGCAAGATAATGGCGAGCTTTATGTTGATGATGTTGAAGCTGATAAGAATGCGGCAGCAGTAAATCCGGGTAGTGATTACGTAGATGAGTAATTGCAACCAGGGTTTCTCGTAAATACTCAGGAAAATGTTGCTGATTGATTGATCGAAGCCTGAAACTCTGGGTTGCTTCACTTCGTTCGCAATGACGGGATTTGAAGACCAATTGGGCAAATCCCATTATTTTACGTAAATCTCGTCATTACTGATGACAGGATTTAAGGACTAATTGTTCAAAATCCATCATTTTACGTAAATCTCGTCATTACTGATGACAGGATTTAAGGACCAATTGTTTAAAATCACACCACTTTACGCAAATCGCGTCATTGCGAGAAACTTAGTGACGAAGCAACCAGGGTACGTGGCACCGCCATGGAATGTCGCACCCTATCATTAGTGAACTAAAATTGCGGGACTAATCGCGCAAATCCCGTCTGGGTTATCGCTATTAGCACAGCAATGACGACAGTGAAACGTATCTCGTGAACTTAATCACGCTTGCAAACAACCAGACTACTTTTTCGGAAACTAAGATAAACAAATACGTTTAAGACCTTGCAAGAAATCACCCGCAATATCTAATCCTGTAGCAGCAGTAATCTCTCTTAGACAAGTAGGACTAGTTACATTAATTTCAGTTAAATAATCGCCAATCACATCAATGCCAACAAAGTACAAGCCTTTAGCTTTCAATGTGGGACCAATTTGCTGGCAAATCCAACGATCACGCTCATTAATTGGCACTACTTCGCCTCGTGCCCCAGCCGCCAAATTCCCACGCAATTCTCCTTGAGCAGGGATACGAGCTAAAGCATAAGGTACCGGCTCGCCATTAATGACTAAAATACGCTTATCCCCTGCCGTTGTAATTTCAGGTATATAACGTTGTGCAATAATAGTTCGTGTCTGGTGCTCTGTGAGTACTTCTAAAATAACGGATAGATTTCGTCCGTGCGCATCTACATGGAAAACGGAGCTCCCTCCCATCCCTTCGGCTGGTTTAAAAATAACTTGTTGGTGCATTTCCCAAAAAGAGCGGAGCTTCTTTATATCACGTGAAACTAAAGTTGTTGGGCAACATTGCGGAAAATTTAGCGTAAAAAATTTCTCGTTAGCATCGCGCAAGCTTTGTGGTTTATTTGCTACCAGAACCCCTTCACGCTCAGCAAGCTCCAATTGGTAGGTTGTGTAAATATATTCAGTATTAAACGGGGGATCTTTACGCATTAAAATAATGTCAAAATCAGCTAAGGGTTTTTCACCCAAATCATTAGTTTGTGCCCAGTCTCGGCTATGCTCATCCCCAATAGCGATTTCATAAACACGCGCATAAGCACGGCCTTCACGACAAAAAAGATCCTGCTGGGTAAAATAAACGCAAGACCAACCTAGGTCCTGCGCTCTTTTGATCATAGCGATAGTCGTATCTTTATAAGGTTTTAAATGTTCTAAGGGATCTATTAATACGGCTAGTCTCATTATTCGCCCCCAATTGCATCGATTTCACGAGCTGCAGCAAGAGCAGCTAATCGCGCAATGACACCATATACATAAAAGCGATTAGGACAATCCACTACTTCCAATTCATCTGAAGGAATATTACAAGCTTGAGCAAAGGCTAATGGTTCAAAATGCATTCCGGGGGCATTAAGATTTTCATCAATACCTCGTTCCTGATGCACTCGATAAAAACCCCCAACCACAAATTGCCCAATCATATAAACAACAGGTTCAGCAACTGCTCCATTGGGCATGGTTTCAAAAGTATAGACTCCTTCTTGAATGATCACGCGTTCTACCTTTTGACTGCCTTTACTGGCAGACATTTTAGTTCGTTGCTTTCTATTCAATTGGCGCACTTGCTCGGCATTATGCACCATCATTACACTCATTCCATAAGTACCATTATCCGCTTTTATTACCACAAATGGTTTCTCTTTAATTCCATAAGTAGCATATTTGTCTTGTATTGATTTAAGAAGCTTGTCTACTTCCATTGCCAACTGTTCAATGCCTTCCTGAGCCATAAAATCGACTCCGTCAATCGCACTAAAATATGGATTAATAAGCCAAGAATCCATACCGACTAATTCAGAAAACTCTGAGGCTACTTCATCAAAAAAACTAAAGTGGCTGGATTTTAATCGGGAAGACCAACCTAATTTTTCGGTAGGTCTGATTGTTT
This sequence comes from Legionella saoudiensis, assembly GCF_001465875.1. Classification (GTDB taxonomy): domain Bacteria; phylum Pseudomonadota; class Gammaproteobacteria; order Legionellales; family Legionellaceae; genus Legionella; species Legionella saoudiensis. The sequence continues at coordinate 359,179 of NZ_LN901324.1, read as the reverse complement.
GCTGTAAGCCTTGTAAGATTTCCGGTATTCCTTGAGACAAGTCATTATTCAGCATTAAAAAGCAGGGATTAAAATCAGATAAACCAACCCGATCACCCTGTCTTTGTATTGGCTCAATTAACAACGTATCACCACTTTCAAGAGTAATTTCTGTAGGCTCTTTAAGATCCGGATCCAAACTGCCAATGCGTACAACAAAGCCTGCTTTGCTAAAAATCGTCCGCAATACATGCAAACTTTGCATGTAAAATTTATTGCGCGTATGACTTTCTGGAAGCAGGAGAATCCGAGTGCAGTAAGGAACATAATCAGCTAAAACAGATTGGGCTGCTTGGATGCATAAAGGAAGAAAATCAGGATTTAAATTATTAAATCCTGCCGGAAATAAATTAGTATCTACTGGCGCTAATTTGAAGCCTGCTTGACGTAAATCAACAGAAGAAGTTAAAGGCGGAGGCGTTAGTTTCCATTGCTTTCTAAACCAAGATTCAATTGCAGCAACTTGATTTAAAACAACTTTTTCAACGTGATGTAAAGGGCCTGGATTAGCTGTGGTTAAATGAGGAACAGGGACTTCAGAAGCGTTCATGTTATCTCTCTTATTATTTTTATTCACCCGCATGTTACCGAGGTTAGCAAAGAAATAAAAGATCTCAACCATTTTCTGTTATTATATTATTACTTGATTTTTATAGAGAAGGAGACAGCAAGTGATCTCTGAGCTGGCAAAACAGTTTACTACTCAAATTCAAACTTTTTTTTATCTAATTATGATCATTAATGGAATTTTGCATTTAGTTTTTGCAGGTGCTGTTGCTCGTGATGCAGGCAGCATGAATCGCCTGGGGCAGAAAACAGTCCTCGTATCTGCATCAACCTGGGCATTTGCAACTTTAATCGGTGGTGTATTCACTGCAACCATTTACTGGCTATTACATCACTCCACATTAACACGACCCCAAATAAGAGAAGTACGTTATGACAAACCCTAAGATAAAAACGATTGATGTGCATGAATTGAAAAATAAAATGGAACAAAACCCTCAATTATGCCTTATCGATGTTCGAGAGCAAGAAGAATGGCAATCTGTTCGCATACCGAATGCAATTCATATTCCTAAAGACAGCATCAGCTCAAATATTGAAGCACATATGATGGATAAAGAAAGCCCCATTTATCTTCATTGCAAAGGTGGTATACGTTCTTTATATGCGGCTCAGTGTTTAATAGATTTAGGGTATCAAGAAGTTTATTCCGTAGATGGCGGCATTATGGAATGGGCTATGTTCGGTTATCCTATAGAGCAATAAATTACCCAGAGGATCTCCTAACAGGCGTACATGTATAAGGCCTTAACGGAGATCCGTCATTGTAAGCTATTATGATGATATAACTAAGAGGCTTAAGTTACTCCACACAAAGAACAAATAAATTATGTTCTGCTTCTAGATCATTATGGTTCGAAATTTGCCCTCTTTCCTCCGCTACTTCGGTGCGAAACATTCCAATTTTGCTTACCTCTACCTTGGTTTTACATTCTTTTTTTGCAAAATCCATGACTTTCTTTTCTAGTGTCGCAACACGAGCAATTAATTCACCAATAAAATCTTCCACAACAAATCCTTCTATTCGTTCACTCGAAAATGCTATGGAGGGGACAACCGTTTTCGAAACCTGGGGCTCTTGTGATCTATCCATCACTAAATATCCATGTTCAGGGTTCTGAGGATCTCGGTAAGTCTGCTTCAAAATAAAAAGTTTTAAACTAGTATACATTACTGATGCTTCATTATTCGTAGGGAAATTACTACGATTAATGCCCAGTGCTGTTCCCAAAAGACTAAAGAACTTACTATTATCGACCGAAGTAACAAAGGATGCCCAATAATTACTCCAAGAAGCTTTTGAATCATAGGACTGATTAATAATATCGCGAACATAGCATGCAGCGGCATTAAGTAAATATTCACTATGTCCTAATGTCTCAGGCTGGGTTAAAATCTGCTCATCCAAACAGCGAATAACTGTTAATAAAAAAGCGATTTGAGAACGCCTTATTGCGGAAATCTCACTGTATTTTTTTTCCCATACAGAGGGCTCAACATTTTTTTCTATTAAATACGCATTAATGAGGTCTGTTACGTCATAATATTTGTAATACCTTGCTAAGGACTTAATACTATTAATAATATTTTGCTTTAGTAAATCATATTTCACTAATGTAAAAGCCATTTCATTCCTCCATAAACTTCATCAACTTCTAAATACAGCCATCCGCATAAGCACCAATAGGAGGCGCAATAGAAAAAGCAACCGCGTTACTAAATTTATACCTGAGAGGCCTAGATAAAAATTCCGTTCTCAATGAATTCTAAACTAATTAATGTGAGTCCGATATAAAAAATAATGTTATTTTTTATAGCAAACCTAATCTATTTTGATCGCCCTTCATTCCTAATTTATGGTTGCATTAACCTAGTACATTAAGTTAAGTTACCCATTCCCCCATTCGAGGTGCCCTCTTATGAAAAAATATATCTGCTCTGCGCTGTTAACATTGAGCTGTTTTAATATCTATGCCGAAAGCAATCAACCTAAATTAGTTGTACAAATAGTAGTTGATCAATTACGCGGCGATTTAATTCATAAATATCAACACCAGTTTGGTAATGCAGGATTTAATTATTTATTAACCCATTCTATCAATTATAATAATGCGCATCATCCTCATGCGAATACCACTACTTGTGCAGGACATGCCACGATTTCAACTGGTAGTTACCCGGCAATGCATGGCATTATCAATAATGACTGGTATGACAGAAAATCCAAACAAATGCTCTATTGCATGGAAGATTTGAAAACGCAAATCTTACCCACACAACATACTAAAACAAACATTCCCGGCCGCTCGCCAAGAAATTTATACGCCTCAACTCTAAGTGACGAAATAATCCTAGCAAAAAAAGGACGAGCCTTTGGCGTTTCCTTTAAAGATCGTTCAGCAATAGCGCTTGCAGGGCATGCAGGCGAGGCTTTTTGGTTTGATACAACTAATGGTGGTTTTATAACCAGTAGTTATTATGCTCGCCAATACCCCAACTGGGTACAAAATTGGAATCAGCACTACCAATCTCCCAATTTTGACTGGAACCTAAGCAAACCAAAAGCAGAGTATCAAAATGCAAATGCCCCTATATTCCCTCAAGCAGACCAAGCTTTTGGGCAAAGTTTTCCTCATCATGTACGACATCAAGAAAATCAAGACTATTTCAAAGGACTATCTAAAACACCAAAAGCAGATCAATTGACGGCAAGCTTTGCCGAACAATTATTAACGGAAGAGAAGCTTGGACTAAGTGTAAACCAAACTGATTATTTAGCCATTAGTTTTTCTGGGGTGGATGCAATTGGGCATCAATTTGGTCCTAACAGCCTTGAGGCTGAAGATAATTTATTAGAATTAGATAAAACATTAACACATCTTCTTGGGGTAATTGATAAGCAAGTTGGATTAAACAATACGTTAATTGTACTTACCGCTGATCATGGCGTTAACGATGGTCCTACTTATCTTAAAGCCCATAATATCATTGAAATACAGCCCGTTAAAATTGCCGAGATTGAGCAATTCATTCATAAAACTCTAAAAAAGCATTACAAACTTCCTAAGAAATCCCTCTTATCCGTTATGCCGCCTTATGTTTATCTGGACCATCACGTAATAAAAAAACATCAGTTAAGTCCTCGTAAGGTAAGTAATTATCTGGCTCAGCAATTAACGTTGAAACCCGGAATATTTAAAGCCTATCCTCTTCCTGTTACCCAAATTGAAAAAGATTGGCTAAGCGCAAAAGTAAATAAAATGTATTATCCATATCGAGCTGGAGATGTGTACATAGTACAACCTCCCAATCAATCCAATGGAGCTAAAGGCATTTATCGAATTTCCCATGGTAGTCCATGGAATTATGACAGTTATGTGCCTTTATTGTTTGTACATCCAAGTTTTAAAGCTCAGCGTATTTTCCGCAAAGTTTATACTACAGATATTGCAACAACCTTATCTTCTTTGCTGATGATCAAAGCCCCTTCAGCTGCAGTTGGGCAGCCATTAGAAGAAGTCTTAGATGCGTTTAATGACCATCAAGAAGCGTTGAAAAGCAAGTGATCCTGCGGGATTTACGACGAAGAATCTCCTGAATTGGCTGGTATCAATTCCATGTCACATTAAGGAGATCCCTCGCGGCACTTGGAATGACGAGCCGTTCAAAGCAATAAGTAAGTGCCATTAGTTGCTGATAATCAGATCTCCCAAACAGCAGTGTAAAAACCTAAATTCAGGGGAGAAAATCCTGGTTTCAAGCAATCAGACTCTATTGTTGTTGAATTAAAGATTGAATTTAATACAAAAAACAATTAACATTTGTACCAAAATTTAAGCGATATCATCATGAACAAAGAAGTCATTATTATTGGGATTTCAGGCCCGTCTGCGTCTGGTAAAAGCCTTTTTGCAAATACTATTGTTAACGAGTTAGGTTCCGATCATGTAGTAGTAATCTCTGAAGATGCTTACTACAAAGATAATGGGCATTTGCCTTTCGCGGATCGCGAAAAAATAAATTATGATCATCCCGATTCATTTGATCATGCGCTCTTATGTGAGCATTTACGCCAGCTTAGAGAAGGCAAGCCTGTAGAGATTCCTATTTATTCTCATTCAAAACACCTTCGATTGCCCGAAACCCGAACAATTGGCAAACATGCTATTATTATCCTGGAGGGTATTTTACTCTTTAGTGATAAAGAATTACGTGACATTATGGACATTCGAATTTTCATGTCTACTCCACTGGATGTTTGTCTAACACGACGTTTAAAAAGAGATGTTGTAGAACGCCATAGAACATTTGAGTCTGTAGTTCACCAATATGAGACAACCGTACGTCCTATGTACTTGCAGTTTATTGAACCATCAAGCCGTTATGCAGACATTATTGTTCCTCGTGGCGGTGAAAATAGAATTGCTATCGAAATGATTCAAGCAAAAATGCGTGAATTATTAGCTTCACATACTAATACCAAATAGTGATAGGAGAATAACTGTGGGTTTTTTAGCTGGTAAAAAAGCACTGATCATTGGTCTAGCGAGCAACCGATCCATTGCTTATGGAATTGCCAAAGCCTTTCATGAACAAGGTGCTGAATTAGCATTCACCTACCAAAACGACCGCTTAAAAGAGCGTGTTGAATCCATGGCTGCTGAATTTAATTCAAAGCTTGTCTTCCCTTGTGATGTTGCTCATGATGAAGAAATTAAAGCTCTTTTTGCTAGCTTAGGACAGCATTGGGATAAATTAGATAACTTAGTTCATTCTGTAGCTTATGCACCCGCAGATCAAATAAGCGGCGACTTTGTAAGCTCTTGTACGCGTGAAGGCTTTAAAATTGCCCATGACATCAGCGCATACAGCCTAGTTGCTCTAGCACAAGCAGCCCTACCCATGATGGAGGGAACTGAAGGTTCCATCATTACTCTTACATACTATGGCGCTGAAAAAGCTGTACCTAATTATAATGTTATGGGTATTGCCAAAGCGAGCTTAGAAGCTTCTGTACGTTATTTAGCATCAAGTTTAGGGCAACGAGGTTTACGTGTGAATGCTATTTCTGCAGGACCAATTAAGACGTTAGCTGCAGCAGGCATCAAAGATTTTCGTAAGATTCAAACTGCATATGCCAATATCACACCCTTGCATAGAAACGTAACCATTGAAGAGGTAGGCAATACCGCTGCATTTTTATGTTCAAGCTTAGCATCGGGGATTACTGGCGAGGTGGTGCACGTTGATGCGGGTTACCATGCCGTTTCTACAATGAGTGATTTAGCTTAATAAAAACAGCAACAGCTAATCCCTCTCCTCAGCGCGGGAGAGGGATTTCTCCTACAACTAAATGTATTATTACCTGTAAGGTAAGCGTTCATGAGATATGTAAATTTCGTCAATTGCGAGCCATGACGAAGCAACAGAACAATACTTCGTTAAGACTCAGTACTGGGTTGCTTCACTTTGTTCGCAATGACATTTAATTAGAATACATACAGCGTGAACGCCTACGCTGTAAGTTAAGAGATGAGCTGTAGCTTTGTCTCGAGACCAGGCTCATCAGCAGCGACGAAAGCACACTTCTGCGAAGGAATAATTGGCATCGATTTTACAGAGTCCACAGAGCGTACTTCCAGCTTATCATATAACCCCTCAAAGCTCTCTTTATCAAGAGATATTTGCACCCTAAGCCAATGTTTTACCTTTGCAGCATTAGGTGTATTTATCCTTGCAGCCTCTTCAGTAAGATATAATTTTCTCACAGGATATACCGCCCGGGGGAAAAATTGAGGAATCGTATTTTCATAAAAAGGTGCATAGAGAGCAAACTCCCTCACTTCTAAATTAGAAAATAATAAGTCCGTAATTTTAGCTTTATCCCTTTCCATAATACTCGTATATAAGGATTTTGCGTCAAGTTCTCTACTTAATAGAGCCTCTTTAAGCATGGCTGCGCGTACCAAAGGTTGGCATGCAAGGTCAGTAAGGCAAAGCTTAATCCACTGGAGTTGATCGGTCGCAACGATTTTAAGAACGCGACATACATAGCTTACCCTTAATAATGATTTTGCATCTAAAAATTGCAGTATATGCCCAATCATCTCGACAGGTAAGCTATCCATAGTTTGTTTATATTTTTAGTAAATGATTATTAATTATACACGGAAAACTGTGTATCATTCAATATTTTTGAGCTCGGCTCTACTAATCCAGAACTATGACTCTGTACACTTAACGCGGTAATGGATGGGGTCACTACTCCATCATTGATATTTAATTCAATTTTACTTTGAACCCGCATTAATGGAGGAACATGATAATTCCCTAATTTATCTTTTATCTTTTCCGGATTTTCTTCTAATATCAATTGGCCTTTGCCATTACTCACATATACATTAGCATCCATATTAATAGAGTAAATTACAGACTCGTAGGAGAATACCACTTTACCATTCTCGATGCTCCATGCTTGCTGTAAGCTTTCCGTATTTACTAATGAAGATGGTGTCGGAGTAAATTCACCGCTTATCAATAATAAATCTAAAAAGCGATTCATATCTTGCCCACCATTCGCCTCCAGCCACTGTTTAATAACTTTTTGTTCTTCTAATGAATAAGAACTTCCCTTAACCAGGTAGTCTAATAAATCCTGTACCTCTTCATCGGATCTCGCAGTGATGCCTCGAATGCAAATATCTCTTTTAAAATCTCGATAAGCTTTTGTCGGTTCAGATTGTAACGGCGTGTGATGAGCCTGCCACTCTCCTATACTTTGATTCATAACCTCACCTAACTCCTCATCAAGAGGATAGTTATAACTCCAAATTACAGGGGCTTTTTTAACCTTTTCATATTTTTCTTCATTTTTTAAAAACTGATAACGAGAAGAAATTAATTCAACCAAAGCATGATGTACTGCACCAAAATACTCATCAGACTTGACTGGAACAGGACCAGCAGAGGAAATAACACTAATTGGCTTTTGAGCTCGCTCTTGAGCAGGAAGAATAAACTCCCCTTTTTGCACCATCTTATCAGCCATGGTCATTACTTTATTACTTTGTGAGGAAAAAAAAGAGGATTGAGGTCTGATTTTTATGGTTTCAATATAATGTACCGCCTCATAAAGCTTAGCAATATTAACTTCATCACTTGAAGAACTTTGTTTTAATAACGATTTAATATAAATAAAATGCGTATTAACCGCTTCATCAGGATGGGGAAAATTTTTTTCTATGTAGGCGATAATACCATTTACACGGTTATGAAGCCCATCAACCTTATCTCGCATTTGGTTCACTTTGTAAAATAAATATGCTCTATCTTAGATCACGAAATGTTAACCAAATATTAAATAATTGCCCCACTTAAGTGACTTTACACTTTTTTTTCACTTGTGATTAAATTGACGTATATCGTAAAAAAAATTACCATGCGTTTAGATGGAAAAGGCGCAAAAAGAAAATAAAAAAAGCATTTATTAATATTTTCTTAAGCTCCGTTTGTTATATTACATTGTTTTGAATTTAGAAAAAGTGCAACGAAAATGGCTGATAAAAAATTAGAAATTGTTGCTTCCTCAATTGAGCAAGATCAACAAACTGTAGCGAGCCAATGGGCTAATACATTTTTACATAATAATCCCAATGATGTGGGCACGCAGATCATGCAATTATTAAGTGCCTGTGTCGCGATGGGAGACTTTAAAACCCGCTCGGCTTTTTCTTCATCGGAAGAATTACACGCACCGAACGATCAATTAACTATTGCGGATTATTTATCTCACGCTAGCCGTATTATTCTGGATTACCAAGAGCTTTCTGAAACTCATAGAGCTGAGTTATTAAGCTATTTTCCTAATCCTAATTCAGCTAATACTGTAGTTTCTCGTTCAGCAACTCATAATGTATACCGTTCTGATGCAAAGACTATTGTTGAAGGGAAAGGATTAATGATTGGCTTGCGCGGGCAATTACCCTCTATGCTCAATACTCCTCGTGACTTCGGGGTTAATATCGCCATGGGTGGTGAGGGCCAAAAGAATTTCTATGGCAAAACGATTTCTGCTAATGGATTTAGTGGGCATGTTTATTTTCACAAAAATGAGCCAGATAATTTATTAATGGTTGGACTGGAGCAAAGTGCGCCTGCTGCATCTATTTTTGAATTATTTACTGGGCATCAAACATCCCATGCAAATGAACAGCAGGAACATGACCAATTTGATCAAGGACATTCGCTCATTGGAGCCTCTGATGTATATACAGCTGCTGCTTCATTATATTTTAGCGATCCGGTGTATCAAGCTAAACTGGTTTTGGAAAAGGGATGCTTCCCACCTGAAAAATACGGTGCAATGCAAGTTAAACTAACTGATGCGAACTGGCCTGCCATTAAGGGTTTTATAGACGAGCTTAAGGCTGCGGCAAACCGCCACGCGGAAGGTGAGCTCTTAGAGCATTTATTAAAAAAACCTGTAACTGCTAGTTCTGAAAAACAAGAATATGTAAGTTATATCGCTCTTGATTTTAAAACTTATTTAAAGCGTGTTTATAATAGCTTTATCAAAGAGAGTAATTTGAGTCAAATACAGCAAGTTGAACTTCAAGTCTTACAGGCGGCATTGCTCGAATTGATTCAAAGACTCCAGAACGGTAACGTTGGGGCCTATCAAGATTTTCTTATTCAAATTGATAAAATTACATCAACAGAACCAATACCTGCTCCATATAAAGAAGCGATTAAACGTATTGATGAATTGTTTAAGTTACAACTTAAACTAGATAATGGACTAAATGCCACCCATCAAGAATTAATGTTAAAAGCGCGATTTGAAGAGCTGCAGGATGAGCGCAATGAACTGGTGCAAAACATAATTGCCATCAAACAGTACTTTGAATCAGATTATATTAATAAAGATCCAGTTATTATCAAATTTCTTTCTGATTTAGAGCAACAATTATCTTTATTATTAAAACCCCAGGATGATTCCTTAGAAGTAACCCAAACTGATTTGACGCTAAGCGTAATCGTAGTTAATCCTGTATCTGAAGTTGGGGCAGAAAAAGTTAGAAATTTAGAACAGCAAATCAAACAGTGCCGTGCTCTTTTGAACCAAGCACCTAAACTGTACTCGCAAGCGGCAATGGATGAGCAACAGGAATTATTAAAACAAGAAAAAGACAGGAAACAGCAACTTGAACAAGAATTCGAACGCTATAAGTTAGAGATGGAAGCAGAAAAACAACGATTACAACGTGAATATCTTGAAACACAGCAACAGCTCCAACGCCAACTTGAAGAAGCACAGCAAAAGCTGCAGGCTGAAATTCAAGAGGCGCAACAACAATATGAGCAACTTAGAAAGCAAGGAAAAATAACTCAAGCACGTATGGCAAGAATTGCTCCAATTCTAAATGATATCGATAATCTGGTTGAGCTGAAGAATAATTTTGCCAAACAAAGGCTAGAACGCGCTGAACAAGAAGCTGAAGAGTTGATTTCTGCACTTCAGGGTATTATTACTCAATATTGTAATAATCCAACTGAAAATGAAGAAGAAGCTCTAGCCGATTTTAAGACTGAGTGTATTTTGGAGTTATCAAAACCTAGGGAAGAGCTAGACAAACATGAAAGCTCCAAACATATTATTTCAAATATACTATTGGCCCTTTCTTTATTAATTGTTGGCTATATTATCGCCGCTGGTGTAAATCGCGTGGCAACTGGCAATTTTACTTTTTTTAATAAAGATAATGCCGCATCGACTCTGAAAAAAAATGTTGCTGGTTTAACCCTAAAAGCTGAACCGCAAGTAAACCTGGCACAACATCAGGATGAAGAAATAATTATTGATACCAACTTAAAAAATAATATCTTCTAAAATCATGTAACCTGGTTGCCTTGCAACCAGGTTATCTAACTACAGAATTTCACCAGTCTTTTTAAATACTTCATCAATAGCCATTAACGACTCTAACAATTGCTTCATCTTCTCTAAAGGCCAACTATTAGGACCGTCACTTAAAGCCTGATCTGGATTAGGATGGGTTTCCATAAAAATACCCGAAATACCTGCTGCTACTGCCGCGCGAGCAAGTACAGGCACAAACTCTCTTTGCCCGCCTGAAACACCATTATTTCCACCAGGAAGCTGCACTGAATGAGTCGCGTCATAAACTACTGGGCAGCCAGTTTCACGCATAATTGCTAAAGAGCGCATATCAGAAACTAAGTTATTGTAACCGAAACTTACCCCTCGCTCACAAGCCATAATTTGTTCATTACCTCCAGCCTTCGCTTTGGTAATGACATGTTGCATTTCCCATGGTGCTAAAAACTGACCTTTTTTAATGTTTACCGGCTTATTCATAGCCGCCACTTTTTGTATAAAGTTCGTTTGCCGGCATAAAAACGCTGGGGTTTGTAAAACATCAACAACACTGGATACTTCAACTAAAGGAGTATCCTCATGAACGTCGGTTAATACAGGTACTCCAATTTGTGCCTTTACCTTTTCTAAAATCGCCAAGCCCTTTTCAAATCCAGGACCACGATAACTGGATAAAGAGGAACGATTTGCTTTATCAAAAGATGATTTATAGATAAAAGGAATTTTCAACTGAGTGCATAATTCTTTCAAATAGCCAGCAGTTTCTAAAGCTAAACCTTCACTTTCAATAACACAGGGACCTGCAATTAAGAATAAAGGTTTATCTAAGCCTACTTCAAATCCACATAATTTCATGCGTTATCCTTGTTTTGATGTTTAGTCCGCGCTGCAAGTACAAATTGTTTAAACAATGGATGACTGCCTCGTGGAGTTGACGTAAATTCTGGATGGAATTGGCATGCTAAGAACCAAGGATGATCCGCTAATTCAACCATTTCCACCAAAGTGTTATCCGCTGAACGACCGGAAATAATCAAGCCATGCTCAACTAAGCTTTCCACAAATTTGTTATTCACCTCATATCGATGACGGTGACGCTCTATGATTTGTGGTTTTTCATAAACTTGGCGCGCTAAAGTACCCTCTTCCAATTGGCATAACTGAGCTCCTAGACGCATTGTGCCGCCTAAATCGGTATGCTCGTCACGTAATTGCTTAGAACCATCAGCATCCATCCACTCATTAATTAACCCAAGTACCGGATAGGGAGTATTTTTATCAAATTCAGTAGAGTTTGCTCCAGCTAAACCGACTACATGTCGGGCAAACTCAATTACCGCAGTTTGCATTCCTAAGCAGATTCCCAAGAATGGGACTTTTTGTTCACGCGCATATTGAATGGCTCTAATCTTACCTTCTATACCACGCTCTCCAAAGCCACCAGGAACAAGAATCGCATCCACTGTGTCCAGTAATTCCGTACCATGTTTTTCGATAAGTTCGGCATCAACATACACAATTTCCACTTTAGTTTGCGTATGAATTCCCGCATGCAATAAAGCTTCGTTGATGGATTTGTAGGCATCATTTAATTCAATATACTTACCAACCATAGCAACTTTTACTGTCATGGTACGTGTCTTTTGCATATCAACAACACGCTGCCATTCGCTTAGATCTGCAGGTTTAGCATTGAGAGCCAGTTTTTTAACAACAATTTCATCCAAACCTTGCTCATGTAAAATCATGGGAATTTGATAAATACTAGGCGCATCCTCTAAGGGAATTACTCCCTCTTTATCCACATTTGTGAATAAGGCAATCTTAGCGCGATCAGCCATTGATAAAGCCTTTTCAGAACGGCAAATTAAAATGTCGGGTTGGATACCAATAGAGCGTAACTCTTTCACTGAATGCTGAGTAGGCTTGGTTTTAGTTTCGCCTGAAGTAGCAATGTAAGGAACTAAGGTTAGATGAATGAAAATCGCTCGTTGCGAGCCTAATTCAATACGCAACTGACGAATGGCTTCTAAAAAAGGTAAGGATTCAATATCCCCAACGGTTCCACCAATTTCCACCATGGCCACATCAAAACCATCAGCCCCTAATTTAATACATCGTTTGATTTCGTTCGTGATATGGGGAATAACCTGGACCGTGCCGCCTAAATAGTCACCGCGTCGCTCTTTTTTAATTACGTTTTCGTAAATTTTCCCCGAAGTGAAATTATTACGCTTTGTCATAATGGTATTTACAAAGCGCTCGTAATGTCCTAAGTCCAAGTCAGTTTCGGCGCCATCATTGGTTACGAAAACCTCTCCATGTTGAAAAGGACTCATTGTGCCAGGGTCGACGTTAATGTATGGATCAAGTTTGATTAATGTAACACTAAGACCGCGTGCCTCAAGAATGGCAGCTAAAGATGCAGCAGCGATACCCTTCCCTAAAGAAGAAACAACACCACCAGTAATAAAAATAAAATTTGTCATATTGACCCCGTTCAAAATGCTGAGTTCATTAGGGCCTGTGCCCTTAAATACATGAAAATTACATTCGCATGTAAACGGGATTTAATTCTATCAAAATGCAGATAAAAATGACACCAATTTCTTATTCTATATTAGATTAATTGCTCTTCGACGAGAATTTCCATGTGAAAACGCATAAGGGCTGGCTAATCTTTGACACGAAATGGCTCCCTCGCCCGCGGAAAAGTAGCGTATACTGTTGAGCGCGGGAGAGAGGAGTATCTTAAATTTCCCTAAGCATGCAATCAGGTTACGCCGAGTAGCTTTAGCAAACAATAACCTGCATTCTTGGACACTGCTAACCAATAGCCAACAAATGGCCCATTTTTTCTTTTTTAGTTTTTAAGTAACCCTGACTCTCAGCGGTGGCATCAACCTCTAAAGGCATACGCTCAGTTACCTTAATACCAAAACTCTCGATAGCAGAAATTTTCAATGGGTTATTCGTTAATAACCTTACGTTATCAATCCCAAAATGCTTTAATATTTGATACGCAATAGTGTAATCACGATTATCCACCGGAAGGCCTAGTTTGCAATTTGCATCCACCGTATCCAACCCCTGATCTTGTAACGCATAAGCCTTTAGCTTATTAGTTAAACCAATGCCCCGCCCTTCTTGACGTAAATAAATTAATACCCCTCCTTCCTCAGCAATTAGCGTTAGTGACTTATCAAGCTGCTTGCCGCAATCGCATTTACATGAGCCGAAAATATCACCAGTAATGCATTCCGAATGAATACGAACCAAGGGTACGCGATTTGCATGCTTAGGTGCTTTAACTAAAGCAAAATGCTCTTTTAAGTCCAGTTCGTTTGTAAAGACAGTCATACTAAAGTCTCCCTTATCCTGCAAGGGAATACGTGCAGTTGCTGCCTCGCTTACCAAAACTTCATGACGTACTCTGTAATCGATTAAGTCTTTAATGGTGACTAAAGGAATATTGTGTTGTTGAGAAAATCGAACCAAGTCATCAAAGCGACTCATAGTGCCATCTTCATTGATAATTTCACAAATCACGGCAGCAGGAGTTAACCCTGCGATTTTCGCTAAATCAACACTGCCTTCAGTTTGGCCTGGTCGTTCTAAAACGCCTTTTTTTCGAGCACGCAAAGGAAAAACATGCCCTGGAGAAATAATATCTGCCGCAGTGCTTTTAGGATTAATAGCGACCTGAATCGTATGTGATCTATCTTTTGCTGAAATACCAGTCGATACACCTTCTGCTGCCTCAATAGAAACTGTAAAAGCCGTGCCATAAGGTGATTTATTTTTTTGAGCCATCATGGGTAGTTGTAAATTATCAACCAACTCTTCTGCCATAGACAAACAAATTAAGCCACAACCATATCGCGACATGAAATTTATTGCTTCAGGGGTGGCATGCTCTGCGGCGATAATTAAATCCCCTTCATTTTCCCTATCTTCATCATCAATTAGGATGATCATCTTACCGGCTTTTAGTGTTTCCACTGCCTGTTCTATTGTTGCGAGTAAATGCTTCATAAACGCGACCTCATTTAATGCAGAGTAGATTGGTCTTCTTGCCAATCAATACATGCGATCATATTATCCCCCATAGCCTTCCATGAGACAGTATGTGGACGGTTAAATATCTCTTTTTGCTGGTATGCAGAAATTGCATTTGGCTCCAAACTGGTTGGAACGAGATACAAATAAGTTCGATGAACTAATCCTTCCCGATGTAAGGCACTAAAAATAGCACCCCCGGCTTCGACCCAAACATCATGATATCCTAATTCACCTAAGTGCTGAATTACCGCAGTTAAATCCATTCCCCCATCCACTATAGGCATTAAATGCATGCTACTATTTGGATAAGCTACTTGACGCTCATCACAATGATAAATGTGGCAATGAGAAGCGGTTGAAAAAATTGTGGCCTCTTTAGGCAGTGTTAATTGCCTATCAATAATGGCTATAGGCTTTCCTTTTTCTTCATTTGCTAAGCGCACATTTAACTTAGGATTATCTATATGGATTGTGCGCGCACTCGTCAAAATCACATCGGCTTCTGCTCGTTTTTGATGGGTAAACTCCCCACAAAGTGAATTCGACAATATAACCCGCTCGCCCACTGCTCGCCCAATTTTACCATTTAGAGTATGGGCCATTTTCACGGTTACCCGGGGTCTGCGAGTTAATACCCAGTGGGTATAACTTTTATAAAACTCAGTAATCTCTTCTACTGGATAATGAGTTACCTTAATTCCTTGAGCCCGCAACTTTTCAGCAGAATTATTTTGCGCCACAATAGGATTGGGATCGCAGTAAGCAAAAATAACATGCTCAACCCCCCCATGGTTAATGATTGCATCAACACAAGGAGGAGTTCGTCCCCAGTGATTGCATGGCTCAAGAGAAATATAAAGACTAATTCCTGGCGTTTTAGGTGGGATTTGTGCTAACAATAAGGGTTCTGCATGTGGAGTACCTGCCCCACAATGACTAGCCTGTGCTATAATATTTCCATTTTGCACAGCTACAGCTCCAACACAGGGATTGGGAGCGCAAAAACCTAGCCCGAGTCGGGCTTGTTCGAGTGCTGCTAGCAAAAATTTTTTATGCATTGATGTATGTTACCTTTAAACGCTGTACGAATGATAACAAATTATTCAATTTTTGAGTAGCCTAATGATTAAATTGAAAATTAAAAACTATGTTTTTGGAATGCTTCTGGCAAGCATATTTATTCAACCTGTGGCAGCACAAGGGTTATCCCCTTACTCCACAAGTGAGCTGGAACAATTGGAAAAAGAATTTGTTCAGCAAATTAATCAATCAGATAGCGTGGAGCGTAATCCTTTAGCCACCCAATATGTGAATCACATCGGGAAAAATCTGGCTACTCATGGACGCATTAGAACACCGCATTTTTTTATTGTGAAATCTCATGAAATTAATGCCTTCGCAGGCCCTGGAGGGCATATTGGTATTAATTCCCAACTTATTTTGATCACCCAAAATGAAAGTGAACTAGCCGGAGTAATGGCTCACGAGATAGCTCACGTACGTTTACATCATTTATATAGTGCCATTGAGCATCAAAAACAAATGCGCATTCCTATGCTTGCCTCTTTGCTTGCCTCTGCTGCCTTAGGTGTGATTAATCCTACAGTAGGTATGGGAGCAATGATGGGTTCCTTGTCTGGTTTTAACCAAGAAAATATTAATTTTACCCGCTCCAAAGAAAAAGAAGCGGACCGAATTGGTATCGATATGCTAATTAAAGCCGGCTACAACCCTCACAGTATGGCTGCCTTTTTTAAAAAAATGCAGGAAAACTCACGTTATTATTATACTGCAAATGTACCGGCTATTCTTCGTACCCATCCTCTGGATTCTGACCGAATTGCGGAAGCAGAGAGTCGTACTACTCAATTTGCCAAGAAAAGCTACCCCAGCTCTACTGATTATGCTTTTGTTAAAGAAATTATTCGTAATGCGGTAACATCAGACCCAAGGTCGCTGTTTGACTATTATGCACATCATTGCTCTAAAGTAAGCCCCATAAGCGCTTGCCAATATGGGCAAGCCTTAGCCCTGTTAAATTCGAATAAATTTTCCCAAGCTCATGCATTATTGGCCCCTTTATTAGCACAAAATAATAATCTCTATTTCCAAATTGCCATGAGCCAGGCGGAAACGGGATTATCTCAGCATCAAGCCGCCCTAGCCCGTATGGCGGAAATGCAAACTAATTACCCTAATAGTTATGCTGTACTTATGGCCCATGCTCAAGCCTTATTGGCAGCAGACCAACCGGCAAAAGCAACCAGCATTTTGCTCAAAGGCAGTCGTCAATATAAGCAAGACCTTCCTCTTTGCCGCGAGCTGGCTCGTGCGCAAGCTAAGTCTAATCAAAAAGGCTATGCGTATTTTACGCAGGCGCAATGCTTACTACTTGAGGGACAAAAGAGAGCCGCAGTCGCACAATTAAAAGTAGCGCGTACTTTAGCTAAAAATGATGAGTATTTGCAGGCGAGGATTTCGGCTAAAATTGATGAGATTGTGCATTAATACACTGCAATTACGAGTAGGTTGGGTTTCGACCCAACCTAGTACTTATTCCCTAAAATTCTCATACTGCATAGGCAACTTAATATCTGATTTCTTCAATAAAGCAATCGCCTCTTGAAGATCATCACGCTTCTTACCTGTCACCCGCACCTTATCACCCTGAATAGAGCTTTGTACTTTCAACTTAGCTTCTTTCAGATATTTCACAATTTCCTTCGCCGTTGGCTGATCAATCCCTTGCTTAAAGGTCATGTTCAAAGAGAAAAATTTGCCGCTATGCACCGGCTTATCTTCCATATCAACACCCGATGCATCCAGGTTACGCTTGCTGCAATGGTTACGGAAGAGATCTTCCAATTGACGTACTTGGAACTCAGACTCAGCGCGCAAAGTAACCGTTAGTTCTTTCAACTCAATGCTTGATTCAACCCCACGAAAATCGAAACGGGTTCCCATTTCCCGCACTGCATTATCCACCGCATTGCGTAGTTCGACCTCATTCGTTTCTGAAACAATATCAAAAGATGGCATAAGATTCTCATTCGAATTAAAAAAGGTAATTTAACAAAAAAAGTGATACATCACCATATTAAATCCTTTAATACGGTGAGTTTGCGTCAGGGCAAGTAGGACTACCTACAAAAAAGCCCAAGCAATAAAAGTATTCCAACAACTCATAATTACAGAGCACTTTATTTATTGTTCAAATTATTGACAACTTGATATATGTCAATCTACACTTAGATTAGAGAGTAGCCTTCCCCATAGGGTCCCCAAATGAACGAGCAATACACCGCATCTGTATACTGTGGCGAAGAACAGATTGCTAACCAGGCTGGGAATGACATTGATGTGCTCTATACTTGGATGCTCACCCAAGGAAGCACGCACATAGGAAACATTCATGGGAAAATCGTTGATAACCAAACTCAAAAAGTCATCCGTACCTTCCGTAAGTCAGCTATAGAGTAGAGCCTATTGACTAAAAATTATAAGAACTTAAAATGTCCACAATGCTTTAACTGCAGCTTTATCTAAGCTCATATAATAAAAGTGCTTTATGTCGAATCAACCTATCTCTTCATTTAAACTCATCTGGTTATTAAGTTATATTTCTATCGCCTCCGTATCAGCCACAATTATTACCCCTGCACTTCCCTTAATTCAGCAGTACTATGCTTTAAATCCGGGAGCTGTAGAATGGCTGGTATCAGCGTTCTTAATTGGTTATACACTAGGACAACTCCTTTATGCTCCGCTTGCCAATCGTTATGGCAGCTTAAAGGCATTACGTTTTGGACTAATAATTAATTTATTAGGAACACTTACTTGTCTTACTGCTCTTTCGCTTAATAGTTATTGGCTTTTGGTCATTGGACGTTTAATTACCGCCTTAGGCGCTGCCAGTGGATTAGCCTGTACATTCATGCTGATCAATGCCTGGCTACCAGAGCAACAACGCAAAACAGCCATGGCCTATTCAGTACTTTCCTTTGCGCTAGGCTTAGGTATTGCCGTAATATTAGGTGGTTTAATTACTGACTATTGGCAATGGCAAGGTTGTTTTTGGTTTTTATTAGCTCATGCAATCTTAGTGCTTGGTGGCACCTATGTTTTCAAAGAAGCTCCCTTTGTCTCGAAGCCAATTCACGTTCTTACAATTATTAAAGATTATGCTGCCGCCTTGTCCTCCACCAAACTGGTTATTTTTTCTCTGGTCGTAGGAAGTTCAACCGCAGTTTCTTATTGCTTTTCTGCAGCAGGTCCACAAATTGCCAAAGATATATTAGGTCTCTCTCCGGCCGAATATGGATACTGGAACGGAATGAATATTATTGGCATGCTAGCAGGCGGCCTGATTGTAAAACAACTTTTAGCACGTTTCTCAGCAATTCAAGTTATTGCCATCGGTTTTTTTGGTATCGCCTTAGGCATCATGAATTTATTTTTTATGTGGACCATGAATAGCCACTCGGCCCTGTGGTTTTTCTTAATTGCTTCCAGCTTTTATTTATTTAATGGTCTATTATTTTCCAGTGGCTCGTTCATTGCATCAAATGCATTGAGCGATAAAGCAAGTGCTGCAGGAATGATGAGTTTCATTAATATGAGTTTTGCCACAATTTGGGTGATCGTGATGGGCTATTTAGGAGTTAATCCATTACTCAGTTTTGCGGAAACCTTGAGTATAGTGTGGATACTGGTCATTGCCTTAGTGCTAATCGAAAAGCAAAGTGCGAAAGTGGGAAGTTTTATCAATGAGGGCTCCTAAATGGCTACTTTTATCAATAGGCAGGCTTTAGGTTTTTTTACATTAATTACTGCGCTGCATACTGGATATGCGGAGAACTTGGATTCATTAGCACAAGAAACCCAAACCCTGTGTGCAGCAACACAAAATGCCACGGCCCCTAAACAGGACCAAGCCAGCGAGCCCGAGAAACAATTATTATCTCAATGTGATGCCAGCGCCCTTTATTATGGTTTTGGAAATGCCCCTGATTATATACAGGCAAGAAAATGTGCCTTCATTAAACAAAATTATGACGTACTGGCCATGATTTACGCCAATGGCAAAGGGGTGAAGCCTGACCTGGATCTCGCCATTCATTATGCTTGTCTAATGCAAGCAGCACCCGCAGAAATGGAAGGCCGAGTTAGCCATTTAGCGCAGATAAAAGCAGGAACGGAAAAATCCCCTTTTGATATCTGCGATGATATCACCAGTGGCTATATGATGGGCGTATGCGCAAGTATTGATGAATCACAAGCCCAACCCCAACAACAGAAATATTTAGCTGAGATAAAGCAAAAGCTAAGTCCTGCAGAGCGAGCAGCCCTGCAAAAATTGCAGGATGCAAGTGTGATTTATTTTAATACCCGTGTTGATAACGAGCTAGATAATCGGGGAACTGGAGCCTCTGCTTTTGCCATCGCCGAACGCATGACTCTGAACAGAAAAATGCTCCAAATGGTTAAAAACAGTTTGGAATGTAAACTACCTAATTCGACCGAGCAGCAATACCGACTTGCAGATGCTCAGCTCAATCATACTTATAAAATAACCCAAGCAAAACCTTTTCCTGCTGATGTAGCCATTACTGGTAAAGGGATACAAAAAACTGAGCGAGCCTGGATGAATTACCGAGATGCCTGGATAACCTTTGCCCAGCTTAAATGTCCCAATGCTAATATCAACAATTGGAAAACATTGCTCACTACTGAACGCGCAAAACAATTGGATGAGCTTGCTAATTTTATGTAGACAGGTAGCAAAAAGTTCATGGCGGAAAGCTCATCATCCAGAGCCTATGTATCCCCTGGTGTGAATGAGGCAATCCATGCCACAGGAGCAAAGGGCATGACATCCCTCAAAAGCCTTAAATAAGTGCCTTTAGTTGCAAGCAAGGAATAATTTAAGGATTAATACGTATATCTATTTGATTTTCTTCTGTTTCTGTATTTCTTATTTCACTTATCTGCTCTTTGAATTTATTTATTACCCCACTTGTTTTTTCTATATAATTATTTTCCGGTAATACATTCACTTCCTCTTGAAGCACTTGCACTTCAGGGGTTCCATCAGACAATTCCACAATATCCTCTGAAAATGTCTCTTCTTGGTTTTCTGCAAATAATGCAGCAAGATCTCCCGAGAGCGATTCGTCTTCTTGGCTTTCATCAAACAAGGTAGCAATATCCTCTAAACTTTGTTCGTCATCTTCAGTATTCAAATCATCCAGAATAAAATCATTCAAATTAAGGACTATGGGGGATGCTACCTTATTGAGCAAGCCTCGTAACTTATTACCAATACGTATGACATTGGAAAAATCATTCTCACCATCAAGATTTTTTCGTTCAGTATTGAGTGCTTTCAGGTAAATTTCATATTGATCTTTATCGGTTTCTTTTAAATCAGCTAACTCATCCTCTATTTCCTTAATTGTCTTTTCGCATTCATTTTTTTTCATTGCAAGTAATTGCTGCTCATCATAATTCAGTTGTTTTTTACCAAAAAGATTTTGAATGTAATTAATGAGCAGATTTATAACTGTAGAGAAAGTACGATATTCATCTTTCTCCTTGCCCTGAATAATGTTTTCCGCTTGAGCGGAGAAAAGCACCCCGTTCTGTTTTAGTACTCTCAATACGTCTAAATTTGTTCGTTTAACAGATAAAGGAGACATAGCTAGAAGTGGTAGTATTTCTTTGGACATATCCGGATGGGTATCGATTAATTTCTCTAATGCATAAGGTTGATTATGCTCAATCGCCCTCAAGAAATAATTAAAAAGTTGTTTTTCATTGAGAGGTTCATTATAACTTCGTAATTGATCTACTAATATTTTAATACATTCCGTATTACCTTTTTCTATAGCATGACCTATCGCTACATGAATTCCCTCGACCATATTTTTGTTAAGAAAAATATGTAAATAAGCCGCTTTTGCAGCCTCTGCATTCATTCCAGCAGTGGTCAATGCGCCATTTTCCATATTATCAGTTACAAGCTTATCAACATATGCCTTCATGCTAGGTTGCACCGCTATTAGAACCTGCTCCAATATTTTTGGGTTTCCACCCTTAGCCGCAAGTACTATAAGGTGGCCTAAATGTTCGGCTGCATAACATTCCGGAAAATATTTTTCTAATTGGTTATAAGTATCTAGGCGACCAGTTCCAATCGCGATTTCAAGCAATATTTTTAATTTTTTAGGTGCTTCCGGCTCAGCCATAACTTTTTCTAACAAGGGGCCTAGCGCAGCCACATTATTATTTGAGACTGCGCGTTTTGCCGCAGTGTAAATTTCCTCTGCGCTCGCATTACTCTGAGTAATTAATGCCTCAATTGCATGTGGATCTTTAACAATAGTTGCCGCAACAGCAAGTGTATTGAATATTTTAGAACCTATCTTCGCCGTGGCATTTGTAGAGGGTAAATGTTGTTTATAAAGCTCTTGAATAACTGGAAATGGGGTTTGTCTGGGAGCTGCGTCTGGATTTCGCACGACATGCACCTCCAGTCCAATATTTCCTTTCCCATAACCAAAAACTTCGCGATGCAATTCCTTGATTAAAGCCTCTTCTGAGGCAAATTCTTTAAAGCCGCTAGCATAATTAGGATCGTAAATTCGATATTTATCATTCAGTTTACGTACAGAGACAGCATGGTTAATGCTTTGTACTATCATTACCTCATCGTTTTGTAATCCAATTTTGGCAATAACTTGGCTCCATTCAGTATCTGGTGCAGCCAAAGCAAAATCAAAGGAAGAGCATAATGTTTTTCCATTAATTTTTAACATTTCCATACTTGTAGACTGAGTTTGGCTTAATTCGTATTTTCCTGGTTGAAAGGCTAGTAATACTTGGCTTGCAAACAATAATATAGCCCCCTCATGCAGGCCATATTGCTTTTCCTCGTTCTGTTTGCCATCAGCAATTATCTGAAGAATTTTAAAAAATTCAGCTTCCTTTTCAGGTCCCTGTAATGCATATTGCGCATAAACCATAGCTAAACCGTTACAAACCCCTCCCTCATTAAAATGAAATTGAGCAGGAAATCGTTGTTTCTTAAATTCTTTATTTAAATTATCTATTAATAAACCTTGGCCTAAATAGCTCATGCTAACCTCTTGGGGGGTCGATCAAAACATTGTCATCATGTATTAATTATACGATAGATGGCTAAAAAATAACAACACATAGGTCCAACCAAGAGGTAAAGAGATTTTATCAACGATAATTACTGAAGTTTCAACTGACATTGCTGTAAAAAATAATATGCAGAAGAGTCGTTAGGATTGCTTGCGACTATCTGTCCGAAAAGGTTTGCTGCATTTTGATACTGCTTTTCCTCATAAAACTTTAACGCGTTAACAAAAATTGGGGCGGCATCTTCTTTCAGCTTTATTTCTACGGAATTATTGTTATTAAACACTTCATAAATAGCTATGGGAAGGCTCTTTCCTTTAACCGAGGTTAAGCCTAATGAGCGCAAATGGTATTTGGGACGAAATTTAAGTTGTTGGAAGGTTTGACCACTTATTAATAACTCGATATTAAAATCACGAGTTAATGATTCGACTCGTGAAGCAATATTGACCGCATCACTAATTACACTACAATCCATCCGTGCTTCAAAACCAACGGTTCCTACGATTAATGGCCCTGTATTTAGCCCTATTCCCACATTTACTGGAGGCAGGTTATGGCTACTGCGCTCAGCATTAAAGGTATTTAAAGCATCTAACATATCCAATGCAGCTAACAAGGCATCATCTGCATCATCAAATAATGCCATAATGGCATCGCCAATGTATTTATCAATAAAGCCAGAATGTTTCACAATAACCGGGTCCATGTAACTCATTAAGGTATTGACCAGGTTAAAAATTTCCACCGAGGTTAATTGTTCCGAAAGTGTGGTAAACGATTTAATGTCCATAAATAAAACCGTCATGACCTTCTCCACACAATCCCCTAATCGTATGTCCGCAACATTTCTTCGATTGAGCATTTTTAAAAAATTTTGAGGAACGAAGCGTGCTACTGCTGCTGCATTTTGTTGAATTTCCATAAGCTTGCTAATGAGTTCATCATTAAGCGCATGAACTTTTTTTTCAGCAACTTGCAGCTCTTGGAAATAAAAGCTGGTTCGTACCATATAACGAACTCGATAACCAATTAAGTTTGCATTCAAGGGCTTGGTGGTGAAATCGGTAGCGCCGGCTTCAAAGGCCTTATTTATCGATTCATAATCCTCTAAGCCTGTAACCATCATAATTGGAGTGTACAGGTGATCAGCTAACTTACGAATTTGCGCACATACTTCAAAGCCATTTAATCCAGGCATTTCCACATCTAAGAGAATGGCATCGGGTTTTGTTGTATTTAAAATCGATAAGGCCTGTTCGCCATTTTCCGCCTGTACAACGGTGAACCCCGCATTGATTAATGCGTTACTGGTAAGCAAACGCATCGTGGCACTATCATCCACAATTAAAACTAATGCATTTTCCTTGTCCATATCGTCACACAGCCTTAGAAGTACAAATTGTGGTTAAATAACTTGCAATGTTCTCTAACTCAATGACCTGATCAACAGCATCTATTGATTGAGCAACCGCCCCCATGCCAAAAACTACAGCACTTCCTGGATCTTGAATTAAAGTATGCCCATGAGCGTGTTTTAATGCTAATAACCCCTCAGCTCCATCATCGCTCATGCCTGTTAAAAGCATACCAATGGCTTTTTTACCCGAAACTTTAGCTACTGATTGCAGTAAGGTGGTAATTGAAGGACAAAAACCCTCACTTGAGCTGCCCTCAACAAGCTTACCAATTAATCGGTCATGCTGACGTTCAACTTGAAGATGCTTTTTATCTGGTGCTATATAGACAGTACCTTTTTCTAACAACTCTCCGCTTGTTGGCACTTTCACTTTAAGACTTACATTCTGTGCTAGCCATTGAACAAAGCCACGAATAAATCCATTACTCATATGCTGAACAACCACAATGGGTAAAGGAAAATCAGGACTTAGGTGCGATAAGATTGTTTTTAATGCCATAGGCCCTCCTACTGAAGCACCTATAGCAATTATCTCATAGTGTCCCTCTTTATCTTTATGTTCAGGTTTACTTATTTTTCTTTTTTCCCCAGCGTAGACGGGTTTTAGTGGCTTTTTAGTAACGCGAATTTCTGCAAGGCTACGTAATGTATCAATAATGTAGGCGCTTCGTTCTTTAAATGAGGCGGAAAATATATTAACAGGCTTTGCCAAGGCGGTTAATGCACCTGCTTCAAGAATATGAAAGGTAGCATTAATTGATTCATCGCTAACCGTTGAGCTAATGACCACAATAGGAGTTGGGTGGTGTGCCATGATAATGCGTGTTGCCTCAAGCCCGTCAATGACCGGCATTTGAATGTCCATGGTAATCAAATCTGGCTTTAATTTAGCAGTTAATTCTATTGCCTCTTTTCCATTTTTGGCAACGCCAATCACAATCATATCAGGGGCAGATTCAATAATATGCTGAATTAAGGCAACTTCTGTTGGAGAGTCATCGACAATTAAAACTCTTATCATAGGCAATAGTTCACTTTTATTTATGAATAAATCATCTCCGCCGTTCTTCATCCTAAAAAGTTACGGCAAAGGAGCTTCTAACAGGATACTGTACTCCTCATTAAACCAGGGCCCCATTCGAGAAATCCCTTTACTGCATTCAGGATGACATGTATCAAAACAATGCTTTTTTAATAAGTTCGGCTGAGTTTAAGACGAAATTAATTTGGTTGCTGCCCGATAAAGTAGCACCAGTAACACAGGGTATATTCGTTAATGGTTCTTGAAGCGGCTTCATGACAATTTCTCTTTCTCCTATGATTTCATCAACAAGGAGAGCAATGCGCTCTTGTTCCTTATGGATCACCACTACAGATAAATGCTCTTTTTCCTGTACTTTTTCATTTAAATGCAACACCTTAGATAATGAGCATAGCAAAACCGGCTGCTGATTGACAAGCACGGTTGGACTTCCTTCGACCTCAATAATATCTTGTTGTTTTAACAAAAATACGCTGTCCACTGCTCGAGTGATCAGAACAAATAATTGGTCACTGCAGGAAATAATCAATCCACGCTCGGTGGCTAGGGTAATCGGCACTTGTAATAGAAAATGTGTTCCTTTGCCCAATTGACTGGTCACACTAACTTGGCCTTTTAATTGCACTAGATTAGAACGAACGACATCCAAACCTACCCCACGCCCAGAAATATCAGTAGCCGTGTCTCGTGTGGAAAAACCTGGCCGAAAAATTAAATCAAGAACATCCTCTGAATTCATTCCTTCCAGCTCTGCTCGAGTAATAATATTTTTTTTCAGTGCCGACTGAATAAGCACCTCCGGATTAATTCCTGCGCCATCATCTGAAATTTCAAAAATAATTTGATGATCTTCCTGGCGTACCTCAATAAGAATATTTCCCTGCACGGATTTACCTGCGGCTTGGCGTGCATCTGGTCGTTCAATCCCATGATCAATAGCATTACGCAACAAATGTACAATGGGGTCTTTTAGACCATCAAGAATCATTTTATCAATTTTAACGTCATTATTAATGATATTGAAATTCACTTGTTTTTTTAACCCCTGCGCTAAATCACGGACCACGCGTGGCAAATAACGTAATTGTGCATCAACGGGAATCAAACGAATTCGACGGACCTCATCCTGTAGAGAACTTAACAGGGTGGTTAATTCATGAATCGGCATACGCAGAGCGCGTTGCATTGAATGCATGGAATTATTAATTTCAGTTAATTCAGTAACTGGCATTGAAAATAGGGCATTAAAACGTTCGTCTTCGTGCTTAAAAAGAGTTTTTAAATTCGTTAAATTCTTTTTCCATGCCTGTACAAAATAATCTATTTTGTAATTTATTTTGATTAAGTCTGTATAATACTCGTCAATAATAATCTTTATTGCCTGAAGTTCCTCCATATTAGCAGAAATACGATCCAGGTTTTGGAGCGAAACACGAATTGATTCAAACTCACCCGCTCTAAATCGTGCCTCTAAGCCCTTGGTATTTTCGACCAACACTTCAGGTTGTTTCTCCATTTGTGGAGATTGTCGCTGTTGAGATTGAGAATGTTCGGTGTAGTATTTAAGTTGATTTAAATGGTCTTGCAGATCAAAAGATGTGGGTATCTCTTCGCTATAACAGCGCATTGCTTCATTCATGAAATCAATAGACTGCAAGCAAAGATTTATAATTTCAGGGGAAATTTCAATATTTCGCTGCTGGATGTCTGCAAATAAGGTTTCTATCTGATGAGCAATTTCACCTACATCAATGGCCCCAATACCACGAGCAGAGCCTTTAATATTATGTGCGGCGCGAAAAATTACTGAGAATAAATGCTGAAGTTCATCTCCACTACTCTCTTTTTTTTCAAGCCGTAATAAGCCATCTGTAATCGTCATTAAATTTTCTTGAAGTTCAGCTTTAAAAGTTTCAACGATTTTCTTTAAAAACTCTCGTTCTGATGCACTTTCAGGGGTGGTAGTAGTCTTAGACGAAACGAGTTCATCAAATACCACCTTTTCTTCTGTGCCTTCTTCAGCATTAGGGATATGAGCTTGCTGACGAAGTTGTGCTACTAGCTCACGCAGCTTAGTGGAAGGCGGTTTTTTTGCAATAAAATCTTGCAAGGATTCACGCATACCCTCCACTGCAGCATGCGTTAAGCTCACCAATTCTAAGGAAATGTGCTCTGTGGGCATAAAAAGCTTTTCAATACATTCCGCAATTGCGCCTAAATCGTTAATACCTACAGAAAGAGCAGAAACCTTAATATTACGTCCTGAGCGTGAAATTTCTGTGGCAATTTTATTTAAATCAGCCGCTGACGTATCTTTATTAATCTTTTGTAAATTATTAATGATTACTGAAATTAATGACTCAAGCTCGGTACTAAAGGTCTCTATAAGTTGTTTTAGTAATGAATCGTCGGGAGTCATAATCGTTTCCTAAACCTTGTAGATGTTAACATCGTCTTTAAGATGTTTGGCGATTGCATTTAATTTATGAATAAAATCCATCATTTCTTTTAGGCCACCTGAAAAAGTGGAGGTGGTTCGATTAATTTCATTCATACTCTCTACAATTTGCTCAATCCCAACAGCTTCCTGGCGTATGGCCACTTCAATATGTTGACTTGAAATGGACGCCTCATTAATCATCTTACTTAGAGTTTGGATAACTTCCCCAGCTTTTTCAATTAACTGCATCCCCGAGCCTAAAGATGTAGCACCTTCTTCAGTTACCTCAACCGCTTTTTCCGTGGTTCGCTTTATATCTTCAAGAATTTTTTGCACCTGTACTGTGGATTGCTCAGATTGCTCAGCAAGATTTCTTACCTCTGTTGCTACCGCAGCAAAGCCTTTACCAGCCTCTCCAGCTTTGGATGCTTCAATTGCTGCATTTAAAGCCAACATTTTAGATTGTTGAGCAAGCGTATTAACAACGGCAGTTATCTCGCCAATTTGTTGAGTATGAGTACTTAAATCTCGAATTGTCTGAGCAATTAATTGCATTTTCTCTTCAGAAATCTTGATACCCTCAATACTTTGGACAACCGATTCGCTCCCCAATTTTCCTTGCTCATAGGTACTTTTTGCAACTTCACGTAGAGTCTGAGCTTTATTCATTGTTTGTTTAGTGCTTTTATCAATTTCCTCTAAAGAAGCACTAATTTCATTAATTGCAGAGGCTTGCGAATTAATACTTTCCGTCTGCTCATTTGCGGAGGTAAGAACCTTGTCTGCCATAGCAACAATATCATTACTTACTTGAGTAATTTTTTTAGTAATTGATGCCAAACCATCAGTCATGGAATCTAAATCATTTCCTAACTCATATAAAATGTCATTCTTATCTACACTTAGTCGCTCTCTAAGATCGCCTGCCGCTACTTTGCTGCTGTATTCGCTAAATTTTTTGGAGGTACTCACTAATTGTTCAAATAATTGCCGCGACTCTTCTTCTTGCTCACGTAGCTTTTCTTCGTTTTCTTTAATCGCCTGTTGCATGGTTTTAACTGAAAGCAACATACGCCCTAACCTATCCAAAGCAGGGATCTCAATTTCTATATCTCGCTCGCCCGCAGCAATTCTTTGCGCAACCTCAATCACCCGATCGATTGGGCTTGCTAAATAACTTAAGGTGCCCAGTGGAACAATTATGGTTAAAATAACTCCCAAAATTAATAACACATAGGCGGAGCGGGTCAAGGCATGTAAATTATGATTAATGTGTGAGGTATTTTTATCAATTAGAGCTACTAAGTTATTGGTTAACCCTCCTACACGCTTGCCTAAATCCTCTGAAAATACTCCATCAATAATATTAATCATTTGATTTTCAATGGGCTGAGTTTGCTCGAGGTTCTTTTTTAAGGTCCCAATAACATCTAAACTTCTAGGCGCATTAATTATTGCGGATTGGGCTTGATATAAAGGCTCATATAAATCCCTGAGCTTTCGCCATTCATCCAAAATTTTCTCGTTACCCAAACGAGCTAAGCCCTCATCCCACTGTTGCTTTATTTCGTTTATTTCACTCCACACATGAGCAAAACGAGCCCGATACTTTGGATCACCAGTTATTATCCAATCCAAAACCAAGTTTTGTGATTGAAAAATCGTCGTATCCAAAACCTGAGGCAGATTTTCTTCATAGATTTCTTTACTGTAAAACACCACGGCATTGACTTTAGGCAATAACAACATAATTAATAACAGTAAAGGCAAACTGAGGGTTAAAAATCCAATAATTAAACGTGCGCGAAGTGAAATAAAAAAACCAGAGTTATTTACTTCCATGGATATCTCCTATCCTATATATACTTTCTCTAATTGCCTGGTATAAACCAGGTATCAGAACATCGATATTAAGAATTGCCGTCACAGACTGATGCAATCCTAAAATGTACTCAGGGTTTGCAACTTTGGTGGAGGACAATGGCGTATTTAATTGGCTGAGTTGATACACTAAGCTTCCCTCAATGGAATAAGCGAGTATGCCTAGCGTCATATCATTGACACTCACAATAATAATAAACTCCCCTGCTTTTCCAGAATAATCTGGATGAAAAAATTTCATTAAATCAACAACGGTAATTAATGAACCACGCCAGTTAATTACACCCGCAACAAAATGAGGAATGCATGGAGGTTTAGACACAGTAACATGATGTAAGATTTCATAGACATATTGGTATGAAATGCCATAATTCTCATTAGGGTTCAACTGAAATCGCACGTAATCAATACCTCGTAGCTCAATGGCGCTGACTTCTGGTTTGGCAAGTAATTCTGCGCGTGCCTTCAAAATGCGCAAAGCATCTTCGCTTTGAGGCATTAGTTCAGAAGCATGTTTTTGTAATTTAGTCGCCATTGCCAAAATCCTTTTTTATTTATTATCGCCATTCAAAGTAAAATAAATGGCGCCATCATGGTGAAATACAAGGTTTGTATCGGCTATGATAATTGGATCTGATGCCCCCAGTAAAAGATAGGCTCCTTCAGCCAGGCACTGACTTAATTTTTTTATGATTTTAACAACTAAATCATTCTCAAAATAAATTAGCACATTACGACATAATATTAAATCGACTTGGTAAGTGCCATTAATGATAGAAGGATAGCTATTATCACATAAATTCAAGTATTTAAAACGTACTCTATCGCGAACTTCTGATGAAAGCACATAAGTATGTTTTACTTTAGTAAAATAATTTTGCAAATACTTCTCAGGGATAGAACGCATTGACCATTGCCTATAAATACCTGTCTTTGCTTTTTCCAGGGCAGCCACATTAATATCCGTACCTAATAATTGCAAATCCCAATGCTCAATATCAGGAATTAACTTCAAAAGAAGCATCACAATGGTATAGAGTTCTTCACCTGATGAGCATCCAGCGCTCCAGATTTTTAAGGTTCGTATGTCTTTTTTTCGTTTTATGAGGTTAGGTAATAATTCTTTTTCCAATAAATGCATTTGCGTTTTATCACGGAAAAAATAACTTTCTCCAACAGTAATTGCGGCAACTAAGTCTGCCAATAAAGCGGAGCTGCTAGAGCAATGCCTCAACTTATCCAAATATTCCTCGGGCTGGTAATTAGACAAAGTACAAGCCTCGGCAATAATCCTTGTTAATTCTCGTGCTTGATTTATATGAGTTACTAGACCGAATCGTTCATGGATTAGCTTAATAAATGCCGGCTCAAGAGTTTTTATATTATCTAATAATTTAGTCATGATCGGCAGAAACCTGGTCTATCTCTTCTGTTAATTTCAATGCAAAGAGCGATGTCACATCCATCAGCAATGAAACACCGTTATTCATCGTTACTGCACCATAAAAAAGTGAATGGCTACGTGTAAATTCTTCATGTATTTCAATTTTATTTTTATCAATCTCGCCAAGCCCTATCATTCTATCAACAATAAGACCAATATGATGTGTTCCATCAGAGCACATAAGAATAGGAATGCTTAAAGGGTACGTTTCATCTCGAGGTAATCCGGCACAAATGCGCAAATCCACAACTGGAATACATTTTCCATGCAAATTCATTAACCCTGCAAGATAAATGGGGCTTCCCGGAATGGTTTCCAGTAGCGGCAAAGGGAATATTTTTTCTACATACTGCAAATCCAAACAACATCGTATGTCATGTAATAAAAAATGCAGAACTTTAATGTAGCTCTTTTCCTTAGCAGCCATTTTGCACCGAATAAATTAGGTTCTCATCATTATAGTTATAGGCTGAATCATGTAGGCATACAAGATAATTTTTAAGCACGCACTTGTCCTAAAACCGTAAGCAATAAATGGCGTTTGTGTGACTGATAACGGTGCTCATAAAGATAAATACCTTGCCATGTGCCTAGGGCTAATTTTCCATTATGCACTGGGATAGCGAGGCTGGTTTGGGTCAAAACGGTACGAACATGTGCAGGCATATCATCTTTGCCCTCAATTACATGCTTGAATAAAGGATCCCCGTCTGGAACCAGGCGCACTAAAAAATTTTCTAAATCCAGGCGAACTTGCTGATCATAATTTTCACAAATCATCAGTGAAGCGCTGGTATGCTGCAGAAACAACTGGCACAAGCCCTGATCAATACTAGTATTTGCGACCACTGCTGCAACTTCTGCAGTAATATCAATAGTGCCTCTACCGGCAGTATTCAGATAAATCGAATGCTGTTCAAGATTCATTAATTTGCCTCGCTAACCAGTAATAACTTGTGATGAGAAGAGTTCATCGTATTTAAATCCTGGATAAAATGCTCATTAATTTGGTAAAGCAAAGAATCATTAGGCAACCTCTGAATATAGCCTAAATCTTCCAATTGATTCAAAAGAGGGATAATTTCTTCTGATAAGTTATAACGTAAACGAGGCACAGAGGAATTCATAATAGCCAATTTGTCTACCACAAAAAACTCTCTAATCTGTGCGTTAGCCGGTTCATTAAAGTCATTTTTAAGTTGCTCCAAGAAAGAAGAATAAGTCAAAAACAGCTCATTTAATGCCGTTTTTTTCTCATTTTTCTTTAACGAGTTTGTGCTGCTACCGCTTAAAAATAATTGTACGCAGTATTGACCTATAGCGCCAATCATGCACCCCATAACTAGTCCAGTTGAAAAAGAAGAAGCCATGATACTATTTCCTTGGAACATTAACTTACACTATAATAATTTAAAACAGGTGCCGATTAAATAAGTGAGAATACCAAAAGAATATGGTACAACTTCCGGACCCAGCACGAACAAGACTTTCTCTCCTTACAGAGACCTGCCTAGACTCGTAAATCAGACAAAAGTACATCCTTTCTCAACTGCAAGAAAACCATAAAGCTTCATCTTCTCATTCTATCTAGTCAATAAACTCTTTTAGTGATACGCTGCCTAAAAGTTTATACAGAAGATTTTTTAACTTCACATACAAGGAGGTATGCATGCGACGTTTTTTCTTTGCCTTAGGCCAGCTTCAATTGGTGTCCCAGAATTACTTGACATACCTCCTCGGCATGGCTTGGAAAGAGCGCTTAAGCAAAAATAGTTTATTTATTTTTTTCATATCGTGTGTTTTATTCTCTACAGCGCAAGCCTCTACCCCATTATGGACTATTGTACCTTCTTCTGGAAGCAACCCTACACTAACGGTTGCTGAAAATGGGACAGCCAATGTTCAATATAATGTACAAAATCAATCCCATAAATCAAAAAGACTAACTATGTTAGCACTACCTGGAATAAACCAAACTACTCCTTGTATCTTAGCTCCTAAGGGTCAGCCAGGAAGCAGTTGTGTTCTAAACTTAAGTATTACCGGCAGTACATTACCACGTGAAGGGATTCATCATGGGCCCGTCTTATGCCAAACAAATTCAGATGGCTCTCCAATCCCTAATCAATGCTATCAGCCCAGTGCTGCTAATAGTTTAAATATTACTCGCGGCTCGGCCACAGGTGCCGTAATAAATGTGAATCCATCCAGTTTAAATTTTATCGCTGGGGCAAATGCTACATTCACTATAACCAACAGCAGCAGTTCTTCCGAGCCTGCCAAGAATGTAAATGTGGTTATTCCGAGCGGCAGTAGCATTACTGTGCAAAATAACACTTGTGGTGCAAACCTTGCTGTTGGCACAAGTTGTTCAATTACCTTAACTGCATCAGCAACTGAAGGCCCCACATTAATAGGAGTTAGTGGCAGCAATACCAATTCCAGCCAGGTGACAGTTACAGTAACACCTGTTCCTGTTTCAAACATTAGTGTCAGCCCCACTGTGCTGGTATTTACCCAAAATACCCCAGGAGTATTAACCATTTTTAATGATTCCTCATCAACGGTCCCTGCTCTAAACGTTACTGCGATTAGCCCTCCAGGAAGCAATATTATGGTTTCCAATAATACCTGTAATAGCAGCATTGCGGTTGGCGCTAGTTGTACAATTACATTAACCAGCACCACAGCCGAAGGCCCAACTTCGATAAGTATTAGTGGTGACAATACCAATACCGTAGCAGTTATGGTAACAGTAACAACTAACCCAACCGCTCTATTGAGTGTTAGCCCTAGCTCCCTAATGTTTACTGCTGGCGAAACGGGGACCATTAACGTAACCAACAGCTCTGGTTCGGCAGTAACCGCAGATGCAGTTGGCTCCACAATTCCTGTAAGTAGCTCTATCACTGAGCAAAGCAATACCTGTTTACCAAGCCTTGCTATAGGTGCCACATGCAGTATTACTTACACCAGCAGCACAGTTGAAGGACCAACGAATATTATAGTAAGTGGGAATAATACCAATACAGAAAATGTAGCAGTCACGGTAACTTCTCAACCTACAGCAACAATTAGTGTAAGCCCGAGCTCATTGACATTTGAAGCTGGAGCTAATGGTACTCTCACCGTAACCAATAATAATCTTTCACCCGTCAATGCTACGAACATTACGGCGAGCATTCCCATAGGAAGCAATATTACGGTATTAAATAATGGCTGTACTGGACCTCTTGCCCCAGGAGCTAATTGTTTAATAGTATTGACCAGTCCAGTAAGTGCACCAACTACAAGCGTAACGGTTAGTGGCAGTAATACCAATAGCTCCATGGCAACGATTACCGTGGAGCCAACCTGCGCACCAATTACTAGTCAATCAACCCCGGGAGTATCGGTAAGCTTCACAGGCACGGTAACTAATTTAGGTAATTTAATTGATTCTAATTTAAATAATTTTGCAACAATGAATATTAGTCTTCTGTCAGGTGCCTCGATAATAATGGACATACCAAGTACTTCTTATACGAAAATCGGCGTGAAGATGGCCACCGCAGGAGTAATTACCCTCTCGTCTTTTACCTTTACGGCATTTAACGGAGTAACACCTGTGTATACAACTACTGTATTCCCTTCAAATACGTCCATGGAATATTCTTTTATCCTTCCTGGAACGCTTCTTATGAATCGAATCACTTTATCGACAATTCCCGCGTCTGTCGTCTCTTCTTATAACGTTAATTATTTTTGTGCTGGACAATAGTCATTATCTTCAAGAACATTCTAGAGCTAGTTTTCAAGACTGGCTCTAAACATAAGATTAGATCGCTATTTGCTTTAAAGTTGAAAAAATCATTTGTCAGAATAAATGATGGCCATGTTCTGGCCTTCTTGTATTAAAGGATTTGCCATTCTCAGGGCTGGGACGACAAATCCTTAACTTTATTATGCTCCCTGCACCAATTGCATAAACTGTTGCAACTTGCACACCGTCCCACCGCAGGCAGGAATACTCACAGGTTCACCATTATAAGTTACTTTAACCGTATAAGAATTTGCGTCACTTTCATAAAGTGAAAAATTAAGATTGGATGCATACGGAGGTGCTTGTTCTAACGGCGCTCCTAAAAAACTTAATGAGCTGGCAATCGTCGTATCATGGGCTGATAATAAAACATACTTTAGTTTGGATTTATTTTGGCTTCCGCTGTTAAGGTAATTAGCAATATTAGTCATTAACTTAGTGCTATATACACGTGCGACTTGTTGTGGGCGCTCTTGCGCCATAAAAGCCCAGTTGCAGACCTTAATGATGTCATTAATATCTTGTGAGCTTAATCCCTCAGGCATTGGTGCATGGTGCAGTTGATGAATATATAAGGTGTCACCAAGTAATCCCAGATCCTGCAATTTATTAATTTGCATACCGGTTAAGGAGCTCCAAAGTGGGTATTTGTCTTTCAATTCATTATTTTTTTGTTGCCACTCTTTGGTTGGATAAACATACTGCTGCATAAGCTTTTCACGTACGCGGGAACTTACAGGTTGTACAATAACATCATCATACTTATAAGGTGCGCTAAAGACAGGGATGGGCTGAAATGAATGGGGCAAAGCGGGCATCGCTGACTCTGAAGTATTAGGACCTGTTCCTGGAGGATACAAGCCCATCAGTAGGGATTGCGCACTCATAAGGGTGCGTTCATAATCGGTGGAGCGCACATACATGGTCCCTGCTTCATAGTGCTCAGGTAATAAATGTGTTTGTTCTACGTATTTTTTACGAAACTCCACACCCATATTGTATTCTTGTTGCATCCCCTCTGCGGTTAACTGCCCCAAACCTGCAGTCCACTCATAATTTAAGCCAGGGATAGAAACAATTGGTGTTCTATCTCCATGGCGAATAATATCCACGGCAAAAATTAGTTTATCTGCTGCAAATAACAATGAGGGGGTACTGAGTAATAATGCGAGAGTCAAGCAACGTTTATAACCCATTTTGGCTCCTTAATTTCAATCATGGATAAAGCAAAATGGATCATACCATAAAAAAACCATTACCAAGCAAACAATTTGAATTATATTTGCACAGAACGCAATCCTTTCACATCAAGTATTCTATTCCTTTAATTTATTCTCCTGCCTGGCGGCATTGATTATGAGCAGTTTCAGGGCACGCCGTAGCACAATGAATTCTTTTTGTTTTTTGACATCGCTCCAGACAACTAGAAACCGTTTTTTTGATACATAGTTTGCGGGCTTCTAGCTGAGAGGCATTGGATATCAGTGTTAAGAAAGAAAATGAAATTAATATACTCAACTTATATAAATTCATAATAAAGCCTTTTTATTTATCATATTTATTATAAAATTAGCATATCTTATTGCTCCAGATGAACAAACAGGATAAAATTAACACAGTTCGTTCTTTAATAAAAAAGTGCCCCCTTAAGGCTCTCTTAATTTTCCTAAGATAAACTATGGGCACATAAAGGTATAAGATTTGTTAATGATGCAGAGATACAGCCGTAATTCTTCCAAATCAGTCCTACAGCGATGTACGAAGCCTAGTTATCTTTTTTTATTTTATACCCAACGTCGTAATTATCAATTATCGTTAACCCTCAGCAGAAGGTCATTCTCATGAAAAACCAATTACACTCAATATTAAGTAAGTACCCCTTTATTCATATTGATAAAGTTGGGGAGCTGACCATACTTGTTCCCTTAACCGGAGCCAGAACAGTTACTGCTGATTTCACCGCAAACTCGGAAAAAGCGACAGCACTTTATCTCTTCGGTGATAACACCTGTAAATCGGATCTGGAAAGAACAGAATTCTTTAAGCCAACCTCTACTGCGACAAATCCTAAGAGAAGTTTCGATCAGTTGTATGCCGATCTTATTAAAGAGTTACGTGCCTTGATGCATCATCAAACAGTAAAAAATGACGCGACAGTAATTCAAACACTCATAGATTCCTTAGAGGAGCAGAAAAAGGATGCCGATAAATTTCAGGGCAAAAATCCTAATACCGATAAAATGCGTGATGATTTATGCAATGGCAATCAGGGTTTTGCAGTTAAGGGTGAGTTTATTGTCAGTATGGACCCTGATGGCGTAAGGAATTTAAACTTACCAAATGTGTTAAATTTAACTACCGCAGGAGAAGAAAAACAAAAACTCCTTCCTGAAAGTTTTGCTCGAGATAGGGAGATCTCAACCAGCCTTAACACGATCCCTAAAATTACCTACGTCGATCCCTTCGTGTCGTATGTTCGCGAACAAGTAAGAGAGGACCTTGATAAGTGCCGACAAGGGTTAACTCAAAATCCTGCCCAATTATTTAGAACCATTTATAACGCTCTAAAAGATAAACACTATCCTAAGCTGACGGAAAAGGACTCAGGATTTTTTGATACTTTAGCAGATAACTTGAAGATAATTTATGGTGATGAGGAAGATTACAAAGATTATACCGAAAAGGAAGTTGTAGATGCGATTCAACTGATTCTTAAACAAACAGGGTTCTTTGCTCCACAAGAGCAAGCTAAATATTTTTCAAATATCTTTCACCAAGCACTTACAGAGTTTGAAGGTAAAAATGGTAGTTCTTCTAATAAAATACCTACATATAAATTATTTTCCTTACAAACTTTTCTTTATTTGTGTGCTTTGCAACTACGCTTAAAAAATCCAGAGCATGCAAAGAAATTTCTTTCTGAATTACAACAACCAGCTACTGCGAAACAATTAATTAAACAATTATGTTCTAATGAAGCTGAATTTATAAAAATGCTTCAGAAAACTTATGGAGTGACCTCCCAGGAATATCATGCACTTGTAAATGCGGCTTTCGAGATTATTACCGACCATGTTGATGTACCTCATTTTGATGAACTTAAAGTAGCCTGTAGCACTAAAGTCCTGGAAAATACACATTATTTGGTCATAGGTGGTCGTCTGTGCTGGAGTACCTCTGAAATTACCGAGTCAGGAACTATTAATAGTGCTGAGCAAAAGAGACGTGAATTTGATGCTAATTTTGAAAAATTTTTCGAACATAAAGAAGCTTATCTTGACCGCAAAGGGCATATCCAATTGCTCCAAGAATTATTAAATGGCCAAGCAGAACTTGAAGAAGCGGCACTCCAATCCCTGGAGTATAACGCAAAAACCTTCTCATTCTCTCAAAAGAGGCAACTTTTAGAGCTTGCTATTAACAAGCGAAAATATAAGTGCGCTGAATTTTTAGTTAATCAAGGGGTGCATGACGCAAAACTGTTTCAGTTAGCCTTTAATCAATCCCCTGTAAATATGCAGTTAGTTAGCAGTTTTACTCGTGCTAATTCTAACTATATGATGCATTATGCAACTACAGAACAACTTGCAAAGGCCATCCGTGAAGGTCGATTAGAATTTATTAAAATTATCTTAGCACTAGCACCGAACTTATTAGAAACCCGTCTTGATTATGGTACTCCTCTTATGGTTGCTTGCCGTGAAGGAAGAGCCGATATAGTGAACTACTTCATGTCGGTAGGAGCTAATGTTCTTGAGACAACTGGTTCAGCGAATACCACCGCCAAATCCTATGCGGCCCAACGTAATGATAGAACACTAAATAGATTATTTACGGATTATCACCTAAGGGTAAGAGAGCAACTTAGGGAAGGAAATAGTTTTCCATTGCTCTCTACTCCTGGATATTTCCTAACCGCTATAAAGCAAGGGGAGCATCAATTAGTAGAAGTATTATTAGAGTATTTCCCTGAATTAAAAAATGAAATTACGCTTCAAGTTTTAATTGATGCCATAAGGGATAGATCGCTTGCCATGGTTCAGGCTCTATTAGTATTAAAACCTGAACTTCTTAACCAGGCTGATTCACTAGGGAAAACTCCCTTATTTTATGCCTGCGAATTCAACAATGAACCCATTGCGCAGCATTTAATAGCAGCTGGTGCAGATCTCTTTAAAGCAGATAACCAAGGAAAATTACCTCGTAACGCAACAATAGATCAAAGAGTCAGGGGCTTATTTATTCCTTATTACACAAGGCTAGCTCCAGAATCCGAGCAATATCAGGCTATATTTACTAGTGATAACTACAGAATAGCAATTCTAACAAATGATCATAGTTTAGCTGAGTGCATCGCTCAAGCTAAGCCAGAGTTTGTCAACGAGATAACGCCTGAGGATCTATTGAGAGCCATACAGTGTGAATCGCTTAATGCAGTGAAATACATTTTAAATCATCGAGCTGACTTATTAGAATATAAAGACTCAAGAAATAAAACACCATTCTTCCATGCCTGTGAAAAAGGTAACTTATCCATAGCACACTACTTAATGATGGCTGGGGCCAATGTTTATGCCGGGGAAATTACTGCATTTCAATCCAGTCCAACGAGCTATTCGGGTTATACCATACGTAGGGCTAAAGACTTAAATGACCGTCCAGACATCAAAGAGTTATTAAACACTTATCCTAATCGTCTACATGCTATTCCCGCGAAACAGCTCACTACAGGTCATATTGTTGATGCGATTGATGCGCGAGATTTAACTTTTGTTAATTATTTTTTAAATAAAGACCCTAAATTAAAGCAAGGACTTAGTGAAATTGATTTACAACGTATCGAGCAACAACGAATCCAGGAAAAATTATCTCATCATTTTAAACAATTGATTCAGGGATTAGATAGCAAACGCAATCAATTCCCCTATTCAAGACGAGCTGATAGTCCCTATCAAGTTATGTATAATCTTAGCGATCATTTAATGGCGGCTGGGAGTAAATTCTTTAATACTCATGTTTCTATGAGCACGGTACAACAATTTGAATCCGAATGTAATGAGGCGCTGAGAAGAGCAAATCCTGTATTAAGTAGTCATCGAGGATGGTTTGGTTTCCCTCTATGGATAAGAGCAATTGCAGGGATTATTGCAGCGGCAACCCTAATTCCGGCAATAACTGTTCAAGCGACCACAGAGAAAGGGTATTTTGGAACCTTCTTTAAAACCCCTGCAACCAATACTGCAATGCATATGGAAAAATTCTCCGCTGAGGTTGAGGTTATAAAAACTGAGTTAATCGGCATTATTTAATACAAGCGTAGCTGTAAGTGCGGCTTAACCTGAGGATTTGAGCTTTAATAAAGCTTAAATCCTCGGATTTTGCTGCGCGTTATACAGTGTCAATCGCGAATTCTTGAGATTTACCAACAAAAGCCCGTTAATATTTTTTTAATATAATTATATTAAAATTAATACCCATTTTTTAAAAACACTCCAAGGAAAACAATGCCTAAGATTATTATTTTTACTGATTTTGATGGTACTTTAAGCGGAAGAGATGGCAGTAAAACCGTCTTTTCACCATTTTATCAATCATTATTACAAGGCTATGTTCCTGGCGCAGTAAATCAAGAGTATAGACTAACACCACTAAAGAATAGTGATACAATACAAAGCTTATTCGAAATAGAATTTGGTCCATATAATAAAGATTTTAACTATGAACAGCCCGGAGCAGATTTATTGCTAAGCCGTGAAGCCGTTAAATTTCTTCATGAGATGTTAAAAGACGAAAACGTCTGCGTGCAAATCATTACCAGAAATCGCCAGGATTACATACGCGCCCTACTAACATACCAAGGATTCACCACTGAGGAGCTTAATAGATTAGGCATTTGTGATTCCTTATTAAAAGATAGAGCCGTCCTGCAGTTTTTATCAACACAAACAGAAAATGTCTCTTGCGTTTATGTACTGGATGACAGTAAAGAAGACTATAACCGCATGTTAAGTGCTGTGATTGCCTATAATTTTTCAGACGACCAAATCCGAAATTATTGCATGATGCCAGGTTGTTTTGAATGGGGTTTATATAACCAGGAAATCAATAAACTTCTTCAATCCTTTACCTCAACTGCGGAAAAAAAAGAAGAGGAGCAAGAAGAAGTTATAGATGACAACTTTCCTTTAGCCGATGAAGCCATTAAAGAAGCAGAGGCATCACCCCGTAATAATTATGCTCATAATGATGAGGATAAAGAATTTATCGTACTTATCCCTGAGGGCACAAGAAAAGCAGCTTCTTTTTTTAAAACCCCAAATCCGCCTCAAATTGCTAATGAGGGTGAACAGGATTTGGAGCCATTCTGTAAGCCTTAACAGGCTTAGCACAAAGCTTACTGCTAAGACTAATTATTTTTAAATAACTTTCATGGCGAGCGTAGCAACCCAGGGGCTCTCGCCCAAAACCTTGGTTGCTCCGCTACGCAATTGATCACGAATCTACGCGCCTGCTTCTTTGCGCGCATCATTTGAGGATTTAATCAGAGTACTCAAAAGAAGCAGTATTACTCGTATGCAGTAAATTAGCTCGTATCAGATCTGCCAAAGTCCTAGTCTCCATTTTTTTCATCACCTTCGCGCGATGGGCTTCAACTGTAGAAATGGATATATTAAGTTCATACGCAATTTGCTTATTTAATTTCCCTTCAATTACTAAATCCATAATCTGTTTTTCGCGTTTCGTTAAGCTATTGATTCGCTGACAATAATCAGATTGAACTTGGAAGGTATTATTTTGATTTTTTTTCAAACAACTTTGCGTGATTTCTAATAAATCCTGATGATTTACTGGTTTAAGAATAAAATCTGCTGCTCCTGCTTTCATCGCTCTTACTGCCATGGGTATATCCCCATAACCAGTGATTATGATTACAGAGAGCTGATTTTTGGTTGTATTAAGATATTCTAATAATTCGAGGCCACTTATTATAGGCATCCTCACATCGATAATTAGGCAGCCATATTGGTTCGCATCATAATTATCAAGAAAGTCCTTGGCATTATCATAAGTTTGAACCCGAAGATTTACTGACTCAAATAACCAACGAAATGACGCGCATATTTCTGGGTCATCATCAACAATAATAACCATCGGAGCACTAGTACTCATATCAATAATCCCTTATGAAACATGATAAGTTGAAAGCAAATACCATCAGGTGTTAATTCAGCTAATAAGCTACCGCAATCAGTAGTGAACAACGTGCGGCAATAAGTCAATTCACTTTCCAGGCTCTCCTCTTTTATGGGATAATTGCTGGTTATGGTCATCCTTAATGCATCCTTTTTATAGGGTTTCGTTTGAATAAATAACTCGCTGTGTTCTATGTGATTCCCTGCTGTATCAATGCATTGCTTCAATAAGCGAAATAAAACACATTTGAGTTGGGATTTGCTCATATTAAAGTCAAAAAGACAGTCATGGAAGTCTAAATTTAGTTTAATATTACGATTTTTTATCTCAAAAGAAAATAAAGAACTTATTTCGGTAATAATATGGGGAATGTTTATACGCTCTTCTTGAATGATTAACTGTTGCATCGAATAAACTTTATTTTTAAATAACTCCGTATGCTCACTAATTTTTTGTAATGCGTTGTTTATTTGATTGGGGCTAAGTTCATTTCTTTGTAACTTAATTTCACACCCACCTAGATAGGCTTTAATTACTGTTAATGGCTGATTTAATTCATGAATAAACTTCAATAGAAGTTGGGTATGTACGTTTTTTTGCATTAATCCATTCATCTAATTGTTATATCCTAAAATGTCCTATGAAAATAGCCTAATAAATTTTTTACTTAACACAATAATGTCACGCAATATAATTATGTTTTGACCTATTTTGTATATGTTAATCCATTGTTTTTTGGTAGTTTATTCTGGTTATCCTTAATATAAGCGTTAAGTAGAAACCTATTAGCTTGCATAAGATGGTGTTTTTGATAAGCACACCATAGTTGCGAATCTAACATAAAGATAAATAATATCCAATTTGATTAGGATATTTATTATGAAACAAAAAAATGGCAGTAAGCACTAAAGATAGAATATGGATCCAGTTATTATGCCTACTAATTGTATGAGCGTATTACATCAGCCTCCTCTTCGGATTCCCAATAAACATATTCCTCTTTATTAGTAGGCTCGACTAAAGACGTTAAAATTTGTATTTCTCTTTCAATTTTTTCGACATCATCTAGCTCTTTCATACAGACTCCATCCTGGAATATTCCAAAACCACTCATTCCCGCACAGACAAAAATCCGTTTACAAGTAAAACGCTACTCCATGCGAGAATGACTTAACTGAGCCCTACATGTATTGGCCGCCATTAATATCCAAATTGGCACCAGTAATAAATCCTGCCTCGTCAGAAGCTAAGAAAGCAACCGCCTCTGCAACCTCCTCAGGCTGCCCTAGACGTCCTACAGAAATATTGCCGATAATTGATTTCAATATGTCCGGGCTCATCTTGGCAAGCATGGGGGTTTCAATATAACCTGGAGAAATGGTATTCACCGTAATCCCATTTTTCGCTACCTCCAATGCCAAGCTTTTGCTAAAGCCAAATAGCGCTGATTTTGTAGCGGCGTAATTGCATTGTCCAAACTGGCCTTTTCGCCCATTCACTGATGAAATATTAATAATACGTCCATAGCTTTTATCAAGCATGGGTAATAACAGGGTGCGCGTCATATTAAATACACTTGTTAAATTAGCATCGAGCGTTTGCTGCCATTGCTCAAAAGACATTTTTTTAAAACTGGAATCACTGGTAATCCCTGCATTATTAACAAGGACATCAACGCGGCCAAACCACTCCAAAAGGATTTGGGCGAAATTTTCACAATCTGAGAATTTGCTAACATTGGCATATAGAATCTCAATATCAAATCCTGCAGCTCTTTGAGCCGCTTGCCATCTTCTAGCTTGAGTATGATTTCCATCTTTGAAATAACAGGCAACAACTTGATAACCCGCTTTATCTAAACGTCTACAAATTGCAGAGCCTATTCCACCAGTACCTCCTGTAACTACGGCAACTTTACGTCCCATAAAATATCCCTATTATTTATTGATAAAAATTATATGTGCCTTGATTGAGTGTGTTTGCTGGGAGACTAGTTGCCAACACACCCTAATCAAGAGCAAACAACTTTAGTTTTTAAACATTTTTTTTACAATTGTGGTTTTCCATAACCAATAAGATAGATATATGTTTTCTACGGCCGCAATATAGCTTAATATGACGCGGTAGCGTTCAACGTGAAACTGGCGAATGATATTTGAAAAGAAAAAACAACTTATTTTATTAGTTGAGGACAATGATTCCATAAGGGAAGCATTAGCCGGAGCCTTAGAGTATGTGGGATATTTAGTGGTAACAGCCCGCAACGGGCAAGAGGCCTTAACCCTATTGGAAAAAGATCCTCTTCCTTTAATTATTTTTATAGATTTGATGATGCCTGTGCTTGATGGTTTTGAGTTTCGCGAAAAAAAGAAATTAAACCCGCGTTTAAAAAATATTCCAACTATCATTGCATCAGCAAAAACTAATTTGGAAAAAATAGAACGAATGCCCAACGAATCATTCTTGTCGAAGCCCTTCGAGCTCAATGATTTGTTAAGTCTTATAAAAAAGTATTGTGATTAAAAATTATATAAAAAGCCGTTTAAGGAGACACTGTTCCGTTGCAGCTCCTTGCCATAGTTAAATAGAGATAATTTATCCTAGGATACCTAGATGACTACAAAAAAAAATAATACGCGCTCAAAAAAGCATAATACAATTGGAGAGGAACCCTCAACTGCGTTGGATGTCTTAGAATACCACCCGAAAAAAAACCATCCTCTTTTTATTGTGGGAGTTGGCGCCTCAGCAGGCGGGCTAGAAGCATTAAAAGGTGTCTTTTCTAACTCAACAGCCAATGAGAGCCTTTCCTTTGTGGTGGTAACTCATTTAAGCCCGGATAAAACCAGTG
The DNA here is from genome assembly GCF_001465875.1 of Legionella saoudiensis. Lineage (GTDB taxonomy): Bacteria > Pseudomonadota > Gammaproteobacteria > Legionellales > Legionellaceae > Legionella > Legionella saoudiensis. Next base: position 314,373 of record NZ_LN901324.1, on the reverse strand, counting down.
TACTGCCCGAGCTACTCCAACAATATACTCCGCTTAAAGTAGTAGCCATTACTGATAGTCAAAAAGTTGAGCCAAAACATATTTATGTGCTACCTCCAGGAAGAAACGTCCAAATTCGCAAAGGAGTATTGCATTTAACTCCAATCTCTAATGAAACAAAGATGCACCCTATTGATTTCTTTTTACGTTCATTAGCAGAAGATCAAGGTTCAAGAAGCATTTGTATTATTCTTTCTGGAACAGGAAACGATGGTACGCTCGGGCTAAGAGTCATCTCCAAACAAAAAGGGTTAGTCATTGCGCAAATGGTTAAATCGGCTACCTATGATGTAATGCCCAAAAGTGCTATTAATACCGGCTTAGTTGATTATATATTTCCACCTAATCAAATATACCCCTTTTTAGTCAACTTTGTAGCTCATTTTGTCAATGAAACTCCGCACCTACCCGCTAGTATCTCGGATGAAATACAACAAATATTAACCTTACTGCGAACTAGCACTGGGCATGATTTTTCTCTATATAAACCCAATACTATTTTTCGCCGCATCCAAAAGCGTTTGAGTATTTTGCAGATTGATAACCTATCAACTTATACGCATTACTTACAGCAAAACCTTAATGAAATTCAAATTTTATTCAAAGAACTATTGATTAATGTAACTAATTTTTTCCGCGATCCTGATGCATTTGACACATTAAAAGAAATATTACTGCAAAAAATTTTAATGAATAAGTCACAAAGTGAAAGCCTAAGAGTATGGATTCCTGGATGCTCAACGGGAGAGGAGGTTTATTCAATTGCCATTATATTGCAAGAATGTATGGAACAATTGAAGTGTCATTTCAATGTGCAAATTTTTGGTACAGACATTGATGAAGAAGCCATAGAAATCGCACGCGCAGGTATTTTTCCTCTTGATATTAAGAATGACATCACTGAAGAGCGGCTTAATCGTTTTTTCACCCGAGAAGAAAACTCTTATAAGGTGAATATTGACATACGGAAAATGATTATTTTTGCCGTACAAAATCTAATAAAAGACCCCCCATTTACAAAACTTGACTTATTAAGTTGCAGAAATTTATTAATTTATTTAAGCTCCCAGTTACAAAAGAGACTTTTTTCACTATTTCACTATAGCTTGAAATCTGATGGACTATTATTTTTAGGAACATCTGAAGCGATTAGTGGTTCTGTTGATCTATTTACAATTCTTAATAGACGGTGGAAGATTTTTCAAAGGAAAGGTGGTTCTACAACATTTAATACAATAATGAGTCTACCTTATGCATCAAATCCATCAGAATCAATGAATATAAATATTATGGAAAGAAATACTCAAGATATCGAACCAAGTTTGGCCCATGTCGTAGAACATGTTTTATTAAATAATTATACCCCTGCTTCTTTCGTCCTCGATGAAAATGGGAAAATCATTTATGTCTATGGTCGCACCAGCAGATTTATTGAGTTCACATCAGGTGAAGTACGCTTAAATTTCATCGATATGATTCGGCCTGAGTTAAAAGCTAAGGTGTTAAATGCAATGAGGAAAGCATCAACATTGCAAAAAGAAGAATTACTTAATAATTTACCGCTCAAAGAAGGTAATGAATTTAAATACATTAATATACGCGTTAGGCCTGTAGTTGAAGCCAAACCGTTTAATCGAATGCTTCTTTTATTGATTTTTGAAGAGTTGCCAGCAGTTACTCAAAACCCTGAAATAACAAAACATGATAAAAAAAGTGATTTGGGCAAAAGAATCATTCAATTAGAGCAAGAGCTCAAATACACAAAGGAAAGTTTACAATCTACAATTGAGGAGTTAGAAACTTCAAATGAGGAATTAAAATCCAGTAATGAAGAGCTGCAATCAACCAACGAAGAATTACAAAGCACTAATGAAGAAATAGAAACTTCAAAAGAAGAATTACAATCATTGAACGAAGAGCTAACTACAGTTAATTCAGAATTAGAAAGCCGAATTGAGCAATTATCGAGTGCCAATGATGATATTAAGAACTTGCTGGATAATACAGAAATCGCAACCATATTTTTAGATAAAGATTTATGTATTAAACGCTTTACTCCAAGAGCCACAGATATTATTAACTTAATTCCAACCGATGTTGGTCGTCCTATTAACCATATTGTATCAAATTTACAGTACGATAAATTATTGGATGATGCACGTAAGGTTCTTAAAACGTTAGAATCGAAAACAACAGAGGTGATGGATAAGAGTGGACGTTGGTATGTAGTACGAATCATTCCTTACCGTACAGTAAATAATATCATTGATGGAGTCGTGATTACCTTCTTAAATATTCATAATCAAAAAAAGGCTGAAAATGAATTAATAAGAATAGGACACGAATTTAAAGCCGCACAAGAAATTGCCAGCCAGTTAATTAATACGTTACCTTATCCTGCTTTGCTTATCGATAAGCATTATAAGGTTCTTTTAGAAAATAATTGTTTTTCCGAGCTTTACACTCACAATGTTGACAAACTTACGACTCATAATTTATTTAAATCAGCATTAAGATTTGATAAAAATAAGCTCAAGCAATTTATAGATGACTTTTTTAGCAAAGAAAATGCTCCAAGTGAAATTGAGCTTGATATTAATGAGAAGAACTGTAAAATAAAAATCCAAAGAGTCCTGGATTCAGTATTGTTTATACTATTTAAAACAAATTCTGGATGTGCATAGTTCCTTTAATAAGCAAAGCGGAATCAGTGTAAATTGAACTCCGCTTTAACAGATAACTTATCAGCACTTTCCTGGGCTCAAGGAGAACATCAAATTAATCATATGAATAAAGCCAATGGACTTGAAAATAAATCCCGAATCAATTTCTCTACTTCATGAAATTAAAGTACTTCAAGAGCAATTGCAGTTTAAGCAGCGAAAGCTCAATGAAAAAGAACAGGAAATTAATGCTTTTAATGAGCAAATAGAAGGCTTAAAAAACCAATTTACTGAATATTACAATTTTAATCCTTCAGCTCTTATTACCATTAATCAAAACTACATAATACAAACGGTAAATTTTCAAGCTGCTCTTCTGCTTAATTATGATCGGGGTCTATTGGTTAATAAAAACTTTTTAAATTTAATTAATATTTACCAACAGAGTATTTTAAAAAAACGAATTAAAACAGTATTAGAAAGACAGATAAAGCAAATCTGTGAAATTGAGTTATTGCCTAAAGGCGGAGAGCGAAAATACGTACGTATCGAATGTTTTATTGCAAAAGAAGGACAAATAGAGCTTATTCTTAATGACATTACGGTTATACGTCAATTAGAGTCAGAGCGAATACAACTTAAACAGTCCTTGGAAACTTTTACCAACTTATTACAAAACGTTTCAGATGCAATCGCTACATTGGATAAAGAATTTTATTTTAAAATAATAAATCCTTCTTTTGTGCGGTTTTTTTCAAAGATCTTTGCCTTAAAAATTAATGCGGGAATGAATTTTTTTAGTCTTATTTCCGATTTCTCCGAATACAAGGAAGAACTCATTAATGCATGCAACCAAGCTTTACTTGGAGAAGAAACAACTATTTTAATAGAAAATTACAATGACTCCCGTGAGGCTAATTTTTGTTTTGAAATAAATTTTAATCCCATCTATAACCCCTCCTCTCAAGAAATCGAAATTATTTTGCTCATTAAAGACTTAACTAAATTTTCTCTAAAAAAGCAATTAAGAATGCAAGAGCAATCAAAATTAACGCATGCAATTCGTTTAAATACCATGGGGAGCATGGCCTCAGCCTTGGCGCATGAAATTAATCAACCACTAACCGCAATCTTTCTTTATGCGCAAACTTGTCTTTTACAATTGGAAAATAATAAGCAGCATCAAACTGATAACAATTTACTAAATTTTTTAAATAAAATTATTTCCCAAGCACAACATGCCAGCAAGGTAATGAGTCGGATGAAAAGCTTTATTGTTCAAAATGAATGTTATCATGAAGAAACCGATCTTAATTCGTTAATTAAAGATGCGATGATATTCTTGAATTATGAATTAACTTATTCGAAATTAAAGGTATCTTTTCAATTGGATGAGCTCCCTAATCTTTATGTCGATAGAATTCAAATAATGCAGGTCATTTTAAATTTAGCTCGAAATAGTATTGAAGCAATGCAAGAAGAGAAAAATGATGCACCTGAATTAAGCATTAAAACCCTGAGTAATGATGAATACATTGAGATTCATATTCGTGACAATGGACCAGGCATTACTCTAGAACAACAAGAAAAAATTTTAAATTCTTATTTTACGACTAAACCACAGGGTACTGGTTTGGGACTTACTATTTGTCAAAATCTTGTAGAAGAACACGGTGGCAAACTTTATGTAAAAAATAGTAAGGTAGGCGCTTGGTTTATTTTCACCCTACCTAAACCAGTAAACTTTTGAATTATTAAATACCATTAATGCAACCTAAGGTTGCATTAATGTAACTATATAGACATCATACGCTGCCAAAAACGTAAATCCCTACACATCAAAATGAATTGAGTAACCCGTTCTTGCCTATCCAGTTCAATAAATCCTGCATCAGGTTTAATAATATGAAACATTCTTTTGAAACCAGAAGCAAATGAAGGCACATAACCTATATATTTACAATGAAAATAAGCATCCCAAATAAACTCATACAATTTAGGGTGTAATAATTCTGAATCATTAAGAAAAATCGCTATGGAGTCAAACAAAGCTGATGGGGTGCCTTCAATTTTGGTGTGAAGAGCCAACGTCTCATTATTATCCAAAGTTATTTCGCCGGCATGACAACCAATTAAAGTATAAGTCGCTTTTTCATTTTCAATTTCTTCAAGCAGATGCTTTAAAATTAATGCTCTTGCCCCATCCTCAATTAATATTCCCATTCTTCTTCCGGAAAAATTTTTAACATCCTGAGCCAAAAGGCTATCCGATGTTTCATTTCGAGCTAGATCTGGGACAGAGAATAAGCCCTTAATCGCAAACTTTTTTGCAACCTCATTGGATGATTGATTATTAAAATACCCATGTACATCAAAGCCATATGTAGGTACGTCTTTATTGGAACGCATATGGATATATTCTTCTTGAACCGGCTTATCTTCTTTAGCTTGATTACTTACGTGATTTTGATTATTTTTTTTCATAAGCCCAATTCCCTATGAAGATGAAAAAACGTTGACACAATTTGCACAATGTTAGGAATTTTAATCCTGAGCCTATTCTTTAACAATCCCGAGTTAGGTTAGTATAATTAATGGAAATCCATAAAGGAGTCTAGCTTAAGCCTTTGCAACCCTATCTATAATGGAAGATTTTTCTTATCATCCGGAATTGGTGGGGCGTTTTTAAAAAGATCCGTCATTAATAAAATAAAAAAAGCGGCTACAGAAAAATAAAGAATAATTTTTGCAAGAAGAATAAGTGTAGGATTAGTTCCTTTAAATAAGTAAATCGCCATAAGGATTGCCATAACAAAAAAAATAAATGCTCCTATTAACATAATTTATTCCTTTAAATTGGACATTATTTTTTGTAATTTATACTCTAGACAAAGATCTACATATAGCCAATATTCATTTCAAGGACACCATTCTGAGGGAATCCCTCAGAATGGGCCCAAAGCCCATGCTTCTATCTATGCGGCTCTTTTATGTGTAAGTAATTTTAGTAATGCTTGAGCCGCTGCGGTAGAAGAGGCCGGATTTTGCCCAGTAATAAGCCGACCATCAACTAGTACATGACTTTGCCAATCAGGAGCCTTTTCAAATAAACCACCAAGCCGCTTTAGCTCATCCTCCACCAAAAAGGGCACCACATCAGTAAGCTTCACCGCAGCCTCTTCACTATTGGTAAAGCCCGTTACACGCTTTCCTTTTACCAGAGGTGCTCCTTTGTAGGTAACTTGGCGCAGCACCCCAGGTGCATGGCAAACCAAGGCAATAGGCTTTCCGGAATTATAAAAAGACTCGATTAATCTTATGGAAACAGGGCTTTCTGCAAGATCCCATAAAGGTCCATGACCGCCTACATAAAATATCGTGTCAAAATCATCAGCCTTCATATCAGCAAGCTTCGCGGTCTGAGAAAGTGCTTTTTTCGCACGCTCATCCTTTTTGAACCGCTCCATGGCAGGCGTTTGGTTTTCAGGTAAATCACTTTTCGGATCAATCGGAGGTTGACCACCTTTAGGTGAAGCTAGGGTCAACTCGGCCCCTGCATCAGCAAAAACAAAATAAGGGGCTGCAAACTCTTCAAGCCAGAAACCGGTTTTGCGCCCAGTATTACCCAATTGATCATGAGAGGTTAACACCATCAATATTTTCATTTCCGTTCTCCTTTTCGTGTGGTAACGAATGTGAACTAGATTCTACTGATCGTGAACGATGATAAAATTATGATTAGATGAATATGGTCCTTAAAACGTTCATGTACAGCCAATTTTTAGAATCCTATTTTATTAATTTTAGTTCAAGTTAATCAAGTTTACTAACTTCTTCTAAAAATCTAAGGTTTCCCTCGACTTCCTAACACCTAATTTTTGATCTAGAATATGCCTTTTTCTAAAAAGGCTTGGGATGAAATACCGTCCAGATGTTGATGGATTGCGGGCCATTGCCATTCTATTCGTCTTAATTTTTCACAGTGGCTTAACGTTAATACCCTCAGGTTTTGTCGGGGTAGACATTTTTTTTGTAATTTCTGGATTTTTAATCACCCGCATTATTTATCAATCGCTACAAAACAATAGTTTTTCTTTTTTACAATTTTATGGGCATAGACTATGGCGTTTGCAGCCATTATTTATCTGCTTGATAGTGACAACCATGGTGGTTACCCTGCTCTTTTATTTACCCGATGACTTACTCCAGTATTTTAAAAGTGCTCGTAAAACCTCACTCTTTGTGTCCAATCGTTTTTTTGAACGCATCACTTCAGGATATTTTGCGCCAGATACGCATCAATTACCTTTATTACACACCTGGTCTTTATCGATTGAGTGGCAATGTTATCTAATTTTACCTCTAGTAATCTATTTGCTACAACGAGTGTTTTCCAAAAAGAGTATGCTTGGAATTACTTATTTATGTATGCTAATTTTCTTTTTTATATCTCTATATTTATCAAGCCGTTTTCCTGAAAAGTCTTATTATCAATTTACAAGCCGTATTTTTGAGTTTTTAATTGGCTCTTGTGTGGCGCTAACCCCAAAACGAACTACGGCAAACAAATATATATTAAACGGACTAAGCCTCCTTGCTCTTTTTGCAATTGTATACATCGCTACTCGCAGCGAAATTAGCCTTGGCTTCCCTAACGGTTATGCTTTTGCCTTGTGCCTGGCCACTGCGGTAATTATCGCTGTGGGTGAATATGAACCCAAAACCGCTTTAACAAAGCTTCTATCTCTTAAGCCTGTAGTATTTATTGGATTACTCTCTTATTCCTTATACATTTGGCATTGGCCTTTATTTGCACTAATGCATTATCAAAGCATTGAGACTACTTATTCAACATTAGCACTAGCTTTTAGCCTAATCTTTATTTTGTCTTATCTTTCGTGGCGTTATATTGAAAAGCCTGCACGTAAATTCAATAACAGTAAGTTTATATACACTGCCATTTATTTGCTTGCCCTTCCTATTGGAGTAACCTATCTGGCAAACCATTATGTAAAAAAATATAAAGGATATCCTGAGCGTTTTAATCCAGAAGTGGTACGCATATATAAGCAATTAGACCGCTATAATAGCCCTCAAAGAGCGCTCTGCTTGCAAAGAAAAAATACGGAAATTAATACTCAATGTACTTTAGGAGCAAAAAACGCAAATAGCCAAACAGGTTTAATGATTGGAGATTCTTTTTCTAATCACGCCTGGGTATTTATGGATACTTTGGCACAACAAGCCAATATAACAATTCTTGCTCATGCAACCGCTTCCTGCCTTGCCCTTCCTGGGATATATCAATACGATTGGTACGAGAAAAATGCTATTTATCAGGAATGTTATGCACAAACCACCCGCTATTTTAATATGATCAAGACAAATCACTATGATTACGTAATTCTAGGCGAGGCTTGGAAAGGCTACTTAGGTGATAAAATTATTAATAATTTAAATGATGATCGCTCGCTTGAACTGTCAAAGAAACGTATGGCAGCAGCTTTAGATAACGCCCTGCAAATAATTATTAACTCTGGCGCTAAACCCGTACTAATAAAACCCACTGCAGTGGCCAAGCAAAATATGCATACTTGCTTTTTCAAGCATATAAAACGAAGAGCAGACTATGACCCAAAAGCATGTAATTTTACGTTACAAACCACAGAAGTACAAAGCGAAGAAGATTGGGTAAATAATCTATTTTTAGTTATGAAAAATAAATACCCCCAATTAATTATTATTGACCCCAAAAAAATCCAATGCCCCAATGGTCAATGTACCGCAGAGATCAAGGGTGTTCCAGCATTTAGAGACGAAGGCCATATTACCGATTATGCATCCTACCAATTAGCAAAACGCTATCTGCAAGAATATGGGAATCCATTAAAAGCGTAGCCTTGACACACAGGGGGCTACGCTGATTTTGAAGTAAAGCAATTTCAAGTCAAGAGCACCTAGTAATTGATTAGGCTAACCAGTTGATTATAAACTCTAAATGATAAGAATCGAGACCAATATCTTCAGATTACCAATCAACATAAAAATGGTTGGCAGCAATAGATTATTTTACTGTTGTGTAATTATTCATTTTTTCCTATAATCCCTTGCGTTTTTGTCAAAAATAGTTAAAAATGCTCAAAAATATATCATTAAGTTGTGCTTTCGTTTGCTTTGGTGCGATTTTGGTATTTGCTGTAAACTATTTTTCTCATTTTAAGTGAGAATTGTTTTAAATTGTTTGGGATGAATATAACATTAGTTCATCAGCGTTAACCTAATATAATGTGAGAAATAAACAGCCCGTGGATAATAGTATTTCAAAAGCAACTAAGCCTATTAAAGATAGTGGTTATAACCGTGGATTGAAAGACAGACACGTTCAATTAATTGCCCTTGGAGGTATTATTGGTTCCGGTTATTTCCTAGGTACAGGCGAAGTCATTAACCTGGTTGGTCCTGCAGTTTTTATAGCCTATGTACTTGGTGGTTTAATCATTTTCCTAACTATGCTTTGTATGGGTGAGCTTGCTGTTGCTATCCCCATTTCAGGTTCTTTTGTAACCTACACGGCCGATTTTATATCCCCTTCCGTCGCTTGTGGCGTTGGATGGTCTTATTGGATTAGTTGGGTGGCCTATATTCCGGCGGAATGTGTCGCGGGGGGTATCATCATGGAGATGTTTACCGGGGTCAATGGCTATGTTTGGGCCATTTGTTTTGGTCTTTTAATTACTTACATTAATCTCGCTAAAGTCGATACCTTTGGTGAAATTGAGTTTTGGCTGGCCTTGATCAAAATTTTGGCTTTGCTGGGCTTTGTTATTTTAGCTATTTTAATATTCTTTGGTCTTATACACGGTAATGAGCCTGCGGGAGTAATTGGTACTCGATACATTTTAGGTGATGGAGGAATGCTCCCCAATGGGGTAATGCCTTTATTGACCGCCATGGTGCTTCTGCTCGTTAATTATCAAGGTTCTGAAATTATAGGCCTTGCTGCAGGTGAGTCTGAAAACCCGGCTCGTATGATTCCTCATGCGATTCGCAATGTTACCTTTAGAATTCTTTTTATCTACATTATTCCTATATTTTGTCTGGTGCTAATTTTTCCCTGGCAAAAAGCAGGCTTAGCTAATTCTGTATTTGCTGATGCACTGAACTTATATGACTTAAAATGGGCCGGCACAGTTACGAGTTTTGTGACCCTTAGTGCAACCCTATCTTGCGCTAACTCAGGTTTTTATGGCACGGTTAGAGCCTTGAATGCGCTTGCTCGTGATGGGATGGCTCCGCATACTTTTGCTAAATTCAATCAGAATTCGGTCCCGCAGAATGCCGTAATCGCAACGTTAGTTATGGTGTGGGTATTGCTGGGCGTGGGTTTCTTTTTTGGTCAAACAAAACTATATATTTCTTTGCTGTTAGTTTCTGGCTTTACGGGCACCTTAGCATGGATTTCTTTATGCCTTTCACAAATTCGGTTTAGAAGCCGGTTGTATCAGGCTGGATATACTACGGAGAACCTTCGTTACGTGACCCCTTATTCTCCTTATACGGGGATTGGCGCCATTGTTTTAATGTGCATTGCTTTATTTTTCCTAGTACTTAATAAAGATCCTGCATACAAGTTAGCATTTTATATTGGAATGGTAAGCTTTATTGTGCCTATTATTATTTATAAGGCATTTGATTTGTCTAAGAAAAGACGTAAGGCTTTGCATCATAAAACTCGAGTTAAGTTCCAGGATTTGTTTCCGCCAGTATAACTATTAGTATTTATTGGAAACTGTAGCCCGTATCACGCTGCGCTAATCGGGCTACGACATCGTGCGTCAAGTTGCAAACAAAGTAGGATTCAGAATTAATGCAGCTTTTCGCCGTTGGGTACTTGTGGCTCAGTAGTTATTAAGCAAATGGCGCCATTAGCATCTGTGAAACCCACCAAGAGAAATTGAGATACAAATCCAGCTATATTTTTCTCGCCTAAATTGACACAACCTACTACCGAGCGCCCTACTAGAGTTTCAGGGGTATAATGCACGGTAATTTGTGCTGACGTCTGCAGTATTCCAATATCATTACCAAAATCGACCCATACTTTATAGGCAGGTTTTTTCGCGCGAGGAAAAGGTTCAACCTTAACAATTGTGCCGGAACGTAGATCTACCTTCGCAAAGTCATCATAGGTTATTATCATGTTAATCTCTCTTATGCCACTGATACGGGCAAATCAGTTGAATGAAGTTCCGGTACTAAGCTTTTTAATAAAACGTATAACTCGCCGGTTTGATACTCGACACAAGCATGATTCAATAAAGACATTGTTTGCGATAGTTCATCCCAATTCAACTCACGATATTTTGCTTTAAATAGCTTCTCATGTTCCGTTGGTGCGAGCTGTTCTGATTCATGAAATAATTCTTCAAAGAGCTTTTCACCTGGGCGTAAGCCTGTGTATTCAATCTGAATGTCTTTTCCTGGCTCTTTTCCTGCTAAGCGAATCATTTGTTCTGCCAGGTAACTGATTTTAACGGGTTCACCCATGTCCAATACAAAAATCTCTCCTCCCGAACCATTAACCATTGCTTGTAAAATCAACTGACAAGCTTCGGGAATAGTCATAAAGTAACGTTGCATATCAGGATGAGTTACTGTAATAGGACCACCTGCTTTTAATTGCTTTTGGAATAAGGGCACCACACTGCCAGCAGAGCCTAAAACATTACCGAATCGTACAGTAATAAACTGAGTTTTGACTCGACGATTCATATTCTGGCAATAAATTTCAGCGACACGTTTAGTTGTTCCCATGATATTGGTGGGATTAACTGCCTTATCCGAAGAAATTAAAATGAATTTTTCCACCCCCATAGCCGCACTCGCTTTAGCAACAATCTGAGTCCCCAATACGTTATTCAGTACGGCAACCCGGATTTGTTCCTGCAACAGCGGAACATGCTTATATGCAGCCGCATGGAACACAAGCTCAGGGCTGAGTTCAGTAAATACATTTTTAATAGCTACCTCATCGGTGATGCTTACCAAATAAAGCTTTAGAGACACACTAGGAAATTTATCTCTTAGCTCCTGCTCAATTTGGTATAAATTAAATTCGCTATTTTCTACAATGGCAATACTCGCAGGGTTAAGCGCCATAATTTGCCGACAGAGTTCGGAACCAATGGAGCCACCACCACCAGTAACCAATACCTTTTTTCCTGCAATTCCTGCGGTTAATTTGTCCCATTCTAAATAAACTTCATCTCGCCCTAATAAGTCTTCAATATTAACTGGCCGTAATGAATTAACTTCTACCCTTCCTGAAGCTAAGGCGGTAAGACTTGGTAAAGTTCTAAAAGGAACATTGCAATTTTCGCAATGAGTAACAATACGCCGCATTGTTGCCGAACGCGCTGATGGAATGGCAATAAAAACCAAATCAATAGAGTACTCTTTAACGCGGTCAGCAAGTTGACGTATCGTGCCTATAACGGGAACGCCATGGACTTCCAAACCACGCTTACCAATGTTGTCATCAACAAAACCCACTGGCTTATAATTTTGGCTGCGCTTTAAATCACGAACCAGACTTTCACCAGCCAAACCCGCGCCCACAATTAAAACGCGTTTAATATCCGCCAAGGCATACCCTCGTGCCTTTTTATCCCAATATAAGCGTATGATTAACCGGCCAGCACAAAGCAATGTCGTTAAAATCATAAAATACAATGGCAAAATAGAGCGGGGTAAATGGTGCACTATTGAACTGAGATAAAAAACCGGGATAACTAATATGACTGTAGTCAGTGCCGCTTTTAATATACGCATCACATCATTGAGTGAAGAAAAACGCCACAATCCTCTATAGGTTTTGAAATAAAAATAGCAAGCAGTCTGAATCCCTGTTAATAAAGCTAAAGCTATATATGAATGAGTAGATGTTAACATTTTTGGGAATGGCTGCATGTTGTAACGTAACCAATACGCGGCATACCATGCTACGGGAATTGATAAAATGTCAAACGAGATGACAGGCAATTTGAATAAGAATTTTCTCATAAAGAATGTTAATTTTTGCATCATAAACTATAAGGGGCTCAATCCATTTCTAGATAGAGATAGTACACCATGTTGTTGGTTATAACATCAGAAATTGTATGAAATTTAGATAAATTTATTTCCTGTCATCTAGATAAAAATATTTATGGCCTTGATATTGAATGAGAAAATAACTCATATCGATAAGTAGAATTAGGGTCATCGGTGCTAAACGAGTGCCGCAAGACATAATAATCGTTGTTTTCCAGGGCTGATTTTAAGCACAGATCGCTTGGAGTATAGATTACCTTTCCCTGCTCAACTAACGACGTTAAAATAATCACCTCAGGTTTCTTCTGCATCACCTCTCGACAAAACTGTTCGTATCGTTGTTTGGTGGAATAATGCCCCATCTCCCGATTGTTCAAACAATAAGAGTCAATAAAATTCAAGTTACTGTAATAAGGAATCATACCACTGTCAGCCAAAACAACATCCACTTCAGGTTTTATATTCGTCTTTAACCATTGCACGACCTCAGCCCGTAGTCGCTCCCCTTTCAAGGGGTTTTCACTGAAATAGCGATAATCTGGCAAAGACATTCTTGGAATGAAAATAATCACAATAACCAAAAACAAAACATACAAAGCTAACGGGTAGAGCCCATCATTGTTGGGTAAATATCGTGATAACAACCAATTAACACCTTGCAGTGCCAGTGGGATTATTAAAGTAAAGGCAGGTAAAAAAAGGCGATTATCAAAAGCTACAATGGGATCAGCATCAGTTAACATCAACAAATAGGTAAGGCTGGGTAACCATAAAAAATAATGTCGTTTATCAGGAACCTTGATGCATGCAAGCAAAGCCCATACAGCAAAAGGCCAAACCAGCTTTAAGTAGTTTAGGTCTAAAGATAGGCTAAAAGCTTTAGTTACCCCTTTGCAATATACGGAATTGGGGAACAAATAGCCAAAATAGAAAAAACGCCAACTAAAATAAGGAATAAAAAGAAGAGCTATTGTAAGGCCTAATAGAAAAACTCCACGCCAGTATAGCTTTGTTTCCTTAGGCCTATCCAAGCACACAAGAATAAAAAACAATACCATTAACGCAGGAGTTTCCGGGCGCGTTAATCCGGCTAAGGTAAGGAATAATCCTGCTAAAATAAACGCATGATTTTGCGACCTTTCTCTAATCATTGGGTATGGCTGATACCCCATTCCCCGAAAACAAAAATAGACCGACGCACAAATAAATGCCTGATAAACGGCAGTTTCTAAACCACTTACGGTCCAAATAATCTGCCCTTTATAAAATAACAAAGCAAAACATGGGAGCAGAGAACTTCTCTGATCAAACCAAAAACGCGTTATCAAATAAAGAAAATAGCAGGTAAAAAAAAGCCCTAAAACACCAGCCGTTTTTAGGACCACAACGGGATCCACTTTTAACAATAAAGCAAAAGTAGCAAGAACTACAAAACTAAAATTTGAGTAACCCTCAACTGGCGGTGCATGTACATTCCATAATAGCCCATATCCTGACGCCCAATTTTTAGCATAGCGTAAAGATATGTACATGTCATCAATGGTAAAAGGCCAAATTGCTTGTATTTGAAATGCAAACAAATAAATCGCCAGTAGCGCAATAATACTGTCATACCAGCGAAAACGATATCTCATTGAGTTAGAGCCATAAAGGTCAATATTACAAAACACCATAGATTTATACGTGATAATCGATCGCTTAAAAATACGATTATGGGATCATCATTTTCAATATCCAAGGTTGCCAGCCAACCAAAACGCCACAACGCAATCGCCGCAAAAGGTACCGTTAACATGAAGTAAAATGACTCGTCCTTTGCATAAATAATATAAAGAATATAAGTACTAAATGTGGCTATACCTATGGCAATGATCAAAACATGGAGCATTGCTGGATTATATTTTTTTAATACGGAGCGTGTTGAGTGCTTTAATCCTAAACGCATCTCAAGACGTCGCTTGTTTAAAGCAATAAATAAGCTTAATAAGGTGGCCGCAATAACAAGCCAAGTTGAAATAGTTAGCCCAATGCCAACGGTTCCAGCTAAAACACGTAACATAAACCCAGCAGCAATACATAACACATCGCAAATGGGAATAAGCTTAAATATATGGTTATACGCCAGGTTAATTACCAAATAAAAGCATAGGATCAAAGCTAATTTTTTCGAAATGAGCCAACCTAAAGCCAGGCCAGTAACCAATAATAAAAACAACGTAAAAATAGCTTCTGCTAATGAAATTTTCTCACTGGCTAAAGGACGATGACGTTTATGAGGATGCAAACTATCCTCTGAACGATCTTCAATATCGTTATAAATATAAACAGCACTGGAAATTAAACAAAAAGCCAAAGAAGCCAGTAAGGCAGGCACAAAATATCCTGGGATGGGTGTGTAACAAAATCCCAGCATCACAAAAACCGCTTTAGACCAATGCGATACACGAAGCAGCAAGAAGAAATGTTTAAGCCGTTCTGTGAAACTTACCTTTATCGTGTCATTTATCAATTCAATCACCCTAATTTAGGTCAAAACTCAATAAAACTCATGCATTACTGCACAATACATCAGTAAATACAATGATACTAAAAGTATCATAATTTAGAAAAAAATCATCATTTCAAGAAGTTAATTGCTAAATAAAAAGGAGTGGAACGTATTTTAATAAAAAATAATCAAATAACATTGCATTTAGACAATGACGAAGTAAGATAAAATATACAAGAGGATAAACGCTGTTTGCATTTTTGCAAGCTTAAGTCGAAACATCTAGGGACGGGAGATATTATGCAATTCATTCTAGTAGCTGGAAGAGTACAAAAATTTAAGAATTTGCGCCACGATTATGAGGAAAGACGACAAATTAATTTAGATAAAGCCACTACCTCATGGCTCACCTTTTTTGGTGCTACAGATGTTGAAACCAGGAATAGGCAAATTTCTTTTTTAGAAAAAATGTTCGCCGTTTTAGAGCATTTTCTTCATAAGGGCGAACAATTCACTACACAACAAGAATTTCAGGCAAATTTAATGGCCTCACGAATTATGATTGCTGCCTGTCTTTGTATACAAGAAGAAATTAAAAGCACTTATATGCAGCATCAAATCGGTAAATGTGAGGAAAAATCCGCTCTGTATCAATTAATCAATGAGTATTTAGGTGTTACAGCGGAAAACTTCCTGGATAATGAGGATAAATTGAGTTGCTATGAAACAGCCTATACATTAATAAAAACTCAAGATGTACTAACACATCTCAACCACGAGCTGCAGTTATTAAAACACAAAGAATTTACTGAAGCAGAGTGGAAATTATTCTCTGATTTCATTACTGGACAAGAAAAAAAGCGCTCAATCCCGGTACCTCCATCAAATTATCTTCCAATTGGGAATGCTTTTGCTCCTGTTTTTGGTGAAACATTTTATTATGTTGGCTTAACTATCGGCTGGGTAGTTGCAGGGGCGGTGAGCAGTTCATCTGCAGCAATTACCCCACGTCTTGAAGTTACCTCCTGGGTGAGTAGCGCCTTATTATTCATTGGCCCAACTAATGTTGCTGGAGTCGCGTTACTAGCCCCCACAATCGCTTCTCGTCTTATTTCTACATTTTGCAACTTCAGTTTTTCAAGCATGTCCGGAAAAGCTGGACGATTTATTGGTCAAGTCACAGGCCAGGCGGCTGGCTTGCCTTTTGATATCGCGTATAATCTGCTTAAAGCCACAGGCTCACTTTTAGTTCATTATTCCTCGCAGCCACCAAGTCTTGCTCCATTAGACGGCATTTGCATTGCTAAGGGGGTTCCTGCTGTCCAGGGCCGACCAATTCAGCTTAATGTGGTTCCTCAACAGCTTATGCCTAAACCAAGATTACAAATAACAGAAAATGGTGAAATTACTGTAGATGGTAAGCATGTTGATGAGCCTGTTTTTGATGACAAGATGGCACTGGTTATTAAAGAACTTAAGGAAAAGCTCGAACCGAAGACTCCTAGCGGCCCATTAATAGAAGAGCTTGAGGAAAGTGCGCCGGAAAAATCGTTTTTATTAACGCCTTAAATCTCTGGCTTAGTTGAGGTGCAACCTGGTTGTAAGCAACCAGGTTGCTTTTTTTTAAGGACGGTCATCCAGCTCTTTGCGCTGACTTGGCATAAAGTCTTTTCTATCTAATCCCATTGCTACAGCTAATGCTCCAGCTACGTAAATAGATGAGTACGTTCCAATAACGATACCAATAATTAATGCCAGTGAGAATCCATGAATTGCTTCCCCACCATAAACGAAGAGCGCAACCACCACAAAAAGGGTTAACAATGAGGTCATAATTGTTCTAGACAACGTTTGGTTAATGGAAATATTCATGATTTCTATTGGAGTGCCGCGACGAATTTTAATAAAATTCTCACGAACCCTGTCAAATACAACGATGGTATCATTTAAAGAGTAACCGATAACCGCTAACAAACCGGCTAGTGCCTTCAAATCAAACTCTATGCCAAAAAAGGCAAAAATACCTAGAATTAATACCGGGTCATGAATCAACGCAACAGCAGAACTTACTGCAAGACGATATTCGAAACGCATGGCAATATAAATCATAGTCGCCAATAAAGAAACGAGAACCGCCAAAGCACCTTTGGTTGCTAACTCCTGCCCTACTTGAGGTCCAACAAAATCAACACGTTGTTTTACTGCACCTGGCAAAGTACTCATTACCTGATTAACCAGGTGAGTTTGATCAATATCTTCTCGGGGAGCAATACTAATCAAAACATCTCTAGAAGTACCGTAACTCACCACTTGAGCTTCTTTAAAGCCTGCATTGCTTAAGCTATTTCTAATTTCAGTAAGATCAGCTGCCTGCGGGTACGATATTTCAATCTGCGTTCCACCAGTAAAATCAAGCCCCCATTTTAGGCCATGAATTAACAAAGCACCTATTGAAACCACAAAAATTAATATAGAAAACAGCGCTGTCCAACGACGAGCGCCCATAAAGTCCACTTTTGAATTTGGATTAAAAAATTCCATCTGAGCCTCGCCTTAAATACCAATGGATAATTTTTTCACTGTACGACCGCCATAATACCAATTGACAATAGCACGAGTGAATGTAATACCTGTCAGCATGGAGGTTAATAGCCCTAAAGAAAGGGTTACTGCAAATCCACGTACAGGGCCGGTACCTACTGCAAACAGAATGATGGCTACAATTAAAGTAGTCACGTTCGCATCAAGAATGGTCGAAAAAGCACGCTCATAACCTGCATAAATTGCGGCTTGAGGTGATAATCCATGACGCAACTCCTCGCGTATACGTTCATAAATCAATACATTGGCATCAACGGCCATACCCACGGTAAGTACTATCCCCGCGATTCCTGGCAACGTTAAAGTTGCATCAATTATTGATAACAAGGCGCATAATAAAATCAAGTTAAGTACCAAGGCCAGGTTTGCAATTAATCCGAAGAATCGGTAGTAGACTAACATCAGGACTAAAATTAAACCCATACCAACTGCTAAAGAAACCATACCACGATGTATATTTTCTTTACCTAAAGTTGGCCCAACAGTGCGTTCTTCAATGGGATAAATCGCTGCTGGAAGTGCTCCTGCTCTTAATAATAAAGCCAAGTTGCTTGCTTCTTTCGCATCAGTTAACCCGGTGATTTGGAAATTATTACCTAAAGCATTTTGAATTACTGGTGCGCTGATCACGCGTTCTTCTTTATGAGTTACCCGTGTTTCAGTACCATTAATCGTTTGCATGTCATTCTTGGTTTCTACGTAGACAATTGCCATACGCTTACCAATATTTTCACGAGTTACTTTAGTGAACAAACTTTCACCGCCACCGCCTAATTGGATTTGTACCGCTGGAGTAGCTGTTTGTTGATCAAAGCTGGATACCGCAGAGGTAATAGAATCCCCGCTTAAAACAACCTGTCTTTTTAAAAGAATAGGATGCCCATCCATCATGTACAGCTTATCACTTACAGGCACTGAACCTGTTTGCTTAGCAATTTGCGGATCATTATCCTGATCAACCAAATAAAATTGTAACGTTGCCGTACCACCAAGGATCTGCTTCGCACGTGCAGCATCCTGAATTCCAGGTAAGTCAACTGCGACACGAGTAGCACCTTGTTGCTGTACCACTGCCTCACCAACTCCTAATTCATTCACACGATTACGCAAAATACTCATCGTTTGCTCAATTGTATTTTGACGCATGGTGTTGAGTTCAGCAGGGGGAATAGAAGCAACCAGCTCGTTTTGTGCCTTACTTTTAACAAAAAGCACATCAGGCATTTTATCTCTAAGAGCAGTAAGGGCCTTTTCCATGGATTCTTGATCACGGAAACGTAAGTTAACGCCTTTATCAGCCACATAACGAATGCCGGAATAACGCACGCCTATTTCACGTAAGGCTTGACCAATATTTTTCATGATGCCTTCGTAACGTCGGCTAATTACGCTATCAACATCAACTTCTAATAAGAAGTGTACTCCGCCACGTAAATCCAGACCTTGTTTCATGGGTTCGGCACGAATAGAACGCAACCAAGCTGGAGTTGAAGGCGCTAAGTTTAAAGCAACAGTATATTGATTGCCTAAGGCATTCTTAATTGCATCTCGCGCTAATAACTGAGAATCAGTAGATGTAAAGACAACCTCTACTCCATCATCAGTCGCATTAATTGCTTTAAAGGCTAGCTTATCTTTCTGAAGAACTCCTTCAATCTGACCTTTTAGCACATCGTAATCTACTGGTGATTCAGCGGAAATTTGTACCACAGGGTTTTCTGAATACAAATTAGGTAAAGCATAGATGAACCCAACCACTGCAATAATTATCAGCATCAGGTTTTTCCATAGAGGATATTTATTTTGCATATTTCCGTGTCCCTATGACTGGCTTAAAGCGATTTAATAGTGCCCTTTGGCAATACAGCAACAACAGCACCTTTTTGTAAGTTAATTTCCACCCCTTCAGCAAGACTCACTTTAATGTATTGCTCGTCCAGGTTTACTACTCGGGCCAAAATACCGCCGGAAGTAACAATTTCATCCCCTTTCTTTAGGCGACTTATCAAATCACGATGTTCTTTAGCTCTTTTATTCTGTGGTCTAATCAACATGAAATAAAACAACACAAAGATAGCGGCGATCATAATGAGTGAAAAGGTTCCATCAGCTTGGGCAGATGGTGTTGTGCCTGCAGCGGCCAGAGCATCGCTAATAAAAAAACTCATAATATCTCCTTAAAACTGCTATTAATTTAATCGCGTGACATCATATAGGGAATTGATTAGAAGGTAAATGAATCGATGCGGAATTCCATTGCTAATTTTGCAGATTTTTAGTTTTATCTCAACGTGATGGTATCATCATGATTCCTATACGCATGCTAATAGCTGTTTTACAGCAAGCTGTGGATTGGCAGCTTGCGTAATAGCGGAAATAAGGGCAACCCCACTTACCCCAGTTGCGGCAACCTCCGTTATGCGCTCTTGATTTATTCCCCCAATAGCAACTAAGGGATAGCTTAAAGTACGTTTCCAGCGCAGTAGATTTTCAATACCTTGAGCCGCATATTCCAAATCTTTACTCTGGGTGGGATACACGGGGCCAATTGCAATATAAGAAGGATTAATTGCATGCGCCCGTGCGACTTCATGATAGCAATAAGTGCTTACACCTAATAAAAGCCCTTTGGCTTGAATAGTCTGCAAGTCTGCTGTCTCCAAATCAGCTTGACCTAAATGAATCGCCTCTGCCCCAAGCTTCAATGCCATATCCCAATGATCATTGATGAATAATGTTGCCTGATGTTCCTTAGCTAAAGTGATACTACGTTTCATTTCATCTTCAAGACTATCGGTGCGCTCTTTAATGCGTAATTGAACAGTTTTTACTCCCATTTTTAATAAAGCCTCTACCCAATCCGCGCTATCAACAACAGGATACAGTCCTAAATAATGAGCGGGTTTAAACGGTTGGGGGGCTGCATGTAAGGGGCTTGAAGCGATATAGGGAAGATCGAGTTCAGCCTCAGGAAAACCACCATAATAAAGTTCCGTTTTAGCCAAACGTATTGCCTGATTGACATACATCTTCGCAATAACCAATGCATCCTCCAGAGGATAACCCAGTACTAATGCCGAGGTAATTGCAGTTGAAAATGTAGTCCCTGCTCCTGAGTAGTTAGCCTCAGCATAACGGCGTTGAGTAAGCCAGAATGAACGGGTACCATTGCTCCAATAATCATGAACCCATAGTGGTTCACGTTGTTGCTCCCCTTTAATAAGTACACTGTTTACTCCAAATGCAAGTAATTGCGCGGCCGCCTTTTCACAGGCCTCTTGTGAATTAATTATACAATTTAAAAGAAGCTCTACTTCATGAACCTTAAGAATCCACAGATCTATTTTAGAGCCTGTTTTCTGGATGCTCTGCAAAGGTAAAGAACAATCCACAACGACAAAACCAGGGTATTGATCTAAAGTGTGAAGAGCCTGAACGGCTTCGTCCGCTGAGGTAGATGCCCCTATTTTTATAGCATCTGGAATTACATTCCTCTTCGCAAAAGTAAGACCTAGCCCTTGCACTGTTAATACATCTGCGGTACTTCCTGTAATAACCCTAATGGTTTTCATTATGACTCCTGAATGTAAGGACCTAACAATCTGAGAATAAAATTTACAATTATAATGAAAAATGATTAATTATTGAATATAATGGCGCCCGGTTAAAAATAATTAATACTAAAGGAGAGAATATGCCCCGCGTTCGCGTCTATAACGGCCCCGGCTATTACGGTCATGGCCACTATCATGGTCACCGTAATCATCAAGCTGATACCGGTGTTTTTTTAATGTTTGCAGGCCTTTTACTGGGTTCACCATTTCTTTTTATTCTTGGCTACTTTGAATATATGACCGCTCCTATGTTGATTGCTACAAGTAGCACCGCATTCTTAGGCCTATCTACTTTAAGCCTTAGCGCACTAATCGTTTATGGTTCTATTGGTGTAGCTTATATGTTCTCTGGTGCGAGAGAATGTTATAGCAGTGAGCATGGCCCTTTAGATTTATTAAAATCACGCCTTACTAACGGTGGTTTATTCAATACTATTGGTGCAGTTCTTTGGTCTCCATTCTTGCTGGTTGGTGGAGTAGCGGGTGTGGCAGCTAAGGCTGTAGTGAATGTGTTTAATTCCAAGCCATCTACTAAAAATAATAGTTCTAATCCACGCAACGATCTTTTTGATGACGAAGATACAGACGAAGAAAACGATTTATTATCTTCTTCTCATTCAAATCACTCCTCTCATTCACACCATTCAAATCATTCTTCTGATGAACACTCATCAGACTATAGTTCAGATGAAGAGGATAATTTTGAATCTCCACGTGAGAAGAAGGATGAGTCTCCTTCACAATGGAGCACCGAAGGTCATGTAGAGCCAGTACAACCGCTTTCAGCTGATTTCCGTTTGCCAATAAGCAAAAGCCAAGAGAACCTATCATCTTATAACAAAATGGCATCTGGGCTCAATTTCAGTACAGTTCCCAAAGATGATTCTAGCGTAGGTTACGTGCCAGTGCCTGATACTAATCTTTTGCGCAAGTCTCTACCAACAGTATCTGCACAAGATCAAGTAGTGCAACACGAAGAAGTACCTGGATTAAAATAAGAAGATCCAATAGGCTTGGCGTAGAGTTTTTTTTACGCCAAGCATTTATCAAGATCTCAAAGTGGACAGCAAATGTCCAGGATGAAGTAGTAAATTAATCGCATCGAAAATATTTGTTACTATAATATCGGCAGCCATCACAGCCTCTTTTGCAGCCCCTTCCGGACCTAAGATAATCACCCCTACCGCTGATTCCTTCATGATTTGTTGATCATTTCTGCCATTACCTATGGAGATAGTACTTTGGGGATTTAATTTCTGTATATACGCCTGTTTCGCCAAACCTTGCTCTCGTTGTGGAGTGATAAACACCGTACAAGGTATGCCTTTTAGTTCGTCTCTCGCGGTGCCTAAACTATCGCCAGTCACCACGTGAATATTAATTTTTTCGGCTAATGCAATGAGCTGCTCAGCAACACCTTTGATTAAAATACCATCAACAGCTAAGGTACCATTATAATCAAAGATCACGTCCGTGAGTGTTAGGTCTTCAAAGCCTAAGATATTAACGTTTATCATGAATAATCCTTTATTGTTTACTATCTATAAGCTTAATTGGTTTTTGCTAATTCGCCATCCAAAATACATTATGCTGAATTAAAAATCGCTGGCAAAGTAAAGGGGTATGCTCAATTAAGTGATGAAAATAAGCCTTGGTAAATTGTTGGGTGCAAACAGGACAAGTACAGGTCGAATCAATTGGCTCAAATTGTATTTCTGTAACTTTATTAGTTAAATCAATCTCACCTTGTCGGCTATAAACCTTGCCATTAAAGGCTGCATTGACCGGCGCATCTGTTTCAATATACTCTACGCCTTGTGCACGCAGGTGGTTTATGGATTCTGCATTAAAATCACCCATCACGTAACGTGGAACCTGTGCCCATTTCTCCAATAAAGAAGCATCTGTCTCATGGAAATAGACCCCATGCTCTTGACTAGGCTGGTATTGGCTTAACTCTTCTGCATTAAAAAAAGGCATAATAGATTTCTTCAAAATCGTCCAAAGTTGTGGGCAATCCTGAAGAATTTTTTTAGGAAGAATTACTGCGTCAGGATTTAAATGCACGATAAGCTCTACCAATTCCATTGCAGATAGTTTAGTTTTAGAACCATCAAAAGGTGATTTAAGAAGATAAGTGCCCTCTCGATTGGCACTTAGTGAACTGGCATTTAAAATAATCGCGCCGGACCACCCCAAGTATTTGGACAAAGATATCTTTTTTAACAAGGCAATACCAGGCTTATAGAGTAGAAACTCTAAAGAGAATGATAAGGTATTTACTTTTGCTTCCTGCCAATTAGCAGCAGTTAAGCATAAGCCTGCCTCTGAAGTGCCTACTGGTATGTAACTTTGCGTTGTTGCCAACATTCACTATCTCCCTTTAGAGCAATAAACTGGTATCACCATAACTAAAAAATCGATAACCTTTCGCAATTGCCTCTTGATAGAGAGCCATTGCTTCTTTATGGCCGATAAATGCAGAAACTAACATTAATAATGTAGATTCAGGCAAATGAAAGTTTGTCATTAAGCCATCACAAATTTTAAATTCATATCCAGGATAAATGAAAATATCCGTATCTTGACTGCATGGGGTAAGCGCACCATTTTGAGCCGCACTTTCCAAACTCCGTAATGCCGTGGTGCCAATTGCAATCACACGGTTTCCAGCAGCTTTAGTCGCCTCCACCGCCGCACAAAGCTCGGGGGTAATTGTAAAGTGCTCGCTGTGCATTTTATGTTCTTTAATGTCGTCACAACGTACAGGCCTAAAAGTACCTGCACCTACGTGAAGTGTAACATAAGCAATCTGGACACCACGTGCCTTTAAGCTGTTTATTACTGCATCATCAAAATGTAATCCTGCTGTTGGCGCTGCCACAGAGCCCTCATATTGGGCATAAATAGTTTGATAGCGATCTTCATCTAAATCTTCATCACTGCGTGTAATGTATGGGGGTAAAGGGATATGCCCTACTCCATGCAATAACGTCAATACATCCATATTGGCTTTACAAACAAATAAATCATCATTGCGGTCAATAACCTCTAGCTGCTTTTCTTGAGCTAAATAAATTACGGCGCCAGGCTTTAATGCTTTACTGGCTTTTATATGGGCTAGAAAAGTAAACTCTCCAGTAATCCGCTCAACCAATAACTCTACCTTACCGCCTGTTGCCTTCTGTCCATAAAGACGCGCCGGGATAACTTTAGAATTATTCATGACTAAAAGATCACCGGGTTTAAGAAAATCAGCAATCTCTTTAAATTGGTGATGGCCATACTCGCCACTTTGGCGATTATAAGTTAAGAGCCGAGAATCACTGCGATTAGCTAAGGGATATTGAGCAATAAGCTCAGCGGGTAAATCAAAATAAAAGTCCTGCTTATTCATGGTGCAACCTGGAAATAAATTGGTGCCATTATACACTGAATGTAAGTTGAAGTGGAATCCTAGTATAGGATGAATGGTTAGGACTCAGGGCATAGTAGCGTAGTAGCCCGTATTACAACTTCGTCTAATACGGGCTATTTTTTTAAACAATTGGTGTAACTGCATTGAGTTCTGGAGCTTGCAATTTAGCCATTGCTTTTTCTAAAGCAGGAATCCTTAAATTCAGTTCCCCTGCCTTGTTAATCCACTGCAACTCAGAAAGCACTTCGCGAACATCACTTCCATTTTCAGTAAAGGCATGTTGCAAAATTTCATCAAGGGTTGCCGTTTGGTATGGAAGACTTGCTTTTTTATGTCCAAAAAAACCTGAATGCGTTTTTGCCAATTTATCTGCATAGCGGGTGCAAAAGGCTTTTTGTAATTGAGCAGAAGAAACATTTATCACTGGATTAACATTGTCTTCTGGTTCAGTAAATGCAAATTGCGGATTGTATTTTTTATAAAACTCATTTCCTAATATTGCGTGAACATCTGCTGTCGGATGGATATCATCCCAAAATGCATATCCCTTAGCTGGAGCTGTTTTATTAGGTAAAATCCTAAAATCTGGCGAGGTAGTAAAAGGTTGTTTTAACTTAGCGGGATCCAGGCCATATTTTTCTGGATTACTATAAGCCTGAACAAAAACACTATTGATGTCGAAAACATCAAAATAACAGTGGGGAAACATCGTCTTAAATTTTTCACAGGCTTTAGCCAGTTCCTGATTAAAATAATTAACACATTGATGAGCATTAGCGCGAGCCTTTTCTCCTGAATCGCCCGTCTTATTTTGAAAACGTGGCGTTAATGAAAGATCAGGTAAGTTAAACCAGACAAAATTGCGGTATCCCTTTTGCAGAAGCACTTCAATATTTTTTACTCGTTCTTTAATTGCTCTATCAACTTCAGCAATTGATGGCTCAGCATTTACAGTGATTAAGTCATTTGCTCCAGACCATTCAATAACTAGTGTTTGCTCTTTTTGTAATTCAGTTACGTGGTTTTCTTCATCGTAAGCTAAAAGTTTTTCACGCTTTTTCTCTAAGGTAGATAAAATAATACGGCTGAAAAACCGGGTGATACTGCTGCTTGGTTTCCAAGCATAATTATAGGCGCTTAGACCACCTTCGTCATAAGAGCGAATAAAATCACGTCCTTCAAATGTTACATAAAGATCATTATCGAGGTTGTAATCATAACTAAGGCTGTCCGTTACCCCTTTTTCTTTGGCAATTATCGCGTCAGCAAGATCATCATTACTGTAGCCATATTTTGCTTTAAGCTCTTTAATTAGAAAGTCATTAGCAAAAAATGCGCTAATTACATCTGCCCAAACATAGCCATTGGTAAATCTTCCTTTTGGAGACGTTCCTATGAGCCCGGCAAACCATGCCATGGGGATACATCCAAATAATTGAGCCTTATCTACAGTTCCTCGATCGCTTAAACTATCTCCCATCATTACAATATGCGAAATCTTTTTCATGATTATTTTTCCTTAATTGTGGAGTAATACAAGCGCACTGAATAAGGTACAAACACTCATAGTGACCAACTGCATCCAGATTTACGGCTAACTCAGGTTTATAAAATTAAATTAGACAACACCTGGATTTAATATGGTTTACGATTTATGAGTATGCAAGGAACTATACGAATATTTTTTTTGAAAAGTGCTGTATTATTAGAAGCTTAGATTCCAAAATAGAAGCACAATGTAGAATATTTGACGTTACGAAGATTTTATTTACAAAATAAATGGGGGCTCTATTGCTTTTTTTTAAAGTACTGATAGCCTATCACTCCCCCAACTACGGAATTGGGAACCATGGAAATATCAGCTTTTTGCTGATATAGCAAACTAACATTTAATGGAAAAAAGGAACACCTATGAAGTTCTTCAAGCTTGGTCTTTTTATTAGTTTCATTGCCTTTAACGTGCAGCTACATGCGGGCGAGTACATGTATAAAAGTAATTGCCGAACCTTCGATCATCTCGGACTTTTTGAACAGTGTCTTGATAAGCAATTGGCCTTTTATGATGGTAAATTAAATGGTCTGTATTCCAGCTTTGGTGGTAATAAGGCTCTAGAACAATCAGAATTATTATGGATTAAATTTAAAGAAACGGATTGCCGTTTTATGTCACGCGCCGCTCAAGATGCAGTACGTGCACGTTTGGTTTATAAAGCTTGTGTTCTTGAAAAAACTAAAATACGTATTAATGAATTGAAAAACTCAGTTTCCTATGGCGGATGGTTTAGAAGCGTTTAACCGCATTTCCTGCATTGCCGTTGCGGGGAAAACCTGGTTGCTAACTTAAGGGATTTTGTAGGCTGGTGCTGAGTGCAACGAAGCCCAGCGCCGAGGCTCAATGCCACATCCATGCTGGGCTTCGCGATGCTCAGCACTAGCCTACACTTCATGCTTGGAGCTTAAGTAAGTGCCATTAGTTGCTAACAACCAGGTTACATTAGAATTAACGTGTTGGATTTAATTCAAGTAAGCTTTCTTCTTGTTTTTGTGACTCTTCGGTTTGGCTCTTGATTAAAACCAAAAACGGAATAAATGCCAGAGCAAAGGCAATAGAAAGCTGATATAGCCCCATCCAGCCTATGGCCATTTGAATGGAGGCTGCCACCGGGCCTGAAATAATACGAGGGATCGTAGATAAAGCTACCAGCATGGAAAATTGGGTTCCCGTATATTGCTTATTCACTAAACGCATAAATAAAGCAACTAATGCAGTAGATCCCATGCCGGCAGCAAAATTATCAAAAAAGACCGCAATCGATAATAAGACTACGTTTTTGCCAATCATTGCTAAGGCCACAAATAAAACATTGGTTAAGGCTTGTAATAAACCAAACGCAAATAAAGCTCGATACAATGAGCAACGGGTTAATATAAGTCCTGCCAGCAAGCCACCTAATAAGATAGAGCCAACTCCTAACATCTTATTGACATATCCAATAGTATCTAAAGAAAATCCTAAACCCTGAATCAAAAATGGCATGACAATGCCACTAGTCGTTGTGGTAAAAGCTTCACCCAACTTGTAGCAAAAAATAAAACCTAACAAATAAATAATACCGGGACGTATTAATAATTCTTTAATAGGGGCTATAAATGACTGGGCAAGAGGAGCTTTCTGTCTTGGTACTGTGCTTGGCTCTTTACTGAATAATGTCGCCAGCATACCAACACTCATCAATAGCCCCATAAAGCGGTAAGTAAAAGCCCAACCTAATTTTTGTGCCATAACCAAAGCAAAGCCACCCGAAATTAATAAAGCCAGCCTATAACCAAATACGGCTAAAGATGCTCCTAATGCATGCTCAGGCACTGGTAAATACTCAGCTCGGTGAGCATCAATTGCAACATCTTGAGTTGCAGAAAAACAAGCTAAAACAAAGGCTAATACAGACAAAAGTTTTGGATGCTGCTCAGGAGTAAACCAAGCCATTAAATTAAATCCCACCAGCAATAAACATTGCATAGTCAAAATCCAACTTCGTCTCTTACCTAAGGAAAATAGAGAATAGCGATCTAAAATCGGTCCCCAAAAAATACGATATGCATAGGGCAAACTGATTAAACTTAAGGTGCCAGTAACGAACACAGACATTCCATTGGACGCATACCAGGCTTGCAGCGTACTGCTGATTAATGCCATGGGCAAACCAGAAGAAAAACCTAGAATGAAAATGATCAACAGACGCTTGTTCATTATCAAATCACTTGAAGCATAAAAGAAGTGGAAGCTCACCCTGGGATAGAACACCAGGGTGGACAAGGAATATTAAGCTGCTGCTTTTTTAACAGAGATCAAATGAATTTTGAAAATCAAAGTCTCATTAGGACCAATAGGACCACCAACACTTCGTGGGCCATAAGCTAAATCGGCAGGAACAAAAATTTCCCAAGTAGAACCAGCAGGCATTAATTGTAATGCTTCAGTCCAGCCTGGAATAACTTGTGACACTTGGAATGTAGCAGGTTTACCAGTTTTTTGAGTGCTGTCAAATACAGTACCATCAATTAAAGTACCAGTGTAATCTACAGTTACAGTATCTTCTTTTCCTGGCTTAGCACCTGTGCCTGCTTCAAGAATTTTATATTGTAAGCCACTTGGTAATACTACCACACCAGCTTTTGCTTTATTAGAGCTTAAAAACGCTTCGCCTTTAGATTTGTTTTCTTCAGCTTTTTTATTGAATTCTGCGCTGCGCTTAGCCATTAAATCTTTTTGAAATTTATTTAGAACATCTTTCATTTGCTGTTCAGTTAAAATCAATTGAGCGCCAGACATTCCATCTTGCATTCCTTTCGCTAATACTTCAGGATTGATATCAATGCCTTGACTTTTAAAATTTTTCCCTAAATCTGCACCGATACTGTAAGACAATTTATCTTTGTCCGTAACTAATGCATCAGCAGCCATTGCAGTAGACATTGCAAGCCCTAAAACGGCTGCAGTGACCAATCTCATCTTCATAAAGAATCCCCTTTTAGTCTTTTGCTTATAGTAGATATCTTTCCCAATAATTGAAAGATATAAAACCTTGAAAAAATCCTCGTTTATTCTGCCTAAAAATACATTAAATTACCAGTAATATATAATTTAATTAGAAATAGACAAAGAGGTAAGATCCTTCTACACTTGCCTCTATTTAAAACAAGAGATAGAAAACTCATGAACATTAGTGTATTTGATTTATTTTCTATTGGCATTGGCCCCTCAAGCTCTCATACCGTAGGCCCTATGCTTGCTGCGAATGCATTTTTAGCCTTACTTGAAGAAAAACAATTAATCAATACGACTGAACGGGTTAAAATCGAGCTCTATGGCTCGCTAGCCTTAACTGGAAAAGGACATGGCACCGATAAAGCTATTTTAAATGGTTTAGAAAATAAAGCCCCTGAAACTGTAATACCTGAATCCATGGTACCACGCATGGAAGAAATCCTTAGGACACAAACATTAAATCTCGCGGGCAAAAAAAATATTCGATTTGATAAAACAACTGATTTTCCATTTCTGCAAAAAGAACTTTTACCCTTGCACACCAATGGCCTACGTTTTTCCGCCTTTGATAGTCAAAATAACTTATTAATTGCCCAAGTCTATTATTCAATCGGTGGTGGGTTTATTACCACAGAAGAAGATTTTCATAAAGCTACAGAGGATGCCAATCCGCCTCCCTACCCCTTCTCAACCGCCGCTGAATTATTAAAACTATGTGAAGACAATAAGTTAACTATTGCTGAGCTTATGTTCCAAAATGAATTGACCTGGCGTAGCGCTGAAGAAATTCATAAAGGAATTCTGGCCATTGCCAAAGTAATGGATGAGTGTATTGCAAATGGTTGCAAACATGAAGGAATTTTGCCCGGTGGCCTTAATTTAAAAAGACGCGCACCAGCGCTCTATAAGAAATTAATGGATCAGCAAGGAGTTAAAAGCGTATACGAAAATTCGGATATCATGAATCAACTCAATTTATACGCCATGGCCGTTAATGAAGAAAATGCTTCTGGCGGACGTATCGTTACCGCACCAACTAATGGTGCTGCCGGCATTATTCCTGCCGTCTTAAAGTATTGCCAGCAAGCGCATGATCGCATGAGCAATGAGGATGTTTATACTTATTTTCTTACTGCCGCCGCTATTGGCATATTGTATAAGAAAGGAGCCTCGATTTCTGGTGCAGAAGTTGGTTGCCAAGGCGAGGTAGGAGTCGCCTCTTCGATGGCAGCAGCAGGACTTACTGCTGTGTTAGGTGGAACCGTAGCCCAAGTGGAAAATGCTGCGGAAATTGCCATGGAACATCATCTGGGTATGACTTGTGATCCAGTTTTAGGATTGGTGCAAATACCCTGTATTGAGCGGAATGCCATGGGCTCAGTAAAAGCAGTTAATGCCACGCGTATGGCTTTGATTGGGGATGGGCAACATCACATCTCCCTTGATAAAGTTATTAAAACAATGAAACAAACTGGGATGGATATGCAAAGTATATACAAAGAAACATCTATGGGTGGCCTGGCTGTTAATTTACCAGAATGTTGAGCTATGTTTATCAAAAGGTGGGCATGTTTTTGCTTTTAATGACACGGGGCTAAATTTCACCGAGGTATATGAGTTAAGTAGCTCTTGCTAAGGAAACAATGTCCCTAAGCTGATCGCGGTACTTTACTCCAGAGCATGCATTTAAATTTATTTGTTACATTTTTATCAACTGCAAATATCTAACAGAACAACTCTTTGATACTGCCCCTTGGCTAAACGGGGCAGCTTTTTCAACCCTGCGTTTATGGCAATGGCTGAGTATTTTTAGACTCTGCTGCTTGTGAAACAGGAGCACTGGAAGTAAAGAAACCAAATTGGCTTACTACATTTGGATGCGCTGCAGTCTTAGCTTGTTGCGCTACGATCAATTGTTCTATGGCATTTTGAAGCAGTACATCTATATCATCAATAATACTTTTTAATTGAAACCTATTTTTATCAAGAAAAACGTCCAGGATTTCCTTTTTCACATTAGTATTATTAAAAAACGCAGGTTTAAGGACATTGATTTCTGCATATTCATTTAATATCTCTGCAATTTCATTTTGGCTAAGGCTTAAACTAAGCAAGGCTGTTGCTCCAATTTTAGCAGCAACTTCAAAAAGAGTAGTGGGCTTATCTTTTGGATGAAGACCGAAATGTTGTATGTCTTTAATAGGTTCTTGCGTTTTAACCGGAGCTTGTTCTGCAGGTACGGATTGGTCGCCTAAATATATCCTGCCATAATTCTCATGAAATAATTGTTTCTCTTCGTCAGTAAGGTTTTGGTTAAATAACAATTTAGTTAGGATTTGTTTTACTTCGAAAGCAGGGCATAAATTTTCTTTATATTGTCGAAGTCTTTCAGCACTCATCGATGGCTTAGAAAAACTTCGGCTGGAATAAAATGCATCCAGCCCTATTGGTAATAAATTTTCAAATTCCAAGTCGTTGTAGCGTGGTTGTCTCAAATTTAAAAAGGAGCGTAGCTGTCTATTTGGGGTATCAATTAATTTAATGTTTAATATAAAACTTCCTTTTCCTCCGGGTTGGAATTCTAAATATAAGCGCCCAATCTTAGCTTTTACTACAGAACGCCCCTGCACCGCAGGCGGTATAACAAAGTCATCTTCTTCAAATAAATGAGTTTCTAATTCGTTTTCATTAATAGTTTGCAGTTCTCGGATATTATAAATCATCGTAGGTTGAGATACAGGTTCACCATTAATTTTTTTGTAACTAGGAAAATGTTGAATTTCCTGGGAGCTTAGCTCAAAAAACTTATTTTTTTTATCATTCAAATTCGTAATGGGGATGGCTGGCGTTTTATTACTATGATTATTAGCTAGTAAATAATTCTTTAACGCTTCTGGAGGCAATAAAGCCTCTACATCTTTTAAAAGGTCTGCATCGTCACTAATGAGATTTAATAATGAGTCACCATTAGAGTTTGGAGTTTGCATTACAGCTAAACGCTCATTGACAGATAATGATCTCAGAGCAACCAGGAGGAAGTCTTTATCAGTATAGTTATCGTGAAGATATATAGAGCCGTCGAATTCCATACTTAACAGCGCCAGGCGGTGATATTCTGGAACCAAATCAAGAATCATCTGTAATTGATTGGTATTCGAAACTCCAAACATAGCCGGGTAACCTCTCCTGGTACCAACACTTAAAATCCCCAATAGTTCGTCAGCAGGCACTAACTCAAGAAGCATTTTTAACTCTTTGTTATTAAGATAACTCCAAATTATAGAGTCTTTCTTATTGTTAAGACTTTTTATCAGCCCAGCACGCTCATTAATTGGTAATAGCTCAAGAAGTATTTTTAGATGGGTAATTTCTTTGCCAAGAAGTTGTAAGGGAATATTACCAGTTAAATCTTTCGCATTCATTGCTGCTGCGCGTTTATCAATAGGCAATAATAATAGAATGCTCTTCAAACCTTCTATATCCTTATTTTTTGCCAAAAGATGCAATACTGTATTACCATTTTCATCAGGTTTATTTAATGTGATTAAACGCTCATTTTCAGTCATGGATTCAAACGTACTTATTAAAGTTTTCGTATCACTGGCATTTAACATTATGAGCTTTTTCCTTAGAATGAAGAAAATGAGCGGAGTGTAACATGAGTTGCTATTACACAATAAGACCACATAATTTGAATCAGATAAAATTAATCAACCATTTTAACATACTCTGGTACATTTCATTCAAACTCATCAAGATGATGTGGCTAATTACGAAAGCAACCCTGGCTATACTTTTTTAAAGTTATGCAATTAATATGGATGTATCAACTGCTTCAGAGCCTAGAGCGCTAATACTCTCGGCATTTTGCAGAATTTCTCCATAGACTTTTTGTAGACGACAGCTATGCCAACTGGGGAAAAAGCCCACTTTTAAATGAGAATGTGTTGTTGCTTCTACTTCTTTTTTCAAATTCTCATATAAAACCTGAAAACGTTGGTTCTGGGTTCCTTCCTGTTGATCTAATAGCTCAATCTGGTGCTTAAGACGTGCTATTGAATCCTTACGATCCTGGTGATGCGTTCCATAACTCAAATAACGCGTAGTTTCTTGCTCAATTTGGTTTTTTAAAATCATGTATTGCAAGGCATCTAAACTTAATGGCGCATTAGTCCAATCCTTTTTCGCAATGAGCGATGCCCACTTTTTAGACTCATGAAGTATAGAGGTAAATGGCGCGTAAGAGCGTGAGGAGCAATGCCATCCAAAGCAATTAAATTCACGCGATCGCCCTAACTCACTCTGCTCGGTTTTAATAAGGTGCACTAATGAGCTATAGCGCTGTCCATCATCATTGTCCCCAATTTGTTCTATCTTTTGCAAAAACTGTGCTAAGGCTTCATTTTCTCCTGTGCCATAGGACTGCGCCTCTTGCGCCATAAGCTTTTTTAAGAACAAATAATGGAAGGTATCAATAGCGTCTTGTTCGATTTTCTTTTTTGTTTCCGCTATTTTTTGCTCAAAGATAATTTTCTGTTGCCTTAGCTTTAAAATAAGCTTGGCTGTACTCTGAATAATGTATTCTGCAGAATCATAATCTGGTGGAATTTTTTTATTTAATTCGCTAAAGGTTTCATCTAATACTTGTTGCTGCTTTAAAAATTCACTCCATTTTTTTTCCCAAGAAAAATTCAGGCTATTTCTTTCTTTAAAACACTGCTCTAGCTTTTGGTCAGCGTCCTTATATAACAGTAAAAGAGCACTGATATTCTTTTGTAGCAAGTCATTAAGTTTACCAGCCCCCTGTTGTTTAAAAAGCAACAGTTTAGCCTTATGACCTTCAAGATTTCGTCTCATGCTTTCCAAAGACTCATAAACAGAAGCCCCAAATGTCTGACTTTTTAATTCGCTTTCAACAATGACTTTAGCGGTGCCATTTAATTGCTTCAACCAATCTAGCTTACCATCAATATGTTCACTTAATGACTTCTGTTCGCTGATTTGATGAAGTGCATCTGTATCCTTCGAGCGCACTACTTCATTAATAGTTAAACACTCATTTAGATAAATGAGATCACGAACATTCATGCGTGCCCATGCCTTATAATAATCAACTTGTTCTTTGACCTGTTTCATAGCCAATCCCAGCTCATCCCATTGCTGAGCTACATTATTAGCTGACGGTATATTCTTAAATTTATTAAGTTGCACCTCTCTAATTTGGGTAATAAGTCCACTAATTTTTTCTGCTTTTGTAACGAATTCAATTAATGGACCAATGCGTACCGATATATTATCATGGCTAGCTAATAACCCTTTCACCGAAGCAAGTAAAGGAGTTATCTTAGCACTAATTTCATCCCAAAATTTTCCAATCAATAAGTAAAGCTTTTCCTGTGCTTTATAACGTTTTGTATCACCTACATATACGCCCACATGCTCTGCAATAATTTCTTCCGTTATGTATGGTGGTTCTATACGAATAATAGGGACTATTTCATTGAGCACTGCATCAAGTTCATTAATTGCTTGGTATAAGCTTGTACAAGCAATCTCTTGGGTTATCTCCGAAGTTTTAAATTGCTGGAACAAATTATCTAATGTTTGCAACCTGTCTTTGTAATTAAAACTGATAAGGTGCTGATAATGTAGTAGTAGATTTTGCGCTTCATTAAAACCTTTAAATAAAGGATTAATAGTAGTTTCTTCAAACGATATTCCACTGAGCTCTTGTAATCTTTTTTTACATCCATCGCATGCTGCCTGTATTTTATCTTTATCCAATACATCGGCATCAGACAGCCCAAGTAAAAATAGTGCTTTCTTTATTGGTTGATTAGCAAATTCTTTCTGTAGTAGCTTTTGTCGTTTCAGCTCGAAAGCGCTTACTTTATTTAGTTCACAAAGCTCCCAAGACCAAATAATTGCTCGAGTCGCATGAAATGTTGTATCTACGGCTAGAGGAGCTAAAAATGTCTTACAGTGTTCTAATGAGGAAGGGTCTGCTAATAAGCCTTTTTCAGCAAATAACTTAGCTAACTGCTCATAAGCTATTTTTTTCCTTGATATATCTTCAGCGTATACAGCAACTAAAGCCAAGCAAATACCCGCTTTGTACGCTAATTTTTTATCTGTTTTATTATTTGCTTCGAGCACTAAGCTTTCAGCATGTTTCCATAAAGATTCTATATCAATATGAATAATTACTTCTTTGCTATTTAACGTAAGGAAATTGCTAATATTTTTATAATCATCTTCCAATCCACCATTTAGAGTACCACTAAAGTAGCTGAGATAACTAAAATAGCTGTTATAGCAATTGCTTTTTAAACGGGTGTAAAGCTCGGGGAAGTCTTCAGGTTTTGCCCAGGGATTTTCTACTTGTAACAAAATTGCTGTAATCAATGAATCATTCATTTTATAAGCCCTCAGAGTTTTTTAAATACCAGGTCCATTGACATTCGAGCTCTTGAGTGGACTGTAGATTGGGTCAGTACAACACTTATTGCATTAAATTAAGCATTTATCATTTCCCTTGTAAAGAATTCCCCATTATAGTGGCTCTAAGCCTTGCAAGAATGGATTACCTCTACATGGAGAAGGAAGATTCTTACTTAACTTAATGGTAGTGGGTACGACACTAAGGCCTAACCTACCTCTAAGCACAATAAAAAATATATCACTCGGATGTATAAGGGTCAACCATAATGCCCATCTTAAGCTTGTTGTGTTTTGAAAGACCAGGCAAGGGGGGAGTTGTGATTAAAAAATGCATCGCTAATGGCATAATTGATTACCACAGCAAGTTCATCATTAATGTAGAGCAAAGGTATACACTCACGCTGCCAAGGAGGTACTTGCCATTCTTGAAATAATTTCTTTAATTGTTTGGTTTGCCCATGTAAGAAGAATACTTCTCCTCCCTGTCTAAATCGTATCGTTATTCTTGCTTTTGGAGGTATAACTAAGCCTTGGGTGGTTGGCTCAGCAATAACACAAAGACCAGTAACTCCTAACATTAAAGGGGAAGGAAACTCATCCCACTCACTGTGTTGTGGCAAAATAGCTTTATTTTTTTTATCCACATAAAGATATTGTTGGTAGCGGCGAATCACCACCTCATTCCAGTTAACTTGGGGTTCAGCATCAATGCGGGCGAAAATGAGCTCATCGATTATTCGATGTAATAACGCTGTTGTTGGTACTTGTATTTGTCTTTTTTTCAACCAGGATCTGAGTACGTTAACAATGCGGGCAAAGTCTAGTTGAAGAAGTGGTGTAATGCATAAGGAATCACTTGCCAAAGACAGTTCTGGGCAATCCTGTGAGGCTAATGCATCTAAATTACTTTTGGCCTGCTGACAATG
Organism: Legionella saoudiensis; assembly: GCF_001465875.1. GTDB lineage: Bacteria > Pseudomonadota > Gammaproteobacteria > Legionellales > Legionellaceae > Legionella > Legionella saoudiensis. The sequence continues at coordinate 277,542 of NZ_LN901324.1, read as the reverse complement.
CATGGCTGTGCGGGCAATATTTCCCAACGCCCCTGGCCATTTGTCTGCAAGTAAAGGTAGAATTTCTTGACGTAAATAATTACGCGAGTAACTTATGTCCTGATTGCTTTCATCCTCAATCCAAGACAGCTGCTGCGCCTTAGCATAATTCGCCAACTGGGCACGAGAGCTATTTAGAAATGGTCTAGCGATTATTCCTTTCTTCCAAACGCCCAGCTCCGTCATTGCGGCCAAACCATCAACCCCAGCTCCACGTAATAATTGCAAAAGCACTGTTTCAGCCTGATCATCTTGATGATGACCTAAAATCAAACAATCTCTTTCTGTCAGTAGGTCAGAAAATACCGCATATCGAGCGATTCGTGCTCGTTCCTCAAGATTTGCGCTGTGATCAAATTGTACTGTCTTAGTGATAAAGTGAATGTCTAAATGACGACAAAATTGCTCACAGTGCTGTTGCCAGGATATGGCATTAGGACTTATGCCATGATTAATGTGTACTGCCAATAACTTAGAATGCAAAGAAGGATGAGAGGCAAGGGTATGTAACAGTACGGTTGAATCAAGCCCACCACTGAAGCCTAGAACTAATTTATCAAATTGTTTAAAACGCGAGAGCCACTCCGCATTTAATAGTGTCTGATTCATTGCACTACCGTTCATATTGGTTGGGTTTATAGTGCCTGAGCTCTTGTCACTTGATACTCAAAGTTACTAACCGCTGTATACTTCATGGTGAGCGCAGAACCTAGAACAATGCCGTAGAACATAGTTACTGGGTTGCTTCGCAGCGCTCACAATGACAAATGAATGGCGGGAGTGAACAAAACTAGCTCACAGCCCCCATAGCCATAAATTTTTGATATCTCTTTTCAATAAGCTTATCTACAGGCATCTTCTTTAATGCCTGCAACTCAGTTACCAGGATTTCTTTTAAGCGCGCAGACATTTCATCTACATTGCGATGAGCGCCACCTAAAGGTTCAGGAACTACCCCATCAACCAATAAGTTTTCATTTATTTTATCAGCAGTAATCCGCATTGCTCGAGCAGCATCAGGGGCTTTTGCTGCATCCTTCCAAAGTATCGAGGCACAACCTTCTGGGGAAATTACTGAATAAATACCAAATTGCAGCATAAGAACCCGATCACCTACGCCAATAGCCAAAGCACCTCCTGAACCCGCCTCACCTGTAACGATGCAAATAATAGGTGTCTTTAACCGTGACATTACAAATAAATTACGTGCAATTGCTTCAGATTGGTTGCGCTCTTCCGCGCCGATTCCTGGATATGCACCGGCAGTATCAATAAAAGTAATCACGGGCAAGTGGAATTTTTCTGCCATGTGCATTAAGCGTAATGCCTTTCGATACTCCTCAGGGCGTGCCATACCAAAATTACGGTAGACTTTTTCCTTGGTGCGCTTCCCTTTTTGATGCCCAAGCACCATTACAGGCTCGCCATTTAAACGCGCTAAACCACCAATAATTGCAGGCGCTGCGGAATGGCTACGATCACCATGTAATTCCTGGAAATCAGTGAAAATACGCTCAATGTAATCCGTAGTTTGAGGTCGCAAAGGATGGCGAGCCATCTGAGCAACTTGCCAAGGCTCTAAATTAGAAAAAACTTGCGCGGTTAATTCAGAACATTTTACCTCAAGACGGGCGATCTCCTCGCTTAAGTTTACTTCATTGTCATTACCTACCATCCGTAGTGCTTCAATTTTCTGATTCAACTCTTCAATTGGTTGTTCAAAGTCCAAAAATTGTCGGCTCATTCAATACTCTTTGGTAAATTAAAATATCATGGTATATGATAACCTATAATTACTAATTGATGCCAGATTCAACAAAAATATGATTACTACAGGATTTGCCGATTTAGATACGGATAATTGCATATTACATGAAAACCGAATTGACCTTTGGCAATTTTCTTTAGCCGAAGACCTACCTAATGCAGCGCAAATATTGAATGAAGAAGAACAGGCACGCGCTGCTCGCTTTTATTTCAGCAAGCATCAACGGCGTTTTTCTACTGGACGAGTAACATTAAGAATTATTTTAGCCCGCTATTTGAATACTAGCCCTGAGCGCTTGGAGTTCTCATATAATTTCCATGGTAAACCTAAAGTCATTAACTCGGCACGCCTACAATTTAATCTTAGTCATACTGCCGATTTAGCCATGCTCGCGGTGGGAAAAGGCTTTCCTATGGGTATTGATGTTGAAAAATATTCAGCTCGCCCATATGAGGGAATCGCGAAAAATTCATTTTCTGATCAGGAACTTGCTGAGTTTAGTAAGGTTCCCCGAGCATTGAAGCCTGCAGTATTTTTCCATATTTGGTCACAAAAAGAAGCCTTTATTAAAGCTTGTGGATTGGGGCTTGCCTATCCAACCAAAGATTTTAATGTACCTACATCTATCCCCACTCAGCAATTAGTGGATGACCCCTTAAATAATATGACTTGGCAATTACGTTCCTTCATGCCTGAAGTGGGTTATAGTGGCGCTCTATGTTACCATCCCACAGTTAGAGAAATCAGACACGGAATAATTCAGATCCAACCTAATACTACAACTCTGAGATTTTAGCTGTATGATACAATTTACTTCGGCACAGAACACCTTATTATCTATTTTAGGGGATGGCGCCTGTCACAGTGGTTCAGCTCTTGGGCAAGCATTAGGTATTACCCGCTCAGCTATTTGGAAACAGATTAAGCAACTGATTGACTTTGGTATTCCGATTAAGAGTATTCCCCAACAAGGTTATCAGCTTTCAAACCAACTCATTTTACTTAACGAGCAATCCATTACCCAACAATTGCAAGCAAGACATAGTGCAAGTCCGTTTAAAATACATTTATTTACTTCTGTTGATTCCACAAATCGTTTCCTAAAAGATTTAGCACCGAGCAATCAACCTGAAATTTGCTGTGCAGAAATTCAGACTCAGGGTAGAGGACGTTTTGGGAGACAATGGCATTCCCCTTTTGGCGAAAATATTTATTGCTCAAGCCGTTGGAATTTGAACTATGACCTAAGTAAGCTCTCAGGTTTAAGCTTAATTACCAGCTTAGCAATACGAAACAGTTTAAATGAATTTAACTTAGCTACTGATGTGAAAATTAAATGGCCTAATGATCTTTATTGGGCGGATAAGAAGCTTTGTGGTAGTTTAATTGAAATTTTGGCTGAGTCCAATGGAAGTGCTCAGGTCATTATTGGCATTGGTTTGAATGTAAACACTGACACAGAAAAACATCATCTTCCTGATAAACCCTGGTGCTCTCTTTATGAAATGACCCAGCGCTATTTTGATCGCAATATCCTAATCGCCTCTCTTATTAAGAATTTAGAATGCTATCTCAATAAATTCATTCAAACTGACTTAAATGCCTTTATGAATGAATGGAACCAGTCTGATTACTTGGCAAACAAAGACATTCAAATTACCCAAGCACACGGTGTATTAGCTGGCAAGGCCTGCGGAATTAATTCTATGGGACAACTCATAATAGAAGATAAGTTTGGTGTAAAACATCTGCTTTCATCAGGAGATACTACATTACAACGAAGGGAGTGAATATTTAAGGTTCGTCCCGAGCATTTTTAGGCGCTCGGAACTGGATGACTGCGAGGAAATCAATTTATACCGTTGTTTCAGAATCGTCTGATTGTTTTTCTTGTTGTATACGTAAATAAATTTCTTCGCGGTGTACAGATACATCTTTGGGTGCATTGATACCTAAACGAACTTGGTTACCTTTTACACCTAAAACAGTAATATTAACGTCATCACCGATAATTAGTGTTTCGCCAATGCGACGAGTCAAAATCAACATAACAAAATCTCCCTAACAAAGTAGTCGCTCGCTTCTCCATAGTACATCCATGGTTGTTCTCTGCAACTACAAGATAACTTAAAACAAAGCAATATTTAATTCACGGCTATTATTGTACACCTTTATTATTAACAAAGTATTAAGGAAAGCTTTAATCCATCTTACTTTATAAATAGAAAATTGGAATTTTTCAATAAATTCAAGAGCTAAACTCAGAACAAAACATAGGAAAAATTTTTTCAATTAAGCAATAAACAAGTACAACAAGACCTACCTGGAGTAATATAACATAAAAGGGCATAAATATGTCCATATTAAGCAGAATAACTAAAATAAAAAAGGTACTGTTTAAAACCAATTGTCCTAACAAAATAACCGGAACCGTAATACCTGATTGTCGTAATCGTTGATAAGCATGTTTTCTATGCGGCGCTGACCATTTTTCTTTGCGAATCATGCGTCGAATCAACGTCAATGTAGCATCAAAAAGAAAGAGACAGTTAAGCATAAACCAGAACAAAATAGGAATTTGAAATTTTTGCTGCCCAATAAGCGCGATACAAAAGCTGATTAAACCTAAAGTTGCACTTCCAACATCGCCCATAAATAACTTGGCTGGAGGAAAATTAAACATCAAAAATCCCACAAGACCTGCAGCTAAAACTAAACAGAATCCCTGATAGAATGAAGCACCATGTAAGGCAAATAACAGAGCGTAGGAAGCACATAAGAATAAGGCTTGCGAGGCACAAAACCCATCAAGACCATCCATAAAATTAAAATGATTAATTGACCAAAGAACGAAGAAAAAAACCAAAGGAATAATGAGTAAGGAATAGGACATTGTAAAAAAGCCAAAATCCAATTGTTCCGGTTTCATAAACCATGCCACAAGGCCTGCGGCAACGCATTGAACCAGAAAACGTGGCTTTACTGATAAATTAAATAAATCATCGCCAAAACTCACTGCTGCAATCATAAAAATGCTCAGCATAAAAATCACTTGCTCATGAAATGGAGTCTGGGTCAAATAACAAAGAACAGGTATAGATATAAGTGATAACCCAATAAATATTAGCCCCCCGCCTCTAACCGTAGGTTTGGAGTGCATGGAGCGATTATTAGGCTTGTCCATTAACCGAGTACCCTGGGCCATACGGCAGAATACTTTCGTTAAAACTATAGAACATACTAAAAAAAAGATACTAAGCGCCGAATTCACATTGATACCATTTTACAGTTTCTCTTAATCCTTCAGTAGCAGCTACTGGAGGTACCCAATTCAATTGCGATTTTATTTTTTTATTACTTACTTCTAACGAGCCAAATAAGCGCGTATTAATATTTTTCTTGCCAAGCAAGGCAAATGTAAATGACATTAAACCTACAGGGACAGGTATTAATCTTGATGCTTTACCCATTTCCTTACCTAAGGTACTCATCATTTGGGTTAGCGACAAGGCATCATCATCTGCTACTAAATAAGTTTGGTTGGCAGCATTAGGATGAGTAGCTACAGTACATAATGCAGACACCAAATTCTCTATATAAACCAAACTACGACTATTTTTCACCCGGCCAAAAGGTAATGGAAGTCCCTTGCGCACCAGGTGCAGCATTTTTAAAAAATTAGCCTTCACTTCTGGTCCATAAATTAGCGGAGGTCTAACAATAACTACTTCTAAACCAGTGCCTTGACTAATCTCTTGCAAATATTGTTCTGCCTGCAGCTTGCTTTGTCCATAGGGATCTTCAGGTTGAGCCATGCTCTCCTCAGTGAATGGTGTATTTTTTAAGGTAAACTCTCCATTTACTTTAATGGAGCTTAAAAAAACAAAACGCCGCACTCGATGCTGCACCGCCTGATTGGCCAGATCTCTTGTAGCAATACTATTAATTTTGCAATAATCATCCATGGCTGAAGCGGATGTTTCTTTCATCACATGCACCCGAGCGGCAAGATGAATTACTACGTCAATACCGGCAAGAGCCTCACTCCAGTCAGGATTATTTTCTAATTTATTAACAACTACTTGTTCAGTTCTTAACCAATCAACTTTTTTGGATACAGCGCAACGCACTTCATGCCCAGCAGAAATAAGCGCTGGCACTAAGCGTTTTCCAACAAAGCCAGTGGCACCAGTAACTAATATCTTAGACATAATTTATCCTACCATAAAATAATGGACTTAACCGCAACCGCACACTCTATACCACTCTCACAAATAATTACAAGAAAAATAACAATAATTTTTTCATCGCACAGCAGTCGCAAAACTCCCCAATTTAGGGATATACTTACCAAACTCATTTTTAAACTTGGAACTTTGCATGTCCTTGAAGGCCATGTATAACGAAATCGCTGAAAATTATGCTACTGCTAATCGCTTCGGAGCTATTAGCAAGAGTCATCAAGTAGCCATAGAGCAGATGCAAAAATTTTATTTGGGAATGAAACCTCATTATAAAGTTTTGGATCTGGGAGTTGGTGATGGCGCATTTTTAAAAAAACTACAACATGCAATGCCTATGGCAGAGTTTACCGGCATTGATGTTTCTTCAGAAATGTTGCGGCGCGCCAAAGAAATACTGCCCTTGGTTACCATTGAATGCAGTGCAGCGCATGCAAGTAAATTCTTGCCTGCACACAGCCAAGATCTGATTTTGGCTCATTTTATTAATGCCTATATTCCCATTAATATTTTGTTTAATGAAGCTAAAATGCTGACTCGTGCCAATGGTCATTTTTCCATGATCACCACAACTTATGATTCTTTTCCCGTAGCGCAACAACAATTAGCGGAGTTTATTTCACAAGATACCATTTTAAGTAGTGTGGTTGGCCACTACTATAAATCCATTGTAAAAAACACTACTGTTGCAGCAAACAATGATGAATTAATGTTGGCTTTTAAAGAGCATCAATTTGAAGTTATTGATCATAAGCGTTTAGAAATTCCTATTACCTTGAATAATATTGATGAACTGGCTCTTTTCGGTATAGAAGGAACTTGGTTTTTAAATAGTTTATCCATTCGTATGTTGCCTAAAAACTTCCTACTTCAGCGACTTAAGCGGCTTTTTAGTAAAATATTCACCTTTCCCTATCATGATACCCATATAATAGATGTAGTTCTTGCCAAGAAGTGATAATCTGAATTTAGTATCTGTTCGCGTAAGTACATTCAGTTATTGCGAAGCAATGAACGACAGCTTTAATTTCACACGCAGGAACGATACTAAGTTAGCAAGGATGACGTAACCTTATTGTCTGTATTTTACGATATATGATTAATTATCAAATGATGAGGTGGGAAATGATTTCTCAAGAAGTAAAAAACTGCTTACCTGAATTAGATCTTCGGCAAAAGCAAGCCAGTAATATCGTATTCATCACCTTTTGGAGCCAATTTTCTGTTTATGCACTTAATACCATTTTAATTTTATTTTTAACACGCCCTTTACTGGCTAAAGGACTAGGCTATAGCCAGGCTAAAGCATATGCCTTTATTGGGGTTGCTCATGCTGCAGGTTATTTAATGCCGATGTTAGGCGGATATATGGCAGATACCGTTGTCGGTGTAAGGCGTTCGATACTCCTTGGGAGTGTCATGTTAGCCTTTGCGTATTTACTCATGATGCTTAGTGGCTATACAGTAAACACCTTAGGGGATCAATTATTTATTGCTGCCTATGCATTCATTCCTGCAACAAACTCTTTATTAATGGGGACCTCATCGAGTATGGTTTCCCATATTTATGCTGATGATGCCATTAAAGCCAAATCGGCCATGACCTACTACTATATTGCCATTAACGTGGGCGCCCTTCTCGCTACCTTAATTGCGCCTGTATTACTAGAAAGTCGTTTTGGCCCTCTTTCTATTTTAACCATTGCCTTTATTGGAAAATCCATCGCCGCCTTAAACTTTGCCAATCGCTATTTTATTTATGACAATGTGATTTGGGGAAAAGACTTATCTAAATTTTCACGCTCGGGAATATTTCGCCTTATTGCCTATATCGCAGTTATCTACTTATTAACCCTCTATGCTTTTTCACATGTTTATATTGCCAGTACGTTTATCGCAGTGGGTAGCAGCATGGGCATATTATGGTTTTTGAAAAAAACCATAAGCCTTTCTGGTCCTACTCGTGATAAGCAGATGATTGCTATCTTATTGGTGGTTGAGGCCATTGTATTTTTCGTTATTTATAATCAAATGAATAGTACCCTCATTCTTTTTGCGCAAAATAACTCAGATCATAATCTATGGGGTATTAGCGTATCACCAGCTCATTATCAAATATTAAATCCTCTACTAATTTTAGCAATTGGCAGCCAACTTCCTCGCTTCTATCAGATGGTACCCAAATTTACTATTCCCTACCAGTTCGCCGCTGGTGTTTTTCTCTCCGGACTTGCCTTACTGGTATTGACTTTTGCGACGCATCAAGCAGTAAATGGGATAGTTAACGGGAATTATATTGCCTTAACCTATATTTTAATTTCTATCGCTGAATTATGGGTGAGTGCTATTGGTTTAAGTATGATTGGTTTGTATTGTGATCAAAAATCCATCGCATTTGCTATGGGAGTTTGGTATCTAGCAAGCTCACTTGCTCATGCTATATCTGGCCGGCTTGCAGGTTGGGTAGCAATCCCCGTAACGATTAATTCGCCAGTGGAAAGTCTGCCTTATTATAAGGAGTATTACCTTAGTTTAGGTGTTAGCGCCATTATATTAGGTTTTTTTATGTATCTGGCTGCTTATTGTTTACAAAAGTTAATGAAAAAACGTGGTGTTGTTTTGGTGTAATCAGGTTATCACCAACTTAAAAATGAGCAAACTGTCATTGCAGGAAACGTAGTGGCGAAGCAAGCTAGGAGTTCAGAGCACAGAACTCTGGCTTGCTTCACTTCATTCGCAATAACCGAATTTATTTTTTGATGTTAATAAACCATTTTGGGCTGGACTGTGAGTCCAACCTAAGGCTTAAACAATCAGAAGATTTATAATTCCAATCCTAAATTATCTCGCTTAAATACCCTATCCGCACGATAACTGGAGCGAACCAATGGCCCAGAAGCAACTTCAAAGAACCCCTTTTGCAAGCCAATTTGTCTTAATTCGGCAAAAGTTTCCGGTGTTACATAGCGCTGAATTGGTAAATGATTTTTTGTTGGCTGTAAATACTGACCTAAAGTCAAAATGTCTACATTATGAGCTCGTAAATCATCCATCGTTTGGATAATTTCTTCATCAGTCTCACCTAACCCCAACATTAAGCTCGTTTTAGTCAAAACATCAGGGCGATAGCGTTTAGCAAAAGATAATACATTTAAAGTTTGCAGATAACCTGCACGGTTATCGCGCACAGGATGAGTTAAACGCTCTACTGTTTCCACGTTTTGTGCAAACACATCTACTCCACTATCAAGCAATATAGCAACATCACGCTCAACCCCCTGAAAATCAGGAGTTAAGGCCTCAACCTTAGTTTTCGGAGAACGGCGTTTAATTGCCTGAATTGTTTTTGCATAATGATTTGCCCCACCATCTGCTAAATCATCGCGGTTTACCGAAGTTAAAACGACATAATCCAAATCCATTAAAACTACGGTATTGGCAGTATTTTCTGGCTCTTCCGCATCAAGCCAGCCGTGAGGATTCCCAGTATCCACCGAACAAAAACGACAAGCCCGGGTACATACAGCCCCCATTAACATAATCGTTGCCGTGCCATGCGACCAACATTCAGAAATATTAGGGCATTTGGCCTCTTCGCAGACAGTAGCCAAACGATGCTTTTGTACCTGTTCTTTTACCTGGCTGTAAGCAGGAGTAGTTTGGTTGACAATACGTAACCATTTAGGTTTTGGCATGCGCTCATGAACATGTCCGGTTGATTTTACCCCATCTTTAATTGCTGTAATGCCATTAGAAGTCTTGTATTTATGTCCGCTTTCAACAACTACGGGAATATCAATGAGCTTACTCATGTTAGCACCTGAAAAACAAAGAATAACGATGATCCCAAATCATAAGTTCAAGATCAAGTCAAATTTACAAAACGCCCACAAACAGCCAAGATAAGGATTGTAAATACCGATACCGTTAAATTAACTAATAAAAAAGGATAGGCGATTAAACACGCAGCAATAGCTAAGATATAAAGCAATCCTATAGGAACTAACCGTGGTTGCATTGCGGCAAATCGCTTCACTTTAAGTAACATTAAATAAAAAATCAGAATAATCACTAAAGGCAGTATATATAAAGCCTGGTATAGCAATTGATAAAACCCTGCTTGAATATAGGATACATGCTGGTTATTTAGCCATTGCTCAAAGATGTAAGACCAATTCATGACGCATGTTTGTTGATAGGCAGTGACCATAAAGCCAAATAAAAATGCCAGGGATAATAGCCAACAACGAGTGGATTGTTTTTTATAATGCTGAACTACAAAGTATACTGCCGCAACGCCTAAAATAATTGCCGGTACTCGTAGCCAGGGTAATACCTCATAAAAAGTACTGGTATGTGCTTGTTGCCAGTAATGGGTAATTACCATCCCGCAAATAAATAATAAACTGGCGCTAATACGTGTTTTATGGTTCTCGCTTAGAAATAAAAATGCCAAAAAGCCGGCAAAACAGAAAAATGCACAAGGCGAAAAGGCATCGGTAATTGCAATAGTAACGATGTAGCTAAATGTTGTAGGGTTTTCTACCATTCCTGAATCAAATTTATTAGCATTAGCCCAATGACGTAATGTATCAATGGTTGCAGGAGTTAATGCTCCATCTTTTTCAATTTGCTGCTTACAATAATTAATAGCATGCAATAAATCTTTACCCGTTGTTTCAGCGGAAGCAAAACCTAACCAACGGGAACCACAAAAATAAATCGATGGAACAGCAAAATCGTCCATATGCTGTTCGCTTAGTAATTGATTAAAATGAATTAATGCATTCTTATCTTCATTAATGATATTACGTTGTACATGCAAGTAAGGTGTTGTTTTAGTAAGCGAGCTAAAAAACTCATCTGCTTTATGGCAATGCGGGCAGGTGGAGGAAAGAAATAACTCTACATTGAGCGTTACCTTCTTATTCGCATCCTGCGTGTACCAGGATGAAGGCACATCGCCTGCCCATAAATTAAAGCTCAATAAAAAAATTACCCAAAATAATTTAAATGCTGTTTTCATAAGATGCAAACTTATATTGAAAACAATACTATAGCATTCATCATTATCCTGTTAATAGGTATGAATGTAATTTTCTAAGTGCTCTATAATTCGCGATTTATCTTCAAGGATATGGTAGAGCAAATCACCTATCGAAATGATGGCGATAAAATCATTTTCCTCATCATCACGAATTAAAATGTGCCTACGCTTCGTGGTAGTCATCGCTTGCATTGCCTTTTCAACGACATCGTTAGGACTTAGAATGGTAACATTTTTATAAACAACATCAGCTACCTTCCCTGTATCCATATTCACACACTTATGTAAACAGGAGCGAACGATGTCACGCTCACTTACAATGCCAATTAACTTTTTATCCTCATCCACCACAACTAAGGCACCAATATCCAAAGAGTTCATCAAATCAACGCATTTTCTTATTGATTCATTAGGATGGATGTAAGCAATTTCGCGTCGAGGCACAGGCAAGACACTGTGAATTAAGTCAGCCATTTTTTTCTCCATAAGATATAAAACACACCTCTATTGTATAAATATAGTACAGAGGCGTGTATTTGAGATCTTAACTATAGCTGATTTTTATTTAATGCTTTGATGCAACACAACCTAATCAAGGATTTCCTTAGGCAGATGAACCATGGCTAAGCTATGCGCATCAAGGATACTTTAATTATGGGCGGACAATAATACGGTTTTCAACAGATTGAACTCCAGGAACCTGACGCGCAATTAATTCTGCAGTATCACTTTGGCGAATCTTTTTAACATATCCTGACAAAATCACCACATTTTGGCGTGTTTCAACACGGATTGGTGCCACAGCTAATTCATCATTACGCATGAGCGCCTCTTGTACTGATTGAGTCAAATTTCCTTGAGGAGCAGGAGCAAATGAAGGGTTAGCAAATGGTGCACTAAATAGAGAGGCTGATTGACCTGGATTAGACTGACATCCCGCCAGTAATCCAAAAACTCCAGCTATTAAAATTTTTAACATATAGTTTCGCATAAAAAATCTCCAGTAAAATTAAGTGCACTACCTAAAACTTAACCTGTGGCGTCTCTTAGGTATAAGCAGAAGAAACTGCTATACTTTTTTTATTAAACTAATTGCATTGAGACAGACACCATGAAAAAAATGGCGAAGGCTGTTCCTGCTAAAATAACTCAATCAACGCCTGCAACAGAAAAGCAACAAGCTACACTAAGTGATAAAGAGTGTAAAGACTGTGATCCACCAGAAACCGATGATATTTTTGATTTTATCGATAAAACTTATCAAGCAAATCTAGCCAAAATTACTGCAGGAATTAGTCCGGCGTCTATTGCTGTTTCGTATTTTTCCTGGATGGCGCAACTCATCCAAGCACCTGGTACTATGCTGAAACTAGGCCTTTATCCAGCAATGAATTTTTCTGACCATGTGAATAACTTGCTAAATCAAGAAAAGCCTGCCGATGGTAAAGACGTACGCTTTCACACAGATAATTGGAGTTATTATCCCTGGCGCCTGTGGGCAGAACAATTTTTGCAAATTGAAGAATGGGCATTAAAAGCAGCCAAAGAAATTCCAGGGCTTCCAATCCCTGTAAAACGGATTATTTCATTCATTACCCGACAGATCCTTGATGCCGCATCTCCCTCAAATTTTGTATTAAGTAATCCAGACTTATTCCAGGAAACAATACGCTCCAACGGCAAAAACTTAATTCGTGGAACGGAATTGGCGCTGCAGGACTTTATGGAAAAGCTGACCGGCTCCCCTCCTGCTGGCGTAGAAAATTTTATCCCCGGAAAGCAAGTAGCCATCACTAAAGGCAAAATAGTTTTCAGAAATCATTTAATTGAATTGATCCAATATGAAGCCCAAACTAGCCAAGTCTATAAAGAACCTATTTTGATGCTTCCGGCTTGGATCATGAAGTACTATATTCTAGACTTATTGCCTAATAATTCTTTAGTAAATTGGCTTACTCAAAAAGGACATACTGTTTTTATTGTCTCTTGGAAAAATCCCGACTCGAAAGACCGCAATCTTGGCCTTGAAGACTATTATAGCCTAGGAGCAATGGCTGCTATTGATGCTGTTTCAACAATCATACCGAAGACTAAAATTCATTTAATGGGTTATTGCCTTGGTGGTACTTTAGCCATGATTACTGCCGCGGCAATGGCTAAAAATAATGACCACCGTCTAAAATCATTATCCTTACTGGCAGCACAGGGTGATTTCACTGAAGCAGGCGAATTATTATTGTTCATCACACGCAGTGAAGTATCTTTCTTAAAAAGTATGATGTGGGACCAAGGATACTTAGATACCAAACAAATGTCCGGTACATTCCAAATGTTACGCTCTTATGATCTTATTTGGTCTAAAATGGTCCAAGACTACATGCATGGCACCCAAAGAGGGATGATTGCTTTGCTGGCGTGGAATGCTGATGCAACACGTATGCCTTATAAAATGCATAGTGAATATTTAGAAAAATTATTTCTCAATAATGATTTTGCTGAGGGACGGTTAACCATTGAAGGAAAACACATTGTTGCAGAAAATATTCAGATTCCCGCCTTTGTGGTCAGTACCGAAAGAGACCACGTCGCCCCTTGGAGATCTGTCTATAAAACTCATTTAATGATTCATTCGGATATCACTTTTGTGCTCACTAATGGTGGACATAATGCCGGTATTATCAGCGAACCGGGGCATGAAGGTCGCAGTTACTTAATTCATGAGCATAAAAAAAACGACTCGTATATTGGTGCAAGCATGTGGTTAGAAGAAGCAGAAAAAAAATCCGGCTCATGGTGGGTCGCCTGGCATAAATGGCTTGTAAATAAATCAAGTGGGACTAAAGTTAAAGCACCAACTATTGATAAGAACTTACCTGACGCCCCAGGTAGCTATGTGTTACAAAAATAAAAACACGATTGAGGTCTAAAATGGATAAAGACTATTATAAAATAATGGGATTAAGCCACAATGCAACAGAAAAAGACATTAAGCTCGCCTACCGTAGGCTGGCGCGTAAATATCATCCGGATATTAGTAAAGAGGCGAATGCTGAGGAACGTTTTAAAGAAATGGGCGAAGCCTATGAGGTCCTTAAAGATCCAGTGAAGCGCGCTGAATATGATAACTATCTAAAAAACCGCGAATTTCACGCAAATGCTCAACAACAATCAGGTTGGCAAAGTGAACGCTCTGGCCCTTTTCAAAGTCATGGCACTCAATTTAATGATGATTTCTTTGAATCTTTATTTGGTCATTCACGCTATCAACAACAACCGATGGCTGGGCAAGATTATCAAGGAAAAATTCATGTTAGCTTAGAAGAAGCCTTTAATGGAACGACCCGAACCATTGAAGTTCCCAGCCGGCAAGAGGGTTCTAATGCTACGCAGACTTTGAAAGTTAAAATTCCCAAAGGAGTTAAGTCAGGCCAACAAATCAGGGTAGCAGGCCAAGGGGCTCCGGGAATTCAAGGCGGCCCACCAGGAGATATTTATCTAACCGTTGAAATTGACAAGCATCCTCTTTTTGATGTCATGGATAATGATATTTACCTTACCCTACCCATCACCCCTTGGGAGGCAGCCTTAGGCGCAACCGTAACAGTACCCACCTTGGCCGGAAAAATTGACTTAAAAATTCCTCCCAGTTCACAGGGTGGACAAAAATTAAGACTAAAAAATCGTGGTCTTCCCGGAGCAACTCCAGGTAATCAATATGTGCTATTAAAGATTATTACTCCGCCACCTACTACCGAAGCAGCAACGGAGCTTTATAAAAAAATGGCGGAAGTAATGCCTTATAATCCTCGTGATAAGATGGGGGCTTAAACATGGACAAAAATGATATTTTAGTTGGCGTAATTATTGAAGAGGGCAAAACCTATACTTACACGGAGGTATGCCTTAAATACAACATACCGAAACAATTATTAAGTGAAATGATGGAGCATGGTTTATTTTCTAATACCTCCACTGAACTTGAGCAACTTCGACTCAATCAAAAAGAATTACATAAAATTGAATCAGCTTTTCGTTTGCATCGGGATTTAGGGATTAACTTGCCTGGCGTCGTACTGGCCATTGAGCTTTTAGAGAAAATAGAAAAATTAAATGAGGAATTAGATATCTTACATCGACATTTTTGATTAGAACGAGTCGTTTTATTTTAAACTTAGCCTGGTTGCCAAGAACTAGGCTACTGCAATTAATTAACCCTAAAATTATTACTCCAGATATTGCTCCTTCTTGAAATAAAGTAATACAATAAAATTTAAGAATATCTTAACTAAACAAGCTAAAAATTTATGCGCCCTGTATTTATTATACTAATTATTGCCTTAGTTGTGCTTCAACATAAGCTTTGGCTCGGAGATGGAAATTTAATCCAATGGGTCGCTTTGCAAAAAAAATTAACCGAGCATGAGCAGGAAAATGATAAGTTAGTTGCGCGCAATAGAGCTTTGGAAGCAGATATTAAAGAGCTTAAAAGTGGTGATCAAGCTTTAGAAGAACAAGCTCGTCATGAATTGGGTATGATTAAACAAAACGAAGTGTATTATCAGTTTGTTGATTAAACTTTGAGGAAATTCCTGTTTCCTTATTCATGAAGTGAGCTATCAATCACGAGTGAAGTGAAGCACCGTAGCGTTCACGCTGTATGTCTTCTATTAAATTAAAATAAAAAACTGCTGGCATTGCGAACAAAGTGAAGCAACCCAGAGCGATGTTCCGTTAGGACTAATTACTGGATTTGCTTCACTTCGCTGGCCATGAGAGCATGCGAAAATGTAGGCGGCCTTTAAAATTACACGGCCAATAACTCCAGATGTTCTGGCGGTTGCTTATCCCAAAGACTCAAAACAAAACCACCACCACCAGACCCCGTAGGCTTCACAGCCAAAGCTCCAACGGAAGTTAACCAGTTCATATGCTGCTGCAAACTCTCACTCACCAAGCCCCACTGCATAAAGCAGTCGGCGGCCTTATTAATTGCTTTAGTTAAATTGGTAGTTATCTCTGCACCACCCTGTTCTAATGCTACTTTGGCTTCTTCAACCGATTCAGCCATTTGCAAATCAAGCTGTTTTGCTAATTGAGGCTCATTAGCCCACAAGTGTTGCACCTGCTGGATGCAATGAGAAGTAATACCAATTTGGTTGCAGGACGATAAGAAAAATAGAGGTTGAGATGTTTGACGCAAAGGGGTGGCCTCTCCCGCTTTAAAATAAACCCCTCCTTCTGCAGCTACACCAGCAACATCCAAGCCACTGCTCTTACCATGAAATAAATGCTCCAGCTCTTTAGCAAAGGCATTACATTCTTCCTGAGCAAGCATTTGCTGTGCGCAAAACCAACGACTCATTGCGACACAAAGAGCAGCTGAAGCCCCCATCCCTCCGCCTACTGGGATAGTACTGTTTAAAAGAAAATGGCCACTAAGTTGATTTAAAGAATGACCTAACAACTTCAGTCCATGTTCTAATACACTCCAAAACAATAAATGCATATCTGGACCACTACTGCCTAGATAATCAGCGCTCAACGATGGTGCATCAGCCGTGTAACTAAAAATTAATTTTCTTTCTTTAACCGGAAAAACCAAGGCAGCATGCCCGCGAACTACAGCGTGCTCTCCTACCAAAATCCATTTACCATAAGTTGTTGTTTCAAAATCATAGAACTTCATAATTACCCACCAGATAATCACGCTTGAACTCACGTGCCATTTCCATTTGATCAGGTCGATACATTAGATGAATATTTGGTCCAGCATCCATAGTAACTATAGGGCCATCGCCTTTTTTATCCCATAACTGCTGCAAGTCATTCAGTACGCCTAAGCTATTTGATGATATATAAGAAAAAGGTTGTGCGCAGGTATTGAAGAGTTGATGCATGTCTTGAAACTCACGCCAGCAAATCTGGTAAGCCTCTCCCCAATCCTTTGCCATAAATGCATTAAGTAAACGTGTTAAATTCTCTTCTGCTCGCTCAGCACGAGTCTCATAAAGCTCACTACTTTTAACAAGTTTATGTGCTTCGCTGGAAGACACAGCTTTTTGCTCAGCGCTAATAACCACGACCTGATGTATTAATTCGGGGTAAGGCAACTCAATTGGCTTTACCGTGTTATCATTTTGCCATAAAACCCAAGGGCTATGGAATGAGCGACAAGATGAACCAGAACCTAAGCGACTTAACGATGCTTGCTCTTCTACGGTAGGTAGCTCTCGCTGAGTTAATTCAGCTAAGGCAAAAACGGCACATCGCGTAAGTGCGGCAAAACTTGAAGCAGAACTGGCCATGCCACTGCTGTGAGGAAAGTTATTACACGACTGTACTAAAAAACTACCCTCATAGTTAAAATATTTTTTTATTCGAGCTAAATGATTTAAAAACTTCTTTTCCCCTAGCTCTGATAGAGCGAACTTAACTTGCCCAGGTACCACTAAAGGCTCCCATGCGTCTTGCTCCGAGTCAATTTGCTCAAGCTTTACTGTACTCAATAGATTATTTAATGTGTAGGATAAAGAGGAGTTATCTGGATTATTGGAACTCTCATCTTTCTTCCCCATATATTTAATTAACGCAATATTAGCAGGGGCATGAGCCAGCCAATGCATAACGGATCTCCTTGGAATTAACTCCAGTTACTACTGTTGTATAAGAATAAATGAGAAAGACAACCTGTATGATAAATCATAGGTTGTCTTAACAATGAAGGAACTAATTTTAAACACGTTAACTGGCTTCCAAAAGACTTCATATAGTTCGTAATTTTGAATTAGCCAATTGAGCAGTAGGAGTATTAGGATAAGCTCTTACTACTTGTTGTAAGTATTTTTGCGCTTCGGGTTTATTACCCATTTCAGCATAGGCATATCCCACCTTCAACATGCTTGCAGCTGATTTGCTCGAAGTAGGAAACTGTTTTAATACTGTATCAAAATGCTCTATTGCTTTTGCATAATCTTTTTTAACTAAGTACAACTCCCCTAACCAATATTGAGCATTAGCAGTGTAACCACCACGAGGATATTTTTGTACAAATGTATTCATTGAGGCTAAGGCATCATCATAACGTTTGTTCTTAATTAATTCATAGGCTGCTAGATAGCTGATTTGCTCATCCGCTGGATTTGCTCTTGAAACCTGGGTAACTACTGGTTCGGCAGTAGAAGCAGTTTTTGCTACTGGATTTGATTTTGCAGGAGCACTAGCACGTGGAGCAGGTTCTTTGGAACCTACGGAAAGATCCATTGCAGGCTTATCTGTAACCGCCTTTGCAGAAGTGGAGGCGCCGCCACTTAAACGAGAATCTAAATCTTTATAAAAAGCAACTTGTTGTTGCTGTAATAATTTTAAATCATGAGCCTGAATTTCTAATTGCCCACGAAGCTCTTGCACTTCTTTTTGTAAAGCCTGGATCTTCTCAATTAAGGAGGCACTGTCAGCAACATTAGAGCCGCTGGGGCCACTCGTTTGATCATCTTTAGCAAGTGCTGGACCATCATCCCCTTGATAGGCATCAGAAGGATAATCATTTTGAGCCACATCCATTGGCGGGTCATCGTAATAGCGAGAATCGGCAACAGCCGCATCATGCGCCTGTCGCCCATCCATCATTGCAAAATTATCACTATCATCTACTACAGGTGCCTCTGACCAGCAGGTCAAAGGAAGAATTAACGAAAAACCAGCAGCGATAATGTGTCTTTTGCAATTAATCATCTTGTTGCCTCATAAGTAAATTCTACACGTCGATTTTGTGCATGTGATTCAGCATCATGTCCTAAGTTAATTGGACGCTCTTTACCATAGCTCACTACACGCATTTGGTGTCTGCTTACACCAGCCATACGTAAAATGTCTGCTACAGTGTTTGCACGGCGCTCACCTAAAGCTACGTTATATTCACGGCTACCACGCTCGTCAGTATGACCTGCGATTAAAACACGGGCACCAGAATGTGACTTCAAGTATTCAGCCTGAGCATTTACAGATGGCAGATACTTAGGATTTAAAGCACTGTCATCATAAGAGAATAAATATAATTGGTTATGAGGTGCTTGAGTAGTATAAGACTCTCCTGGCTCTTGACCAGCAAAACGAGTAAATTGTCCTAGACCTTGAGCACTAGCACCGGCATCGCTCACACCAGCTCCAGCCATACCTGGGGCTTTAGAACAAGCTGCCACCAATAAAACACTCGCTGCAAGCAGACCTAATTTACAAATTGATCCGGCTTTCATCCTCAATCTCCTTTATTCTTCTTATTAGTAAAAATTCACGAAATCCCAACATGGGCTCTTGGGGCGACATTGTACAATTCTTTTTTTTTTTTTGCTATAAGAGCGGTAAGAAATAGATCAGCAATTTCCTACATCAGCGCCACTACAGAACTACCAATGTATGCTTTTTAAATTTGAGATATTTTTGTCTTTAATAACAAGGAAAAAACATCTGGGCAAATGGGGTTAGTTGTTTCTAGTAAGAATAATCTGAGCCCGTGCGGTCCTTGAGTTATTGCAAATCAAGAACCGAGGTTTTTATAGATGTGATACTACAAACTCAGACATTATCGCGGTAAATTGTCGTGTTGCCTGATTGGCAGCAACCACACCACCATAAGGGTTATCTACAGGACATGGGATTTGCAAGCTAATAATTTTAGAGCCCATCACTTTGTTATCCGAAACCCGAGTCAATACAACCTTTGCTGAAAACTGGAGTACGCTGGGTTTGCGCAGGAAGCTTTGCTCCAAAGAAAGTAATTGTGTGTCTAAACGATAATCAGCACCCTGACTGTATGAGCTTGAAAGCACCGCATAGAAAACACCTGTTTTTTGTAAGCTTTGTACCATTAATGGATAAAGCATATCCGCTGGTGGGTTACTCCAAGCATTTTTTACAAATGATTCAAGTTGAAAAGGCTTATTCACATACAGCATTTGTTCTGATTGGTAGCCAGCAGCTGCATCAGGTTGCGTCACCCATAAAGCAATGCGCTCAGGATGTTTAGCGAGTTGTTTACCGCTATAAGCTGTTAATTGATATTGGTTCGTCGCAGGAATTTTAACTGGTGAACAGGCAACGAGCATTAAACAAACCAAGCATAACCCTAAATTAGTTAATCTTCTCATTACTTACTCTCCAGGTCCTGGTTTGGGAGCAGAACTCCCACGAATTACTACCGAAGGATTTTGACGCATTTCATTACTAACCTTTTCCAGGTTTACTGAAATCGCATTTAATCGACGTAATAATGTAGATGCAGGCGCCAAAGTTTCTTGGGATAATTTTTCTAAGGTGTTTCTACCTGCTCCCATAGTACTTGATACACTAGTTCCTGCATGGCTTAAGCTATCCGCCATAGTTTTAAATTTAGAAACCCCTGTTTGTAACTCTCTAAGCAATTGCGGGAACTCTTTACTGGATTTTGCAAGGTTAGTTAAAAAGACATCCGCATTTTTTAAACTGTCATCGATATGTGGGCTATTTTCTGCAACCACATGAGTTACCTTTTCTACATTATGTAAAATGCGAGCCACATGTCGGGCATTTTTCTCATTGAAAATATGTTTAGCTTGGGTGCTTACATTATTAATGCTTTCCGAAACCTCCTTTAAGAGGTTATCTAATTGATTAAACAAAGAGGGTTTTGCGGGAATGACTGGATAGGGTTCGCCTGGAAGCTTTGGTAAAGGCGTCAAATCTGAGGTGCTGGCACTTAAACCGATATAAGTTACTCCAGTAATTCCTTGGGAAATTAAAGTTGCAGAGGTACTTGTTGTAATGGGAGTACCGTTTTCAATTGCTAAAATAATTTCCACTTGTCGTGGATCATTCTTATTCAGTTTAATTTCATTAACATAACCCACTTGTACCCCGTTAAATTTAACCGGCGCGTCTTTACTTAAACCCGAGGCTGCCTCATGTAAATACACGGTAAAATTACTATATGATTTTTGATTAAAACCAACAGATAGCCATAGCATGGCAGACAAAAGCCCTACGAATAGAACTACGATGAAGACACCAATTAAGGTGTAGTTGGTTTTTGATTCCAAAAAATTTATCTCCGAAACAATAATCTGAGTTAAGGACTATATCTTACTGAAATAATCAGCGATTAATTCGTTTTTATTTTTCATTAATTCATTAATGGGCTCTACACTTAAAATTTGCCCATCGCCAACAAATGCCACGCGATCAGTAGTACGTTTTAAAGATTCAATATCATGACTTACCATAACAATCGTAAGATTTAACGAGTCACGCAAAAAAACTACTAAATCATCAAAAAGACGTGCGCTGCGCGGATCCAAACCCGTAGTGGGCTCATCAAGAAATAATAACTCAGGATCCATAGCAATTGCACGTGCTGCCGCAGCCCTTCGCTGCATCCCGCCACTAAGTTCCGAAGGCAATTTTCCCGCAGCCTCTTTAGGCAAACCAACTAAAGCTATTTTTAATAAAGCTAATTCGCGCATGAACTCAGCATCGAGATCCGCAAACTCCTGCATAGGAAACATGACGTTTTCTAAAACATTCATCGAAGCAAATAAAGCGCTGTGCTGAAAGAGCATGCCCCAGCGGCGTCTCAACATAAATGACTGATGCGCATCAAGGTTACTGATATCCTGGCCAAATATTTTAATCTCGCCCGCAGTTGGTTTCAACAACATCAATAAGCTACGTAAAATGGTGGTCTTTCCACTACCAGAACCCCCAATAATCGCCAGAATTTCACCTCGGTTTACCGTCAAATTAACGTCCCGATGTACCCATTGACCACCAAGAAAATTCTTCATCCCTTTGATTTCAATAATGGGGTCACTCATCTATAACTTCATCCAGCTGTAAATAATTGAGTAAATTGCATCGGCAATAATAATTAAAAATAAAGACTGCACTACGCTTTTGGTAGTCTGGCTTCCAATATTATTTTCAGTGCCCGCCTCAACTCTAAATCCTTGAAAACAACCGACTAAAGCGATAATCAGGGCAAATGCTGGTGCTTTATAAAGGCCGAGTCGAAATTGAGAAATCCCTACAGAATCTCTTAACCGCTCCAAAAAATCAATAAACCCTATACCTAACATATTCTTGGCCATAAACATGGAGCCTAAAATACTAAAAATATTCGACCAAAAAATTAATAAAGGAAAGGTTATTAATAGTCCGATAACTTTAGGTAATACCAGATGCTCAGTAGGCGATAAGCCCATAGTTAACAAGGCATCAATTTCCTCATTAATTTTCATACTGCCTAACTGCGCGGTAAACGCAGAACTTGTTCGTCCAGCCACAATAATTGCGGTAATTAATGGAGCAAATTCCCGAAAAATTGCCATTCCTGATAGGTAGGCAATAAACGAATTAGCGCCATAAGTAGTTAATTGCAGCCCCATTTGATAAGCCAAAACCACACCGATTAAGAATGAGAGCAATGCTAAAATAGGTAATGCTTTAATACCCGTGGAATCAAGATTAGACATAATGCTAGGAAATTGAAAACGGCGCCAGTTTCCGAATGCGTCAAAAATACGAGTAGCTAGATCACCGATTAAAACAACTAAGCCATCAACCTGGCGTAGTTTTTTCTCTGATTCTTTACCTAGCTTATAAAAAAAATTTTCTTTCTCAGGAGCAGGAATCTTATAAGATAAAGCCTCGTGTTTATCAGTAATTAAATCAAGAAGCTGGCGTTGTCGTTCAGAAAAGTCTGTTAACTCAACTTGATTATCGCGTTGCTTTAATGCATCGATACATTGAATTAGGGTTAACGCACCAGCGCTATCAAAATGACTAATATCCCTGCCATTGATGCATACTTTTTGTGCTTGAGGTAATGCGCTTGTCGTAAATTGTTTAACTACATTACCAACATCCATAACAGACCAAGCACCCGTACAGTTAAACTGACCGAGTTGCTCATCAAATATTATTTGCGGACTATTATGTTGTGCCATGAGGTTTGATTTAAATAAAAAATTATCACAAGAATAATACGAATATTAATGAAGCGCAAAACTAATAATTTATTTTGGGCTGTAGCCTTATTAGAATTCTTTCTAATAAGGCTCAGGCTTAGGAAGTCAAGAATTTAGATTAGCGTACTTTTAAGCTAGAAACTTTTTCATCCACTGCGCCAACAGCATTTGCAGTAGCCGTATTAAATTCAAATAAAGTACCTCTATACGCGCAGACTGCAATATATCCTACACCGAGTCCAAGAATAAACGCTCCAAGGTTACCAAAAAAGTTTTTTGCCCAACCGCGATGCTTATTTATTATTTTCATGTCCTCAGTATTTTCATCAAGCAATGCTTTAGTTTGACCTTTGAAATGTTCTAAATCGCCATCTTCAACATATTTTTCAGCTAAGGCTGTAATTGCCTCGTGAATCCGATATGTAGCCTCAGTTACATCCTTATAGGCAGGTCCCTGTGTAGACATTCTTCGACATTTTTTATAAACATTGAGCAGCTCATCTTCAATACGTGCAATTTCTTTTTTTCTTTGTGTTTGCTCTAATCCCAATACAGGAGGCTCAAATACCGCTTCTCTAGGTTCATCGAGAACCAATTCATTAATTATAAATTCTGGTTCTACAATATTATTTTCAGCCAAATCCTCGTTCGCTAAACTAGAAGATGAATCGTCTTCAGGTTTAATCACCACCGGTGTTAGTGCCTTTTCTTGATCCGCGAATGCTTTTTTAATCCGAGCATCTAAATTTGTAAGAGTTTGCAGCTTCTCCAGAGATATACCTTTACAAGCCTTACTTGAAAGAGAATATTTAGGTTGACTTCTATATTCGCTTTTCAGCTGTTCAAGGCGTGTTAAAGATTCACACTTATTTATTTTATCTACAAGGCTTTCTCTACTTTCTACCACTTTAGTAAATGCGGCTGATTTCTTTTGAGCATTTCTTCCCATTAGTCACCTCAATCATATTAATTTCACAAGTTGCGCATAAAATAAACCAAAAGAAACAAAAATACTAGTCAGAAAGGCAAATTAATCGGCAAAAATTAAAAATATTACTGCTTATCTAGGGTCTTAGGCTTTAAAATGGGAGCAATTACCATTGCATTGGCTGACTCTTCTTGAAAAAATCCTGTGTTAACGTCCTGTTTCAGGTAGTTTGTATTGCTATTTTATGATACAATTCACTTCATTTTTTCAAAACAAACATCAGGTATGCAAGGCAATAAAAGTCAATTTGACTCACGCAAACGCTGCCTTATTAAACTGCGTAACGCCGGCTAAACAGAGGAGAAAGCATGCCTTTAGCGCCCAATACTGACGAATTATTTTCTGGCTTTTCAAAACTTTCCCGGGAAGAACGCTTTAAAAGATTACTTGCTTTAGGGGCAATTACTCCTGAAGACATTAGTTTTCTTAAAAATGGCGGGATAAAGGATTTAAACCTGGCAGATAAATTAATCGAGAATGTTATTGGCTATTTCCAACTTCCTTTAGGCGTAGCGACTAATTTTAATATCAATGGCCTAGATTATGTTATTCCTATGGCTGTTGAGGAAACCTCTATTATTGCCGCTTTATCCAAATCAGCTAAATGGATTAGGCAATGTGGTGAAATCAAAGCATGGGTTCATGGGGAATGTATTCTTGGGCAAATCCAATTAGCCCAAGTCCAGGATTTTCAAAAATTCTCGCGCATTTTTGCGGAAAACCGCCAATACCTTATTGAAAAAGCCAATAAAGATGTAGCGGCCAATATGGTAAAACGAGGTGGTGGCGTTGTCGATTTAAGTTTACGTCATCTACAAAGAGCAGATGGTAAAGACATGGCGGTAATTCATTTGATGATGAATAGTTGTGATGCCATGGGAGCCAATATCATCAACCAAGTTTTAGAGTATTTAAAAACTCCTATTGAAGAATTAACTGGTGAAGAAGTCACCATGTGCATTTTGTCCAATCTTAACGATCAAAAACTAACTACAGCACAAGTAACAATCAATACTATTGATCCTGTTCTTGGACAAAAATTACAAGAAGCCTCGCTGTTTGCCGAGATGGATCCCTATCGTGCCGCCACTCACAATAAAGGTGTGATGAATGGTATTGATCCAGTTCTAATTGCTACGGGAAATGACTGGCGCGCTGTGGAAGCTGGGGTACATGCTTATGCTGCTCGAGAAGGCCAGTACCAGGCAATTACGCGCTGGCGTTATGAGAATGGCGTGCTTACTGGGCAATTAACTGCACCTATTGTTGTAGGCACAATTGGCGGTGTTACAGCACTTCATCCTACAGCAAAAATGTGTTTACGCATGATGAATATCAGCTCAGCCAATGAGCTCTCTCAGGTGATTGCCGCTGTGGGCTTAGTACAAAATTTAGGCGCCATAAAAGCCTTATGTACCGAAGGCATTATCCAAGGCCATATGAAACTACACATTGATAATCTTCTCTTAGCAGCAGGAGCTAATGAGAATGAAATGCCTGAGCTAAAAGAGCGCCTGCAAAACTGGCTGCATATGCATAAGCGTATTAGCCTCAACAATGCGCATGACTTGCTCGCAGAAATCAGACAAACGCCGATTGCTGTATGAAGTGGCTAATCCCTGCTAAGACTTTTTTATTAGGTGAATACGCTGCGGTAGCCGAAGCATCCGCAATTGTGTTAACGACTACCCCATGCTTTGAGCTATCGCATAGTGCCGAACCTAATTTAGTCGGGATTCATCCGCAATCGCCAGCAGGCTTGTGGTGGTCCCAACAAAAAGATTTAAAAACTGGCTTATCCTGGCATGACCCTTACGAGGGCTGTGGCGGCTTAGGCGCTTCCAGTGCGCAATTTCTGGCAAGCTATATGGCCAGTTGCATGCTTCAAGAAAAACCAGCAGATATGAACAACATGCTCGAAGCATACTACCAATCCGCATGGACAGGTAAAGGCCTAAGGCCAAGTGGCTATGATGTGATTGCTCAGTCCCAACAAGGATGCGTCTATATTAATAAACAGAACAAAGCGATTCTGTGCTATGACTGGCCTTTTCAGGATTTGTCTTTTTTCCTCATTCATACAGGGGTAAAACTGGCAACACACCATCATTTACAAGATACCGCTTTACCCAGCCAAATTGATTATCTATCAAATCTTGTTGATACTGCTAAAAATGCATTTGAACAGCACGACTCCCAACAGTTGGTAACATGCATCAACCACTATCATATAAAATTGGCTGAATTAGGCTTGGTAGCAGAGCATAGCCTGCAATTGATTAATCAATTAAAAAGCTATCCCGAAGTGCTGGCAATAAAAGGCTGTGGCGCTTTAGGGGCGGATGTTATATTGATCCTAACCTCTCGAAGTGAAGCCCCAGCATTCAAGAGCAAGCTACAACAAGAAAACCTCATCCTTCTAGCAACTGAAAATTTATTAAATTTTAGCCAGCCGCTATTAGCGATAAAATAACATCAAAAAAAGTGGCCCCCGCATAGCCTTTACTGCCCTGAAAATGCATCTAAATGCTAAAAGCCTGGGAAGATGCCCATCTAGAATCCAATTGACAAATAAATAACATGACTTAAATTTGCGCAAGATAGACGCACGCAATTTAATCTGTTGATGGTCCTATTAGCCAAACAACGCTGTACTGGAGGAACCTGCGCTACTCCAAATTTTATCAATTCACTAATTGGGAAATCCGAAGCACCCCCATACATTACAGGCAACAATTAGAAGACCTTATCACTCCAGCCCGGTGCTTGAACTGGCACAGATATTAAGCCTGCAGGAACTAGCGAGCATGCTCGAAGCGCTATGCAGAGCAAGCCAACTTGAGGCCAGGATCTAGGCAAAGCTTCTTTAGGCCGAGTAGTTCTAACGTTATATAGGTAACGTCAACCTCCTCAGATAGCCCCAGCCGCAATAAAATCAATTGCCTTAATACAAACAGGATGATTAAGGCAATTAATTAGTATAACAAGCCCCTACTTTCAGTAAGTCATCCGCTAAACTAAAATATAAATTAGCAATATCATTGATATACAAAAATAAACCAACTTATCTAGTTTAGTACCAACAATACTCTACATGACAAAATAAATGAGCCCTTGAACGATAAAATTACAAAAAAAATGACAAAGATCACAAAAAACACTTGAAATTCTGCGTCAATACGGTATTATTTCAGCCTCTTTAGGGCCGTTAGCTCAGTTGGTAGAGCAGGAGGCTTTTAACCTCTGTGTCATAGGTTCGAATCCTATACGGCCCACCAGTTTTTGTAGTAGAGTGTAGTAGTTTTAAAAGTTTTGCCCTAAAGGGCCGTTAGCTCAGTTGGTAGAGCAGGAGGCTTTTAACCTCTGTGTCATAGGTTCGAATCCTATACGGCCCACCATTCTTGGTCATCAAACCAATCAACCGACCAAGAACATTCAACATCAGAATTCACACCCCAATGCGCTCGTAGCTCAGCTGGATAGAGTACTTGGCTTCGAACCAAGGTGTCGGGGGTTCGAGTCCCTCCGAGCGCGCCATATAATCGGGGTCTTTCCCAATTACGGGGGCACCTTAATCACCCGCAGAGCACCTTAACACGTACCCTATAATTTTCAAAATTTCGAAACCCATAAGCCCTTCTTTGAATCAATTTCATCTTTCGATGAAACCCTTCTGTTATTCCATTAGATTTGCTAAACCGCCACATTCTAGCCACCTCATCTTTCCAAGAGGTTAAGGTCCTTCCTAATGAAACTAATGCCTTAAATCCACTTTGTTTTAATTCATCAAGCATGCCCAAGAAGGTAGGTATCACTTGGCGACAAGCACGCTGAGTTAATGCTCGTTTCATTAATAGAGCATGAAGCTGTTGCTGAAATTGATAGATGGCATCAATCGCGGGGTTCTGAATTAAAAACGCGTCTCGTTTAACTTTCTTTTCTGCACTTAAGTTATCTGGTCGGGTTCTAAGCAGAGCCAAGATACCCCTATTGCTTTTTATCTCACTGGATAGTTCTCGATAAGTCATCATGCATTGATGTTGAATTAAACGAATTACATGAAATCTATCCGCCACAATCAGGGCCTTAGGGAAGTACTTTTTTACTATCGAACGATACGTGCTACTTAAATCCATACACACTACTTTTACTCGTTCTTTTCCAGGTAACCGCTCTAGAACTTGTTTACTTTGACAATGACCACAACGCGCTAAACGACTATAGCGAACATCTAAGAGTAAGGGTTGATAACCACTCACTTTTACTATAGTAAATCCAGGTAAGTTTAGGATAAGATTATATTTCGGCACTTTAATTTCCTTTGATCGCTAAATCAAGGACTTAGTCTAGACTAATTTAATTAAAGTGCCCCCTTCGTTGGGGTAGAGCCAAAAAAGTAGAGGTAGCAAATTTGTAACATGTTTTACTACATCCTTCAAACCTAAGCCCCACTACCTGTATCCGCTCCCAAACCGCTGATTTTAAATTAATGCCTCATCAAAATTTCCATTTAAGAATCAATTAATTTCCAAAGGAGCGCTTTCTCTATTTAAAGCAATGTTGCTAACATTTAGGCAAATCAGTCCAAAACTCGACTAATGCAAGACCTGCAAATCTATGATTTGCTAACATAAATTTCTACTGTCTAAATTAGCCCTAAGAGCGCACTGATTTGCTTTATTTTTAATCCAAATGACAATTCATCAAGCGTTGATGATTAGCTTAGGAGCATTTAATGCAGTACCGATATACACTTCATGGCCTTCACTTTAAAAGCGGCCTTGAGTTAATGCAAGCCTTTGCAACCCTACCCGATGGCGTGAATTTTCTTGATTTGAGTTACAATTCCTTTGGCAACAAAAGCAGTGCTGAATTAGCACAAGCCTTTGCAGCCTTACCTGCCAGCGTGCATTCTCTGGATTTGAAGAACAACTTCCTTGGCAACAAAAGCGGTGCTGAATTAGCGCAAGCATTTAAAGCTCTACCAGGCAGCGTGTATGCTCTGCATTTGAGTTTCAATGCCCTTGACAAAAAAAGCGGTGCTGAGTTAGCGCAAGCCTTTGCAGCCTTACCAGATGGAGTGCTTTCTCTTGATTTGACCGGCAATTACCTTGGCAACAAAAGCGCTGCGGAATTAGCACAAGCCTTTGCTGCCCTATCAACCAGCGTGCATTCTCTTAACTTGAGTTTTAATACCCTTAATAAAAAAAGCGGTGCTGAGTTAGCGCAAGTCTTTGCAGCCTTATCAGATGGCGTGCATTCTCTTGATTTGACCGGCAATTATCTTGGCAACAAAAGCGCTGCTGAATTGGCACAAGCCTTTACTGCCCTACCAACCAGCGTGCATTCTCTTAATTTGAGCGGCAATTCCCTGGACAGAAAAAGCGGTGCTGAGTTAGCGCAAGCCTTTGCAGCCTTACCAGATGGAGTGCACTCTCTTGATTTGATTGGCAATTACCTTGGTAACAAAAGCGGTGCTGAATTGGCACAAGCCTTTGCTGCCCTACCAGCCAGCATAAATTCTCTTAATTTGAGTGGCAATTCCCTTGGCAAAAAAAGCGGTGCTGAGTTAGCGCAAGTCTTTGCAGCCTTACCAGATGGCGTGCATTCTCTTGATTTGAGCAGCAATTACTTTGGTAACAAAAGTGCTGCTGAATTGGCACAAGCTTTTGCTGCCCTACCAGCCAGCGTGCATTCTCTTAATTTGAGTGGCAATTCTCTTGGAAAAAAAAGCGGTGTTGAGTTAGCGCAAGCCTTTGCAGCCTTACCAGACGGTGTACATTCTCTTGATTTGAGCGGCAACTCTCTTAATCAAATACCTTTAGAAGAATTGAATAATTTGAGCAATTCACTTTCTAAGATAGAAACGATTACTCTAAGTGAATGCGAGATTAGGCAAATGAAGCAAATTAACCGTGCTGCATTAAAAGCAATTTTTCCTAATATTAAAACCATTATTTTATTAGATGATTCTGGAGCTATTAAGGGCGGCAATGATTTGGAAGCCCGTCACTATTTTGCCAGTAAGCAGGGATTAACCAAAACGCCTCCTAGCCTTAAAAGTAATGTGGCTGCTTTTTTTGCTCATCATAAAGAGTTTTATGAACACAATAAGGATTTACTACCTGAGGAGCTACAGCAATTTACACAGCACTTTAAAAGAAATCACTATGCTTGTTAATTAAAGCATAAGACCCTATAATGCCCTTTTTGTTCAAAAAGCAGGCATTTCACTATGGGAAAGAAAAAAACTCCAGAATCTCTCGAATTGATGTGTAAACGATACGGGGAACTAATGGGTAAAAGAGCTGGCAAAGCCGATAATATAGGGAAATGGACAAAAATTCCTGCAGACATTGAATCGGATAGTCGTTTTAAAAGTTTACCACTACAGGAAGCCGAAAAATACATCTATATCTATAGCTTGGCTTATCAAAAAGCATCCTATGCGCATAACTCTTCTTCTGGAGAGCGGTATGTAGATGAAATAAAAAAAACAGCCATGTACTATGGAAGCCGCATGGCGCGCTCATACCTTCACCCAAGCTCTGATTACCCACAAAAACTTAAAGAAGCATCAGAGTACAAAACGGCTTTGCCACAAGTTAAAACACAATACCATGAATATTACAAAGCTTATCGTGATTTTTATTACGAATTAGGAAAATTAGATGTAAGCGAGCATGGAAAAGAGCTGATCCTATTAGAGGCTTTAGCCTTTGGAATAGGTAGCGCTCACGCAAGTGTATTTTTTTCTTCAATACCTGAAATACTAACAAGGCAAGACTTGTATCATAAATTATCTCCTTACTTACAGCACAAAATATACCTAATATATCTTAATCCTCAGGAATACATTAAGAGTTCCATTAGTGAGCATATTGCAGCTCAATATTTGAATTTAAGGGAGCCTATCATTGAAGGCATGGAGTTAGGTACTGCGGTTCAAGACGAGATAGTGCAAACCCCTGATGATAGCACTACGACTACGACTACGACTACGACTTTGAGTGTGAACCCAGAGCCAGCAATTAGCTTACATAATGAAGTACGAGGAGGCATTCACTCGAAATATATTACTGGAATCC
This sequence comes from Legionella saoudiensis, assembly GCF_001465875.1. Lineage (GTDB taxonomy): Bacteria > Pseudomonadota > Gammaproteobacteria > Legionellales > Legionellaceae > Legionella > Legionella saoudiensis. The sequence continues at coordinate 246,375 of NZ_LN901324.1, read as the reverse complement.
CTCATCCTCAACTGCCAAGAGCACCTTTCTTTTTTAGAAGGAATGCTGCAGAGCGTCAAGAAATTCAATTTATTCCGATTCATAACAATATTACTCCTGGCTCCGATATTTATAGCCAAAATATTCTAGGTATTACTTTTGTTGCACGTTTAATATCACTCGATGCGAATAGAGATCCACGTCAAATCTCTACATTCATCTGCGCAGGTCGAAAAGCTAATGCATTGGTTCCGCTGCCTTCCCAAGGGCGATGCGCCCTAATTTGTACCGAGGAAGAGCTTGATGAAATTATCCCTCATTTATCAGAGCATCACGACATACTAGTAATCGACATGATCGATAGCAATTATAATGGGCTCTATACACAGCTTAACAGCATTACCGCAAGACGGATCGCCGCATTCTTATTTGCCTTTCATTTTGCGCTAGATGAATTCATCATGCTGGATGATAATATCGAAAAAATATCATTAAAAAGCGACATTTCACCTATTTCGTCCTGGGATGATGTTTTTGGATACCTAAAAGAGCAGCTTGGCCAAAATGCTAGTTTAAGCGTTGCTACTATGAATGGCCGTAGGAAAAAACCAGGTGAATTAGGCTCAAAATTTTTCATGGTGAACATGAAGCTGATTCGCGAGCTACTTCAAGATGAAGAACAATTAATCGTCCTCTTCCCACATGCACTACAAGCAGACAAATGGGGTGAGGATTATTATTTTCAAATTTTCCTCCATTATTTATTTGAAAAGATAAATATCCCCGGGTATAGCATAATGCCGTTGGAGGATATTGGCCTACTACGCTCTAAGAAAAACCGTAATTTTTTTGCAATGAGCGGTAAAAAGGCTGAACTATTTGCAGAGCATGACCAGTTAGATTCTATTCCAAAAGAACTTGCCCAGATCTTAAATTGTACCGTTAAAAAATTAAACCAGATTATTAATGACAACTATAAGCAGCATGCTGCTCTTGATAAGTTCTTAGAGGATACAGACTTATTAGGCTTTCATTCTTTGGCAAATGCTGTAGAAGAAAGAACATCTTCGTCATTTCTGAATGCTTTGGCAACTAATGATGATTTTAAATTAAATTTTTATAAGCTAATTAATGAGTATGACTTCGAGAAAAGCATGCTACGTGATTATCAGGCTCAAGCTATAAAAGCAGTGCCTCAAGTTGATATATATCCAGCCCGTTTGACTTTGGCTACCGGAAGTGGGAAAAGTATTATCCAATTAACGCTTGCACTTATGGCCTATCATGCCTCCACTAAAAACCAAAGGATTTTTATTGTCACTCCTCAAATTGATTTAGTTAGGCAGTTGTACAAAGACATGAGGGAATACAATGAGTTGCTTCATAAACAAAATGATCCCCTGGCAATTTCCCCAAGTGATATTGTGACTATTTCGAGTCATACCCAAAGCCTTAGTGTGTCTTTGGTTAGAAAAAATAATTTATTTAAAAAGCAAAAATCCATCGTCATTTGTTGTGAAGACAGTTTTAACAAGTTATTGAAGGAAGATTTATCCGTAGTAATGGAGTCCAGCTTAATTTTATTAGATGAATACCATGAATATTCGCTTTCAGTGAAACAATTGGTGGATATTCTTCCCCCAGGTGGGCCATTAACCATCGCAAGCAGTGCCACTCCTCCTGCAGATGACATCATTCAAAATACATTATATTCTTTCAGTCTAACGGATGCTTTAAATGGACCCTATCATGCTTCAATTATTGCCTGTCCTTTAAATGTCTCCTATTCAAAAGAAAATGTGCAGAATTTAATTAAGTGTCTTCCTTTAATTTTGCAAAATCAATATCACCCAGGAGGTGAAGACGAAAATGCCCTTACGCTGGCTGAAAGTAAAGGAATTATTTATTTAGAATCCATTAAGCTTTGTGAGCAGGCACAACTAGAGCTAAGCAAAGCGGGCATTAGAGCATATGCCATTCATAGTAATAATCAGCAATCATCTGAAGAGGTAAGAGAATTTGTTGCAGACAGTTCCCCTGGCGTTTTGCTTGCCGTGAGAAAACTTCGCTTTGGATTTGATTGCCGTGATTTAGCTTGGGAAATTATTGCACGGAAACCTTCTCAAAAAGCAGCAGAACAAGATATAGAGCAAATGCTAGGACGTGTTATTCGCCCCTATAAAAATAAGATTGGCTTCATAATTACTTTTCAAGATATTTATCATACATATCTTGCTCCTCTGATTAAAAACCAACATAAAAAATCTAGGGTTTCAATAGACTTTTTAGCACATGAGATTGAGTATCATCTATTTACCGATGGCACTTGTAAATTAATTGATCTTGATTTAGAGGAGCTAGAGAATCCTATGCAACTGGTGGCGTCGGAACAAAAAAGTAGTCCAGGATTTTTTTCACATAAGCGAAAACACTCAGCACTTACTGATAAACCCGATGTGTTAAGACTCCTAACCACACCCTAGCCAATTATAATTCTAAGGTCAGAATACCCTATATTTTGCATTGCAGAAGCCGCTACAGCGGCTTCAATCTAAGAAAAAACCTAATAAGTTTATTTAGCTAAGTTCTAGTTGCCTATATACGGTTAATTCTTCTTTTTCTTTTATATTAAAAAGGGCTGGCATTTTTTCATGTATTTGTTTTATAAGAATTTCGTCTGCCTTAGGAAAATTTTCAAATAATATGATTTCATGCGAGGGCCGCTCAAAAAATTTATCCATTTCATTGGCATATTGCAAACTTACTTTACTTTTTTTATCTTGATATCGGCTAGTAATAAAACTTTCTCGAAGCGTTGGATCAATATCAATCATTATAAACTTAAGATCAGGTATGGCATTTAATAACTTAAGTCGGTGTTTATCGAGATACATTGCCTGTGAAATAGCAAAACTCTGAGCTGGGGTTTTTTCTTTTTGTGTTTTAATCACATCTATCAAAACATGAACAAATTCATCAATCATGTCTGGGGTCATTTGGTCATTTTCAATTAAGCAATCTTGCATTCTTGGGGTAATGTGCTTATCACCATCAATATGGAGGATGTTTAATTTTTCGAGTAGCTGCCCTATATAACTTTTCCCAGAACCGGTTTTACCAAACAAAAAATAAATAGTCATTGTTTGTTACCACGTAAATGTTTTATCAAATGACAATACATTAAAATAAAGAGGATGTGTACTTTATTTTATTTACCTTTAAGTAGTGTCTTACATAAGTATACAAAGGCCAAGGGCATTAACGCCAGGGAATCTGACTATTATTTAAAAATAGTGTTAATTATCTATTCTATAATTGAGAGAGATACTCAATAAAGGGAGAGGTAAATGAAAAAATTAATAATAGCTACCTTACTCATTGGCTTTAATACTGCAGCTCTAGCCGATAGCACCATCGTGATACACACCAAAACGTGGAAAAGTGTTCCCATAACAGTAGATACAGAAAAAAACATTTATATTATCCAAGGGACCCCACCTGAAAGTAACTTCTATTATACTTATTCTGGATATCGATGTTTAAGGGAAGAAACAAATATCGTAGGTGTGAATGCGGTTGTATACCATTCAAACATTCCCGGTGAGGGAGACATCTATTGCTATCCTGAATAATTCAAGAATTAGTTATTTAGCTTTATTAGAAATTAGATAACTCGCGTCTAAGGAACTCGTTATGAGTAAATGAATTAATAAAGAACGCCCTTTGTTTTATTAGAATGCGTCTTGCCTTCAGTCTTTGCCAATGCTCTAAATGCTAATGTTGCAGCACAAATGCCTAGGCAAAAGAAATAAGCTAGTGTGGGATTGCACAACTTCTACAAACTCAACCACTGCTCCATTTAAATATGATCTAGTTGGGTATTTAGAACGTTAGGGCCGCCCGTCATCCTTTGCAGTAAACTCCTCAGGATGACGTTTAAGGTTAGGCCATGCTCAACCCAAAAATCCTGCTACACCACAAATGTAAGTTGAGCAACCAATTGATTGGCATGGGCATTATGAGTACCCAAAGCAAATGGTACTGAAATAATTTGATTATTTGTAAGCATCCGCCCTCGTTTTAAAGTGCCATCCCCTAATCCACTGAATCGATAGCCTAGTCCGAAACGAGTATAGGGATTAACATCAAGGTCCACACCTAGACCAACACCATAACTAAATCGAATTGCATTATTTTCCCGGAAGAATGGAGATCCATCTATTCCTCCTGTTTGAACTGCTGTTGCTCGGAAATGCCCCATATAATTAACTGCTGCCCCTATTCCAGCTAAGGCATACGGATGAAATCGTCCATAAGTAGTCGTTAAAAGTTTCGCTGAGGCAAGAAATTGGTGAGCTCGGTAGTCATAGCGATAACGATATAACGTCGATGCTCCAGAAAGCATATCTACCCTATTAGAACCCTGTACCCCTACAGGACCAAAATAACTGTACTCTACACCTGCTTGCACCAATAAATTATACCAGGATATGGGATGTTCAACTCCGATAAATCCCCCAATAAAACCATCGCTTTCACCATCTTTTGAACTTCTATAGGAGTAAACTGTACCCTCGCTTCCCAAATAAGACGCCCTATCCCCGGCATTAATATTGGCATACCCCCCAAAAACAGAGATCACGGAACGATAACTCGTAGTCGCGCAATTAATACTGGATATCCCTGACTCACCGGCTAAAACACATGAAGAGTACAAGCAAGCCCCAACGATACTAAGAGCGGAAATTCCTAAACGCATGACATTTATCCTTAAATTATTTTTATGATGTGATATGAGTAGAGATGCTACCATAATATTTTGTGATAATAAGCAAGCAATTAGAATTTATGATATGTACTACTCTATACTTATAGGAAATCTCCAATGAGTTTTTTCTATGGGCAAAAACAATAAGGAAATTGCGGAGTCACTAGAAAAATTTTCCGACTTACTAGAAGCTTCGGGCGATAACCCATACCGTGTCCGAGCCTATCGGCGGGCTGCGCGCAGTATTTTAAAATTAGATACGAATATTGAATTACTACTTGCCCAAGGGTTTGATTTAACTACCCTTCCTTGGATTGGCGATAAAATTGCCGATACTATCAATCATCTACTTTCTTCAAATGAAGAGCTGGTATTAAAAAAGGACTCCAATAAGGTTTTGAATGAGTTGCAAGATATTCATGGTTTAGGGCCTCAAAAAATTAAGCTACTAAATCAAAAATATAATATTTATACCAAAAGAAGCCTGTTACGGGCTTTAGAAGCAGATACTATTTCTGAGTTTAATGAGCATTTAAAATCGGAACTTAAAAAAGAAATTCGCAAACCACGTAAGAAAAATAAATTTCTTCGCCTTTTTTATGCAATTACCGTAGTTGACTCATTGCTACGTCATTTGCGTGAGCTTCCAGGAGTTCAATGGGTGGAGTGCGCCGGCGAATTTAGGCGAAAAAAAGATGTAATTAATGAAATTGATTTTATTATTTGTACTCAAAACTTTACTAGCCTAATCAATCACATTACAAGTCTCAGTGCAGTAAAAGATTTAGTACAGCAAAGCGATGAATGCATCTCGGTAAATTTGCGGGTAGGGGTTAAAATGAACTTATATTCTCTACCTAAAGCATCTTTGGGGAGTGCTTTATTGTTTCATACTGGAAATAAAGCGCATGTGGAGCATTTAATTCAGCTCGCTGCCAATAAAGGATATTTATTACAAAAAAATGGATTATTTGCAGGACAAAAAACTTTTGAAAATGTTACAGAAAAAGATATTTATCATGCTCTTGATTTGGCTTATATCGAGCCCGAATTACGAGAGGATAAGGGAGAGATTACTGCTGCTTTAAACCATGCATTACCTCAATTAATTCAATTAGTAGACATTATAGGTGATTTGCATTCACATACTAATGAAACGGATGGAAGTGAGCCGTTGGAAAATATGGTCCATGCAGCCATACGTAAAGGTTATCACTATCTAGCGATCACGGATCATTCCAAACGCCTTGCAATTACGCATGGTCTCGATGAAAAAAGACTTTTACAACAAATTGCACAAATCGACAAACTAAATGAGCAATTAACGGACTTTATAGTGCTGAAGTCCATCGAGGTGGATATCCTGGAGGATGGCTCATTGGATTTATCCAATGATGTTTTAAAAGAGTTAGATATTGTTTTGTGCTCGATTCACTCTAAATTTAATTTGCCCGAATCCCAACAAACAGAGCGCATCATTCGAGCAATGGATAATCCTTATTTCGATATCCTAGGCCACGCTACTGGACGCTTAATTAAATCTCGCCCCCCCTATCCCATTACTATAGAAAAAATATTATGGGCGGCTAAAGAGCGAGGCTGTTTCATTGAGCTCAACGCTCAGCCTTATCGCATGGATATTAATGATGACTATTGCCAATTGGCTAAAAAAATAGGCGTTAAAGTGGCAATTTCTACAGATGCTCATAGTATTCGCAATTTTAACTTTATGCCGGTGGGTATTTATCAGGCGCGCCGTGGATGGTTGGAAAAAAGCGATGTGATCAATACCTACGAGTGGCCTAGTTTAAAAAAAATGTTACGTAAGCGCTAATCTGATAAACTGTAATCATTGCTTGCTGGGCTATTAATATACTATGATTTCCGCTACACCTAGAAATTTGTAGGACTTTTAGGCTGCAAAGTATGGCTTTTTAAGGATGACTAATAAGGGAAGTATTAATGACGGACAACAACAAAGCTCAAAAATTTACTACCAACGATGCTGGAATACCCGTTCCTAGTACAGAACACTCACTAACTGTTGGACCGAATGGTCCTATTGTTCTGCATGATCACTATCTCATTGAGCAAATCGCCAATTTTAACCGTGAGCGCATACCAGAGCGTCAGCCTCATGCAAAAGGAAGTGGGGCATTTGGGTATTTTGAAGTAACAGAAGATGTAAGTAAGTACACTAAAGCGGCATTGTTCCAGCCTGGAGTAAAGACTAACCTTGTCATGCGTTTTTCAACTGTTGCAGGTGAACGTGGCAGCCCGGATACCTGGCGCGATCCGCGGGGGTTTGCAGTAAAATTTTATACTAGTGAAGGAAATTTCGATCTCGTAGGTAACAATACGCCTGTTTTTTTCTTACGGGATCCAATGAAATTCCAGCATTTTATCCGTTCTCAAAAACGACGCGCAGATAATAATTTGCGTGATCATGACATGCAATGGGATTTTTGGACTTTGTCTCCTGAATCAGCTCACCAAGTAACCTGGTTAATGGGGGATCGCGGTATTCCTAAAACCTGGCGTCATATGGATGGTTTTTCCAGTCATACCTACATGTGGGTCAATGCAGAGGGAGAGAAATTCTGGGTAAAATATCATTTTAAAACCAACCAAGGCATTGCATGCCTAACTCAGGATGAGGCAGATTATCTCGCTGGAAAAGATGGCGATTATCATACGCGCGATCTCTTTGAAGCAATCAAACGGGGAGATTACCCAAGTTGGACGCTCCACATGCAAATTATGCCATTTCATGAGGCAGAAACGTATCGCTATAACCCATTTGATTTAACCAAAGTTTGGCCCCATGCAGATTATCCTCTAATTAAAGTAGGCAAACTTACCTTGAATCGTAACCCAACTGATAATCATACGGAAATAGAACAAGCGGCCTTTGAAATCAATAATATGGTTCCAGGAACGGGAATTAGTCCTGATAAAATGCTTCTTGCGAGAGTCTTTTCATATGCTGACGCGCATCGAGCAAGATTGGGCGTGAACTACAAACAAATACCAGTCAATAAGCCACAATGCCCAGTCCATAGTTACAGCAAGGATGGGACAATGCGGGTAGAAAATGTTGCTGATCCTGTTTATACGCCTAACTCCTACGGTGGTCCAACAGCCGATAGTTCACTCAATCCAGAAGTAGCCACATGGAATGCTCATGGGAATTTGGTACGTGAAGCCTATACGTTGCGTAAAGATGATGATGATTATGGTCAGGCTAATATACTAGTGCGTAGAGTAATGAATGATGAAGAGCGAAGTAGGCTCATAAGCAACGTTGTTGGCCACCTGAAAAATGGCGTTACCCAGCCAATACTAGAAAGAGCATTTCAATATTGGAAAAATATTGATCAAGACATTGGGAGACGTATAGAAGAAGGCATAAAAAATCCCTAATGCTTTAGTGTGAACAATTTAGAGAGGGCCCTAATGGGTCGTCTCTAATCAAAACTTTTTGCTTTTAATCTTATGCTCAGAAGAAAGAACTACCTTAATTTTCTGCATCATTCCACCATCTTCATGTTCTGCAATGTGACAATGATACATATAATCCCCTGCTGCGGAAAAATTAAGTTGCACCGTTAGTGGAAGCGTTTTACATCGTTTTTTACGCCAATTGGTAATAGGATTAGAACCATCTGATTGTCCACAATTTCCAATGGCATGGGGAATCGGCACATTATCCATTAAATAAGCACTTGAAGAAGGGACAACTTCGCCCGTTATGATATCCGTTTCAGAAAGTAATTGAAATTTTTGTTGATGCATATGAAAGGTATGATCTTCAGTCGCTACATTGACTAATTCCCATAGCTCTGTTGCTGGCGTATCGCCAGGCCCTAAGGGAAGGCAAATGAATGGATTGTGCGCGGAGAATGCAACCAAATCTTTTGCTGGCTGCCCCACAACATTCCCTTTTTGATCGATAGTTTCATAAGCAAGACCAAATTGATCAGGATAAGCAGTAGGATTACCAAAAAATATTCTTCGCTTATTACCGGGAGCTAAGGGCTCACAAGCTTGTGGCGTGCTATTGGGATCTATGGGTCTTATTTCTCTTGCCAGAAGCACTGGGTCATATATATGAGGTGTTATATGAGCCGGAGTCCCTTTACTACCTGAGTCAAATTGAATTTGTGCTAAATCAACTTGCGGCCAATAATCACCAACTGGTCCCGTATTATGAGAAGTAGTAGTCAGAACTGCCTGAGCCCCGTCCATAGGTACCTTAGTTATTTTGTTACCACCAGCACAATTTCTATAAGTAGCCAAAACCTCTACTCGCGCACTCGGCATCATTAAAATGGAGCTAGCGCAAATTTCCGGGTGCAAAATAGTACTTTCTGGGCATGGTTCAGGTATAAATTTGCCTCCTGCAGCAAGCATGACCGCTTGAGCATCCGTGGTATTAATGGAAATCCCATCAACAGCTAAAATCTGCATGAGGATGTTACATTTTTTAAACCGGTCTTGTAGCTCAATATTGTATGAAGTGGAACTGCTTAAATTAGCTATAGCCAAAATTTCTTGATTTTGAACTTTAATCTGAGGATAAATTAATCCGGAAACTGGATGAAACCAGCTCCCCCCAATATAATTATTCCCTCCTACCGCGCTTGAATCAGTCCCAGGACAAACACCTTGACGCGACGTATTATCTTCAGAAGCATTAGGAATTGCAGAGCAAAATGCTGAATCAGGACTCGTATAAATATACCCTGTAGGAAGTACCTGAGAATCTTGTAAACCAAGATAAGAAGTGCTGCGATTAACCTGCCTTTTCGTTAAGCCCTCAATTGATACATAATCACTAACCTGCCCTATAGTGAGAATTCCTCGCATCCCCATAGAAATATGCGCTTCGGTTAGACCATGTATATGCGGATGAATCCAGTAAAGCCCACTTGGATGGTCTTCAGGAATATAAATAGAATACTCAACTGAATTTGTTGGATTAACGATTACTGTTCCATGATCATGTTTTCCAGGAATATAAGGTCCATTATTTCTATTGGTTAAAACTAAGAAAATATTATCGCCCCAATTGTTATATTTGGAGCTTTCAGGAATAGGATAATGAGGAGATACGGTTAACCCGTGAGTATGCAAATTAACTGGGTTTAAATTTAAATTAGGTATATTTTGTACATTGGCTATAGGATAAATATTTGGATCAATAAGGGGTAGATTATTAACAAGCGTTATATTTAAGGTATCCCCTTGTTGAAGTTGTATTAAGGGCCCCGCATATTGCTCGTTTGCTGTAGTATTAGTAGTACAAGTGTACGTATCCAAATTAAAATCGGACATATAACAAACATCCCATGTCCAAGGCACTACATTATTAAAGGTTGGACTAAATAAACTTAAATTATCCATAGGGTGATTTGCTACGATGGCAATATTTAAATGATGCTTATTACTTTTAAACACCAATGGTGGAGTCCCCTTATATGGGGTTAACAAAGCATAGCTAGTTAGGGAATACGATATTGCTACCAATATACTAATAAGGCCTGTAATTTTTTTAATTTTTAAAGCAACAACACACATAATAGTTCCTTTTAATAGGGGATGTTTATAAGCTACCTCTTGTTACACACACCACAGTGGCGTAAAAATCTGTAAGGTATTCATACTGCCAGGCGATAATGGGCCCGTAATAAAATTCTAACCAGGCAGCTCCGGCATTTATTTCTGTAGAGCTCCACAAAGGACCATTAAGGTTTGATAAAAATCCATACTGAATTAGGTTGTTGTAAATATTGCTTCTATTTGAATGGCAGTCCGCCCCCTGCAAACTATTACCTAATTCGCATACTGCGGGTAAGTAGTAATGTAAGTTCAAATTACCCGAAGGGATGGTGGCGCAGTAACCTGCTGCATAGGTGTTTAGGTCAGCTCCGGCAAATGCCGTTCTTATCTTCAATGAATTTGACATCCCATTATATAAGTCAGTCGCATTGGTTGTGATTTGATTGCAGGCAATCCCAGGAGGACACCACTGAAACCCCATACTCAGTGGACTCATAGTGAAGGTCTTATCTATATTGACTGCGTAATAAGTTGAGGAGCTTACCGCATAAACTAAATTATTATCTGCATCAGCAAATGCAATGGGAATATTGATTTTACTCTTATATCGGCCTTGTACAGAGAGGGCTTTAATAGTAAATATTCCAGCATTATTTGCTTTTTTTGAAGTAAAAGTCAGTGTGCATGATGAGCCAGGTAACATCAGATCCGGACAACCGGTATAAGAAACGTCTCTCCAGTACTCAGGAGTAGTAAAATTTAAGTGTTGTGATTCATCACTGATATTATTCAATGTTAACTGTAAGCCAGAAGACGAAGGAAAAGGAACAATCTGTGGATGTTGATCATAAGTAATGGGTATAAAAGGACTTAAAGTTAAGTGGGCTGTTGTTTGATACATTGAGCTGCCATTGGCACTAATAATCACTTTAAACTTCTCTTCCATCTTGATAGGAGAGGATAAGCGAGCTGGAGTAAAATTAATGGCACATGTTTGGCCTGGAAAAAGACCATTTACACGCATACAGTCACTTGCATCAATAATAACTTTGGCAGGATTAGCTTCAGACATTGAAGCCAAGCTAACCGCGATACTTTTTATGATGAGATTGGTCGATGCATTTTGTACAGTCAAAACCTTAGTAATTGGGGTTTTAGGGGGAATCGTTTTGGGAACATCAAATAAGGTAAGAGGATCCCCGGAAATGACAATTAATTTATAGCGATTAGAGCCTCTGGCTGCATAAATTTCCTGCCCCTTAGGTGGCTTGCTATATACTTTACCCTCTTTTGTCTTCCGATATAATTGTAATCCGGTGACCGGTACTGTCGGCAAATTATTGCCATTTGCAACTAGAGTAAGTAAACAAGAACCATGGGGAGCTAACTGAATCGGTTGTTTACAAATAATAGAAGCTCCTGCAATATTTTGGGTAATTCCTTGTAGCGGTTCAAGATTTAACGTGAGGGGCTGTGAGGAATTATTAGTGATCGTATAGTAAATAGCAGCAAGGGTATTTATAGGAACAATAACTCTTGTTTGTCCTGAGGCCTCAATACTCACCAAGGGTTTTCCTAAAACTTGAGCACTAAACACGCTCAAAAGCACCATGATAATTAAACTTGGTTTTTTACTCATTCTATTTCCTTAACTAAAATTTGAATGTAGGCAACCAAGCGTACCTGCAATAAGCTGGTTAGGACTAAAACGCTTAAATTGATAACCCATATCAAACAATGGATAGCATTTATTGCTTTGTGCACATGATAAGAGAAGGCAGGGACCAGTAATATTCTGGTCTTCCATGAAAAATTAATTAAAATCTGGGGGCATGATCCTATATGTGAGGCAGTCTACCGCCATCTGAGATAATAGCTTTAGGTTGGATTATGGAGCAGTTCGATGATTAATCAAACCTGCCCCATTTGAGAGCTACAATAATTTATATATCTTTTTCCCTATCCAATAGATAACAAAACCAACACATCCCCACAACAAAGCTAATGGTAAAAAATACACAATCATTTCAATCAAAGTGTAGGTGAAGTTCCGTAATCCATTAACTAAATCCACATAAGCGCTTTTAAATGCTTCTCCTATTCGCCAATGAGACTGATATTCATTTTGTACCGCTGGATTCATATTCAAGGTGATATTTACTAAAGATAAAGCGACGGACTCTTTATAATATTTTATTTGTCCCTCAAGAACATCTATTTGTCCTTGAGTACTACTCAACTGCTGATGTACCTTGAGCACATCTTCTGTTTTTGTTGCCCCTAACATAATTTTTTCGAGCTGACTTTTTGATTTCTGGAGATTATCCAGCTGACTTTGTAAATTAACATATTGCTCAGTAATATCCTCTCCACTTATATTTTCTTGAGTCACTTGCGTAGCTAATGATTTTAATTGCTTTAATACATTATTTAAGCCTTCAGCAGGAACGCGAATACTAATTCCTCCCGTGGTACTACCTGCATTTTGGTAGATATTAGAGCTGACAACATATCCTCCTGAAGCATTAGCCAAATTAATAATTGCATCTAGGGCACGATTAATATCATTTACTTGTAAGGTAATATTGGCGTTACGAATAATCATCCGTCTTATTGTATTTTCTGCAGAGGGCGATAATGGTGTTGCTTGTGGCGGTGAGGTCATCGATGCATTTTTTAACTGCGCATAGGCTACTAAAGGAGAAGGTGCCGGACCTGGGACAGAAGTGATGCTACCGCTACCATACATTGTTGCCCCAGTTATGCTAAATAACTGAGAATAAGAAAAATATATTAAAAACAAAACGCCAATCGACGCTAATAAATAAAGTACGCCTTTCTTCATCATTCGTTCCTTCGTTAAAGAGTAGACTTCTTAGTTTAAATATAAACTTATACTTTTAAGCATAGCAAAGATTAGGTTTGAGCGGCTAACTGGTTTTTAGCTCCCTGTAAGCCCTCAAGATGACTTCTTTTTAAAAACTTCCTGGTAATTAAAGGCAGCGGCCTCCTTCCAAACCTATCCCTATTGAGGATTGTATTTTAAAACTTTTGAAACCATATAATAGATAGTTGGTAAAACAAAAAGAGTAAATAGCGTTCCTAAAGATAAACCGCCTAACAAAATCGTGCCAATCGCCCGGCGTGATTCAGCACCTGCATCATGTGATAAAACTAGAGGGATAACACCGAATATCATTGCCCCTGTTGTCATTAAAATAGGACGTAAGCGCATAGCACATGATTTCTTTATTGCCTCTAATAAAAACACCCCCTCTTTTTGCAATTGATTTGCAAATTCGACAATAAGAATTCCATGTTTCGTAATTAGTCCAATTAAGGTGATAAGGCCTACTTCGGTGAAAATATTTAAGGATTGGCCAAAAAGATAAGCAAATACTAAAGCTCCAGAGCAGGCCAACGGAATTGTAATTAAGATAATTAAAGGATAAATGAAATTTTCAAATTGAATACATAGGATGGAATAAATAAAAAGAATTGATAATAAAAATAACAAGAGTGTTCGCGATGATTCATTATATGTTTTAGCAGCCCCAGACCAGCTCAGTTTGTATTGGCTAGGCAAATTTTCTTTCGCAAAACTCCAAAGAGAATCCATTCCTTTTTTAAAAGACTGATGAGGGGCTAATTGCACATGTAATGTTGTTGAGCGCATTTGGTTTACATGATCTAAAAAGGCTGGTTGTGCCTGATTTTTCATTTTAGCCAGTGTACCTAAAGAAACTCTGTGGCCTAACGGCGTTGTTAGATAAAGCTCATCTAACCCCCAAGGTTTCATTGTTCCTTGCAGAGTTAAATTATAAATTACGTTGTCTTTCTGAAAATTAATAGACCTATCACCGCTAAAGAAAATCTCGATTGTTTTGGCGACTTGAGCCGGGGTAAGCCCTAGTGAGGCTAATTTAGAGTTATCGACCTCAATAGCATACCCCATGGAATCAAGACGTAGATCATGGCGTATTGATTCAAATGACTTATTGTCAGCAAGTAAAGCTTTAAGCTGTTCTGCTTTATTATACAATTGAGCATAATCATCCGTTGTCGATAAAACAAGCTCTAACTCATTTCCATTCATCTCGTTATCCGTCCCAGGCAAACCATCATCCCAGCTCCACACTGAAGCATCAATTGAGTTTAGTTTAGCCATTGGAGCCCTAAGTGATTCCACAATTTCTGCGGCTGAGCGCTTTCTTTTCGCGTGAGGTTTTAAGGGTAAAACAAGGTTACTTCCCCACTCTCCAGAGAAAGTTAAGCGATTTTTAGCCTCAGTAAGCATTCCAATAACCTGTTCCATTTGTTTCCCCTTTACGTCCAGATCATTGACATTTTCGTCTAAGGAGCGTGGTGTATAAACACCGATTAGCCCCCGATCTTCTTTAGGTGCAGTTTCCCGAGGAAGTATTTGATAAAAAAATATGCTTACTCCCATTGTCATAAGAGCAACGAAAATGGTTAACTTAGTTTTACTAAGCGTTGATGATAAGAGCTTAATATAATATTCTGAAAACCTATCAAGTATTCCATCTATTTTTGGCCAAAATTGTTTTGTATTTTTAGTAAGCAGGCTTGAGCACATTAAGGGAGATAATGTAAGTGCGACTATCCCAGAAATAAATACACTTCCTGCTAAGGCAACCGCAAACTCTATAAATAATTGCCCAATCATGCCTTGAATAAACGCCAAAGGCGCATAGACGCTAGCTAGCGTAAACGTCATAGCAACAATCGCAAAACTTATCTGCTTCGCCCCTTTCAAAGCAGCTTCTATTGGAGAAAATCCCTCTTCAACATAACGCCATATATTTTCAAGAACAATAATCGCATCATCCACAACTAAACCTACGGCAAGAACCATAGCAAGCAGTGTCATCTGATTAATACTAAAACCACAGAGTTTTAAGAAGAGTAGTGAGCCTAATAGCGAAATAGGGATTGTTACCACAGGAATCAGGATGGAACGTATGTTCCTTAGGAATAAAAATACAATAACAAGAACCAATAGAATGGATTCGACTATGGAAGATTTAATATTCTTTAACGAGGCCCGGATAAATTCGGATTGATCAATGATCACCCTCATCTTCATATCATTAGGTAAAGCTTTTTTTAATGCTTTAAGTTCTTTGCGAACCGCTTGCGATACTTCGAGTGGATTGGCATCATTTGCGCGATTAATTGATAGAACTACCCCGGATTGCCCATTAACTTTAATTTGAAATTGACTATTGTCGGTTTTTAATTGAATTTGTGCTAATGATTTAAGAAAAACGGGATTATGGTTCACTGTTTTTACTAATAAATTTCGATAATCCTCCGCCGTTTTTAAATCAAAGTCCAGCGTTGTTGGTATTTTATTCTGATATTTTCCGGCCGGAAGTGATAAGCGATTAGAGGCAACCGCGTTGGCCACCTCATCCGCATTAATACCAAAAGCGTATAATTTCTTGGGATCTAAATTAATTTCATAAGTATAAGGACGTCCCCATACAGAAACTGAGGCAACACCGCTCACACTGCGAAAGGCATTTTTCAAATTAAGCTGGGCATAATGGGTCAATTCACCAAAGCTTAAAGAGCGAGACTCGATAGAGAGCCCAATAAACGGTAACCCATCTGACTGAGTCTGGCGTTCAATTTTCGGTGCTTTTATATTTGCAGGTAAAAAGGCACGAGCTAGGTTTACTGCTTCTTGAGTAGCATTGAGCGCCCTATCCATCACCGTTCCAGGTCGAAATACTAATTTGATATGAGAAAAACCGGCATTGGAGCTTGAGGTTATCAACTCCAGTCCCTCCACTCCCGCAAGCTGCTCTTCTAATGGATTAGTCACCGCAGACTCAATAAGTTGGGGGCTTGCATTCGCATAACTAGTGTTTACAGAAATAACAGGAAAACTAATCTCGGGGTATTCTCTAATGGCTAATGAGTCATAGCAAAGTATTCCAACTAGAGCAATCATAAGGTTAAGAATAATGGCAATAACCGGATGTTTTAAAAAATAGGTTGTCACATTCATTTTAAGTTATTATCCCGATATTTTATTTTTAGGGTGATAAATCGACACTTCCATCTGTGGAGATAATCGCTCGGGACTTTTTATAATCACTTCGTCATTTGGTTTTAATCCAGAAATAATTTCTATCCTATTTTTTTCTTTAATACCCGTTTTAACGTTCACCAGTTCAATATGATTATTAACAACCTTATAAAGGGAAAGCTTCCCTTCTTTGAGGAATAATGCTTGGGCTGGTGCTACTAATGTTTTATTCTTTTCTTTTATGAGAAGCTGCACATAAATGGTGTCGCCAATAATGCAATCATTGCAGTGAATATCAACTTCTGCGGGACACATATGGGTTTCACTATCCATCATTTGCTGCAAATGAGATAAATGATACTTCTGGTTTTTAATGTAAACGATTTGATTTTCTTTAATTTGATGGAGATAGTGGCAAGGAATATCTACGTCAACCGTAATATTTAAGGGATCATAAACAGTAACAACTACATCTCCTGTTTTAACTTGCGAACCATCTCTAATTTTGAATGCACCAATTATTCCATCAAATGGAGAGTAAAAACGCAGATTCTCTGCTTCGATCTTTGTTTTAGCTACTTCTTTTTGAGCATTGATCCATTGCTGCTTTTTCTCTTCAAGCTCTCTTATGCTGACAAACCCCTTGCTTTTTAATTGCAGAAAGCGATTATAATGAGTTTCAGCAATCGCTACTGCGTCTTTTGATAACTGATAATTTTTTTCTACCTCAGGATTAATAATTTGCGCAATCAAAGCGCCCTTTTTGACTGCTTGACCTGATAAACAATGTGACTCAAGCAAGCCCGATGTTTTCGCTGTCAATAAAGTGGCATGTTTAGGATGAATCGTACCGATAAGTTTAATTGTCTTTTTAAGCGATGTGGGCGTGATTATTTCTGTTTCAACTACCTTAAGCTGCTTTTCGGGAAGAGAGGCTGGGCGATGAAATAAATAAAAGCTAATCGCTAAAAAAAATGAAACCATCATTAAAATGGATAAAATTCTTAATCGCTTTTTAGATTTCCATAGAGTATTGGCTGCTAATTTGAACCTCAATGTTTTCTCCTAATTGAGTTAATCAAATATAATGGAGATGGAATTTACCATAGGAATAAATTTTAATTAATCATTAAATAATTCTAAACGTAAATTTTATTTTTAATTTCAATTCCACAAAAACACAAACCGGTTAATCAGAGATTAATGAATAAGTCGTTTTTTTACCCATTATAAACAAGATTTAACCTTAAACTCTAGGAATAAAATCAATACTATGGGATAATTATTGCCCAACTTCGATAATATTAGTATATTTATATGAAAATTAAAGCATTTTTATTAATGGTTTCTCTTCTTTTTCCTTTCGCTTTATTCGCTGGTAGTGGAACCTGTCCTTTACCTAGTGGAATCAATGTCCATACTAAAAAACGGACTTTGAATATATGTAAACATGGTACTGTAGTTAAGTCATTTAAAGTAGCGCTTGGGAACAAAGGCGTGGGTAAAAAGAAAGCCGGTGATAATAAAACGCCAATTGGTTTATATGGCTTAGCCTATCCAAGAAAATCCAAGCAATTTAAGGTCTTTATTCCGATTCTTTATCCAACATCACAGCAAAGAGCCGCTGGATATACCGGTAGAGATGTAGGAATTCATGGGCCAACTCAATCAGGTAATGTGTTGGGCTGGTTAAGCAATTTACCCGGCTCAACGCGTGGATGCATTGCAGTTGGTAAAAATAATTACATTGAGTATGTCGCTAAATGGGTAAAAGCTAATCCTGGAACTAAGGTTTTAATTATTTAACTTTCATGTAGCGTAGGCCTTCTTACGCCAGGACACAGGAAGTCTTGTCTTTATCATAAGATGCCAAACTAATAGCCCTTACTTGAAGGTATTTATCGAAATTGTAGTCCGTATTATGCTTGTGCTAATACGGGCTACGCTAAGCTGCAATTTTCTCTTAAGTAAGTGCCATTAATTGCTTGCAACCATATTCCACTATGGTATTTTAGCTGACGAACAAATACGTGATTAGCAAGTCACGTATTAATACGGATTTAGTTTTTAGGGAATTTTTATGCTAAAAAATACGCTAAATGCATTTGGCAGTATCTCTAGGTTCTTCCATTGGGTTATTGCTTTATTAGTTTGTGCTCAATTTTATTGGGTATGGTCACCTAATTTTATTACCCTTAGTGATGCAATTAAAACTCAATATGTGTTATTGCATAAATCATTGGGGATAAGCATTTTGGCTCTAGCCATTTTATTTATCCTGTGGCGAATGGTCACTATTAGGCCTTCTGATCCCTCTCAGCCCTATTGGAAACACATAATCGCCAAAATAGTTCATTACTCCTTGTTTATCTTACTTTTGGCTATGCCTATATTAGGTTACTTAATGTCCGTTGCTGATGGCCGTGCAGTTCGCTTTTTTGGCTTATTTGACTTACCTAATTTAATCTCTGCAAACCCCAAAATGGCGGATTTATATTTTCAAACTCATTCTATTTTAGGATATGTTTTTGTCATCTTGATTGGTCTGCATGTTGCAGCAGCTTTGCATCACCACTTTATTGTAAAAGACGATGTATTGAAAAAAATGCTGCCTTTTAGAAAACAAGAATAATTGAGCTCTTAAGAAATGAAAAATGAGCTTTAGCTAAGCTCATTTTTCATTTCAAGTGGCTTTTTTTGAAAAAACTTATAATAAGCAATTAACCAGGATACAGTCCCACAGGTTATTAAACTCACCACACATCCGAAAACCAAAATAAAATCGTTAATTATCCAACCATGTAAGAGTGTGAATAACTGAATTATATTAAAGCCTAAAAAAGTGCATAATGAGAGTCCTTCTGCTGTTTTTGCTCTTAATAGCACGAATATTTGAGGAATATATAAGGCTGCATTAGCAATTAAGCAGACCGAAAAACCAATATTTATAATTAATTCTAAAGACATCATTTCTTCCCTCATTTTTCTTATCAAGTATAGACGTTGGCAATAAAATGCGTATTCCAAAGAGGGTTATCACCTGGCTTTTTAATCCCTATAAGTAATAAATAAAGCAACATAGCGGTCAATATGTAGGCATTTTTGTTTTATCAACTACACTTAAAAGGTATACCATTTAAGGAGTTCTAGTAATGCAAGCTGAGAAATATCTAATTAACTTATCCCAAAAAAAGCAAGAATCAGAGAAAGAAAAGGCGATTGAGGCAATTAAGCAAGTGCTAGGTTTAATTGGCGAAAATACTGAGAGAGAAGGTTTAATTGATACACCAAGAAGAGTTGTTGAAAGCTGGACCGAGTTATATGAAGGATATTCTATTGATCCTGAAAAGGTATTAGGCACATGTTTTACCAATGAAAAAAATTACAATCAATTGGTGCTACTTCGTGATATAGAAATGTTTTCGATGTGCGAACATCATATGCTCCCTTTTTTTGGCCGCGTACATATAGGCTATATTCCTGATACTAAAGTTGTAGGTTTATCTAAGCTAGCACGCATAGTTGAGTGTTTTTCTCGACGATTGCAAATTCAAGAACAGTTGACCGTCCAAATTGCTGAAGCAATATATAACCATTTAAACCCCAAAGGTGTGGGCGTCATTATTGAATCGCAACATTTATGCATGGTGGCACGCGGTGTTAATAAACAGAATCCTTACATGGTAACGTCACATTTTATGGGCGTTTTAGAATCAGATTTAACCCGTAGAAAAGAATTTAATGAACAAATTTTGATACGTAGATAATAACCATGCAACTGCTTTGTTTTTCTCATACATAACTAGAAACATAGTTATGTATGAGAATATTTAAAATAATTGCAACCCATCATTTGGGGGATTTAAACAACTCATGGAAGCAAATATAAATAAACTAATTCTAATTACGGGTGGAAAAACAGGTCTGGGCAGAGCTCTGGCTGAGCAATTAATTCAACAAAAGGCGACGGTTATTGTAACCTCAAGGCAGGCAAATTTTCATAAAGATTTACAGCTTAACCCTGGTGAAATTCATCTACAACACCTTGATGTCACTCAAGAAGGTTCTATTTTACAATTATTTTCCTGGATTCATGCTCTGAATCGTCCTCTTGATGTATTAATTAACAATGCTGGATTAGGGGTATTCCAAGCAGTGGAAGATCTTACAACAGCTGAATGGGAATTAGTCATTAAAACCAATTTAACCGGTGCATTCTTATGTTCTCGAGAAGCGTACCGGATTATGAAGGAATATGGTGGAGGACGCATTATTAATATTGGTTCAATTGCCAATAAAGTGGGATTAACCAATAACCTGGCTTATGGTGCGTCAAAATGGGGATTAAAAGGCTTATCTACCAATTTGGGTGAGGAGGGAAAAATTCACCATATTCGGGTTAGCCACGTCACTTTAGGTGCCACTTATACCGAAATTTGGAAAAATCGCCCCGGTTTTGCTAAAGAGGATATGTTAGATCCTAATATGGTTGCTCAGTATTTATCTTATTTGGCATTACTGCCTTTAGAGATTGCCGTCAATGAGATTGAGATATTGCCTGAAAAAGGAGTTTTATAATGAGACAACCTCCCTCTTCTCGCATTGCGCTTATTACGGGTGCTGGTGCCGGAATTGGTGCCGCCATTGCCCAAAAACTAGTTGCAGTTACCGATCACTTAATTTTACTCGACCTGCACTTGGAACCTATTGTTGCACTCGCGAAGAAATTACAACACGAGCATCAAACAATTGTTTCAACCTATCAGTGTGATGTGGGCGATGGGGCCAGAGTACTGCAACTTTTAATGCAGATAAAAGAAGAAGAAAAGTCCCCTAATATTCTGATTAATAATGCTGGTTTTGGTGGACCTTTTCACCCTCTTAATGAGGTAACTGACGAAGAATGGGATAAAGTGATGAATACTAATTTAAAAAGTATTTTTTACTTTGCCAGAACTTTATTGCCGGAAATGAAAAAACAGGCTTACGGCAGAATTGTGAACATTGCGTCCATTCAAGGATTATTGGGAGCAGCCTTATCCTCTACTTATGTGGCAAGCAAACATGGGGTTATTGGCTACACCAAGGCAATTGCCGCGGAATGGGGAGAATATGGGATTAATTGCAATGCTATTTGCCCTGGGTATGTAAATACACGTATGGGAGTTCAAGATGCAGCAGTTAAAGACCACATGCAAAAAGTGATTAATTTAACACCGGCAAAGCGTATCGCACAACCCCTGGAAGTTGCTGCATTGGTAGAGTATTTAATTAGTGATGAAGCTGCTTTTATTAATGGGGCAAGCTTTACCATTGATGGAGGGTTAAGCTGTCATATTGGTGTTTCTTAAGGAGTTGGTTTTCCTTAAGCTAAACTTGAAAAATAGCTGCCAACCTTTAATACTTAGTTATAACTAGCCAAAGAGTTGAGACAAATATGGTTAAGTTTGTTGAAGTAGAGCATAAGTTTTGTTTCGATGACCGACAAAGTTTTCAAAAGACCGAAGCCGCAATAATGCAGCTTTATCCTTTGCAAGATTATAAAATTGAGGTTGCGGAACGTTATTTTCTTATCGATGGATTAAAAAATTTTATTGTTCGTCATAAAGTTGATAAAGACAAACAAAGCCTGACCTTAAAATCTTATTATCCTGGGCAAGATGCGGAAGCACGTGTTGAGATTGATATTCCTTTAGCTCAGGAAAAAGGAGATCAATTGCAAGCAGTAGAAAAATTCTTATGTGCGTTTAATCAATATAAAGAGTACAAACTTATGAAATACCTTCAAGTATTTCTTTTTCCTGAGGCGGAAGTAATTTTATACCAAGCGGTTTCTCAAGACCGCGAATTGTTCGCATTAGAGATTGAAAGCGTTAAAAAATCAAAAGCCCAAGCATTAAAGCATATAAAGCAATTTGAGCTGCAGTTAGGTTTAGATGAGCGCCAACGCGAAAAACGTTGCTTATTTGAATTACTATTTTCTACCTAAATCCTATGCAGATAAAAAATTTAGACCATATCAATATTGTTATAATAAATCAGGGATAGTCTTATGCAATCAAGTACTAAAGTAGCGCTCGTTACTGGCGGTGCCAAGCGTGTTGGTCGCAGTATTGTGGAAAAATTAGCGCAAAATGGGTTCGATGTAGTGATTAACCATCATGCCTCTGATGAAGAAGCACTTGAGGTGAAACAAATCGTAGAACACAGTTCGCAACGGTGTTTGGTCATCAAAGCCAATATCCAATCACAGCAAGAAGTAGAGGCAATGTTTTCTCAAATTAAAGAGCATTTTGGGCGTATTGATTTGTTAGTAAATAGTGCATCTTTATATAAAAGCCATTCATTTCCCTGTGAGGATTTTCAGCCCTTATACGATTCTTTTGAGGTTGCAGTTTATGGTAGCTTGTATTGCGCTAATGAGGCAGCCAAAATGATGCTGGAACAAGAAAGTGGTTGTATTATCAATATAATTGATCTTTTTGCTTTTTATCCACGTAAAAATATGATGTTTCATGGGGTTTCTAAAGCGGCTTTAGCCAGTATGACGCAATACCTGGCTGTTGAGTTAGGGCCTAATATTCGGGTAAATGCCATTGCCCCTGGTCCTGTATTACCCCCAGAACAATATTCCATAGCACAACAGCAAAAATCAGCCGAACGTACCTTGTTAAAACGTTGGGGGACACCAGAAGATGTTGCCAAAGCAGTTTTGTATCTGGCCGATGCTGATTTTATTACAGGTGACATTCTATTTATTGACGGCGGGAGTCATATTAATATGGCAGAACACTAGCTATGCGAGCACATCAATATAGTATTAAAATATGTTTTTGTCTATAATTTATACATAAAACTCTAGATATGGAAATCTCGTGAGTCACAAACTGAAAATTTTAAGCAGATATGCAGAGAATGAAACATGATTTCTGCATAGTAAATATCCAATCTCTTAAGCTAGTAATTATATACTGTTTCTATGAGGCTATCAAAAAGAATCAAATAGATAAGAGTGCTTTTAAAGAAATATTAACTAACACATATGAGTACGTAAAAATCTTCAATTAAATAGTTTTTCATGCGAATACTACAACTCCATTTAAGCCCTATCGAGATTTAAAAAATAACGAGTAGCTTTAAGGCCGCCAGTTCGTTTAAGAATATTTTTTTTAACCAAGTCATTTAAATCTCTGGTCGTTGTAGCGATAGGTGCGCCTGTTATGCTCATATAATTTTTTGCACTTAAACCGCCTACAAACCCATCAGGCCCCGCATTAAATAATCTTAATAAAACCTTTTCTTGCCTTGGATTAATTTTGCCTTCCGCTTCCTTTAAAATAATTGATTTCTTAATAATAAAATCAATATATAAATAAGTGCTTTTTTGGGCTTCTAAAGCGATATTAGCAAACCATATCAACCAAGAGGTGATATCCAAGGTTTTGCTTGCTAAACCTAACTGTTGATAATATTCCTTTCGCTTTTTTAATAAAATTTTTGCCAATACCGTCATTACCGGTTTTGAAAATCCTTGAGATAAGGCTTTTTCTGCTATAGCTCGCCCTATTCTTCCATTCCCATCTTCAAAAGGATGGATACTCTCAAACCATAGATGGGCTATTCCTGCTCGGGTTAATGTAGGTATAGAAGCTGAACCGGTGAGAGAACTCCGTTCAAACCAATCAATAAATTGATCCATTTCGGCCGGAACACGTGTTGAGGGAGGCGCTTCAAAATGGATTTTTCGATCATAATCAGGACCAGAAACAATTTGCATTGCTTCTTCATGTTTACGATATTGACCTATATTTTCTAAACGATGGCTATTACCCATTAAAAATTGATGCCATTCAAATAAAACCTGATGTGTTAGTGGGCTAGAAATCGTTTGATATAAATTAACCATCATTTTAGCAATTCCACGCTCTGCCAGGCTAGCTCTAGGAGCTTGTGTAGACAAGCCTAGCTCTTTTTTTATAGAGGATTGAACGCTATCTCTGTTTAAATGCTCCCCTTCAATTTCAGAGCTATCCAAAGCATCAGTACACATTAAATCAATAAATAAATTTTGCTTACCTTCTTGAGATATATGTTGGGAAGAACCAATAATAATACCCGCACTTTCAGTAAAAGATTGTTCAACCGCAACTAATTTATTGGAGTCCCAAGTAAAATTTGGCCAACCTTTAAGCTGCCAGTTCCATTTCATGATTAATAACCTCGCTTTTTATTAATCACAATATAGCAGAATAATGATTAATAAAATATGGCTTTATTAATCACCTCTTTAAAGCAATATATTTGAAAGGACAAATTCCTATATTTTTCCATTGGCGAGAAAAGAAGAAAGATTACTTTGAATTAAATTGTCTGCATCAACACCTAGGGTTTTTAATACAACAACTTGCGTCAATAAATCAAAAAAATGTAAATAACATTTTAGATCTACATCACTTCTATTTTTGAGTCCCAAACTAATTGGGCCATCTATTGCTCAGCATAAGACCTATCAATAGGAACTTTTCCAGAATGTGCAATTTGATTTCTAATCAGCCATGACAATATTGATTTCTCTTGTCATTTTATAGGCAGGTAAATTCTTAACTCAAAACTGTCTCACTATCTATGTAATGCTAGCAAAACTTTTAAATAATGACGGCACTATAAAAAAGATTAATAAATCCTAATATTTATAGTACAAATTATTATTTAACGAACACGACTTCTTAAAAATTCCAAATACCTCAACAAACATTATAAAGAAAATATTATCTCTTTTAATTCTCATTACCTTTGTGTCCAATGTGATTGCTTTGGCTAATATGAGCTTTAATTTACTTAGGTCATTTTCTCCACATAATCTTTTCAAATCAGTGAATTTAGCTTTAATATCGTCATTAACTATATCTAATAAAAGATTATCAAACTGCTCTTCACTAACAAAAGGATAGCCCGCTGAGAAGGGCGAACTTCCGACCTCCTGATTACGAATTAGTTAATTATGGGTTTTAGCCAATTAGACATCTTTTTAAATTCTTTTAATACCCCTTTATTTACTTGATGTTACAGCATTATTACGTTATAAGTTCTATTAATAGATTTTAAACAATTGTGCGACACAAGTGCGACACATTAAAAGCATACGTAAAAATTAATTATGAAAATAAATAAAACAAACGTAGAAAGCCTCCCTCTTCCGCCAATCACCGAAGAAGGAAAAACGGCACAAAAAAGATATTACGATGACAACTTGAAGGGTTTCGGGATACGAGTGACTTCTGGAGGAGCAAAAGCCTTTTTTGTTGAAAAATTCATAAATAAAAAACGCTGTCGCATTACTTTAGGACATTACCCAGAGCTAACCGCCGAAATGGCAAAAAACAAAGCCCTGCACCTTTTAGGGCAAATTGCTATGGGTATTGACCCTATCGCTGAAAAGAAGGCAACAGAGGTTCGAGATATTACTTTGAATCAAGTCTTTAAAGACTACCTGAAAACTAGAAAGAATCTAAAGCCAAGAACTATAGATAATTACAAACACATTTTAGATAAAGCCTTCACCAGCTGGAAAAGCAAGCCAATGTTATCAATAACCAGAGATCGCATTGCTAAATACCACGAAAAGCTCGGCAATGAACATGGAGAAGCCTACGCTAATCTAGCCATGCGAATCCTAAGAGCATTATTCAATTTTGCAGCAGGCCAATATGAAGACAGCAGTGGTCACTCGCTTTTCATTGATAACCCTGTAAAACGTCTGTCACAAACTCGCGCGTGGTATCGCATTGAAAGACGTAAGACTTATATTAAATCGCATGAGCTAGCCGCATGGTATTCAGGTTTGCAGGAATGTCAAAATGAAACATTACGTGACTATCTGCTATTAATCTTATTAACTGGCCTACGCAGACAAGAAGCTGCGACCATAAAGTGGTCTGATCTCGACTTAAAGGCTAAGACATTTACTATCAACAAAACCAAAAATAATGAATCCCATACTCTACCCCTTTCAGACTTTCTTTATGATTTACTGATGGTCAGAAAAGAAAAGGCAATTAACGACTATATTTTCCCGGGAACGGGTGCAGCAGGTCATATTATTGAACCCCGGAAGACTATGGCACACGTGATAAAAAACTCCGGCGTTCAATTCACAGTTCATGATTTGAGAAGAACTTTTATCACCATTGCGGAAAGTTTGGACATCCCTGCTTATGCGTTGAAGCGTTTAATGAATCATAAAATGAGTAATGATGTAACTGCAGGATACATTATTGTAGATGTTGAACGCTTGAGAAAGCCAATGCAACTCATTACTGATTATATTTTAAAGTGCATGGAAGTGATTGAGTCTGCGGACATAATCAATATACAAAATTCAAGTAAAGATTAGACAGAAGAACTTTCTAATTTTGGATCGCACTGCGATCCGAATTGAGAATAAATCCATAACAAAGTTTTTAAGATTCGGAACGCATTGCGTTCCATATTTCACATTTGGCTGACAGTGTCCGCCAAATTAATGGTTTTCAGCTATCGTGTTCGGAAGGTCTTCTATCAATTTTTACAATGAATTTGGTACACAGTGTGTGCCAAATTTATAAAGCAATCATAAATCCTTAGCCTCTTTTGCTTATCATTAAATTATGACGTACTTAATCCTTTTTCCCGAATTTATGTGTTAAAAAGCAAACATTGCGAAGCAATGTATATTGCGCCCTTGGAAAATTCTTTTCTTCGGGAAAATTGAATCTTAGCAAACCGATTATCGATAACTTTATAGAAGTGAATAATGGTTTACTAAAAATTCAGCTGTCTTAGGCAAGCCCTGTTTTTCTAAGGTTGATAAATAATCATCGATACTTTTAGGCGGATTTTTAAGACGAGTACGTACAGCTTTAACAGCTGAACAGAATTTATTTATATTTAGATCTGTAAGATGCATTAAAAAATCATCTGGATGCTGTGCTTCAATCCCATACTTATCAAGTTCTTTATTGGGAAAATCTTTAATGTTAAATGTAACAATAACATCACATCCAGATACAATTGCTGCGGCTAGAACGTGATTATCATTAGCATCAGGAAGTTTAAGAGATTGCTCTATATCTTCAAAATTCTCAACCAAACAATCCAATACCGATTTATTCATAATGACTCGGATTTTTTCTAAAGTATCGATGTTTAAATCAGGTCTATTCTTTAAAACATTCCTAATCCATTCCTGATGAATTCGCTCAGACCATTTTGCACGGTATAAGTCACATGTAGCCAATTGCATTAATAAATCACGTAACGGGGCAGGATAAAGCACACATGCATCATATAAAACTTTAAAATTCACCATGAACTAATATCCCATATCTAACTTCTGAGCTAGATCTACTAGTTCTTGCAATGCTTTCTCGCTCTTCACTCGTTCCTGATCCTTAAATTCCATCACATCACGAGCTAATACGCGGCGGCGATTACCAATTTTTTCAAAAGGAATTTTTCCTTCTTCCAGTAATTTTACAAAATATGGTCGAGATACGTTTAGCATATCAGCGGCTTCTTGCGTTGTTAGATGTGCATGCTGTGGGATTAATGTTAAGGAATTACCCTCTGCTATTTCGTTTAAAATGGTAACAACTAACTTAACTGCTGAGGAAGGTAACTCCACGTGAACACCTTCAAAATCTAAGAAAGCTGTTTTTTTAGCAGGTAATGAAAGCTGGCGAATTTGCTGAAAAGATTGTTTGGCAATACCCCTATCATGCTTGCTTGGATTTCGAATTTCGGTTGTTAACCTTGTCATGATAAATACCTTAGAGATTATCTTAATTCTAAGTATAGCAAAGATTCGAATTATTCGAAACAATCGAAATAATCGAATATTGTAGAACGAGTGAGTTCTTTCGTGCACTGAAGGTTAAGAGTTGTTTTGTTCGTCAGAAGATCCATGAAATCAGATTTTCTCTTCTTCTTCCAAATCATCAATCATAGATTTAAAAGATGGATATTTCTTTCCACCTCCACTTTCTAGCTCTTCTATAGCCTCAAGAGTTAGATTGTCAGAATTTTCTTTATCCTTAAGCTCAGGATTAGTATTTGATAATATTTTCATACCTAAATTATACTTCATATCCACATAATGCGAGCAATAATAATTTCAGTGGTACAAGTGGAACCAATGGAACACCCTGATATTACTGAGTTATAAGCGTTCCACCGTAAAAATCGCAGATGGCACGTGTGGGACAAATTACTCGAATCTGTTCACTCAAATTACAATTTCTTTGAATTTGTTTTCAGTTGTTGACTTTAATTTTTAAAACACGTAATAATCACTCCGTTGTATGAAATAGCTTTATGAATATGGCTATAAAGCTACATGGACTTTTGGATAGAAAGTACCAGTGCTACTGGGATTTTCAAATGATGGATTTACGGAAAAAGCCACATTGGCGGCATTTTTATTGCCGATTGAAAATTCTATTAATGACGAGGTATTACTATGTCTAGAAATAACGTATCGCGCTTACAACTTATCAATGAATTCGAATCAGCTCCAGAATCCACCCTATTTAATCAAAATACACTTGCCGCGGTTTTAGATTGCTCAGTTCAATTATTAGAACGAAATCGTTGGGCTGGTCAGGGTGTGCCTTATATGAAAATTGGTCGTACTGTTCGATACCGCAAAGCAGATATCCTCAATTATCTTCAGCAACAATGTACTTATAACGTCCTTAAAGAAGCTGTTTAGCACTTTCTTAACTTAGGTCTTGTTGATTAATTGGAAGGTGGTGCAACACCTTCCGGTAAAGTTGTTGGAGATAAAGAAATGAATTCGAATCAAATATATCATGTGGATTTTAAACAGTCTAAACACGTCAAATCCTTTCCCTACGCCGGTGGATGTTTTCAATTAACCTTAGACGGAGTAATTTTTATTGGTAAGGACAAAGATAATAATGAGCTACCAGCTCGATGGATTTGCTCTTCTTTGTATGTAGTAGCTAAAACACGAGACGCTCATAGTGGCGAATGGGGTAGATTGCTCGAATGGCTAGATGATGACGGTATTAAACATCAATGGGCTATGCCCTTGGCTTTATTACAAGGTGACTCCAGTGATGTAAGGAGAGAATTAGCTCGATTAGGATTGGCAATATCCCCTAGTAAAACAGCTCGTGATCTCCTGGCATCCTATATTCAAGTCTTTCCTGTTGAAGAGCGCGCTCGTTGTGTCGATAAGTTGGGTTGGTATCAAGAAGTATTCGTTACGGCTAATAAAGCAATCGGCCAATCTGAAGATAAAATTGTTTTTCAAAATGCGAATAGTTTGGAACCAGCATTGGCAACTGAGGGAAGTGTGGAAGATTGGCGAAATTCTATTGCAAGACTAGCGAATGGTAATTCTCGTTTAATATTTGCAATCTCCACTGCATTCGCACCAAGCCTTGCAAACCTTACAGGCGAAGACTCTGGAGGATTTCATTTTCGAGGTGCCTCATCCTCAGGAAAAACAACCGCTTTAAAGGTCGCTGCGTCTGTTTGGGGTAAACCGGAAAGTTATATCCGATTATGGCGAAGTACTGCAAATGGCTTAGAGGGATTAGCTGCTCTCCACAATGATGGGCTACTAATCTTAGATGAGCTTAGTCAGATGGATCCTAAGGAAGCAGGAGAATGCGCCTATCTCCTTGCGAATGGTCAAGGTAAAACACGCGCTTCTCGTTGTGGTACAGCAAAACAATCTATGCGTTGGTCATTACTCTTTTTATCCGCTGGCGAGGAATCGTTAACCTCGTTAATGACAAAAGCTGGGCAGCGATGCAATGCGGGTCAAGAAATTCGTCTGGCAGATATTGAAGCCGATGCTGGTGCTCAGATGGGGATATTTGAACAGTTACATGATTATATAAACCCAGCATCGATGTCTATCGCATTAAAAAAGGCTTCAAGTCAATATTACGGAGCAGTTGGAATTGTATGGCTTCACAAGATTGTTGAACATCGCACCGATTTAATCCCCCTACTCACAAATAAAATCCAGCAATTTGTTGCAAAAGTTACTAAGCCGGAACATTCAGGTCAAATTCAACGAGTAGCTAGACGTTTTGCTTTGGTCGCTATGGCTGGAGAAATAGCCACTCATTATGAGCTAACCGGGTGGAAACGAGGGACAGCATGTCAAGCAGCGGAAAAATGTTTTAATGTCTGGTTAGAGAATTTTGGAGAGCATGGCAATAAAGAAGATAGAGCCATCCTATCGCAAGTTCGTGCATTCTTTGAGAAAGAAGGAGCGAGTCGGTTTGAAAGCGAAAATCATCCTAATAGCGAACGCATATATAATAGAGCCGGTTTTTTTCACACGGATAACTCGGGTTTTCGAATTTTTATGGTTTTATCTGAAGTGTATAGGAAAGAGATCTGTCAAGGATTTGAGCCTAAAATGGTGAACAAAGTGCTTATTAATGCTGGTTGGATCGTTCCTGGTAATGACGGTAACGCCTCTCAAAAACGAAGAATCAAAGGAGTGGGAATTCCTAGATGTTACGTTTTTACTGAGAAAGTCTGGTCTGACGACTTATAGTTGTTCCACCCGTTCCACCATTAATTTAGGTGGTGGAACCTCCATAACCCTGTAATTAAAAGGGTTTCCCACTTGTCCCATTTGTACCACTGAATATTAAACTAATGTAAATCGATTACAGAACCAGTTGCTTCAAGAATTGTATTCTTTATTAACATGAGGGTTAAATCCTACGCTTGCTAAATTAAAAGCATAGCTCTGATCTAAATATTTTTTTCATTATTAGATTTGATGTATTTTTTTACATCATGCACTACTATTAATATACCTATTCTTTAAATGGATTTGATGTGATGGGTACATTTGAACCAAGTATTATTTTAGGAAATGGATTTAATCTCGCTCTAAAAGAATGCTCATCTATAAATATTCAATTTGGATACAAAGATATTCTCAATGAAGTTAAAATTAAATCCAAAGAATCATCTCATGAACTAAGTGTTTTTTTAGAACAAAATGGTGTTAATGAAGACTTAAAAACCGATGATATAGAAGTACTTTTAGCCATTCTAAAAAACTCCTCACAATGCTTAACTTTTTGTTCAAAAAACTATTGTGATTGCAAGCCAAATTACGAAAATAAGATTAAACAAAACTTCGATTTATTAAAAAAAATAGTTATTGAAGTTATGACTGATAAAAAATTACATCCTGAATATTTAGAAATATTTAATGAAGAAAATAATTGTATTTTAAATAGATGCAAGAGGAATCTCGAATGCTTCAATAGAATATTCACCATTAATTATGATTTAATACTATATTGGCTTTTAAATAATAGAGAATTGCTTTGGGAGTACGATAAATCTGGCAAACTAGTTAAAGGTAAATTTAGGGATGGATTTTCATCCAAGGAAGAATATAAGCCTATTGATTTTAACAATCATCCTATCGATAGCTTATATGGCTATGCAGGTACCAATAACAGGCCAAACCTATTTTGGCTACACGGTGCGTTACATCTTCTGCACGATAAAGCAAAAGCTTACAAAGTTGTAAGAAAAAATAAAGATTTATATTTAGATTTATTTCAGTTAAGAAATTTATTGTTAAAAGATTACTCAACATTCGAAAATTTATTAGTTTTTGATGCAACTAGCTATGATAAGATTAGGAATATTTACGCGAACGCCTATCTAGAAAAAGGATATGATAAAATTATAACCACCCCAGGTGATATAATAATATACGGTTGCAATTTGCTAAATAACACAAATGACTCCATCGATTTGGGTAACGATATACATTTATGGAGACGAGTGATTAATTCAAGAGCAAAAAAAATTTATTTGGGCATTGGAGCTGAAGATAGTTCCGAACTCAATTCTTTTGCTGAGCAAGCAGCAAAAGAATTTAAAACACTACGATGTATCGAGGATTCAGACATACGTATCTACACGTACTCACATAAGTTATTCAATATTTGGAAAACAGAAAACTTTTACAAGTCAATACAATCAAATTCTTCTGAGGGTTACTCCGCCGCTATAAATCTCTCTCATTAAAATTTTAATTTAACTTTATAAAAAAGTAATTTTCTCAAAGATCATATTCAAACTGCGACACACGTGCGACACAAAAATTAATCTAAAATAACATACAAACCTAACTCTTTGATTCTACAATGCCGCTGCGCAGAATCGAACTGCGGACCTTCTGATTACGAATCAACAACCCCTATTAATAAGGATATTCCGCCTTTCCTAATAATGCTTTTTAATATGCCCTGGTGGCATTGATTTACCATGCCAGCCTTCTTTTTTCCATGATGCCAACCTGGAGGAGTTTTGTGCTTATAATTGTGTTTATGCTGCTCCCAAGCAAACGCACTTGAGGTCACAAAGCTAATTGCTAGTATTAAGAAAATATTCATTATTCTTCTCATAATATCTTCCTTGATTAATTATGATAATAAACAGTATAGATTAATGAGTAATTATTTTTCAAATAAGGTAATATTAATTCCCTTTCTTCAAACAGCTACCTACTCATTGTTAATTTCACGTAACCCAACTAAGATATTAGGTTTATGCATACCATGAATCGATATTGCGTAGCTTTACTACCTGTAAGAAATACTGAGGCATTTATTTCGCTTTCACAACAGATACCCTTAGAAAAAGACTATCAATTAGGTTTAAACTCCTTACCTCATGTCACTATCTCTCAATTTTTATTAACGGAAAATAAATTAGCAAAACTTTGGGAAACAGTGATAGAAATGGATGTGCTCTCTTTAAATTTAACGTTTAAGGCCTTTAGCTGTATAACATTTGATAAGATAAATTTTTGGATATCCCTATTACCTACAAAAACAGAAGAGCTAAATAAATTACATACTAAATTGAATCCCATAGTAAATGTTCAATCATTTCGGCCATACGACCCTCATTTAACT
The DNA here is from genome assembly GCF_001465875.1 of Legionella saoudiensis. GTDB lineage: Bacteria > Pseudomonadota > Gammaproteobacteria > Legionellales > Legionellaceae > Legionella > Legionella saoudiensis. The sequence goes on along the minus strand of NZ_LN901324.1, from coordinate 213,029 downwards.
TTGTTAAGTACTAAAGATCCTAACTATATCGGGAAAGCACATTCTATTTTAAAAAAGGATATTTTATTATCCGATGATTTTGTCATAGCGATTGGTAATTGCGATAAGCTTGGCCAATTTACGAATACCATCTACAAATTTGAACCTAGATAATCAATTAGCAAAAACCAAATACTCTAAAGCAACGCAATACTCTTGTAGATACTGTCCAAATATCATACGCTAATACCTAAACGCAGACATTAATACAGAAATATTCGGAGCGTGAAATGCTAGTTAGATACATTAAAAACAGTCTCCTTACCAAAAAAATTAATGAATTAGATGGTTCTAAGCTTCATGAAATCATGGATTTGATCCACTCGTTAAACCTAGCAGATCTGAATCACCCGTTTTTTCAAGCAGAAAACCACACGACCGAACCATGCAATCAATATGAACTGTATTTAACCTATGCCTATCTCTCCTACCTCTATATGAATAAGCAATTAACTTACCCCGGGGTGGAAGATAATTTACCAGGATTTTTAAGTAACATAGAAAGTCGGGAACAAGATGGGAGTAGCCTGCCCTTTCTTGATAAAGATGATTTTTTACAAAGTTATTTTATTCACATAGCCTTCCAGAGTTACCCTGAAAAAATTAAACTTTTTAACGCGAATCTCTCTGAAAACCAGAATCTGCTTCAAGAATATATTGACCAGCTTCATAAAGATTTTCCTATGGTCCCTAAAGATAGATTGAAGCAAATAATTGGCTCATTAACGGGTATTAATAGTATTTTTTTTAAAGTATCCGCTACGCGTGGCGATGATCCATTGCTTCATAGTACCATTAGACCAGGCGGATATATCAATGTGCGTTCAGCAACTCCATTTAATCATACACAAATAGTGCCATCCATTAGTTTTATCAAGGCGTTAGCACAAGAGTGTAACCCTGGCCACCAAGTAATAATGGAACCTATTTTTGGTCAAATTAATATCGATACACTCTATAAAGATTTTCATCAATGTAATTACCATCCAATTAGTCTCTATTCGACCTGGGTGAAGAGTAACTTAGTATCAGTACATAACACAGAAGGCTCAAAACTTAGCATCGCAATGCATGATGCCTATTACCACTATATGGCCTTATGCCGATTTGAGCCACAAGGCCTGGACTTCATCACTAAAGAATTGTGCCCTGCATTAAAAAACTTAGCAGATACTAAAAAACTTGCTATTAATAGCAGCGCGCTACTGTCAGCTCTTTTTGAAAAAATAAATGACTTTGCCACAACCCCCAATAGTACAGAAAAAGAAAGTGTATGGTCTTATATCAATAGTAGAATAGCCTATCCTCGTGGAAATTCAGAACAAGAACACTATCGACATAATCGGACTATTGATTTATTGGTCATGGCGATTCATTCGCTTATGCCAAAACAGGTATTTATCAAAACTCATTATCAAATAGACCTAAATATTTTATTAAATCAAATAGTGACTCGGCTAAGCATTAAGCCTTGGCCTGAGTCCGTTATTAGCTTATCAGACTTATTAAATTTAGTGGCAGAACACTCTATTAACGATGGGCTGCATGAATCTATTTCCGCCATTAATTTTTTATTGGGTAAACAAATCCCCGTTAGTGAAGAACTGGTTTTATTGCTCGTTCAACACAGTCATCGTCAATTAACATTGATTTTAAAAAATATAGTTACTCAATACGGCCCTGTTTTTTTTCAGCAACCGATTACCTTGATAAAAGAGAAAATAAATAGCTATCCGAATATGGAAGAACCATCAATTCCTGAATACATACGAACAGCGTACTTGCTTGAACAAACTCTTCCACTTATTAGTAAATCCGTTAAAAAACAAATACCTCAAGAAACCATTAACAGCATTATTGAAGAACTAGTTCCCATCTTTTTAAGTAGAGCTGATTTAACGCGTACCACAGCGCAACCAGTACGAGCTTATTTAGAACCATTTCAGCCCTTTTTAAACAGCCCCAGCTTTTTTATGTTTCTCGTCCATTTTAAAAAACTGAATTTCTGTTTTTCTATGAAAAACTGGCAAAACATAATCAATTATGGAGAGCTAGTAGGGTATGATTTTACATCTATTGTTAAAAATCTTTCATTGGTTACGTCTCAAAATATACATTTATTAACAAAAGAATTTCTGGATTTAATATTAGCTCCCCCCAGATACATACCATCTACTACCATGCCGTCATATCCAGACGAAATGCAAAAAATGCATGCACAGCATGCTATTGAAATTTTCGATTTCTTAGCGACAAAAATTCTCGAACGAATACCAACTCAAATAAACTTTTTCCACGAGAAACCTCCTTATTTGCAATTAACATTCCAACAATTACTATATGCCATCAACAGAGAAAATATTCCTCTGGAAACCCTCGCGCAGCTCAATGATGATATGGAGTTTCGCCTATTTTCGAAAAAAGAAGAATATAGTCCTATTATTGAACTATTCTGCTCGAAGCATGTGGAATGTCATATAAGATGTAACTAGTTATTCCTGATGCGATAAATAGAAAAGAATCACCTAAACTAATTTAGGTGATTTCTAGGTTTTTTGGATGACATGCTTAAGGCAAGTTAGGGGTAATTCATTGATGCTTGAGTTGCCCCGTGCTGTAGTAATAAGTTAGAAATGTCTTTCATATGCTCCGTTTCCGTGGTGACCGTTTCACTAAGCGATAAGGGAGTATGGTTGTGATCATCTCTCGCATTAACATCAAGCTTTGCATTTTCAAGTAACCATCGTACTAGCTCAGGATTACCCGATTTCACTGCATGGTGTAGGACGGTAAGCCCTTGATTATCAGTTAGGTCTGTTTTGGCTTGATGGTTGATAAGCATGGCAACAGCGTCAAGATTTCCAAGTTCTGCGGCTAACATTAATGGAGTTCTGCCTTGGATATCGGTTTCATTTAAATGCCCTGGGTATTTCAAGCATTTTTCCAAAATCATATTATTTGCTTGACGCGCTGCAAAGTGTAGTGGCTTCCAACCATTACCATCAGCCAAATCAGCGCTGTTTTCATTCAATAAAGAAGAAACAGCCTCCTCTTGGTTATTTAAAATAGCGGTATGTATTGGATAATGAGAGTGATTATTTTTTATATAAGCAAGTCGTGAATTACTAATTAATAGTTCATCAATTAAGTCATTAAAACCATTTAATGCCATTCGATGTAACACGGTTTCACCATTACTGTCTTGATGTTCTAATTGTTGATTTCCTTTATCGCGTAAGAGTTTAAAAATGGCTGCTTTATTCAATTTTAAATTTTCTAGATCATCATCAAGCATAGGCATGAATAGTGCACTGAAGATGGGGTATTGTTTTTGATTATTTAATACACATGTGTTTGCTCCTAAGCTAAGTAAGGCTTGTGTCGTATTTAGATAACCATTGCTGGCTGCACAATGCAGGGGAGTTAACCCGTTTTTATTAGGAGTATCGAGCATTTTGGGAGAAAGAGTTAACGAACGTAATACTTGATCAAAACCCATTAATACTAAGGCAAAGATTAAGTTCTCTCCCTCAAGATCGGGATTAGGTTTTTCCAAATCAGAGCCAAGCTTAGGAAGAATGAGCGCTAAATAAATTTCTGTTGCTTCTTCATATTGTTGATATTGCTCATACTCATCTCCTGAAAATTGTACATCAGTTGATACTGTATTTTGAAACCATGTTTTTAATAATCCCAATCGTTCATTTATGGGCTGATTATCATGAATACCTAACTCTTGACATAAAGTATTAAAATTCATTTTTTATTTCCTATCGTTAAAGTTTCATTCCCTGTGCTTTTTCCTGGACTGGCGCTTCCTCTTTAGGGGCTTTTGCCTCGCCAACCTGATCTACAAATTTGGCTTTGAAGTCTTTAAAGCTTTGTGCTGCTTTTTCTGTGTCCACCTTGCCATCTTGGGTTAAATTAACTTGTCCTCCTTTACCCCAATGACGATGAGATGCTAAAGCCTGCATGACGGGTTCTGACTTGCCTGATGTTAAAAATTGACAACGGTCCTCAATAGATAACTTCGACATAGCAGATTCAATGCGCGCAGCTTTAGCATTCATCCCTACAGTAAAAATACCTGCCCGGTCTCTAAGATCTTCAATGGCACTCCTTACCCCTTGCGCTGCTTTATCTGCTTTTAATGCCGCTACGGTCTGTTGTAATTCTGCTAGAATCGCTGGACGATCTTCTGGGGCGGCATTATTAATTTGCTGTTGTTTATTACGAATGAACTCGTTCATTTTTTCATCATTTTCACCGAACTTCAAGGCTTTAAGCTCCGTGAATACTGATTTAAACTCTGGATTATTTACCATAAAAAGGCGATCCAGAGCCTCTCTTACTTTCATACGTTCACTGGGATCAGGTTTTACTAAGCCTTCAACAATTTCTCTATATTCTTTACCCATAGGTCCTGAAAATCCAGGTCCATCAAACCGAAAATCTGCGGCATCATCCCCCTTCCCTATTCTACCTGAGGCATAGTAATATAAATTTTTACCTAGGATATAAGCATGTACCGCATCGGCGCTCACTGATGAATCATCAAGTTCAGGAGGCATAAAACCACCAGTTCGAAGCATTGAGCAATATTTATTTCCAGGCAACGCACCCTCTTTATATTGCTGTTTCTCATCGGTAAAAAGAAAACTTTTAGTGTCCGCAAGCTGAACTTTTCCATTGGCATCAACTAACCAGTTTGTAATTTTAGCATCAGGAAACATACATCTCGCCTCTTGAATATCTAGAAGCGTGCTTGTCATTTGCTCAAAAATTTTCCCCGTACTTTTTTGTAACTCTTGTTCGGTTAACAGGGTATTCCGGTGTTCATTAACACTACCACCTTTACAAAAATCAGTAACCAACATCGTTCGCGATACAAATTCACCTTCCGCATCATAACCACATACTTGTCTTTCTGCAGCAATTGGCGCAAAACTGCCAGGTATTTTTTCACGGAGATGTGCTTCCACATTTCGCGGCATATCAAGGCGGCAGTCTATTTTTAATACAGCCTCATTCCCATTATCTCGATTTACTACCTTAAAATTTTTAGAGTTCCCGCCTCCCAAATAGCTAACTTCATGATCACGTAAAAACTTACGAAAATTTATCGCCTCAGTACTAAAATCCTCCGTATCGTATAAACCATTAAGTTCGGCAGTTAAAAAAGGACTTTTACCTTTTATCAAAATACTCATCAGTTTGTCTGCTTTATCAGGAGCCATGTTGGCAATAACTTCTGAGAGTGGAGAAGAATTCTTTGGCTCTTTAATTAACGAAGGAGTTCCTAAACTGGCGTATTGGTACTTTATTTCATTAAAAAGCGCTGCATGCATCTCTTGATAACCAGGAGATCGGGCAAAATGTCTGGGGTTATACTTATACTCAACCTCTTGCATCTTGTCTTGTATTTGCTTCAAAATTTCTTTTTTTTCAAGATCGGGTATGTCTTTATTGTATTGATTTATTAGCGCATTGACGGCTTCCCTAAATTGAACCATCTCGTTAGCCGGCAATCGACCTGCATTAAACGGAGCAATTAATGCCATTGGTTTTTTAGCTGGTAATTCAGGTCCCCGCACAGCTCCGAATAATCTTGCTAGCATAGCAACCCTCTCTTTTTATCGCCTGATATATTAAGTATATGCCTTGGCAAAAAATAATGAGGGATTTAAGGGCTAATTGATTAATTTTTATTAATCAAAGAGGACTGTACTGCCTCTGTTGAAGGACTTTAAGGTATGGTGATCAAGAAAATCCTGCTTTCAAGCAATCAGGTTAAGTATTCTGCGAATGAGTCGTTCAATTTTATCTCCTAGAATTATCAATATAAGAGAGAAAATAAAAAGAGCTATGGTTAATATTTCTAGGATAATAAAATGCTTAAATCGTGGAATATCAAAATCTGTCTGAGTACCGGAGGTTATGTAGTTATTAATTTCCGAGGCCAGAAAACTAATTTCATTTAAATTTGTAGAATACAAATTTAAAAAATAAAGCTTATCATAGTTGCCTTTTAAATAGAGATGATAAATTACCTCATACCTTTTTCTTCGGGAATCCTCTTCTTGAACACCAGCCTGGGTAATGCGTGAAAGATGATAAGTATGTAAAGGAAACCTATAAAAACTAGCAGTTAACCGGCAATTAGTTAGAGCATCGGTGCTATCTCTATATTGGCAATGTAAATGATAATTTATAGGCCAATAGCCACCTAACGATAGGAGCAATAAAAATACCCCAATTATACGTTCATACATAATCGTAAATTTTATTTGTAATCCAGCCCCAACTTTTTAAGTACAAAAAAATTGATTACTGGAAAATAACAGAGTCTAATCGTATATAAGTTAGCTCTTTTTTTCCAGTGTATTCTAATTTCCACTTAGCTTCATTATACTAACCCGTGAATAAACAATAGATTAGGGATTATCATGTTTAAAAAGTTTTTATTATCTTTATTTGCAGTGAGCACCAGCTATGCTGGCACTATGGGATGTGCTAGAGATTCAGTAACCGTTCCCTGTGCAGAACAAGGATGGGAGATTGGAGGTGGGGCTTTGTATGCTAAGCCTTTTTCAAATTCACTCTTAAACCCTTATATAATAAGCGGTTTTATCAGCGCAGACAGTCAACACTATAGCAATCTTTCATCTCCTTGGGACTGGGGGTTTACCCTGACCGCAGGTTATTATTTTAATACCGGCAATGATATTAATGTGAACTGGCTACGCTTCATGGAAAACTACCGAGCCAGCAAAACAGCATTTTTCCCAGGCACTTCTGACGGCATTCCTGCATCCACAAATACGGAAGCGTTCCGGTTAAAACCTAGAATTGATGTTGTTAATATAGAAATGGCACAAAGTGCTGCATTGGGAAGTCAAACAGGTATCCGGCTTCATGGTGGTTTGCAATATGCGAATGGTCAAATCACTCGTCAGGTAGCAGCCTCTCAACAATTAGATAACGAGCCGGCATATTTATATCAAATCACCTCCTTAAATGCTAAATATGATGGTGTAGGCCCACGAATCGGTGGTAAGCTAACCCGCGCATTACCTTATAATTTATCTGTATTTGCTGAGGGGGCTACCTCTTTATTAATTGGAAAGGCACGAACTAAATTATCCGGTGAGTTTCGCAGCTCCAGGATTTATTCTATTAATAATTTTAGTGATGCAACGAGAATAGTTCCGGGGCTCGATATGAAAGTTGGCGCGAGTTATAAATTAAATATGAATACGGGACAACTCAATCTAACGGCAGGTTGGATGTTACTGCATTATTTCAATATGTATACAGAGTTACCGGGTGATGTTTTTAATCTTCAGACCACTCCAACTAGTCATGAATTTTCTTTAAATGGTCCATTCATTCAAGGAAAATGGGTTTCTAAAGCCTAAAGGACTATACAGCATGCCCGATGTTTTAATAAAGCTTAAAGCTTATTTACCAACAGGCATGCTGTGTCTGTTATTAGTTCTTGCCGTATTATGGCAAAGCACCCAAGACAATTTCATCTTAGGAATGAGCTATATACTGATTTTAATCTCAGTTATGCTTTATTTCGGTGCACAACGCCAGCAAATTAAGGGCGAGATCACTGCGGTACATATCCTACTGATTTTATGGTTCGCGTGGATTTGTATCCCTCCCCTACTCGGATGGGTACCTCCCAGTAGTTTATTTGGTATTTTTCAATGCAGTTTTTGGATCTTTATTTTTTTTATTTTTGATCAAGCAAAAACGTCCCTATGGAAGGTATTTTTTCATACCCTTTGGGTGCTTGGGGTAATAAATGCTTGTTATGCATTATTCCAATTTTTTATTTTAGACCAAATGCCCTGTGGTCTTTTTATGAGTAAAAATACAGCAGCAGCATTTTTTATGCTTACTCTATTAACCATTAACGGCCAATTTTTAACTCAGTCAGTAAAGAAAGAAACAAGTAAACATCATGTTTTTTACCTTTCTCTTTTAAGTATCAGCATTTTTATTTTATTAGTAGCTCTATTTGCAGCCTTCAGCCGCGGCGTACTAATCAGTTTAGTTAGTGGACTGCTGCTGCAATTCTGGCTGCTGCGTAAACTGATAATTAAAAAACGACTCTTAAGCTTTATCAGCTTATTGTTGCTTGCGCTCGGCATTTTAGCTCTGTTTGCCCAACCGGAAATTCAACATCGTCTAGTGCTTTTGCACCGAGAAAAATCTCGCTGGATCATTTGGCAAGGCGCCTGGTCTTTATGGCAGAGTAGTCCATGGTATGGGATCGGGATATTTAATTTCATGCATTTTTATCCTGCCTTTAGTCTTCCTGGTGACGGCTCTTTATTGCAATATGCTCATAATGATTTTTTACAATTACTAATCGAAACAGGCCTGCCAGGAGCCTTGATTTTATTAAGTATTTTAATCGTCATCGACTATCCTTTTATTCGCTACGGTTTACAACAAAAACAATTAGATGCAGAGCGCCATATTCGCTTAGTGGTTTGTTTTACGGCTTTGCTGAGTTTCACCCTTCATAGTGCGGTGGATTTTAATTTTTATGTTCCCAGCATGAATCTATTATTAGGATGTTATTTAGGCTGCTTGCATCGCCTACTAAAACAAGCGCAGCTTATTACTACGCGTCCAATTAACTTTTCAAACAGAAGTAAAAAAATAGCCAATAGCCTACTTGGCTTATCTTTTCTTTTTATAAGTATTAATTGGGGGCAGTTAGTGCTTATGAGCTATTATAATGCTCGCACAGAAGAAGCCATGCAAAAGAATGAATATCAGATTGCCTTAAAAGAAAATCAGCATGCATTAGCATTGAGAGAAACAGCGGAGCTTTACAGCCAGCGAGCAGATATTCTGTTGCAATTAGGCCAAAATGCGAAACGCGAAATTAAGCTCCATCAATTTACTAAGCTGGCTAATCAAGCCATAGACAAAGCTATGGCCATCAACCCTTTTTATGCTCATCCTTATGCCCAGCGCGCTTTAGCGCAATTATTACTAAATAATCCTCAGCAAGCTCAAGTCTTTTTTTACCAAGCAATGCGTAAAGATCCTCATAATAGTTTAAGTCGTCTGACTTTTTGCCGCTTATTAGTAGCTCAGCAAGAACTTAAAGAAGCACAGGAAATTTTAGAACAGGGTTTGAACTATCCTATACCCGCTGACCAAGCTGAGCTTTATTTAAATTATTTGGCAAAATTACGCTATGAGAATGGCGAACAACAGCGTGCCCTGATGGTGGTGGAACGTTTACAAAAGTTATCTTACTCTAATGAGGATTATAGTGATTTAGCTTAACTATCCTACTATGAGATATACAATTAGGGCTTATATAGCGATTTATGCTATAAATCCATCTCGTATGTGATAACAACCAGTCTAACGAGCTTCTATTATGAATCGCCCAATACTCTATACATTTAGGCGTTGCCCCTATGCCATCAGAGCAAGGATGGCGCTTGCCTATGCGAAAATAACCGTAACTCAGTATGAAGTGGATTTGAAAAATAAGCCCTTGGAATTACTGCAGTTATCGCCTAAAGGTACTGTTCCGGTCTTAGTTTTACAAAATAACCAAATTATCGACCAAAGCATTGATATTATGATGTGGGCATTAAAGCAATCGGATCCCGAAAATTGGTTAAATCCAGAGTTACAAACAGCGGGGAATGAGTTAATTCAGCAAAACGATACACAATTTAAACCTATTCTAGACCGTTATAAATATTCACCTGATCCAATGGTCGCCGACAGTTACCGGCAACAAGCCCATAGCTATCTTAAGCTATTAGATTCATTATTAATCTCCAGGCCTTATTTGCTTGCGACACACCGAAGCTTAGCTGACGTGGCCCTATTCCCTTTCATTAGACAATTTTGTATGGTGAATCAAGCCTGGTTTGCACAAAGCGAATACACACATTTACAAACCTGGCTCCATTCTTTTTTAGATTCCGAATTATTTCTTAAAGTAATGCAGAAAGTCTTATATTGACTGATTTGCTAAGAGTATCTAATTTTGACAAAACGCGTGAGGGCTTAGGATTATCAATAACCAGAACAATTTTGGATAACAAAATCTTCTTTTAAAATTTCGGAAAAATATAAAAGCCTGATTGCAAGCAACCAGGCTAAGTTACCATTTTTTATAAGTTCCATTGATTACTGATACTTAAATATGTTTTTTATAGTTTCGCCGCTAAAACCTCAGTCGGTTTATCAGGCAAAGCCACATAACTTTTTAAAGGCTTAAAAAATAACAATCGAGGTTGGCCACCAAATTTTGTAAACTCTTCCTGCTCCTGACGTTTCAAGGTCTTTTGTAAGATTCTTTTAGATCCTTCATTTTCAGGATGAACTGTGGCAACAATTTCTTTAATATTTTTTTCTAAAGTATCGTTCTTACTTTCAGAAATAATATGTTTAATAAATTTCTTCCCTAAAATGGCAAGTTCAGTTCCATAACCTTTTCCCCAAAAGTCTTGGTCAATAATATAAGCGATTTCGCTGACATTTGTATGACCAGTGCCTATATGGGTAAAATCATCAAAAGCATGTCTTATTTGAAGAAACCCCATAAATTTTTGAGTACTGGACTCATAAATTGAAAACACGGAAAACTTATTCCCCAAATTCCATTCCATTATTTCTTTTTGTATGAATTTCTTTACATCAGCAGGCTTCCATGCCTCTCCTGCGCCGAATAACTTTACATTTTCAGGGTTTTCTAAAAGATCGGTATATTTATCAATTAAATCGGACTCTTCTTCCTGATTTAAAGAACGTGCTACAAGCCGATTTGAAAAAATTGTATGCTGATTCAACTCACTTTTAACCAGAACATTACCCAGTTTTTTTGATGTATAAATTACTTCTTTCATGCCTGTTTCCTCAATTTATTTTTATTCAATTAATGACACCGTTTCACGTCTATATAAAGGAGTCTGTAATAAAAACTCACTGATGTTGTGTTTTACAATATCTTTAAGACTTCCATTATGGGCAAATACTCTCCGTTGTCGTTCTGAACTAGTTCCCGCCTCCATAATCATTTTCAAGGTAGAAAAGTATGTTTGATAATTGAATCGCTTGATATAAGGAGCTAATTTGTCAATCCATTCATGAATGTCTTCGCGCATTAACTTAGTTTTTCCCTCTGTATTCATTAATAATTCAGCATCTAAACCATAACGAATAGCTCTCCACTTATTTTCGCGAGAAAGCCAATAAGGAGGATACGCAACTGATTCTAACCAACTTCCATTATCAGCAAACCAATGAGCAAGTGTATGGATCAAAGCAACGAGGGCAAGTGTTTCTGCGAGAGTCGCCGCACCATCGCAGACACGAATTTCTAAAGTTCCAAAGCCAGGACTTGGCCTTAAATCCCACCACAAGTCTTTAAGTGAGTTGATTGAACCACATAACTTTAATGTCCGATATAAACTTTCAAAATCGTTCCAGGTACGAACATGATAAGGCTGGCCTGCTGTAGGTAATGCCTCATAGGTCGTTGGCCTGTAAGCGGCAAGCCCTGTATCAATTCCTTGCCAAAAAGGTGAGCTTGAAGAAAGAGCTAATAAATGAGGCAAAAAATACATAAAGAAATTATTAAATCGAATACATTCTTCCCCACTAGACATACCCAGATGTACATGTAAACCATATACACTCATACGGCGTGTAAGCCATTGATTACGATCAATTAGCTCCTGATAACGGGTGGTAGGAGAAACCTCCCAATCAGCATATTTAGAAAATGGATGAGAACCTGTTGCTGAAAATAGAATTCCTAAATCTTTTGTTGCATCTTGAAGTGATAAAAGTGTTTTATAAAGATCATCTTCAACCTCTTGCGCAGAATGACATTTATCCGTATTCACTTCAATGGTGCTTAAATAAAACTCCGGTTTAATTTTTTCAAGATGAGCTGTAGCATCTAAAACCTCAGCTGCTCTTGAGCATAAATTATAATCCTCAGCATTAATGAGTTGCAGCTCTATTTCTACTCCTAACGTTAAAACACCATTACTTTTAAAATAAATTTCTTCCTGATCCGAGGTGTACGTCAATTGCGAAGCATTCTTGTTAAAAAGGTGATTAATTTGATTATCCATCGATAACCCTCCTTTGTTTTATTATTTTAGAGAGTGCTAGTAATTGAGTTACTACTTTTGAGGATATTCTCATAGTTGATATTGAATACTTAAATACTATAAATAACACTCTTATTTTTATTTCTGTTGATATAATTCGTATTCAAACCATTTTTTATAGTAAAGGCTAAGTTAATTTTTTTCAACCTTTGATAAATTTGGATGGGTTTGACTTACCTAATTGGAAGTAACTATTTTTGTTAAGGCTTCTATAGTTTGCATAGCCACTTAGATATAATGGAGGACCTTAACATCCAGGCAATTACAAATTTATGAGTGATACTCCTCAAAGAGTTGATAAGGTTACAAATCAGCCTGATCAACGTTCTAAAACTATTATCCTTGCTGTGCGCAAAATTATGCAGCAAATGGATTATCATTCACGAAAATTGAATAAACATTATGGCCTAACAGTGCCTCAAGTTATTTGTTTATATGAAATTTATGAGAATGGAATGATGACCATCTCTTCGCTTTCTAAGCGGGTCTATTGCTCAATGAGTACTCTAGTGGGGGTTATTGATCGTTTAGAAGAGAAAAACCTGGTGAGCCGAACTCGAGATCTTAAAGACAGACGCAGCATTTATATTAATATAACACCAAAAGGTAAAGAGTTTGTGCAAGAAGCTCCTTACCTTTTACATAATCGATTAAATGAAAATCTTCAGGCTTTGACTGAGCAAGAGCAACATGTTATTGCAAACTCTCTCGACCTTCTCATCAATCTTTTACGAGAGATTTGAATTAAGCTCATGATAATAGCTTCCATACAAATAAGCTATTTGCATTATCATTGACTGCAGCAAAGCGTGTTTTATTACCCACTGTTTCCAGATTTAAACCGAATGCAGCACCCGCATTTGCATCGAGGGTAATTTCTTTAACAAATTCACCTCTAGGGGTGAATTCAGTTAATGCACTGAAATGGTTTGGGTCCGGATTAATCACATCATTATTCGTGACTATGAGGTCCCCATTTGGAGCCATTGTCATTGCAAGTGGGCCATGAAGATAGCGTTTACTGGAAAAAACTCCTACTCCTTTACCTTCATCATTCGTTGCTGTACTCGCATGATATAGTGCAAATATCTTGTTATCCATAGTGGAGGCAACATATAAGATATCTTTTTTACTATCATAAACTAAGCCCGTAGGAGCATTCACAAAAGTTACAGCGTCACACTCATGCTTGTATCCTGATGCAATTTTCGTTTTACTGAAAATAGTAATGCCATTTAGGCCCACAACGAAGTCAAAGCGCACTATCGTTCCGGTAAGCGCATTGGCAATAAATAGTTTCCCGGTATCTTCTTGATCAACAAGCACGGAATCCCAAGGGCCATTAATAAATTCAGGGTCCTCTATTTTTTGAACTTGAAGTCCTTGATTATTGATTACTCTTATTGAACCATTTGTTGCCGTAGCACAAGATCCATCAGAAGTAGGGAAACTCCCTACTAAGACAAAGCCTTTTTTTAATACATTTAAAGCGGTTGTAAGCCCTGGAGAACCACTGCCTTGAAAAAATAATGAACGAGTATCATTTTCAGAAATACTGACAATGGTACTCCCTTTTCCTTGAAGATTTTGGTTGTCATTAAAATTAGAAACTAAGATATCTCCTGGTTTTATAGCTCCTTCCGGAAATCCTTCAGGAACAAAAGCAACGCCATAGGGATTTAAGTCACCATTTTCAGGTATCGTGGATATAACATGTACCTGCGGAGGAAGAAATATAGTTTTTAGGTTATTTATCTCTTTAGCATCACTTAACCCTGGCAGTAACAAACCGATCTGTAGGGTGCATATAAATCTAATTAACGCCCTTGTTGCCTTTTTTTTTATCATCATAAAATCTCCTTTTTATCCAAAAATGAGAGTATATTGATCTCAATTGAATCACTATCGGTATTTTCCTTTAGTTGATTCTGGTTAAAAGGAGCCTAAAAGATATGATATGTTATTAAGTGCTTAGGCGTTAATGATAATAAATCCTCGATATATTTCATTATCTTTGGTATTTACTGCACTCCATAAATCGTCTACCGTTACCCAGTAAGCAGGATATTTATATCGTGCTACATCAAGGATTAAGAATTGATCTGTTTTTTCATCATAGGCAGCGATTGGGGAGTGATGCCCATCTCCCTGCTGTTGCAGTGCGGATCTTAGAAAATTAACAATAATAAATTGCTGATTTAACAGGGCATTTTTCAACAAGGACCTAAACTCGTCCTTGGAGAGATCATTAGCAAAAAATACCTCGCTATTTAACCCAAAGCGTTTAATTACCATGTTTAATCTACTTAAACTAATCCCTTCTTTTTGCACTTCCTCAGGGGTAATAACTTGCCGTACTTGCTCATTAAAAAAATCTTCTTGTGTGAAATAATGATAAGGCGCATGCTGAAAATCAATTGGTGCAGCCAGGCCTGATGAATTTAATACCATAACCGCACTGGCAATTCCGCAATATGTAACTGTTTTTTGTGTAGTGAAATGCTCAAGAAGCTTTAGTAAGTTCTGATTTATATTTTTGCGAAAAAGCACCATTCCAGGCTTACTTGATATATCGATTAAATTATCTGGCAAGGGTTCAACTGCGTAACATTCTGTAATAAAAGCGAATATAAAACCTAAGCATGCGAACTTTAATTTCATAAAATAAGCTTCCTGGTAAGACATCGAAAACCAATTATATCGTTAATTTGTGAGATCTAATGGTATTATGGACTGAACTGATTTTAAAAAACCAATTGTAGCACAATAATTATTAATATGGGCATAAAACACGCAGAACCCAGCTTCCTTGTTTTGCAAACTGGTTTTAGCTAAATTAAAAATAAAAATTTATTTTTATCAAAAAGTTATGGATAATTTTGAAGGCATTTTTTAATGATGTTTTCAGATTACATAGGGATTTAATTAGATTATGAAGCTGGGGTAATTTCCCCAGCTTCATAAGAAGATAATTAATCTTTTACTTCACATGTTATTTTAGTGCAATCACGGCAATTTTCAGCTGCAAAAGCGAAGGCTTTTGCTGCAGAGTTTTGAGTATTTGCCATTTTATCATCTGCAGATTTATCAGAGGGATTGTCACTACTGCTCGCATTTGTTGTGCAAATCCATTTTGAGTCCATACTTGTTTGAGTTGCAGCAAAACTAATAGATGAGCCTAAAATAAAAAAACCTATAATTAACTTTTTCATGATATTTCCTTATTAAATAGTTAGTTATTAGTGTCTTGTTTGATCCTGAAAATCTTCAACTGCTTTTTTAGCTTCGTCTTTAGAATAACCATAATGTTTTTGAAGTTTACCAAAAATTTCCTGATGGTTTCCTTCAATTACTTTAAAGTCATCATCTGTTAATTTACCCCAGGTTTGTTTCATTTTGCCTTTTAGTTCTTCCCACTTTCCTTCAAATATGTCCTTGTTCATTTTCCTTCTCCATAATTGTTTTCATCTAAAAATGTAGAGCAAATCATTAAAAAGATCCAATTTTAATTATGAATTTTCTAGACTAATAATTCTTATTTATTATGAAATTTATTGATTTTATTATGAAGTTATCTTTAGAAAATTTAAGAATTTTATATGTATATTAGATTAAGATATTCAACTTAAGAATACTAGAAATATTAAAAGGGCTTTTAGCCCTTTTAATAAGCTCCTATTATTACAAATTCATAAAAGAAATTATACCAACAATAAAATTATTAAAATAAGCAGAAGTAGCCCCAATCCACCACTGGGATAATAGCCCCAATCTCTGCTATAAGGCCAATGAGGAAGCGCACCAACTACGAGCAAAATTAATATAATGAGTAGAATTAAGTGCATAATAAAACTCCTTTTAAAGCTTAAAAATTATACATCCCACTTTTATATTAGCTTTATTTTATAATCTTTTAAAATATTAGGATTTAGATTGGCCTTTAGAAAATAATTTTGTTATCTATAGCGATTATTTAGTAGGCAAATAAATTTAATACTTTCAGCCTGTTGTAAAAAATAAAATCTCAAGGCATCGAATTTGGTTATACTATGTAAGATAACGGACTGTTGTAATTAAAAATCGATGTAAAAGATAATATTAAGGGACACAATATGATCAAAGGTTCTGAGCTCTTAGTGGCCGCATTGGAAAATGAAGGTGTTGAATACATTTTTGGGATTCCTGGGGAAGAAAATCTTGATGTAGTTGAAGCATTACGTACCTCCTCCATCAAATTGGTATTAACGCGACACGAACAAGCTGCCGCATTTATGGCGGCCACCTATGGCAGGTTAACTGGAAAACCCGGCGTTTGTATTACCACTCTGGGACCTGGGGCACTGAATCTTACTACGGGTGCAGCCTATGCCTTACTTGGGGCGATGCCAATGATTATGATTACAGGACAAAAAGGCGTTTTATCCTCGCACCAGGGCCGTTTTCAAATAGTAAATACTGTGGCAACAATGCAACCACTTACTAAGATGTCACGGCAAATTGTTTCTCCCTCGATGATACCTACGCTCGTACGCGAGGCATTTCATCTTGCTCAAGAAGAAACCCCTGGTCCTGTTTATTTAGAACTTCCTGAAGACATCGCTGCGGAACGAAGTAAAAAAGTTAGCCTCATCCCACCGCATCCTATTGAATATCCTATTGCCAATGAACAAGCTCTAAATCGCGCAGCAGAAATGATCATGCAGGCTAAACGCCCTCTGGTCATGTTGGGTGCTGCAGCCTCAAGACCCAGAGCCACTAATGCTCTTGCCGATTTTATTTTGCGTACTAAGCTTCCCTACTTTACGACTCAAATGGGTAAAGGGACGGTTTCTGGAGCTACAGAGTATTACATGGGAACCGCAGCTCTTTCCGCACGAGATTACGTTCATGAAGCAATCGAGCAAGCAGATCTGATTATTACTATTGGTCATAGTACTGTAGAAAAGCCTCCATTTATTATGGAAGGAACAAAGCTTAAAGTAATTCATGTCGGATATCAGTCAGCAACTGTGGAGCAAATCTATTTTCCACAAGCAGAAGTTATTGGGGATATGGGGCCTTCTTTAAAACTGCTTGCGGATAAGATCGAAGGGAAAATCCCTCATGCAAATACGCTACTGCCCTTACGCGAAGGTATTTTGAGTAAAATTACTGCTCGGGCTACAGAAGACCGCTTCACCCCACAGCGAATGGTTTATGACATTCGTCAAGTAATGCCTCATGATGGAATTCTTGCTTTAGATAATGGCATGTATAAAATTTGGTTTGCACGAAATTATCGAACCCAAATGGCCAATACTCTGCTACTTGATAATGCACTTGCCACCATGGGTGCAGGACTGCCCTCGGCAATTATGGCTTCACTTTTGTACCCAAATCGCCGCGTAATGGCAGTTTGCGGCGACGGTGGTTTTATGATGAATTGCCAAGAATTAGAAACGGCTGTTCGACTTAAATTAAACCTGGTAGTACTCATTATTGAGGATAATGCTTTTGGAATGATACGTTGGAAACAAGCCGTGGATCAGTTCCCCGATTTTGGCATGACCTTTACCAATCCTGACTTCGTCAAATATGCTGAAGCTTATGGAGCACGTGGTACCCGGGTGGAATCGATCGAAGCCTTTCAATCGATTCTGGAGGATGCGTTTACGACTGGTGGTGTTCAGCTTATCATTTTCCCAATTGATTATTCTGAAAATAAACGCGTTCTTGTTGATGAATTACAGCAACGACTTCCCCCAGTTAAAAAGGGAACCTAATCATGAAAAAAACACTTCAAGTAGTCCATGCATTTGATCGCAGCTTAATTAAGGAAATTCCTGCTGATGGGGCCGAAGCTTTGGAAGCAAAATTAAACACAGCAATATCTGCTTTGGATAATCGCAATAATTGGCTTAAGCCTCACGAGCGAATGGCCATATTGAAACGCACCGCCCAATTATTGGCTTCCCAACAAGAGCGATTTACTCGATTAATCGCCCAAGAAGGAGGAAAACCCTATACCGATGCAGCTATTGAAGTAACTCGAGCAATTGATGGACTAAATGATGCCGCTGAGGAATTACGCCATTTTTCCGGTAAAGAAATTCCTATGGGGCTCACGCCCGCAAGCGATAATCGTTGGGCCTTTACGATTAAAGAACCAATTGGTGTTGTCGCGGCTATTTCAGCATTTAACCATCCATTAAATCTTATTATCCATCAGGTAGCTCCAGCAATTGCCGTGGGATGCCCCGTGATTATTAAGCCGGCAGTGCCTACTCCTTTATGCTGTATAGAACTGGTGAAATTATTACGCGAAGCAGGTCTTGCTGAACAATGGTGCCAGACTTTTATTACGGATGACAATAATTTAGCAGAACAGTTGGCAACCAATGAACGCATTGCCTTTTTAAGCTTTATTGGTTCTGCTAAAGTAGGTTGGTATTTGCGCAGTAAGCTTGCCCCTGGAACGCGTTGCGCCTTGGAGCATGGAGGCGCGGCGCCTGTAATTGTAGATCGTAGCGCTAATTTAGAAAAAACCATTCCATCCCTAGTTAAAGGTGGGTATTACCATGCAGGCCAGGTTTGTGTCTCTGTACAGCGAATTTTTGTTCACAAGGAAATTATTGAATTGTTTATGGAGAAATTTGTTGAACAAGTCAAATCACTCCGTGTTGGTGACCCGGAGCATAAGGAAACTGAAGTAGGACCTCTGATTCATCCACGTGAAGCAGATCGCATCACTTCCTGGATTAATGAAGCAGTAACTCTAGGAGCCCAATTGTTTGGTGGAGGACGTCTTTCCGAAACTACATTAATTCCAGCAGTATTATTGAATCCACCTGCTGATGCTAAGGTATCGCAGTTGGAAATTTTTGGGCCTGTAACCTGTGTTTACACCTATGACGATCTTGAGGAGGCGATAAAAATTGCAAACTCAATACCATTCGCCTTTCAAGCCAGTATCTTTTCAGAAAGCCTAACGCCAGCTTTAAGAGCTGCTGAATGCCTTAACGCATCAGCAATTCTTATTAATGATCATACGGCCTTTCGCACTGATTGGATGCCCTTTGCTGGATTAAAACAATCAGGATATAGTACCGGTGGCATTCCCTGGACAATGAGGGATATGTCTCAGGAAAAAATGATCGTGTTGAAAAGAGATTAAAATACTAGGCAAAATTAATGCTGCCTGGTTGTAAGAGATTCTTGCCCGCATCCCGCTCTCCTCGCAGGATGAAGGATGCAGCGTCAGTTGCAAGCAATCAGGCTATTATCTAAAATTAATCTTGAATCATCACATCAATGCCCCATTTAGAAAATCGCTTGTTACGGCTGGATGGCGTGCACTACATACTCAAAATAATGTGTATTTTTTGGAATAAATTTAATAGGGAATTTTCATGAATCAATTAATTACTAAGTGCCTTATTTCGAAAAAGAAAAATGTTACGCATACAGAATTAAATAATGAAATTACAGTCTTAGAACCTACCACTCAATCTTATTTTAACTTAAACCCTGTAGGGGCAAAGCTGTGGCCGCTTTTCGATAAGCCAGGCAAGTCAATGGAAGAGGTGATTCAATTTTTAAGGCACGAATATCCGGTTGAATGGCTAAAAGCAGCAGATGAAGCACTTACCTTTATTCAAACGATGGTTAATCACAATATTCTTGCTGTTGAGCCATGTGATGAAGTTGTTCCCGAGATCGCATAAACAGAGACACTGACTGGGGAAGAGTACATGTTTGTGCCTTCCCAGAACAATTTAATTTTTTCTAATCTCTTAAACTTGTTTTCCAAAAATACAGCGCTTTGTTACCTGTCAATAATTCCGTAATCTAAGGTAACTAAAAATCACTAAAAAATGGACAACTTCATAATATCATGATGCTTAATCAGCTCCTTTTGTCCTAAGTAATTTGAAATAACTCGAAATACTACCTATATTTTATTGGCGAAGAGAATAAAAATTCAAAGGACTTGTCGGTGAAATTATCTAGTATTCGTTTCCTATTGTTCATTTTTTGTATTTCTTGCGGCTTATCAACTCCTGTACTCGCGCAAGAAAATACCGAAGTGGTTCTTTTAATTGATAACTCCGGGAGCATGAAGCAAAACGATCCTAAAAATTTACGCATCCCAGCAACGAATTTATTAATTAACCTTCTTAAAGATAGGGCCAAGCTTACTATTTTTACTTTTTCTACGCATACCAAATTATTATTGCCTGCAAAAGAAGCCTCTGACGACTATGTGAAACAATTTCACAATAAAGAAAAACAAATTGACTCTACAGGCCAATTTACCAATATACTCGCAGCACTAAACGCAGCAAATAGCGCAATAAAAGACAGCAAGTCTCGATTTATCGTCTTATTAACAGATGGAAAAATCGATCGGGGCTCCAAACAACAAGATAGCGAAGACAGGCAAATCATCAATAATACTTTGCTTCCCGAATTGAAAAAAAATCACATTAAACTCTATACCATAGGTATAGGCTCTGATATCGATGAAGAATTACTTAAATCCCTAGCCAGCCAAACTAATGGAATTTATCAATTCATGAGCTCAATGGCTGATGCAGAAAAATCTTTATATAACACCTTTACCTCAGCGATTCCCGCACAAGGTATTCCACTGGAAAAAGCCAATAATAATGAACGGAACATCCCGGTGGATGCCAATGTGAAACAATTATCCGTAATTATTGAGAAAAAAGATCAAACAACGCCAATTGCTTTATACCAACCCGACGGTAATGTACACGAGTCAAAGATACCCAAGCTCAATAAATTTATTTTCATTGACGTAAAACATCCTGCCGCAGGCGCATGGAAAATCAAAGGTGATGAACAGCAAGAAGAACGCGCTATTATCTTAACTAATTTAGAATTAATAACGAATAAGTTAAACGGTGAGTATTTTAATAGGGAATTAATTACCATAAACGCTAGGTTGAAATTAGAAAAAAATAATAAAGATTTATCTCAGCTCCTCATGAATACAACCGTAACGCTCAGCCTAAAAAATGAAAAGGATAGATTTTCTACCCCCATTCCGTTAACACAAAATAAAGTGTACGAAAAAGAATTTCTTTTGGACATGCCCCCAGGAATGACGACAAGCATCATAACGGCAAAAAATGATTCCTTTGTGCGGGAAGAACAATCTTTATTTAAAATAATGCCTACACCGTTTCAACAAAGCATGACCGCTAACGCATTTAAAATCGAATTAATAAATCCACATATTGAGCGAAGTTCAGTACAAATCAAACTGGTAAACCCTGAGCGAAATATTTTATTAGCTCTTTCTCCGAGCAATGATTTTTGGCAAACCAGTATAGAAACATTGTGTAACACGCAAAAATTACCTACATTATCATTACACGCAGAAATCACAGCAAAATCGCCCAGTGGACGCCCATTGTCATTAATCTTACCTCAAGAAAAAATTATCTGTAATGCCGCTCCAATACAGGTAAGTAGTTATATTGCCCCAGTAGCTCTAAATAAAATAGAACAAAGTGCCCCTGCTCCAGCAGTTAATAAAACAAAGCACATGAATAAAAGACACCCCCTACTATCAGTTAATCTCATTTCCATGATTGGTCTACTTGTATTAATTTTAGTAGCCATTATTAGTGGCTATTTCTACAAAAAAAACCAAAGGCTGTATAAAGAAAAAATAGATGAACTAAGGGGCAATGATGACATCTGAAACTTTATTACCTGCGGTACTGGTCCTTACGTTATTAACCTTTTCGTTACTCGTCTTCTTTATTCATAAGACATTAACCCATCGTGCCAAAATAAAAATATTATCTGAGGCGAAAACTAAGGCTGAAGAATACATAGAAAATAATGCGTCGGAACTTACCCCGATACTTATTAATTTTTATGGGGATCAAAGTGAGCATTATTTAAAAAACATTAAGAAACAAAACCAACTTATTTTGAACCAATTAATTTTATTAATCGTGGAATGTAAATCCAATATTGCGAACCGATTAACAAACACCTTAGAACTGCTTGATCAAGCTTACGTTAATACATTTTATGAAGCAGCACAGCATCATCACTCGCTAACCACTCAACCACAACAGCCAGCATCAGCAGTTCACCATCAGTCTATTGAACAAGAAATAGAGAGTATGATTTTAAAAATGGCACACTTATGTAACCTAGATGTTGATGAAAAAACACTGGAAGATCCTGAAGCTATAACAAAAACGATTAGCGAATGTAAAGAGAAAATAGAAAGCATTTTTGAGGAAAATAAAACGCATGCAGAGGAGTCAGCCCAATATTTAGACTTAATTGAGCAAATTCGTATAGAAAAGAAAGACATGCGTCAAACAATAAACCAAGCCCTAAGGCTCTTAGAGCAAATTCATCAACAATATAAAACCGAATTAAAACTTGGTGAAGACATTACTTTTAAACAATTTAATTATGATGAATTAGCATCAGCATTTAAATTAAATAAGTAATCCCATCAGATGCAAGGAGGAAATATGGACACTAACAAAAAAATCTTAATTGTTGATGATTTTGCGACAATGAGAAAACTACTGATGGGCATGTTAACTAAATTGGGATTTACTAATGTCACTGAAGCTGAAAGTGCTCCAAAAGCATGGGAACTCTTGCATAATGAGCATTTTGATTTGGTTATTAGTGATTATAACATGCCGGGAATGAATGGCATGGAGCTCTTATCGCAAGTACGAAAAGACAGCGCTTTATCAAAACTCCCCTTTATTTTACTGACCGCCGAAGACGATGCCGATTTGGTGATTGAATCCAAAAAATACCATATCAATGCGTATATCCTTAAACCATATAAGCTTGATGTCATTAAAGAAAAATTACAAAATGTATTTACTGCATAGGCTAAGCTGCCTAGCAGTAATGCAGCAACCTATTGCTAGCACTTGCTCATGCATCTTTAGTAAATAAAAATTGGACCGTACAGCGCAAGCTTGATTCAGGACCAATATGCTCCGGATTTTTTACATTATAAAAATACTGGAGATTAATATTCATCGGCTGACTTCCCAGCTTAAAAGCACGCCCTACCCCTGCTCCGAATGGAATAGTCCAACGCTCATTAGAGGCAACATGCCAATTCGCGTTAATAATAGGGGCTGAAACCAAATACCAGCCATTGGGCAGATTATAATTTATAAAATATTGAAAGGTTAACAAGTTCACTGATGCTCGCCTAGTAGGTCCTGCAAATGACCAAATGTTATTCGTAATTGCTCCAATTACCCATTTACCGCTATTGATTACCAGCACACCAGCAGGACCACTACCCCATTTTCCAGTACCTAATGTTTGCTGACTTGCAGTAGGAATTAAAAATGTAGGTCCTAACCCCCAAATTACTTTTTTTGATTTTAAAGGCGTAAATAAAAAAGTAGGGTTCAAATCACCAATACCATTGTGAATACCATATCGTTGAAACAGCTCTGGTTGATGCATCACCGGCAAAATTGTACGCGTAATTAAATTTAGCTCAGGATTAATCGTTACGGGAATAACGGGCTGAATATTAAGAACATTCTGTACATGATCATATAAACCATAATTAAAATTGGTATTATTTTGAAAGGGTACAGTAATTACATCCGCTAAGGGATTTTGAGCAATTTTTGCTAAAGAGTCATCATTAGCGCCAACAGCAATGGAACTAGTACCACATAATAAAAGTACGAATAATTTATCTTGCCAACCCACTCTAATCCCTTATAAAAAGTGAGAACACACCTGTCAATTGAAATGCTTTCAAATCTCTTTTAATGCTATCTAAGTTTTAAAAAACCAAATAAACTTGCTAATAGATTAAAAGAAATTATCATTTATAGGAATTAATTATTGTGAAAAATAATTTATGGAAAAATTTAATTTTATTAATATTGACAAGTAATTACGTATACGCCGAAAAAATCTCTACGCTAAAAGCAGATATAGCCATTGGAATCACCAATAATATAGCAGTACAACCATGCAATCATTTATTGCAAAATTGCTCCATTGTAATTAGCCAACCATCTAGCACCTGCTTACCACAATCAGGCTCTATTACAATTAAAAATAACTCAGCAATTATCGCAAAAAATATTCGCCCATATTCCCAGGATGTTAATTTTAACACCTATGTCATAACCAATAATTCGTGTCCTACGAATTTATATCCACATAATAGTTGCGTTATTTCTTTTAATACTAGTAGCCCTGTCTCTTTTGCTATTAGTAATATTTTGGTTAAAGGATCAAATACAACGGCAACTTATTTTGACATGCAAGCTATTGTTTGTTCAATTCCTCCCACATCCATCAGCGCAGATCTTACAAATGTCACGATTTGCACAGCGGATACAGCAGGCTCCCCCCAAGACATTACCATTACCAATAATGGCAGTGATCCAGCTATGGGTATTACCGCAACAATTGACCCTGGCTCTGGAATCTCAATAACCAATAATTGTAATTTACCCCTGGCTCCAGGTGGTAGTTGCACATTAACCTATATTCCCGGTAATCAAGGGGGTCTGTTTGAATCTTCGGTTTCAGGTACCAATACTAATACAGTTTCAGTATTTTTTAATCAAATACCATGCTAACGAATTGGATGTTCCCAGCAGCACAAACAAGCCATTTATAGACACCGCCAACAGCTTTGCTCCAGATTCAATTGCTGGAGCCTTAAGCGGTGTCATAAATTTTCACGCAACCAGGTTACCTAAATTAGGATAGGTCATGTTTCACTGCATTAGGTGAAATAATATTAAACATCAGGTTAAACTCATCAAGCATAGCGAAAAATTCTTTAAGCTTTGGTTCTGCTCCCTGTACCTGCACACGGCCATTTTTCAACTCATCATCTAATGAATTAATTCCCATACTGAGGTTTGCAAAATCCCCCTTATTGGCGATTAACTCCACATCGGGTTTAATGGGAGAAGCCTTTGCTTCTTTGTCATAAATCAACACCGAGTTTTTTAATTTTAAGAGATAAGCTTCTTTCGTATCAGGCTGTAGCCAGCGTATTAGTAATTCTTTATCTTTTGATTTTTCACTATTAACTCGAATTCCTAAATAATCCAATAACATTTCAGCAGACATGGCATTGATTATGTCAGGAGTTGCCGTACCTGCTATTTTAATTTTAGGTATCCCATTTCTTAATTCCTGCGCCCCCATGAGAAAATTGTTACGCCAAGTTGCATTTTCTGTTTGATAACCTAGTTGCTCTAAAGCATCCGCCTCTAAATTTCGAGCTGCTTGATTTTCTGGCTCAGCAAAAACGACTTGATTCATTACTTCTGCTACCCAGCGGTAATCCCCCTTATCAAAGGATTGTTTCGCCTTATTAATGACTGCATCTGCCCCACCCATAAATTCAACATAGCGTTTGGCAGATTCTGTAGGGGGTAAAGGATAAAGATGGGCAGGATTTGAATCATACCATCCTAAGTAACGTTGATAGACTGCTTTCGAATCATGGTTGATAGAACCATAATAATCCCGATCGTACCATTTACTCGCCAAGCTTTGCGGCAGTTTCATTTGTTCGGCAATTTCTACAGGCGTAAATCCCTTATTTGCTAAATTTAAGGTGTGGTCATGGATGAATTTATAAACGTCGCGCTGATTTTCTAAAAATGGAATAACTTGTTCCTTTGTCCACATTGGCCAATGGTGTTGGGCAATGACTACATCAGTTTTATCCCCATAACGATTAATTGCTGTATTGAGTACCTTCCACCATGTTTTAGCATCACGAACTTGAGCTCCGCGCAAAGTATAAAGATTATGAACTGTATGCGTTGCATCTTCTGCAGCGTCTAATAAATGAAATTGAGGAAAATAAATTAACATTTCAGCCGGAGCTTCCGTGCCGGGCGCCATCTGAAACTCCATAGTGACCCCATCGATTGTGCGCTGCTCGCCTGTTTGTTTAATTATATCGGTTGGAGGAATTAAGGTAGAGGCACCTAAGGAGGCTGTTTTTCCTAAACCACTATCTACTTGCCCACGCTCATTTTTTGCTAAAATAGCTCCCGTATGATAAAGCGCGCGACGGCCCATTGCCGTACCCGCATAAACATTTTCACTCACGGCCTCTTCAAGAAAATGATCTGGAGCTAAAATAGATACCCGTCCGCTAGCTACATCTTTAGGATCAACAACCCCTTTTACCCCTCCAAAGTGATCAATATGACTATGGGTATAAATTACTGATTTAACAGGTTTTTGACCTCTGTTTTTATAATACAGATCTAAACCCGCCTTTGCCGTTTCAGGAGACACTAATGGATCGATAATAATAATCCCTGTATTTCCTTCAATAATAGTCATATTCGATAAATCAAAACTAAACCTTATCTATAACCTTAAACAAGCCATAATTCATATTCAGTTGCGATTGGCGCCATAAGCTTGGATTTACTGAATTTGGGGCTTGCTTGTTTTTTAAAAAACCATAAGAAGTCATATCCCAAACTACATGTCCTTGAGCATCTTTAATGACTAAATTGGGGACAGTTTCAATAAGCCCCCGGCTTGCATCAGTGAAATCTTGTGTATCATTAACCGGTAATGCCTGAATAAAATTTTTATTGGCCTGAGCAGTCACAGGACTTGCGTCTTTAGGCATTTGCTCTGCTTGAGCTTGTAGTGCTACAGACAACAACGATAAGCTTAGTAAAGAAGATTTTTTTATTTTCATTTATGGATCCATCCACATGAATTTAAGGAAGTTTTTTATAATACACGATTATAAAAAAACCGGAAATAACAAGTGATTTATAAGCAACTCATATCATCAATTGCTTCGTGGTTATGTTTTTGCGAGCGCAGCGAAACAACCCAGTGGCTCAACGGGGAGCTTTACAACCATAATGATATAATGCTCCTGTAACCCTCAGACCGCAATCCTATACCTTAAATTCCAAACAGTAGCAATTGGCTGATGCCCATTAACTGGTAATGTTTTAATAAATTGAATATTAGGCGTTAATTGAGAATGGCGCGTAAGCTGCATGCGATAAAAACTTTCTAAAATAGTCTGATTGGTTGCATCCTCAGCAAGTTGCGCATAACCCATCCCAAGACCCCATAGGCCTATAGAACCATAAAAAGGATGCTGTAAGCCAAAGCCTGCAATAAATAATTTATTAAACGTCGCCACCCTACCTCGACTCCAATCTAATTTTACAAAAGGAATAAATTTATTAAATAGATTTTTTTGCAGAACCACCGAAATACCCTGATCGCTTAATTGTTGCTTTTCCGGTTGATCCGGAACATGCCAAAGAAAAATATGATAATTATCCGACTGAGGATTAGTAATAATATCCCTATACCCTACTTCCAAAGCCGTAAAAAACTTTCCCTGATCAAAGGAAGAAAAACCCGAAGTGGTATCCTTTCCATCAAGGCCTACAGCACCTAAAGCAGTGTAAAAATGGGTACCTAAGGCCGCCCCAAGCACCACGCCCGGAGATTTAGACGGTACTGCTGTAGCTGGATGCTTCGTAAATACATTACTTAAAAAATAAAATTGCCTACTGTCAAAAGCATAAGAATTCATAATTGAGGTTAAATCAATTTTGCCTAAACGATAGGCTAAAACATTGGGTATAAGGCTTTGTTGTACCCATAGTTCTGTCACTGCCAAAGGGTAAGGTCTGTAACCTGAGGTAGTTAAGATGGCCGAATTAATTTCCTCAGCAAAATTTCCAGGCGCAACATCACTATAACGATGATTACCTTCCACTTTTAACCCTAAGGTAGTTTTTAATTGTTGAAATGCTTTCGGTTTGTAGGTGCCAAAAAACTGATAGGTACTTCCTGATGCATTTTCACTAGGATAACCCGAAGAAGAATACTCCCATAAAGGAATATAATTCACTCCCCAATCCACATTATATTTTTCTTTTTGTCGTTTTTTTTCCTGCTCCAGCTTTTTTAAGCTCGAGCTTAATGGAGTCGTAGGGATTAAACTGTTATTTTCTTGTTTCAAGGTAGATAACAATTGTGTCACGTCATCGGGAGAAGAACTTAACTCATTTGATATGGAGTTAGTTGAGGAAACCGGGGCTGCAAAAATCTGGAAAACGAATAACTCCATCACTATGACTGGAACGAGGCGCTTTTTTAATTTAATTTTATTTCTGCCAGACAACCTGTCCATAGGTAAACTCAATGTCCTTAGTAATAATTTTTTACCCCATCTAAAGTAACACTTTTCTAAGGAAAATTAACCTGTCCTTAAAAATAAAAGAAAATTCTATTTATGAAACTGTTCTCTATTTCTTATCTTTATGAGATGAATTATCTCAGGCCAAAAACAGCCCATTTCTAAGCAAAACCGCGACACTGTACTATTATTAAACAATGTTGATTTTTGTCAAATACGATGCATTGCATAAGGACATCGAGTTGCAGTTGTCTTTGGCCCAGTTAAGGTCGTGCTTATGCTAGATATTGATAATGACTATTGCGTACATAAATTTGGTGGTACTAGTCTTGCCCAGGCAAGCCGCTTTCTAAATTTAAGGCAATTGCTTACAGGTAAGAACGAACTCATTGTAGTTTCAGCCACTCAAGGAACCACCTCCTCCCTACAATTTATGCTTGACGCAGCCAAAGTAAAAGCTCCTTATCTGCATCTGTTGGAAGAGCTTGAAAAATTCCATTTAGATATTATCGATGCTTTAGCCTTAGATAATCCTCTTGAAATTAAAGAACCTATAGCGAAAGAATTCATCGAAATACAAGATATTTTACATGCGATACAATTAATAGGCTCCTACTCGAAAGAAATACAAAATATTATCCTTGGATATGGAGAGCTGTGGTCGGCCAGAATTTTAGCGGCCTATCTTGGAAAATTTAATCAAGTCTTATATCTGGATGCATCAACCGTTTTATTTGTATTTGAAAAAAACGGGATGATCTGTATTGATTGGGTAAAGACACAAGCAGCTTTGGATGAGTTCCTCCAAGGCCAAGTTTTTGATCAATTGGTGATCACAGGTTTTATTGCCTCCAGCTTAGAGGGTAAACGGACTACTTTAGGACGAAATGGCAGTGATTTTTCTGCGGCCATTTTTGCCAAATTATTCAAAGCGAAAGACATCACTATATGGACGGATGTGGATGGAATTTATACCGCGGATCCCAATCAGGTTCGCTCCGCTTTTGTAATCGACACCATCTCTTATCATGAAGCATTAGAATTAGCATATTTTGGTGCTAGGGTTTTGCATCCCATGACTATTGCACCCGCCTTAGAGCATAAAATACCTATAATTATAAAAAATAGTTTGAACCCAGAGGCTGAGGGTACCTTAATTACTGAAGCTTTAGAAAAATCGCAACACTCCATTAAAGGGCTAACGTCGATTCAAAACGTGGCCCTGATTAATATCGAAGGGACGGGTATTATTGGAGTTTCAGGAATTGCCTCTCGCGTTTTTCAGATTCTCCATCAACAAAATATTTCCGTTATTTTAATTGCCCAAGCAAGTTCCGAATATTCCATTTGCTTTGCGGTTGCGGACATGCATGCAGAAAATGCTAGAATAGCCTTGGAAGATAATTTGCAATTTGAAATAGAGCATTTACAAATTCAAAAAATTTCACTTAATAGAGCTTGCGGTATTTTATCTGTCGTAGGCGATAATATGATTGGTAATATTGAAGGGCCAGGTAAATTATTTAATTCTCTTGCCAAAGCAAATATTAATATTCGAGCCATCTCTCAAGGCTCTTCTGAACGCAACATATCCGTAGTAATTAATAGCAATGAAATGAATAAAGCACTGCAAGCAATTCATGCAGGTTTTTATCTTTCTCGTGAAACAATTTCTATTGGTATTATTGGTCCTGGCCATGTGGGTAGCGCTTTATTAGGGCAAATTAATAATGCATTAGAGCAGCTAAAACTCAGCTCCCAAGCAAATCTGCTCGTTCGCGGTATTATGAACAGTACTAAAATGTTGCTGTCTCATAACTCCATTAATTTATCGAATTGGCGTGAACAGCTTATTTCTTCTGAAACATCAGCCAATCTAGAAGAATTCATGGATCATATTATTGTCGATGACATCCCGCATGCCGTTATCATTGATTGTACTGCCAATGCAAAAATTGCTAAGGAGTATGTACGATTCCTCAAAAAAGGTATTCATGTAATTACACCAAATAAACATGCGAATGCCGGGGATTTGGACTATTACAAGGAAATAAAGACATTAACTCAGCAAAAAAATCTGCATTATCTTTATGAGGCAACCGTTTGCGCCGGCTTACCCATCATTAATACGCTCCAAGATTTAATCAAGACAGGCGACCAAATTGAGCGAATTGAAGGTATTGTATCCGGGACACTTAGCTATATTTTCAATGAGCTAACTAAAAATCGTAAGTTTTCCGATATTGTGATTGAAGCCAAACAACGTGGCTATACAGAACCGGATCCTCGTGAGGATTTATCAGGAATGGACGTATGTCGAAAATTTGTATGCCTGGCACGTGAAGCAGGTTTTGCAGTGAATCTTAGCGATGTAAAAGTTCATGATCTGGTTCCCGAAGAATTAAAATCATGCTCTGTCGATGAATTCCTAAAAAAACTCCCAGCCTATGACGTTCGTATGGAACATTTGGTAGCTCAAGCAATCTCTGAGAAGAAAAAGGTATGCTACGTAGGTTCTATTGGTTATGATGGCAAGGTGCATGTTTCTATCGATTCATTCTCACAGGAGCACCCTTTTTCACGACTGCAAGGCTCTGACAACATGCTGGTGTTTTATACCAAAAGATATCAAGAACAACCTTTGGTGATACAAGGTCCCGGAGCAGGCGCTGAGGTAACTGCAGCGGGTATATTTGCGGACTTACTGCGCTTAGTATCTTTTTTATCTTAAGGAGAAGATATGGTGTTAAACCCACATATGCACTCAGCCACAGCATTTGCTCCAGCTACTTGCGCAAATGTCGCCATTGGATTTGATATTCTCGGCTTTGCTCTGGAAGACGTTGGAGACTACGTTCGCTTAACCCGTCGGCAAGATAATAAAATTATTATTGAAGCGATTAATCCACTCCCACATGAAACATTACCATTAAATGTTCAGGAAAACACAGCCTCTGCCGTGCTCCAAAAATTATGTCAGGAATTAGATTTAGATGTTGGTTTTTCCATTCATATTCAAAAAGGCATCCCCTTAAGCTCAGGAATGGGTGGGTCTGCAGCTTCAGCGGTTGCAGCACTTACCGCGTTTAATGCCTTTCTCAATACCCCATTATCTCGCGAGGAGCTCGCACATCATGCGCTTTTTGGAGAACAAGTAGCCAGCGGCCAACAACATGCCGACAATGTCGTGCCTTGTATTTTTGGCGGTCTTACGCTTATTCATTCGCTAAATCCAATTAAGGTGGTTCAATTACCTGTTCCTGAACTTTGTTGTGTGCTGGTACATCCTCATTTGTATGTTTCCACCCTGCAAGCACGAAAGATTCTGAAAGAGCAACTTCCATTAAAAGATTATGTGAAGCAATCAGCAAATTTGGCTGCCTTTATCAGTGCACTTTATGAAAAGAATTTCTCACTGATGCAGGCAGCCCTAAGCGATGTATTAATTGAGCCTCAGCGTGCTCAATTCGTACCAGGTTTTTATGAAATTAAAGCGGCCGCTATGAATGCTGGAGCTTTAGGAGTTTCATTTTCCGGTTCAGGCCCAAGCATTTTTGCCTTAGCGCGAGAAAAACAGGATGCTGAACGCATCAAAAGTGCCATGAGTGAACAATTAGCAAAACAAAAGATTGCTGCAGATTATTGGATTTCGCAAATCGGCAAACATCCCGCACAAATAACTCAACTAGAAGAAAATGATGGATTTTATTAGCACCCGAAATAAGCAATTACGAAGCTCCTTAACAGAAGCCATACGTTGTGGTTTAGCTCAGGATGGTGGTTTATTTATTCCACAATCAATACCAAAAATTGAACTCTCCTCGTTTACTGGCGAATTATCCTATCCCTTATTTGCAGAAAAAGTACTGCATGCATTTTTTAAAGGGGATATTCTTGAACGTAATTTATTAGACATATGCCACAATGCTTTTTCGTTCCCCGCTCCTCTCAATCAATTAAACGAAAATACCTACATACTGGAATTATTTCATGGCCCTACCTTGTCGTTTAAAGATTTTGGCGCCTGCTTTTTAGCAGCATGCCTTAATCAAATTTTTACTGAACGCAAAACAACGATAATGGTGGCGACGTCCGGGGATACAGGTTCTGCTGTAGCCAGCGCATTTTATGATAAACCCAATGTTAATGTGATTATCTTATATCCCAAAGGATTGATTTCCCAAAGACAAGAGCAGCAAATAACCTGTTGGGGCAATAAAAATATTCGTGCTCTTGCCGTTAATGGTACCTTTGATGAGTGCCAAAAACTGGTAAAATCAGCGTTTACCAATCCCACCTGGAACAAACAGTTTGCGCTAAGCAGTGCTAATAGCATCAACATTGGCCGGTTGCTTCCGCAAATCATTTACTATGCTTACAGCAGCATGCAATTTTATCAACGCCATTCTAAAGCTCCGGGATATGTTGTTCCTACAGGAAATCTGGGTAATGCTACCGCCGGATATTTTGCCAAACTCATGGGATTTCCGATCAGAGAAATTGCGCTGGCCACAAATGCCAACAAAGTAATCGAAGATTATTTACACTCCGGCGAATACCAGCCAAGAACCAGCATCAGTACACTGGCTAACGCTATGGATGTAGGAAATCCTAGCAATTTTGAACGCTTACATTATTTATTTAATACCTTTGATTTAATGAAGCAGAATATTAGCGCATTTAGCGTTAGCGATATTGAGATTAGCCGTATGATTCAATCTGTTTATAAACAATATCAATATATGATTTGCCCACACACAGCTACGGCTTATTTTGTACGGCAACAACTCTCCCCAAAACCCTGGATTATTACGGCTACAGCCCATCCGAGTAAATTTAACCAAATTATTGAGCCCTTGCTGAACACCCCCATTCCTATTCCTCATAACTTGCAAATACTACTGGATAAACCGATACAGGTTACGGAGGTAGAGAGCAATCTTCCTGAAATAGAAAAAGTGGTATTAAGTATGCAGTAAGTTTATGGGTTTATTCGGAGACGATAAGAGCTACGATTTTTATAAGCTCAAACTGATGAAGCCTGGTTTCAGGTAACCAAGCTACACTGGTTATGATTCTAGATAATGCAGATGAACTACGTATCACATAACTGGAATAATACTACTTTCTTCCTCATTTTGATCAGTTATAGATTTATCTATGCTACCAATTATATTATTAAATCTACCTTTAAAGCTAAAGAAGCCATTTGCGTTTGCATCAAGTCGTTTTAATTCTTGCTGATAAGACTTTAGTAATTCTTTATCAATATGAGGCGTAGATAAAGCCTGAGTTAATAGTTCCATGGCTTTGATTGTTTCTTCATATTTCTTATGCTTATCAGCAGTTAAACCAGTTGCTGTCAACAAGGTGCCAAATTGACTTTGATTTGCAATTTCCCCCTTTAGTTGATTGGCGTATACCTCCAAACTGATTATCTTTCTGCTTAATTCTAGACGCATTCGATTGTTTGGTTGCTCTAAATCAAGCTGCATTTTATTTTCTATTTGGGTAAAAAACTGCAGGCACTCTTGCATCGTAGGTCGTTGAGACTCATCGGCAGATGTCATTTTCTCCAGAAAATGTTTTGTCATTAATTGCTCATAACTTAAATAATGCTTATTATTTAATGTTTCTTTTTGGCCATTTTTAAGGGTTATATCGAATTTTTCACCAAGGATTTTTCCTAAAGAATAAACATCACTCGCCTTAGAAAATCTATATCCACGGTCGGTAAAACAATCCGCTGCCATATAGGCCCTATCTGAAGAAGCGCTTGTATAAACATGAGTTTCATTATTAGAAATTAATTTAGCGCGGTTAAAATCAACAATATTTGCCTGAGCAGTTTCGGCATCCCAGATGATATTTGCAGGTTTTAAATCAGAATGAATAATATTATTGTCATGCAGTAATTTTAAATTAGCACACAGGGTCGATGCCAATTGTACAAAGCTAAGCGAACCATAACTGTATTTATCATTATGGGCTTTGTTCTTCATATCATTCCCAGGATGCAAAGGCATAGCAACTACAGCTTCTTGGACCTTCACTTCTCGTTCTATGGTAATGTTTTCAAATTCTTGTTTGACATTTTTGACACGCTCTCCTAGAGAGAATCCCCTAGACTGCTGAATTCGGCTAAGAATATTATATTCATGCTCAGTTTCTTTGCGTGCGCTTTCTACATCGAGCTTTCCAAGCGTACCGCCAGCACTATAATCGGTGATTTTTATTGCGACTTCTGTATTAGGAATTACTGTGCCACTTTGAATATCAAGTTGAATTCCGCATGACACTTCTCCAAATGCACCAGCACCTAATTTTTCTGTTACCAGAAAATAAATAGAATTCTCCTCTTGATCAAGAAGTCTTACAATTTTTAACTTCTGCTCAGCATCTTCAACAATATTAACTGAATCAGACTCTGCAAACTGCTGAAGAGCTTTTTGTGACAGTTGCAGAATAGCTCCTTGTGTAGGTAACTTATTCTTTTTTTCTCTCGAATGAGGGTCTAATTTATTACTAACCTTAGCCATTAAGCTCTCCAGGGGGTACATTACATAATTTCTAAGCGCACTCATCAAGTGCTTTTTGGATAATTATATTGGGTAAAGATTAACAAATTATTAATTTTTGAGATTTACATGATGATACAATTTGAATCCGAATCTGGAGTGGGCGTATCTTTTGGTTTTTTTTGACTGATGCTGATCGCTTTAAAAAATTGATAGATAAAATTATTAGGAGGGGCTGAATAATTCCAGTCCTCGCTGAGATGCTGAATATGTTCTATGTAATTACCAGTTGCCTGAATTGTTTTATATCCTTTTTGACTAGCGGCCAATATATTTTTTTCATCATCATCCACTAAAACTATGCTCACGGGTAACCCCGTGTACTTCATATCTTTTATAGAATAGGCAATATGCTCATTTTTATTTGCTTCGCTAGGATGTAATGGCAGCCAGGATTCAATGTGTATATTTTGAACTTCCTGCTCAGTTAATCCGATTACTTCTTGCAAATATCGTGGAATAATTGTACTTCCATAGGCATTAAACGATGCAATGGCAAGACTATGACCTTGGACAAGAATAGAGCGAATGGTGTCTCGCCAAATGTCTGAACTTCCTATTGGCGGAATTTCTTTAATAACTTCCCACATATCATCCATTTTAGTAAGATGAGCGACGGCATTGTGAGTATTTCCAGAAGCGATTGTTCCATCAAAATCGAGAATAAATAAAGCCATGTTTACCCATTAAAATGACATTTCTTGATAAATCATTATACACGCAGAGCAAAACAATATCAAACAATCAATGCTTAGTACTATGGCCTGAATCTTTAAAAGTGATAATTTTCAGTTTGTTGGGCTTTAGCTGTAGCCGAGTAAGTCACAACAAGATTTTCCTGTACATAACAATATTTTATGCTAATCAACCTATCCTATGCGTACTTTAGTCTTAATTAAAAATAATTATTGATTTATCAATAAATTTAAAGCATAAAACAGGACGCTAGTTTATTTAAGGACGTAGACGATGATGCGCATTATATGTGTCGGTGGAGCGACTGTTGATTATAAATTAAAAAGCTTAGCACCGCTTGAGTTAGGTTCATCAAATCCTATTGACTCATTCCAATCTTTTGGTGGAGTAGCCCATAATGTGGCCAGTAACCTGGCTTATTTAACCATCCCGGAACTCGTCCATTTGCAATGTGTTTTAGGGGATGACTTCGAAGGTCAAAGTTTACTTAATAATTTAGCTTCTCGCGCCATTAATACTGAGCGTTCACTGATTATCAAACAGCAAAGTACTGCTCGTTATTATGCAGTGCTCGATGTATATGGCGAATTGTATACAGCATTATCCGATATGCATATTTTTGACCACATCCCCACAGATTTATTTGTGAAGCATTGGAGTGAGGATTTTAAAAATAATTTGGTTTTTATCGACACCAACCTTCCCGCGCACCTCATTGCTCACGCAATAAGCTTAGGCGTAACTCCTTATTTATGTATCGATGCAGTCTCCGTTAGTAAATCAGCCAAGTTACCTTATGACTTACATGGAGTGTATCTGCTTAAAACTGATCGACAGGAAGCCAGTGCCTTAGCAAATATGCCCATCAATTCACTTGCAGAGGGAGTTCATGCAGCACAGGTACTCCTGCAACGAGGCATGAAAAATCTACTTATTACCCTTGGTGCTGAAGGTTATTTATTAGCCAGACCGTCTGGCACTCATTATGTTCCTGCTACTCCATTACCCCGTCTTGTCGACGTCAGTGGTGCTGGTGATGCCTTTATTGCTGCGCTACTAGCCGGCTTGCAACGCCAAATGCCGCTTGAGGAATGCTGTCAATTAGGTGCTGCTGCCGCTTATTTCACCCTGCAATCAAGTAAAACCGTAGCAGGTAATTTTAGTTTTTCCGATTTAGAATGTTTTTCACTAACTGTATAGAGAGCTTTTATTATGCACCATTTTCTTGAATATTCTGATGAAGTCCGCACCGCCCTTAGTGCAAATAAACCTGTGCTTGCGTTGGAGTCCACTGTCATTACTCATGGCCTGCCTTTCCCTGATAATCTACACACAGGATTTGCTTTAGAAGAAATTGCCCGCAGCCAGCAAGTAGTTCCCGCAACCATTGCGATTATGGATGGAAAAATAAAAATTGGTTTAAGCTCTGAAGAACTCGAACGCTTAGCAGCAAGCAAAAATGTTCTTAAAGCCAGTAAGCGTGACTTAGCTTTTGTTCTTAGTGAACAACATTTTGCCGGTACTACTGTTGCAGCAACTTTATTTTGTGCCTATGCCGCAGGGATCAAAGTTTTTGCAACCGGTGGCATTGGTGGTGTTCATCGTGGAACAGATATGGATATTTCGGCTGATTTAATTGAACTATCCCAGACCCCTGTTGCCGTTATTTGCGCCGGGGCAAAAGCCATTTTAGACTTGCCTAAAACATTAGAGTTTCTCGAAACCTATAGCGTACCGGTCATTGGGTATAAGACTGACACTCTGCCCGCATTTTACTCCGACAAAACCGCTTATAAGTTGACTATGCGTGCTGATAATGTAAACACACTAAAGACTTTGGTGGAAGTACAACAGCAACTCAATTTAGCCTCTGGCTTGCTGATTATGAATCCGATTCCTAAAGCCGATTCAATTCCTATGGAAATAATTGAGCCAGTGATTGACGCGGCCGTTAAGAAAGCGGAGGCATTGAATATTTCTGGTAAAGAGATAACTCCCTTTCTATTAAAAGAGGTAACGAAAGCAACCTCAGGCTTAAGCCAGAAAGCAAATATTTCTTTGATAAAAAATAACGTGCGCTTGGGAGCTGAATTGGCTTTTGCATTAGCAATGAATGCCTAAGCATGCGTAGCTTTAAGAGACAATATTGACTACAAATCCTCTTTTAGCTCTTAAAAATAGTGCTCCATTAAATCGATGGAGCATAAGAAATTCTCATCAGGTGAGCGATAAGCCATAAATCAATATCAGCTTCTGCTTTTTTAATCCCACGTGGCCATAGTCTGTCTATTAAAATTCTAACCCATCTGTTTTTTCTGCAGCTTCATAAATCTGTTTCATTTCAATTGTTGCCATTTTAAATCGCTCCTTTCTCAGAGAGTTTTTGCAATAATAGATGAAAATAGACAAATCCTGCATAAGGGTACCAAGATGCGGTGATTTTTGTAGTTTGTTTGTAATCAAGCTTATCTTCTAGATGGAGCAAATTTCGGAGATTATTTTGCGCACCAATGTCATCTACTGGAAATACCTCAATTCGCCCTAACCCTCGCAATAAAGCATATTCAGCGGTCCAACGCCCTATTCCTTTAAACTGACGAAGAAATTGAACTACCTCATCCCTCGGCTTATCTTCCAAACACGCAAAAAGAGAGGGTGCCTCTTTTAGCGCAGAAGCCAGGCGGATAATCGTTTCACTCTTATGGGCGCTATAACCAATCGTTTTTAACTCAGTAAAAGAACACTTACTTACCTCCTCAGCAACTGGAAATGCATAAAACTCTTGGTCATTATGATTCACGCTCATGCCAATATGCTGAATTAAGCGATTTTGAATTTGGAGGCCAGCATCAAGCGATATTTGCTGACAGGAAATCGCATTCATTAAAGCCTCAAAAAGAGAAGGAAAACGAGGTGGTTTAAGCCCCATAAATTGAGTTACCAAAGAACTCAATCTCCCATCCTGCCTGGCCATTTTGTAAAAGCCTGTTACATCTCGTTTTAACCCTAAAAGCATACTAATAACTTGCGTTATTTTTTCTTGTAGCGAATCAGGAATTGATATATCGAGGGTGACACAAAGCTCTGGAGTATCAGAGTTTTTAACTTGTTCAATCCTTATTCTAATGAGTTGATTCTCTAGGTTCAATACGCGTGTGTAATAGTGTCCATCCCAGCTATCGACCAGATTTTTACTTCTTCTACGTAATGCTATGGCCGTATAATCCAGCCGAAATGGGGCAATAGGATGTAAGGTAAATGATGTAGGCATGGGTACTCCTGTACTTAAACCTATCCTATAAGTTTAGTCTTAACTTTACGCCAACGTTTATCTTTAAATCCGCAGCGCATTCCCAACTTCCTCATCAAATGCAGAAAATTACTAATTCATCAGGAAACAGATTGGGATGCTTGGTATTTTGTACAAAAAATAGTCTAATGTTTCTAGGGCTTGATATTCAAAAAAGCAGACAACTGACTTGGGTTATGTAATACATCTGCTAAAGTATACTTGCTTAATATTGCCATAAATGCCGCTCGAGCTTCATGCAGCACACTCTTTAATTTACATGCTGGGGCGATACAACAATTAGCTTTTGTTGTATTAAAGCAAGGTACTAAATCAAAATTAGACTCCAATTGAACAACTAATTGCCCTAAATTAATGGAATCCGGTGGAGCAGCCATTAAGATGCCACCATTTTTACCACGAATTGTCTTAATTAATCCAAGCTTGCCTAAATTATGAATGATTTTCACCATGTGATTATTGGAGATTTTATAAGCATCGGTAATGTCTTTGATTGTACACGAGCCTTTTTTAAGAGCGATGTAGATTAATGCCCGTAATGAGTAGTCGGTAAATTGCGTAAGTTGCATAATAAAATCCCATTTCGTTCTTAACTTAATTATTTACCTTTATAAAATGCATTGCAAATACACCTATTAAATATTATTTAATCGGCTTGGCGGCCAAAGGCATTAATATAGCTGTTGAGTTTTTTACCGCAAAATGTTAACTGATGAATGAGTCTGTCACTTGCTTAAATGTGGCAAATAATGCGCAAGTAGATATGTTATTGAGAGGCTTGGAAGCAGCTACGTATAGCCTCAAGAAATCTTCGCCGTATACTCTTTAGGATGACATACTTTTGCAAAATTAATGGGTTAGTCTTAAACTTAACGCAGCACAAACCTTTTCCTTTAAGTGCTGGATATTAAAGGGCTTTTCTATTACATCATTAGCCCCAAATTCTAACGCTAATTCCTTAATGTTAGGGGATGCGGAAAGAATAATCACTGGAATAGCTTTAGTCCGTTCATTTCGTTTAAGAATATGGCACAGTTCAATCCCATCAAATCCAGATAATTGTTTATCAATCAAATAAACATCTGGAATAAGCATATTTACTTCAAGAACATCTTCCGCTGCACTAAAAATGAGCAATTTATATTCAGGCTCTGGAAATATTAATTGCATTGCATCTTGTATTGAAGGATCATCTTCAACTAATAATATTAATTTCATTCACCCTCTTCGATAAATTTAATAGGAATAATAAAACTAAGCGTGGAGCCAATACGTTCTTGGCTTTCAACTGCAAACCGGCCTCTATGCATTTCAATGATGTCTTTACAAATCGAGAGCCCGATGCCCATGCCTGGAAAGGTTTTTGCCTCATTGGAAATTACTCGATAAAAACGCTCAAAGATCTTTTCAAAATCCTCTTTGGGAATGCCTATACCACTATCAGTTACACTTACTTTTACCTGCTTATCTATTATTTCACTAGAAATTATAATTTTTCCTCCCAAAGGAGAATACTTTATAGCATTGGAAATAAGGTTGATAAGCACCTGTCCGATACGCTCTTCATCAGCGACAATAGGCTCCATTGGCTTAAGCTGCAGCTCCAATTGATGCTTTTTCGTATTTAGTTGGGTATTTTCGGCTTTTTCTTGTATTAAATTATTTAAATCAAAGCATGAAATTTTTAACTGCAACTTTCCTTCTGCCAAACGTGTTGTATCCAGCATATCTCGAATAAGTACATGCAAACGATCCACCTGCTCTCTTAATTTTATTACCATTTCCGTATGACGTGGATTAGCAGCTCCCTCAAATTGCTGTTCGAGTATTTGCGCATAAATCATCATGCTCGTAAGCGGTGTGTTGAGTTCATGGCTTGCATTACCAATAAACTCATCCCGTAAACGTAAAGACATCTTCAATTTCTTTTCGCTTTCGCGCAAAGCTTCTTCGACTTGGGTTCGCTCTACCAACTCTTGTTCACGAGAAATAATGATTGCCGCTGCATGTGTAAGAACACCGGCTAACTCTAACTCTTGTGTTGTAGGTTTGCGTGGCTCGTTAAAATAAATGCCTAAGGTTCCAACTATTGGTCCATCCTTAGTTCGTATCGGGAAAGACCAGCATGCGCGGCAGTTATGCTTACGAGCGAGATACTTCAAAGTACCCCATGCTGGATCCTCTTCAATATCAGGAGTTATAACGGGCTCTCCTTTATACATCGCAAGACCACAGGCCAGTGAATCAGGCCCTACTTTAAAGCCATTTACATCATTTGCATATTCTTCTGACATCCCTACAATATGATATAACCCGGTACCCGCAGCTGACATTCTATAAAAAGCGGCCCTTGCTGCACCATTAGTCTGCACAACAATGGTATCAACCAAAGCCTTAAGTGATACAGTCAACGGCAAACCACTCATCGCAGCCTGAAATGCCTCTTTCTGGCCATTCAGCCAAGACTTATTTTCGCGCAGTACTGTTTGTACCCGCATGCGTTCAAGAAGCGCGTTTTTTAAATCTTTTCTATCTTTATCGTGAAGTTTTTCGTAAATCGCTAACTGATTTTGATAATATATTTTTTCTTGGCGCAACTGGTTAAGTTCTTTTAAAACAGTCTCCCAAGATTCATTACTTGATGGTTTAGCCCCCGCTCCTTCTGAGAGACTTATAGGCTCATGGCTTTGTGCAGTTTCAGGCATTATTTACTCCAATAGAGCGTTCAGCGACTTTATACTGCTCAATCTTTATATAATCAATGGCAAATAGATAAAATTTTTCTGTGTCTAAAGAATATATCTGACTTTCTCTTAAGGTTCTATTAAGTATATTTTGTTATAATTTTGCCCCTTCTTACCAATCAATGAGTTTAACATGGCTAAAAAAAACAGCTCCAATAAACCCACTTCATCTTCAACGTTTCGAGTTCTTGATGAAGAAAATAGCGTAAAAAAAACTTCTAGAAAAAAGCATGAAATCCCCTTTCATGACATAATCAGAATGCTTGTCCTTCCTCAACCTGAAGCAGCAAAAGGACTAGGGGTTAGTATTTCTACTTTAAAAAGAAGAGCTTATGAAGAAAAATTTGGTAGATGGCCTGTAAATAGTTCTTATAGTGACATTAACCAAATTAAACCACGCAAGTCCCCAAATGCTATCTCTATTGATGATTTATGTAATGATGAAAATATTAATGAGAAAGCAATACGTCCGGAAGCCGAAAAGATTCTTGGCATCGCGTTTAACCATTACTCTCTATTTAAACATAATGCTCAAAAAAATAGGGGCGTTAACGTCTCAGCAGAAGAAAACCTTGAATTATTAGCTCATGTAGCAGATCTCTCTACCTAATAAATGCATGGATGCGCTCTAGCGCATCCAGTATATATCTCTTATGGCATGTCGCGAATGGCCTATTCTATCTAACTCCATAAATATTAAAATAAATTTAAAATATACTGCGAACTTAAAAATCAGATGCTAGACTGGTCAAGTGTGGGCTGCAGTGTAACCACTATTCAATGAGGTTTCATTCAATTATTAAAGATGATATCAGATATGAAAATAACAAAAAAAAACTTCTTAAAATCGATACTTGCTGTAGCTTTATTCTCCTCCCCCACTGCTTTTGCTGCAGGTAATGCAATCAGCGGCCAAGTGATGATAATTAACAATATGGGTAATGTTGACAGTAATACGAACTCTCCGGGCGCGTCTCAATCGGCGTTCCAGGTTTCGGTATCTGATACCTCTGGAGTGTGTAGCACCGCTAAAATTAATTATAATGGCTATGTAGTTGTTCCCTGGTTTTCCTCGGGTACTCACAGTAGCTCTCACTGTGTAGGCGCCCCTGTTTCGATAAAGGTTACTCCTGCAATTGGCACTGTGAGCGGTATTACTACTGCAATCTATGATTCCGCAGTGATTGCAGCCCCAGACACTTCCCCAACGGCCACAATTCTAAATGCGCCCACCCCTGGTACTGTTGTGTGTGGCGTAAGCATCTGCTCCACAAGTTATGAGAACATGGCGGTTATTATTACGGGTGATGGCAATCCCAGTAGCGCTGCGCCAGCTACAGCCACTACTTGGCAAAGCCTGGCGGGTATGGTGCCTGTTTTTGATTCAGGCAATGGTGCATTACAAAGCACTGGTGTATTTGGCTTATTAGCAGTTATGGATTTAAAAGCAGAAGAACTAATGAAAAAATATGGCCTTA
Organism: Legionella saoudiensis; assembly: GCF_001465875.1. Lineage (GTDB taxonomy): Bacteria > Pseudomonadota > Gammaproteobacteria > Legionellales > Legionellaceae > Legionella > Legionella saoudiensis. Next base: position 169,804 of record NZ_LN901324.1, on the reverse strand, counting down.
AGCCTCATACTGGTGGTCAGGCACCTAAGTAAACTCTTAGCCTGATTGCTTGCAATCGGGCTTCCACACCGATGCTCACAAAAGTCATGATGATCGAAGTCCTAAACTCTGGGTTGCTTCACTTCGTTCGCAATGACGGATAAAGCATATCCATATTAATTTATATCAATTAATAGCGGAGACGGCTGCTCAAAAACCAACCACGTCATTGCGAGAAACGCAGTGCCGAAGCAACCCAGGAGTTCATGGCACAAAGCTTGAGTTATTGCGCATAGGGGCCGACAGTTAACATCTCTCCGTAAAATTAATCCCGCTTGCAAGCAAGCGGGCTACTCTTAACGATGCTTTTTAGATTCAACAAGAGGACGTGGCATTACCTCGCGTGGAGCATTAGCATGAAGATAAGGTCTAACGGATATTTCGTTATCGCCCAGAACCGCGGTATCGAGCGCACAAGCCTCAAGTAATGTAGGTTCCGTAACTCCGGAAGCTTTACACACATCAATAGCCTGTGCCGCTTCTCTTGGATGCAGATCACTTACGTAAAATGGTTTTTCAGGAATCCCGGGTCTTACCATAGTATCCGCCTCAAGCAACATTTGCTCCGGCTTCACACGCCAACTTTCGCCATAAATGGTATAAAGATCATGAAAAGAAACTGGCCAGTTTAAAGCTATCCCTTGAGAGGTGATTAACTCATGGATATTGTCGTCTAAATTACCTAGCAAACCACGTGTTTTACCCATAGAACTACTCAGGCTTACAGTTACGTTCATCCAAGTGTTCATGCCATTATCAAAGAGCATTGCGCGCACGCTATCCCCTTTAGGTCCAATGATTATAAACTCATTATCCCTGCGTGCAATTTGTACCCCGTTAACCTCTAAGTGTCGTTGCCCCTTGCGCATTTTATAAGGTTTACCATTAATGACTAATCGTGTAGGGCCAACATAAACAGCCACACGAGTTTGTCCCATTTGCACAGCAACCCCCTTGTTTATGGACGTATCCTTCCACCGCGGATCAATCACAGGTGAGGCTTGACGAGTCTGCACAATGAAATCAGGACCAGCCTCAGCTAACACAAAATCTCCAGTTGCCTGAAAGTCATATTCTAAACCAGCAAAATTCGTGATATGGGTATCCCCTGTACTCGATGCGGTTTGGCAAGCAGAACTCCCGGTATTAGTACTACTTTCCGTAAATACAATGGCAGCAGGGTTCGCTCCAGCCGGACTTGCCGTAAATAGTCCAAAATTAAGATTATTCGTCTCAGCCGTATAACCTGTAGCCAGACAGCTTGGTGCAGCGGAACTACCCGCATCCACCGCAGTCCTTACTTTAAGCGCCGCCACATTCGAGGAGTTGTAGTTAAACTTAGCCTCTGAACCATTACCATCACCAAAGACATTAAATTCGGCTGTTTGCCAATAATTAGCCAGGCTGACCACACTGTCATGATCACTTGTGGAATAAGCTGTACCATTCAATGTCATAGTAAGCGTGTCATTCCCCCCTGCAGCCGCTTGGCCAGCAACTACCATCTGACTGAGCTTAGAAATATTTAAAGGAGGGCTCCCAGTAATCACAACCGCATTACTATTGCCATAGCAATCATTGCTAAAAGATATCCATCCAGTACCTCCAGGACCTCCGGTTGCCGGACATGTCGGCCCATAGTTAATGAGCCAATACTGAATAAAAGCTACACCACTGGTGTTGGAGTAAACAAACTGCGCCCAACCTTCACAACCAGAAATCCCATTACAGGCAGGAGTATTAAGAAAGAAATTTGAATTTAATTGAAGGGAAAAAATATTTGCTGTGAGCGTACCGTTTATTGGGCTAACTCCATATTCATTCACTACTCCGCTGACACTATCGAAGGAGCCAATCGCTTCGCTTATATTACCACTAGCTGCCTGGGCAGTAACATCATTACCATTGCCTACAGTAAAGCCATGACGTCCACCGCGAGCAGGGCGATAAGGCCATAACGGCGCCTTGGTACAGGGGACTTCAGTCCATTCTGCTTTAGGATATTTGGCAGAAAAGCACGCATTTTGAGGTCGAGGAACGCGCATGATGGATGAGCGCCAAGATTGAAGCTCTTTCAGGCTCGGGTGAGATGAAGATTGAGATGTCATCTTATCAGTAGCGGTTGATTCCTGCTCTGCAGACCCTGCATGATTTGGTGCAAGCATCAAGAGCAATCCCATGCTCCCCATAATGCCACGTATTAAATAATAACCTTTCATGTATCTTTGTCCTCCTTGTCATAATATACGTCTCGCTAAACAGATAAAAAACCTTATTTATCAACCTCATCATACTACATTACTTTCAAAGCCAAGCCCTAAAGGATTTTCTAAATACAGAAAGATAGTAAACATTTAATGATTTTGTAGGAGTTATTAGCTATTGTGAATATATGGGATAAACAAGTATCGTTTGCTAGATTCGCACAAATTGCTGATGAAAGAGCGCCAAGGACATTAATAGAAGGGAAAGAGAGATGGTATTTGATATCATTATTTTTTTAACATTCGCTATTCTCATTTATTTTGCCTTCTTAAATGTTTGGTGCTTTATACTTTTGCTTAGCTGTGGTCCCGACATCATTAAAAAATTCCAAGAGGCAACCTATGGCGGCATCGACCAATTAATTGACCATCTGGAATTAATGCCTGTTACTGTGGTGACTCCTGCCTTTAATGAAGAAAAACGCATTTTAAATATGCTTTATAGCGGGCTAAGAAGTGATTACAAAAATGCAAATTTTATTGTAGTCAATGATGGCTCTACTGATGGAACCTTGGACCTATTAAAGAGAGAATTTTTACTCTATGAAATTCCGGTGGCCAGTAAACAATTAATAAAAACTTCAAAGATAAAACATTATTACCAATCTGAACGTTTTAAAAATTTGATGGTTATCGATAAGGAACATTCTCCTTGGAATTGCGCTGCTGACTCCATTAATGCCGGTTTAAATGCGTGCCAAACCCCAATTATGCTCACCATAGATGCCGATACTGTGGTTGAACCCGAAGCATTAACTCGGTTAATTTATACCTTTTTATCTCATCGCCATTGTGTTGCCGTTAGTGGCACTGTTTATTGTTTAAATGATAATCGCGTTGTGCATGGAAAAATGTTAACACACCGATTACCCAAACCATTTATTTCCGCAGCACAAGCACTAGAGCACATGCGCTCTTTTCTTTACAGTCGTTCGGGTTTAAATACCTTTGGTGGCGCATTATGCTTTCCTGGAGCGTTTACGCTTTTTGAGACAGAATTACTGCATCAGATGAATGGCTTTGATACACAAAACTTTAGTTATGATGCAGAAATAACCATCAAAATACATCATTACATGCGGAAGCATAAATACCCCTATATGGTAAAACATTCCTCTGATGCTTTTTGTTGGACAGAAATGCCAGGAACCTGGGCTTCTTTCTGGAAACAACGAGATAAATGGCAGCGTGGCATGTTAAGAAGCGCTCAGAAACATATAGGGATGTTATTCAACCCCAGATACGGAATTGTGGGCTTACTAACATTTCCACTGTATATTTTATTTGATATTTTCGGACCAGTCGTTGAGTTTACATCACTAGTGCTCCTAATAATATCCGTTTATTTAGAGCAAGTTAATTGGTATATATTAATGTGGCTATTGATTTTAGCATGGGGATTTATTACTTATACGACCCTATCTGTACTGTTTCTTAATGTCATTAGTTTTAACAAATATCGGAAAAGAACTGATGTTTTTAGAGCAATGTGGTTGAGTTTTACCGAAATGTTAGGATTTCGACAATTTCGTGCCCTAAATTGCACCATATCAACACTTCGTTACCTAATTGACCGCATCTTAGGGAAGCCTCTTTAATAAGCACCTCTTTTGCAGGCAATTAAATTCCAGCAAATTCATTTAAAAACAGCAGTTAACATCTTGTTGACGATCCTATCCAACACGATTATATTTGGAGACGGATAGTACTTAGGACTATAAGGGCTTACTAGTGCATCCTTATACGCAACTCAATTTTAGGCATTTTACAAGGAGTACGCCGTGTCGGTTTATTGCTCTTTCTCGATAATTAATGGGTGCATCTAGATGCAAAAGCATATATTTTTTCTATCCTGTTTTATGTTTTTTGATGCGCTGGCAGCCTCATCACAACCCATCCAAAGTAATCAAGTAACGCATTCAGTAAATCCAAACAATAAAAACCAATCTAGGCTCTCCCATTCAGCTTTGGAGCAAGTGCAACAATTAAGAAAGACTGGTAAATTATCAGAAGCAAAAACCATAGCCAAAACTTATCTACAACAGCATCCTCATGATGGTGATATGCGGTTTATATTAGGGCTAATTTATTATCAAGAACGAAACTTTAAAGAAGCCAGTACCTGCTTTAGCCAGGTTTTAGCGCAAACGCCAACTTATATGGATGCGCGGATTGCATTAATCCGCATAAAAATCCTTAATAAACAGTTTCAGGAAGCTTCAAATTTAATTGTCGTTGGATTGTATCAAAATCCGAAACAGCAAGAGCTCCTTGCTCTTAAAGCAACTATTATCCAAGAAGTAAGTATTTTATCAGCGAAAAACCTCTTAAAAAAACAACCTGTAGGAGTGACGGAACACGCTGTAGCAGTAACCAAACAAGTTGCCATAAGCAAAAAGCCAGCATCCACCAGTTTAGCTGAGATAAAAAAATTAAGAGCGCAAGGTAAACTAACCCTTGCTAAAGAAAAGGCATTACAAAACTTAAAAATTAATCCCAAAGATTTAGATAGTGAATTGTTATTAGGACTTATTTACTTTCAACTAAAAGATTATCCGCAAGCAACCGTGCGCTTACGCGCAGTTTTAATTCGCAAACCCGACTATTTAGATGCTCGTGTTGGTTTGATTAAATTAAGTCTAGTCCAAAGAAAGTTTAAAGAAGCGCAAGATTTAATTAGACAGGGTATGCTCAGCAATCCGCGCAATTCCCAGCCCTTGTTACTATTAAAAAAACAGCTAGCCGAGTTAAGCAGGCCTCATAAAACAAAGAGAATTTATTCAAGACGTCCCGCAGCCAGAATAGATAAGTTAGCCCAAGCTAAAAGTTACATCACGCAAAAAAGATACAAAGAGGCTAAGACAATTTTACAAAATCTAGTTGCTCAATACCCAGATAATAGTGAATATCGCATTGCCTTGGCTAATTTTTATCTGGACCAACACAATGACATGAATGCATTAAGTGTGATTAGAAGTGGGCTAAAACGCAAGCCTTATGATACCGAGTTACTAATGAAGGAGGGAATGATCCACGACACCCTCCGCCAATACTCTTTGGCTGCACGCGCATACCAGCAAGCTAAGAAAATTTCACCTAAAGATAAAAAAATCGATGGCTTATTAGCCGATATTAACAGCGTTAGTCCTCGTTATGCCTATGGTTTAAATGAAATAGGAATTTCATCTGATAATGCTTATGTATCTGATGTGCACTCAGTTTGGGATTGGTCCAGCATTTATTACAGTCGCGATACTATCTATGGTGTAGCTACTGGCCGGGTCAATTATGCATCAAGGTTACGCCAAAGCGCAGCTCAATATGAGCTGGATTTTTCGCCGCGGTTTAATCGAAACATTTATGCTGATTTAAGCGTAGCTTTTGCAGATAAACCTTCTATATTTCCCGATCTTTCCACATCGGGTGAGGCGTACGTTAATATTCCTAAATTTTTTGAACTGTCTGGCGGTGCCAAATACGCCAAAATAGCTCAAACTTTTTTTGTAACTTACACCAGTTCAATTAGCTTATACCCTAAAAATTACTGGTTTAATTTTAGACCTTATTATTTTGTTCCTAAGGGTCATAAAAATACTTCCATTCTATATACATTAAAAGCCCGGAGATATTTTGGCGGTAACTTAGATCATTATTTAGGAATTGGGGCGGGTAGTGGAACAAGCCCTGACCTTGCAGACTTATTAACGGTAAACTTTATTGTGATACAAAATAATTACATCAATGCGAGTTATGGCTTCCCTCTTTTTAACCACCACATCCTTGCCGAATTAGGAGCGGGCTATCAACGATGGAAATATCCAAGCAATTTAGTTCGTAACCTTTATGACGGCTCAGTTGCCTTTAAATACAGGTTCTGAGGAAGAACATGGAAACAATACTGCACATTGTAAAAATTGTGGCAATACTGGAGCTAATCCTTATTACCCTGTTTGTCTTACTCACTTTTTTTGCGAAGTGCTATTTTAGTTGGTATAAGAAAAAAAATAGCCATAATTTGAAATGGATTTTTGACTTGCTCCATTCACATATGAACAATAAAAAACCTATTTCTATGGAGCAGGCTAAAAAATTAAAAAAATCCGTACCTAATGTTCTAATTGTCATGAAACGTTTGGGAGAAAAACCCAATGATTATTTTGAGCATCTCAAGAAACAATTATTCACTTTAGTATTGAAGCCTGTAGCAATAAAATGGGCCTCATCCTATAGTGGGTTCAAACGCAATCAAGCTGCAATGTGCTATTTGTATGGTTTGGATGCCGATGATCGCAAAAGGATCTTCCGATTACTCAATGACACTACGCTCCTTATTTCCATGAATGCCGGCCTTAGCATCGTGCAATTTGGTGATGATGAGCAAATCAATAATATTATCACTACCTTTTCTCAAGGACGCCGTTTGCAGCAATCTTTATTAGCAAAAATGATTACCCGTGGACCGCGTGATTTATCTCCCATTATCATCGAGCGATTGCAAGTAGAACCGAATCCCTACGTAAAAACATTTTGCTATCGACTGCTGTGTGAGTTTCCCCAACAGACAATAGCTCCAATCGCTAAAGAAGATTTTAATATTAATGTAGTTGATTTAAAGATAGCCATTATTCGCTACTATATGCATTGCCAAGATAAAGAAAAAAATGAATTAATTTATGAGCTGGCAATGGATAATCATTGGGAAGTGCGTGCAGCCATTGCAAAGGCTCTAGGTGCTATACCAGGAGATAAAAGCATTCAGCTCTTAGCTCACCTATTATGCGATCTCGAATGGTGGGTTCGCGTAAATGCCGCCAACGCCTTAATCGAACAAGGCGCAAAAGGTATTGAAGTTTTACACAATCAATCTCCTGATAAAGATAGATTTGCTTATGAAACTGCACAGAAAGCATTAATAACAAGAGAGCATGTATGATATTAAATATCCTTGTTATCTTAACGATTGCAATCCTCATTTATTTTGCCTTTTTAAATATCTGGTGCTTTTTACTTTTATTAAGCTGTGCGCCTGACATTATCAAAAAATTTCAAGAGGCAACTTATGGCGGCATTGAGCAATTTATTGATCACCTTGAATTAATGCCTATGACCATCGTGACCCCTGCGTTTAATGAAGAAAATCGCATATTAAATATGCTATACAGCGCTCTAAACAGTGACTATAAAAATGTTAACTTCATTATAGTTAATGATGGTTCTACCGATAGAACACTGGAGCTATTAAAAAAAGAGCTTGTGCTTTACGAAGTACCAGTGACCAGTAAGCAATTGATTGAGACATCAAAAATAAAACACTATTACCAATCTGAACGGTTTAAAAATGTGACGGTTATCGATAAGGAACATTCTCCTTGGAGTTGTGGCGCTGATTCAATTAACGCCGGCTTAAATGCCTGCCAAACTCCCATTATGATGACTTTAGATGCGGACACGGTAGTGGAGCCCGAGGCATTAACCCGATTAATCTATACTTTTTTATCACATCGTCACTGCGTTGCAGTCAGTGGCACTGTTTATAGCTTAAATGATAATCAAGTTGCTAACGGAAAAATGCTCACACGCCAGTTACCTAAATCATTTATTTCTGCGTCTCAAGCACTCGAACATATGCGTTCTTTTCTTTATAGCCGTTCAGGTTTGAATACTTTTGGTGGCGCCTTATGCTTTCCAGGAGCTTTTACTTTTTTTGAAACGGAACTGTTGCATGAGGTAAAGGGCTTTGACACAAAAAATTTTAGTTATGATGCAGAAATAACCATCAAAATACATCATTATATGCGAAAGCATAATTACCCCTACATGGTAAAGCATTCATCCGATGCTTTTTGTTGGACTGAAATGCCACGTACCTGGAAAGCCTTCTGGAAACAAAGAGATAAATGGCAACGAGGAATGTTACGAAGTGCAGAGGTACACATGGGTATGTTCTGCAATCCTAAATATGGAATTGTAGGCCTCTTAACTTTCCCGCTTTATATTTTATTTGATATTTTTGGACCAGTAATTGAATTTCTTACCCTAATCTTATTTATCATATCCCTCTTCTTTGCACAGATAAACTTCATCGCCTTAGCATGGCTAATTCTTTTAGCGTGGGGCTTTATTACCTATGCTACGGTAACTGTGCTCTTTCTTAATGTAATTAGCTTTAATAAATACCGAAACAAAAGCGATTCATTCAGAGCAATGTGGTTGTGTTTTACTGAAATGCTTGGCTTCCGTCAATTTCGTGCCTTAGGCTGTACCGTATCGTCAATTCGTTATTTCATTAATCGTATTTTGGGGAAGCCAATTTAATAGAATAGAGTTCAATTGATCCAAATAATTTTTCATTTTTATCAAAGACATGGAGTGAAATATGATGCATGATGTAGAACTACGGCTATCCAAATATTGGTTTTTAAAAACGAAAGATCAGAAAAAAGGAACTCAAGATCGCAGAACCATTTCAAACCTAAGCGCTCATATCATTACTCAATGCCAAAACATCCTTGCAATGACTGATGATCCGTATACCAAGCAGCAATTAAATTTAGTTATTCATAATACAACTGCTCTTATGAGCTTAGTTTCATCAAACTCAACAGAAGAAGAACAAGATATTGTAAACGCATGCAGAGAGCTGCAAACCAATATTTTATGCTTCCCAACTACCATCCATACTCCGAGTAACTTAGCCAGCATAAACTATAAACTTTCCTTGGTATGCATGTACATCCTTTTACTGAGTGTCGCCTTGACCATAGGTGGCTCATTCGGTGCCTTGTATTTTGGCGTTCTTTCTGCGAGTTATGTCGCTGATTATCTTGTAATTGCTCTTGCAAGCATCGGTATTCCTGCGCTTTGTGTCGGTGCATTTTCTTATGGTGTCTATTCTGCACAAAAGGATCCTGTATCCGAACGATTTAATGATTTAGTTAAAAACATTGAACTCTTTTGTGACGAGGTTTCTTCGGTTGAAGAAGAGAAAAATGAAGAAGCTAAATTAGTAGTCGTAAATTAAAAAAACATAGCACAAGTCATTTTTTAAATTTAAACCAAGCCTGGTTGCTCGCAACCAGGTTTCTTCCTTAAACAGCAACCCATTAAGGCGACAGCAACTCCTTACGCCATCCCTCCCCTTCCCGACTAAATCGAAACACCTGTGAAAAAGAAATTGGCTCTACAGTGTAAAAAACAAAAGCCTCGGGCTTAAAACGAAATCCCATATAATCATCACACATAGGAATAGGTTGATTGGAGAATTGCTCATCCAATTCTTGCTTTCGCGTATCCAACTGATGCAAGTCGGAAATCACTTGCCCCGATGTAGGTGCATAAGCTGAAAAACGCAATTGGCGCTCTCGAGGTAAACTCGACCAATAGAACTGATTTTCTTCTGGAGAAATAGGCGTTGCAATGCCTTCGATACTTACCTGACGTTGCTGCATTGCGAATAAAAAATTCAACGTTGCTGCAGGCTTAGCAAGCAGCTCGCTCACTTTACGTGTGCCTTTTTGTGTGAAAAATAGAATACCATCGTCTTTTATTTCTCGAATAGCAACTACCCGACTATGAGGTATTCCTGATGAAGTACACGTTGCTAAAACCGCACATTCTGGTTGCGGAACTCCCAATTCTTTTTCTTTACTCAACCAATCGATTAACTGATTAAATGGCACCGAAAACTCCTATAACTCATTTATGGGTGTCTAATTTGTCATAGGATTTTCATTTTGTCTAGCTCAAAAATAACACAAAACCCATGGGTACTATTATATAGACTTAGGGAAACACTCATGTAATATGAGTCAGACTGATCATATTTTGCTAGTTCTGATCTTTTTTACATAACTTACAGTATTTTTTGAAGTGAACGAGAGGAATGAGGTGCGTGCGGAAGAGCAGGATCGCAGGATATAGTGGTTGAAGACGAGTCAGGGTTAGTGCTCCTCTATTGATTTCAAATTTAATTATTTGCGCGCCTATTTGCGAAGAAATGCGATTCATTCTAATGAACAAACTCAAATGGCAGATTGCTAAACAAGCCTTATCTCAATCCGCTCCTTCCCACCCCCAACGTTAACTCTTTTTAAACTAATAGCTCCAACTTCTGCCGTAGACTTTACATGAGTCCCACCACAAGCAACACGGGAAAAGCCCTCTATTTCCCAATAACGCCGTTGCTTTGCTACATCAGAAAATCCAGTTTTGATAAGCCTATTCTCTTCGATTATCTGATTATAATCAGCCAAGAGATCAGGAAAAATAAACGATATGTTTTGGTTAGAAATAAAATCTATGCGTGCTTTTGATTCAGCAATATGCGCGCCAATTTTTTGCACTTCTAATTTTCTCGTTACCAACTCAAGCACTAATTCTGCAGCAAAATGCAAACGCATCAACCGATATCGTCGTGGCCAGTCAATAGTCATACTTACTTCATCACCAACAACTAGTCGATGTTCTTTAGGCAGAGTATAATAAATCAGATTACTCTCTAGTTCCGAGTTAAGCACAGGATAACCCTGAATCCACGCCTTATCACTTTCTTGTCCACCTGAAAAGGAAAACGCAATCGTTTCCTCTACTAAAATACGTTCCTCATCTACCGATACTACCTTGGTTACTAAAGAATGCTGGTATGGGTTTTCCCAAAAAGTTTTTTTCATGGAAGTTACCTCCAAAGAGAGCATTTTCTCGTCAACTCACTTACTTTACCCCAATCACCAAACAATACGATTCCATAATAGATTAGCCCCTCTTCTTTTACTTGAGCAGTACGCTCAATTTGCTCTTGGTAAGAACCAACTGTCATCGTATCGGTAAAATCATTGCATAAAATATTCTGTGCTTTGGCCTCTGCACGCAATTTTCTAATTTTATTTGAGTTATCCGCCAAAATAATAAAAGGAATTTCGGAAATAAACGGATGGGAGCCGCCATCAGCATCACGATAATCCGTAAGACGTAACTCCTCTTGACCAATCGCAGAGCCTAAGCCAATACACATATGTGCCAAAGCATTCATTACTTTACCTGGCTCAATGCTTTTGTTAAGTACAGCCACCAATTTATTCTTAAATTGCTCTGTTGCCATTATAAGCTCCTCAGATCATACTGCTTCACATGTTGTGCGTTTTAACGCATAATAACCTATGTTAACTCTGTGCGCTATAGCGCACAATGATTTTTTATGGAACATTTATACAAACATATTGCCCTAACTCTAAAAAATTTACGTAAAGAACGCGGTTGGAGTCTTGATAAAGCTGCAGCAGCCACCGGGGTTAGCAAGGCGATGTTAGGCCAGATAGAGCGCGAAGAATCAAGCCCAACCATTGCCACTTTATGGAAAATTGCCAGCGGCTTTCAAACCTCGTTCTCCTCATTTATGGAGGAATTACCAACTCATGTTGGTGCCCCTGTTCATCGAGCCGGTCAAACTCAACAGCTTCATCCAAGTGATGAAAAAATTCGCGTATTAACTCTTTTTCCTTTTGATAGTCAATTAAACTTTGAACTGTTTGTGATTGAGTTATTGCCGGGTTGTGAACATTTATCCCCACCTCACAAACACGGGGTGGTTGAGCATGTCATTGTTTTAGAGGGTGTTATGGACATCCTGATTAATAATGCATGGCAAACCTTACATGAAGGTGAAGGTCTGCGCTTTGAAGCAAGCCAACCTCATGGATATCGCAATATCACAGCACACATTGCTCGATTTCACGATATTATTCATTACCCATGAACTACTTTCTGAGCAACCCACACTGTGGCATCACCGCAATGGGGGTCGTTTATTTTATGAGTTAATATCTTAAATGCTGCGGCTTTTAAAAGACGCTCATATTCGCCTGTTGATAAAGAAGCATGATAAAGATCCTGGCCACCGTTATTAGACCATACCTCTCCCTCTTCAACTCCTGAAGTGAATGCAAGTATGCCATTGGGCTTAAGGTGAGCAGCAAATAATGGAAACATCGCTCTTTGACTCGCCTGATCAAGATGAAAAAAACTATGCCAAGCAAGAATCACATCAAACTTTCTTTTTAGATTGAGCTCACGCATGTCAGCCACGAGCCATTCCTCATTAGGAAATCTCTTTCTACACAATTCAATCATCTTTTCGCTGCCATCCACACCTATAACCTTAAAGCCCCTTTCGATAAAGAATTGCGCAAGAGGCTCTCCAGTGCCACAACCTAAGTCTAAAACTGAAGCACCGTCGGGAATGGAGTTAACAATTAAATGAAGATACTCAGACTCCATCAGTGTTTTAGTACGAGCCTTATCGAACCAGTCAACAATGTGTTCATAAGCCTTATAAACTTGCTTTTGGTGGCGTTTAGTCATAATTAAAGGGATCTCTCATAATTAAGAATTTTTATTCCAGTTTGCGTTATTAAAACAATATCTAAGTATTAAAAATTCAGAAAACCGTAAAATAGGATATAGCTAATTTTCGCATTTATCGAGGGTAATCTGATAATATGTGTTAAACTTGGAGTTTTTTGCTTTTCAAAATTATTTTTACATGATTATGGACTTTGGAAAACGGCCTATCTACTGAGCGCAAAACATGTCTTGATGTACTACGCTTTTGGCATCAAATAGAATTTTTCACTCCTTTTGATTTGGATAACGCAGTTTCTCAAAAAGGAGAGGTTAGGGATATCGCCTTTCAAAGTCTATTCACAGAAAACGCTAATGCCTTATTACCTTGGTTGGGGGGAGAAAAGGAATTATTATTTCATTACCAAGTATTTCTATTACCCTTCGATAAAAAAGAATTAACTCGATTAAGCACCCGCTTTTTCCCCATCGAATTTCAAAAGCAACATAATATTGAGTTAGAAGAAACATTAGATGATGAAGGATTAACCTGTTTTGCTCGCTTGTTTGTAGATAAAACGGGAACACCGCGGTGGCAAAGCCTATCCGTATCCACCCTGCCTTGGGCCATGGGCATGGTCCAATCTAATGATTTTGAGAAGTTATCAGAGGTAAATTTTGCAAAAGACATGGAGCTGCTTAAAAGCGCTATTAATCTTCTCGAAGAAAAAACAGAACTAAACCAATTAGATGCGCATACCTTATTGAATTTATTAAAAATACTTACCCAATGGGCACGTTTTTCACCAGATTATCCTTTTGTAATTAAGATAAAGTTCATTCCTGTAAAAGAGCCACAAGAAATCTCTGCAGCCATTAAAGCACTTCCCTCTCAATCATTGAGTGTGGAGGATATACCGGGAGAAGAAGATGAACACATAGATGAAAATGAGCCATTAAATATTTTGAATAGTTTCTTTATTCGTGATCTAGAAAAGTCGATTAATTATCTAGCTTATAACACCCACAATATACTTGAGGCTTACGTAAATGGATGTGCAGACAAAAAGGATGTGTTAGCCCCATTGAACCATTCAATGGTACTAAAGCAGCTGGCTCCTCAACAAAATAATCTTGGTCGATGGCCAGCACCTCCTAAACATGGCATGAGTTTGATGCAGCAACTTTTTATTAACCAATGCATTATACCGAATATTCCTCAAAGCATCTACGCAACCAACGGCCCACCTGGCACAGGGAAAACCACCTTATTAAAGGATATTATTGCGGAGAATATTGTTAATCGTGCAAAAAAATTAGCGACTTTTGATTCAGTTTATTCCTGTTTTTCAGGTTGGAAAAAAATAGTTTTAGGTGATCATGAAACAAGCGTAGGATTACTTCAGCCAGAACTAACTGGATTTGAGATGCTGGTAGCCTCCTCAAATAATGCAGCAGTTGAAAACATCACCTTAGAGTTGCCCTTAAAAAAAAATTTGGCCGATGAATATAAAACCACATGCAATTACCTAAAGCCTGAAGCTGCGAAATTGGCGACAAAAGTATTTAAACAGCGTATTCAACCTATAAATGAGAAACAAAAACCTTGGGGATTAATTGCCGTCGCTCTAGGTAATGCCGCTAATAGGCAAACTTTTATCGAGCGATTTTTTTCTTCACCAGAAAGCAAAGCCCAGGCCTCTGAGCGTGTTAGACAAGGAGAATATTTAAATATCTGGGAATGGCGCGATCAATATAAAGGCATTTCGTTTCAACAAGCGAAGAAAAACTTCCAACAAGCTTTAATAGCAGTTGAGCTCTATCGAAGCAACTTGCAATCCTTCGCTAATTTACATGAGAAAATAACTCATGAAGAATATCCGAATCTCTTAATAAAGCAAAGGGAGGCGGTAGTTTTATTGCAAAAGGATTTGTATAGCATGCACGAAGAGCATGCCCAAGCTTCAAGTGCATTAACAGAAATCGAACACCATCAACATCTACTTTATCGTGAAATTGACCAGCAACTGATATTTAAGCCAGGCATATGGAAGAAACTATTTAAGAGAAATCTAGTCAAACAGTTCAACACAGTAATTGAAAGCCTACAATCTCGAAGGTTAGAATTAAGCCAAAAACTTCTAACGCATCAAGAGCAAGTGGCCAATTTAAGTAAGGCTATAAATGCCAAAAAAGACGAGCTAAAAAAAGCACAAGAACATTTAAAATATCTTGAAAAACAAGCCCAAGATGAACAAGAAGCATATAAGCAATTTCAAGTAATTTTCCCTGAGGCCAATCTGCCTGGCAATAGCATAACGACACAAGATCACCAGCTTGGATATTGGCATTCAAGCCACTATAACACCTTAAGGAGCGAGCTTTTTGTGCAGGCGTTACAGCTTCATCAAGCCTGGATTGCCGAAGCGCTCCAAAAAAAATATTTTGGTGGTAATTTGTATGCCCTCAAAGCGGTGCTAAATGGCAAACATCCAGTAGCTTCATCCGATGAATTATTTATTTGGCAATCCTTATTCATGGTTATTCCAGTTGTATCCTCGTCATTTGCCTCAATCGGCCGACAATTCAAAAATCTTGAAGCTGAATCATTGGGTTGGCTATTAATTGATGAGGCAGGCCAAGCAATTCCTCAAGCCGCTGTAGGTGCAATGTTGCGCTGTAAAAAAGCGATTGTAGTAGGCGATCCACGGCAAATTGAACCAATTATGACCTTACCGCCTCATTTAATAGAGGGTGTAGCCAAATATCATTTTAAAAGTCCAAATCCTTATTGGCTTCCTAATATAACCTCAATTCAACGTTTGGCTGACTTAGCGAGTGCTTATGGGAGCGTGGTACAACAAAGCCATCAACAAGAATGGATTGGCCTGCCCCTATTGGTACATCGGCGTTGTCTTGATCCCATGTTTTCCGTAGCTAATGATATTGCTTATGAAAATAAAATGATTAATGCAAGGGAGCCATTAGAAAGCAGCATCCCTCAATTACCCCCAAGTGCTTGGTTTGATGTTGCTGGAAAAGCTATAGATAAACAATATGTTCCTGAGCATGGAGATTGCTTTTTACGATTATTTATTGCGTTTTATAATCATGAACGAGGACTACCTCGCCTATTTGTTATTACTCCATTTAAACGCATCAAAAAATACCTTCAAGAGTTAGTACAAAAACAAGATAATTGGGTGTCCCAAATAGACCCTAATATTCCTCCTCCAACGCGTTTTGCCTTATCAAAATGGTTACATGCACATATTGGCACAGTACACACGTTCCAAGGTAAGGAGAATGAGAAAGTTATTTTTGTATTAGGAGCAGATAAAACACAACAAGGAGCCATTAACTGGGCTAGCAGTAAGCCTAATCTACTTAATGTAGCACTTACTCGTGCCACAGATAGAATTTACATCATTGGAGAGTGGGATATTTGGGCGAACAGAAAATATTTTATCACTGCAAGCACTGTTCTAAGCAGAATTAAGAAACCTTAAAACCCTACTTTTTCATAAATTTTGCGGCTAGAAATTACTTGGACCAGCCCCATCAATAAAAAACCACTCCTTAACCGCCCTATTCCACTCCTCAGGCTGTTCTAAATTAGATAAATGCCCTGCATTTTCTAAAATAACCAATTTGCTATTACAGGCTAAGTGCTGCATCTGCTCACTTTGTAATGGCGAAATAATTTTATCTTGATCACTAGTGATAATTAAAATAGGTAGCATAGTATTTGCTAATAAATCGAGCATTGGGCTGCGTAATGCCATACCACGTAAAGCGGAAGCAAGGGCTGTAGGTTTTTGCCTCGTTAAAATATGGGCAAGCACCTCTCTAGTTTGTTCTGAGGCGCTAGGAGCTAGGGCTTTTTCCATGAAGCCATTTACCAATTTTTCAGTGCCATTTTCCAATACGTCGATTGCATTTTTTTCACGGTTGATTTTTGCTTCATCACTATCGGCAACCGCCTGTGTATTCGATAAGATTACCCCTTCTACACGATGAGGATAAAGTTCTAAAAAAGCGAGGGCGATATAACCTCCCATCGATTCGCCGCCAATAATTGCTTTCTCAATGTGTAAATAATCCAGCAATTCTTTAACCTCCAACGCATAGTCGGTCATGGTTACTGCATTACCGTCAACCGCAGCAGACTCACCAAAGCCCCATAAATCTAAACTAATTACCCGAAATTGCTGCTTTAGTCCTTCTTGTTGAGGCGCCCATAAACGTTTATCGGCGGGAAATGCATGAATTAAAACTAAGGGCTTTCCTTGACCTGCTTCTATATAGGAAATAAAGCGATTATTTACATGTATGGTTGTAGCGTTCAGATGAATGCTATATAAAATGCTATACGTAAATAGAAAAAGCAAAAATCCTTTTTTTCTCATTATTAATTATCCTTATAGCATAGAGAGGTACGTCATCCCGAGCGCCTCGAGAGACCTCCTGAATGAAGCGCGTATTAATTTCTACCCCATGCAAGAGATCCTTCGTGGTAAATTCCTCAAAATAACGTCTTTTAAAGCTACATGTTCTTCTTATGTTGACTCAAGTATCTTCCCTAAAGCCACAACCTGAGGGTCATCTTCATAACCCTCAGGATCATTAAATGCCATTTTAATGTATCCATTTTTTTCATAAAACTCTAATGCTTTTGGTGAGGATTCTACATGAAGGCTTCTATATCCTTGTTCTTTAAGCCAACGCTCACATAAAAGCAGAAATTGTTGGTCATAGTAATGCTCCCTTTGAATTTCATCAATTACAATAATTCGCAAGGCAGCCCTGGCATCAGGCCAAAGCTGTAGGTGAGCATAGCCCATGATATCTGTGCCTTGGTATAAAACAAAATGCAGATGCGCATCATGCTCAAATGTCCAAGTATAGGGATCAGTAAGACCTACCTGGTCGAAAAAATAAAATTGGCGCAAATGGCGTACCGTTTTCCATTCTCTTGGAGTTAATGCCTTTACTACCCTCAAGCCTGAAAAACCCGTTCGCTTATCAATGCTGGCCACAAAATCATCTTTACCAAAACAATAGGCGCTAATGTCATCAGGATGCAATTGAGCCAGCTCTTGTTTTAATTGAGCATAAGCATCTTTGTCTTTAGGATGTGCCCGCATCCAATCGCGGAACTTCAAATGCCGCTCAATTTCAGAATTTCCTTGCTCAAAGACATGAATATTAAATGCAGGTTGGGGAGTTCCTTTTTGGAAAAAACGCCGAAAAAGCATCCCAGACTCACCTTTTACCTCATACCCTAATGCAACCATAAAAGGATTTCTGGCATCAACTTGTGTAATATCCGCAACCACCGGAATCATATCGATAATAGGCTTAGCCGCTAAACCTGGCACTGAAGTTGAGCCTATGTGATGAATCTGGATGCAATTAGGCCCTAAGGCCTTTTGGATTACTTGGGCTTCTTCGGCAAATAGTTCTGGCCAACGACGATTATAGGGAAGCACCTCAATAAGTCGTTTTGGTTGTATTTCTGACATAATCCCTCGCGTTATACTCTCATTGCGAGGAACATGTGGCCAAACAACCCAGGCTGTGAGGTACTAAAACCTGAGTTGCTTTATTTGTCCGCAATGACGGTAACTTTTTTTACCTTACTTCTTTAATTTTACTTCAAACCTAATTCAACAACAAAAGCCAAACCTAATTTGGCAAAATTTTCTAAATGCTCCAAACTGATAGTCTCTAATCGATCATTAGGCGTGTGCACATTGTCGTTATCATCATCTAAAGTGGTCGCAGATGGATAGCATGCAGGAAACCCATTTAAATGCCAGTTTGCATGATCACTACATGCATAGCCACAATGAGTGAAAGAAACAGGAATATTCACATAATGAGTTATTAGATTAGCCAGAAATTTAGTTAACTTCGAATCTACGTAATCATCCAGTAACCAAATCGTTTTATCTTTGGGATTTGCTCGAAACCCTGCCTGATCAAATTGTAATACGGCTTTTACCGATGTTTTCTTATCTAGAAAAGATTGGACAACAAAACCGGAACCAACCAAGCCCTGCTCTTCGGCTGCATAAGCAATAACATAAATGGGATGCTCAAAATCAAGCTCGGACGATAAAAGCATTCTGGATACTTCTAAAATCGCCGCTATTCCACTGGCATCATCATCTGCACCTGGCATATTGCCTTTTAGCGTGTCTATATGTGCGCCAATAACCAGTGCACCCCCTGGTTTTTCTTTGCCAATAACCGTGACTACTGAAGGTTGTTTATACCTTTTGCCCGTTGCGACAAAATAACTTTGAACATCCTTACGATGATACTCTTTTGCCATAGAGTCAATTTGGTCTTTAAACCATTGCGCAGCCAAAACCCCTGTTTTAGAATTTGCTGCACGATTAATATAATTTGTAAGATGCTGCATGTTGCCCCAAATAATACTTCTGTCGATTTGTTTCAATAGCGGCATTACTTGAGCATCATGCCTTATATGATATTCATCATTTCCCAAAGCGGTCGGGGATTTTGTTAAATTAATTAGTAGTTGATGCTCAGTAAGCTGTTGTTTCAGTATTGCTTTTTGATAGGGTTCAATATTTAAAAAGCCACCACATACATGCCGATTATCATGTAGCACTCGCATCACTTGTTCATTCATTTCAACTGCAATTAACGTGTATTGCTCTGTCTTTGTAATTAAGGATGCTAAATGGCCTAGCTTCTGATACATACATCGAGTAACAATCAGCTTATCTTTTGCTGGGAATTGATTTGCTGCGGCAAGATGGAAACTTAGAGCCATCAAAAATATTAAAACAAATTTTTTCATAATTATCCTTAATCAAAAGAAAGTATCTTTTTTAAAAATAAGTTCTAAAACCATTTGTAATTATATGATTGGAACAATTTTTCTAAAGGACACTCGCTGAAAGCACCAGAGTGAAGCAAAGTAGTTAGCAAAATATAGAAACCTGGTTGCAAGCAACCAGGTTTAGGGAGGTTTCTAACGACCCGCTAAAGCAATAGCAGCAGGTGTGTATTCATAACCTAAATCACGAGCAACCGCTTCAAATGTAATTTTACCTTGATGAACGTTCAAACCGTTTAATAAATGATGATCATTTAATAAAGCCAGCTTCGTACCTTTAGTAATAATGCTCAACACAAAAGGTAAGGTTGCATTATTCAACGCAAAGGTAGACGTTCTTGGTACCGCACCCGGCATATTTGCAACACAATAGTGCACTACTTGGTCCACAACATAAGTTGGTTCTTGATGAGTTGTAGGACGACTTGTTTCAAAACAGCCCCCTTGGTCAATTGCCACATCGACTAATACAGAACCAGGACGCATAGATTTTAACATAGCGCGAGTTACTAGTTTAGGCGCTGCCGCACCTGGAACTAATACTGCACCAATCACTAAATCAGCTCGAGATACATAGTTTTCTATCGCATCAGCGGTAGAATAAACGGTATTAATTTTGGAACCGAATTGGAAGTCTAGCTCATTTAAACGCTGCAAGGAGCGGTCTAATACCGTTACTCGTGCCTCCATACCCATAGCCATACGCACGGCATTCGTACCCACGACTCCGCCCCCAATAACTACAACATTGGCTGCGGCTACACCAGGAACGCCTCCTAACAACACCCCACTTCCGCCTTGAGCCATTTCTAAACAATGAGCACCCGCTTGTATGGACATACGACCGGCAACTTGGGACATTGGAGTCAGCAGGGGCAAACCACCATCATCTTGGGTTACCGTTTCATAAGCGATTGCCGTTACACCAGATTCTTTTAACATACGCGCTTGATGTGGGTCTGGGGCTAAATGTAAATAAGTGAATAAAGTTTGTCCTTCTCGCAGACGCTTGCATTCAATAGGCTGTGGCTCTTTAACCTTTACGATTAAATCTGCCTTGGCAAATACTTCATCGGCACTGTCCACTACTTCCGCGCCAGCATGGCTGTAATCATCGTCAGAAATACCAATCCCCAAGCCAGCACCTTTTTCAACAATAACAGCGCTACCAACTCTAATGATTTCCCTAACACTTGAAGGGATAAGACCTACACGATTCTCTTGTGGCTTAATCTCTCTTGGAACACCTACTAACATAATTACTCCCTTTACTGTGTTTTATAGGCCCTATGTACAGATTGTAAAGTGACAACAGGGTCTAAGCTTTATTTATTTTTTAAATGCGCAATTAATTGTGGTACTAATTCAAATAAATCGCCAACTAATCCGTAATCTGCAATTTGGAAAATTGGAGCGTCTTCATCTTTATTAATGGCAACAATTACTTTAGAGTCCTTCATTCCTGCTAAGTGCTGTACGGCTCCTGAAATACCCACAGCAATATAAAGCATAGGGGCGACTACCTTTCCAGTTTGCCCGACCTGATAATCATTGGGGACGAATCCAGCATCTACTGCTGCCCGTGAAGCACCAACTGCCGCACCTAAAGCATCTGCTAACTCTTCAATGAGTTTAAATTTTTCAGCGCTTTGTAATCCTCTACCTCCAGAAACCACAATTTTAGCCGTGCCTAAATCCGGACGCTCAGATTTACTTAACTCATGCTTCACAAATTGACTGCTTTGAGCGATGCATTCTTTATCTAGGGTTTCAATAGTGCAGGCAGCTTGGGCAGCATTCACTGCATCAAATGCAGTTGTTCTTATTGTTAACACCTTTATCGCATCCAAAACCCGTACTTTTTCTATAGCATTACCCGCATAAATAGGATGCTCAAAAGTATCATTATCAAGAATTTTACTCACATCCGAAACTTGAGCTACATCAAGCTGAGCAGCAACACGTGGCGCAATATTTTTACCAAATGTGCTGGATGGGATTAATATGGCTTTAAATGAATTAGCCAACGATAACACCAAATCACTCATTTGTTCTGCCAGCGGATGCTCATAACTGGGCTTATCTGCATACAAAACCTTATGTACACCAGAAAGAGTAGCTACTTGCTCTGCGACTGCATTGCATTGGTAACCTGCAACCAGCATGTGGATTTCTCCACCCAGCTGCTGAGCGGCAGACAAGACATTCCGAGTGGCTGGGTGCATGGTTTGATTATCATGTTCAACAAGTATTAAAGTGCTCATCCTATCTCCTTATCAAAGCACTTTGGCTTGATTTTGTAATTCATTAATGAGCTCATCTACTGAGCCTACCCTTTTGCCTGCGCTACGTGCCGCAGGTGCGGTAACTTGAATCACTTCAATATGTTTTTTCAGTGCTAAGCCCATACTATCTAATTCAATAACATCTAAAGGCTTACGCTTTGCTTTCATTATGTTGGGTAAACTAGCATATCGCGGTTCGTTCAAGCGCAAATCAGTACTTACTATGGCTGGCAATTGAACGTTAATGGTTTCTAATCCACCATCTATCTCTCGGGTGACTTCAAGATGTTCGGAGCTTGCTTCCAGTTTAGAGGCATAAGTTGCTTGTGGCCAATTTAATAAAGCGGATAACATTTGGGGGGTTTGGTTATTATCACCATCAATGGCTTGCTTGCCCATTAAGACTAAAGAGGGTTTTTCATCCTCAACTACCTTTTTTAATATTTTAGCGATATTTAAGCTTTCTAATGAATCTGATGTACGTACTAAAATAGCGCGATCAGCACCCAGTGCTAAACCATGACGTAAAATCTCTTGTGAACTGTCCGTACCAATACTCACAATGACGACTTCAGTAGCCCAATTTTTTTCACGTAAACGTAATGCCTCTTCGACAGCAATTTCATCAAAAGGATTCATTGCCATTTTGATATTTTGTGTTTCAACTCCGGTATTATCCGATTTAACCCTAATTTTGACATAGGGATCTATTACGCGCTTCACTGCAACGAGAATTTTCATAAGTCCTCACTGGAAAATCAAAACCAAAGCATCTTGCCAGAGTTTTAGGGGCTAATTCAAGGGGGCATTGCGATTAAGTTATCGATTAATGCATAAAAACAAAGTGGTAGCCGTATTAGTAAAGCGTAATACGAGCCCGATGCATGATAAGCTTTATTCCCGTATTACACTGCGCTAATGCAGACTAAAAGAGCTCCCTACATCGATGAATTACTTGCATTTTCTGTTTGCTTTGTCTCACTATCCATCAGAGCCAAGGGGTTTTTAATAAAAAACTGGAGAAAACGTTCTGCTTTGTTAATTGCAGGCCCGGTATAACGCCCTGTTTCATACACGGTTTTATTTTCTTTTAACTTAGTAATTAATCGCTGTGCCGCTTCCAGTTTTGTTTCAATAGGATCGTGATTTTGATCCAATTCTCGCATTTTAGTTAAAAATCGAGTAAGTACTCGATCTTTTTCACCGCCCGTACGACGCTGTAAAAACCATTGCTCTTTTAACGCAGAACAACGAACTTCTATAGGCGCTACAATTAGCTTTAATTGATAGTTTTTGAAAAGTAATCCACCCTCTTTATTTTCATTCGCCTTAAGTAATGCTTCTTCTATATTTTCGGCTGCATCCTCGGTTCCAGAAAACAGCGGCTCTAATACAGTAGACCCTACTTGCAGTGTCGCCATGTAACATTGGCGGGAGCTCCAAAAAATCAACTCCATTAAACGAACGAGTAATGCGGTAGTAGTGGCTGCGGTAACTGAGGTCACTTGTTGCACTGTGCCACCGAAGGATTGCAGCTCAGAAATATTAGTTTTACCAATATACTCTCCCCCTTTAAGCACAATAAAATATACGGCATAAACAGCAAGAATTTCTTCTGCAAAAGCAATAGTACCTATGCTTACTAAAAGTATGGGGATAAACGATAATAAAGCCTTAATTGCAGTAGGCTTGATTTTTCCTATTTCATCATAATAGCCTATAGACTCATTTAATAATCCTAACAGGCTATTATATAAGCTTCGTTCATTATAAGTTCTCGCCTTTGACGATAAAATTTCTAACCATTTCTTAAGATCATTCTTGTTTGTTATCTCGCCAAATGTCAGCTCTACAAAATTTTCAGGGTTCACTAAGCGTTGATAGCAATTTTCAAAAGTTCGTTTACATAAACCATCATTCAAACCTTTAGATAATTGGTGCTCAAGCCATACCAGCTCAGGTAATTGAGTAGGCGAGTGCTCAAAAAAACTGGATAATTTATCATACATCGTTCCAATTTGCTTCTCTTCTGCACCCTTATGCAATAACCATTGATTAAGCAGTAAATTAAAAGACCGTTCTAAATCAAAAAGTTGCTCTTCAGTTAAATTATTATTCGGAGTTTGGGATTCCTGCTCTATGCTAAGAGAAGGATATGTAGGTTGTTCCCCATCCACAGGGCTAATATGGATTTCATTAGAACTTTGTTCGGCAATGAGCTTATCTAAAGATGCGGACTTTTCCGGTTTATTTATATAAATTCCCTTTTCCTGATCGTATTTAGCATAAACCTCAACTAAAGATTTTAAATCAGCTTCTATATTCATAATCACTCCTTGAAAAACCTAAGAAGCACTGCTAACGCTTCTTAGGCGAAATCAATTAGATGCTGTTTTTATTTTGCTCGAAGTAATAGACCACTGCATGCCATTTTGAACACAGCAAAAGATCTCCTGCTTACTACCAGTCAAACTAGTTAAATAATTAACAGTCCCTAAGATTGTTGTCCGCTTAAAATTAAAGGCTTTGAATCAATGCAGCCTTTTTCCTCAAACCAATTTTTTTGTTTTAGATAATGAGTATAAAAGCCAACTACTAATACCGTTAAATAAAAACCTGTCATCACATCACTCAGATAATGATAATACAATAACACTCTAGATGCTGCGACTAAGAGTGCTGCCCCAAGTACTGCATAAAAATAACGGGGGAACAAAACACCAAGGCCTACAGCCAAACTAACTACCGTTGTGGTATGTCCCGAAGGAAAAGACCAATAGTACTTACCCATTTTAAACCAATAAAAACCAAACTCATTACTGCTAAATAATAAATCAGGGCGAGCGCGGCTTAAGGCAACTTTAAAAACAAAACAGACTAAGTTGGCAATAAAAACACATCCTAATAAATACCATGCTCTTGCTTCAGATACCGGATTGGCACGCACATAACGAAAATATATCCCTGCTGCAAAAAATAAAACAATGTAGGCAATCCATTGTCCAAAGGCGGTTAAAATACTTAAGGCTTGTATATTCGTTCTTAAATCCAATTGATGGAAATAAGTAGCCAATGCCTTATCAACAAAAATATAGGACAATACGACCAAAATTGCATAAAGGGCAATTACCCATGGTTTTTTCATAAACTCAAATGTTTTTTCAAATTGTGTCATCAATCAAATTCCTCTTACTTAAAGCTAAATTCCTGTTATAACATCAGTCCTTGAGCCAACATACTTAAAACCAGCTATCATCATTTTCTGCATGCAAACGCTTCATGGCGGGTTCACTCAAATACTAAGGAATCATCGTCACTACTGTCGTTCGTCATGCTCTAAAAATAATAAAGCACATAACCCTGCCACATGAATGTTATTAAATACTCACACCAGCCCGGTTCTCCTAACTGCGGTATAATAAGCGCAATAATTCTATCTGTCCTTTATTTTTTGATCTTTTTATGTAATTAAGTACTGGTTATAAATGCAACGATAAGACGATTTAAATCCATTAGCAAATGCGGTCAGAAACAATCAAGAGCTTAATGCTTCATGAGGTACTGTTAAATAAACCTAATTCAAGAATTCCACGCAGTTTCCATTAATGAAACTGCGTAGGATGACGTATCGGTATTTCTTATTTTACTTGTTATTACAACACAATTGGTTAAAATCATCATACACTAACTAGCACATAGTTTTTAATGCCAGAATTTACCCTAATCCAGCAAGTATGTATTTGGGCCCTTCCCGTCTTACTTGCAATCACCTTACATGAAGCTGCTCATGCCTATGTCGCTAATCTTTGTGGTGATACTACCGCGAAAATGTTTGGGCGTTTAAGTTTAAACCCGATTCGTCATATAGACCTGATTGGAACCATACTCATACCAATCCTGGTTGGTGTATTAACTAGTTTTCAATTCGTAATTGGTTATGCAAAACCTGTGCCGATTAATTGGAGTCGGTTTAAACACCCACGGCGCGACATGATTCTTGTCACTCTGGCAGGACCATTTGCTAATATTTTTATGGCTTTCTTATGGGCGGCTGCTTTTAAAATTGCTACCTTTCTTAGTCCAGAAACCTCTATGCCAGCGCTCTTTTTGTTAATGAGTGCTCGTGCGGGAATGGTTATTAATATCGTATTGGCTGCATTAAACCTATTACCTTTACCCCCGCTTGATGGAAGTCGAGTGGTAAGCAGCCTTTTACCTCCCAGACAAGCAATGGCCTATGCGCAAATAGAACCCTATGGATTTTATATTTTGCTCCTTTTAATGGTTACCGGTCTTTTGAATTACATTATGGCCCCTCTTATTAACATCGGTTTTTTTGTATTAAGTACAATTTTTAAATTATGAAGGTTTTAGCTGACGCCTCACTACCAGGGCTAGAACAAGCTTTCCCTAAGCCCTTTTGCCTGACTCTCTATACCCAGGCTGATGAAATTACATCTTTGCTTGCAGAGCAAGATGTTCTTTTGTGCCGAGCTAATTTAAAAGTAAATTGCGATTTATTAAAAAAACATCAATTACGTTATGTCGCCACAGCCAGCAGTGGCAGCGATCATTTAGATAAGCAGTGGTTAGCCTCCCAGCATATTCAGGTTATTGATGCTAAAGGCTGCAATGCTCGTGCTGTTGCCGATTATGTTGTATCTTGTCTAGCCTATTTGCAACAACAGCAACTTATTCAAGGAAACCATGCCGGGATTATTGGTTTTGGCGAAGTAGGCACCAGAGTTCAAGCAAGGTTAGAAGCAGCTGGTTTTGCTACGACTGTTTATGATCCATTAAAAGGGTTAAATACTCAACTTAAAGAATTGCATCATGTAGATCTTTTATGCATCCATGCTGAATTACATGATGCTCAACCCCATCCAAGTCGCAATTTAATTGATCAACAATTCCTAAGGCATTTAAAATCTGGCTGCGTCATTATTAATGCAGCCCGTGGAGGCATTGTTGATGAACCAGCCTTACTTAATTTGGGCGATAAGTTTATTTATTGCACTGATGTTTATCTTGATGAGCCCAATGTTAATCAAGACATTATTGAAAAAGCCACTTTATGCACTCCGCATATTGCTGGTCATAGCCTTGAGGCTAAATATAGAGCGGTCACTATGGTTAGTGAAGTATTGCATCAAATTGCTGGATTGCCTTTGCCCAAATTTGCTCATCCTACACTAGGTGAGCTAAGGCATTTAGACCCCAATAAAACTTGGCAAGAGCAGATTTTATCCGTGTATAACCCCTTTGCAGAAACAATGCGTTTGAAACAGGCTAAAAATCTGGAAGAAACCTTTTTGCAGTTGAGAAAAAATCATCAGAAACGCCATGACTTTCAGCTCTATGCGCACGCGGGTTTGGATATGCAAACTACCGCGTTGCTTGGATGCTCGGTGCCAACGTTGTAAGCCCAGCAGAATTAGGCATTCTCTCGTAACCGGCGAACAACCTCCTGGTCTGAAAATGCATGCTTTACTGTACCAATTTGCTGGTAAGACTCATGCCCCTTACCTGCAATTAAAATGATATCATCATCATGCGCTTTTTTAAGAGCATAAGCAATTGCCTCTTCCCGGTTTTCTAATTGCTTCACGGAAGCCGATGAAGAAACTCCCATAGCAATCTCGGCAATAATTGTTTGCGGATCTTCAGTGCGTGGATTATCACTGGTAATAACAATTTCATCGGCATGATCACTAGCTATTTCCCCCATAATCGGACGCTTGCTTTTATCACGATCTCCTCCACAACCAAACACCACCCACAGCTTACCCTTTTTTATCTGCCCTAAAGTTACTAATGCATTCTTTAAAGCGTCAGGAGTATGAGCATAATCAACAAGCACATAAGGAGCACTGCTTACTATTTCCAATCGTCCTGGAGCTGCCTTCAATTGGGACATGACTTGTACCACTTGCTCAGGCGCATAACCCGTAGCTAATAAGCTGCTAAATACAGCTAAACTATTATAGATATTAAAAGCACCTAACGCTTTAATATGCAACTGATGCTGTCCCCATGGAGACTCTACCCCAATTAAGGTTCCATTAATATCCATGTGCCAATTAAGTACTTTGACATCACTGTTCGGGCCCATACCATAGCTTAGTTTTCTCACATGCGGCTTTATTGCTGCAGTCATGAACTTTTGGTACTCATCATCTTGATTAATAATTGCCCATTGTAAGGATGCTCGCGCAAATAAAGTTGCCTTTACAGCGGCATAATTTTCCATCGTATGGTGGTAATCCAAATGATCTAAAGTTAAATTGGTGAAAATAGCTTGATTAAACTCAATCGCATCAACTCGGTGTTGAGCCAAAGCATGAGATGAGACTTCCATACATACTTGTTTTAAGCCTTGGCTCTTATATTGAGCAAATAACTTTTGCAAAAATAATGAGTCAGGGGTTGTATTATCTAATGGTTTAAGATGATGCACTTCCCCCTGTCCAATGGTTCCAATATAAGCAGCACCTTGGCCAAGTAATGAATGGGCTTGAGCTAATTGATAAGCAATTGTTGTCTTACCATTAGTCCCAGTAATTCCCGTAAACGTTAGCGCCTCGTCTGGATTCCCATAAAAAGCTTTAGCTATATAAGCTAATTTAGTAGCCAAATCAGGAATAGCAATACAGGGGACATTAGGAGCTATCATATCTGGAAAATCAGTAGGTTCAAAAAGTACCGCTACAGCACCCGCTGCCACTGCCTTATGAATAAATAAACGCCCATCCGCAGAGGCACCAGGGTAAGCTACAAACAAATCACCTGGTTGAACTTGTCGGCTGTCATTTTGAATACCTGTGATTGTGCAATCTACAATTTTATATGTTACCCAAGGTGCTAACAATTGGCTTAGTTTCATGGTAGTCCCATTAGTTTAAACGTTATCCTATAGCTTCATCGGTAGGGATATTAAACAACCGTAATGCGCCCATCATCACTTTAGAAAATAATGGAGCAGCAACAGCAGCAGCGTAATAACCTTTTTTGGAAGGCTCATGAATAATAACCACTACGACAAATTTGGGTTTAGAAACAGGTGCGATGCCAATAAAGCTTGCCGTATATCTGCGATCTTTATAACCGTCTTTACCTGCCACGCGCGCGGTTCCTGTTTTACCGGCTACTCGATATCCAGGCACCCTAGCCGATTTACCTGTACCATCTTTCCCAAGTACGGCTTCCATCATGGCTAAAACTTGTTTTGCCGTTTCCGCTTTAATTACTTGTACACCGGTAGTTGGCGGATCATTGTGAATTAAAGTAACTGGAATTAATCGACCATCATTAGCGAAAATCATATGTGCTTTCGCTAATTGCAACGCAGTTACCGATAGCCCGTAGCCAAAACCTAGCGTTGCTAAAACGAATGGATTTGCGTCTTTCACTTTAACAATATTTCCGTCACTTTCTCCAGGATAGGTGCTTTCCGTGCGTTGCCCAAAACCACAACGCTGTAATAAACCAATTAATTGTTCTGGTGGGCTGGCTAGAACCATTTTAGTCACCCCAACGTTACTTGAGTGTTGCAAAACACCAGTTACATCAAGCACTCCATAGTTATGGATGTCACGTACTACATGACCATGCACCGACATCCAGCTAGGATTCGTATCAATAATAGTCGAGGGGCTATATAAACCCGTTTCTAAAGCACTGGCTATACTAAAGGTTTTCATGACCGAACCAGGCTCGAACGTATCTGTTGCCGCCCTATTTCTATAAGTATCCTTATCATAACGGCCACGTGAATTGGGATTATAGGAAGGCACATTTGCCATTGCTAAAATTTCTCCATTTTCAGTATCCACTACTACTACCGAACCTGATTTCGCACCAAACTCCTCTACAGTTTTACCCAGCTCACTGTAGGCCAAGTACTGTAGGCGTCTATCGATACTTAAGACTATATCACGACCCGGACGTGGCTCTTTGACGACATTCAACTCCTCAATAATACGACCCAGTCGATCCTTAATAACACGCTTTTTTCCTACAACACCTTTTAACCAATCCTGATAGGCTAATTCAATGCCTTCTAAACCTTGATCATCGACGTTGGTAAACCCTAATAACTGGGAAATACTATCTGAATCAGGATAATAACGTTTAAATTCTTTTTGAAAATTAACTCCAGGGATTTTCAGTTTTTCAATTTGCTTTGATAAGGCAGGCGGTAATTGCCTCTGCAAATAAACAAATTCGCGATTATCATTTTGCGCATCAACTATTTTCCTGCTTAACTGTTTTGGAGTCAGGTGCAAATATTCTGCTAAAGACATGAATTGTTCTTCATCAGGAGAGAATTCTTTAGGATTAACCCAAACAGATTCGACAGGAGTACTTATCGCTAAAGGCGCTCCATGGCGGTCGGTAATCATGCCGCGGTAGGCAGGAATATCCACGGTACGCAAGCTGCGCGCATTACCCTGTCCTTGCAAAAACTGTCGATGCAAAACGGTCAAATCAATCATGCGCCAAATCAAAATAAGCGTTAATAAAATAAAAAACGCAGAGACAATAACCAATCTGTTCAGATGGCGTGATCTTTTCATAGGTAACTACTCAAATTATTATTATTGTTTAATCTTGACCTGATGATTTGCATATAATGTCCTTATTCAGAACAGACAGCATGACAATCCTGATGCTTAAATGAATTTTAGCTGGTTTTTCAATCCATGCTACTTTTTCTAGTATTAAGCGGTCACAAAATAAGTCGTGATGGTACTCGCTTAACACGAAAACTTCCAGACCCTAATGGTTTGTTGTCATGGGCTTGGACTCTGGGTTGCTTCACCTCGTTCGCAACGACAACAATTTTCTTAATATACCTTTAACTAGAATGTAGGCTGGGCTGTAAAGCCCACCATTGGAACCTGCTGGCTGGACTTAGCAACCCAGCCTAATCCGCTTATGGTTGTCCTTGCAACCAAAAAGTATTTTTAGTTGTTGGTAGAACCATTCCTAGCTTATCACTAGCTAAATCCTCTACTCGTGCTGGAGTGGCAAGACTTGCTTGTTCAAGCAATAACTGCCCCCACTGTAGTTGCAAATAATGAGTTTGTTGTTCTTGTTGTTCTACCTGGCTAAACGTCGAACGATATGAGTTCGTGCTGTAAACCACGGCTAATGCACTTATTAATACGGCAACTACTAATATGATTAACATATACGATGACTTTGACATCTGCATATCTGCCAGTTGACCATTAAATAAAGTACCTTGATTAATCACTTTCGCTGCAGCGTTCATGCTAATTTCTCCCCTATCCTGAGTACGGCACTTCTAGCTCTGACGTTTTCTTTTACTTCTTTTTCCTGCGGCATTATTGCTTTACCTATTCTCTTAAAATTTGTCTTTAACTCTTCATAACGAATTGGTACTTCTGGAGGTGGCCTTTCTCCTTGCTCCTTGTTCCGCATAAACTGCTTCACAATGCGATCTTCGAGAGAATGGAAGCTGATTACTGCTAATCGTCCTCCTGGCGCCAACACCTTAAGACACTGCTCTAGACAACTACTTAAATCATTTAACTCTTGATTCACATGAATGCGAATCGCCTGAAACACTCGGGTTGCTGGATGTTTATGCTTTTCCCACTTGGGATTTGCTTCCTTCACTATTTCTGCCAGCTGCAATGTTGTGGTAATTGGCGCATTATTTCTCGCAGTAACAATTGCCCGCGCAATCCGGCCAGCAAAACGCTCCTCTCCATACAACCGAAAAATTGTTGCCATTTCGTCTGCTTCAGCATTATTGACAAAATCAGCAGCACTCATGGGCTGTGAGAGGTCCATGCGCATATCCAAAGGACCTTGCTGCATGAAACTAAACCCACGTTCCGGATTATCAAGTTGCGGTGAAGATACTCCTAAATCCAGCAAAATACCGTCTACTTTACCTAGCACTCCTGCCTCAGTAGCAAAAGCTTCTATCTGAGCAAAAGAGCCATGAAAAATATGAAAGCGTTGATCTTGGCCAAAACGTTCTTTTGCATGAGCAATCGCATCTAAATCTTTATCAATCGCATACAGACGACCTTTGGCATCTAAGTGGCTTAATATTTTCTGGCTATGGCCACCGCGCCCAAAAGTTCCATCAAAATAAATACCGCTACTGTTAATAGCTAAGCCTTCTATTGACTCGTCGAGTAGCACTGATTGATGCATTGCCATTTTTGTTTCCATTACAAAGAAAACGTTTTCATTTCTTCGGGTAATCCAGAATCACCTGAACTTTCCTCGGCCAACCACTCTTCGCGTCGGATATCCCAAAGTTCCTTACTCCAAACTTCAAATTTATTTCCTTGACCAATCATCACCACATCTTTTTCCAACTTTGCATAATTTCTTAAAACCGTAGGAAGTAACACTCGGCCATTTGCATCTACTTCAACATCAGTAGCATGCCCAATAAGCAAACGTTGAATTCTGCGTGCAGCGGCATTAAAGCTAGGCAACTTCTGTAAGTTATCTTCAATAATTTGCCACTGCGCGGCGGTGTAGAGCAACAAACAGGTTTCTTCGGTATCAATGGTCACTACCAAAGGAATTTTTTCCTCAGCACCTAAGGCAGAACGATAGCGCGTAGGTATCGCTAAGCGTCCTTTAGTGTCTATGGTGATGGCGTTTATTCCCCGAAACATGGTTCTCTCTATTTATGTGAAGATTTTCACCTCCACAATTCTCCACTTTTTTATTATTTTACTCCACTTTTATACACTATAGAAACACATTTCTACACCCGTCAAGCGAAAAACCCACTTTTATGGCAAATTATTTGTAATTTTTTTGAGCGCACAAACAAGATGAATAAAAACAATACAATAGAACAATAAGCTATTCAGCGTGGTATTTTATGCTGCATGGTTTATGGGGATATAATAATGCGGATGCTCCCATGGCCAAGCCATGGAAGCGAATACAGAGGATTAATTCCTTTTAGCGGTAAATGAGGTGGCTGCCTCATCTTTTGGCGCAGAAGAAGATGTTTTGCTCTGTTTCGAAGCAAATTGCGTTTGTGAAACAGAACTAATCCTCACTGGCTTTTCTTCTTTTGCCTTCTCTTCTTTAGGTTTTCCTATTTTAGGCGCCTGTTTTTTTACTGGCTGTGTAGGTTTTGTTAAGGTTGGCGTTTCCTGGCCTCTACTGTTTAAAAGTTCTGTCACTAAGGTAGGATCCAGTTTGTTGTAGTCTATTGTTACCGTTTTGACCGTTGATGGTATAGCCTGCATAATTGCCATCAACTCCTCTTTATTAAAGCTCGAAAGTCCATTATTATTTAATGACAAATACTTTACACTTTCTGGTATATAGCTTAAAACATAACGCAACGCCTTAAGATTTTCCTCCCCGCTTGGATCTAAATTATTAAGACGGTTACTATTTAAGATAAGAGTCCTCATTCCCTTAGATAACTTAAGAATCAAACCCACTCCTAACCCAAACTCGTTCAATTTCATTGAGCTAAAGTCCATCTCGATAAATTGCTCTTTATCAATGTTGCCTATCATATGCGCTAGTTTTTTAAATCCCATGTGATGCAATTGGCGGGTCAGTTCATCACTAGAGGCAAGGTACTGGATGGCCCTACGTTTTACATCGATAGCAAAAAAATTATGCATCATATAATTGGACATATGCCATTGAACTTTAAAACGCAGATCATCTTCCTTGGGTACTTGTTCTCCAAAAGTCTGGAAACGGTCCTCTTCACTATAAGTCAGGCCGCTTTGTTCGACAAAAGGCATAAATAAGGTTGCGTACAATGATTTAGAATCGAAACTGGAATAGTCATAGCCGAAGAGTTTTTTCTTGAGCTGACTTTTAGGATCAAAAAATACACCTTTCTTTGGTTCACCCAGCAAATCGCCTGTATTTATTACCTCAATATTTTTGGCGGAAAACCCTTTACGGCCTGACAGTTGCGCCATAACAATTAAGGCGGTCCATTGATAAGCCAAATCACTCGCATCTTCGACTCGCCCCCGTAGTTTAATGATTTTATCCTGCGGGACCTCATCTCCTGGTTTTATATTATAAGTATCAAAAAAAGAGGCCATTTTCATCTGTGCGAAAACCAATGCACAGTGCATCCGCAACTGTTCATTACCTTTTTTATCTTCAGGAAGGGCTTTGAATTTAGGCATAATAATTCCTTTAACTGTTTTTGGACTTTGCTACGTATCTGTATTTACATCCAATCATTAAAATAACTCATTGCATCACTCATAGGTTCTGCTTAAAAAAACAGCATATTTTATGATGTATCCCCGTAAAAGGAAAGTATATTTTATGATTTTCACTTTTTCTTAAATATAAGAAATTGATATAACTATAAAAATTATTCATGCATATCATACATGATTATAGCTTGTTGTTGGGCTATTTATGAGGGAATAATCAACAGCAACTGTCTGGAAATAAAATTCAAACAGTTGCGCTGTATTTAATAATTCATCAAGGCTGCTAAACGAATACCTTGAAGAACCAGATCAGGTACCAGGTGATCATATAAATCTTGCTTATCAAATAAAGAAGCAAAACCACCCGTCGCTAAAACCAGGGCTTTACTTGCACCAAAAGCCTCCTGGTTCATACGCTGAATTAATTCACGGCAAGCGCCAAGCGCTCCATGATATACCCCTGATTGAATACTCTCTATAGTAGAGCGTCCAATCGCATTATCTATTTTGATAATTTCTACGGCAGGCAATTTTGCGGTGTTTTTCGATAAGGCATCAACAGACAATCGTACTCCAGGTAAAATGGCTCCCCCTAAATATGCCTTCTGTGCATTAATAGCACAAAATGTGGTTGCAGTGCCAAAATCAATTACAATAATATTTTGATTAGGATAGCTATGCGTTGCTGCAATGGCATTAGCAATTCGATCGGCGCCAACTTCCACAGGATTTCGATATTTAATGTTCAATCCCGTCTTTACGCCCGCTTGCAGTAAAAAAGGATCGATAGAAAAATACTTAAGACAAGCGGCACGTAATGAATAATCAATTTGAGGAACTACCGAGCAAATACCAATTTTACTGATTGCCTCAGGAGAACAACCATTTTCCCGTAAGACACTTTTTAAGAAAATCCCTAACTCATCCGAAGTGCTCACTTGTGACGTATGACGGAAACGAATTTTAATCTCATCTCCATCGAATACACCACCATATATATGGGAATTGCCCACATCAATACAAAGAATCATTTAGTTATACCTGCTTTAAAAAATTTATGTGATTCTAGTCTTCTTAGGAGAATAAAAAAAGCCCCGCATTAGCAGGGCATAGAGTGGAGATACTGCATGTTACAACTCCTGGTAAACTCCTTAGCGAAGGAATTTATATTTATTCGTACAACTTAACTTGAGGTTCAACCTACCTTCTAATTAGTTTAGTAGGGTTTTACAATTACAGTAGTACCAACATCAATAAAATCTTGGTTCAGCCATTTTGCAGCACTGGGTAATACGCGTATGCATCCATGACTTGCATTATAGTTAGGTACTTCATAAGCCGCATGAATTGAATAACCACCATGGAAGTGCATGCAATAAGGCATTCTGGCTCCGCCATGAGTTTCAAGGGGATAAATACTGGAGGTACAATCCTCACCTTTTTTCGAATAAACATGATACGTACCAGTCACTGTACGACATGGTTTACCTGCATCTTCACAGAAATCTTTACCACCAGATGCGCTACCTGTATTTACTCTGTTTCCATCAGCATCATAGGCAGCCCATGCAGTTGCTTTTGGGTCAAAAATAAAAACTTTTTTACCGGTTGCTACTCGTTTTTCAGGAAAGTGATGAGCTCCACGATGATCGTTTGCCATGCTTTTTGTGTAATGGGTATAACCCGCATCATCGACTACAGGTACCCCCCCATCCATAGAAGAACATGATGCAGCCAATGCGCAAACTGGTCCTATAAGTAACATTTTTTTCATTTTTTTCTCCCTCTTTTTTCTTATTTATCGGGAGAATCAAAAATAGGTTTAGGCTTTTTTGTAAATTTTTTTTACTTTTTAATCATTTTGTGATTATCATGTTCATTTTATTTGGTTTTTTCTTTTTGCTGTGGAAGCATAAATTGGATAGCTAACTCCAGTTGTTTGTCCGTACATTCAAAGCACCCTCCGCGAGGCGGCATTGCATTTAATCCTTCATCAGTATGCTGGAACAAAATTTTCATCCCTTGTTTTAGACGTAATTTCCAATCCTCTTCCTCACCCGCTCTGGGTGCCCCAACAGGAATAATAGGTTTAGTTGCATGACAATTGACGCAAAAATGATTATAAATCTGCTCGCCCTCATTTTTAGAGCCACTCACTGATTGTAGAAAGTCTTGAGGGCGATGACTGTCTGCATGCACCTGGGGATAAGCAAAAAAACCAGCAATAGTACCTAAAATAATAAAATACTTGAGCATGTTATAAACTCCTTAATTTGCTACTCTGTTTGCTGTATGATTCAAAAAAATATTACAGGGACATTAGGGATATTGTTGTGAAAAAGAGCATACTAAGCATTTTACTATTTTTTGCAAGCACAGGAGCTTTTGCCGAGCCAACTCAGTCGCCTGAGTTATTAACTCAAAAAATTGAACTGTACGTGCTCAAACAATTAGCCTCTCATAAAGAAGGACGTATTCACGTTTCCGCCGATAAAATTGATTCTCGTTTAAGTTTGAAAGCCTGTGCGGATGATCAATTGGTGGTATTTAATCCTTATAATACCCCTATTTTAGAAACGAGCACGATGGGAATTAAGTGCCAGGAGCCTGAGAATCATTGGTCTTTATATGTACCAATTCGCATCATCATTCTAAAAACTGTCTTTGTAGCAAGTCGCAGCCTAATGAAAGGGGAGCGGATTACTGGGAATGATATTTACCAAACTGAAATGGATATTCACAAATTAAAACATGGCTATTTCAATGATATTGA
Organism: Legionella saoudiensis; assembly: GCF_001465875.1. Taxonomy (GTDB): domain Bacteria; phylum Pseudomonadota; class Gammaproteobacteria; order Legionellales; family Legionellaceae; genus Legionella; species Legionella saoudiensis. The sequence goes on along the minus strand of NZ_LN901324.1, from coordinate 133,025 downwards.
CGACTTAGTTGGTCAAGTTTGTAAACAAAATATTGCAGTTAACCATCCTTTTAATCCAACCAACATTGAATTACCCAAAGTTGTTAATAAAGGAGAAAAGGTTTCTATTGTAACCGGCAATAATAATTTAACCATTAGTATGGATGGCATCGCCGTTACCGATGGTTCCTTAGGGGAAACCATTAAAGTACGAAATTTAAGCTCAAAAAAAATAGTTGAAGCCCAAGTTTCCGGAAAAAAAAGGGTAACCGTAGTTTTTTAAGCTAAGAATATATTTTTTAATAAAAAAATCATAAAATTAAGAAAATTTACTAAAGTATTTTCTTTAGCTGCCGATAACGCGTTTACTGATGCAATTTTTAGGACTGGTAACTATGGGTCATCAGTATGGAATAAACACCAAACAACGTGAGGATAAGTTTATGTTTAATCAAATTAGTGATGCTACTCATGTGAAACCTATAGAGTCAGACAATCGTTTGAAAAGTAAACAGCTGGAAATTAATAAAATTTTAGCTGAAGGTTCTTCATCATTTGATGACAGCGTTAGCATCAGCAATACCACTAAACAGCTTGAAGCAATTAAAAAATCATTAGATACAGTTCCTGAAGTTAACGAGGCTCGGGTTCTCTATTTCAAAGCTGAAATAGAAATAGGTAATTACCAAATTAATAGTGACAAGATTGCAGCAAAAATGTTAAATAATACAGAAATGGCGTAATTTTTAAGGTAGTTACATGAATAACGACAAAGTAAAAGCATTATGCAAGCATTTAGAACAAGAAATTTCTTGGGTTGAATCACTTAATAATTTATTAGCCGAAGAAAAAGGATTTTTGGAAACTCGCCAGTTTGCTCAAATGGAAGAGTGTGCCAGTAAAAAGCAGGACTTGTCCAACAAGCTAGAAGACAGCGCAAAGCAGCGTATGGAGCTAATCAATTCATCGAATCAAGCAATTAACGCAGCAGATGCCCTAAATGCTTTTCTTAAAGAATGCCCTGAGGCTGAAATAAACCAAGTAAAAACCTTAAATAACAAACTAGCCCATGCCTTAACTCGTTGCCGTGAATTAAACGCTGTAAATGGCCAAGTGATTGCGAATAACCTTTATGTCCGTCAAGAGCTTGTCAATGCCCTTTCGGGGAATAAGCCTGATGCAGTGAAGGTTTATAATGCTCATGGTAACCTATCCTCTTCAAACGATACGAATCGCCATCACGAAGAGGCTTAGTTTTGAGTTTAACGTCATCCCAAACGTAATGCTGAGGGATGACGATAAGTCCTCTCTACAATTACCGCATACGCAAGGCCCCATCTAGGCGAATAACCTCACCATTCATCATCCCATTTTCAATAATATGGCCCACTAAAGCAGCAAACTCTTCAGGTTGGCCAAAACGCTTAGGAAAGGTCATGGTTGAAATCAGATTTTCCTGCACCTCTTGAGGCATGTTGAGTAATAAGGGCGTACCAATCAATCCGGGAGCTATTGTATTTACACGAATAGCAAACTGAGCCAACTCTCGTGCGGCAGGTAAAGTCATGGCTACTATTCCACCCTTGGAAGCGCTGTAGGCCGCCTGCCCTATCTGTCCTTCAAATGCCGCAATCGATGCAGTATTAATAATTACTCCACGTTCCTGAGATTTGCCTTCCACTTCCAATGTTGACATCGCATGTGCGGCAACGCGCATGACATTAAATGTACCAATAAGATTTACATCGATGACTTGCTTAAATGCAGCCAAAGGCATTGCACCTTCTTTACCTACAATACGCTTAGCTGGTGCAATTCCTGCGCAATTAATACATACTCTAGGCGCGCCAAGTTTCGCAATTGTTTGCTGCATGGCTTCTTCGACGGAAGTGTCACTGGTTACATCACAATTAATAAATAGATCAGCTTCACTTTGAGGGTCGGCTTGTTTATCCCAAATAGCTACTCGCATTCCTCGTTGCTGCAAATATTGGGCGCAAGCCTTCCCCATACCTGAGGCGCCGCCAGTAATTAATGCCACTTGATTTGTAAAATTCACTATAACTTCTCCGTAATTATAAATGTATAAGATCCGTTCATCTCTCGTATCCCTGTAGAGGCTAATGGCACTTACTTTAAGGGATTTTGTAGGCTGGTGCTGAGTACAACGAAGCCCAGCGCCAAGGCCAATGCCCCATCCATGCTGGGCTTCGCGATGCTCAGCACCAGCCTACACTTCTTGCTTGAGCTTACCTATAGAGGCTATTCGAAGTTTATGTATTCGCCATTGGACGCCTGGCGAAACAACATTTATTAAATGACAACTTAAGACAAAAACTCTTTACTTAACTCTTTAAACTCCGGTGTTCCAGCTTTTCTTACCCATTCAAAAAATACCATTTCAGAGGTAATCAAATGAACGCCTGCTTGCTGCATACGTTTCAGACCATATTTTATATTTTGCGCTCCGCGGCTACTTACCGCATCAACCACCACAAAAACATCAAAACCATGTTCTTTCATCTCTAATGCAGTTTGTAACACACACACATGTGCTTCCATTCCAATTAAAATTAATTGTTTTTTATGAAATTGTTTTAGCCGCTGTGTATAATTTGCATCACTCATGCAGGAAAAATGAACCTTATCAATACAGTCTTGCGGATCGAAATAGTGCTTAAGTGATGCCTCAGTCATGCCAAGGCCTTTGGGATATTGTTCACTAACTAAAATTGGAACTGAGAGTTTGCGAGCTAACTTTAACAGCCATTCACATTGAGAAATAAGGGCTTCGCTGTTCATTACAGCAGGGGTAAGTTTTTCTTGAACGTCAATCAATAATAATAATGATTCTTCTTTATTAAGTAACATCCCTATTCTCCTTAAGTAATTGCCCATCAGTAGGCCATCCCAAATGTAATAAAAGGAGCGCCTACATGTAGTACTTTAATCATTGTACCACATACAAGAGCTCCTTCATGTAACTAAAATGACTTACTTTTGATGGAAAAGGAACGATTACGCTCCAGCGATATCAATAGTTTTCATTGCTATATCCATCTGCTTATTACCGCGCTGTACTGATAAGGTAATTTTTTCACCAACCTTAATTTCCGTCAATAAATTATAAAGCGCATCATAATTTTCAACTGAATGGCCATTAAGCGCTACAATCACATCACCCATGACCAACCGTCCCCAGGAGTCACGGTGAGTTCCTTGTAAATGAGCCTGTGCAGCTGGCGTACGCGGAAGTACCTCAGCAACCAATATACCTTTATGTACCCCCAAACGATGGGCAACATTAGGTGCAACGCTGTGAATACCAATACCCGACAAGACCACACGCCCATGTTTGATAATTTGAGACACAATGCGTTGAATATCATCAGCAGGTACGGCAAAACCAACTCCTGCAGAGGCTCCCGAGCGAGAAAAAATCATCGTATTCATACCAATTAATTGTCCCGCACTATTTAATAAAGGACCTCCTGAGTTACCCGGATTAATTGGTGTATCCGTTTGAATCATATTACGAATCGTCACGCCGCCTATACCTGGAACTTGTCTGCCTAAAGCAGAAATAACGCCTTTAGATAAACTGTGATCTAGACCATAAGGATTACCGATTGCAATTGCCTTTTGGCCAACAATTAAATCAGGAAGATGTACGATTTCAAATGGTTTAAATGATTTTAATTTCGATAAAGCATTCGGAGATTTAATTTGTAATACTGCAATGTCTTTACGTGGCTCAGCACCAATTACTCGTGCCGGTACAGTCATATTGTCCAAAGTAATAGCAAGCTTATCTGCGTCTTTAATTACATGATAATTAGTAACGATATGGCCTTTATCATCCCAAATAATTCCAGAACCCGAACCATCAGGGATTTGCATTTTTTTAAATGAATAATGATTGGTCACTGTTGCCAAGCGATGAACATACACCACTTTGGGCGATGCTTGTTGAAATACCTGTACCGTATTTTGTTCATCTGGAAGCAGTGCATTTACATTCATGCTGTATGCAGGAACAGCTAAAATAATACCTAAAATAAATCCTAAGCGATGTTGCCTCATTGTTGTAATACTCCACAGCAATTTATAAAATTTTATGCATCCCTTAAATGCAACGAGATTGTGAGAAATCCTCTTATTTTTTCGACGTCCCGCGGATAAATCGTGGCACGTCGAAATTTTAAGAAAAAATAGAGAATTTTTCAGAACAGGATTGTATTATACATTGGGCAAAATGTCACCATTTGGCTTAAAAGCCTAACTTATATCCCTTGCTATACGGCAAAAGAAACAGAAGTATTTTTCACCTCAGTCCCTTGGTCACTTTGTTCTTCAAGTGCCTGACGATGCAGATTAGAACGCTCTTCAGGGGTATTAATCTCATTTTCCGCACGCTCTACTTCTTGTCTGGCGCTATGTTCCACTCGGGTTTGCACCACGGCAATACTAGGTAAGGCCGTACCTGCACCAAAAATTTGCATTAAAAATTGTATAGGTGCCATCAGCATGTCTTTAAACGAGACAGTCCCTGCATCAATAACTTTAACCGCAACCACCTCTGTATCATCAATATGACGCAAATACACTTTTTCCAATAAGGCCGAATGTTGCTTGTAAATATTATCAAGATTGACATTACTCATTTTTTCTTGATTTAACAAATAGCGCTCAAAATCGGTATGGGTATCCCATAATATAGCCCTACGCTTTTGCAGCAATTGCAGCTCATTGTCATAGAAAGCAATTTTTTTATCAATTTCATCTCTTAATTTATCACAAATTGCTTTACGCTCAGGAGAAACCTCTCCGCTGGAAATGATAACCCCTGACTCTTTAATGGTTGCTTGAGCATAACGTTCTATAAGTTGCGTTTTTTTATTTAAAAGTTCTTCGATTTGATTATCTATATACTTAATCGCGTCCTTATTATCACCAAGCATTTGATAATGTGCATTAAAACGTTTTTCACTTTGCATTTGCATACGGATTTTCTCTAACTCACTCGCCTCCTGCGCTAATGCCCGACTTTGTGCTTCATCATTTAATTTTTTATCTCGACTTAATAATAATTGCCTGATAAACGCCGATGCAATCATCACTGTCCCAAATACTGCTGCACAAATAAGTCCTATAACCATCGGATCCATAATCAACTCCTTACTGATACAAATGAATCAATTGAGTATGTATTTCAACTGCAAAATACTCATTAAACTGCTGGAATGAATCAATCAACGGCCATTGCTCTGATTGATTGCTAATGCGAGTCATCGCAGTTGAAAATATCGGCTGATAGTAGTTTTTAATGAAGGGCTTAATTTCTGTTAAATTAGAAAAGTTCTTCACCATCACAGTGGCATTTTCTTCTAAATTAGATAAGTGTACGCGCTCAATTACTTCAACAAGCTCATCTTGTCCTTCAGCTGTTGATTTTAACCAATTAAGTAATGCTGCTCGAGGTTTGAAGAGTAATAATTGCCGCCCTTTTTCTATTGTTGGCTCCATTAAAATAATATGGTTGTGTAATTCAAATTTGAAGCAGCAAAGAAAATCAAGAAAATTAGTTTCAATCTCAGAACGTACGCTGTCCCCTAACCAGCGCGAAATTTCATGGCGAAACATTTCAGGGAAACATTTTTCTATTTCATTGAGAAGTGCATCATCTGTAGCTTGTTTGGGAATAGTATAGGCTGTATTGTCGATTTGTAATAAACGCAGATCAGGTAATTTAACTTCTGGTAATTGAGACGCCAGAAATGATAAAAAAACAGCCGTGGGCTTTAAGACTATTATTTCATATGATTTTTGGCGCATAATTATCTCCTTATTGTATCTTTCTACATAAATCACAAAAAAAGCCCCCTATCTGCGATGAATTTTCTTCGCGGATGAGGGGGACTTTTAATAAAAATTTAGGCGTGTCCTTTGGGGCTGTTTATATTTATAAACAATCCTTAATAAAACGATAGACCATGGATGGGGAGTTCGCGAATAATTTTAAAATTTTTTCTGCATCGTGTTCAGGTATTAATCATATTAAAATTAAGATATTATCTTGGCTGATTAACTAGACAATGATTTATGTTGAATAATTTACCTGAGCAATTTAGCAAGCCTTTACTTGAATGGTTTGCTAGTTATGGGCGCAAAAATCTGCCCTGGCAATTACCACGTAGCCCTTATCGAGTGTGGATTTCTGAAATTATGCTGCAACAAACGCAGGTCCAAACAGTTATCCCCTATTTTGAGCGTTTTATGGAGCGTTTTCCAAGTATTAATGATTTAGCACAGGCTCATGAGGATGAGGTCCTTTCCTTGTGGTCCGGGTTAGGTTATTACAGTAGAGCGCGTAATCTTCATCGTACGGCTCAGATTATTATTTCAGAATATCAAGGAATTTTTCCTGATCAACTTGAGCTGGTCCATGCATTACCAGGAATCGGTGCCTCAACAGCAGCAGCAATTTTATCACAAGCCTTTAATCAGCCTACGGCAATTTTAGATGGAAATGTGAAGCGCGTTTTAACACGTTTTTTTGCTATTAAGGGACACCCAGAACAGGCAGCAATTAAAAAACAATTATGGCAACTAGCCGATGCCTGCATGCCTCAAGAGCAGTGTGCGGATTACACGCAAGCCATTATGGATTTAGGCGCTACCTGCTGTACCACAAAGAATCCTGATTGTGCTTGCTGCCCAGTTCAAGATCATTGTTTGGCCTTAAAATATAAAGAACAGCATTTATATCCTAGCAAAAAAGTAAAAAAACCAGTGCCTGTGCAGCAACAACAGTTATTGGTTTTATGCAATCATGAAGGAAAAATTTATTTAGAAAAAAGACCTCCCACTGGGCTATGGGGTGGTTTATGGTGTTTGCCTAGTTTAGATGAAGGCAAATGCCCTCTGGATTTTATTCAGCTAGAATATGATTTGAATGGCGAGTCAGCGCAGCACTTAATAGCATTTAAACATCGCTTTAGTCATTTTCTATTGGAGATTAATGCATTAAAAATTAAAACGAAGGCTTTAGGAAGAACATTGGCTGAGCCTAAAGGACAATGGTTTGCGAAAGAGCAATTAAGCACATTGGGACTGGCAAAACCAACAAGTAAAATTTTGTCTTTATTAGAATAATCGCGTTTGCGAATAACTATTTATTCGCAAACGCACAACGTTTAATAAATCTTCGGATTAACTACCGGGGTATTCATATTCCCATCCAACATTTTTGCCGCCACAATCGCATCGGGTTGCCCTGCATTTGCAGCAGCCTTAATCCAAAACCATGCTTTTTTGCGATCTTCAACCACACCCTTGCCGTAATAATACATATAACCAACAGCATATTGCGCATCACGCTGTCCTTTTTTGGCTTCAGGTTTCAAACGTATGAATGCAGCCCGATAATCCTCAACACGAAAACTAATAATACCCTCGCGTAGGTTGGTGGTGCTTGTCAAACAAGCAGCTAATGTTGGAATAAACAATACAACGATTAATAATTTTAAAGCATGCCTCATCTATCCTATTCCCCTTTTAAAGGCTTAGCTACCGGCTCAAAGGTTAATTCATTTTTGGGTAAACTTAAACTTTCCAAAGCTCCCTGACGCTCAACAAGGACGCCATTGGCCGTAATCCGTTTAATCACTGCATCTCCTGGAATGGTATCGCCTATCTTGTAGGTCTTCTCTTCTCCATTTGCAGCACGAATAATCACTTGTGAGTTATCCATATTACCAGCAAATAGGATTCCTACCAAAGTAACATTTAACATGGATTTTTTAACACTACCATCGCTTAAATCATTGGAAACATAAACACCAAAAAGGGAGGCCTTAATTATGGCACTAAAAGAGTCCTCTTTTGGGGCCATTGGAATTGACCTATTACCCACTTCAGGGGCTATTTTTACGGAAACCGGTGAAAATCTTAGTGAAAAAAATTCAAGAATAATCAATAAAGAAAAGAGCGAAATTAAAGCAATAGCAATCCATTGAGCATATTTGCCTGACCATAAATAATGAAAATCAACCTTCATAGTTTCCTAAGCCTTGGATTTAAACGCGGTTTCAGGATAAGAATCGCATAAAATCGAAAGAAATCAAAATGATTGAGGTAAAAATGCCCCAAAAGCCTGAGATTAAGCACTAAAACTACTAGTTACTCTAAGTTTAGCATCAATTGATACCTTGCCTAGGTGAGGTTACCCCACTAGAATATCCTAAATAATTTCTGGCTATTACCTATAAGGAATATTTGAATGAAAAAGAATCACTTCGATACACGAGCTATTCATGCTGGCCAGGAGCCTTGCCCAAGTACTGGTGCCGTAATGACCCCTATTTATGCAACATCAACTTATCGTCAAAGTGCACCCGGAGTACATCAGGGGTATGAGTATTCCCGCACGCAAAATCCTACACGAGCCGCTTATGAAGGCTGTGTTGCTAGCTTGGAATCAGGCCAGCGTGGTTTTGCTTTTGGTTCGGGAATGGCTGCTATTAATACGGTTATTGATCTGCTTGACGCCGGAGATCACGTGATTGCTACGGACGATCTATATGGTGGTTCTTTTCGTTTATTTGATAAAGTAAAAACACGTACCTCAAATTTATCTTTTTCTTTTGTCGATATGACCGATGCGCGCAACATTGAAGCAGCCATCACCCCTAAAACACGTTTAATCTGGGTGGAAACTCCCTCCAACCCCATGCTAAAACTTGCCAACTTACGTGAAATTGCAGCGATTGCCAAGCGTCATAATTTGATTAGCGTAGCAGACAATACTTTCGCTACCCCATGGATTCAACGTCCAATCGAACTAGGATTTGATATTGTACTACATTCAGCAACAAAATATTTAAATGGTCACTCCGATGTAATTAGTGGCGTCGTTGTTGTTGGCGATAATGCAGATCTGGCGGATCGCGTTGCATTTTTACAAAACTCATGCGGAGGCATTGCCGGTCCATTTGATAGCTTTTTAGTGCTCAGAAGCCTAAAAACCCTATCCTTACGTATGCAAAGACATTGTGAGAATGCAGAGCATTTAGCACAATGGCTAAGCTCCCATCCTAAAGTAAGTAAAGTAATCTACCCAGGCCTTAACAGTCATCCACAACACCAATTAGCGAAAGAGCAAATGCAAGGCTTTGGTGGCATGATCTCCATGGTAATCGATGGTGGTATTGAAGAAGCTAAGCGCTTTTTATCGCGCTGTGAATTATTCACGCTTGCAGAAAGTTTAGGCGGTGTTGAGAGCTTAATTGAACATCCAGCAATTATGACGCACGCCTCTATTCCCCCAGAACAACGTAAAGCCTTAGGTATTGAAGATGGCTTTATTCGCCTTTCTGTGGGTATTGAACACATTGAAGATTTACAAGCTGATTTACACAATGCGTTAACTTAGAAACACCTGCCCATGGCATACTCGGGTTAACCTTTAACATTTATAGGAAAAACAATGCATACGTTACAAACCATTATTGAGCAAGCCTTTGAACAACGCCAGACACTCTCCATGAGTACCGCAACTCCCGAGCTCATTGCCGCTGTGAATGAAGTACTTTCTTGCTTGGATAGTGGCCAATACCGTGTTGCAGAAAAAATAAATGAGGATTGGGTGGTACACCAATGGATTAAAAAAGCAGTGCTTTTATCCTTTAAATTATTTCCTAATCAAGTTATCGACGCTGGATTTTGTCAGTTTTATGACAAAGTCCCCTTAAAGTACCAAGGCTATAGCGAAGCCCAATTTCAGCAAACAGGGGTTCGTGTTGTACCTCATGCAATGGTGCGCAAAGGGGCGTATATTGCTAAAAACAGTATTTTAATGCCCTCTTATGTAAATGTCGGCGCCTACATTGATGAGGGCGTGATGGTTGACACTTGGGCGACTGTTGGCTCCTGCGCGCAAATTGGTAAAAATGTTCACCTCTCAGGTGGCGTTGGTATTGGTGGTGTGTTGGAACCCTTACAAGCAAATCCTACCATTATTGAAGATAATTGCTTTATCGGAGCTCGTTCCGAAGTTGTTGAAGGAGTCATTGTCGAGCGCAATTCTGTGTTGTCCATGGGAGTTTATCTAGGACAAAGCACCAAAATCTACAATCGTCTTACTGGGGAAATTAGCTATGGCCGCATTCCTGCAGGCTCCGTAGTTGTTGCTGGCAGCCTGCCCAGTGAAGATAAAAGTCATAGCCTATATTGTGCCGTAATTGTCAAACAGGTTGATGAAAAAACCCGGGCGAAAGTGAGTATTAATGAATTACTAAGAGCTAATTAAATGATGAGTAAAATAAAGGAATTATTATCTGAACTCATTAAGTTTCCTTCGATTACCCCAGATGATGCAGGGTGTCAGGAATTTATGATTCAATTTTTGCAGGATGTGGGATTTAGCTGTGAACGTATGAATAATGGCCCGGTATCTAATTTTTTTGCCCTATACGGTGACAGTGGTCCTTTATTAGTATTTGCAGGTCATACTGATGTAGTACCTGTGGGAGATGAGTCCAAATGGGATTCAGATCCCTTTGTGCTAACTGATAAAAACAGCATGCTCTATGGCCGAGGCGTTGCAGATATGAAAGGCAGTCTTGCTTGCATGCTACTTATGGCAAAACGCTTTATTGAAACTTATCCTGCCTTTCCGGGCAGATTAGGCTTTCTCATTACCAGCGGTGAAGAAGGTGATGATTATGATTTAGGAACTCCTTATGTTATGGAGCAACTACAAAAGCAAGGAATTCATATTCATTACTGCATTGTGGGTGAGCCTTCCAGTACCTCCCATGTTGGAGATGTACTTAAAATTGGTAGGCGTGGCTCTTTAAGCGCAAAAATTTGTCTGCCTGGGAAACAAGGCCACGTGGCCTATCCCCATTTAGCTGAAAACCCCATTCATAAAATAAGCCCTGCTTTAGCTAAATTAACCGCCATTCATTGGGATGAAGGTAATGCGTATTTCCCACCAACGTCGATGCAAATAACCTCTATTAGCTCAGGAGGGCAAGCTCCTAATATAATTCCTGGTGAGCTCAATATGCATCTGAATTTCCGCTACTCTACCGAGCAAACTCAAGAAACATTAAAAGAGCAAGTTATGGCAACATTTAATGAGTTTGGTCTTAACCCCAGTATTAATTGGCGTTTAAGTGGAGAGCCTTTTTTAACTGCACAAGGTGCCCTCTTAGAAAGTGCTCAGCAAGCTGTTTTGGAGCAATCAGGTTTTACCCCTGAATTATCAACTAGTGGGGGTACCTCTGATGGTCGTTTCATCGCCCCTTATGGTGTGGAAGTTATTGAATTAGGACCTGTTAATGCCACCATTCATCAAGTTAACGAGTGTGTTTCTTTAATCGATCTGCATCAATTAGAGGCACAATATTTTTCAATTTGTCAAAAACTACTACTTGGTGCAAAGTAGAGCTATACTCCAACAAGGGGCATTTTATGCCTCTTGGGCGGTCAGCAAACAGTACCATTGTGAACCACCCGTAAACCAACACGCCTCCGCACAAGAGGCTTTTTATATGGAGATAATTATGAGTGGTTGCAGATTAAGCCCTGTAGGTTTGGGTCTGGCGTTTGGTGTGCTTTGGGGCATAAGCATATTATTGCTAGGCTTAATTGCTACTTATTATGCTTATGGACATGAGTTCGTCATATCAATGGGAAATTTATATCCTGGATATACTCCATCTATTAAAGGCAGTATTCTTGGAGCGGTTATTGCGTTTATTGATGCATTCATTATGGGCTTTATTATTGCCTGGTTATACAATAAATTTAGTCATTGCACCTGTGCTTGTTGCGATAAGGGTGTAAAAGATGTGAAGGATAAACCAGCAGCTTAATAAACTGTAGCCCGTATTACGCGATGCTAATACGGGCTACAGTTCAGTACCACATCCAGGTTTTTACCCTAGTTCACTACGTGCCAACTTCCATCAGGCTGACGGCAAGCACTACCACGAAGCAATTGAGTTCGTCCATCAATCCATGCTTTTGTAGTATATTCGCGGCAAGGCAAACGCTCATGATGATGCACGCGATAATAAGTTCTAACAGGTTGAACGGTATAACGATATCCAGTATCTGGGTTTGACCAATTAACTGCTCTACCTGTTGGTGCAGTTTCCAATGCTCTTTGCATTTGCATTTGGTCTACCTTATCCATGCTTCTCCCAATTTGGCCGCCTAAAACCGCACCAATAAGGGCACCACCAGCTGCTGCAGCGACTTTACCACCGCCACTACCAAACTGGCTACCGAGCAATCCACCAACGACACCACCAGAAAGGGCGCCTATGCCTTCATTATTCACACCGGTACAACCGACGAGTAAGAAAGACAAAGATAAGGATGCAACAGTTAACTTTTTCATGATTGTCACCAGATTAAAGGGTTAAAAAATCGACACCATTCTAGCACCCTGAGTGATTATGATCCATAGGGTATAGCTTGTAGGTTGATCTTGACCCACCCTGCTAGGAATGACGCACGCGTTCTGAAATTTGGCATAATAACTCATAGGCAATCGTCCCTGCTGCCTTAGCAATACGCTCAACTAAAATATTAGTCCCCCACAACTCAACAGGAGCTCCTGGTTCAACGTCTGGATGCCCTGTTAAATCAACAGCCATCATATCCATAGAAATACGGCCCGCAATCGGAACTTCCCTACCTTGTACCCAAACCGGCGTATTCGCAGCAATATGACGTGGGTAACCATCCCCATAGCCTGCAGCAACGATACCAATTCGTGTAGGCTTGGAACTACTCCAAATGCCACTATACCCTACTTGTGCAAAAGGAGGATTCTCATAAACCGCACTAATTGCAGAGACAAAACGCATTACCGGCACTAGGCCCAACTCAGTTGCTGTCTTTTCCGCAAAAGGTGATACCCCATACAACATGATTCCTGGTCTTACTACATCAGCATGCGTTTGAGGAAAAGAAATAATGGCGGCAGAATTAGCCATACTACGTTGGCTAAATCCCGTTACGGAAATACTTTCGAACAGAGCAATCTGCTGATAATTTTCCACACGCTCGGGTTCATCAGCACAGGCTAAGTGGGTCATTAAGCCAATGTCTTTATCGACCCAGGGACAGGCCTGTAGGGCATTCATTACCTCTTGTAATTCATGAGGTTTAAAACCCAAGCGGTGCATGCCCGTATTTACCTTAACCCATAATTTAATCGGCTTATCTAATGGAGTATTTAATAACCATTGCACTTGATGCGGCTGATGCATAACACAGCCTAATTGATATTCAGCAACGAGCTTAAATTCATCTGGGCTAAAAACCCCTTGAAACAAAATACAAGGAGTACGACTGCCCAGGCGACGAATAACCATGGCCTCTTCAATGCAAGCCACGCCAAAAGCATCAACATGTCCATCAAGAACTGGTGCCACAGCATGAATGCCACAACCATAGGCGTTGGCTTTAACCATCGTAATTATTTTTTTTCCTGGAGCAAACCGTCGTATTTGCGCCAAGTTATGCAGTAAAGCACTAGGCTCAACTACCAAATGGGTCGGTCTTGACACTATTCGAATCCTTCTTGATAACCATTAAATGCCAAATCCTCAAATCGAGTATATTTACCAATAAAGGCTACACGGACCTTCCCAATAGGACCATTTCTTTGCTTGGCAACAATAATTTCCGCAGTTCCTTTATCAGGGCTTTCTTCGTTATATACTTCATCGCGGTAAATAAAGCAGATTAAGTCCGCGTCCTGCTCAATAGCACCCGACTCCCTTAAGTCAGACATTACGGGACGTTTATCGGCACGCTGCTCTAAACTTCGGTTTAACTGAGATAAAGCGATTACCGGCGTTTGCAATTCTTTGGCAAGCGACTTCAAGCTTCGTGAAATTTCCGAGATTTCTGCCGTTCTGTTTTCAGCATTAAAGCCGGGTACTTTCATCAGCTGTAGATAATCCACCACAATTAAGCCAATAGAGCCATGCTCTTTGGCCACTCGACGTGAGCGCGCACGCATTTCCGAGGGACTTAACGCTGGGGTATCATCAATAAATAAAGACGCTTCCGACAACATATGAACCGCAGAAGTCACCCGTGGCCAATCATCATCATCCAGTTTTCCCGTTCTTATCTTGTGCTGATCAATACGCCCTAACGAAGACATCATCCTCATGGCTAATGAATCTGAGGGCATCTCCATTGAGTAGACAATTACAGGTTTTTTAGACTGAATTGCGACATGCTCTGCCATATTCATTACAAGGGTGGTTTTACCCATAGAAGGACGGCCCGCCACAATAATCAAATCAGAGGGCTGTAGACCCGAGGTCATTTTGTCTAGATCACTAAGCCCTGTAGCAACCCCAGTGAGCGCATCGCCATTGTGGTATAAAGCGTCAATCTTCTCAACGGTACGTACCAAAATGGATTTAATATTTTCTGGACCACCATCGCCCCCGGTTTGTTCGCCGATTGCAAATACCTTGGTTTCTGCCATATCTAATAATTCCGGCACTTCCCTACCATCAGGATTATAGGCCGCATCAGCAATTTCCGTTGCCACTCCAATCAATTGCCGTTGTACGGATTTTTCGCGCACAATATCAGCATAGGCGCTGACGTTTGCAACGCTGGGGGTGTTATTTGCTAATTCAAATAAATAAGCCTCACCGCCAGCATCATCCAGCTCATTATGAGACTTTAAGGTATCTAGAAGAGTAACAACGTCAAAAGGTTGATCTTTTTTTGATAAACTAGAAATTGCCCGGAATAAAATACGATGCTCTGTACGGTAAAAATCTGCCTCACACAGTTTGGTGCTAATCTTATCCCAAACCTGGTTATCCAACATTAAACCACCAATAATAGCTTGCTCCGCCTCAACTGAATGAGGGGGTCTTCTTAATGGATCAACTGTTTTTGGAGTTTTTTTGGGATTTTTTAGATCAAGCATAATTACGTAGGCAATGTGAGTTTGGAACAACGGCTATTGTAATGATCTTTTGCTTGGATGTCATCTGATAAAAGGGTCTATGGCTTGATTGCTACTGGAGGTTTTAAGAAAAACCTGGCTGCAAGCAACCAGGTTTTAGAGATTATCTAACCCATGTTTGAGTGCGACCTAATAAGGAAACGCCTAAATATCCTCTAACATGAAGTTTATTTCCATCAAGTGTCATTTTTGCTTTATAAATTTTACCTGATTTAGGGTCTAGAATAGAGCCACCGCTCCACTCATTGTTACCAGTATTTTTCAAACCCCATAAGAAACGTATGCCCGCAATTTTTTTACCTTTGAACGAGCCTGGGCATTTTTCACAAATTCCAGTATCGCCTGCTTGTGGGTATACTTTTTCAATAACACCACTTAAAACGCCGCCAGATTCAGAAATCATAACAACAGCTCTTTTGGCACCAGTTTTATCATCAATTGTTGTCCATTGACCAACAGGCGAACCTGATGCGGCAATGGCGCTAGGAATAAATGATACAGCAAAAACTAAACCACAAATCGCTTTCCATAATTTCATAGTTTTCTCCATAATTACAATCATATATAGCTTATGCCATGATTCGCGACTATGCCAGTTTTTCAATAAAAAAGCATTATTTTTATGTTTTTTAAAGAGTGACTGCAAATGGCTTGTAGGTTGGACCCAGGGTCCAACCTACAAGGGTGCAAAAAACTGCTCGATATCTTCCTCGCTTAAACTCATCGCCTTAGTAGGATCTGCCGATAAAATCCCATCCACCAGCAAACGTTTACGCTCCTGCATTCCTAAAATAGCTTCTTCAACGGTGCCTGAAGTAATAAGTTTATAAACAAATACTGGATTTAGCTGACCAATGCGATGTGTCCTATCTGTAGCTTGATCTTCTACGGCAGGATTCCACCAGGGGTCATAATGAATTACTGTATCAGCGCGCGTTAAGTTCAATCCAGTTCCGCCCGCTTTTAAGCTAATTAAAAACACCGGAGTTTTTCCTTCCTGAAACTTCTCAACTAAAGCCTGCCTGTTTTGTGTTTGTCCAGTAAGCTTTAAATAATCATAGTTACGTGCATGCAGCTCATCTTCAATTAACTGCAGCATAGATGTAAATTGGGAAAAAACGAGCACTCGTCTGCCCTCTTCCACTAAGTTATCAAGCAATTCCATTAAGGTTTCGAGTTTAGCAGAAGTTCCATGCGCAATGGTTGCTTCGGGTAATGATAATAGGCGAGGATCACAGCAAATCTGGCGCAACTTCAATAACGCATCAAGAATGATTATATGACTTTTACCTAAACCCTGCTTCACAATGGCATCGCGAACTTTTTTCTCCATGCTCATGCGAATTGCCTCATAAAGATCACGTTGTGGTCCTACAATTTCAATAGTACGAGTCATTTCCGTTTTTGGTGGCAATTCCCGAGCAACCTGATTCTTGGTTCTTCTTAAAATAAAAGGCTTAACTCGGTTAACTAAAATCTCACGTCGATGCATATCTGCGTGTTTCTCTATGGGATTTCTAAACCATAACCTAAATTGCTTGCTATCGCCGAGTAAACCTGGCATCAAAAAGTGAAACAATGACCATAATTCTCCTAAATGGTTTTCTAAAGGAGTACCCGTGAGGCATAAACGATGCGCTGCATGTAATTGTTGAATAATTTGCGTTGTTTTAGTGCGCGCATTTTTAATAAATTGGGCCTCATCCAAAATAAGGTAATAAAAAGGATAGCTGACAAATTTTTCTTTATCTCGATGGATAAGCCCATAGGTAGAAATAACCAAATCATAATCATCAAAGTTATCCTGGTGTCGCTCACTGCCATGATAAACTAAGACTTTTAAGGCAGGAGTAAAACGCCGAGCCTCTGCCTCCCAATTACCAACTAAACTGGTGGGTGCAATAATTAATGTGGCTGTTCGAGTACGACCCTGCTCTTTTTCATAAAGCAAATGGGTTAAGGTCTGAATGGTTTTTCCTAAGCCCATATCGTCCGCTAAGATGCCGCTGAAACTACTTGTACGCAAAAACTGTATCCAATTGAGCCCTTGACGTTGGTAATCTCTTAACTGCGCTTGTAGTCCTTGTGGAACCTGAACTTCAGGGATATCCGTTAACTTCGCCAGGCGCTTTAATTCATTGCGTAGCATTTCAGCACCTTGCCAACGTGTCTTTGTGGCTGCCAGTGCTAACTCAGCTTCCTGCATGAGTATCAGTTGGTATTTGTTAATTTGTAGCGGCTGGCTTTCATCAATATGACGTAAACCAAATTGCAAAAGCAAACGTACTAGAGGTTTAATGCGCCCCATTTCTAACTGCAAAGCGCGACCATCATCTAAAGGTAATTTGACTAATTGCTCATCTGGAAGGCCATCTAACTCTCTACCTTTGTAATGTTGAATTAAATCAGCAACCAAAGGAACAATACTAACTGGCTTACCCTCAACCAAAATACCTAATTGATAGGAGAAGAAATCGGTGCCGCTTCCCTCGTTTAAATCAGAAAACCATTCCACGTCATCGGCACTAACCACTTGCTGATATAAGGAGCTTATTATTTCCACTTGCCAGCCCCGATGACTTAATAAAGGTATTGCCTGGCTGTAAAGAAATTCCAAGTCTGACGCATGATTAATATTTTCTAATACGAAATCAGCCTGTTTGGCTTTATCCCATTGTGCCTTCTCCCATCCTTTAGGCATTCTCAACTTAAGAACTTGATATAATTCGTTTAGTTTTTCCGCTTCAAAATTTTTATCACGCTGATAATGAATTAAAATGCCATCTTCCTGAGCCACCACCGTATCGCAGTCTTCATTAACCGCAATTCGTGATTGGTTATAAGTGAAAAAAACCCGTGCTGTAAATAATGCGTTTAATTCTTTCTCATCATCAAACCAGGATGGACCTTCCTGATCTTCACTGACTGCATCGAGAATCAGCATAGGTATAGGAGCAACTTGGCGCGTTTCCTGGATAGTAAAAACTTGTGGTACTGGAAATTCCGGACAAGTCTGCTCCATCTTTTTTGCCAGTAATGGCGCTTGCTCTATAGAAATGGGAGGTGCTTCTAATAAATGCCCGAGTTGTTTTATTGGGTAAGGAGTTTTTAAATAGCCCATGACTCCTTCGTCATAATCAAAATACCAGCTTTCATCTAATAATAAGGGCTTAACCGCTTCATTATCATGCATCAGCAATAAATTCTGGCTGCCATTTTGCGCTAAAACCCATTGGCAAATACCCTCATAGGTTTCGCCCATGTGAATTGCCTGCTCCTGATCATGGGCAAAAAAAGCTCTGCCTGTTGCAATAATTCGTGCTAATAATTCACTATTACGAATGCTTAATGAATCAAACCAGCCTGTTACGCCACATTTAAAAAGTAATTGGGCAACCAGTTCATTATCATCGCCGATAAAATGCTGCTTTTTAGACTCCGCAAGACTGTTAAAGGTGATCATCTTTCCATAACCACCGCGTTTTAATAATTTAGCCAAAGCAAGTTTAATAATAACTTTATGCTCATAGCCATCAAGTCGAAGTTCAATGATATAAGTTAAATGATGCGTGGACTCATGGGTCTTAACCACAGCCGCCTCTTGGGCTCGCAGGTTTTTTAACCAGCTATCTAAACGTTTATCTAGCTTATTGGCAGGCTGTGACACCATATTGGTTTGATCACGTAAGGCAAATAAACAGGCCGCAGCGTGTTTACAGTTGATTTGTGAAGCACAGGTGCAATTCGCGCGTCTTCCCGGCCAAGCTTTTAAATCCATGTGCACATCGTAAATCTGACTGGAACTGCCTTTAACGCGTCCTTTTAACAGCCCATCACTGAAACGAATATTCAGCACATGGCCATTCTCAAAATATTCTTGTCCACGCAATAATATTTTGGCCTCAAACGCTTCTGGCATTTTTGATAGTGCTTCATTTAACATAATATTTGGATTTACTGGGCAAAAGCATTTATTTTATGCAATTTTCAAGCTAATTAACACTTATATCTTTCATTTACACACACTTTGTAATAATTTAATGCCCATTACTTTCAAAGTTAAATCTAATATCATGCAAAACACGCTTCGAATTCTTATGGCTCAAATCAATCCCACTGTTGGCGCATTAGCCCTTAATCGGGATAAAATTATTGAAATCATAAAAAACAAGCAAGATGACCATGACGTCATTGTTTTCCCTGAATTGGCCTTAACAGGCTATCCTCCGGAAGATTTACTTTTTCGAAATGAATTTCATCATTCGGTGATGGAGCATTTAAAACAAATCCAAAGCATAACTAAAGACTGTTATGTACTGGTTGGTCATCCAAGTATAGATCAAAAAAAATGCTACAACAGCGTGAGCATTTTGCATCAAGGGCAAATAATTACAGAGTATCACAAACAAAAGCTACCTAATTATGAAATTTTTGATGAGGCACGCTATTTCACTGCAGGTGAAAGAAAGCCATGCACTCTAAAAATAAAGAATTATCAGATAGGTATTTGCATTTGTGAGGATGCATGGCAATCTGGCCCCATCGAAGATTTAATTGAACAGGGTGTTTCTATTATACTTATTCCAAATGCCTCACCCTTTGACGAACAAAAATATTATAAACGCGAAGCCTTATTAAAATCCTTTGCCAAACAAGGGGTTGCTATTGCTTATGTAAATCAAATTGGTGGGCAAGACGAATTATTATTTGATGGGCATTCATTTGCCTTAGATCAACAAGGCACTGTATGTGCACGTGCTCCCGCGTTTAAAGAAGATTTATGTACGCTGGAATTACAAGACAATCAACTTTCCGGTCCGATTGCCCCTTTACCAACGCAAGAGGCATTACTCTATGAGGCATTAATTTGTGGCACCCGAGATTATGTGAATAAAAATAATTTTCCAGGCGTTTTACTGGGCCTTTCAGGTGGTATTGATTCTGCGCTCACCTTAGCCATTGCTGTAGATGCGTTAGGCGCCGAACGAGTACATGCTGTGCTTATGCCTTCACGTTATACAGCAGAAATGAGCGTAGTAGATGCCATGCTCGAATTGAAGGCTTTATCCGTTACTCACTCCATGTTATCTATTGAACCTGCGTTTGAGGCGATAATGAGCACCTTACAACCTGAGTTTCATGGACGTCCCGCTGATCTTACAGAGGAGAACATACAAGCTCGGGTTCGCGGTTTATTGTTAATGGCTATGTCGAATAAAACGGGGAAAATGGTTTTAACCACCTCTAATAAAAGTGAATCTGCCGTAGGATATGCGACTTTATATGGCGATATGTGCGGAGGCTTTGGGGTGTTAAAAGACGTACTTAAAACTCAAGTTTATGCGTTAGCCCATTATCGTAATACCTTATCTCCAGTAATACCTGAGCGTGTTATTACGCGCCCACCCTCTGCAGAGCTAAGGGATAACCAAACTGACCAAGACAGTTTGCCTGCATATGAAACCTTAGATGCCATTATTGTGGCATATATGGAAAAGAATTTAAGTCCTGTGCAGATAATTCAACAAGGATTTAAACCTGAGGTAGTGGATAAAGTAATTCAAATGATTAAACGGAATGAGTATAAACGACGCCAAGCTGCCCCAGGAATTAAGGTAAGTGCGGTAGCCTTTGGTAAAGACTGGCGTTATCCGATAACTAATGGGTTTGAATGGTAGGGTTTAAATAACGTTAGCGTCAGTGACTATTTAGCCCATGTAAATTTCGTCATTGCGAACGCAGTGAAGCATCGTTCGGGTTGCTTCACTGCGTTCGCAATGACGGCCATTTTTCAGAGCAAATGTGTTATATCGCGTTAAGCGTACGCGATAATTCTTCTGCGTTCTCTACAGCTTCATTTCTTATCCTCTTCTCGTGCCAAATATTAGGCAATTGGCTGATCGCCGTATACCTATCCTTGCTTAAAGGCTGAGGAATAACCTTCTGCGCTCCCTCATTAAATGAAGCATCGATCTTAGAAGGTGCTTTTATAGCTTCCTGCGCTGGCTCCACTTGTTCTTCAACATGCCCCTTTAGTCTATTCTCAAGCATATCCTTAATATTTTGGAAGCTCTTCTTGTCGAGCTCATGGATGGGATTAACGGTTAACAAATAGTTCTTAAATGTTAATTCATCCTCTGCATTAAATGGAGCAGGATGAGTTTCAAGCCAATGTTGCAACTCAGGATAATCTTTTAAACTGATTTGATTAATACGACTTAAACTATTTGCCCACCAAAGAGAATGCTCTTTTTCTGTATGGCGTAGAATAAAAGTCGAGGTAATGTGCATACGTTGCAAATCCCTATTTCTTTGCTGTGGATTAATCATACATTGAAGCAAATCAAGCGCACGTTCATGAGCATTCTGCTTTATTTCCTCGATATTTTCTTGGCCCATTTGTCGATTAAAAATGCTGCCTAACCGCCGATTCATCTGAGAAACAGTGGTTGAATTTAAGGCTTTAGCTGTTTTTACCCCCAATAGATGCAGCTTTATTGAGTGCTCCATTTCTTTTTGAGTTGCCTCATTAAAATTATTATCGTGCAGCAATCCAAGATTGTTAGTTAAACATTCATTCAGTAAAGGATAATCTTTGAGCTCAATAAAGTTCAGCGCACCTAAACTGCTTATCCACCAAAGATTAGCTTTAGGCGGATCAATCCGTAAAACAAAGACTGAATTGATGCCTTTATTTACAATATCCGTATTACTTTGCTCTGGATTTATCATTATTTGTAAACGATCAAGCAATTGTATTTTTGCCTTCTGACACTCGGTTACTATATGTTCCAACTGCTCAGAACTTAATTTGGTTATTTCTGTAATTTTCTTCCTGGAAAGAAATAATTTAAGTTCCAAGGTTATTTCTAATGGAAACACCTTACCTGTCGCATCAACCAAAGAAAGCTTCCACTGGTTTGCATCCTTTACAAGACAAAAAACATTTTTATCTGCTTCTGTTGCTGCTTTATTTTTGGCAACTTCGAGGTCTTGCTCAATAAGCACTGAATCTAATAGACGTTGTTTAGCAAGCCCTGCTTGCAGCAGTTCTTCTTTACGACGTTTTTCTTCCTCCAAGGCTTTCTTATGGTCTCCAATTAAATAATTTAATCGGTTCATAATTGGTTCTTTGAGTTTATGCACAAAAGAAAGTTGTTCCTGCTCTTCCAAAGATTCATATCCTTCAATGGCACAAGCAAGCTCTAAAAGAAAGTAAAAATTATAAGAACCATTATTCCATTCTCCTTCGCTTAAAAGTTTTTTAACTGCTTCCCAGCGAAAGTAGGAGTCATTAGTATTCAAGTCGGTAATAAAGCTATTGATATCACGGGTACGTGTAAAATAAAAAAGCCAATATTTGTATTTTACTTTGGCTTGCTCAGCAAGGTCGATTATTTTTTTACGACCTTCTTCAGTCGGATCAGAGATAAGATCCACTAGCGTTTCAATAACTGTAGCGGGTATTTCCATTAGCGGTTTTTTTTTATTATTAGTCATTTTGAAACTCCATTTCAATATGTAAAAATTTTATCATTGCACCAATGTTAATTTGAAACAAGTAGACGATTCATACAGTTAGCGTGTTTTTCAATAGCGAAGAGCTGAATAAAAGAGCGCCATTTTGATGTACTGAAATCAATATGGTTAATTCATTATAGTAGTGATAAAAATTTTTTGCTTTTTAAACCTATTTTTTTGTTTCCAAGGTGAAATTATGAGCAAACCAGGCACGCTGCGCTAATCGAGTACCCTTAAATATTTGTTATATTTTTTTGAATTTAAAGACTTGAAAATTTAAGGCAACACGATAACATGGCTTAACAAAAATAATAATAAAGGGAAGTCATGAGATCGGTACTATTTTCTACTGCTTTATTAGCCTCAAGCATTGCATCAGCATCTACTGCTGTTGACGGCTGGTATATCAGTGCTTTTGGAGGCTACAGCCATTTATCTTCGAACGTAAATAGAAATATTTTAGGTTCCCATCTTTCTGACGTGCGTTACCGCAATGGCTATAATGCAGGGGGTCGCCTAGGATTTCAAACTAATCCTGTACGTTACGAATTTGAATATACTTACATCTCTGCAAATCCCAATCATTTCCGCCTTACCGGCTTTGATTTTAACTCCTATGGTGGTAGAACATCAGCTAATGTGCTCATGGCTAACCTCTATTTTGATTTCCCAGAGTTTCTGGAAACCATATCTCCATTCATTGGAGGGGGTCTTGGTTATTCCTTCTTAAAACTTGATTTAAATGCCTCAGGCCCATTTGATGCGTTCTCGTTTAATGCCAGCAAGAATGTGTTCACTTATCAAGGGACTGTGGGCTTAACCTATAATTTCTCCGAGAATTACGCGCTCAACGCAGCCTATCGCTATATGTCTACAGCAAGCGTTAATACCTTTGGAAGATCATTCCAAGTTCAAATGGGTAGTATTGGGGTAATCTATCGATTTGACTCATGCAGTTATAAATAAAAAATTAACCTGGTTGCTTGCAACCAGGTTTTCCTGCGGCAGTAAAATTTAATGGTGTATAGACCTTCTGGTCTTAACATGGGGCATTGCTTGAGGCTCTTGCCATAAAGTAACAAAAAGTACCATTACCACAGGCCCAATAAATAAACCTAATAAACCTAAAGTCTCAACCCCACCTAAGATACCAAAGAGTACGGCCAAAAATGGCAACTCAATCGCTCCCCCAATAAGTACAGGTTTGACAAAGTGATCCGCAATAAACATTACTACTGTTCCCCAAACCAAAACGATGATCGCACCAATCATACTCCCTGCGGAAAATAAAATTAGTGCCACGGTCACAAAAACAATAGGCACAACAAAAGGGATCATAGCAGCTAAAGCGGTAATAAATCCCGTCAATGTTGGTGCGGGAAACCCTACTAGCCCATAGCAAATGCCCATTAATATCCCAACCCCAAGCCCAACAACAATAGTGCCATTAACAGTTGCACTCAATGCTTTGGGTAGCCTATCTGCATAACGGAACCATCTGTTTCCTAAACAATATTCCCCTACCTGATAAACTTGAGTTAATAATTGATCCCCATCACGGTAGAAAAAGAACAAGGTTAATAAAGTGAAGCCTACTTGCACACTGCGATGAGCTAAGTTTGTACCTATCTGCTTGACGTAATAGCTGGTCGGAGTTAATGATAAGTGTATATTAGAAAGAAAATCTCGAATTTTACCTGGCTGGCCAATATTATTATCCCAATAGGTGACCAATTCATTGCCAAGGAACGGAAAATTTTTTAAAACTTCCGGTGCAGCCCCACCTTGTTGATTTAAATTTTGTAAAAAGTTAATGAAATACTGAATTTCAGTAATTAAAATTCGTACTAACCAGCTTAGCGGGAGTAGAAAGAGCAAACCAATTAGTGTAGTAAAAAGAAAGGCCGCGAGATTGTCTTTATTGCCAAACATATGCCGCCATTTTTTATACAGGGGGTAAGTAGCAATAACAATGATCGCCGCCCAAATCATCGATGGGATAAAACGATGAATAATAAATAAAGTAAGAGCAACAATACCTACAGTTAACCCAATACTAATTAGTTCTTTATGATTTTCATTCATCATGCAAAACTCCAAGCTAACAACTGCATGATGATCCAGGCAGGTATAGCGGCTAATACATCATCTAACATAATCCCCATGCCACCTTTTACTTTTTCGTCAATGTAGCCTATAGGCTGAGGCTTCCAAATATCAAAAATACGAAACAGGATAAAACCACAAAGCATCCACTTGAATCCATGCGGTGCCATAAACATAGTTAATAAATAACCAACAACCTCATCCCAAACGATCCCTTTATAATCATGTACTCCTAATTCCTTACTTACTTTATCAGAAACCCAAACACCTAAAATAAATGCCAAGGCAGTTAGAATAAGATAAATGGCTGGATTGCAATGCATTAATAATAAATAAACAGGAATAGCAGCTAAAGTACCCCAGGTTCCTGGAGCCTTAGGCATTAAACCAGTACCGAAACCGAAAGCGATAAAATAAATAGGGTCTTGCCAAACACGATTTGCTAAATTGATTTGCTTCATATTATTCTCACTACAGTTGCAAACTGTTCACGTAATGGCATCAATTTAAGTCCTACATTAATTCTAAGAGGTCCTTATTTATTCGGAATAACGTCGGCCTTAAGTTAATACCCTCTTTAGATTTAAAAATGCGAATAGCCTCGTGGGACTATTTCATGACACAAATTCTCAGCCGTTTTAATTCTTAGCCCAGGCTCTTTTTCAATTACGCCAATGGGATAGCAAACTACCCCAGCCTGCGTCAATGCACTCATCAGTGAATCGAATTTCCTCTCAGGCACAGTAAAACATAACTCATAATCATCACCGCCTGTAAGAGCTAAGTCAACTGCTTTGTCATGATAATAGTGCTTCACTAAAGGATTTATGGGAATAGTGTCTAAATTAAGGCAAGCCCCCACTCTACTGGCACTGCAAATATGATTAAGATCTGCGCTAAGCCCATCAGAAATATCTATAGCAGCAGTAGCATAAAGACGTAAAAAATCGATTAAATCAATACGGGGCTGTGGGTGCAATAGCTTATGCATTAATGCAGAATGATCAGATGGTGGTAAATCTGGAGCATCAAGGAACTTGACTGCTAAAGCAGCAGCCCCTAAGTCCCCAGAAACTAAAATAATATCGCCAGGCTGCGCCCCACTACGCCGTATTTCCTGGTTGTAAGGTGCTTGCCCAAACACGGTAAAGTTAATTGAAAGTGGACCACGGGTGGTATCCCCGCCAATTAGAGCGATATTGAATTGCTTTAACGAATCACTTAACCCACGCGCAAAAGACTCAAGCCAAGAAGATTCAATTTTAGGTAAAGTTAATGCCAAAGTGGCCCAACAAGGCTGAGCTGCCATAGCTGCCAAATCACTCACACTAACCATAACCGAACGATATGCAATATCATATGCATTCCATTCAGGAAGAAAATGTACGTTGGCCACTAAAGTATCTGTACTTACTAATAAGCTCATTCCCTTAGGAACACGTAAGCACGCAGCATCATCTCCAATACCTAATAAAACATCATCACGCTTAAGGCCCAGAGGCTTAAAAAACTTATCAATTAGAGAAAATTCATCCATTACCATGATCGAGACTGATTTCAACTGAGCGAACTTGTTGAGCCAGATTATTCAAGACTCCATTAACGTACCGATATCCATCTTGCGCGCCGAACTCTTTAGTCAACGATATGGCCTCATCTAAAACTACTTTATAAGGAATTTCTGGGCAGTTAATTAACTCAAAAGAACCTATACGTAAAACAGTCAACTCAATTGGATTTAAGCCAGTTATTTCTCTATCTAAAAATGGAGTAAAACGCTCTTCGAGCTGCTGAACATTCTCAGGAATACCATATAATAGACGGCAAAAATAATCGACATCTACTTTTTCCATATTATTTGCCACTCGGAATTGTGCTTCAATTTCATATAAATCAGCACCAGACATTAACCACTGATAAAGTGCCTGAAGCGCTAACTTTCGAGCTTTTCGTTTTCCACTTATAGACTGCTTTTCCACTATTACCTCATGAATTTTGTTGTATGTGCCCACTAAGCATGCGTTAAAATAAAAAACTGCCATCATCGCTTCACTTAAACTTGCAATGATGACAAATTACCTTCCTGCCATACTTTATCGTGTCAGCTTACGGAGAAATCATAAGCTAAGGCTGGCTGCCGTTACGTGAACACATACTTTGTATTTGCTGAAACCTAAAAATCTACTGCTTTTAAGCTAGCCCCCTCAAAATCCTTTTTTATCTTGGGCTTGTTTGCATTTTGCTAGAAACAAACCCTAATCTTTTTTCATCTGATCAATTGTCTGCCTAAAGTCACTCACATCTTTAAAGCGCTTATATACTGAAGCAAAACGCACATAAGCAACATGATCCAAACTATATAAAGCCTTCATAACTAACTCACCAACGAGTCGGGAATCTATTTCCCGCTCGCCTCTACGGCGAATTTCTTGAGTAATGGCAATGATTGCCTCTTCTAAAGAATCAACGCTGACCGGTCTTTTTTCCAGCGCGCGTAACATTCCAGAACGTAAGTTATCAATACTAAACGCTTCACGCCGACCATCGCGTTTAATAATTAAAGGCATAATCAATTCTGCCGTTTCAAAAGTTGTGAAACGTTCATGACATTCCAAGCATTCTCGCCTTCTACGTACTTGAGCACCATCAGCCACTAAACGCGAATCGACAACCTTGGTTTCTTCTGCATGACAAAATGGACAATACATGATTACCTATAAACCGGAAACTCACGACACAAACGCAATACCTCTTCTTTAACTCGCGCTATGGTCGCTTCGTTGTTAATATTATCAAGAATATCTGCTACCCAATTTGATAGGAGAGTAATTTCTTTTTCCCTAAATCCTCTAGTGGTAACTGCAGGGGTTCCCAACCTTAAACCACTGGTAACAAAGGGTGAACGTGGATCATTAGGTACTGAATTTTTATTTACGGTAATATTAGCACGGCCTAAAGCAGCATCAGCGTCTTTCCCAGTAATATCTTTATTAATTAAATCAACTAAAAGTAAATGATTATCAGTGCCGCCAGAGACAATATTATACCCCCTGCTGATTAAAACCGAGCTCATTGTTTTTGCATTCAATAAAACTTGCTCTTGGTAGGCTTTAAACTCAGGTAATAAGGCTTCTGCAAAAGCAACAGCCTTCGCAGCAATAACATGCATTAATGGGCCACCTTGCATGCCGGGAAATACGGCAGAATTTAATTTTTTCTCAATTTCCTCATTGGCACGGCACAAAATCAAACCACCACGTGGACCTCTTAATGTCTTATGTGTCGTTGTGGTCACTACATCAGCATAAGGGATCGGCGATGGGTATAAACCGACAGCTATTAAGCCGGCAACATGCGCAATATCAGCCATCAAGTAAGCGCCAACTTTATCCGCAATCGCTCTAAAGCGTGGCCAATCAAGAACACGTGAATAAGCTGAAAAACCTGCGATGATTAGTTTAGGCTTATGCTCCAGGGCTAAGCGCTCTAATTCATCATAGTCAAGTAATCCCGTTTTTTCATTCACGCCATAAGGCACTGCCTGATATAATTTTCCAGAAAAATTAACCTTAGAACCATGGGTTAAATGACCACCATGAGGTAATGCCATACCCAAAATAACATCACCAGGAGATAATAACGCCATCATCACTTCAGCATTAGCCTGAGAACCAGAATGTGGTTGCACATTGGCATAATCTGCCGCAAATAATTTTTTTGCCCGTTCAATGGCCAGAGCTTCGGCCACATCAACATATTCACAGCCACCATAATAGCGTTTACCGGGATAGCCTTCAGCATATTTGTTCGTCAATACGGAACCTTGGGCTTCGAGCACGCGTGGGCTCACATAATTTTCCGATGCAATAAGTTCAATATGATCTTCTTGGCGACGCTCTTCATCAACAATTGCTTGGAATATTTCTTTATCAAAATTTTCTATAGTATAGCTTCCGTCAAACATATGTAAGTTCCTTAGCCTGGAAATAGTAACATCAGGGTTTCACAACAATATCATTAATAACGCTGCTCACACCATCGACACCCGCAGCAATAGAGCCTGCTCTTTGTTTTAAGCGCTCAGTAGGAACGAAACCACTTAGTTGTACTTGATCTTTAAAGGTTTTAACTTGTATCGAAAGTCCAGTCGTTCCTAATTCATTCACTAAGGTAGCTTTTACTTTGGTGGTTGTCGTGGAACTATCCAGAAACTCCCCTGTGCTTTCACTACCGGGTGACGCAACACAAGCAGCCAAAATTAAAGATAAAAACCCGAGATGGAGAATTTTAAATAGGTTACGCATCACTGGAATTCCTCAAATAAAAAAAACGCAGCTAAGACTACCACAAAATTTAACCGGATACGAATGCAATACTTATGCTTTAGAAGAATGATTAAGGTTTTTAGTAGCCCGTATTAGACGAAGCCATAATACGGGATGATGTGCCACATTATACTCCATTACACCATGCTAATGCGGGCTACGTTTTTAATTTTGCTGTTCGACTGTATTCGGGTGAACAATTACTTTAGCACCAGAAGGTGTAGGTTGATTCGCCGGACGCGGGTTATTCGCTTGAGCTTGCGGATGCGCCTGAACCTGCGGCTGTGGGCGTGCCTGAACCTGCGGCTGTGGATGTGCCTGAACCGGTGGTTGTGGATGTGCCTGAACCGGTGGTTGTGGACGTGCCTGAACCTGTGGTTGTGGACGTCCATGTGGCTGACGAGGATTAATAACTACTGCTTGCCCTCCGCGCGTAAAACCATGACTACGGGCATTGCCACTACCATGCACATTAGCTGGAGCTTGATATACACGAGCTTGGGGAGCTGGCCGGTAGCCATGGCGAGGACCATGTTCATAATGACGGTGCTCTTCATAACGATGTATTTCAACATAAGGTGGGGGTGGTGGAGGCGGATAATAACCTGGCTCGTAATATCCTCCCTCAGGAACACAGGAAGACAGCAAGGGTAATAACAGCATGCAAGGTATAAAACGTTTCATTGGATGACTCCACATACAAAAAAAAAGGAAGCTACACCTAAATGCAACTTCCTTATTAAATTAATTTTTATTAAAAATTATCTATGAGATATTTCAGCTTTAACGCCATTTTTTAAGAATGGAACTACATGAATAGTACTATCTACATTGGTCCAACCAGAATAAACAACTCCGTACGGAGATTGAATTGTCAAGTACATACCGCTATGGCAGTAGAAATAGTAGAATAAGTTAATGTAATGAGGCGCTTCGTAGCGATAGATACTGAAGTCGATTGTGCTACCATCATCAAAAGTACCATATACATAAACGTCAGTGAAACTGTCGTTTATAATTTCGATTTGGCAATAGCCAGGAAACATAGTTTCTTTAGCGATTGACTTTTTATCAGCGGCATCTGCCTTTGGATGCATATGCGCAGTCACTGCAAAAAGATTGCTAAAGAAGCCTAAACAAATTACAAACAACAAGGACTTCAACTTCATGGTTTTCCCCTTTTTCGTTATGAAAGCCGCATAGTAGCAAAGTATTGTATTTAGTCAATAGGTTTTTTTTGTAACCACGATCAGGCTTCACATTGTGCAAACTTAAGTAGAAACACCTTAAACTTTGACCATTGCAGCAAAGCGTGTTGTTCGTCACAAAGAAAAACAAAGTATCATAGTCAATGCAACATGTTGTCAACATATTAAATAAAATTAATCCAATTACGAGGATAAAGTCCCTCTTTCATGATATATTTACGCCGTTTTTAAATTTGTAGGGGCACTTGATGAAAAAACGTTTAACTATCATGGGCATTGCCTTGTTGGTTGTTTTTGGCGGAATTATTGCTTTTAATTTCATTAAGGCGTTTATGATTAAACGGTTTTTTGCCAGTTACCAACCTCCAGCCGTTGCCGTTGCCTCTGCTGTTGCTAAAGAAATCAATTGGATTCCCACGCTCAATGCCGTAGGTAATTTCGTTGCCTTAAATGGTGTTGATGTGGGCTCGCAAGCCTCAGGAAATGTGGTTAAAATTGATTTTGAATCAGGGCAATACGTCGAAAAAGGCGCACCCTTAGTTACTTTGGATGATTCAATTGATCAAGCTGTCTTAAAATTTAACCAATCCGATCTGGCGCTGAAAACACTGAGCTATAAACGCCAAGCAGATTTGTTTAAGCGCGGAGCAACGCCTATTTCCAATGTGGATGAAGCAAAAGCCATGCTTGATCAAGCACAGGCGAAAGTGGATCAAACGCAAGCACAAATTAATCAAAAACATATTACAGCGCCATTTTCTGGTCGCTTGGGTATCCGCCAAGTTAATGTGGGTCAATTTGTTAATCCAGGACAAACAACGATTGTTTCATTGCAATCATTGGATCCTTTGTATTTAGACTTTTATCTTCCCGAGCAACTTTATAAAAAGGTGCATCCGAATCAAACCATTACCTTTTCCTTAGAGCAGTTTCCTGATCTTCTTTTTGAAGCGAAAGTTTCAGCAATTAACTCCAAAGTTGATCTCAATACCCATAATGTTCTAGTACAAGGGGTTCTGGCAAACTGCCCAGCAAGCGCAATTAAAAATCCTGCTGGTTCGCCGCTGGTTAAAACGCATCAGGACGCAAATAGCACAAAACTAGTTGTTTCTTGTGATACCGATGCCAATATGCGTAATAAAGTGGAAAAATATGCTTTTGTTCCTGGCATGTTTGCCGCAATAGAAATAGAGCAAGCAGCAAAAGCCCATACCGTAGTAGTGCCCTCAACAGCAATTTCTTACAGTCTCTACGGTAACTCGGTTTATATCATTGAAAAAGATAAAGAAGGTAAGAAAAATAAAGATGGTTCCGATATGCTTACTGTAAACCGTGTTTTTGTCACTATTGGTGAACAACATGGAAATTACACAGTAATTAAAAAAGGGGTAAAAGCAGGGCAACAAGTTGTTAGTGCCGGAGAGGTTAAATTACAAAACGGTACTCCTGTTGTAATCAATAATGAAGTCAAACTCAATGAAACCAGTACTCCCAATCTACTGGGCCAATAAAAGATAGGGGCTGTTTCCATTTACTAATTAAGTCACAGAATTGTTGCCATTCCCGTATGAGTTGGAGTCTATTTCAAAAGAACAAGGAACCATCAAGAAATAGCTCCCGACTAACGGGAATGACAGCTAAGTTGACTTAATTCCAATGGGGTTTATGGGTTGGATTTAATTTTAAAATCCTAACCCTGCAAAATGAATTACTTTTTGTCAGGATAATTTATGAAATTTACCGATCTTTTTATCAAGCGGCCTGTACTTGCCATGGTAATTAGCTTGCTCATTTTCCTTTTTGGCCTTAATGCCATGCATGACATGCAAATTCGCCAATATCCACGTATGGATAATACCGTTATCACCATTATGACGGGATACCCCGGCGCAGATGCCGATTTGATCGCCGGATTTATTACCTCACCCTTAGAAAATGCGGTTGCCAGTGCCGAAGGTATAGATTATATGACCTCTTCAAGTACCCAAGGCATGAGTACCATTACCCTCAATATCAAATTAAACTTTGATCCGCAAGTTGCTTTTACCGATGTGATGAGTAAGGTGCAGCAAACCATTAACCAGCTTCCTAAAGAGGCACAACAGCCTGTCATTTTAAAAGCCTCGGATTCATCAACAGCCTTGATGTACATCAGTTTAGACAGTACAGAAATGACTCCTCAACAAATTACTGATTACGCAACTCGTGTAGTGCAACCGCAATTACAAACCGTTGACGGCGTAGCTAAAGCAGAAATTCTCGGCGGCTCTACCTATTCCATGCGAATATTCCTCAACCCTGTAAAAATGGCGGCATTAAATGTAGCTCCTGCTGATGTATCCGCAGCGCTTGCAAAAAATAACTTTTTAACCGCGGCAGGAAACACTAAGGGTGAATACGTAGCACTGAGTATCACTGCTAAAACTGACCTGAATGATGCCTCGCAATTTAGTAATCTTATCGTTAAAAGCGATAAAGGCTCTATCGTACGTTTGCATGATATCGCTCATGTGGAACTGGGTTCGCAAAGTTATGATTCTTCTGTAACCTTTAACAGTAAAAAAGCGGTATTTATTTCGATTACGCCAACACCAACAGCAAATCCACTTACCGTAATTAGCGATGTGCGGACGCTTTTGCCTTCAATAACCAAGGAATTTCCCCCCTCATTAACCGGCACCATTGTTTATGATGCTACAGACTTTATTCGTGCCTCTTTAAATGAAGTGATTCATACAATTATTGAAGCTGCGGCAATTGTTATTGTGGTTATATACCTGTTCTTAGGTTCCATGCGTTCCGTATTTATTCCCATCGTAACCATTCCACTTTCATTAATTGGGGTTTGCACGCTGATGCTCATGTTAGGTTACAGTATTAACCTGCTGACCCTACTCGCCTTCGTACTCGCCATTGGCTTGGTAGTCGACGATGCGATTGTGGTTGTGGAGAATATTCACCGTCACATCGAAGAAGGTAAAACACCTTTTGAAGCAGCAATTATTGGCGCTCGCGAAATTGCAACCCCAGTTATTGCGATGACTATTACTTTGGCTGCGGTTTATGCCCCGATTGGTTTTATGGGTGGATTAACTGGAGCGTTATTTAAAGAATTCGCCTTTACGTTAGCCTGTGCGGTAATTATTTCCGGAGTAATTGCATTAACACTCTCTCCAATGATGTGCTCTAAAGTGCTAACGGCAGATATTGGTAGTGGGAAATTCGTCCATTTTCTTGATACTTTTTTTAATAAGCTAAAAGGAAAATACCAACGCGTGCTCCACAGTCTCCTAGACACCCGAATCATTATGATACCATTTGCCATCGTTGTGATTTTAATGCTGCCTTATCTTTATACCCATAGTGCGGCAGAGACTGCGCCTGAAGAAGACCAGGGCTTTTTCTTTGTAATTGGAACCGCACCGCAATTTGCAACCATCAACTACATTGAAGCCTTTACAAAACCCTTTGATGAAATCTATAAAAGCTTCCCTGAAACTGGAAACTATTTTACGGTAAATAGCAGCCAGCCTGTTTCTGGGATGGTGCTCAAACCTTGGAATGAGCGCAAAAAAAGCCAATTTGCGTTAAAGCAACCCTTGCAAGATAAATTATCGCAAGTGGCCGGTTTAAATACTTTTGCTATTATCCCCCCTCCCCTACCTGGCGGAGGAAGTGGTACGCCCGTGCAATTTGTGATTAAAACAACTAATGATTTCCAAAGTCTTTTTGAAGTTTCTAACCAGCTTGCTGATAAAGCGCGAAAAAGCGGTATGTTTATTTATGTTGATAACTCACTGAAATTCAACCAACCGCAAATTGAGTTAAAAATTAACCGCTCTAAAGCCTCCGAGATGGGATTAGATATGCAAGCGGTAGGAAGCAGCTTAACCAGCGCTCTTTCCGGTAATTACGTTAATTACTTCAATTTGCAAGGACGTAGCTATCAGGTTATCCCGCAACTGGATCGCTCCTTCCGTATGTCACCTGAACAACTGGGGCGTATTTATGTGAAAAGTATTAATGGCACTATGGTTCCCCTTTCTACGATAGTAACCGCAGTGGAAAAAACCGCCCCCAATGCCGCATCTCATTTCCAACAACTCAACTCGGCAACAATACAAGCAGTGATGATGCCTGGAAAAACCTTAGGTGATGGATTGCATTTCTTACAAGAGGCAGCAAAGGAAACCTTACCCAAAGGCTTCTCATCTGATTATGGTGGAGCGTCTAGACAATTTATGCAGGAAGGTAATGCTCTGTTATTTGCATTTGTCTTTGCAATTATTATTATTTTCTTGGTTCTGTCTGCTCAATATGAAAGCTTCCGAGACCCTTTAATTGTTTTAATTAGTGTTCCTATGTCAATTTGCGGTGCATTAATTCCGTTAAACTTAGGGTTGGCAAGCATTAACATCTACACTCAAGTTGGTTTAATTACTCTTATTGGACTAATTTCCAAACATGGAATCCTGATTGTGGATTTTGCTAATCAATTGCAGAGAGAAAAAAATCTGGATCGGCGAGCAGCAGTGGAAGAAGCGGCAGGAATTCGATTAAGGCCTATTCTTATGACTACAGCCGCGATGGTGTTTGGGGTATTACCTTTATTAATCGCTAGTGGCGCCGGTGCGGTAAGCCGTTTTGATATTGGCTTGGTTATCGCTGCCGGGCTTTTAATTGGTACCTGCTTTACTTTATTTGTAGTACCTACTATGTACACTTATATTGCTGAAGATCATCGTACTAAAAAGGAAGAAGATCTAATCCCCGAGGGTACCTAGAAACGTAGCTCGTATTATCGCAGTGCAATACGAGGATTTACGCCTCAGCATCCCGTATTACGCCTACGCCTAATACGGGCTACATTTCCTGCCAATCACCAGCACAAAATACCCTGAACCATGTAAAATCCCCCCTAACCTGTGGTACTATCACTGATTTTATCAGTACAGGTTTATATCATGGATAAAATCTACTCCCCCGAAGCCATTGAAAGCGCGTGTTATAAAACGTGGGAAAGCCATCACTACTTTCAACCCCAAGGCGACGGCAAAAGATACTGTATTATGCTTCCTCCT
Organism: Legionella saoudiensis; assembly: GCF_001465875.1. Classification (GTDB taxonomy): domain Bacteria; phylum Pseudomonadota; class Gammaproteobacteria; order Legionellales; family Legionellaceae; genus Legionella; species Legionella saoudiensis. Next base: position 97,783 of record NZ_LN901324.1, on the reverse strand, counting down.
CCGAATGTAACCGGCAGCCTGCATATGGGACATGGTTTTCAACATACCATTATGGATGCCCTAACTCGTTATCACCGGATGCTCGGTGACAGAACCCTATGGCAACCTGGTACTGATCATGCGGGTATTTCAACACAATTGGTTGTTGAACGCCGATTAGAAGCTATGGGTACTTACAGGAAAGATTTGACCCGTGAAGAATTTCTAGAGCGCGTATGGCAATGGAAAGAAGAATCAGGTAATACCATAACCCAACAAATGCGTCGTCTAGGTGCCTCTGTTGATTGGACTAGAGAACGCTTCACCATGGATGAAGGTTTATCCGCCGCAGTGCAAAAAGTATTTGTACAACTTTATGACGAAGGCTTAATTTATCGAGGAACTCGCCTGGTTAACTGGGATCCTAAACTAGGTACCGCAGTATCTGATTTGGAAGTATTGTCTGAGGAAGAAGATGGCTTTTTATGGCATATTCGTTATCCTGTGGTAGGTACTACTGAATCATTAATTGTTGCCACCACGCGCCCTGAAACCTTACTCGGTGATACTGCGGTTGCGGTAAATCCTGAGGACGAACGTTTTAAACACTTAATTGGCAAACAGGTACAATTACCTCTTTGTGATCGCACCATTCCCATCATAGCCGATGACTATGTTGATAAAGAATTTGCTAGTGGCTGTGTTAAAATCACTCCCGCCCATGATTTTAATGATCATGAAGTGGGTAAACGCCATCAACTTCCCGTAATCAATGTATTTACTAAAAAAGCATCGATTAACAAAAATGCGCCTTTAAAATATCAGGGCATGGACCGGTTTGTAGCGCGTGAACAAATTATTAAAGATTTAGAGGCAGAAGGCTTCCTGGTTAAAACTGAAGCACATAAACTGAAAGTGCCTCGTGGTGAAAAATCCAATGTAATCATTGAACCATTATTAACCGATCAATGGTATGTAAAAATCCAACCATTAGCAGAACCAGCTATTGCTGCAGTGAAAAATGGGGAAATTCGTTTTATTCCCGAAAACTGGAGCAAAACTTATTACCAATGGATGGAAAATATTGAGGATTGGTGCATTAGCCGTCAATTATGGTGGGGCCATCGTATTCCAGCTTGGTATGACAGCAATGGTAATGTGTATGTAGGTTACAGTGAAAATGATGTTCGCTTTAAATACAAAATTAAAGAAGGCACTTTATTAAAACAAGACGAAGATGTTTTGGATACTTGGTTTTCCTCAGCCTTGTGGCCTTTTTCAACCTTAGGTTGGCCAGAGCGCACTGCTGAGCTGGAACAGTTCTACCCTACTTCCGTATTGGTTACAGGTTTTGACATCATCTTCTTCTGGGTTGCTCGTATGATTATGATGGGTCTAAAGTTTACAGGTAAAGTTCCATTCAAAGACGTATTTATTACCGGTTTGATTCGCGATAGCGAAGGTCATAAGATGTCTAAATCAAAAGGCAATGTGTTGGATCCACTCGACCTCATTGATGGCATTGATTTGGATTCATTAATCGAAAAGCGTACCTCAAATTTAATGTTGCAATCGGTTCGCGATAAAATTATCAAGGCGACACGTAAGGAATTCCCTGACGGCATTAGCGCCTATGGAACAGATGCGCTACGTTTTACTTACTGCTCATTAGCATCAAATGGGCGTAACGTACGTTTTGATGTGGGTCGCGTTGAAGGGTATCGCAACTTCTGTAATAAATTATGGAATGCTGCTCGTTATGTATTATTAAATACAGATGAAGAACAGGTTGATTTCGGAGATGGTGCCTTCCAATACAGTCCCGCAGACGAATGGATTTTATCGCGTTTGCAACGAACCATTAGCAAGGTTCATCATTATTTTGAAACCTATCGCTTTGATTTGTTAGCCAATACTGTTTATGAATTTGTCTGGCATGAATACTGTGACTGGTATCTGGAGTTATCCAAACCCATTCTTCAGGATGAGCACGCATTAGCTCCATTAAAACGCGGTACCCGCAGAACCTTGTTCCACGTACTGGATCAAATTCTTAAATTATTGCATCCATTAATGCCGTTTATTACGGAAGAAATTTGGCAGCGTACCTCAAAACTTACCAGCGAGAATGGCAACGCCAGCATCATGCTAAGCAGCTATCCGCAAGTGGATGAGGAGTTCATCAATGATACCATTGAAGAAGAATTGGAATGGCTTAAATCAGCAATTCAGGCGATACGTACTATTCGTAGTGAAATGTCGATTTCTCCAGGAAAACAAATTCCATTATATGTTCGTAACTACACTCCTGAACTCAAAGAGCGTATGGAAAAGTATCAGCATACTTTAAAAGTTTTAAGTAAGTTAACACAAATTAACTACCTGGATGCTGGTGAAAAACCTCCTGTTTCTGCAACCGCAGTCCTTGGAGAAATTGAGCTGTTAATTCCAATGGCTGATTTAATTGATAAAGAGGCAGAGTTAAGTCGCTTAACTAAAGAATTAGCAAAGCTGGAAAAAGACATTAGCTTGGCTTCGGGTAAATTGGAAAACCCTAAATTTACTGATAAAGCCCCTGCAGAAATTATTGCGAAAGAACAGGAAAAGCTGGCGCAAGCGCAACAAGCTAAAGAAAAATTATTACAACATAAAATTCGTATCGAATCATTGTAATATTTTCCCGTAGGCTGGGCTGTTAAGCCCAGCTTATCTTATAAAATTGACTGCATCGTTAAAGGTATATAACCTTTGAGCCCGTATTAAAATTCTCTCTAATACAGGCTACTTTCTTAAATTTTTCCAGAGCAAACGCGGCGATTAATCCACCAAGCTAATAATAAAGTAGATAAAACACCTAAATAAACACTGGCATTTTTCCAGCCAACTCCTGCCAATTGCAATGCATCAGGATTTTGCGCAATAGAGAAGGGAATAGCGAGTAGTACATCAATAATTGCTGAGCCTGCAACTAAACCACAGGCAATTAAAGTCCCTTTTTGTTTTCTTGTGACTTGCTCTTCTTTATCTTTTTGAACACGGCGTAAATGTCTTTGTACAAATAAGGCAATCATTCCGCCAACGAATAATGGAAAAGAGGAGGAAAGAGGTAAATACATACCTATAGCGACCCCAAGAATAGATAGGTTAAGGTAGCGTTTGATTTTAAAAACATGGTTTAGGAAAATAATTGCTAAAATAACGCAAGAACCAACAAACATCATATTCCAAGGTAATGAATTTTGAAACACTGCCTCAGTGATTGCCGCCATCAAAGCAGCCGTCGGTGCTGGTAAGGATTGACTTACATCCATTCCCGGATGCGGCATTACCCCTGCAATACCATATACATTAAATAGAAGCTGCATTACCGGAGGGATAACCAAAGAAGACACTACCACCCCTAGCAAGAGCATGAGCTGTTGTTTCCATGGAGTTGCTCCCACCAACTGCCCTACTTTTAAATCCTGAGTATTATCATTTGCAATAGCCGCAATTCCAGTTACTACTGAACCAATCATTATCGTAATTGCTTCAGCTGCTTGTATCTGTTGGGGGCTTAAGGGCAGTGGTAGAAAATGATCAATGGCAACCAATAACAACCATGCCGCAAAGAGCATTCCCGAAATAACAACCGAACTCCCAGGACTGGCTGTAACTCCAACCATTCCTGAAAAATAGGCCGTAATTACCGAAAAAATAAAACCTATAAACAAGACATAGAGTACTGCAAGAAAGACCAGGGTGGGCGAATAATCGTTATCTAATCCCGCTTGAGCTAAAGGCAGCACCAATTGGAAAAATAAAAATAGAATTGAAGCCATCACTCCTATTCCCATAAGCAGATAAGGCAGTGGGATGTCTTTATCGGTACGCGGTACTTGTAAATCCATACGGCTTTTTGATACAAAAGTACTAAATGAGGTTTGAATACTTTTGGATAAGGGCTTAACTAATTTTAAAAAAGTCCACATGCCCGCAAATAACATAGCACCAATTCCCAAATAACGCATCTCGCTATTCCATAAGAATGAAGCAGCTTGTTCTGGATTGTAATGCGTTAAGAATTCAGGATAAACACGGCTTACTATGGGTAGCGCAATTAACCAGGAAATGACCGCACCTAAAAAGATGCTGATTGCCATATCATGCCCAACCAGATAACCTGCACCAATCATCGTTGCCGAAAAACCAGCGCCTAAGCCAAATAGAGAGCGCTTAACAACAAACCAATATCCCCAACTGTTTGCAATAAGTTTGAAACCAGTTTGTAGCAACTCAATTAAGCCGCCGATCGCGCCGCCCATTAATATATCGCTAATCCCGGCCTTTTCTACGGAGGATTTTAACACCTCAGCAATAGCGCGTCCCTCGGGGAACTTTAAATTACGATCATTAACTAAAATTCGGCGCAACGGAATTGAGAAAAGAACCCCTAAAATCCCTCCGCTCACTGCGATAAAAAAGTTAGTCAAATAATCAAAATGATTCCAATAACCAATAATGATCAAAGCGGGAATGGTATATACAATACCGCCGGCAACCGCCTCGCCAGCTGAGGCGGCAGTTTGCACGGCATTATTTTCCAAGACGGTGGAGTTTTTAAAAAACCGTAAAATTCCCATGGAAATAATGGCAGCAGGAATCGATGCAGAAGTTAAAATACCTAACTTTAACGCCAGATAGGCATTTGACATGGCCAATAATACAGTCAATATTATGGCCAAAATAATGACCCGAAAAGTTAATTCGGCTACTTTTTTATCGGCAGCTATAAAAGGTGTATCACTCATTAAGACTTCCAAACTGTTTTTTGTATTTCAGGCTTCAACATTGCTGAAATAGCAGATAAAGGAATTGAAACTACTTGGGGGCCATAAACATAGGCGGCCACTTGATAGCTATCAAAAATAATTTCAAGTCCTTTTGGCGAGAAAGCCCAAACATGATAATTTTCCGCGACCGGCTTAGTCCCTTCTTTGATCCATTTTGCGTCCGAGATATCCTTCGCCGTAATTTCTTTGCTGCTGATTTCAGAAATTATTTTCAAATAATCAGCACCGTTAACGAATAAGTCAGCCAGTTCAACTTGACGATTATTAACAAAATTCAACACCGCGGTTGTATTTAATGGATGTGCCGCGCCACGATGATAAATAGAAACATTAAAACGAACACTTAAAGCATTATTTTTCTGGTAAGGAATAGAATAAGTAATATTTAACCCACTTTTACCGGAAACATCTAAAGCCACATTTTCATCTTCGGATAGTTCACTAAAAAAGCTTTTTTGCGTCTGCTCAATAAAATCTTTTACTACTGTATTCACATTGGCGTCTTTAAAGCCTTGTGGGTATTTTACATCAATAATATAAGTCGATGTTTCTTTCTTAAGTGATGCCGGTGTAACTGCATGAGCAGCGACAGAAAAAACAATAAATAACACCGATAAAATGAATTTCAATTGGTTCATCATAGTTTAGTTCCCAAGTCAAAGATCCCTCATAGATATCCACTCACCGGCAATCATTGTTTGATGAGGCAATGGATACGCAAAATAATAACACAATGCAGCTCCCTCTGTTGCTGACCATAATACCAAATCTGCAGCCAGACCAGGAGCAATTTGACCAACTTTTTTACTTAAACCTAAAGCTTTTGCTGCCTGAGTCGTCACTCCAGCCAATACCTCAGGAACAGATAAAGCAAAAAACTGGCATGCCATACTCATCATTAATCTCAATGACGCAGTGGGTGAAGAGCCGGGATTACAATCGGTAGCAATAGCTATCCCTACCCCTGCCTCGCGTAATAAGTCCACCGGGGGTTTATGTTGTTCACGTAAAAAATAATAAGCACCGGGAAGCAATACTGCTACGGTATTAGACTTCGCCAAGGCCTGTGCCCCGCGCTCATCTAAAAACTCAAGATGATCACAAGATAAAGCCCCAAATTCGGCTGCAAGCGCGCTTGCACCAAGATTAGATAATTGCTCTGCATGGCATTTTATCGGTAAATTTAAGGCACGTGCAGCACGAAAAATTTGTTCAGTTTGTGCAAGCGAAAAAGCAATTGACTCACAAAAAACATCAACCGCATCAATTAGGTTTGTCTCAGATAAAGCGGGTAACATTTCCTGGCATAGCATATCCACATACGCTTGGCTGTTTCCGGTAAACTCAGGCCCAACCGTATGCGCTCCTAAAAAGGTTTTATGGACCCTTAAGCCAGTCATTTCCCCTAGGCGTTTAGCCACACGTAGCATTTTTAGCTCAGTAGTTAAATCCAAACCGTAGCCTGATTTAATTTCTACCGTGGTTACCCCTTCGTTTTTTAAAGCTAAAATCCGTGGCAAAGACTGTTGGGTTAATTCCTCCTCAGAGGCTGCACGAGTCTGCTTTACCGTAGAGATAATCCCACCACCCGCTTTAGCAATTTCTGCATAACTTACTCCAGATAATTTCATCTGAAATTCAGCAGCTCGATTCCCGGCAAAAACTAAATGGGTATGGCAATCAATCAGACCTGGCGTAATTAATTGGTCCTGACAATTAAGTTGTTCTTTAGCCTCTTTAAAGTGTGCGGGTAATTCTGCTTCAGGACCGCACCAAGCAATGAGGCCATTATTAATAGCAATTGCCTGTTGAGTTAATTGATTTCCTAAAGCATCAATAGTCGTTGCATTAACTAATAATTTATCGCAGACAGACATTAAAAATCCCAATGAAGAACTTGATGTGGCGGTTTAAGCCATGCCGCGTGATGGCTCGTATCATAAATGTCCCATTCTTTAGAACCATAAGTATGAACATCAACATCCAGCAATAACCAGGTCAAAAACTCCGCAACAGTTTCTGGTGCCACCAAACGCCCTTTCTCTTTTAGTCGTTTATAAAAATTGCCTTGATCATGATCTGGATTCTCATCACTACGAGCTAAAGCTTGCATGTTCGTATCAATAATGCCTGGCATAACACTAGCAAATGCAACTGTTTCAGATTCCAAGTGCCAGCACTTAGACAACATTGCTAAGGCTGCTTTTGAAACACAGTATGCACCCCAGCCTTTTATTGCAAAATAAGCAGCCCCTGAACCAATATTCAATACACGACCCTGATTTAACTTGGTATATAACATTTGCGATAAATAAAGTGGTGCATTTAAATTGGTATTGAGCGCATTTTGCCACTCTTGCGGTTCCACATCTCTTAATAAGCTCAGAGGATTTAGAGTTCCTGCATTATTAACTAGCGCAGTAATTTGAGACACCGAATTCAGATGCGTTTTTATGGCTGCTAAGCCATCTGATGTTGCAACATCTGCACAGAAATATTGAATGTTTGGAGCGGCAGCCGCTGTTTCCTTCAATAATTGCTCTCGACGTCCAATGATCAATACATTGTTACCGCGTTTGGCCAAAGATAAGGCTAAAGCTTTTCCTATACCACTTCCACCGCCAGTAATAATAAACACAATACCCTCTGTATCCGCTATCTAAGTGTACACAGATAATACCAGACATTAGGCTAAGTTGGCATATTTAACCGGGTTAAATGGTAAAATTTCTTTTTTTAGTGCAAGTACTATAGAATCAATAACTTTCAATATGCTTAGCTAATGCAGGGAGAATTTAATGTTTGAAAATTTGTCCAATTATCGGCATGCCGACCCCTTACTATGGCAGGGTAGAAAAGATACTCCCAGTGCAGAGCGTTTTTTTCAAAAAATAACATTTCCTACGCAACAAACTGACTTAATTAGTAAAGAGAAAAAAACGATTTTTGTTGGTTTTGCTAGTGATGCCGGAGTCCGGCGTAATCAAGGTAGGCCTGGGGCGAAGTTTGGGCCTGATCAAATAAAAACTCAATTGGCAAAATTGCCTTGCTCCAATAGTAAGGTATATGTCGATTTAGGTAACATTATCTGCGAACACGATGAACTTGAATTAGCTCAAAGTCAATTTTCCAGTTTGATTAATTTTTGCCATCAACAAGGCCACCAAACCATTGCTCTTGGTGGTGGTCATGAAATTGCCTGGGCACATTATCAGGGTTTAGCACCTCATTACACCCGCTTAGGAGTTATTAATTTTGATGCGCATTTTGATTTGCGCCCTTATCCTAAAGACCACCTTGGGACCTCAGGAACTCCTTTCTCACAGATCGCCGACTGGTGCGAAGAAAATCGGCGTAAATTTGATTATTGTTGTCTGGGCATCCAACAGATGGGTAATACGTCTTCCTTGTTTCGCCGTGCTGCAGAATTAAATACGCGTTATTTAACTGCAGAAGATATTTATGAGAAAAGCCTCGCGTGGCATTTAGCTTTTCTTGATGATTTTATGTTGAATTTAGATCATATTTATTTGACCATTTGCCTGGATGTTTTAGCTGAATGCTTTGCTCCTGGTGTAAGTGCTCCACAACCCCTAGGGTTAACCCCATGGCAAATATTGCCACTCTTGAAATACATCATGCAAAGTGGCAAAGTAGTCAGTTTAGATATTGCTGAGCTTTCGCCACCCTTGGATCAAGATCAAAAAACAGCCAGGCTGGCGGCGCTTATTATCGCAGAATTGCTGCACACAATTTAAAGGAGTTATTTCATGAAGAAAACCATACTTTGGAGTGCATTAGCTACTCTAATGAGCACTCAAGTATATGCTGCGGATCCAACCCCACCAGCAACTCCAACGCCAGGGCCTACTACGCCCCCAACAACACCCGCAGCGCAAGTAGCACCCGCTCCTGCGCCAACTGCCGTTATTGATTGCAATTATAAAATCCCAGCTCAACTCAAAACTGTAGAGCAATCTGTGGTTTTAGCTTGGTCGGAGAAAGCCGTGATTCAATCATTTAGCTTTGACCCCAATACATTAGATGCGCAAATGCAAAAGCTACAAACTTGTTTTACTGAGCAAGGGTGGACTGGCTTTAGCACTGCATTGAAAAAATCAGGTAATCTTGAAGCGATTAAATCACAAAGTTTAACGGTTAGCAGTCATGTGGATGGTCAAGGATTTATTACTGATGCCAAAGACAATCAGTGGAAGGTTACCTTACCTTTAGTGGTGGTTTATCAAAATGAGAAAGAAAAAGTTAGCCAGTTGTTGAGTGTTGATTTAACTGTTAATCGTAAACCAACAGGAGATTTGGGGATTACTCAAATGATTGCGACTCCACGTGGTACGGTTACTACGAAAAAGCCTGTATTGGTAAATAATCCTGAAAATACCAATCTTGATACCCGTCCTCCAGCTGATAATGCTCCTAATACACAGCAAAGTCAGCCTGTTGTTGGAAAACCTCATTAAGCTAACCTGCCTGATATATCCGTATTATGACTATGTCTAATACGGACTATGCTTTACTGAGATGTAAACCCCGTATTAGCGAAACGTAATACGGGGTTTACGGGTATTAAAATGGTTGGGGTTTTGAGCGGTTCACGCCATTTTGATCAGGGTAAGCTAAGATAATAACTTTAGTACCAATGTTCATAAAGTTTTCATTTAACCATTTTGCCGCACTTGGGAATACGCGAACACAGCCATGGCTTGATGGGCGTTCTGGAACATCGTAGGCTGCATGAATGGTGAACCCTTGATAGAAATACATGCAGTAAGGCATCTTCGCTCCACCACGGGTATCTACTGGGTATTCACCTGAACGGCAGTTAATACCTTTTTTATTATACACGCGGAACATGCCCGTTACCGTTCTGCATGACTGACTTGAGTTTTCCTCACAAGCATCAACTCCGGCAGAACCCGCACCAGTTAATAAACGATTACCTTCTTCATCATAAGCAGCCCACGCAGAAGCTTTAGGGTCGAAAACAAAGCGCTTCTCGCCAGTTGCTTTAATTTTCATAGGAAAATAGTTACGACCACGTTTATCCTTAGTGTAATGGATGGTTCGGTGCACATAACCTGCATCATCGGTGATTAAAGTAGATTCATCATAGTCTACGCAGGATGTTAACCCAAGGCATAACAGCAAACCTGCCCAAAATAACTTCTTCATTTAGATATTATCTCCAAAAAATAAATCCTTTCCCTATTAAGGAAAGATTAACTTACATCAATTAAGCTTAAAAGGCGCAGCATTGTGCTGGCCTTTATTTTAATTTAAAAAACTACATAGTCCGCTACAGGGTGCCCCCTGAAACAAACGCTCTAAGACTCTAACTTTTTGTACTTAATTCGCGAAGGCCTATTTGCAGCATCACCTAAACGACGTTTTCTATCGGCCTCATAATCACTATAATTTCCTTCAATAAAGATAATTTGGGAATCACCTTCAAACGCCATGAAATGGGTGCAAATCCGATCCAAGAACCATCTATCATGCGAAATAATTACAGCGCAACCCGGGAAGTTAAGAATTGCCTCTTCCAACGCCCGTAAAGTTTCAACGTCCAAATCGTTACTGGGTTCGTCAAGTAATAACACGTTACCACCACTTTTTAGCAGTTTTGCTAAATGTACGCGGTTACGCTCACCCCCAGAAAGTTGGGACATTTTCTTTTGCTGATCCGTTCCTTTAAAGTTAAAGCGTCCAACATAAGCACGTGAAGGCATCTGGAAATTACCCACCTGCATAATGTCGTGGCCGTCAGAAATTTCTTCCCATACGGATTTATTATTGTCTAACTCATCACGAAGCTGATCAACGTAGGCCAACTGTACCGTCTCACCAATGCGAATAGTACCGCTATCAGGCTGCTCCTGACCAGTAAGCATTTTCAAAAATGTTGATTTACCCGCACCGTTGGGGCCAATAATCCCTAAAACACCACCTTTTGGTAATTTGAAGTCAAATTTATCAATTAAGATTCGATCGCCAAATGCTTTGGTAATTTGCTCACCCTCGAACACTAAATCACCTAAACGTTCACCAGGTGGAATGTAAATCTCATTAGTTTCATTACGCTTTTGGAATTCTTTAGAGTTCATTTCCTCAAAACGTTGCAATCGGGCTTTGTTCTTAGCATGGCGTCCTTTGGGTGAAGTTCTTACCCACTCTAATTCAGCCTTAATGGTTCGCTGATGCGAATCTTCCTGTTTCTTTTCCATCTCTAAACGAGCTTCTTTTTGCTCAAGCCAAGCCGTGTAATTACCTTTATAAGGAATGCCCTCTCCACGGTCTAATTCTAAGATCCATTCAGCGGCATTATCTAAGAAGTATCTATCATGCGTAATCGCCACGACAGTACCAGGAAACCCTTCTAAATAATGTTCTAGCCATGCTACTGATTCGGCATCCAAATGGTTGGTTGGCTCATCGAGTAATAACATGTCGGGGTTAGAAAGTAATAAGCGGCATAATGCGACACGGCGACGTTCTCCTCCAGATAGATTGCGAACAACCGCATCCCAATCCGGTAATCTTAACGCATCAGCAGCAATATCAAGCTTTCTATCTAAATCCCAGCCCCCCCCAGCTTCAATAATGTTTTGTAACTCGCCTTGTTCCGCAAGCAACTCATTCATTTCATCGTCACTCATTGGCTCAGCAAAACGCATACTGATTTCATCAAAGCGCATTAAGTGCTGCTTCATCTCGGATACGCCCTCTTCAACTACTTCGCGCACCGTTTTATCCAAATGCAGTTGTGGTTCCTGCTCTAAATAACCAATTTTAATACCCGGTTGTGGTCTGGCTTCACCTTCAAACTGAGTATCAACTCCCGCCATAATACGTAACAGCGTGGACTTACCTGAACCGTTCAACCCCAGCACACCAATTTTTGCGCCTGGAAAAAAACTTAATGAAATATCCTTTAAAATAAACCGCTGATTTTCAACAATTTTGCTGACACGATTCATGGTAAAAATATATTGTGACATAAAAACTCCGCTTTACTTACTCTATAAAATTTAGGTCCAGTCTAAAATAACCTTTCCAGATTGGCCTGATGCCATAATTTGAAAGGCATTTTGGTAGTCATCTACTGGAAAATGATGCGTGGTTACTGGTGAAATATCTAATCCGCTTTGTAACATGGCAATCATTTTATACCAGGTTTCAAACATTTCACGACCATAAATACCCTTAATGACTAACCCTTTAAAAATTACCTGATTCCAATCAATCGGGGTTTCTTGTGGCGGGATACCTAACATGGCGACATGACCACCATGAGTCATAGCTTTCATCATTTCATTTAAAGCTAATGGATTACCTGACATTTCAAGACCCACATCAAACCCTTCATTCATACCGAGTTCGGTCACCACATCAGAAAGTTTTTCATACTTAACATTTACCGCACGCGTAACACCCATTTTACGGGCTAAATCGAGTCGATAATCATTCACATCGGTAATCACCACATGGCGAGCACCAATATGGCGGACAATTGCCGCAGCCATAATTCCTATGGGGCCTGCGCCAGTAATTAAAACGTCTTCACCCACGACATCAAAAGACAAAGCGCAATGAGCAGCATTCCCAAATGGGTCAAAAATTGATGCTTGATCATCCGTAATGTTGTCTGGAAGAACGATGACATTGGATGCAGGCAATGCTAAATATTCAGCAAAACATCCAGGGCGATTCACTCCAACCCCTAAGGTATTACGACATAGATGGCGTTTACCTGCGCGACAATTACGGCAATAACCACAAGTAATATGCCCTTCACCTGAAACACGTTGCCCAACATTTAAACCTTGAACTTCCTGACCTAAAGCAACGATTTCACCTACAAACTCATGCCCTACAGTCATAGGAACAGGAATAGTCGCTTGCGCCCAATCATCCCAAGAATAAATATGAATATCAGTACCGCAAATTGCTGTTTTATTAATTTTAATTAAAACGTCATTAACGCCATATTCAGGGACGGCAACATCTTCCATCCAAATTCCAGGCTCTCTTTTAGCTTTGACTAACGATTTCATTTAATTACCTCAAAATAGTGAATTATCCTTCAGTCGCTATAGCGCGAAGACGCTCCAATATTATGTCCCTATTATATAACCGAAAACTCTTTACCTACTGTTTCAAATGCAGCAATGGCTTTATCTAAATGATGCAATTCATGCGCTGCTGACATTTGCGTACGAATACGAGCTAAACCTTTAGGTACCACTGGGTAAGAAAAACCAACTACATAAATACCTAACTCCAGCAAGCGATTAGCCATACGGCCAGCTAAACTTGCATCCCCTAACATTACTGGGATAATGGCATGCTCACCCGGAATTAACTTAAAACCTAATTTTGACATTCCTTCACGGAAGTATTTGCTGTTACGTTTCAATTTCTCTGATAGGTGGCTGTCTTTCATTAAGTTATCTAAAACCACGCAAGAGGTATGCGCAATAACTGGGGCTAGGGTATTAGAAAATAAATAAGGTCTGGAGCGCTGACGTAACCAATCAACAATCGTTGCATTCGCCGAAGTATACCCGCCGGAAGCGCCTCCTAAAGCTTTACCTAAGGTACCAGTAATAATATCAATGCGCTCACTAACGCCAAAATGCTCAGGAGTACCACGACCTGTTTTCCCCATAAAACCAACGGCATGTGAATCATCCACCATGACCATCGCATCATACTTATCAGCTAACTCACAAATAGCAGGTAAATTTGCAAGAATACCATCCATAGAAAACACGCCATCGGTAGCAATCAAACGAAAACGTGCGCCTTTGGCTGCAATTAACTGTTCCTCTAAGGCCTTCATGTCATTATTGGCATAGCGATAACGAGCAGCTTTACATAAACGTACACCATCAATAATACTGGCATGGTTTAAAGCATCGCTAATGATCGCATCTTCTTCACCCAATAAGGTTTCAAAAAGACCAGCATTCGCATCAAAGCAAGAAGAATATAATATGGTATCTTCTTTCCCTAAAAACTGGCTAATTTTTTGTTCTAATTGTTTGTGTGGTGTTTGAGTTCCACAAATAAACCGCACTGAAGCCATACCATAACCGTAGTGCTCGAGTGCTTTTTGCCCTTCAGCGATTAATTGTGGATCATTTGCCAGGCCTAAATAGTTGTTCGCACAAAGGTTAATCACTTCTTTATGGTTTACGGTCACGTCAGCCTGTTGTTGGCTATCAATGATACGCTCGGATTTGTAGAGTCCTTCACTTTTCAGCTGTTCTAATTGGCCTTGCAAAAAATCGCTAAATTGGTCAAGCACGGTTCTCTCCTATCTATTACTTAGAAACAACAGTTGCATCGCTCCTATTCAAGCAAAGAAATGCATTTGCTTTTTCGAAGTGAATTACGATAAATTTATGGATCATAACAAACTTTAACCACAGTCACCACGAAATTAAGGATTCGGACATTATTTCTTAGCACATAAGCTAATTTTTTGCTAAGATGGTCGCAGAGTTTTAACCCATTAAACACAATGAACACGGTAGAGCAAATGAGTTATCAACACGCACGCACTAACATGGTTAAACAACAGCTACGAACTGGCGATGTTTTAGAAGAGTCTATTCTAAGCTTGTATAATATTATACCAAGACATGAATTCGTCCCTGAGCAATATACTCAGTTTGCCTATTCAGATATGCAGATTCCTTTAGGACATGGTCAACGCATGCTTACTCCCTTAGAGGAAGGGACCATTCTTCAGTCTTTAGAATTAAAAGGCACGGAAACAGTCCTCGAAGTAGGTACTGGCAGCGGTTTTTTTACAGCGTTACTCAGCAAATTATGTAAACACGTAATTAGTGTAGATTACTATTCTGATTTTACTGCCAATGCTGCGCGCAAATTAAAAGCACATAACTGCGACAATGTAGAATTAATTACTGGTGACGCCAGCCAGGGTTGGTTAGAAAAAGCTCCTTATGATGTGGTGGTATTTACTGGCGCATTAGAAAAGCTAACTGAAACCCACATGTTGCAAATATTACCAGGCGGAAAACTATTTGCCATTGAAGGAAAATTGCCTGTAATGAAAGGTGTATTACATCAATTAGATCACCAAGGAAATTGGCAAAAATCAGTAATTTTGGAAACCGGAATTCCATTATTAGTTGATCAGCTCAAGCCAAAAGAATTCATATTCTAAATAACATAAAAAATGAATATGCTGACTATTTAGATAAGGCATTATTTGTCATTCCTGCCTGCATGGGAATGGCAATGCACCTTAATTAAATGTTAGTGGGTGATCAAAGAACAATTATCAACACAAAGCCGCAGGAAGACGGACTCTGTATTTTTAGGGTGAATCTTATAATGAAAAAGCTGCTGTTCTGCTCTCTCATAACCATGGGACTGTCTTCATTTGCCTATGCAACAGACTTAATGGATGTGTATCAACAGGCTCTTGCAAATGATCCAATTTTCAAGAATGCCTATGATACGTACATGGCCAACGCAGAAGCAATTCCTCAGGCTCGAGCCGCATTACTCCCACAGCTCTCTCTTTCTAGTCAAGCAAATCGTAATTATTTTGAATATAATTCTCCTGCCTTTGGCGGAGCTAATTCACAATATTATAATTCAGGAACCTGGCAAGTGACCGCATCGCAGGCATTATTTAATTATGCATCATGGGCGAAAGTACGTCAGGCTAAAGCCTATGTGAAAGCTGCTCAAGCCACATTTAACGATGCCGCCCAGGACTTAATTTTGCGCACTGCAAAAGCCTATTTCGATGTCCTTTATGCGCAAGACACTTTAGAATTTGCCGAAGCGAAAAAAAGAGCGAACAAACGTCAATATGAGCAGGCCCAGCAACGTTTTCAAGTAGGTCTGGATGCAATTACCTCAGTTTACGAAGCTAAAGCCGCTTATGATCAATCGATAGCTACGGTTATTGCCTCTCGTAATAATAAAATAAATCAGTACGAAAATTTAAGAAAATTAACCAACCACGTCTATGAAGCATTAGCGCCTTTGCGTGATGGTAAAATTCCTTTGATAAAACCAGAGCCGAATAACGTTAACGTTTGGGTTGATACCGGTTTAAAGCAAAATTATAAATTATTTGCAGCAAAATATAACCTGGAAGTGGCAAGAGAAAATGTTAAAGCACTTTCTGCAGGTAACTGGCCTACTATTGCTTTACAGGGGAATAGTACTCAAACCTTTAACCAGGTTCCTGGTTCTGATAGTAATCCCCTACTTCCCAAAAGCCAGAAACAAGCAAATGTAGCCTTGGCATTAAACTTCCCTGTTTTCCAAGGAGGATTAGTTCGTTCCCAAACACGCCAAGCACAGCATAACTTCCAAGGAAGTAGCGAGCAAATGGAACAAGCTTATCGTAATGTGGTGGTGAATAGCCGTATTGCCTTCAACACGATTATTGATGGGATTAGCAAAGTAAAAGCAGACAGACAAACCATTATCTCGCAGCAAAACTCCTTAGAAAGTACTGAAGCTCAATTTGAAGTAGGTACACGTACTATGGTTGACGTAGTAAACGCACAACAACGTTTATTCGAAGCGCAACAGCAATTAGCAAATGATCAATACAACTTGATTAATTCTGTTTTGACTTTAAAATACTTGGCCGGTTCATTAAATGTTAATGATCTGCAACTCGTCAATTCATGGCTGGCAACAATGCGTGTTAACACTAATTTAGCCAACAAGACAAGCAAATAAAGGTTTTATCATGTCCAATCCGTCTCAAGTAGAAAAAAAGCTACTGCACTATACTGGCAAGGCCATTGCAGATTTTAATATGATCCAACGCGGTGACCGCGTAATGGTCTGTTTATCAGGAGGCAAGGATTCCTTCACGCTGTTAACTATTCTTGATCACTTACGCCGTCGTTCAGGTAATAAATTTGAGCTGTTTTCGTTTACGTTAGATCAAGCGCAACCAGGCTGGGATGATTCAACTCTTCGTCAATGGCTTGCTGATCGCTCCATTAAACATGAAATTTTAACACGTGATACTTACAGTATCGTGAAAGAAAAGGTCCCCGAGGGAAAAACCTATTGCTCTTTATGCTCACGCTTGCGCCGCGGTATTATTTATCGTTATGCCGAGGAAAATGGTTATAATAAAATTGCATTAGGCCACCATCGTGATGATTTAATTCGTACTCTAATGATGTCTATTTTATATAATGGTGATGTTCGCTCAATGCCGCCTAAGTTGTTAAGCGATAATAAAAAGCACATTGTTATTCGTCCATTAAGTTATGTGCAAGAAAAAGATATCATTACTTTTGCTAATGAGCAGGAATTTCCAATCATCCCCTGTAACCTTTGTGGCTCACAAGAAAATTTGATGCGTAAAAAAGTAGCGCGTTTAATTGACCAGCTTGCCGAGGAAAACCCCAAAGTTCCAAGCAATATTTTGCATGCATTACAAAGCATTAAACCAAGCCAGCTTATGGATCAAAGCATGTGGAACTTTAAAAATCTTGAGCATGAATTGATTACTGAGAATAGGAACGAAGCGGATGAACTTTTTTCTTCAGAAGAATTCGCTACGGAAGAATCTTAAACGCCCCTCTATGTAGCCTGCTGCTTGCAACTATAGCGCTTCCCTAAGAGCCTTAATAGTCGCCAGGCTAAGAGAAAAGGCTCCCGCGCAACATCTCAAAATAGGGTATGCTGTTGGACGCGGGAGAGGGTTCTCTTAAGTGCCACTAGTTACTTGCTTTCTATTTATTTATCCCTTAACTATGTTCAAGGCCATACCTATTCCATCCAACATAATCGGGGAGAATGGGCACTGCATATTTATTTAAAATTAATCGCTTCTATCTTAACAAACTGGTTACATAATAGTTACATTTCTGTAACATTTATGTTTTAATCGCTTACACTTTAGTCTAAAATGGCAGAACCTATAAATTAGGTAAAGATTGAAGGAAAAATAGAGTAAATAATTTTTAAAGGATACTATCTGATGCAAGCAGAAACGATGTTTGATGTTCGAAAATTTCGAATCTACAGCAAGCGCTATCTCAAGTTTGATTTAGTCGCCGGGATAGTCGTCTTTCTAGTAGCGATTCCCCTTTGCTTAGGAATTGCTCTTGCTTCTGGAGCCCCCCTATTTTCAGGCATTATAAGTGGAGTAGTGGGTGGAATTATTGTGGGCGCATTAAGTGGCTCACAAGTCAGCGTAAGTGGCCCCGCGGCCGGGATGGCAGCCGTTGTCGTCACTGCTGTTGCGCATATAGGTGACTTTAACTCATTTTTACTTGCCTTGCTGCTTGCAGGCATGCTGCAAATAATTATCGGCAGCCTAAAAGCCGGCTTTGTAGCAGATTATGTTCCCTCCAATGTGGTGCAAGGCTTACTTTGCGCTATCGGTATTTTATTAATTATTAAAGAGCTACCCTTAGCATTTACTCACTCAAGCGATTTTAATGAACTAAAAACCCACTTATTGGAAACTACCGATGTTATTACCTTAAGCCCTCTACTTGCCTTATATAACCATATTAATACCGGGGCAATGATAATTACACTCTGTTCTTTAACTATTTTAATTTATTTTGATAAAACCAAAAATAAAGTACTTAAAGAAATACCCGCCCCAATTATTGTGGTAATTCTAGGAGTGCTCTTAAATGAAATTTATATGTGGGCTGACTCCGAATTAATGCAAGATACGCCTCAACTGGTGAATATTCCCCATAGTGAAAGCATTTCTGACTTTATTAGTAAATTAATACATCCAAACTGGGCAGCATGGAATAATGCACAGGTTTATGTTTATGCGGTTATTATTGCTATTGTTGCATCACTGGAAACTTTACTTAATTTTAAAGCCGGAGAGCGTCTGGATAAACAAAAACGCCACGCCTCCCCTAACCGCGAATTAGTAGCTCAGGGTGTAGGAAATGTGACGGCAGGTCTACTTGGTGGTATCCCCATTACCTCCGTTATTGTACGAACCTCTATTAACATTCAAGCCGGTTCAAGAACAAAAATGTCCATTATTTTACATGGGTTATTTATTCTTTTTGCTGTAATGTTAATTCCAGGAACACTTAACAAAATCCCTCTATCCTCATTAGCAGCAATTCTTATGTATACGGGATATAAATTAAATAAGCCTGCCATTTATCGTTCAATTTACGCTCAAGGAAGCGATCGTTTTATTCCATTTATCGCCACAGTAATTGGGATTATTGCCTTTAATCTTCTAGTAGGTATTTTAATCGGTTTGGCTGTGAGTTTGTTTTACATATTAAAATCAAATAGCCAAGCTCGTATTGATATTATTAAAGAAATTTATCCTAAGGGAGTAACCAGCCGACTTGTTCTACCACAGCAAGTAACGTTCCTCAATAAATCGACGCTAATTGCAGAACTTGACTCAATACCTAATGGTTCTCAGTTGATCATTGATGCTCATTATACCCAATATATTGATAAAGAAATTTCTGAATTATTGAAAGAATTTAAAGAGGAGCAAGCACCTCTAAAACAAATATCAATAAACTTCACCGGGTTCAAAGAGCATTATAAGATTCATAATTACATTAACTTTATTAATGTCACCACTTACGATGTACAATCTAACCTCTCTCCGGCTCAAGTACTTCGCATTTTAAATGAAGGAAATAGTCGCTTTTTAGCTGATGAGCGCATTCACAGATTAACTCATCTTGATGTCCAATATACAGCAAAAGAACAACATCCCATTGCTATTGTATTAGGGTGTATTGATTCCAGAGTACCTGTGGAAACGATTTTTGATATGACTTTTGGTGATATTTTCTGTGTGCGCGTAGCAGGTAACGTGGTTAATGAAGATGTCTTAGCAAGCATCGAATATGCCTGTAATGTTGTTGGTGTAAAACTAATCGTTGTTTTAGGACACACTCGTTGCGGCGCAATCCAATCGGCGTGTAATGGTGTAGAGCAAGGGCACATCACACAATTACTGGCAAAAATAAAACCCGCTATTAATGCCGAAACCGAAACTAAATCCGAACGAGATGGTCAAAATACTCATTTTGTGAAACATGTTACTGAGCTTAACGTAGCGAATACGTTACAAAATATATATGAGCATAGCCCAACGCTACAAGACATGATTGAAAAAGATGATGTAGCAGTTGTTGGTGCAATTTATAATGTTCAAAGTGGTGTTGTACACTATAGTGATTATGCCAAAGAGCTGACACAATTAGGCGGTGAAAAGAATACTCATCTAGCATCTAAAATCGCTAAAGTGCTAAAAGATGCGAAGGTACATCATCCTGAGGAGTTATAACGAAGGATGACGCGCCTCTCAATAATCTAAGACTATATAATTAGGCTATTGAGAGGCAAACACGTTTTACTTATGCAAAATTAGCGGTTAAGGAAACCGTAGTCTGGTTACTGCTATAAATACTTCCGCGTTTAAAATACTGCTGTTCAACACGAAGTGAGTATTGCTTGTAAGATAGGTTCACTCCCCCACCCACTTTATACCCATTCTTATCCAAATTAAGTCCAGGAACAGGTCCTACAAATTCAACCGGTACACCACGTTGGTTATTATTAAAGTTTGCTACCTGTAATAAACCACCATTAACAAAAGGTTGAATCATTGGCGTTGCTTGATAGCCTATTTCCGCATTTTCCAAAATAAAGGTTGCATCAGTACGAAGTTTATCAACAAACTGGGTCGCAATAAAATTGGCAAAATCAAGATTATAAGGACGTTGATTTACTTCCATATGTAAAACGCCCACATTGGCATTCAGACTAAAATTATTCAACTGTTTACTATATAAAGCTGCTCCACTAATAAACCAATTATTGCCACGATTATTGCCGGTAGCATAATTTGTTCTCATTCCGGGAAATTGTACACTAGTGCGAAAATGCCCGGTATTTTGGCCATAACCTCCAGCAACATCGACAAAGAAGCTAGGCTTAATATGCGTGAGTACATGACCATAAATGCTATTATTCGTAATGGACTGATTAGTATTAGAATAAGAAAATCCAGGTAGTAACAATTTCGAATTCAAGCTCGTATTAATCCAGTAAGCAGAAAGCCCTGCTGAAAAATACTCATTTAATCTAACATTATTACCACCTACACTATAAAAATTTGCATGCCCTTTATAACGATTAAATCCGCCTGTAAGAGTAGTCGAATTAAAATTAAAATCGTTATAAGCATAAACACCGTTCACACTATATCTGGAAACATTAGGCGCTTGTACTTGCTGTTGGTTTGCAGTGGCAATAGACTGAGCCAACAACAGAGAGATAAATAACGCCTGCTTTTTCATCATAACTCCATTCATTCGTAATTCCTGTAATACTTTACCAATTAATTTTTAAAAAATACGATAACTAACAACAAGGGCAAGCGCCTGAACCTACTATTGGTAGGATTGTAGTTGTCACAGTATGCGTCGCAGAATTAGTAATTGTTGCATTCACAACTTGCGTTAATGTACTTGGATCAATAAAGTCCGGACCATTTCCAGCCTGAGATGAGGGGAAATCTACCCAACCATTGGCAGACCAATTAATGGGGCCGTAGGTAATTTGCTTGGTATTTGCATTATAGATGGCACTACTTTGTTGCTGACCTGGGCCGAGAGGATAACGATTATCAACAATCACTAATCCCTCGGTAACTTGAATTGCAAATTTTTTACACTTCGTGGTATTACAAAATATGGCAGCTCGATACTTGGTTCCTGCAATTGCTAAAGCAACTAAAGGAGTACTCAAAAGCGATTTTCTTTTTGCATCAGAAGTTGCAGTTGACGATTCCAATCCCCCTTTTGCTAAGTGGGCTGAATTACCAACAGCAGCTGCTTTATGATAGGAAACTACAGAATATTCAGTGTTAGGTTGTAATGAGACTAAAGTTCCATTGGAATATTGAAGCTGGGCAAGTGCACCATCCCTCGTGCTAATCGTATCTCCTTCAAAAAACGCAGATCCGCGCGTTAATGTTCGTTGTTGATTATTTCGTTTAGCGATGACTTCTTTGCTAGTAAATAAAACTTTCCCTGCAGATTCTGAAAACGCTACGGCTTGATAGATAAATAAAAATACAAATAACCATTTTTTCATCGGTGTATCCTTCACACATTTTTTTACAAACGCAATATCATAGTACAGAGCGAGGCGGAAGGTAAGAGAATTTATAAAAAACATTTTTATAAAAAAGCTAGTAATATCAGTGGAAATGCATTATAAAATTTCCCTTTGTAGTCAAAGTAGAGAATTTCGATTTTTACAAGGATTGTCAATGCAGTACCCTAGAAGAAGAATATCTAAACCTGTACCCTCTTTAGTTTTAACCAGCATTATGATCGCTACCGCTGTAAATCCGATGAGTTCAATATGGGCTTTCGGTGGGCCCTGGAAGCCACGACAAACGTTAAATATCCAAGGTGGTCATGGCCTTCAAGATTATTACGATGCGCTTCTCCCTTTTTCTGGCGATGCAGAAAAAATGTTTTATATTAATGGGGCTTTTGCAGGTACTCATCATGAAACAGGCGGCGATATCGGCCTTGGTTATCGTCAAATTATACTCAACAATGAATATGTAGTTGGTGGTTATGCCCTTATGGGACGTTATCGTACTAATTACCATAATATGTTTACTCAATTGACTTTAGGTACAGAAATCTTCGGAACCATTTGGGAGGGACGAGCACATTTCTATCAACCTACCAGTAGAAGAAATAAATTTGTGAGTAGTCGTTCTGAAGGGTTTAGCTTCCGAGGAAACAAATTATTAGGTATTCAAACGACAACTTATGAGCATGCAGAAGGTGGGGCCGATATTGAAGTTGGGCGCGTAGTGCCATGGATTCCAAAACTTCGAGGCTTTGCAGGATACTATCGCAATGGCATAGGTAATGATCGTAAAAATATAAATGGCGGTTATGGACGCTTTGAATACCGTTATAATAATCATTTTACCTTTACCCTAAGTGATGGCTATGATAGATATCAAGGTAACTTCTTTGCCGTTGGGGTGAGAATGAGCATCGGCAGCCCTGAAGGTACGGAGCCTTTAACCGCTGATCAGCGTATGACCGATTACTCTGTAAGACGTCGCAATGTATTTACCTACACCAGTAAATACAGTATACCGTTTACTTCTGTGGAAAACTTTTATTTTGTTGCCGGGCAATCAACTTCGGGTAACGGCACCTTTGAAACACCTTATGGCACGATTCAAGAGGCAATAACCGCAGCCAATTCAGGCGGAAATACCAATAACTACGTTTATGTGTGCAATTGCAATAACGCTTCCGGTTACACTTATGATTTAGGTGGGCAATTAAACATAGGACCAAATACGAAGCTTATCGGTTCAGGTGGAACCTTCACTTACAATAATACAACCGTTCCCTCTTTATGTGGAAATGCACGGCCCACTTTAGTAGGTAGCCTCTACTTACCAGGAAATAATGAATTAACTAACTTCAATATTACTGGTGCAGGAACCAGTCAAAACGCTGGCGTCGTTGTCTCAGGGCAGAATATTACACTCAATAACCTCAGTATTTATAGCTATACAGGGGCTAATGGCGCTAATGGCGCTGATGGAGCACAAGGTGATTTTAGTTCGCCAGGCAATAATGGAACTGCCGGAAACGATGGGACTGCTGCCTATGGTATCTTTATCACTAACTCATCCAATGTACTGATTAACAACGTCACAATAACAGATATTGCTGGGGGTAACGGCGGTTTAGGCGGTAATGGTGGTTTAGGCGGTCCTACCAGTGGTAGCTCCAGTGATGGGGGCTCAGGTGCTAATGGTGGTAATGGCGGTGATGCCTGGGGAATTTCCATCAACAACAGCAATCTAATTACTATGAACCAGGTTACCATTTCTAATATATTAGGTGGAAACGGTAATCTAGGTGGTAATGGCAACGTAGGGCAGACCGGTTCTGCAAATGACGCAGGTAATGGGGGTAACGGGGGCAATGGGGGCAACGGAGGTTTTGCTGGCGGGCTCGCACTAAATTCAGTTTCCTCTATCTCAATTAATACACTAAATATTAATGGAGCAATTAATGCAGGTAATGGCGCATCTGGAGGTAATGGTGCTATTGGCCAGCCAGCTTATACCTTTGCCTCTGGGCCAGGAGGAAATGGAGGCAATGCTGGCAACGGTGGCTCTGGCGGTAGTGCACTAGGTATTTCAATCAATAATACCTCATCTATATCAACCAATGCCATCACGTTAAGTGGCTCTTTTAATGCGGGTACCGCAGGTGCCGGTGGCAATGGAGGTGATGGTGGAGCTGGAGGCACAACTAGCCCCGGCGGAAATGGAGGCAATGGTGGTAACGCAGGCAATGGTGGTAATGGTGGTAATGCTTATGGCATACAATCTAATAGTGGAACTATTAGCGCAACCTTTAACGAAACGCTTACCGCAACTTCTGGAGGAACTGCAGGCACAGCTGGCACGGCTGGAGCAGGTGGCTCTCCGAGCGGCATAGATGGCACCCCAGGAGCACCTGGAACTGATGGTACTAATGGTACTACAAGCAATATTGCACCCTAAGCGTTCCTGATCGTATGCAAATACGAACTATTGCGGATGGTGATGAAGCAATCCATAACTTAATACTGGGTTGCTTCATTGTTCGCAATGGTAGCTATTGTAAGTCAGCCTAGTTTATTCTTATAAAATCATACTTAAGTAAATAGGTTAGACTCCGCACAACAATTCCTGAAGAAATGGTTCTATCCAAAGCAGCAATAAAATCTACAACATCCTGTGTGCTCATTGTTTTATGCTGCACAGCAGTAACAATTTGCTGCAAATATGCGACAGGCACAATTTGCTGTGCGCCTATACCCCCTAAAGGATTTGATAGTAAAATATCCAATTGTGCAATTGAAGTCTCACCAGGTTTAAAATAATAATTAGGCTTTAGTACAGCACTGGCATGACCTGAAAAAGTATGGAAAGGATCTGCAAGCATTGGAGGAGCAGCTATCGCTGTTTTATCATTATTTGTTGCCGCATGTCGTCTTGCAGAAAGTTCGTCCCACAACGCATCATAACGAGGTAAGACCTTATTCCAATGGAAATCTTCCTGAATACGTCTGTATCCAGCAGCCCCCATTTGTTGTCTCAATTCGGGATTTAAATACAGTTGCCACAGCGCATTCACACAAGCACCTATGTCAACAGCAGCCATTTGTGCAGTTAATCCCGCATAAGTCCACCAATTAATTCCTTTCGATAAATAGCCCAAGCTGAGATCCGCTCCGCAACCCGATGGGGGCAAAACAGTAGGGATAAGAAAACCATCTACTCTATGACGAACAGTATCTCGATAACCATCCCAATCAGAAACAACCACGGGTAGTTTATTCGCCATAGCTTCTAAAGGGGTTATCCCAAAACTTTCCTGAATATTATCGGATAAAGACATAAATACATCAGCTCCAGGCCAAATGGCTTTTTTCTTTGCCTCTGTATCCAAATCATTAATAAAGTGTACCTTCACTGAAGGAGAGAATAAGCGAGCTGCTTCTTGATAATGGATTTTATGTTCTTCTTTATCAAACCACCCTGCCTGCACAAAATGAACACGACTTTGAGAGCCTATACGTTGGGCCAAAGCCTCCAGTGCCAAGTACATAGGTATAGGATGTGCTTTTTCATAAAAAAACAAACGACCCATAAAGAGCACCACATAATCCTGCTCGGCAATATCATATCGTCTACGAAAATTGTTGCGATGCACTTCATGGAGCTCTGGAGCAGATACAGCTTCCGGATGAATACCTAAAGGAAGGATAGGTAACTGTAAGCTAGTTTTTATAGGCTCTTTGTAACGTGCTCGCAGGTAATCATGCCATTGCGCAAATAAGTTCTCCATCACGCGTTTGGCTGCATTAGAAGTACAAATTATTGCATCCCACTCCTGTAAAGGAGCCTGCACTAATTGCGCAACCTCTTCAGCAGTATCCATACCCGCTAGGGCATGTACTAGACCACAAATACTAAATGAATCAGGACTCATAAATGCCCGCGACCAAATCATTTTACTAATCAGAACATCCGGCTGCATGTAGAGGCCAGATTTTTTTAACGCAGGAATATCACCCTGTGTAATAGGGTAAAAAGTTTTAGTGGAAGTGCCTGTCGCATAGCTATTCTTAAATTCGTCAAAAAAATGAGCCTGTGCTATATAAGGAGATATTGTAGAGCGAGCACCATAGTTAGCTAATGCCTTTAGCAATCCATCATTAGCAATAGTATTACCCGCAACGCGCGTTAAAGACCGGTAATTATTAGGGGCATAATAAATACTCATTGAAGAATTTATCATAGTACATCCTTTTAAGCGCAACATCTCAATAAAACTGAATCTAAAATTTTCATTGAGACAGTATCAAAAAAACGAATACTCCAGTAACTCCCCTTAAAAATCAAGAAAAACAGTAGTCCTTATGCCTTGGTTTAATAGTATTTTGACATTTCTTGGGTATATAATGCCTGAATTTACGAAATTACTTCAGGAGCAGAAATGCGTGCGTCACAATGGTTTTTAGTTACTCTAAAAGAAACTCCTAACGATGCTGAAATCGTTTCTCATCAGTTGATGTTGAGAACAGGGATGATCCGTAAACTGGGCTCAGGCCTTTATACTTGGATGCCTCTAGGACTTAGAGTATTGCGTAAAATAGAGCAAATCGTTCGTGAAGAAATGAATCGCACCAATGCGATGGAAGTGCTTATGCCCTCGGTACAACCCGCTGAGCTTTGGCAAGAAACCGGACGTTGGGAAACTTTTGGTGGACAATTACTCACCATGAAAGATTCTAACAATAGAGAGTATTGTTATGGGCCCACGCATGAAGAAGTAATTACTGATATTATGCGTAATGAGCTGCAGTCTTATAAGCAATTGCCTGCAAATTTTTATCAAATTCAAACCAAATTCCGTGATGAAATCAGACCCCGCTTTGGTGTAATGCGTGCTCGTGAATTTATTATGAAAGATGCTTACTCCTTTCACTTAGGCATCGAAAGCCTACAAAAAACCTATCAAGATATGTATGATGCTTATTGTCGTATTTTTAATCGTATGGGTTTAAAATATCGAGCAGTAGAAGCTGATACAGGCGCTATAGGCGGCTCTGCTTCTCATGAGTTCCAAGTGCTGGCTGATTCAGGCGAAGACTTGATTTTCTATAGTGACGTCAGCAATTATGCTGCTAATATAGAGCAAGCCATTAGCCTCAAACCTGAAAAATCCACGAATCCTACAACTAAAAAAATGGAATTAGTTGATACACCCAAACAAAAAACCATTGCTGAAGTATCCAAATTTTTAAATATTTCAAGCAACGAGATGATTAAAACATTAATTGTCCGCGGCAAAGAGCATCCGATGGTTGCTTTGGTTTTACGTGGCGATGATGAGCTTAACGAAGTAAAAGCAACGAAACACCCGCTTATTGCTTCTCCGTTACAATTTATTGATGAAGAAAAAATCCTAAAGACCCTAAATGCTCCGACTGGTTCTCTAGGACCTATTGGTTTATCCATCCCGGTAATTGCTGATCACCATGCGCTTGCTATGGATGAATTTGTTTGTGGTGCTAACCAAGCAGATAAGCATTACCAACATGCCGCTTGGGATAAAGACATTACGAATTATCAAGCCTACGACTTACGAAATGTGAAAGAAGGTGATCCAAGCCCAGATGGCCAAGGTACATTACACTCTTGTCGTGGTATTGAGGTTGGCCATGTATTCCAATTAGGCGATAAATACGCGAAAGCTATGAATGCTTCTGTAATTAATGAGCAAGGCCAATTAGAAACCATGTTAATGGGCTGTTATGGTTTAGGGATTACTCGTGTTGTTGCTGCGGCAATCGAACAACACCATGATGAACATGGTATCATCTGGCCCCAAAATATTGCCCCATTCCACATCGTTATCATTCCTTTGAATGGTCATAAATCTCAAGTGGTTAAAGAGCAGGCTGAGGCTTTGTACCAACAACTTAGCAATGCCGGAATTGAGGTATTACTGGATGATCGTAACGAGCGCGCAGGCGCCCTGTTTGCCGATCATGATTTAATTGGTATACCTCATCGTCTAGTAGTCAGTGAGCGAAACATTGAGCAAAACTGTGTGGAATATAAATCTCGTGCAACAGGTGAAACACAACAGATTGCTCTAAATACTGCCGTTACGGATCTAATTAAGTTAATTTCAAAATAATGAAAATCAGATGGCAGCCTAGTTGCTTACGACTAATGGCCCTCAGCTAAGGGATTTGCGTAGGCTGGCGCTGAGTGCAACGAAGCCCAGCGCCCAGGCTCAATGCCACATCCATGCTGGGCTTCGCGATGCTTAGCACCAGCCTACATTTCATGCTTGAGCTTAAGTGCCATTAGTTGCTTGCGGCCAGGTTTTCCCTCCCTTAAGAAAGTACTGATTACAAACAACTAGCCATGCCAATAAATATTTTTTTTAACAGTAGACCTACGTCCTACGTATAAATCTTGCCGCAAAAATTACTTTTAAACTAAAAATTATTCAATGTTTCTTGTCCTTCAACACCAAAATGTTATACTATAACACTTTCAACATTGATATGACTTCATTTACCCCTAACCGCCTACTAAGTGATCATATGAGTAAACAAAAGAAAAATAAAATGCACCATGCGCATAGCCACCACAGCCATAGTCATCATCATGGCCATAGCCACGATCACCATCATCATGCTCACCACCATGAAAACCATTGGCTTAAAGCAACCTTAGGCCTGCTTTGGGGAGTAGGTTTATTGGTCTTATCGGTTGGAGGCTTTAGCATTCCCATTACCGCCTACTATGCCCTGACCGGACTGACTTCGTTAATGACCTTGTACTTAGGACATAGCGTTTACCAGTCTGCCTGGCAGTCATTTCGCCAAAACAAATGGGATATGACCACTTTATACTCCATTAGCACCTTAAGTATTCTTATTGTATCGCTCGCCAGTACCATGGTTCCTGGTTTACCGATGATGTTTGAAGCTGCTCCTCTAGTTTTAGGCTTTTGGCACTTAGGAGAAGGTATCGAACATACCTTAATTGATCAAATTAATAAAAAATTAGATGTTCGCGATTGTATTCCCTCAAAAGTATTATTAAGAGGTGAAGTCGATAAAAAAATCTCCGTTAAAAAATTAGTACCTGATAATCTTATTACTATTCAAAAAGGCGATATAATTCCTGTTGATGGCGTATTAACTACAGATGCTTTGCTTTACACAACTCGAATCAATGGTTCTTCTGAACTTAAAATGTTTAAAGCAGGGGCAATAGTGCAATCAGGCATGCGTTTAGCAGATCATATTCCGTCCTTAGAAATGCGTGTTACTGCAACCTATAAAAAATCTTATCTGTCTTTAATGGCTAAAGAAATAAAGAGAGCCGATGAAGAAAAAGCTCCTATTGAATTAATTGCAAATAAGATATTGGATTATTTTATTCCTGGCTTACTCATAATTGCTACGATATCGGGCGTGGCTATTAGTTCATTATTTGGTATCGCACCTGCAATACAATGCGTTATTTCCGTTCTGGTTAGTGCATGTCCTTGTGCCTTGAGCTTAATTACCCCCATGGCAGTTAAAATCGGCATGAACAAAGCCGCAGAACAAGGTATTCAATTTAGCAATGGCGCCGCATTACAAGCCGCAGCGGATATTGATACGGTTGTTTTTGATTTAAATGGCACTCTGACCCAAGGTAAAATGCAGGTACAAGCTCTACAAATTAGTGATAAAAGGCTATTAGCTCATATCGCATTACTAGAAAGCAAGGCAGATCATCCCGCAGCAAAAACTATTGCCGATTATATTCTTAGCCAAGAAGACGTTAGCGATGAACATCTGGAAATAACCGACATCGATAAAAACCATCACTCAGGTATAAAAGCCTTAATCAACGGTGAACGGTTTATTATTGGTAATAAGGACATGCTTCTAGCAAATGACATTATGCAAATTAATGAGCCCTATAATAATCCTAAAAATGGCTCTACCTATATCGTACGCGGCAATACTGTCATAGGGCAAATCTCCCTAATGGATCCTTTGCGGGAGGATGCAATTGCCACCATTAAGCAATTAAAGCATCTTGGTAAAAGCGTGCATATTTGTACAGGTGCAGATCAGGAAACCGCAGAACGATATGCTGTATTATTAGGTATTTCCAAAGAAAATATTTGCGCCAATACAGTTGGGGTGTCCACCAAAGATCATGAAATATCTAAACTTAGCTATATTCAACGTTTAAAAGATAAAGGATATAAAGTTGCTATGATTGGGGATGCAGCCAATGATGCAGCGGCCATTGCTGGAGCTCATATAGGAATTGCAGTGGAGTCAAAGATTGGTGATAACAGTGCAAAACAATATGCCGGAATCGTAGTTCAGGAAGGCTTATTATTCCCTATTGCCACAGCGTTTGATGTGGCTCAAAAAGGAAAGCAAAATATTATTCAAAACTATTTTATCAGCTTAACTTATAATTCGACGATTACTTTAGTGGCATCTGGATTATTTGTTGCGGTAGGTTTTACTTTAGCTCCGCCAGTAGGTATTGCCTTAATGGTACTTGAAACCACCGTAGTTTTAAGCAACTTATATCGTTTTAAACAACAAGACATAGTGGCTACGGTTGCAAACAACCCCTCTGTTGAAGATCTTGGTCTGAAGAATGATTCACCCTCAGTAATGTTACGGTTAGGACATCGCCATCAAGTAACGTCTACTCTCGAAACCGAACCTGTTAACACGAATTTATTTGCTAGTGCTGGGCTTAATTCTCATTTTTTAACGCCGCAAAGTGAAACAACATTTCATATTTAAATGGTTGTCTCTGTCCTGAGTATAGCCTGATTGCCAGGTATTAACTTAAGACCTAGTCAAAGAGCGATGTATAAATAATGGTAAGAAAGGACGTACGGATTCGTGTTTGTGCGACAGCTGCAATCTTTTGCAGGTTAATTTCCAGCCAAGATTCCAGCCGCGCCAAACAAATACAGTATAGCGAATTTTTCTAAAAGAACACTGCGCCAAAAACTCATTTTTTATGTAAGATATTTCTCAAATTAATATAAGATCATTAGCTTACGCTCAAAAAAAACCCCCGGACGACAGTCATAGGGGGTGTTCACTTACACAGTACAAGCTTAATTAGTTGCTGGTGCTGTAGGAGCAGTTGTAGTTGCTGGAGCAGGAGCCTCTGCTGGTGCAGCGGCTGGAGTAGATGTTGATGTTTTTGGCTTTTCTGCTAGGGCATCTTCAGAACATGCAGCAGCAATGTCATTAACTCCATCATCATATTGTTTATCAGTTAAATTATCTGCTTGCTTAATCAGAGTCATAACTTTGGGCTTAGCACATTCGCAATAAGCCATAGTAACCTTTTTATCTTCTGCACTTAGATTAGGATAAATAAGGTTCCAGCGATCTTGACAAAATTGAATAAAATCAGTTTCCTGTGCTTTACTTAAACCCACATCGTCTTCCATTGCATCCAATGCATCATGCAATAAAGTGCGAGACATACAGACATGAATTGCTTTTTGTATTGCTTCATCATTACCCAAAGGTTGAGATGCCGCGCATGCACAATATTTTTCTCCAAAATTTTTGAAGTCCACTTTATCTTTTGCTGCATCTGATTTTTCCATCCAAGCATTAGTACAAATTGTTAGAAAATCAGCAGCTTCTTTAGGATGGGCGGCAGCAGGATCTTCAGCAAATACGGAAAAAGAGAACAAAGCAGCAGCAGCAAAAATTCCCGTGCGCTTCAATAAAGAATAACTCATGATGTATCACTCCTTTGATTAATAATTATTCTTAACTCAGCATAGACTAAGTGTGGTTAGTTATCTACCAAAATCCAAAGATATATTTTCTTAGTCATGGCTGTAATATACCCTCCCCTTTATAGCTCCCGAAGTGAAATGGTGAATGTATTAGTTAAATAACTTGCTGTGTCCGTGATGTTGCTTATACTCATATAAAAATGGTGAGTAAACTCAAAAATTAGTCTATATTGATTAATAGTTATTCAATTTTTCGCTTGTCTGGCATGAGTTACTCCGTGCTACTTATTTTCAAGGTAAATTATGAATACAGGACACATCGCCTGGATGTTAATTTCTTGTGCTTTAGTCATGCTCATGACACCCGGATTAGCATTCTTTTATTCTGGACTTGTTCCTGAAAGAAATGTATTGAATACCATTAAAATGAGCTTTATTTGTCTCGCTATTATCCCCTTATTATGGGCTATTGTAGGGTACTCCTTAGTTTTTAGTGCACATAATCAATGGATAGGCGGATTAACCTATCTGGGCTTATCTCATCTTGTGGACGCTCATCCAGCCGAGGGCGCTATCCCTCCCCCATTATTTATGCTATTTCAAATGATGTTTGCCATCATCTCTCCGGCCATTATTTCCGGAGCGTTTGTGGGACGCATGAAATTTGCAGCCTATTTTTTATTTGTCAGTTTATGGAGTTTATTCGTTTATGTTCCTTTAGCGCATTGGGTTTGGGGGCCTAACGGGTGGTTAGCACAAATTGGCGCCATTGATTTTGCCGGTGGTGTAGTCGTCCATATCAGTGCAGGTTTTTCAGCCTTAGTTGCCGCCATATTTTTGGGTCCAAGACTTAAATCATTACACAACAAAGATAAACCCCATAATATTCCCTTTGTTGTGCTTGGTGCCTCATTATTATGGTTTGGCTGGTTTGGCTTTAATGCAGGCTCTGCTTTAGCTGCTGATGGGATTGCAATTAATGCAGCCATTACTACTATGCTGGGTGCAAGCGCATCGGTCACCTCCTGGACTCTGCTCACTTGGCTTAGAAGAGCTCGGCCTTCTGCTGTGGGCGCTTCTGCTGCCGCGGTAATTGGTTTAGTTGCGATTACTCCCGCCTGTGGATTTGTTACCCCAATGGGCGCAATTGCGATTGGCAGCCTCAGTGCGATTATCACTCAGCTCGTTTTGTTATATATAAATAATATTAAAAAAATTGATGACACCGCAGATGTTTTTGCTTGCCATGGAATCGCTGGTGTGGTGGGTGCCTTATTAACGGGGGTCTTTGCCACTACGGTAGTAAATCCTGCGGGTAAAAATGGTTTGCTTGCAGGAAACTATATATTGCTATGGCATCAATTGATCGCGGTTTTAGTCGCTATTGCAATTTCCGTGGCAGGCACCACATTAATTTTATTGCTTCTAAAAAGCATCATGAATATCCGCACCACTCCTAGCGAGGAAATCCAGGGCATTGACATTATCGAGCATGGAGAAAGTGCCTATGATCATTCTTCCGTTGAAGCTTCTCCCAGAATATTGAAACGTAGAGGCACGCTCTCTTAAATAATGATTACGTGCTCACAGAAATGCATCATTATCCAGGAATTTTACCGCAAGCAATGCGCGCTCCGCCGCCACCTAAAGCAGGATTATCGCTGTAATTATCGCCACCCTCATGAATCATAACCGAGTGACCTTGAATATCTTTTGTAGTTAAACGAGGCGCTAACGAAGGTGTATTGGCCATGCCTTTATTATCAACTACTAATACAGGTAAATCACCTAAATGGCCTTGACCGTAAGGACCTTGGTGGCTGTTGGTGGCCGCCGGATCTAAATGCCCACCCGCTTTCATTGCATGATCACCACAATCAGGATGTTGATGAATATGAAAACCACGAGCGCCAGCAGGAAGGCCAGAAAGTTCAGGCTTAATTAATAAACCAAATTTACTGTCCTCAAAAGTAATTTTTCCTAGGGCTGCACCTGCGGTGTTAGTAACCTCACTAGTCACCGTAGCCGCTTGACTCAAGGACGCTCCCAACAGAGCAAAAACACCTAAAGCGAGCACTTTTTTATACTTAATTTTGTCCATATCTATCCTTATAAAGTTAACGCCATAAATTGTAGCTTAAAATTCCTCTATTATGATACGCTTATCCCTCCATAACTAATGTAGGGACGCATATGTATTTTAAAATTCGCAATACCCTAGGGCCGTTGTTGTTAATTCTTACCTGCCCTATTTTTGTCATGCTAATGTGGTATACCAATACGGAGCTTAAAGGCTCATTATCGGCACTCTGGAGTTTAATGAGTGAGCAAGGCTTTTTTCAAACCATCTACAACGTCTGGCAACCTTATTTTTGGGGTTCTGCCACTGCCTGGAAAATTATTTTTACTTTTATCGTTTTTGAATTAGCATTAATGCGTTTACTGCCAGGTAAAGCATTCGATGGCCCAATTACCCCTAAGGGTAATGTGCCAACTTATAAAGAAAATGGCCCTTTAGCATTTATTACTACGATGGTTCTTTTTTGTGTAGCAAGCTTCGGTTTGCATTTATTTCCAGCATCGATCCTCTATGATAATTTGGGTGCATTATTTGGGGCATTAAATATTTTTAGTCTTATCTTTTGTTTGTTCTTATATCTAAAAGGACGTTTTGCTCCATCAAGCACAGACTCAGGTATTACCCATAATTTTATTTTTGATTATTATTGGGGAACCGAACTTTATCCCAAAGTTTTAGGTTTTAGCATTAAAAAATTCATTACCTGCCGCTTCGGGATGATGAGCTGGGGCTTATTCCTGATATCCTATTGCGCGAAACAAAGCGAATTAAGTGGTATCTCGAACTCAATGCTAGTTTCTGTAGCCTTACAATTTATTTATTTAGGCAAATTTTATCTTTGGGAAAAGGGCTACTTACGCTCCCTAGATATTATGCATGACCGCGCGGGTTTTTATATTTGCTGGGGCTGTCTGGTATGGGTTCCTTGCATCTATACTTCACCAAGCATGTACCTAGTATTACATCCCATCCAATTAAGTCCTTGGTTAGCAGCCACCTTTTTCATTTTAGGCGCAGCCGGCATTATTATTAATTATCTTGCTGATAAGCAAAGATTAGTAACCCGCGCAACAGATGGAGATTGTAAGGTTTGGGGTAAAAAACCGGTTACTTTAGTGGCTCATTATCAAACAACCGAGGGTGATAAAAAGCAAACTATTTTGCTTGCCTCAGGCTGGTGGGGTGTAGCCCGACATTTTCATTACATCCCTGAACTCGCTGGTACATTTTTTTGGTCGGTACCTGCTTTATTTGAAAATTTCTCTCCTTACTTCTATATTTGTTTTCTAACCGTTCTTTTAGTCGATCGTGCTTTTCGTGATGATCAACGATGCTCTGAGAAATATGGTCATTATTGGAGTAAATATTGTGAGTTGGTTCCGTACAAAATCGTGCCTTTTTTGATTTGATACTCTCCTCTGTTTTATTTCAATATCCCCTCCTTCGCCTTAGGAAGGAAGGGGACCTAAATTCAAAGCTGCAAAACCATCAAGATTTTCGCGCAGAAGTGAGCACGTCATTCTGAGAAGTTTACGTGTTGGAGAATGACGTTCCACTATGGAGTGGACAACTATGTGTTTTGCTCATTTCATTACGATAGATTGACACCAAAAAGAGCGGTATTTAGGAGAAGAAATAGAAATAATAAGGAGATTGAGGCTATGGATACAGATGAACATATTCAACTAGGTAATGCGACTAGACTACGGATGGAGCTATTCAAAAATAACCCGTATGTCAAATCTGGTCCCGATGGCACTCCGCTTATAGACCTTCAAGGTCTTGATGAAAATGGCATGCCAAAATCAATTAATCTAAACAATATACCTGTTGGAATCATTATAGGTATGTCCGGTGATTATTTTGGTGGTAGGGAAGTAGCTTATGAATTGCCCATGAATATGGACTTTAAATACAATAAAGCAGCGCTTGATAGTGATGGGGCCTGTGAAACGCTCGGACAATTATTAAATCGACTGCCAATTACTGATGAGCAAGCCCAAAAACTGATTTGCTCGTATAAACGACTCGCTAATGATGAGGTAACTCAGAAAAATATTGATACGATTTTAGCAATTAATAGTGCCAAGTATATTCCCTTTTCATCAACCTTAAATTCCTATATGCAACAATTGATGTTCGCCTTACGCGTAAAAAACTATGGTGAAATACTCAATCGGAATTTATCCCATTTTACTCCATGGTCAGTACGAGCTTATACGATTGGACATCATCTGGCTCTTCAATATGCCCGTATTTCTTATGAGTTAACACTCCTCGCTGATAATCCAGATTATCAATCGGATAATGCAGAATTTAATATCGTTCGCGGCATCTTAGAAAACACGAATGGGTTAACAACAGAAAAGTTGCAAGATCTATCTTATCGCTATCAAGCACTCGCTTTGAGTATGGAGTATTTTTGCTTCCATTATTACACAGACCATTTTGCTGCAGGTCATGGCGCGTTAATGGGTGACTTACGAGCCGTATTGCCTGAGCGCTTTGGTACCTTTGGAAGTATCTTAGTTAATAATCTACATGATGAATTAAACCGAATTACGGTTTATACCAAAAAACCTTATGATCCAACTCCAAATCCTCAAGACCCTCCAGTTGAAGCTGGCGGAGATGGTGATTTTGATGCCCCCAACAACCATTTTAATAAATTAGCCTGTATTGCAGGTATGCAAAGTTCATTAGAAGATCTGCATAGGGTATTCGCAGGTGGAAAAATCCCACGGCAGACTCAATATGGCGGGTTAGAAAGCATGCCAGATATTGATGATAAATATCGGCAACCTCAGCCGCTAATAATTCTTGGTGAAGACAATAAGGTTTATCGCCGTACCCATTTAAGCCAAATTAATACCTTATCTCCTTCTCAGTTGAAAGCAACCTTTATAGATCCGAAAAATAACGGCTATACCGAGGTGGCAAGTAAATGGGATGCTTTTATTTTGGTATTAAAGTTACGCCTTCTGCCTTTTTTTTACGAGGGCAAGCTGTTGCCACTCACTCCGGCACAACAGCAAACTATTGCGGACGAAGAAGCCATTCTCAATCCAGGGAGAGCACCGATTCAAACGCCACAAACCGCTTTACCTGTGCAAATCCCAACGACCTCGCAACCCGCCTGGCAGGTACCAGCCGACCGTGTTACGGTTAGTGAAGGTCTGAGAAGAAATAGTCTATTAGCTGCAGATATCTCTATCCGAAAAGTAGCAGATGAGGTGGAATTGGCTACTGCTCCATCTATGGCAGTGTAATTTTAATTGTGGCCTTGATGCACCCAGCGTAATCAAAGGATGCGGAATCTGCCAAGCATCCTAAATCTTGGTTATGCTGCGTTGAATTAAGGCTACATTTATTGAAAAACAGGTGTGGATTGTCCATGAGCATAGATGCTTCATCACTCTTACACGCTGACCTAGATAACTCTTCATTGGCTGCATTTAAGTGTTGAAAAAAATAATGATTTGCTGCTCTCTTTTTATGGTGTTTTCGCTTTTTAATATGATGTAGCGCTAAGCAGGCTCGAGCCAATTCTGCCCTGTGATTTTGAAATAATTCCCGAATCTTTTTAAATTGTTCTGTGCTAATAAGGAAGAATAATAAATTATGTTCACAAGTGTAATTATATTTATTACGCGTATGAGTGTTTTCATTAAGCTCATCGATTTTATTATATATTGAATTATACTTACGAAGCGCATGAAAATAGGCAATTAATAAGGGATAAGCCGATTCGTGTAACTCAGTTCCTTCTCTAATACCTGATTTAAATGGTACGACACTCTTTACGGACACATCCTGTTTCCAATGAGTTAATTCCATTCGCTAACCTATCCTTGTTTTGAACTCACATTAATTACTACTTATGCAATCCTTGCGCGTATCTTTAGTATAGTAGCACCCTTAAAAAATGCCCACTTTGTAATCACAAAGATCTATTTTGTGCTTATCAGCATTTAAAGAATCAGGTCAGTCCGCATACCTACATCTATAGAGAATCTGTGCTAAACTGATTAAAATTAGAACAGAAAGGCGCGCTATGGATCCTGGTTTTTTCCAGTCTGGAAGAGACGCTCTGATGTTAGCTTTACAGAAGAACGATTTGGCTCAATTGAAAAGTGCTTTAGCACCTAAGACTCTTTATCGCTTAGCACTTTCAGGTAGTGGTTGGATTCAGTCTGATGCTCTTGATGCACTTTTTGAACAATCTACTGCTGAGGCTAGGGCATTACAAAGATTTGTTCTCGCCTCATGGTTAAAGGATACTGAGAGTATACTAATTCCAGATGATGACAAGTTAAAAAGCTATTTACCTGTGTTAAGTACATGGGAGCAGGCATTAGTCTTTGAACTAATGAATAAGAGAAAAGGATATTCTTATTTTATACCCGATTGGCGTACAGCCAGGCCTTGGCTTTTTCCCTGCCTGGATGAGTTTCAACGCGCACAGTTATTTTCTTCATTATCGGAAGAAATAGCACATCTAACGGAAGAAGCGATACACAACATTCCTCCTGAACAATGCCAAAGCACGTGGCTTCTAAATGACATAATTGAATTTCTTTATTTTAAAGAAGATGAACAATTACTGTCTGCGGTTAGTACGGCTCTCAAAAAAGCACCCCTTTTATTAACCATGATTTCATTGAAAAACACCCATGCTCTGCTTAATTTGCTTTCAGATGAGGATAAGTTCCTAATTTTGGATGAACTCCTTTCGCTCAGCTTGTTAAGAGATGCTGATTTAGCAGGTTATAAGGCATATAAAAAATTTAATCTTAGATTACTTAATAAAGCTTTAGATCTTTTTCTAGAGTCAATGTCTGATGAAAAAAGAGCCTTATGCCTTGATAAACATGCCATGTATTTTTTAACTAATTACGCGGAGAACGGCAAGAACTGGAAACCTTTTCCTAATCAATTCATCATCGCCGCTCTACCTTACCTTGATAAAGCATCGATTAATCAACTTACTAGCAACTTTCTAAATTATTTTAAGAGTGGTGTTAAGCTTTCCAATGAGCATGCAGAATTAGGGTTAAAGCTGCTGCCTTATTTAGATAGACCCTCATTAGAGTTCATTGCTTCTCATTACTTATCTCATGGAAATCTTGGCCGTAAACAGCGTCATAGAGCTTGGGCATTTTTATCTGTTCGCATACTTCCACAATGTTTGGATCTAGTAGACGTATGGATTAAGGAATATGGGTTTAAAGATTGTCTCAAAAAGTTTTTCTTTGATTTCAACTTCCCTTTACCGGAAGAAAAAAAACAGGCTTACTTTCAGCAGTTTTATGACAGTATAAAAAATGAAGTAGATGCGATCCCACTTAAAGAGGCAGAAACCTATGCCCGTCTATTAGGTCTTTGGTCTGTAGCCGATAATGAAGCAAACCAAAAGATAGTTTATGAGGGCTTAAAAAAGATATTATTTATACCTTCTAATACAGGCGAAATGTCATTAAGACCAGAAGCCCGATTTATTTGTGAAGCCTTTTGTAGAGCAACAGAACCTATTACCCCGATGCCTATAGCCTTAGTAGAACTTTTAAAAGAGTATGGATTGGATTTAGATGCACCGTTAAAACTGTTTTTAGTTCTCCCTTCCCCCTATGAGTTAATAAGAACATCTCCTGAAACTATCCCTTTAAAACAATGGTGTGTGGTGTTTAGTAAGTTACAGGCATGGGATAAACTGTTATATAATTATCTTCATAATAATGAAACAGCTGCAGAAGCAATAAGGCTTTTAGTGGAATGGGCAGATGCCAGCACCAACCTTTCACAACATCAGGATCAAAATCTGCAACATACCAGTGCCCTGGCCTATCGGTACGGTCTAATGTTACTAAACTCTTATCTATTGTCCTGTCCCATAAAGCAATTAAAACTTATGCACCAACTCATAGAAACAGGATTATCCATATACACTTATCCCTCAGAAGAGTTCATGAGAAATTATGCTGAGCTTGAGCAATTAAGTTCTTTAGCATGGATTGCTACGTTCCGGCAGGACAATAATATTGAGCCTGAACCTACATCCTGGTGTACAATCCTGTAAGTTTACATCCTGGATTTTGCTAATTTATGCTCATTAGAAGATTTTAAAATTAAAACCTTGATGCAATATAGCACTGCATCAAGGCATATTTATTACAAACCTAAAAAAGAATTTTCAAAACCAAATTCGGCCGCGTCAAAGAATAAATCCTCTTCACTCGGCTCAATTTTTTTATCAAACTGCTTTTGAGTTTGACTTGCTAAGCTTGATTGTAAGTAAGCCTCAAATTGATAAAGCTCAGCTACCGATTCAAAACGTTTGCAATAAACTGCGCCTTTAGCCTCCTCGCGCTCAATTTCTTGAGCTAAAAACGCCAACTTATCATTAAGCGTTTGGATTTGACTTAGTGTTGTTTGATATAGGTCTGCAAGTTGGCTCGACAATGCAGCTTCTTCTTTTTTAATTGTCGGCAATAAGCTGTTTCGCACTTGTTTGATACAATGCTGTTTAAGCTCCTCCAATAACTCTTTCCTATCCTCTTCAGACTCTTGATTAAACACCGTATTCACAAGTAAAGACCAAGCGCTCTTCCAAATAGGCTGAGACTTAGCTGCCTCTGTAACTCTCTGGTGTAAATTAATTAAATCTGTTTTTAACGATTCATCATGAAGTTGATTTATTTCATCTACATCTAAATTAGTTAATGTAAAATTTTTGATTCGATCTCTGTCCCGGAAATGATGCTGTACAGTCTCAGGAAAACCACTTAAGTCATCCGGAGTCCCTCCTTGAACATAAGCATTTAATTGCAAAATCGCATTCACCTGCCCCTGGAACTGAACAGGGAATAACTTTGAATTCGCAGGTATAACCGCCTTATGATTCAACAAGGGTATTTGTGTATGTTTAAGTTGCTCTAGTTGTACAGATAAGTCCAAAGCCCCAGCTAATTGCTGTGCATGCTCTCTTTGCATTCGTTTCAAGTCAGGAAGTTGAGAGTTATAATGAACAAAACCTTCAAGTGCCGGATTTGTACCTCTTCCCTCAATCACTAAATCCAGATAGTCCTTAAATCCGTTGTGACCAGGTTTTAAACTAACTTGATGCACCTGGAAATTATTCATTGCTACCAACTGCGTCTCAATTTTTGTAGCTTTCAGCTTGAAGTATTTACTTTCATCCATTAATTCTTGATGGTTTTGCTCACACTCATGCCACATTTTATTAAGTTCACCACGTAATTGCGTTAGTGGTGCAAGAAGAATTGCATCGGCTTTTCCAAGTTTGGCGATTTTATTGACAATAAAGTCATTCATTTCGTAAAGCGCATAAACACTATCACATTTTGCCTGTATATCTTGCAACTGCCATTTAATCTGCCTCCACCCACTATGCTCACTCAGCAAGGCGCCCTTCTCTTGTTCTAACCTTCGTAAAGCGGCATTAAACTTGTCACGCATTACATAATAAACAGCCTGCTCTTTACTTTCCTGAATAAATGTTTTATCTAAGATTTTTTGCTCATTGCCGATAAGAGTTAAACTATTTAACGTAGCTAAAGTTTCTTGAATTAAATTACGGGTATTTTTATGTCCCAAAGGAAATATCCATAAACCCTCCAATCGCGCTTGATGCTGCATCAGAGTTTTATAAAGATTTTTCAAGGCTGATTGGCGACGATCCCCATTAGTCTGCGCTCTTAATGAAGCAACCGCAACTAAAATATCATTCGCCGCATCAGTAACCGCTGTACGCTCTAATAAATATCCTAAACCTCGGTTTCCTTTAACGGCCCAAGAAAGGTTATGTTCCAATTCATCGGTAATTTCATCTATAACATTATTAATGTAGATATCTTTTAATTCAATCAGAGCAGCATCTTCGGCATAATTTACCTGATCAGCCACTTGCAGTAACTCTTGAATAGCAGGTTGCATTGCATATTTCTTTTCGAAATCTTCTTCGGCAAACCATCTTACGTAAGAATTTAAAAATAAGATTAATGCATTCAAAGTATCCGCATAATTTATTTGGATTAACAAATTATCTCGAACCGATTTGCTTAAAGCGCTCTCGTTAGCAATAACCTTGCTAATGTGCTGTTGCAGTGATTTAACCTGATTTTTAGTATATGCGGCCCGATAAGTACTGAGTTCATCATCAGAATAACGCATCATTGCGCCATTAACATCTAATCCTGCTGCGACATAACGCTGAGCTTTTTCTTTTTCCACCTGCGTTGCGTTTTCTTTCTTTAGCTCTTCGATTTCATGCAAGCGGAATTGCTCACTGATGGACATATTCGCTAAATAATTACTACGCAACTCATTTAGTGAACCTGGTTCAATTAGCTCTGCAGCCTTTGCACGCAACACAGTACAAGTTGTTTGCCATATCGCTACAGTTGCTTGCTCAAATTCATGCATTGCTTCCTGAAAACCAGTAAGCAATAAACTTTGTCCTTCGGGATCCTTCCGATCATAAAGGCTCATATAATGTTCCTGTTGGCCAAGAGAAGTAATACACTCTTGCCACTTCTCACTTAAGTTACAGGCTAAATTATCTTTTAACAGCAACAGCTCATTATTTAATTGCAATAAATCATCTTTTGCATAAATAGTCGCTAGAAACGCTTGCCATTCATCAAACTGCTTCATCGCCACATAACGCATCGCTGCAGCAGACTGGTTATATACATGTTGAATCGCTATAACTTCTTGTCGCTTATGACGCAATAACTCAAGGTCTGCAAACATAAGCTCACGTTCATCATTATCATAATAACTCCAAGACTTAGCATGCATTAAGTTTTGAGCTTCATAAATAACTGTATATTTACCCGGTTTTTCATAAGTGGAAATACGACGTAAGAACTCACGCACACGATTTGCTGGATCTAAGGAAGTTTGTATTGTCAAAAATCCTTCGGAAAGATCGGTATTAAAAAAAGTACCTCGTCCTAGAGCCTCGGCGGTAGTGATGGTCACGGTATTAGGAGAGCCCGCCTTTCTCAACCAAGACTGCTTATTACTCATATCCAACACACCAACAGTACGTGATGAACCGTAATAGGCAGTTAACATGTCTTGGAGATAACGTACTTCGTTCGCATCTTGCGCAATTAACACGATAGGCTGGTTATTTACTGCACCAGAAATTACGTTATGAATTAGAGCACAATATTGTTCCTCGTTTACTGTAGGAGCTACAGTCAATTCACTCCGAGGATCCTTCATGCCTGAGGGAATGGCGTTGGCAGAGGTAATACCCAACTGATCGCACACCTCTCCTAGCTTATCTGCATTCATTGTTTTAGATAACCCAATAATGCGTCCCTGAGCCTTATACTCATTAATTAAATCTTTTACCGAGGCCTGAGCAATTGTTTTACGTGCTGGATTAATCGGGAATTTCCATCCTAAAGCCAGATATTCTTTCTCTAAACGAACATGCAAAAATTGTTGTACCTCTTGCGCGATACTCATTCCTTTCTGAGCAGACTTCAAGCTATAAGGTACTGCAGTATAGATATTTGCACCCTGGCTTAAAACTTCAAAATCCTCCCCTTCGAGCATACGCTGAGCAGCTATAGCAGAGTTTAACCATCCATTTAATTGCTCGCTTGATAGATTTTTTAATTGTGCCCGATGAATACCCGTGGGAGCATGTTGTTCTAAAAAGCTTTTTAGCTGCATTAAATCCTGAGGCTCACTCCAAGCATAAGGCGGGCTTAAATCTTTAAATTGAGGCTGAGCAATGAACTCATTAACCAACGGGTAAATCCAGGCGTATGGATGCTCCTCTGGTTTATCCGCGGTCAAACTAAAAACTTGCTTATCGTTTAACGCTGAAA
The DNA here is from genome assembly GCF_001465875.1 of Legionella saoudiensis. Lineage (GTDB taxonomy): Bacteria > Pseudomonadota > Gammaproteobacteria > Legionellales > Legionellaceae > Legionella > Legionella saoudiensis. The sequence goes on along the minus strand of NZ_LN901324.1, from coordinate 54,099 downwards.
GATCCGTGCCACAAAGAATTAAATTGGTCGATAATGGTTGACCATTTTTTTCAGCGATTAACACTTCATCCTTTTGTTTAGCGCGTTGACGGTACACCGCCAAATCACCCATAGTGGAGCAATTAATTCCCCCTTTCTTATAAGTTTTCAAAGGTGAATCCGCTTTAAGGCAACTGGAATCGATGCCCACAGAAGTAAAGAAATCCTTATGTCCAAGACCATAATAATCTTGAGCCATTTCCTCGCGTTGGGCATAACATAAATCAACGCTGCCACCATCAGCCTGTACCCATTGCATTACGGCAACTAATGTATTAACAACACGTGCATCTTGGTCGTTTGCAATCTGCATCAACAGATTACGGCGTTCATGTTTTAATGCGAGCACTACTGCTGCAAGTTGTGGAGCATAAATAATTTGCCCCGTGGCACGTTCATATTGTTCACGTAATACAGCGATTAGATTAAGTTGGGCGTTTAGCTTATCTGCCTCAGAACAACTCGGGTTACGTATTGCTGCAATCAAATGATCGGAAATCAACCGTAACTCAGCTCGTGAAACCTTCGTTAAATCGTCATATTTTTTACCCATGCCTTTAATCACTAAAGGCATCTCTTTGCCAATGGCATTAATGTAGGTGATTTGTTGGACTATGTCATGTTGCGCTTGCGCAGTTAAATTAACATTACCAAACATATTTTTAATATCGGCAACAACTTGAGCTACTTGCGCCATATCAAACTGCTCTTGCACTACCTGCTCTGTGGTTTTAATAACCGTAATACCGAATTCCGCATCATACTGTTCGGCCCGACCTTGTTTAGGGTCTTTATCATACTGCGCAATATAAGCTCTTAATTCTTTCGCACTTCCATTTAATAGACCGATAAATTGTTTTAAGTCAGGATAAGGAGGGCTTTCAAACAAAGAGGCAATCTCTGCTAAATTAAACTCTTGTATTTCAAGGCCTTCATGCAATTTAAATAGCAAGGGCAATTTATCATCAGCAATACTTTGGCTATAAGCAGTGAGTATTTTAATCCAAGCGTTTAATACTGGCTCACTCGCCCTGGCAAATTTGGCGAGCAACTCATCATATTGGTGCAACTCCTGCACGCTACCTGTTTTGCATGTTTTAATTAATGAAGTCATTAACGGAAGTATTGCCGTTTCCGATTCAGAAAAAGCTTGCAGAACAAATAAAGTATGAGCAATAAGCTGTTCCAACAACACACTATTTACTTGCTCTACATCAATTTTTTTAATTACATCCATCCAAGCATCAAATAAGACATAAACCTGATCCTGAGCCCCGCTAAATAACTCATAAATCTGTATTAACTGCTCAAATGGAAATAAGGTATCTCTAGACAAATTGTGTACAAACGAGAGCTGTAATAATTTTATGTAGGCAGCAAAATCAATAATACCAGCTGCTTTATATTGCGCCAAAATAAGCACCTGCTGCACCGCATTATCGAATTGGGTTTCAGAATAATTCGAGTGTGTATGCAAGGCATTTAATAAAATATCGAGTTGCTCTACAACCTGGTCTTCCGCTATTCGACTAAACTCAGTTAATAACCCACCCAGCTGCGCCGGAGTAAAAGAACAGCGTTGCTCACTGGAAGTAAATTCATTACCTAAACGACTAATACAACGGCGAAAATCATTATGATGGTTATTTCGGAGATCAATTAGGGTATTAATAAGGCGGCTAAGCTCATCAAATTGTTTGCTTAACTCAAGTTCCAGTTCCTCATCGAGTTCATCCTCAAAAAATTCAGGGGTTAAATTTAGCAAATAATCATCAAAACCTGGATTTGCTGTTTGCAATGAGTTTACGGCTTCAATAAGGCAATCCTCATAATCTTCAGGATTAAGGGGCTTTTTCAGACTCAGCACGGGTCTACTGCCTATTTGTGTATTAGGCAAAATTTCCTGAATTATATCTAAAATAGTAGCTTGCTGCTCTATATTATCCATTGTTCCCAAATTGCCCGCATCCAGGCTTACTGCCTGAACGATTTCAAGGAGGTTTTCTAATGAAGGCAGACTAGAGGATGTTCGAACATCAATTTCAACGAGCAGGTTGAACAATATGGTTTGCTGGGCTTTCGGAAGAGCGACCACATTCTGCACTAAAGTTTTAACCTGCGTTTCAAACTCAGAGTCAGGCGCTTCCTCTGCACCATTATATGGGGGAATAGCATCATTTATTAAAGAGAGTAACCTTAGAAATTGCGATAAAGAGGCTGGCTCGCGCGCAAAACATTCTGATATATGCTGACCCAGCTTAGCTGTTGGATGTAGGTGTCTTAATAATAGATTTATATTAAAGGAATTAATTGCAGTAGTCTTGGCTTGCGCTAAAGTAAGTCGTGCTTGGTAATTTTCAAGCAATGAGGTGCCAACAGATCCATAAACATGAAGCAAATTTAGCGAAAGGGTCATGAGCGCAAGCATATTCACTCGCGCATCAGAAGATGTCGTATCATCCTCTGGTGCTTCTGCTCGTGGTTTAGCGAGTTCATCCAGTAACACCTTGAGCATTTCGTTCTGCGCGTCAACCGGAATAAGAGCAATATAATTAGCTTTCTCGCGTTCAGGAATTTCTATAGCTGAACCATGATTAAGTAATAACGTATCAAATAAAAGGTTTAATTCATGTAATGAAGGCATATGATCATGTTCAAAAGATCCTAACGCGCCCATGCACATTAAAAGGATAGGCATTAACCCCGTTTTCAATTCAGGAGAAATAAGTTTGGCTGCCAATATCATTTTATCCACTAAGTTTAGGACTGCAGCACAAGGAGCACGCTCTTCGGTACATGAGCGTTTACCGGTAGTGGTTAAAAGAATAATACCCAGTAATAAGGATCTCGCATCATCATCTAGGTGATAGTGAGCATTTATTTGCGCTTCAATATCCTCATAAACACTCAAACCATAAGCCCAATCCTGTTTGCCAATAAAACGATAAAATTGGATACGTGCTTCTTCGGATGTAGGCTTTCCAGCAAAGAACGTATAAAGTTCTTGTGGGTTTTTAAACGCTACAGTATTAGCCTGTCCTGAAATTAATCCCATATGTTGGGAAATAATACGATATTCTGGATCATAATCAGCAGCAAAATCTAAACCATGAAGATATGCCAATTGTTCTTTGGGGTCGGCTGAATTTTTAATAATAAATAAAGCTCTATCCAATGCAGGTTTCATATGTTTAACGTGTACTAGAGGGCAACTCGCCGGTAAATCCTGGGCAAGCTCACCTAACCCCGTTAGAAAATAAGAATAAGCATCAAATAGTTCATTAAAATTAGTCCGTACACCAGCCGCTTTATGCTGGCTCACTAGCGCGCGCCACCACATGTATTGTTCTGGGGTTAACACCGCTAATTTTTTAAGATTATCAAGCCCTCTCGGTGTAGCTAAGTCGGCATAACTTTGAGGATTTTCAAGAAATAGGTCATGCAAATCATTAAAACGCTCTTGCTCATGAAGTATTTTAAATTGTTGCAACACCAATACCATTCCATCCGCACCGGAATTAACTAATACATAAGCTAAACCATGGTAATGGGAATTAGTTAACGGTAAAAATTTTAATAGATTATGGATGCGCCGTATTTTTAACGGATCTTGCTCTAGCTCCGAAAGGAAAAAATTTAATGCATTTAAACGAGTTTCTGAGGCGATTTTAGGCGCAAATAAATGGGCAAATTCAATCTCATAACGTCCTCTATTCGATGATTCATTTCCAAGTAGGGTAAATTGTTGAAATGAACCGCTTACAATTGGATTCACCAACTCAGGAAGAATCGTTAAAGGAGTAATTGTATCAAGATGTTGCGCTTCAAGCTCTGGGCTGTAACACAAAACCAGCCCTTCTTCATTAGTAGCTTGGAGATAAAGCCCAGCAGGTAGATTATCCAAAACTACCCCATCAACGAATTCTGGGTAATAGCGAATAATATACTCCAAGGCTTCATTTTGCACATGAGTTATTTTCTTGTTTACCCCTACCAAACGATCCCATAAGAGCTGTAAGTTAGGAGCTTTTTCTTTAAATAATTTATTAGCAAAACGTTTTAGTTTGGCATTAATCGTTTCACGATCAATAAGTTCACCGAGCGAAGCCATTGGTACAGGGGGCTTCTGAACAATTTCATCCCTCATCACCGCTTCTCTTTGTTTTCGTAAGCTTGCCGCTATAGGAGAGGTGGGTTGCACAGTGAGTAAAGGCTCTTCTATGGGGATTTGGATATTTAAACTAGCCCCTTGGGTTCCTTCAATCCAATTTTTTTTAGACTTCCTTATGGGAAGTTCAAGAGGCTGAAATGCTCGGATAGGCTGAGGTAAATCAGCTACATTGTTTTGAAAATCAAGGGCTAACCGTTGTCGTTTACTAGCCAAATACGCATTATCAAAAGCTAATTGGGCGCTGCTGTTCTTTAAGGATGCTATTTGTAATTTATAAATGTGGAGCTGGTCCGGATTTAAAATATACTCGACAATTTGTGCCACATGCTCTGCTTCAAGAGCCTCGCATTTTAAACGAATAAGTACTTCCTTTGTTCCAGATTGAGCCTGTCCATAAGTATGTTCTAAATGAGCAGTAAACTCTTGGACGGTATCAAAACTCAGCGTATCCACAGTGATCTTCATGCAGCCATCCCCTTCAAATAACGAATACTTATATCTTATTGTTCATTGAGTGCGAAAATATAGCACAAATAGCCTTAAGATAATATGAAGAAATGAATAATTTCAGCTCAAGTTTTCCTCGATTAAGTGCCAGTGGGGATTAAGAACATAAACTATTTAAATTTCTTGGTTTTGATAGGATGCTCAAACCGGTCGGTTTGTATGAATATAAATGTAGAGCAAGTTGAGTGTGTTTATACCAAAACTCAGCGAAAAAAACATCCAAAAGGATAATATCAATAAGCTGCTACATTATTGATAATCATGTACCATGTCGATAACTAAAAGATTAAACTCTTCTTCATTATCTATAGTAGTCTCAACTTGAGAACGAGGATATTCTTTAGTACCAATAATGAATACCTCTTGTTGCTCATCATATTGTGCATTTATCTTTTCATCTTGAAATGAATTGGAAACTGAGTTTGACTGCGGAGAACATTTTCCTTTTAACCATTTTTTAAAAGTTTCATGGTAAAATTTATTTAAGTTTTTATCTTTATCCATAATCGCTCTCCAATTAATGTTCTGTTATTCCTTTTTAATAGTTTTAGCACAACAAAGCAGCTCTTGCTGTAAACTAGGATTAATTAATCATCGTTAGACTAAGCAGTAATACATTGCTTGACTCATGCTGACGGGACTGAATGGACTGATGAAGATAGCCAAAATCCATAATAGCCGATTTAGAAAGCTGCTTGGCAATTCCGATAAATGCTCGATTCTGTTCAAACAGATAAGGTGAAGTCCATTGAGGATGGTTAAGATTGAAAAAGAACTCATTAAAGGTGGAAAAAGAATAATGGCGCCATTTAAAAGGAACTCGTAACCACAGACGTTGGCGCAAGCGAAAAGCCGTTTGCGATTGATTGCTTTGTTGCCGCTCTTCCAGTCGAGTTCGGCTTTGCAGACTAAAATGGGAATCATTCGCTATGCGCCAATTTAATTGTTGCCAGAATCGTGTTTCTGTCTGTCTTTTGTTTGCAGGCGTTTTTGTTAAAATCCAACCCGGTCCGACAAAAAACATTAGGTTAGGATTAAATTGGTAACCTAATCCCCCTAAAAAAAGAAATTGATTAAAAACCGATCTGTTATCGATTAAGCGCAGTTGAGGTTCCAAGTAATATTTAAACGAAGAGTTTTCAGATACCGGGCCAATAATATTTACAACAGCCCAATCTTTACTGTAGGTTCTAGTACTATGGGTCGTTTGCATGCCCATACAAAGAAAAAAACTGAGTATGACTTTTGCCCACCAAGAATAACTTACTTTATCCATAAAAAATGCTCATCGTCCAAACGTTATTATTAATCAATAAAATAGAAGAAAAACTATTGTATCTCATTAGCAAGGCTAAGTAGTACATGGCTGCCAATTATTTTAGACAGGCTCCTCCCTTTTAAAATACAGGTAACTGAAAAAAGGTAAACCCCTAATGATAATTCATTATTAAATTCCTATCATTGAAAAGAGAGCATTTTTATAGGAGTTTTATGATGAATATGAACGACTCAAAAAGCCTTATCCAAGCACAAATCCCAAACCCCAGTGACAATCCCGAGAAAGAACCTACTCCAGGAAAAGAACCCATACCCCAACAAGAGCCTATTCCAGGAAAAGAGCCCATACCTGAACGAGAACCTATTCCAGGTAACGAACCAATTCCCGAAAAAGAGCCTGTTCCAGGAACAGAACCTCTGATGCGTAGGAATATCGAAAGATATTCCTACATAGTAACACCAGGAAATACTTTTATTTAGTGCATTTATTTTAGTACCATAGAATCAATTCGCTAATAAAGCATTCTTCATGATTACCAAAGAAAAATGGGATAAGCTCGCAGAGTTAATGCATAAACTCAATATTAATGAGTCGGAGCTCACTGAAAAATTTATTGTGGGCAGTGGCAAAGGAGGCCAAAAGCTCCACAAAACTGCCTCCACCGTGTATTTAAAACACTACCCCTCCGGCATTGAAATAAAATGTCAAGAATCCAGAAGCCGAGAAGACAATCGATACTTCGCCAGAGTGCGACTTTGTGAAAAAATACACTCCTTAGTTTGCGATGAAAAAAGCAAAGCGCAACAACAAATTGAAAAAATAAAACGCCAAAAGAAACGGCGCAGCAGACGCTCCAAACAAAGAATGTTGGATGAAAAATCTAAAAAAGGTGCGATTAAGGTATTAAGAAAGTCACCGCAATCTTATGAATGAGGCTAATTTTCTTTCATTGATTATCTTAATGAATTATCATTGCGCATAATTAACTCGCAAATAAAAAGATTATTCTTTCATCAATGAATTACACAAGTAATGGCAATCAAGGGTTTTTTGAATTACTAGGAAGTCCTAACGCAGAGCTCTATTTATGAATTATCTTGCTCCGTCGAGAAAACTAATATAATGCAAAAAACGCTCTCAGTTAGTCAATCCAGCTACCCTTTCCATGTACTTACCATAACAAACAACCAATAGAATAATGGATAATGATAAAGGAGCGCAGATAGTCCAAATATTTATGCTTGCATAATTTTCACCCACATACCCTACAAAAATAGCTCCGATAACGCCACTAAAATAATAAGTCATTTTCCATGTAGCGAGGCCTAAACCCTCGTTTCCGGGGCCGAATGATGTTGCGGCCATTTTTTTTGAAATGGGTGAAAAGAGCATTTCGCCAATGGAGGCGAAGAATATAAAAATTAAGCTCAATGTTAGATAGCTAGTGGTCCCAAATAGCACATATCCGAGGCCGAGAAAAAAAGCCCCAGTGCTTAAAAGGACTAAATTCCCTTTGGCTTGTAATTTGCTAATCAATAATGGCTGAATAAATATTATCATTATCGGGTTTAATGATAATACCAGCCAGGACAAGAAAGGATTATTAAACCGTGAGACGGCTTCTAAAGGAAAATAAATTCGAATTAAGGAATAAATAACTCCATAAAAAAACACGATGGGAATAATCATAATTAGAGCTGACCAATTCCTTTTAACCGCATAGTTAATCTTTCTTTTTTCCATCACAAAGCCATCGTCCCTGCTGAGTAACAAAATAGCTGAGCATAAGAGGAGGAACCCAAAGAGTAGAAATAAACTCTTTAACCTCTCAGCATGAAAGTAACTCATAAAAAAACTGCTGATGGAAAATGATAAATTAAATACTACGGATTGAATCACAACAATTCGATTTTTCATTGCATCACTATCAGCCAATTTAATCAGCGCAGTTAGATTGGCGATCATCATAAAAACCCCACCAATACCGCATAAAAATAAAACTATCAGCAGATAGGAGTAAGAAGTTATGGACGAAAGTAAGAAAAAGCCCAGGGCATAAAGAAAAATTCCAAATGCCGAAACTTTAATTACCGAGATTTTGGTTGTTAAATAACCACTAATTAATGAGCCAATGCAAGTCCCAAGTGAGAACGCAGACAATAATTTTCCGACTTGGAAGGTTGTAAAGTGTAAGGAATGAACTAAATAGATTGAAATTAAGTGCGAGACACACATCGCAATTGATTCAATAACCACTAAGGGAATTACCTTTCCTGTGCCTTTGGGTACATCCGTATAGTTTGCCAAGTAATTTTTTAACCACGTGTTTGCCACGCTGTCCATAGATATAACCTATTTAAATCCATTTTATTTAGGAGGCCATATTCTGTGATATTTATAATTTTTGCAAGATGTAAATTAAAAAATCATCAGGATGGTTTATCATCCTGATATAAATGAATTTATTTAGCGGCGTTCATTTTGGCTAATTCTTCAGGAGAAGCCAGGAATTTATCTTCGAAATCAATAACAAAACCGGCAAAAATACGCACAATTCGGTCATCAATTTTTTCCGGGTAATGTACTGAAACGCTCCAATTATTCTCACTCTTATTGCGGTTTACTTCGGCAATAGGATGTGGATTAGTATTGGACTCGAGAATAACAAATCGATCAAAATTTTCATTTGCATAAGCACTGCCGATGTACTTCGCATTGCCTGATTCATCATACTCATAGATATTGAATTTAGCTGATTCAAGAGTCGCCATGTCCCCATCAATCAAACCAATTTTTATTCCACGAGTATCATAAATATCAATGTCGGTTGCCCAAGGATAGATAGAACCCATAGAAATTACGCGGGTAATCCCTGTAGCTTGCCAACCCTCTTTATTAGATAAATCATAGTTGGTGCGAATACGAAATGCGCTCTTTTTTATTGAACCTGGGTAAGTTTCTTTAAGTGGTGATTTGATTTGATACACTTCAGAAAACTTATAAATATCTTTGGTGACTGCTAAATCATAAGGATGATCTTCATGAACACCATAGCTGTTGGCGCCAGTTGCAAAAACGAGTGCAAACAGGAAAAACATACATGAGGTAAATAATTTACGCATTAAATACTCCTATGAGTTAAGTTTAAGGGCAATTGATGTTTCTTGGAAATGCAGGGCTATCATATAGGATTTTTATTAATGATTTATTAAGTTCGTGAATTTAAGTGTTTAATACGGTTAGATATCCAATACCGCGTTGAGCAGTTGCCGCGTATATGCCTGCTCCGGCTGCTGAAAAATTTTTTCACAAGACCCAAATTCAATTGCCTTTCCCGCCTTCATTACTAAAATGTCATCAGCGATGTACGATACAACACCCATATTATGGGTGATAAATAAATAAGAGAGCCCGGTTTCATGCTGTAATTCTTTTAATAAGTTAAGAATCTGGGCCTGCACGGAAATATCCAAAGCACTTGTCGGTTCATCACAAATCAAAATATCTGGTTCCGTGGCTAATGCTCTGGCAATACAAATCCTTTGACGTTGGCCACCAGAAAACTGATGAGGATAGCGATGCAAACTGCTTACAGGTAAATTCACTTGGCTCAAAAGCTCTTTTTGCCGCTTATGAATTAGCGCATGCTTCATGCCCTGAGCCCGCATGCCCTCAGCAATAATTTCCCCTACAGTCATCCTGGGATTCATTGAAGAGAACGGATCTTGGAAAATAATTTGTACTTTTTTGCGGTACTCTCTTAAATCTCGACCGCGCAACGATAAAATATCCTGCCCCCGATAGTTCACCAAACCACCAGAAACGGCTAATAAACGTAACAAAGCCCTACCAGTAGTCGTCTTTCCACAACCTGACTCTCCTACTAAAGCCAGGGTTTTTCCTTGTTGTAAACGGAAAGAAAGCTTGTCTACCGCAGGAAAGAGCACTTTAGTTCGGCTAAACCATCCCTTTTCTTGCACAAAATTAACTGACAAATCAGTTACTTGTAATATGGTTTCTGCCTCTCTAGTATTGGCATTCCAGGCAATTTTCTTCGCATCCAGAGGAGGCAACTTATGAAGCTCAGGATATAAATGGCAACGTACTATCCGCTGTTCCTGTTCTTGCAATTGAGGTTCTTCTTGGTGACAACGCGAAAAAGCATAACGACAACGAGGATGAAAACGGCATCCCGAAGGTAAGGCATCCAAAGCGGGCACAAAACCTTGAATTACCGATAAGCGCTCTTCTCTTTTAGCAAAAGAGGGTAATGAAGACAGCAATTGTTGCACATAAGGATGTTTCACTTGGGAAAAAAAGTCATTTGCTGTTGATTGCTCGACTATCTGCCCCGCATACATAACACATACTCTGTCAGCCATAGCTTTCACCACCCCTAAATCATGAGTGATGAGCAGCAAACTCATTTGATGATTCTTTTGTAGCTTTTTCAATAGTCCAAGTATCTGCGCCTGAATCGTTACATCCAGAGCAGTTGTTGGTTCATCAGCAATTAAAATTTCGGGGTTACAGGCTAAAGCCATGGCAATAACGACCCGCTGTTTTTGCCCCCCTGATAATTGATGGGGGTATTGCTGCATTTTGATTTGTGGTTGTGGCATTTCTACTTCGTTAAGCAATGCCAACATAGCCTGCTCTAAACCCTTTTTTGAATAGGGTTGTTTTCTTTTTAATACCTCGGCTAGTTGCTCGCCAATCGTCATGACTGGATTTAAAGCGGTCATTGGCTCTTGGAAAATCATAGCCAATCGCTTGCCCCTAAGCTGTCGCATCATCTGTTCTGGTAAATTAAGAATGTCCGTTCCATTAACATTAATTTGACTTTCAAGACCATAAACGCCGGTGTGTGGCAATAAACGCATCAAAGCTAAGGAGGTTAATGATTTGCCACAGCCTGACTCGCCTAACAAGACCAGAGTTTCTCCAGGATGGAGTATGAAGCTTAACTTATCCAACGCGGGAACCGTTTTATGCTGTTCTTGGAATGCGACTGACAATAAATGTGCTTCTACTCGATGTTCCATATCTTTTATTACTTATGAATATTCCTCTACTCTATCATATCTATGATAAAATAAACCCTAGTACCAATATTTGAGTGAACGCCATGTCAGAAAATTACACCGCCCAGGCCATTGAGGTCCTTAGTGGACTTGAGCCAGTTCAACGTCGCCCCGGGATGTATACCGATACCACCCGCCCAAATCATTTGGCTCAAGAAGTCATTGATAATAGCGTGGATGAAGTATTAGCTGGTTTTGCTAGCCACATCACGGTTACCCTTCATGAAGATGGTTCTATTGAAGTAGAAGATGATGGTCGCGGTATGCCTGTCGATATTCATCCACAAATAGGATTAAGCGGGGTTGAGGTGATTATGACGCGCCTGCACGCAGGTGGTAAGTTTTCTGATAAAAACTACAGCTTCTCAGGCGGGTTGCATGGTGTAGGGGTTTCCGTAGTGAATGCCTTATCAGAACGTCTGGATGTCACGATTAGACGCAATGGAATTGTTTACCAAATGTCCTTTGCTAATGGAGATAAACTCTGTGAGTTAAATGAGACTGGAGTAACTAAAAAGCGAGACACGGGAACCACCATTCGTTTTTGGCCCAATGCTAAATATTTCGATACCACCCGCATTTCCGTCAAACACCTCAGCCATATTTTAAGAGCCAAAGCGGTACTATGTACTGGTTTATCAATGACGTTCGTTAACAAAACAAGTGATGAAGTGTCTAATTGGTGTTATGAACATGGGCTGGTTGATTATTTAAATCAATCTTTAAGCGATGGGACATATTTACCTGAAGAACCATTTACTGGTGAGTTCAAAAGCGATGAGGCGACGGTGGATTGGGCATTGGTTTGGGCCGATGGCGCCAGCATGGGTTTTAGTGAAAGCTATGTGAACTTAATCCCAACTATCCAAGGTGGAACGCATGTTAATGGCTTACGTTCAGGTTTATTTGATGCGATGAATGAATTCTGTGAACTCAGAAACTTATTACCACGTGGCGTTAAACTTACTGCTGATGATCTTTGGGACTCGTGCCAATATGTCCTTTCTGTGAAAATGAAAGAACCTCAATTTGCAGGTCAAACTAAAGAACGCTTAAGCTCGCGACAAATCTCAGCGTTTGTCAGTAATGTGGTAAAGGATGCATTTGCATTGTGGTTAAACCAACATCGAAATCAAGGAGAGGCAATTGCCGCTCTAGCGATAGACCGTGCACAACGTCGTTTAAAACAAGCCAAGCAGGTAGCGCGTAAACGTGTAAGCCAAGGCCCTGCTCTTCCGGGAAAACTGGCGGATTGTTTGCAAACGGATCTAAGTCAAGCAGAACTTTTCCTGGTTGAGGGGGATTCTGCGGGCGGCTCTGCAAAGCAAGCGCGTAACAAAGACTATCAAGCAATACTCCCATTGCGTGGAAAAATATTAAATTCATGGGAAGTGGATTCGTCTCATGTGCTAGCCTCCCAAGAAATTCATGATATTTCTGTGGCAATAGGCGTTGATCCAGGCTCAGTGGATCTCAGTGGTCTGCGTTATGGAAAGATTTGTATTCTTGCCGATGCGGATTCCGACGGCGCACATATTGCAACCTTGATTTGTGCTTTATTTTTACGTCACTTTAAACCATTAGTCCAGGCAGGTCACGTATTTGTAGCGATGCCCCCTCTTTATCGTATCGATGCAGGAAAAGTGATTCACTATGCCCTTGATGATGAGGAAAAGAATCGCTTAATCGCCCATTTAACACAAACAAGCCGAGCTAAAATCAATGTGCAACGCTTTAAAGGATTGGGAGAGATGAATCCCATACAATTGCGTGAAACCACAATGGATCCTAATACCCGTCGTTTGGTTCAGCTTACTTTGGATGATGAAGCCAATGCCGAAGCAGTAATGGATATGATGCTCAATAAAAAACGAGCTGGAGATCGTAAGGTTTGGTTAGAAACGAAAGGAAATTTAGCAGAAATTTAGGCGATCTGATCACAGACAGTGCTCATACATATTTCCGCTTGATTTCCTTGCCGTTAAGTTTGTCATTCGAGCACCGCGAAACAATCCAGAGCTTGAACAAGTATCGCGTAAGCGTTCACGCTGTAAGTATTATTCTATTAATTAAATAAAAAACTGCTGTCATTGCGAACAAAGTGAAGCAACCCAGTACTGAGTCTTATCGAAGTATCGCTCTGGGTTGCTTCGCCATGGTTCGCAATAACGAAATTTACATAGCTCGTGAACGCTTACAGTATTCCTCTGGATTGTTTCGCTACATTTACAATGATGCTGCTCCACCCATTAATTTTCTCTTAAGTATCTTATGTTAAATTTATGAACGAAAATTTAACATTAAGAGTATTTGTTATGTCTTCGTTAAAAATAGATAAACTATTACGTGAGGGAATGCCACATCACATCCCTGTTCCACATAAGGCTCCTCCGTTCCTTATTCCAGACCCTCTTTCCAGACGCTTACGTAAGCATAACAATCAGGAAATTAAATTTCCATTTCCTAATCAAGCCGGCGTGTATATTAATACCAATGAACACCAAGTTCAGCATGTTTTTGCCCAGTTAGAGTCGTTCCCACTCATACCCGAAGCCATTCACATTGGTTTTTCTGGCTGGCATAATTTGGATATTATGGCCAAAAGAGGTTCATCGAGAGGGATTATTTGTGATATTAATCCAGAGAATGCATTATTTATGCATTACACCTTAAAATATCTAATAAGGTGTAACAATAAAGTTGATTTTATTGAGAAAATGACACAATTTGTTAAAGAAAATAGATATGAAGGATTTAGAACTAATTTTGAAAAAAACTCCGCCCAGCGTTTTGTTAAGCCTAAAAGTATAAAATTTAGCCTCAATATTAGCGAGGAGTACCCAGATCATTTCTCCGTAACTGAAGAAATTGCTTTAGAACAACAAAGAGAGACGAGCTGGTTATTTACAGAAGAGCGTTATCATTATATTAGAAATTTAGCATTAACAGATAAAATTACTGTGATTACTCAAAGTATTTGCGCCCATGAGACTTTTTTACGCATTCGCCGTTTATTAACTGAAAATGCAATTCAAATAGATACCGTGTATGTAAGTAACATAGGCGAATGGATGTATACTCAAGAACAAAAAGACAATTTTCTTGAAACGATAAACGTATTATTGGCCGATGATGAAACGATTCTAATTGATGCTAAAATCGCAAACCGTCAAAACAATGAACCGCCCTCTCAGCGTATTTTGAGAAAAGATAAGACTGCAGAACTCACCTTAAGTGAGTGGTTTTTCTCGGATAAAAAGCAAGAAAACATTGAGGAAAGGAATACGGTATTTACGCCCTAATCATCAAAAGAAATCCTGGTTGCGAACAACCAGGATACTACCACTTCAATAAGGGAATTATATTCGAATAATCATCCGTCCATAAAACCTGTTTATTATTAGCCACAAAATGCCATTCATTATCATTCATTAATTTAGCGGCTAACTCCTGATTCATGGTTAATAAAGCCCATTGCGAAGCAAATTGTCCTAAGGCGGCATTTCCTGAATCATTTTTACTAAACACCATAAGATCCAAAGCGCGCCCTACCGCAGTCACAACGGGTAATAAATCTAAATGCCGATTACTCAAATTAATTAGAATGGCGCCATCTTCGCTGATTTTCTGGCTATATAAAGAGAAAGCTTCCAAAGTAATTAAATGTATAGGAATGGCGTCCGAGCTAAACGCATCAACCATTAAAAGCTTTTGCGATTTATCCTTTAATTGCTCTACCGCTAAACGGCCATCATTTTTGATAAGTTCAATTTGTGGAGGACAATCACGCAAATAGGTAAAATATTGCGGATTTTTAGCAATTTGAATCACTTGCTCATCGATTTCAATAATCTTAACCTGATCCGTAGGACGAAATTGGCAGGCCATAGTACCAATACCTAAGCCAATAATCGTGACCGGCATAGACTGCCATTGCTGTTGCAAATCCATAACAACCGATTGAATTGCCCCATAATAAGAACTAAAACCAAAGGGTTTTGCATCGCTCATTGCCTCCAATCCATGTACCGTAGATTGGCTAATCAAGGCATGCACAGCACTTCTGTTAACGCCTTTATCAACAACTTTTTTTACCCCATAAAAATTCCGTTCTTGCACTAAAATATTATCTTCTTGCAAATAGGGTGAAAAGAGAAAACTAAATAAAATGAATAAAGATCCTAATAAACCTACTTTACTTCGTCCCCAAACCGCGGTGATCGCTAGCGCGACAATAGCAGCTATTTGGAAATTCGAAAATCCTGCTGGCCATTGAATGGCAGGAATAAAATAATGGCCTAATAAAATAGCTAAAACAACAGCAGGAATAGCCAATGACTGCAGTATAGACTGTGGTTGGTACACCTGTTTTATTTCACCATTGGGCCCCGCAGACCAGCTTATGGGTAAAGCAATTAAACTGAGTAAAAGCGCTAAAGGATATTCATAAACCTGGTTAAACCAGTGCGGGGCCAAAATCCCATTAAATATACCCGCTAAAACACCCCCAAGAGCTAAGCAAAAATAAAATAAAGTAAGTAATTGCGGCTTTGGTCTTTTTAAGAATAGTTGCCGATGGCAGAGTACTGCCAAAATAAAAAAACTAGCTAAATTAAATAAGATACTCTGCCATGCCCGAACTTGGCTCACATTCAAAACAAAACAAAGTACCGTAAATACTAAAAACAAAACAAAGTTTTGAGCAAACCAGCTAAAGGAAATGAGGGATTTGGATGAGAAGGCAAATATGAATGTCAGTAAATACAATGCCAGAGGTAATACCCAAAACAAAGGGGTCGCAGCAACATCCGTTGTAATATATAAAGTAACACCCAACATTAAACTACATGGAACAAAACTTAAAAACACCCAGAGAGCCATCTGTCTCCAAGGCCAGGGCGAATTATCTTGGGTTTCTGATTTTAAGGGGGTGAAGCGGTTAGTGCAAAATATTAATAACAAAAGTCCTATATAAGTTAAATAACCTATTCCCCACCAATGAAATTGCCCTTTTAAGCCAATAAAACGTTCGATTATCCAAGGATAAAGTACTAAAGAAGACAAGCTTCCTAAATTAGAGGCACTGTATAAAAAATAAGGATCAGCAGCTCCTTTCGCTTTAGTCTGGCTATAAGCAAATTGTAATAAGGGAGCCGAAGCGCCAAGAGCTAATAGTGGCAACCCCAATTGCGTTAATAAATTATGCAAAATACCCCATTCAGGTGCTCCTGGAGAAACGACTGGTTGTAAAAAAACAGGGAGGGCGCTCAAGCTAAGTATTAGGACGCTGCTGTGAATTATCCGCCAAATTTTAGTATTTTTAAAAACACTCAAAAACGCTGCATACCCATACGCGATCAATAGTACTGCCTGAAAAAATAGCATGCAGACCGCCCAAACGGCAGGAGTTCCACCATAAATAGGTAATAAAGCCTTCGCAGCCATAGGTTGGATACTGAATAACAAAACTGCGCTTAGGAATAAGCACACAGGAAATAGAAAATGTAGCACCACCACACATCCTTGTTGAAGAACTAAATTTGTAAGAGTCCGAAGTTATTGTTTAATGGCATCATGTAGGCTGGGCTGTCAAGCCCAGCACTGGTCGCTTGGAGATTGTTTGCTGGGCTTGACAGCCCAGCCTACGACTTTCGCCATGACGCGAACGCTTACCTAAAATTCTATAAAGGCCGTATTGTAGGATTATAAAAATTAATATTCAACTTAAACGCGTAAACGTATGAAATCATCAATAAACCTAGCAATTTAGAATTAAGTGGCGCATATTTATACCTATCTTAATTTACAGGAGTAATGATGGATCAATTTCCTAATGTTCCAACTCAGCAATATGATCAAATCAGAAATACCATAAATTCAGGTGATCTTCTGTTTGGCTCGGGTACATCAATTATGTCAAAAATGATTGAAGGTGCGACCGGCAGTGTTTGGAGTCATGTTGCCTTTGTTATTCGCCTGGAGGTCATGGACCGAATTATGGTCTTAGAGAGCGTTGAAAGCATTGGCGTACGTACCGTACCATTAAGTAGTTATGTTCGCGATTATAATGGGACTAAGGCTGCATATCCGGGACGAATTATGATTGCTCGCCATCAAGATTTTCAAACCCAATACGTTGCCGGTCTTTCTCGGCAAGCGATTGATTTATTAGGCTATCCGTACAATACGGAAGACATTCTGCGTATCGCGGCGCGTTTAGGAATATCTGCTTTTGGCTTTGATAAAACCAGTCCAGAAATTACTGCACATAATGCTTATATTTGCTCAGAATATGTTTCGCTTTGCTATAAATCGGTGGGAATTAATGTGGATTATGATCCGGAAGGCTTTATCACACCTGCAGATTTTGCTCGCTCTCCAAAGGTGACCCCATTATTTTTCATTGCACCAGAATAACTTTTAGGAAAGTGCATCCCCGATTTTTTTATAATCTCGTTCACCAAAAATTGCAGAGTCATAAGAATAATATTTAAACTCCAGTAAGTTATTGCTGGGATCTTTCAGGAAAAACGATCGATGCTCTATACGAGTACCAGTAAATCGAGTTTTTACTGGGATTTCCAAAGGAACCTGTTGAGCATGTAACCGGTCAATAAATGCCAGAAAATCTTCTTGCTTAAGAAAAATTAAACCAAAATGACGTGGATAAATACTCTCCTGCATAGGCACTGGCTCTTCAACTTTATGGGCCACAATTTGATGGTCCCCAAAATTAAAAATTAATGCATGTTCCGATTCTCGTCCTAAAATAAATCCTAATTTATCTTGATAAAAGTCCTTAGCTAAAGCCAGGTCATGTATTGGAAATGCCAAATGAAACAAGGTTTTCATAATGGTTGCTCCAAATAAAATTATCAATTTTATGCATAGGCTTTTCCGCCCAGGCGAAAAGATGCAAATTTAAATATTATTAAATTATATGACATTGTATTACCTACATGGAATAGCATCGACAAGGATGGATAAAGTATGTGAAAATGGCCGCTACTTTGGTATGGTCACCACTCATGTGCGGTATGCACATTTTGGTATGGTGACGTTTATGAATACGCCTTAATATTTCATTAGCGATTTTTGATAACCCATCAATAATCTAAACATAGAGATAAAATGAGCTACTTACATCAACTTATTGATTACATCCTTCACATTGATATTTATTTGAATACCTTTGTTACTACTTATGGATTTTGGACTTATCTTGCTTTATTTGCAGTGATTTTCTGTGAAACCGGGCTCATCGTCACGCCATTTCTGCCCGGAGATTCACTGTTATTTGCTGCAGGAAGTATCGCTGCTCAGCCGGATAATTCATTTAATATAATCATTCTATTTATGCTACTTTTTATTGCCTCAGTATTAGGAAATCAACTTAATTTTCTTATTGGTAGAGCATTAGGCCCACGTATTTTTTCCGCCAATGAATCTTGGTTATTAAATAAAAAACATTTGCACGATGCCCATGTTTTTTATGAAAAACATGGCGGAAAAACCATTATCTTTGCGCGCTTTCTTCCCATCATTCGTACTTTTGCTCCCTTTGTTGCTGGCATAGGTACCATGAAAGTACTGCATTTTTCTCTTTATAACGTAGTAAGTGCCCTGCTTTGGATTGGTGGCTTGCTTAGTTTAGGGTACTTTTTAGGCTCAATCCCTGTTGTTAAAGCTAATTTTGTCCTAGTAATTTATGGGATTATATTTGTTTCTCTATTACCTGCGTTTTTGGCATTAGTTAATAAAAAAAAAGGGCGATTGTAGATTAGATTTTGTTTAAGAATCTCATCCTGTATTTACTTTAAATGTTCCTAGTCCCGCGCAAACCGCGGAGACTAGGAACATAGAGGAGCAGAGGCAATTGCTTGTATTTATAATGTACTTACAATTGCTGTTGCTATATTTTCTTCCATGCGTATTTGCTTTTTGAACTGAACTAATTGCCAATCATAATTTTTTGACGTTTCCGCCAAAGTGCAGTGCAGATTTGCATTTATCAGCTCATGCAACAGCATGGTACGAAATGAATGAGGATGAGTATTGCCATTCTTATTATTCTCAAGATAGCTAACTAAACGCTTCTTAGCTTCATTAAAGTCTTTTACCTCATTGATTTCAGCTAAAAAGTCTTTAGCGCGCTGTCTTCCCGTTTCACCATGGCGGTGAAAAAAAGAAAAGGTAATATTGTCACTATAGTCGCAATACCGTATTACCGCATCACCTATTGCACGTTGCAAAGTCTCTACATTACTTAGTTCTTTAAATAATTTATTACGATCGGGTTTATGCAGCAACGAGGAGGTTGATCCTACTTCTACTTTTTTCCCGGACTCGACCCTACCCTCAGGCTTTACTGTTTCTTCAGGTTTATTTGCTGTTTTCGTATCCTTTACCGTCTTAGTATTGTGCGTTGGACGAGGAACAACTGTCTGAATTTCTTCAATAAAGGTTGTCCAATGTCCATTTCCCTCATTATTGACCGTAAGGATTGGTCGATCAGGTAGATCAGTAAAAGGATATTTTTGCTGTTTATTTTCTAAGGTATGTAAATTAACTTCAAATGGATAGGATAAATAATCCAAATCCAAATGGGTTCCCCAAAAATAGTTTTGCGTGATGCGTTGGATTGCAGGGGGTATCATTGAATTAGGTGCGATCGGTGTTTCCTCCGTAATCGCATCAAGGGCCACATCGTCACCATAAAATAAACGCAAAAACAATGGTGCTAACGTATAGTTTTCATAGCCATCAACAAATAAAGTATTATCTTCTTGCAGTATTGCTATCACATGCTTTTTTATTTCTGCCGAAACCCCTTCATAAAGCGCTTCCGATATTGCCTTTCGTCGATTGTCACGCTCTTGTTCGGTAAGACTAGGTAGATGCGCTTCTATTAGCTCCACCAATTTAGGTCTGTCTACATTCCATGTAGCTTCATTAAATATTGCCTGCCAGGGTGCTTGTTGTTCCGCTTCACTAATATTAAGAACGTTCTCTAATAAATGTGGAAGCATGGCTAGGCTTAGCCTCTTTTTCAGTTCAAGTTCAGTTAAACCTTTACTGGCTAAGGCTTCATTAACACTTACTCTTTTTAATGTTGCCGTTGGAGTGTGACCTCCATTTGATGTAATTAACTTTCTAACTTGTTCCGCAGTCAACTTCAATGAGCTAGCGCCACTGTCATTTATTTTGGCTAACTCTTTCTTGAATAAGGCTAACTTATTTATTTTTACCTTTGTAGCCTCTCCCTTTACATTAATATAAGAGAGTTCATCATTGCAAAAAATATAACTATTTTTAAATTGGTTAAGATTCGCAGGAAATTCAGTCAGTAGATGAAAATTACGACCGCCAAATAAAGCAGTTTTAATTTTATTATCACTAAACTCGTTGTACCTGCTGTCATTATCCTTTTTTAAACCATAAAACAGGTATGAAAAATTGACAAAACTACTGGTACCAACAAGACTTTTATACCCATCATCAACTCGCGACTGCACACAAGCCTTGCGCAATTCGTCGATCTTATATTGATAAGCAATTCTCCTAAGCCCCATTTGCATGCGATCTAATAATGCTTTCTGTTTATTAGGATTATTGAGGTCAAATGCACAAATGGCATAATAATCATTGGTCAGAGAGGGATCTAAAGCAACCCAGCGCTCAAACATAGGACGACGTACATCGCCATGAGCCGCTCTTTCTTTTTTAATAATATCAATTAAACCGATAGCAAAAGCATAAAAAGCACAATTACCAAGTCCTGGATTGTCGATGCGTCTTGTTATCTTTTTTTGAGCAGGAGCCGTTGTCTGCTTAGGCAAATTATCGGCACCTTCAGACTCAATAGCTATGGGAAGGTTTGCAGAACCTTGCTTAGAGTCTAAAATTAAATCAGATGTATTCTTTGTGCCGCCAGTCATAGCCCCTCCGGGAATATAGGATATACTCCACTGTGTATAGTTATTATACTACGAGAGAGCAAAGCATTCAATGGGGAATCTATTTAAACTATTGGGGGTATTACTTGCTATATACTACTCTTCTGGTTATATTGCGCTGCCTTATTTGGAGGAAGTATTTAATTAGTAAGGAGCGCGGAAAAAAGACCCCGCTGAATCCAACTTTTAAGGTAGGAAGCAGCATGCATTCCAACATCCTCCTCAGCGACCCATTGACAAAGCCCTTCGCAAAGTGAGCCAAAAGAAACGCCTTGAGCCAGCCTATCTAAAGCCCAGGCCTCATCCGGTGTTAAACTACAAAATTGCATCACTAATTCAGGGGTTCGCCATAAAATCCAAGCTTCGGCTTCTGCTTGTTGTTGTAACTCTGGCATATCCTGTTCATGAGCTAACGCTTGCCACAGGGACACACTATTCCACAAATAATTAAATCGCTGTACTGAAGGATGAAGGACAAATTGCAAATCAGCCCAGGCCTCTGCTGGAACTGCTGCCATATCCGCGACAGATACCACAGGCGCCTCTATTGCATCAAAAGCTAAAGTCATTCTCCATTCAAAATCAGTTAACTCCCCAAGGTAAGGGTATGGTGCATAATTAGTTCGTACAAAAGTCGGCAGATTATCTCCAAACCAGCGAATCGAACGAAATGAAGAAGGATACTCTTTAATGTAGGCTCGAGCCAGGTGGTTAAACTCTTCGGTGCCAAGATAAGCATAGAGGCAAGGAAAATTTGCCACCAGACTTTCAATTAGGCGTAACTCATAAGCATCGCGATAAATCCCTAAACGCGTCTCGGCTGTAACCTGCTCGGTATGCATGATGGAACTATGAATTTCGTTATCGCCATATAATAAAAATTGTTGGAATTGTTCTTGTAACTGCTTCAGCTCATTCATACCAATACCTCATTGTATAATACTGATTCAGTAATACTACGAGCCTTATCCATTTCAGCTAATAATTCGGCGAGCGCAGGCATATTATCATCGCGCTCAATCATGGTAGAGACTTTCCCTAAATGGCGGATTGTTGCTGCATAAAGCTCCCATACCGCCTGTACCACTGGTGCGTCATGAGTATCAATAATATAGGCACCATGGTTAGAATGCCCTGCTAAATGAATTTGCACAACTCGCTCTTTAGGCATTGCATAAATATAATCTAAAGGATTAAATTGATGATTAACTGAACTTACATATACATTATTTACGTCTAATAAAATATAACAGCCCGATTCTTTAACTATTTCCAGAAGAAATTCCCATTCCGACATTTCTGACTGTTTATAGGTTAGATAACTGGATACATTTTCAATTAAAATTGGGCGTTGCAGAAAATCTTGTACCTGATGAATGCGCGATACAATATGCTTTATCGCATATTGAGTATAAGGAATGGGCAATAAATCATGGGCATTAAGGCCGTTAACACCAGTCCAGCACAAATGATCAGAAATCCATTTCGGTTCCACCCGGGAAGCTAAATTTTTTACTTGCTGTAGGTAATCATGATCTAAAGGGTCACAACTTCCCAAGGAAAGAGAGACGCCATGCATTACCACAGGATAATATTCCCGAATTTTATCAAGATAATATAAAGGCTTGCCACCCGGAATTAGATAATTTTCCGTAACTAATTCAAACCAATCGACGTTCGGTTTTTGCAATAAAATTTCTTCATAGTAGTCTGGTCTTAATCCTAGACCAAAACCAAGAAAGGGCATGTTTTGCATGGACTTATATTGAGACATAATCAACCTTGATTGCACCAGGCATGGAGCATGGCTGGTGCAAGGCAAAAATTACTGAACGGTACCGCCAGCTTTTTGGCATTCTTCTTTGGTCATTTTAACAACGCCTTTTCCTTTGCAGGAATTTTGGCCTTTGCAGGAATTATCAGCAGTTTTGCACGCACTTTGACCCTTGCAAGAATTACCGCCTTTACAGTGAACCATATGAGAAGAAGAGGAAGTATCATTAGCAAATGCTGGAGCTAAAGCGAACATAGAAGCAGCACCCACAGCAAGTGCAGCACCAGTTAATTTAATTTTGTTCATTTGATTAATTCCTTTTAATTGAATTGATAAGCGCTTGAGATACCAAATAACAATTTGGTCATTTGCATTTTAGAAAGCAATATTAATTTTTGTCAAGTAAGGTCTTAAATTAATACTATACTCAAAACATTAATGAACTCAGTTAATAGCTAATGAAGCTAAATTTATTCTCCTCAGCAGGTGTATAAACTCATTGGAGAATATTTATTTATCAAAGTGTTGAACAGCTGTTAAGAGGCATTCTTAATGCCGATGAAAAGAAAGGTGGGCTATTGCCATTTATATTAGCTTAATGGACTTGACAAACCCCAAGGATAGACCAAAATTTACTCATTGGCATCAATTTCAACTCTATCTGACAGGACCTGAACGGAGACCATGATGGCTACAGCAAAAAGACCTAGGGAAGCCCGCCCTGCGCGCGAAATAGATGCAATCTATAAACGCCGAACGGTACGTGATTACAAACCGCAAAAAATCGAAGCACCAATGATTCATGCCTTACTTAATGCCGCGGTTCATGCACCAACCGCATTACGTGAAGAACCCTGGGCCTTTGCGATAATTCAAGATACCGAAATGCTCAAGCAACTATCTGATACGATACAAGGCTTGATTTATAATGAAGCACGTAATTACCCCAAATTGATGAAGCGCGTCAAAGAACTCACAGAAAAGCCAAATTTTAACGCATTCTATAATGCAAGCACTCTTATCGTTATTTACAGTAGGTTTCAAAGACCTTTTGTTGTAGCTGATTGCTGGTTAGCCGCGGAAAATTTAATGCTCACAGCTTGTGTTAATGGTTTAGGTTCTTGTGTGGTATCCCTTGCTGTTCCTGCTTTAAATACTCCAGAATGGAAATCAAAACTCCATGTTGGAGCTGAAATGATTGCAATTGCACCAATTATAATAGGGGTTCCCGCCGGTGCTGTCGAACCCGTGCCCCGTTTAGAGCCTGATATTCTTTCCTGGATATAACGCAAAAACTCAATCCAAACCATCTTAACACCAAGCTCCTGATTAAATCAGGATGCTGGTTGTATTTATATAGGACTCCCTGTAACAAGCACCATTCACGCAACTACAAAGCATAATTTTCTTTTATTCCTTATGCCTCATCATTATTCGTGGCATACCAAATCTTTCCTTGCATCACCTTAGCCCACCAAGCATCCATAGACTCTTGATCCATCAAGTGCCAATCAGGGGTATGGCTTACCAAGGCCTCTCCCATAGCTTTTGCCTTTTGTGTTTCCTCAACTAACTGCTGTTGCTGATTTTGTTTCCATAAAGAAACATAGTCAGTCAGTTTAAGCCCAGGATTATTTTCGATAAGATTTATCAATTCAAACCCGTTAGCTAGAGCCTTAAATACTCCGGAGGCCGTATGCGGCCTTAAGGTCGCCGCAGCATCGCCTACAAAAATTACCCGATTACTTGCATAAGGCGGCAAATGAAAATCAAAAATAGCCTGGAGGAAAGGCCTTGAGGTTTCCATGATAATTTCTTTAATTGCAGTTGGTAATACTTGAACGAAATTGTGCAGATATTGCATGTGCTCTACGGTTAATGTTCCTGCGGGTAGAGAATAAGTGCGCTGATTGCCTTCGTTATCAATTAATAAACTATTTAAAGAGCGGCCTCTTCTATCTTCATACATAACCCAGTTCAGTAATGTTTTTCCTTTTGCACCAGGAATTCGGTATAAAAGAATATGACCATGCGGATAAACGCTATAAGGGATATGCTGATGAAAAAGCTTATCTGAGTTTAAATGCTCATTATCCATAACACCCCGCCAAGCCACATAACCTGCATACTCTGGCTGAGCATTTGGTAATAAATGAGCACGCACAGTGGAGTCTATTCCATCCGCAGCAATAACTAGATCTGCATTATAAACAGTACCGTCAGACGTTTTCACTAGACAGCCTTCCTGCGTTTCTTCAAGGTGGCAGACTTCAGCATTCGTATAATAGTTTATCGACTCAACTCGTTTGCGTAGATTTTGATACACATCAACCCAATTTAAGGTCATAACTTGGATTGCTTGCTTCCAAAATACTTGAATGTCTGGAGTTTCCTGTTCATTTTTACGAATAAAGGAGCGACTGGTAACTAATAGACGTGGGATGTCTGCGTCAAATAAATCATTTTCTATACATTGATTAATTACCGCCTCAGGAAGCGTAATCCCTGAGCCTTGACCTATTCGTCCTGATGATTGCTCCAAAATGCTAACGTTTGCCCCTAAACGTTGAAGCAAAATAGCTAAAGCGCAACCGGCAATCGAGCCTCCAACAACTACTACATTTTTTCCACGCATAAATCACTTTTAAGTGGTAACAGAGTTAATCATCATACAAAATTATTTTAACAAAACAATCTCTAAAATAAACCTGCTACATTCATGAGCCCAGACCACTTTTGATAAAGCCTGATAAGAGCTAGTCTGTATGCTACCAATGACCATCATATGGGCGATGCTCTTTAAGTTCTTCTTTTGTTTTACCGCGATGATAGTGAAGCTTCCATTCCTTGGTTTGAGTGGTTTTATTCCAAAAAGGGTGATAATCAAGAGCAAAAATACGGCGTGAATGTCCTTCAACTTGTTTGTATAGGTTAATTCCCCCGCCTCCTGTTTTAGCATAAAACAGCAAAGCTACACGATAATTACCCTTTCGCATCGCCCCATAAGCAGCCAAGGAGGTAACCACTGCTGTGGCTGCCGTTTTTCCGTAAGATGAATACTTGGATTTGGGTTCTTTTATTTTGTCAGCCACAAGTTCCTCTCTCATAAAGGCATCGGATCCTATCTGATGATAAAAAACTGACATATAAAACCACACTTAGGATATTATTTGCAATTAATGTTTTGCATAAATAACAATCGACAATAAAACCATTCCCATTCCTATCATTTGCCCAAGCGTGAGTTGTTCACCTAATAAGAGCCAAGCAAGAAGTACCGTTGCCAAAGGCATTATCGCCGTAGATAACGAAGCCATTACGCCATCCACGCTTTGCGAACCAAAATACCAAAAAACATAAAATAAACCTGAACTTAAGCCTAAAACAATTAGAACCCACCAACTAAATCCATCAATGTGAATACTACTCCACGAATTCAGGCTTAAAAAACATAATAAAATGGCATTGATCCCATTAAGCAACGAGGAAACTAAAAATACGGGTAGGGAACTTACATACATCTTGCTTAAAATGTAATAAGCAGCCTCTGGAAGTAAGGAAATTAATACAATGGCATCACCTAAAAACGAGTGACTTACAACCGCGCCCCCCAACTTTTCTCGTGCAATAACCAAGAGGCCAAACGTTGCAAAGCCAATACAAATCGCGTTCTTTCCGGAAATCTTCTCATTTAAAATAATCCAGGACATAAGCGCAATAATTGCGGGTAAAACACTAGTAATGATACCGGCTACATTCGCATCCGTATAATGTAAGCCCAATAACATTAATGCATTAAAAAGGACGCCCGCACATAAAGCCTGAGCTAAAATAAAATACCAATCTCGTCGTTTTAATTGCGAGAAATAATAGGCAATAGACAGCTTTCTTGCCGGTGACAACTCATGTAGCACCAATAAAATTGCAGCCGCTAAACTAAAACGAAGCGCGAGAACGAGCTGGATAGGAATGGAGGCCAGGATGTACTTAGACAATACGATATTAATCCCCACCATCACTTGCGCAAGAAAAAGAAAGAACATGCCCCTGATAAAAGAATCACTTTTTTGCATCGCGTACCGCTTTTTTATTTCGAAGTACGAGCAAGTTTAGCAGGCTTAAAAGCAAAATTAGTTATCCGATACATGCATTGGTTGTGCCGTTACACGCCATTGCGATGGCGATACTCCATACACTTTAGTAAAACGCCGGCTAAATGCAGATAAATTCTCGTAACCAACTTTAAAGGCTACCTCTTCAATTGAACGCGTCGTTCTGGCTAATAAAGCCCGAGCCTGCTCTAATTTTTTCATGCGCCAATATTCAGCAAGAGCACATCCCATCTGTTCCTTAAAACGACGCTGTAGTTGGCTAATACTCAAATGACAATGTCTAGCTACCTGACTAAGCTGGACTGGCTCGGCAAAATGTAAATCAATCCAATGCTTTGCTTTTTGCACCAATGCATCCCCTTCTGGGGCAAAGGGTTTGGTGGTAATTTGCAGTAACAATTGATTCAATAAGGCATCCGTAAATACATCAGGTTCATTATTAGTTAAATAATGATGGCTAAATTGAATCAACTTTTTAGCGCTGCTTGATAGGTTCAGCAAACTAGGAATGGAGCCCTCATTCCATAAATAGCATTTATCTTTAACATCAATAACTAAAAAAAGATTATCCTCGCCCCCAGAAAAACAATGCCGCTCTTCAGGGGCAATATAAACGCCTATGTCCTTATGAATAAGTCCGGAATACTGATTTACTTCCAACTCCATAGAACCATACAAAGGAAGCACCAACTGAGCAAAATCATGAATATGGCTACAACTTTCGGAATGATAGGAGCGCAGCTCGATGTGATTGTGAAACACGCTATTGTCCTTTCTGAAACCAATTACCCAAAATGGGTGGCATAATTATAACTCGGAGTGCAGGATGAGCAAACATTGTTGTAGCTATTGCATATCTTCATCATTCAAATTAAATACTTCTTGAATATTTTCCAACTGCTCCTCAACAACATTTAATTTCTCAAAACTTGCGATGTGAAATAAAGCTTGGCCTGCATGCACTAATGGCAACATACATTCGCCAATGATTATTCCTGAAATAGGTGACTTTAATTTGTATTCTTCTGTGCTGGTAGGATTAGCAATAATCGCAATGATTTGCCCTTTGCTGACACGATTACCGGCTTTTTTAATGTGCCGCAAGATGCCACTAATCGGAGCCCTTAGCCAATAACTATTTCTTGAAATAGTTGGGGTAAATTTTTTTAAGCCGAATCGTCCAGGTTTAATCATATCTAAAGCTGCCATAACGCTCAAAATACCATTAAGTCCCGTTCTAATTGATAATTCGTCAAAGCGCAAAGCTTCTCCACCTTCATAAACTAAAATAGCTACACCCTGCTCATTAGCATATTCTCTCATGGAGCCATCTCTAAAGGCAGAATGCAAAATCACCGGCACATTAAAAGCCCGAGCCAAAGCTTCCAGGCCTGGCATATCCAGATTGGCGCGAATCTGCGGTAAATTAAATCGATGATTTGATCCCGTATGCAAATCAATAACATACTGAGATTGCGAAAGAACTTCTGAACTAATTACTCCAGCAAGAATCGATGCCAGCGAGCCTTTTGGACCACCTGGAAAAGAGCGATTTAAATCCCGCCGGTCCATTAAATAACGCTCTTGATATAAAAAGCCATAAACATTAACTATGGGGATCGCAATGATGCTGCCCTTAATATGCTTTAACCCTTTTTTATGTACTAAACGCCTAATGATTTCCACCCCATTGATCTCATCCCCATGGATAGCTGCTGTCACACAAAGTGCAGGCCCCTCCTCCGTACCATTAATGACGTGTATGGGTAAGCTCATCGGAGTCCAATCGTATAATTTAGGTAAAGGTAAAAAAACGGTTTTCCTCTCACCTGGCTTGATGCGTTCGTCACCTATAACAATATTTGCTTTACTCATTAATGATCCTTATATGAGTTTTCCTGCAAGATGAGCGTAAGAAAAAATTGAGGAGTAGAAGTTGAAAAAATATGTAAAAGCAATGAGATAGACTTATTTTTATTACTAGCCGCACAAGCCATAACAAACCTCCTGTCCATTAAGGTTACCTATAAGTATAGTGCATTTTTAATAGAACAGGTTCGTGCTTAAAAGCAGTTTACATTAGTAAATTTAAGCCCAAATTTCCTGATTTTCATGTTTAAAAATTCAGGCTATTTGGGCCAATATAATAAATTTTAGTGTTGTGTTTTATGCTTGGATTTACCACACAACCAATCAAAACTGACTTCAAGTTCATCCGCAATTTTTTTCATGGCATAAGCATCTAAAGCAACTACACCATTTAGTAAAGCCTCTATTTTAAACTTGGGCAGTTCAAATAATTTGGAGCATACTTGGACGCGCTCAGTCATCAAGGATGGAACACCTAGCTCGTCAAGTTCATGATTCAAACGTTCAGTTAGTTTTTTGTTTGACATAGTATTTCTCCTCTTTGCTTTTTATTAGTGTAAAACACTTAAGCTTAAGGGTTGATTAACTCCTCAACGTTTTTTAAAAATTATTTTTATGGGAATAATATTTGGAGTTAAGCCCTGAGCCAATGGAGAAAACCCTCCTCCCAGTTGTCTACAAAGTTTGATGCGAACCCTTTACGCGTTAAGAAAATTTTAAAAAGTGTAGGTTAGCTCAAGACCCAACCTACAATTAATCCCATAAACAAGCCACTGCTTTTTTTACAAATTTCTATTAATATAAAAAAAACCGCCACAAAGGAATGTACGAAGGAAAAAACATGCAAGTATAGAAACAATGCCAAGCTCTAACAGAACGAGCCGACCCAAAGAACTTTGGAGCTAATTAAAATTGTCACAAGGCGATGCCCCTGAGCATCTTATTAATTTTAATAATTGGACGAATTATGAAACTGTTATTGGATAAAAATGATCCCGTTTTAAGACAGGTTGCTGAGTCCGTTCCCAAGTCAGAATTTGGGAGCAGCTGGCTAAACGAATTAATTCAGGACATGTTTCTCATCATGAAAGAGCGATGTGCTGTAGGTGTGGCCGCCCCACAAATAGGCGTCAGTAAACGTGTTATTGTATTTAGTACTGCCTATACACAACGCAAAAACCTGGAATACTCAATACCTGATACCGCACTAATTAACCCCTCGTTTAATATCTTATCAGAAGAAATACAAACCGATTATGAGGGCTGCCTCAATTGTGGCGACATCATGGGGCAAGTCCCTAGAGCAATGGAAATTGAATATTTTGGTTTAGATAGCGATGGAAAGTTCATTTGCAAAAGAGCGCATGGCTTAGAAGCAAGAATCCTACAACATGAAATTGATCACCTTAATGGTTATTTGTTTTTAGATCGTATTCAAGATAAGGAAACATTAACCACTAAATCAGAATTGCTGGCTAAGATTTAAATACGAACTTAATAAATTTTCATGCAGGTTGAAGTTCATCATCCTGAACCATCGCGAGGGAGCCCTGAATATGGCACGTATTAATTCGTGCCCTCCTCAGGAGGTTGTCTTTTAGACTACTGAAATAAATAGGCCTTAACGCTCATTCAGAAATTAACAATACAAATTTTTGCGCGATTTCTTGAAGCCTCACCATAACGCCATTCTCGATATAAAATTTGCTTTCCTCTTTATCATGCGAAATTTCAATCATAAGATTTCCAAGGCCTTCTAAAATAGAACCAATATGGTTAACCCATTCTTCCAACTCGACATCCCCCATTTCCGGTTCTTTAGCATTGCTCATTTTAAGATATAAATTTAAATGATTTAAATGATGCTGATATTTAGAATGAAATTTTTTTGCATCGGCAAGAACTCCTCGTAAATCGTTAAGTAGAGGCCTTAACGCATCAAGCAATAGTAAAAGTTGTTGCGTGTTCGGATTACCGCTTAATGGCGTATTGAGTTGCGTCATAATTTGCTCCCTTTATCATTCTCAGAACCCAAAGCAAGCTCTTTCATTGCCGCCAAAGCCGATTGTATCGCTTTACTAAAAGCATTAAATATGGAGGAGATGCGCTCTAAAATACCCGAGGCTTTCGCCTCAGAAATCATCAGCATTTTGTTAGGTGTTTGTTCTTGATTTTTTATACTCCCTGGAGCATCTTTATGCTGCCCTTGTTGAGCTTCCTGAATATTCATAAAAGGAATATTTTGGGACAAATGATCTTCTACACGCCCTAATCGTAAGTTCAACTGGTCGAAAGCCTGCTTGTATTGTGTTGGATTTTCTTGAACCTTAGTACATAAAGCACCAATAATATCTCGCATTTTATGTTTCGAACCATCCGGGAAGGCATATTCAGGGTATTCTGCAAAAATTAACGCTTCAAGATGGGCGCGATCAGTCACCATATGGCCAAACCATTCATCTAATAAGAAATGATTATCTAAAAAATGATTAGTTAATGCGTCTAAATTTTTATATTTATCCGGTATAAAGCAAGTTTTTGCATATTCATTGATTGGCTTGCCTGCATAACATTCTGATGCATTTTTCTGCTCATTGAAAAACTGATTGACGTGCACTGTTTGGGGGCTGTCTTTGGCGCCGAATGTATTTCTCATCCACCAGTGCGCTTGATCTATCATGGAACTATTCGCATATCCCGGAACATTAATTATTTGGCCTTTCAACTTATCATTTAAAGACAATAAGGAATTACATAGCGCACTCCAACGTTCAGCAAGATTTTTTTTCGTTGCCGATTGGGGTTCCTGTTGAGAAAATTCATGATTGCTGTTTAATTCATTTGCTATTGCCTGCAAGGCAGGTAGAGTATTTTCCGCATACCATTTTTCTCTATTTGCTGCTAACTCCAACCGTGCATTCGCCGGATCCTTATGGTCCTTAGCTATACCCTTATCTATATTTTCCGTACCAATCCGTAAGTAATCAGTACTAGCCGCCATCGATAAACCAAACTTTAGAATAGAGCCGAAAGTCAAATTTATATTAGCACTCTTGATTCTAGGATAGACCAAATCGTCTAATTGATTGAGGTTATTCTCCGCTGCGATAATTTTTTTTATTAACCCAGGTGACTCACATAAATGCTTAAACTCAGGGCTTCGAAAAAATCCCAGCATAACCCCATCGCGCCCCGAAAAACTTATTTTATTAAACCGGTCTTTCCATTTAGCCGCTACCTCCTGCATAAGCCATATTTCTTCGGAAGTAAATACTGGCTGAGGATGCTTCTTTGCAAACTCGCTTTTTAATTTATCATTAATGGATTTTAAGTTCGGCATAAGAAACGATGAATAATTAATATACCGTAAGTATAGATTAGTTTTTTCCGTAGCCCTTGGTACAGCGCAAGCAAAGACATACTGGCAGCAACTGTCCAATTATCCCTAATTATTAGTATCTCAATATGAAATGTTTTTTTGCCTCTGTTTAAGGTAGATAAAAAGTCGCAAGCGCCATAATTAACCCAACCTTCCTGTTGGAAATTGGGTTAATTAGAATTTATAAGGGTAGGAAATTAAGATGAATGCCATGTCGGCACTATTTAGGCCTATTAATGTTACTGTGTTCAGGATCATCATTATCCAGTTCTGAGACTTCAGCCCTACTATCTAATGGTCCTAGATTGTGAAGTTGCGCGTCAAACTCTTCTACTGTATCAACAGGACTACCTAGTTGCGTATCAAGGTACAGACGTTTAATCTTTGCTGCATTATCAACAGCACTATTAGGATTATCTACGCTATTTTTTAGATCTTTAGACATATCATTTCTCTACATAAGGCTCCTTAATACCATTATAGCCTATTCTCACGGGTGTATAGGTCTTCCAGGGCAAGATAGCTTGGAGGCATGCAGCGAAGGTAATAGGTTAGGGGCAAACATGAATAACAATATGCTGCCCAAAGGTTCTGGGTATAATATTGTTCTCGGAGGTTACTTGTGTAAAAATTCGCGCAGAATTAATTGCTTTTTTGTTCGGTCTATTAATACGCTTTTTACTAAATGGTTAATTTCACAATAAAATGGAGTAATGCTTTATGAGCTTTAAAACAATTTTTTATACCACCATCATCGCTTCTTCTCTCTTATCACAAACAATTAATGCACAAGAAAATACAACTATTTTTAAAAATCAAAGAGGATCAATTTTAGAACTTAATATATTAGAAGATAACAAAATCAGTGGATATTTTACTACTGCCGTGGCGTCTAAAACTTGTCCGCAAGCAATAAAACAAAAAAGACCAATTACCGGATATATAGTAGGAAATGCATTAACGTTCAGTGTGGTTTATCCCATGTGCGATTCTGTATTAAGTGTTACAGGTAACCTAAGTAAAGATAAAAAAGCAATTGATACCTTATCAATATTAAATAAACAAGCTGATGATATAACTCATGAAGGACCTGGCGCGCGGTTTATTGGTCATGATCTATATGAAAAAACGGCTTAATCAAGGTCAGCTCCAATCACGCAAATTCAAAAACTAGTAATTGCAGGCGGGGATCCATCTTTATTTTGGCACTGAGCCACTTTTATGGAGGGATTCCTGCCTACGCAGGAACAATCATCAGCCCTATGTCGACCTACGCTACTCGTTGAAACCGAGGGACTGTTTTCCCATTATGAATTACATTCTCAAAAAACATGTGCTTAGGCCGAACCCAAAGCTGATTTTCCCCAAAGTCATCACAATGATAAAGCGCCTTGTACACTACCATATCCTCTTCGGTTTCACTATGGCGCGCCAGGCCAATGACTTCATATAATTTTTCGTTTTTATAATGCCGGTATTTTCCACATATAGAATCAGCTAACATTTATAACTCCCAGTAGGGTTAAGTAAACCCTGGTTTTTGATTTTCTTCTTCAAAAAATTTCACAAAAAATGCTTTGATAACTTAGGATTCACCTTATTTTCACGAGTAAACTCCGCAAACAGTATTTTTTATAAAATTCCGGAGCCTGAAAAGCACTTGTACATAAATTAATGTTATTAATCCTCGCCCTTTAAAATGCTCCTCCACCGCCTGCACTATTTAAAAATTGCGCTATAAGTTGGTTTATTTTCTGCTGTGTTTCTCTACTTCCGCGATCACACAAATCAATATGTTTAGCATTTTCCAGCTTAATGATTTCAATGCCAAGATGCTTCGCCTTCATTTTATCCGGCAGAACCCCTTTATCAGCCTGCGTATCATTCGCGCGTAAGGATAAAATAGGTGATGTGCCACTTAAAGGAAAAGGCATGCGCAAGCTATCCAATGAAATTAGCTTTTGCACTAATTGAGGATGCTCCTTTGCAAAAAGCATGGCAATATCACCTCCATTAGAATGGCCAATTAAAATAACTTTATTCAAATCGAGATTAGGCTCTACTCGATGAAGCGCGTGCATGACAAAAAGAATATTTAAGACGCCTCTTTTCCATAACGGCTTGCGCCTGACAAATAAATCACCTGTTCTTGCCAAAGGAGGATCAGTTTTTAAATCATGTTGAATACTGGCTACATAATAGCCTCGTGCGGCAAGTAGTTTAGCCAAAAACGAATACTCCGTATTTTTTACACCATAGCCATGATTAATAATAACAACGGGTAAAGGATGGGATTTTGTTTCTTTTAGGGGAGAACGGCTGACATAGACCGTCACAGGGAGAATACGGTTTCTTGTTTTATCATAAAATTTATAGGAATGGACAATTAGGGGTTCACCATAGCTGC
Organism: Legionella saoudiensis; assembly: GCF_001465875.1. Taxonomy (GTDB): domain Bacteria; phylum Pseudomonadota; class Gammaproteobacteria; order Legionellales; family Legionellaceae; genus Legionella; species Legionella saoudiensis. The sequence goes on along the minus strand of NZ_LN901324.1, from coordinate 19,522 downwards.
TATGTTTTTTAACTAATTGAGAAGATGCAACTGCTATGGGGCTTACAATAAGTAGGAGCAGTGGAATAAATAAACAGAAGGAGAATCGCAGCACTGTAGTAGTCTCGGAAATGAACGAATACCCCGAAGTGTACTTGAGAAAAATAAACCAGAAAATTATTTTCATCTTTAAAATCTATTGCTCTAGGCAATAAAAGACCCGCAGCTCAGTGCGATTTTCAAATTTACCTCTTTGACAAGTAATTATTTTCCATATTTGTTACCAATCACCAGAGATGGTATTGTTGCTCAAGCAAATTCGACGTAGGAAATGATAAACCTTTAAGACTAAAGGCATTCAATCTATTTATGGAGAAAATTATGAAAAAACTAGCCGTTTTGATTATTACCTCAGTACTCGCATCAAATACTTTTGCCTTTCCTTTTTATAAAAAATACCAAAAGCCACACACATTAGTACCACAAAAACATACTGCTCTTAACGATTTCACAGGGGTATGGCTGGGTTCATGTAATGGTGGTAGTGGTGATGAGGATGAAGATGGGAATTGGGAAGCCCGACTTACAATTACTCAAAACAAAGAACAGATGTCCCTAATGTTTGGTGATAAAAAAGAAGACACCGTAGTACTTAATCTGAATCCTCTATCCTCTCAAAGCAATAGCTCATACAACAAAAGAGAGGCAGCAATCCAGCGAGTCAGCATTCCTTCCGGCGATATGATTTCAATTAACTATGAGTCTATAGCTGAGGAAGGTACAGGGGAAACGGGAAGCCATCTTCTTTTAACCTCGTTGCATGTTGATATAGTTAAAAAAGGAGACTCGCTTGAGCTGCGCTCGTCTCACTTCCCGGCCTCAATATGCATATTAAAAAAAGCAGGATAAATTACTAAACAGAGGCCACTTAGTGGCCTAAATAGATTCTTTGCCCATTGAGCAAAAAAGTAGATCTTTTAAAGATCTCAATGTACACTATTTAGTCTTCATTTATTGAATAACTGTTTTCCATGAAAAACCTAACCCATTCCTTAGGAAAATTCTCTATTTTTAAGCCACAGCCTAATACCGGTTCAAATCCTAATATAAATCCACCTTCATTAACCTCTGTGGCAGCAGCAATAGGAGTCGGTACGCTTACCGCCATAGGAAATTTTGAACCTGAGTTTATTACTATATATGTAGCTTGCCTTGCATTGGGGCTCATTTATTTACCAGGATTCACTGCAGGATTATCAATAGGATTTGCATGTGCTTTAGCTAACATGTCGCTTACCCTTATCATGCAACAAATAAACCCCCTAACTCTGCAAGATAGCAGCTATTACCGTACAGTTGCTAATAAGCCTTTATATGTAACGTTAATAGCACCAGTACTTGAAGAGGTTTTTTTTCGAGGATTATTATTGCCTGCAATGTTAGCGGCGATAACTGCTTTTTTCCCTATTACCACTACGATGATGTTTTGGGGAACAGGTATAACCTTGGCAGCCGCTATCTCGATTGGCGTAACTGCTGGAATGTTCGGGCTGTTGCATCTTAGGAACGACCATGAAGGAGCTTACCGCCAAGCGTTGGTCGCAACACTTATAGGTATTGCGCTAGGGGTGACGGCTATTGAGTTTGGACTATGGGCCGCTATAGGGGCACACATAGTCAATAACTCAATCTCGTATGCTTCCTTACTATTCTCCTTAGAGTTTTGCCAGCCCGACAACTTACCAGAACAGTCTGAGAAGTGCGCCCCACCTGAGTTAAGTATGGAGTCAGCAATATTAGCGCCGTATTTTTAAAATACGACCGCAAGCCATGGCAAATCGCTTATCAACAAGCAAGCTGCTTTTACATTAGGCTCTTCTATAGGATTTCGGGATCTCCAGCACAATGAAAAGTGGAAAATTTAGTCAACAGATAATACACTAAATACATTTAATGGAAGATTATTAATTACTCTGATTGATATTTTTTCTAAATCATGGTCATGGAGGACATAAATGAAAATCTGGCGAATAATTATTGTTAACGTTTTATTATTACTTTCTTTAAATCAAGTGAATGCAGCAAGCACGAATATCACTAGCTTTTCTGATTTAGTGCAAGCAGTTGAGAGTGGTAATGAGGTAAGAGCAATTATCCATTTTGATAATTGTCTTGTAACAGAACCATCTATCAGAACTCAGGTAACGAGACGATTAAATGGCGCTACAACTGGTTTTAATTTTACCCATTATTTCCATGCTCAAGAAACAATTAATCAACGATTAATTGATACCGTCACTACACCGATAAAATTTTTTATAGAGCGTCCTACAGGGGAATCTTTAATCTTATCCGGTCGGTTAAATGTCTTCGAAGATAATACAGCGACACTTCACCTTAGCTTTTTCGATCCCATTTTGCAAAAGGAACAATTAGTTGTTGATTGGACATGTACGATTAGTAACGGCCAAGATAATAATGGTTTAGTACTATTTGATATTTCTTAATTGATACTATTAGAATTCATTATTTTTTCATCGTTGCTAGTGTGTTTATTGATTAGATTGATGTGGTCAAGCAAAACGATACAACCCAGTTAAGCTACTTTTTGTAATTGATGTCTCTGCAACTCATATTGAGTGGAAATCAAATAGTTCAATGAAAAAGGCAGTCGCCTACTGTTATAAAACATCGTAAAGTAATTTAGTGTATCTTGTTATGCCTCATAACGAGTCTGGTAGTTTTTCCACTGAACCCGCTGTTGTTTTAAGCTGCCAAAGAAGCTTTCAGCCACGGAATTATCACAACAATTCCTTTTCTATACTCCCTTGGAAATGTTGGATCGCCAAAAAAGCGCTTATACCCATCGATTGCGTATTGAGTGTCGCCATATCTAAATGAACAATGAGTCCATTACATTGTTTACGTTGCCAAATAGCTGTTCTAAGAGCATCTCAAACCAATTGAGCTTTCATTCGAGAACTCATGCGCCAGCCAACGATTTCCTGGAGTACAAATCCAATACAACTACCCGATATAACCAGCCTTCTTGAGTCCAAACATAATTAATATTGGAAACATATGCCTTATTAAAACCAGCCACTGAAAACTATTGATTGTAAATATTATCAAATACAGGTTATTTATGAGAAGATTTGTCAAATTTTAGGGGCCAAGCATCAACGTCTCTGTAAGGGGGAACGATATCTTTTGGGCTTCCTTTCCTAACATCACGATCCTCCTGCAAATAAAATACAGTTTAATTCAAAAGTTAAATTGACTCTGCCCCAGTAGAGGAAGGGAAAGTCCCTTTATCCAGTGTTATACATGATTAATGCTGTACCTCGAAGTTCAGGCACTCGCAGTCAATAGGGAGCAAAAGGAAATTAGATGTCCCTCTTAGAGTGACATCTAAAATTTAAATGTTAACGAACACCTACTACATCAGCTGTAGTTTGGGCAGTTCCGGGTGTTATATGAACGAGTCCAAATCCACCTGCTAGTTTTGCTTGTCTCTTAAGCTCCACCATAATAGCCTCTGGAGTAGCTTTAGTACCATTCGGAAGGGAATTCATAGCCTTTACATGAGTAATAATTGTTGCACCTTTAGGAATCTCAGTACTATCTTTATAGACGGTAATTAATTCATGTGTTGCATCATAATTTGGAGTAAGAGGAGCGTTAGTAGGGTCTATTTGTTTTTGACAAGCGCTTAAAATACACGATAAAGCAATAATTGAATATATAGATTTTTTAAACATTTCAAGCTCCGAAAAGTTGCATTAACTAATAATATTTTTAAGAAGAAGCTCTATAAAGAGCTTCTTTGATCTAATCTTTGATAGGTAAATTTAAGCCACCTATAACCCTGTTAAAGTCAGTAGATAAATTACCTTGTTGTGCGGTGTTGTTTAACTCACAAGTTATATTTTTATTAGTTAAATCAAAGTTAATGCGAATTAATTTTTGTGGTGCCTCAGTCATATGAGCAATAATCTGACCATGCATCACTGTATCTTCGACTGCGCCATTAACTGTATACAATGCACTTTCATTTGCTTCAATTGCTTTAGGATCACACGAATGAATAGTTCCGTTACTTAATGATACTTGGTCAATAAACAATTGATGTGCTGTGTGATTTTTAAGATTAATTTTGAAACCATTACAAGGCGCTGTGTCTGCCGCATGGGCTGCACCTAAAGTTAATGAGGCAAATAAAATTACTATGTTTTTCATATTCATGATAATTCCTTTAAAAATTTAATATTAAAACGTAGGTTGTTGTCCTAACCAAATTGGTTATAGTGTCTTTGTTCAAAATTATTATCACCTAACTCTTTTCCGGCTGTCGCAAGTTCCATTTTTTTAGTTTTACTAAAGAAACATGCTGCTCCTCCGAAAGTTAGAGCTGTACTCACTGCTGCTACCCCACCACTGAAAAGGGAGGCCGCACCTAAACCAGTGCCAGCTGCAGTTATTATTGCAGGAGCGAAAAATATTGCTGCAGATACTAATGCGGTACCTAATAAGACCAGTGTAGCGCCCAGAATTTGCAAGGGAATAGAGTGTTCCATGTTGAGGTTATCAACCATATTATCAAAGGGTTCACGTGGGCCACCTGTTAGCCTGTGATAGGTAGCATCCATTATTTGAGTAAGCTTTTGAGTTGAAACTGATTTATCAGTATGAAGTTGCCTTATTGTTTTTAGAAATAAATTCAACTTACTATCCACTCCTGGAAAAGGTTCAGTTTGTTTTCTAAGTGCATTTAACTGTGCAAAACTCAAGTCATATTGTTCATCTATCATGCGCTTTGTTTGTATTGTTGTTCTGCTTTTTATAGCATCAGACCTCTCTTCTATAAATTGCTCATAACTATAGCTAGTATCGCAGAATTCCTTAAGTTTATTTAATTCATTGATTTTTTTCTGAACACGTTCGTAACTTGCCTCAAGGTCTTCAAGCGGGACTGATTCTTGTGACAGCGTAGGATCCGGTAGCTGTTCTTCTTGCTTCGCTTTAGTAACTTCGCGATTAGCTTCACCAATGGCTTTGTCTAATGTTTCACTAGCTGTTTTGTAATGCTTATTTTCAACAGTTTTTTTGACCGATTTGTGTACTTCTTCAAGTTTTTTATATAGGTTATCCAAAGTTTCTTTAGTTTGCAGGTATTTCATTTAACGCTCCATATTATATATATCATTTAAATGAATGATGCGTAGCTTGGGGTTAATATAAGCTTTTACTCAACTTTTTAGGTTTTTATAAATTTAAAAAATCACACCAAATTGGTTTTTGCTTTAGTCTGTGCTTTATCTACGATTCATTTAAATTGCCATTATTCATTTATAATTACTTATTAATATTTATAATTACTTATTACTGATCGTATAACTAACTTCACCAATGTTTCTGGTTTTCTCTACAGCATAATCAAGGTCTGGAGAGTATTCTTTATGTTCACAAGTCATTCCTGAGTTGATCAGGCTGTATCTTATTTTTACACTTTTGCTTGGTAATGAAATAGTGTGGAAATTAAACTCACCATCCATGCGCACGTTTTCGTTACTGCTATTTACAGTAAATACCTGCTCCGTTTTAGCTTTTAAAACCTCAAAATGTCCTGGTTGTATCTTAGCACCAGTAAGGCTTATTTTTGTTATTGCTAAATCTTCTGCAAGATTATTTTTAATTCTTAATTGAAAGCTATCACACGCAGGATTTGCAGAAGCTAATCCGCTCAATAGCAATGTTGATAAAGCTGCAATTTTAAATTTATTCATAATTTTCTCTCTTTATTGTTAATTGGAAACGTTAATCTAAATCAGAAAGACAGATCTGTCAAATATATTTTGACATTTTTTAAAAATTATTTTTGATTACATAATCTCAATATTAAAGCACAAACAATTGATACATATTTTTTGCTATGTTTTTGTCACTACTGTTAAACAATATATGTCAAATATTATGTTGAAATTTACCCTTATAATTTAGAACCATTATTTTATTATTCTTTAGAAAAGACTTTATTTTAAATTATAGTGTCAAATATTTGTTGACATTATTTGGCTTTAATATTAAATTAAAAAAGTGACTTTAATTTTTAACTAGAAAATGTCAATTTTATTAGTAAATAAATCATTATTAGGAAACATGAATAGATTCAAAAAATGATACTTAAGAGAGCAAATAAAAATGAAGTGGCTTGCGATAACGCTAAAATTTGGAGTATCTGAAGGTAAAGTTAAAGTATTTTGAAGCGAAAATTAATTCCGGGGGAATACCTTTAGGAGTCATTGATCCGCTGCAACCCCTAAATTAGCTCAACTTTTGAAAAAATGACGTTTTATAAATAGATTTACATAATAATACAATAAGGAGTTTATATGAATACTGATATTTTTGAAGGCAAATGGGAAGAAATAAAAGGAAGATTAAAACAAGCTTGGGCTAAATTAACTGATGATGACTGCCTCGCTATTGAAGGAAATCACCAAGAAATTTATGGAGCGTTACAAAAACATTATGGCTATACCAAAGAAGAGGCTAAGAAATCAGTAGATAATTTCTTAGGGAGGTAAGCAAATATTAAAAGGCGACTGGGATGATATATATATCCCAGTACGCAAGGCTTAGTCCAAGTTAACTTAGACGGATATAGAGCAGCTTAGAAATGACCACCTTAAAATATATCCTTATTAAGGATGCATTATAGTTATTCTGCAGAACAAGCTAAAAAAACAGTAGATACAGTTAATTTAATGGTAACTGGAGAAAAATATCAGCTCTAAAGTATATTTTGTAGAAATTAGTTTTGCTTGACTTTGCATGGTCAAGCGCCAAGTTAAGATCTATTAAATGTCTACCCCTAAATGACTTACGATTTGTTTGCGGTAACACAGTTAGTGCTCCGGCGTTGAGTCCCTGATTGATGCAAACAAGTTATTAACCTAGAGTTAATATCTTTCTTTAATATATCGCCTGAACTGCACTTAGTAAAATAGTTAAGCACGCTCACCAGGATTATAAAATGAAAGAGGATACGATGAATAATAAATTTCAATTAGATATAAATTTAATTCGTAAACATGCACAAAGGAATTTACAAAATGGGGCGGTTACCGAATTTTATAAATTTGATTTAGCATATATGCATGACATGATTAATGCCTCTTTAGCAACAGAAACAATTTGTTCGCTGAGATACAAACAAAACTATTATAAAGCATTACGTTTAGGGTCACCTTTAGTTGCACAAGAATTTTTGGAACATTCAATTCAAGAACAGCAACATGCCGACTTATTAGCAGAACGAATTGTACAACTAGGAGGCCTTCCTATTTACAATCCAATTGAGTTAGCTCAGAGATCCCATATCAAATACGTTGAGTGTAATACTATTGAAGAAATGATTCGCGAAAGTTTAATTTCAGAACGTATTGCAATCGATACTTACAGACAACTTATTATTATTTTAGGAAATGAAGACTCTACTACACGAAAGGTTTTTGAAGAAATTCTAGCCATGGAAGAAGAGCATGCTGATGATCTAGTAGATCTTGCCGCTCGCTATAAATTTGATACTAAGGAATTATCCTTTGATACCTAATTTACGTAAACTTTTTAAAAAGAGCCGATTATGAAAAATACTCCTTTAAAGATATGCAATGTTACCATTCAGCCTGGTGAAACTGCTAATTTGGCACTACCTCTGCCTGATTATAACTCCTGTACTTCATTTTTTATGCCCATTAAAGTAACTCACGGGAAAAATGAAGGTCCGTGTATATTAATTTTTTCAGGGTTAATTGCTGATGAAATGAATGGTATTGAAATTATTAATCGTCTAATCAAAGATGATTCTATTAAACTGATTAATGGTACGGTAATAACTATACCAATCATTAATGTACCCTCTTTAGTTAATCCAACATTCCATCCCTTTGAAAAGAATTTTGAAGACTGCTTTCCTGGTAAAGCGGATGGAAGTTATGGAGAGCGTATTGCTGAAATTTTCACTAAAGAACTTCTTTCTAAGGTTAACTATTTAATCGAGCTTAAGACAGGGAGGGTCAATGATGATATTCTGCCGCAAATTTATGCTGATTTATCTACTTTTGAATTAAAAAAATTAGCAAAAGATTTTGGTGCCCCTGTTATCAACCACACTAAAATCAATACCTCGTTACATGATACCGCCTACTCAATGGGTATTCCTTTCTTAATTTATAAAGCAGGAGAAGCGTGTCGATTTGATGAAAAGGCAATTGAAGTAGGGAAATATGGAATTATCAATTTGCTGAACTCCCTTGATATGATAAAAGGGACTAATGAAGAGTTTGTAAAAGTGGAGCCTATTTTCTCTGTAGAACAAGAGTGGGTTAGGGCGCATTATAGTGGCATTTTAATTAATGACCTAAAATTAGGACATCATGTTAGCAAAAAAGACATCCTAGGTCATATTCAAGATCCGTTTAACGCAGAACTATCCGAAGTAGTTTCTGCCCCTAAGGATGGTATTATCGTTGGAATCAATAGGAATCCACTTATATTTGAAGGTCAAAATATTTACAAAATAGCCACGTTTATGGATAACATCCGTGCTGAATTATTCCTGGAAGAATGGAGTGCACAAGGTAACGAACATGAACAATAATCAATACTCAATTCAAGGGGCAATAATATGGTTGCTCAGTGTCTCATTCTATCTTTATGAGTTTTTGCTGCGGACCTTAGTAGGTACGTTCCAAGAGCCTATTATGCATGATTTAAATTTATCTACCTTAAACTTTACTTTAATAAGTTCTACAGCTTATTTATTTGTGTATGGATTAATGCAAATACCCATAGGAGCAATTATTACTCGATATGGGTTTAAGAAATCGATTTTTTTTGCTTCATTAATTTGCTCCATCGCTACCCTTGGCTTTTCCTGCTCAACCAATCTAGCTGGCGCATTATTCTTTCGAGCATTAATGGGCCTGGGATCGGCTTTCGGATTTGTTGGTGTATTAGTTGCTGTTTATGATTGGATGCCCCGGAACAATTTAGCTCTTTTTATAGGCCTATCACAATTTTTGGGTACATTGGGCCCTATGTTTGCTGGAGGACCTTTTAACGAGCTTGCTCATTCGTCGATTATGACTTGGCAACAATTTTTCTTTATATTAAGTCTTATTGGTTTGTTGTTATCCTTACTAATGAGTCTATTTATTAGAAATAAATCTAATGCTGAAGATTCATTTATTATTTTAGAAAAAACTACTCAGTTTAAAACTGAGTTAATGGCTATTATCAAGCAAAAACAATTTTGGGATATTTCTATTTATTGTGCCTTAATCTATTTCAGTCTTGAATATTTGTCTGAGAATGAATGTAAAAACTTACTCGCAGCAAAGGGATTTGACTCTTCATTTTCTTCTTATATGATTACCCTTTCTTGGTTTGGCTTTGCCTTAGGCTCTCCATTATTTGGTTATTTTTCAGATAAAATAAAATTACGTAAGCCAATTCTTGTGTTTAGTGCGGTAACAAGTTTTTTCTCGCTGTTTTTTATTGTTTATATACCTCTTGCAGAATGGGGAGCAATTATTGCTTTCTTTGCTTATGGATTTGGTATCGGCTCAGCAAGTGTCGGTATAGCTATTATGACCGAACAGTTTAAAACGAATCAAGTATCAAGCGCGTTAGGCATAAATAATGCTGTAACTATGTTATCGGCTTCTGTTATGGCACCTATAATCAGCTATATTCTTTCAATAAATGCTACGCATATAGGCCCTACTTTGGCAGATTATCAGCGAGTTTTTAGTTTGCTTGCCTTATTGCCTATAGTATCTTTATTGATTGTATTATTTAAAATTAAAGAAACGTTTGGCCGGTCTTCTAAAGAGCCAATTATTTTAAATTATGAACAAAGTTAATTGACTGCAATCTCAAAGTACAGAACATTATAAATTTTGAGATTGCTAAAACTGGAGCTAGTGAAGTTATGAGTTACCTAATAAATAGCAAAACAAATTATCCAACAAACTCACTATCTTTCTTTAGTTCATGTAAATGCTTTTGCCATAATTGATCATGAGCTAAAACATACTTAGCCGCTTCTTCAAAAAAATATCCTATATCTACTACACCACTCCATTGGCAATACTGTTTAATCACTGCATCAACATCAGCTAATATTTCTGTAGTTATGGAAACTTTTTTCCTTTTGTCACGGTTAGCTATTAAAGGCATGGAACTTCCTTATCTAGGTATAGATAAATAATTTAAAGATTCAAAGATAACATACGGCAAAAAAAAATGATATAAAAATAAACAAACTTTTAACTGAGTTTCATTTATAGAGTATCTAATTTTAAATTAAAATTTTCATAGTATTTAAATAACTGTGTCATCTTTTAACTTGTTATAATTTAACACTTAAAAGAGGTGCATATGAATAAGAAGACAATCGATTTATCGACTTGGGATTTCAACGAGTGCGAGTCATAAGAATTAGCGCAGTTAAAATCAGTAAAAGACCTATGCTTACCCCTAATTAAAGAGTTATTAAAGTTTGCCTTAGAAGGAGAAAGGGATTCCTATATGATCGACTGCACTGAGACAGGTATCGCCATCTGTCGTAACGGTAAAACGACTGAAACAATTCAATCGACCACTGGTCTTTTAGGCTCGACGCTTAAAAGACCTTAAGGCTCGAGGAGAAAAAGATATTCTTATTGCTAGTATCGATGGGCTTAAGGGATTTTCTGATGCCATTACCGAAGTAGTTCCCCATACTGAAGTGCAGCTTTTTGTTGTTCATCAGGTTCGCAACTCATTGAAGTATGTGGTCAACAAAGACCAGAAGGCCTTTATGGCTGATTTAAAACTTGTTTATAAAGCCTCAAGCAAAGACTTAGCGGAGCATCATCTGCTTGAGCTGGAAGAGAAATGGGGGAAAAAATATCTTGCTGTAATAAAGTATTGGAATAATCACTGGGAAGCTTTATCACAGTACTTTAAATATCCAGAAGAGCTCAGACGTATCATTTATACAACCAATATTGTCAAAGGTTTTCATCGACAAATTCGCAAATACACTAAAAATAAAGGCGCACTCACCAGCGAAAACGCCCTTATCAAACTCATTTACTGTGCTGTTCAGAAAGTACTGGAAAATAGAATCCGCCCATGCACAATTGGGCGCTTATCGTATCCCAACTACAAATCGATTTTGAAGAAAGACTAACTTTGGGGCTTAAATAAGCAATGAGGTGACACAGTTAAATGAATACTTTCTTATTTTAGAGCTGTTTCTTCTGGCATTTGATCTTAAAAGTGTAGCATTTTAAAATTTATCAAAATCTTTGAAAAGATTACTAATTATTAGATTGGTTCTTAAAGTTAATCCATTCTTCGTCATGCGTAAATATATATTCACAAGCTCGCTGAATAAAATAGTCTTTATACTGAATACCAGCCCATTTACAGTAATCTTCAATCTGCTTTAAAGTAGCTGCGTTCATGCGAATACGAAATTGGATTTTGTCGTCTTCTTTTTCCTTAAAAATCAACATTTTTATTCTCACTCTTGAAACAGTTTATTAGTAATAAATTAAATAGTTAAAATTTATGTATTATTTTAAATGGTAAGTGTTTTTCTGTCTATTATGATTTAATTGTAAATTTATAATTTTAGTTATCAAATCTAAATCTATACCTATATCGACTAAAATTAACCATATGCCAAAGCAAAGGGCTCTCTTTTTTCTCCCTCTATTGTGTTTTGTAGGCTAATTCGGACTATAACCTTCTTAACTTTGTTTTTTTTGCATAGCTCAAAGGGAAGTTGTGAGCATAATGACACTTGATGAACATTATCAATCGAACTCTTATCACTTACTAAAGATTTATTAGATATGGGGTCAATAAGCTCTAGTACTAAATGGCTTAACTTCCATGGTGATTTATCTTTATGAAATCCAACTCTTCGTTCATGCACTAGAGTAATTTTCTCTTGAGGTTTGACATGTATAATATAATCAATAATGTTTTTATTTTGCGATAAGCTACCCATTTTAATATTAAATCTTTGCTCAAAAGCCTTGTTCATATTAATGTATCCCCAGCCATAGGTAGGATTCCATTGGGAGCCTATTATTTTGTGGTGCCCACCTTTGTAGAGGTAATCCGGATCTCCAGGTCCAGGTAGACCACTATCTGTCCATGTATCCGCACTATTAATTAAAAGAGCCTTGATAGCTATAGGATTAGTAATTCCTGCTTCTTTAACTAATAAAATAGCTCCTCCCACATGAGGGGCTGCAGCACTTGTCCCTCCCATGTAACGATACCCTTTTTTATAACTCATATTTTTTGTATAGGTAAAATGATATTTTTTACGCGGCGCGCAGGTGTAGGTGTCATTACCTGGCGCGGTTATATCTGGTTTTTTCCTTCCTAATAGAGTCGGTCCTCGGCTGCTACTAAAACTTATAGCTTGTCTGTATTCGTTTCTGCCCTTAGTATTAACATGGTTTTTATGGTAGATATTCATATTGGCAACAGTAAGCGCATTATAATTGTCTGCAGGGATTGTCATGCTTGAGGAAAAAGGAGCCTTTGCTTTTGGTTTAACGAACCCATTATTACCGGCAGAGGTAACCCATAAGATTTTATACTTATTTACGATATAATCTATTATCATACTCATTCCGCTCCAGTCAGGGCAGTCGGAGCAATTAACGGGGCCATTACCAAAGCTATAATTAATAACGCTTGGTTTTGACTTGTACGTAAAAAACCAATTCAACCCCGCATAGGTAAGCCAAAAATTTTCTTTAACTTGATAACCTTCACCTGCTAACGTAGATAATAAAACAGGCGCTTTATAAGCTACGCCACGTATATTTTTATGATCAGTTTCTATAGGATATCCAGAGTAGATACATGCAACACCTGTACCATGAGGAGTACGGATCCCATCTTTATACTTTGAATAACAGGCATTTTTTGTTTTATTGATGAGTATGGTTTTATTAATTAAAGCGGGATGATTTTTATCTATCCCTGAGTCGATAATACCTACTACGCCTGATTGGCCTTTAAAATTTTTAGCCCACCATTTATCTATACCTGGATAGCGATACTGTATAATCCTCTTTTCGCGCTTATATTTTGCTTCACTTTTTTCACCTGCAGGCTCATTGAGGGCAATGTGTGTTATTAAGGGGCTTTTTAATACTGCACTTAAAATAATAGGATCATCATTCCCAGTAAGTATTGCTGCAGGCATGAAATTAAGAGGTAGAATGAATATTTTTTTAAAACTCTTCATCGTGTTAATGAAGTGAGGAATTTCTTTACTGTTCTGAAAAAAAAGTATCAATGAAACCGTATTTTTTTTATTTTTATAGGATTCAATAATATTTTTATCAATAGCTTGATGTGGCCACAATTCCCTGGCGGGGCACAATAATATTAATAAAGCTGCCATCAATTTTATGTATTTGCTCAATTGTCTTGTCATGCTGATTATTCCAAGATATGCAGCCATTGATTTCCGATTGCATCATCAATTTTTTCGCATGCTTTTTGTGCTGACCCTTTGTTTTGCATCTTATCTTGAATATTTTTCACTCCTTGATCGATTGCCTTTCTTTTTTTAGCGGATCCCTCACTACATGCTTCAATTAAAAATGATACGAGCATTAACATAGAAGAATAACTTTTTCATATATGCCCAAAGCCATTATTTCGTCAACGTAAATGTGACATGATTTGACGATATATTCAAGTCAATTTATATGTTTTTTTTGTAATTAAAATTATTTAAGTCACAATTAATTTGACAACCCCTTGTGTAATGAGGTTTTATCATTAGCTGAGCGCATCTCGGATCAATTTAGATTTTTACGTAGTTTGATGAGAGCTTAATTCTATTGGACTTACGCAAACTCAGAAATATGGCTCAACCTCAACGAAGGGGCACTTTAATTAAATTAGTCTAGATTAAGTCCCTGATAGCAATCAAAAGGAATTAAAGTGCCAAAATATAATCTTATCCTAAATTTACCTGGATTTACTATAGTAAAAGTGAGTGGTTATCAACCCTTACTCTTAGATGTTCGCTATAGTCGTTTGCGCGTTGTGGTCATTGTCAAAGTAAACAAGTTAGAAAGAAGTCGGCTTATACTCGAGAGGTTCATCATGAGCTGATAGGTCATCGGAGAAGTATCTTAAAATTTAAAGCGTATAAGTTGTATTGTCATGCGTGTAAGCGTTATGGTAATCAACAATTCCCTGGAATAAATAAACACCAACGTTCGACTTGGCGAGCCCAAGCGGGGGGTATTTCATGAGCATAGCCGAGGGGTCTCTCAAAAAGACCTATCCGAGCGCTATAAGAAAGGTAAAGCGACAATAGAACGTTGGTATCAACGCCATTATGAGGAACAATATCGAGAGTTAATCAATAAACTATGTAAGATGAAAATTATAGGTTAAGGGTTAAAGTTTTGTGTTCTTGATTAGTGCCCCCGTAATTGGGAAAGACCCGTAATTTGCTAACTCATTGATTTTATTGGTCGGGACGGAAGGATTTGAACCTTCGACCACTAGCACCCCATGCTAGTACGCTACCAGGCTGCGCTACGCCCCGAATGGCCCAAATGATAACTAAGTCTGGGAGAAATAACAAGTAGTTGAGGTGTAGAGACAAGGTTTAAATTCAACTTTAAACACCTCAAGCAGAATTAGAGCTTTTAGAGTAAGTGTCTTAGCTTGTTTGCTTCCAGTTTCGAATGCGAAATTTGAATGTAATGGATGCATCCAGTTAGCTCTGCAAATTGTAATGCTTTTACTGCATTTACAACTATTTGTTTTGCCTGCATTACAGAATCATCCGAAATCAACGCAGCTGCAACACTCATTTGATTGGAAGCTAATACTAATTTATCAACGCAGGCTGGGTTGTGTTGGCTTACTACCAATGACTTTACTGTTTTTGCCAGTTCATGGCATCGATTTACTAATAGCTCTTTGTTTTGATCTGCCTGAACTGACATGCTTAATGTAAATAAACTTAAGATAAGCGCTTGTTTTAAAATCATTTTTGACATAGTGATACTCCCTGTAAGTTGCAATTAAACTGCAGGAATTGCTGCATAGGACAATTAAACTATTCACTTATGCCTCCCCTCTCCTTAAAAATAGGAGAGAGGATCATTGAGTCGTAATGCTGAATAGTTATGTTTAACCAAACGCATTAATTCCCGTAATATGCTTCCCTAGCACTAAGGTATGGACATTATCCGTACCCTCGTAGGTAAAGACTGATTCTAAATTAAGCATATGCCGTATAACATGATACTCGAGACTAATTCCATTAGCTCCTAATAGGTTCCTGCATTTTCTAGCAATTTTCAATGCTTCGCGGCAAGAATTCCCTTTTGCTAATGAAATCATTACTGGTGTTTCGCGTTGCTCTTCTTTCAAACGACCTATTTGTAAATTAAGACATTGTGCCTTAATAATTTCAGTATACATATCTGCCAGGTCTTTTTGAATAATCTGGAACGAAGCTAAAGGTTTGTTAAATTGCTTGCGCTCTAATAGGTAGTCACGGGTAATGTCGAAGCATGCCATTGCTGCTCCCATTGCTCCCCAAGCGATTCCATAACGTGCCTGACTTAAACAACTTAGCGCAGCTCCTAAACCTTTCTCGCTGCCTGGAAGTAAGTTCTCATCTGGAACAAATACATTGTCAAAAACTAACTCCCCAGTGATGGAAGCACGTAAGGACATCTTTAATTTAATTTCAGGGCGACTTACTCCTTCGAATTTAGTATCAACGATAAATCCGCGCACTCCTGTATCAGTTTTAGCCCACACAATAGCAATATCTGCGATTGGAGCATTGGTAATCCACATTTTTGCGCCATTTAAACGCCAGCCACCATTTTCTTTTTTAGCGTTGGTACGCATGCTTGCAGGATCAGAGCCGGCATCAGGCTCAGTTAAACCGAAGCAGCCAATAATTTCGCCGGTGGCCATTCCCGGCAAATAGCGTACTCTTTGTTCTTCGCTACCGTAACGAAAAATTGGGTACATGCATAGGGAGCTTTGTACGGAAACAAAACTACGTAAGCCGCTATCACCTTTTTCTAATTCTTGACATACTAAACCATAAGAAACATAGGATGCTTCTGCTCCACCATATTCTGCCGGTAAAGTGAGGCCTAATAAACCTAATTCTGCAGACTTACGAATCAGTTCACGTGGAAAATGTGCCTGTTCATAGGATTCAGCCATTAAAGGCACTACATCGTTATTAACGAAACGAGCTACGCTATCGCGTATCATTCGTTCGTCATCTCGCAATTGTTCATCAAGAAACAACAAGTCGTCCAATTTCTATCTCCCTTTTCTCTGACTGTAACGCGATTACCGCCTCAATAATACTTTCTTTACTTGGTAACAAATATTGCCAAGCAGTTCCTAATGGAATAAAACAATCTTTACCGGTAATTCGTTTAATTTGCAAACTTGATGAGGCTTTTTCTACTAATAAAGTAATTAGTCCCTCACTAATCGAACCACTTTGCCGGCCTTCATCGACAATAAGTACCTGTTTTGCCTGCGCTACTTCTTTTAAAATAGCTTCTGCAGGTAACGGACTTAACCAGCGTAAATCAACAATTTTTACATCGATGTGATGTTCTTCTTTTAAAACTTTTGCCGCCTGGCATGATAAATAATAACCATTGGCATAAGTTAAAATAACGGTAGATCCTTCACCATGAGTGCCTACTTCTCCTGGTGCAATCATTTCATGAGGCTGCGGGTAGTCAAACAACCAGCCATTGTCGCCTGTTTGGTGTAAATCTTTTGTCATATAAAGTGCGATCGGTTCTAAAAACACTACTACTCGGCCTTCTTCGTAAGCCAAGCGCATGCATGTGCGTAACATTTTAGCAGCATCTGGACCGTTGGAAGGACATGCAACAATCACGCCAGGTAGGTCGCGCAATACGGCAATTGAGTTGTCATTATGGAAATGACCACCAAATCCTTTTTGGTAGGCTAGCGAGGCAATACGAATCACCATGGGGTTTTGGTATTGGCCGCTCGAGAAAAAGGATAAAGTTGATGCCTCTCCCCGTAATTGGTCTTCTGCATTATGGAGGTAGGCTAAAAATTGGATTTCAGGAACCGGGATAAAACCATTATGAGCCATCCCAATTGCCGTGCCTAAAATTGTGGTTTCATCTAAGATGGTATCGAAGACTCGGCGTTTGCCGAAACGAAATTGTAAATCGGCAGTAACTCGATAGACTCCGCCCTTCTTCCCTACATCCTCACCAAAAACCACCATATTGGGATACTGCATCATCAAATCAGTTAGTGCAAAATTGATGTGTTGGCATAGGTTACGTTTTTGTTTTAATTGCGGGTACGCATTAGCAAATACTGCCGCACGGGTTATTTCGTTTGGCAAAGCCTGCTTTGGCTTCTGCGTAATTTTAGGAACAATGGAAGCCATGATTGCTTCAGCACCATCCATTTTTGGCTGGCTAATTGCTTCGGCGGCTTTTGCTTCAATTAAATGTTTATTACTTTCATAAAGGCTGATAATGCCTTCTAAGCTCATCCAGCCTTCTCGATAGAGCATTCCCGCCGTGTGTAATAAAGGATCATGAGATTCGGTGAATTCTATTTGTGATTGTGATAGGTATTGTGACTCAATATCCGAGCCCGCATGACCTAATAAGCGGACACAACGCATATGCAAGAACACAGGTTGTTTTTTATAGCGGGCCAGATATTCTGCTTCTTGAGCTTTGGCATAAATATCCGCAAGATTTAGCCCGTCACAAGCTATGTAATTTAACCCAGGGCGAGAACTTATTGAATGTTCAATCCAATTCATTGGCGTGGGTACGGAAATACCTATACCATTATCTTCGCAAATAAAAATGATCGGCAATGGATAATTTTGTTGGGCAATCCAAGAGCAAGCATTTAATGTAGTCTGGGCTGTGGCATGATTTGTTGAGGCATCACCAAAGGAACAAAGAATAATTGAGTCCTGACTTAAATTACTTCCTATTCCTAAGTCTTTAGCGCGTTTAATCGATAAAGCGGCTCCCAAAGCCTTGGGTAAATGCGATGCGATTGTTGAGGTTTGCGGGGGAATATTTAAGGGAACAGAACCAAATACTTTGTGGCGCCCGCCAGAAATTGGATCATTGGAAGCCGCAACCAGGGATAGTAAAACATCTTTTACTCCATCAATCCCTTTTACTTGTTTTGAGCGCTGTATATAGAAGGCACCGCTGCGATAATGTAAAAAGGCCATATCCTGTGGTCGAAAGACCTGGCCAAAAACAGCATTTCCTTCATGCCCACTACTACCAATGGTATAGAAAGATAAACCTTTTTCTTTAAGCTGTCTTGCGATTAAATCGAGTAAGCGTGATTTAATTTGGGAGTCAAACAACTCTATGGCAGTTTTTTTATCGAGCTCGGCTGTTTCCAAGCTAATCGAGCTGTTGGGTATGGGAAAATCTGCTTGCCGTACCCGTTTAACAAATTGTTCATCAACTACACTGGCTCTATCTAACATCCTCACATCCTGTCGAATTGCTGTCGATATCAAGGTGATGAGTATATACGGATTGAAAATGATCTGGAAGCCGGGAGAACCAGTTGTATTAATAAAAAAAGCTATAACCTTATTGGCGATATGTGATTAATTAATCTACACTTTGATTAAAATAAAGAAATAGGGGCTTACGATGAAATGGATTGTTCTGCTGGGGGTTGTGATATTTATGTCTGGTTGTTGTTGTACCCAAGTTGTTGCCTATAGGCAAGTGGCTGTTACTCCTGTTGTAGAACCAGTTATGGTTTTCCCTTATCGCCAAGGGCCTATTGATGTGACGACTACTACTATTGATTATTATTGAGCCAATGTCACCTGGTTGCTTGCAACCAGGTTTTTTTATTTATTGGGTAAGAGTATTTGAAATTGTTGTATTGTCTTTTACTCTCTTT
Source organism: Legionella saoudiensis (assembly GCF_001465875.1). Lineage (GTDB taxonomy): Bacteria > Pseudomonadota > Gammaproteobacteria > Legionellales > Legionellaceae > Legionella > Legionella saoudiensis. Next base: position 493 of record NZ_LN901324.1, on the reverse strand, counting down.
TCTCATTCATCTTTTGCTTTAATTTAGGCTTCACTTGCGAGGCTCGCACGCTTAGGGGCATAGGAGTTAATCCTAATTAGCAATGTGATGTGAAGCACGGAACCCCTGGGTTGCTTCGCTGCGCTCGCAATGACGGGGAGCGAATTTTGCGAAGAGCCCTATTAAAATCATAGCGCGTACTCACTCCTCTCTGGCAGTGATGAGGTTCTATGGGCGGATTCAAGTTAAAATAATGGCTGGTATTTGGCTCTCTCGCCCACGAATGAAGCTTGATAGGCTCTGTGGTCACGCGCGGGAGATGGGTATTGGGTAATCATTTACAGACTGCAGAAACAAAAAAAGCGGCTCCAGGCCGCTTTTCTATTCTTAATAAAACCCTGGCGATGACCTACTTTCACATGAGGAGACCTCACACTATCATTGGCGCATGTCTGTTTCACTTCTGAGTTCGAGATGGATTCAGGTGGTTCCAAACCGCTATGGTCGCCAGGAA